>JBLNAI010000015.1:0-698894 GCA_050259275.1 Acidobacteriota bacterium
GGTCAGCGTCTTCGATCGAGGTCATGGCCGAAGCCGAGAAAGCAACAGCCGACAAGGCCAGGGCAACTGCGGAAAGCTTGAACGATTGCATATTAGCTCCAGAGAATTGGAAAGTTTTTTAGTACGAACTTTGCTTGTTTACGCTTGACTCCATCACTTCACTGTCGTGTTGCGATTTCCGCCTTGCGTGATGCAATCTTCACGCATTCATCCCTCTTTTTATTGGCCGCTGGAGCCAAGGCATTGACCTCCAAAGCCACCCAGCTAATGGGCGAGGAAACTACTTAGGTTGAAGCGATTAAGGGTTTCCAATTAAATGGAGGGACGCATGCCGCTGGGAGAGTGTCCAAACCACCGTTTACAGGCGCGATAGAAGTTGGAAGGGTCCGAAAAACCCAATTCGAATGCAATTTCAGTGGTGCTCAAATGCCCTTGCGCCAGCAACCGCTCGGCAAGCTCCTGTCGCAGTTTGTCGACAAGTTCTGCGAAGTTGGTGCCCTCTTCGCTCAAGCGGCGCTGCAAGGTGCGCTCGCTCAAGCACAAGACTTCTGCGACATGTTCTCGGCGAGGGTCACCTTTTGCCAGGTTCTTGCTCAAAACCTGGCGCACCTTCGCGGTGAAGTGTCCGGTCTGCTCTTGCACCGATTGGTTGGACATGCGCTCGCACAATGCCGCCATGGCGGGGTCGGCCGTGGGCACGACCGCCAGCAGATCTTTTTCGTCGAATACCGCCCGGAACGACGAGGCCCCAAATGCAACGCGACAGCCAAATGCCTGCTCCCACCGCTGCGGGCCATCTGGAGCGGGGCAGGGATGAAAGAGCGTTTTGGGGACCAGAGGACGCCCGGTGATCCACTTCGCGCCCTCCAGCAAGACAGTCAAAATGGAATCGTAACGCTGCATGGGAATGGGCAACTTGCCCCCAAGAGCGGTGATTGTGACGGTGCACAGTCCCCCGTCGCGGGTCACGCCCATGGAAAACGTCGGTGAGACCATGCCTGACACCCGGGCCAGCGCATTGAGCGCGGTCATTAGGTCAGGCGACGAAATCAGAAGATGAGCCACCAGTCCAAACGATTGCAGAGGATGGTTTGGCTTGGTCAGGCCAATGCTGGTATCGCCCGTTTCCTTGACGGCAAGTGACCACACGCGCGAAAAGAGATCGCAGACGTAAGCCAGGTCGTGATGACGCGCTGCAGTGAGATCAACGCCGGCGCGCTGAAGCAAATCATCCAGATCCAGCCCACGCTGAGCCAACACAGCACGCGTCGTCTGAAAACCGGCGACTTTTGACAACGTAAATGATTTCATGGACCCCAGTCCCCGTACAGCAGGCGATGCAACAGGCCGTGGTGAACGGCAACGGGAGAGTACAGAGGCGTTGGCCAAACCTTCTTAGCAGAAACACTCGGGTGTGTGGCTTGCAGGAAGGCGCCCGCCCCGCTCTCGCGAGGCGTGGAATATTACACGACCGCCGAAGCAGCCGGGTTCAGTGAGGCGCCCCGGCCCGAGGTAGCAGGCTGTTGATCTGATCGAGCAGTTCGGCAGGGCTGAATGGTTTGACCCAGTACGCATCCGCACCGGCGTCACGGGCCAGGTCAATGTCGCCCACCTCACCCAGGGCGGTGAGCATCATCACGCGCACACCGCTGAGAGCCGGGTCCTTTTTGACCATTTCGCATACCTGAAAGCCGCTCAGTCCGCCAGGCATCATCACGTCCAGCAATACCAGATCGGGTTTGAGCGCCCGGATGCGCTCCAGTCCAGAGACACCGTCGGTGGCCTCGTGATACTCGTACGGGCCGCAAGACAACGTCACCTCAATGAGATGACGAATCTCTGCCTGGTCCTCGACAACTAGAATTTTGGCTGGCATGCGACTCCGTTTGCTCAAATGGTCACTGCGAGGCCCTCTGCCCGACCAGAAACCGTCCAATCCGATTGGCGATGGCCTCAGCGGACACCGGCAGGCGGACGACTTCTGCACAGCCGGGTAGCCCCCCCTTTCGCATCAACTCACTGTCGGTCAGGTCCGTCAACGCCAGCACTCTGAGGTTGGAAATCGATTCACAACGCTCCAGGGTGCGCAACATGGCGATCCCGTCCAGTCCTGGCAACTCCAGGTTGGTGATCAATACGTCCGGGGCCTTTTGCCCAATCTGCAGCAGCGCCAGATACCCGGTCTCGGCCGTTCTCAACTGGACCGCGGGGCCGAACATGGTCAAGGCGGCAGCGCATTGATCTTGCCACGGTTGATCGTCGGCCACCAGCAGGATATCCAGCGCCCGACCGCGGGGTTCGGCGTCCTTTGCGCCTGTCGATTCGGCCTTGGAGGCGGCCATCAATTCGCGCTTGGTCAAGGCGCCCTTGCCCGGATGGTCGCCACCCAGGCCGGTGCTCAAGGCCAAGGCCTCCACCGCGTTATAGGGAATCCGTCGATGCCCGCCCGGGGTTCTTGCCGCAGGCAAAATGTCAGCTTCGACCCACAATTGCACCGTGCGCAATGAAACGCCCAGCCGCGTGGCCGCCTCGCGCGTTGTCAACATGCGGGCCGCCGGGCCCAGAGGGATCACTTGCGACATAGAGGGCCTCCTGTAAGACGAGCAACAGCGTGGCCAATCATTGGAATCGGCAATTTCATTTTTGCTAATTCGTCGGTTTTTGTGTCAACTGAAGGCCTCATTGCCAAGGGGCTCTCGTGAACTATTGGCATATTGCGCACAATCCCATGCCATGAACAAAGCTTTCACCAAAGAGTCTGATGCGGCGGATGACGACGACGAACTGTCGCCGCCGCCCCTACCCGCGGGAGGGAAGAACTACATCACGCCCGAGGGCTATCACCGCTTGCGAACCGAGTTGATCAATCTGATTGATATCGAGCGCCCCAAAATTGTGGAAATTGTCCATTGGGCGGCCTCCAATGGCGACCGCTCCGAGAATGGAGATTACCTCTACGGCAAAAAAAGATTGCGGGAAATTGACAGGCGCATTCGCTTCTTAACCAAGCGATTGGACATCGCCGAGGTGGCCGACCCCTCGCTGCATCATGGCAACGATCAGGTCTTTTTCGGTGCCACCGTGACCTACAGCAATCTGCAAGGCGTGGAACGCACCATCACCATCAAAGGGATCGACGAGGTGGACAACCTGAAGGGCGAGGTGAGCTGGATTTCTCCCATCGCGCGCGCGCTACTCAAATCGCGAGAAGGCGACGAAGTGCAACTCATGACGCCAGGCGGCCTGGAGCGCCTGGAGATCCTCAAGGTGACCTACCCGGCCAAAAGCACACAGCATTGACCGCCGCAGTGCGTCGCCTGGCTCATCAGGGGCAGACCCGTTCAGCTTTCAGAACCACGGGGCAACGTTTGAGGGTGCGGATGACATCGGCCAAGTGGTCGGTGTCCCGGACGGCCAGGGTCAGACGCAACTCGGCCGTCTCGCCCAAGCGCTCATCGCCCATTTCGATGTGGGTGATGTCGGTTTCCGCACTGCTGATGGTCGCGGCGACCTGAGCCAGTACGCCCTTGCCATTGGCCACCAGCACCGTCAACACGGTTTCAAAATTGCGGGTGGGCTCGTCTGCCCAAGCCACATCAATCCACCGCTCGCTGTCGCGCTCGAACAGGCGCTTGCCGACGCCACAGGTCTGGGTGTGCACCACCAGGCCCTCGCCACGGCCCAGGTAACCGGCAATGGGATCACCCGGTACAGGGCAGCAACAGGAAGCCAGTTGCACCGTCGCCCCCTCGGAGCCGTCGATCACAACGGTACCCTGGGATGGCGACTCGAGATTGGCAAAGCGCCCCAGGGTCAAGGTCAACGCATCGGGGCGCTCGCCCGATTCGGCCATGAGTTGCGCCAGCCGTTTGGCCACCATCGTGCCAATTTTGCGTCCCAGGCCAATGTCGATCAGCAGGTCATGCTTGGTGCGGTTGCCGCCCCACCGGATCAGGGCCTGCCACAGCGCACCGGCATCGCCGTCGCTTTCTTCGTCACCGGGCGGCAGGGTCAGACCTTCGGAGCGCAGGGCCTGACTGAGCAGCTTTTCGCCCAGGTCCAGCGACTCTTCGGCCTCCATGTTCTTGAGGTAATGCCGGATCTTGGAGCGCGCGCGACCGGTCCGGACAAAATTCAACCACCCCGGGTTAGGCTTGGCGCTGGGGGCCGTGATGATCTCGACCACGTCGCCGCTGCGCAACTCGGTACGCAAGGCGGCCGCTTCGCCGTTGATTTTAGCGGCCACGCAGCGATCGCCCACATCGCTGTGAATCGCATAGGCGAAGTCGACCGATGTCGCACCACGGGGCAGGGCCAGAATGCGCGACTTGGGCGTGAAGACGTAAACCGACTCAGGGAACAGGTCGATCTTGAGGTGCTCCAGGAACTCGGCGGAGTCGCGCGTTTCCTGCTGGATATCGATCAGGGACTGCAACCAGACAGCCGCCTGTTGAGGCGAAGCGTCGTTGTCGGCCCCTTCCGAGGTCTTGTACATCCAATGCGCGGCAATGCCCTTCTCTGCCACGGCGTGCATGGCCTGGGACCGGATCTGGAATTCGACAGCCGTGCCCACGGGATTGACCAGGGTGGTGTGCAGGGACTGGTAACCGTTGGCCTTCGGAATGGCGATGTAGTCTTTGAAACGGCCCGGCAAAGGCTTGTAGAGCTGATGCAGCACACCCAGCGCCCGGTAGCAATCGAGCAGTTCACGGGTCACGATGCGAAAGCCGAAGATGTCGCTGACCTGGGCGAAAGTCAGGTTCTTTTCGATCATCTTGTGATAAATCGAAAAAATGGTTTTCTCGCGCCCAAAGACCTCCACGGTCATGTCGGCGTCGGCAAAGGCTTCCTCGACTTCTTTGCGGATACGCTCGACCAGATCCCGCCGGTTACCGCGTGTGCGTTTGACCGCCTTGGCCAATACCGCATGGCGCCATGGGTTGATGTACTGAAAGGACAGCTCCTGCAGCTCGCGATAGGTCTGGTTCAGCCCCAGCCGGTGCGCAATGGGCACATAGATGTCGAGCGTTTCACGGGCGATGCGGGCCCGCTTGGCAGGCACCATGGCATCCATCGTGCGCATGTTGTGCAGCCGGTCAGCCAGTTTGATCAAGATGACGCGCACGTCGCGCGCCATCGCCAGCAGCATCTTGCGGAAGGATTCGGCCTGCGATTCTTCCTTAGTGGAAAACTGCAGCTTATCCAGCTTGGTGAGCCCGTCGACGATTTCGGCCGTGGGCGCACCAAATCGCTCGATCAGCTCGAGTTTGGTGACTCCGCAGTCTTCCATGGCGTCATGCATGAGCGCGGCCATGATGGCCTGGGCGTCGAGCTTCCAGTCGGCACACAACCCTGCCACTGCGATGGGATGCGTGATGTAGGGCTCGCCGCTGGCGCGAAATTGGCCCAGGTGGGCTTCGTCGGCAAAACGATAGGCGTCTCGCACGCGCCGGATGTCGGCTTCGTCGAGGTAGTCGAGTTTATGCGTCAGCGCGGCAAAGGATGCAGCTGCAGCGTCTGTGGCCTGGTTCATGGAACTACTTTAGCGCGGATACCCGCTGCCAGATGGGCACAACATCAACAGAAAAACAATCGACTCGATCCCGATCGCCAAATGGGAACGGCCCGCATCAGCGGGCCGCTCGAGCATGGGTGCAGCAGGAATCAGGTCGGAACTTTGCGCAGCATCTCCAGGCCCACTTGACCGGCTGCGATTTCGCGCAGAGCGGTCACGCTGGGCTTGTTGCGCGATTCGATCTTGGGGGTGTGACCCTGGCTCAACATGCGAGCGCGATAGGTAGCAGCCAACACCAACTGGAAGCGGTTCGGGATCTTTTGCAGGCAATCTTCAACGGTGATGCGGGCCATGTGGGGTCTCCAACAAGAGCAAAAACAGATCAAAAAGTCAATGTTGACAAGGACTTAGACCAAATTCAAAGCGCGAAACACGGCGGACTTGTTTCGACGCTGAGCAGAGTATTTTAACCGCTGCGCGTGAACAATGGACTTCAAATCGAACAAAGCCGACTCAAATAGCGCGTTGATGACGACAAAATCAAAGAACTGCGCCTGTGCCACCTCGATTTTGGCGTTCTTCATCCGCAGGTCGATGACCTCCTGCGAATCCTCGCCACGGCGATTCAAGCGCTGCAGCAATTCTTCATAGCTGGGCGGCAGGATGAAAATCAGAATGGCGTTGGGAAAGATCTGTTTGATCTGCAGGGCACCTTGCCAGTCGATCTCCAGCACGACGTCCTGGCCGTGCTGAATGCGCTCTTCAATGGCATGGCGCGAGGTGCCGTAGTGATTGCCATGCACCTCGGCGTGCTCAAAGAAGTCGCCCCGCTCCACCATCGCCTGAAACTCCTCTTTTGAGGTGAACCAGTACTCGCGACCATGCTGTTCCTGGCCCCGGGGCGCCCGCGTGGTGTGCGACACCGACACCTGCAGCCGGGATTCCACTTCGAGCAGCGCATTGACCAGGCTCGATTTGCCTGTGCCACTGGGTGCGGAGACAACGAACAAATTGCCGGGGTAGTCCATATCTGACACCATGGATTGATTAGACACGTTATCGGCCGTCATTCGATGTTCTGAACCTGCTCGCGCATTTGCTCGATCAAGACCTTCATCTCCACCGAGATCTGCGTCAACTCCAGCGCGGCGGCTTTGGACCCCAGGGTGTTGGCCTCGCGGTGCAGTTCCTGAATCAGAAAGTCGAGCCGCTTGCCGCACTCGCCACCCTTTTTCAGCAAACGGGTGATCTCGTCCAGATGGGCTTTGAGTCGCTGAAGCTCCTCGTCCACGTCAATGCGCAGTGCATACGCGGCGGCCTCGGACAGCGCGCGCTCCTGCGCCGCCTCCGCCGTCACCGAGCCACCCACCGCCGCCATGGCGTCCTGAAACTTCTGCACAAACCGTTCTTGCTGACGTTGCACAGCCTGAGGCACCAAGGGCGTCGCCTGCTCGGCCAGGGCCCGCAGTCCTTCAATGCGCTCATGCAGGATGGCCACCAGCCGCTTGCCCTCGCGCTTGCGGGCCTCCATCAAGGCCTCGATGGCCAAACGGGTCGCCTCCAGCGCAATGTCTTCCAATTTGGCCGCTGGCGCCGCCGCCCGGCACCAGTTCAAGACCTCATTGACCGACAGGGACCCGGCCTTGGGCAACCAGTTCTGAACCGTTCCCTCCAGGCGAGCCAGCATCTGGAGTTGATCGAGCTGAGGCTGGGGCCAGGCAGAGTCCACGGCACGCTGGGGCTGCATGCGCAACTCGATCTTGCCGCGCTTGAACGCCTGGGTGAGCATCTCGCGCATGGCCGGCTCCAGAGAGCGGAACTCGTCCGACACCTTGAAGCTCAGATCCAGAAAACGGCTGTTGACGGACCGCAGTTCGGCCCCCACGCCGCCGTTGGCGCTTTTGCGCGACGCCCCGGATGCGTCGGAATCCTCAGTGTTTTCACCAGAGTGGTCGGGAACCGACGCGACCGCACTGGCAAAGCCGGTCATGGAGTAGACTGACATGGTTACTTGACACCAGACAAAACTCGATTATGTCAAAGCCGAAGCCAGCCCCGTTGCCTCCGGGCACAGTTGTGGGTGGTTATCAGGTCGTCAAGAAGCTTGCAGCCGGTGGTTTTGGCGTGGTTTACCTGGCCGAAGACCCTGACAAGCGGTTGGTAGCCCTGAAAGAATATCTGCCCGCCTCCCTGGCCGAACGTGCTGCAGGGGAGTTGATCCCGCGCGTCAAGCCGGACAAACAACCGCTGTATCGCCTGGGCTTGAAGAGTTTTTTTGAAGAAGGCCGCTCGCTGGCGCAAATCGCCCACCCCAGTGTGGTGTCGGTGCTGAACTTCTTCCGCGAAAACGAAACCGTCTACATGGTCATGAATTACCTGCAGGGTGACACCTTGCAGGATTTCGTGGTCACGGCGCGCGATCTCAAGCGCGACAAGGTGTTCCGCGAGTCGACCATTCGCTCGCTGTTTGATGAAATCTTGCGCGGCCTGCGCATCGTGCATCAGCACAAGATGCTGCACCTGGACATCAAACCGGCCAACATCTTCATCACCAACGACAACCGCGCGGTGTTGCTGGACTTTGGCGCGGCGCGCGAAGTGCTGTCCAAAGAGGGCAATTTCATCCGTCCGATGTACACGCCCGGCTTTGCCGCGCCTGAGATGTACCGCCGTGACGGCTCGCTGGGCCCCTGGACCGACATCTATGCGATTGGCGCCTGCATCTATGCATGCATGCAGGGCTACCCACCCAACGATGCGCCTCAGCGTCTTGAGAAAGACCGCCTGAGCCTGTCGCTCTCGCGTCTGCGCAATGTGTATTCCGACAACCTGCTCGAAGTGACGGAGTGGTGCATGTCGCTGGACCCGCTGGCGCGGCCTCAAAGCGTGTTCGCCTTGCAAAAGGAACTCGCCCGAGAGACCGAACGCCGGTATTCGAAGCTGACCTTCTCCGAGCGGGTCAAGCTGCAACTTGAAAACCTCAAATCAGGCGCAAAGGCTTGAGGCTGGCATGAGATTCTCCGTCTACCAGATCAGCCGCAAGGGCGGCCGCGAGAAAAACGAAGACCGCATGGGCTATTGCTACACGCGCGATTCGGGTCTGTTTGCCCTGGCAGACGGCATGGGGGGACACCCAGAGGGCGAAATGGCCTCGCAACTGGCGTTGCAGACCATGGCCGCGCTCTACCAGCGCGATGCCCGCCCCTCCTTGGAGGACCCCATCCGCTTTCTGCAGGATGCGATCATGGCGGGCCATCACCAGTTGCTGCGCTACGCCAGCGAAAAAGGCTTGATGGACACGCCCCGCACGACGATCGTCGCCTGCATCATGCAGGGCAGCTCGGCGTATTGGGCCCACTGCGGCGATTCGCGCCTGTACTTCATTCGCGGCGACAAGCTGGTGGCGCGCACACGCGATCACTCCTATTCGGAACTGCAGCAATCGCTGTCCAGCGTCGTGCCACTGAACGAACGCTACAACCGCAACGTGCTCTTCACCTGCCTGGGCAGCCCCGGCAAGCCGGTGGTCGACACGGCCGGCCCGATCCTGCTGCAAGAAGGCGACCGGATCATGCTGTGCTCGGACGGCCTGTGGGGCACGGTCGAAGACGAAGACATCACCCGCCACATGTCCTCGCGCACGATCTCCGATGCCGTACCTGAACTGGTCGAAGTGGCCCTGCGTCAGGGTGGCCCCAAATGCGACAACGTCACCGTGTTGTCGGTCGAATGGGAATCGGCCGAGAACGACGAGGTGCCCAACGTCTCGACCGATGCGCTGGGTGAAGAGGTCTTTGCGTCGACCATCCAGGCCAGTGTGGGTGGCAGCGGCGAGCACGCCGACCTCAGCGAGGCAGACGAACTGGACGAGGCCGAGATCGAACGCTCCATCCGCGAGATCAACGAGGCCATTCGCCGCTCTGCCAATGCCGCCTCCGGCAAGAAACCCTGACCGACTGAGGAGCCCTTCATGGCATACCAACGTGCGCACAACCGTGCGCATGACGCTTTGCGTCCCTTGACCATTGCCCGCGGCTACACCAAACATGCCGAAGGCTCGGTGCTGATCTGCTTTGGCGACACCAAAGTCCTGTGCACCGCCACGACCGAAGAGCGTGTCCCGCCTCACAAACGCGGCAGCGGCGAAGGCTGGGTGACCGCCGAATACGGCATGTTGCCCCGCTCGACCCATTTCCGATCCGACCGCGAAGCGGCCCGCGGCAAGCAAACAGGTCGCACGCAAGAGATCCAGCGCCTGATCGGGCGCAGCCTGCGCGCGGTGTTTGATTTGAGCAAGCTGGGCGAGCGCTCGATCGTGATCGACTGTGATGTGATCCAGGCCGATGGTGGCACCCGCACGGCGGCCATCACCGGCGCCTATGTGGCCGCTGTTGATGCGGTCAACACCTTGATCGCGCAAGGCAAGATCGCCGCCAGCCCCATTCTGCACCCCGTGGCGGCCATCAGCGTCGGCATCGTGGAAGGCACGCCCCTGCTCGATCTGGAGTACACCGAAGACTCCGCCTGCGACACAGACATGAATGTCGTCATGACCGGTGCGGGGCACTTTGTCGAAGTCCAGGGCACCGCAGAGGGCGTGGCGTTTACCCGCGATGAGATGGATCAGTTACTGGCTCTGGCGGACAAAGGCATTCGCCAATTGCTGGAAGCGCAGATCGCCGCCTTGGCACAACCCCTGCACCGGGGCTGATAGACAGCCAGACAGCGCGCACCATGAGCAAACAGTTGATCCTCGCGTCCAATAACGCCAAGAAGTTGCGTGAATTGCAGACCCTCATCGAGCCTTTGGGGGTGGAGTTGGTCACGCAGGGATCGCTGGGCATCCCCGAGGCGGAAGAGCCTCACATCACCTTCATCGAAAACGCACTGGCCAAGGCCCGCCATGCCGCGCGCGAAGGCCAAGGTCCAGCCATCGCGGACGACTCCGGTCTGTGCGTGAACGCCTTGGGCGGCGCGCCGGGCGTGCGATCGGCGCGGTATGCGGTCGACGCGGGCCGCATTGCAGAAGGCGTAGGCCGCGAGCTGATCGACCCGGCCAACAACGCCTGGCTGTTGGCCCAGATGCAGGACCAGACCGATCGCCGAGCCCATTTCATCTGCGTACTGGTGGCCGTGCGCCATGCGGATGACCCGGAACCCTTGATCGCGCAAGGCCACTGGGAGGGCGAACTGCTGAGAGCCCAGCAAGGCGATCACGGCTTCGGCTACGACCCTTTGCTGTGGTTACCCACTTATCAGCAAAGCGCCGCGCAACTTGCCCCAGAGATCAAAAACGCGGTCAGCCACCGCGCCCAGGCTTGCCAAACGATGCTCGGTTTGATCCGCGATCGCTGGAACCTGACCGCCGGCGACCGCTGGCCCTGGCAGTCAGCATGATCACCCTCCAACGACCCGGCACGCTGCAGGCCCTGCCGCCGCTGTCGCTGTACGTTCACTTACCCTGGTGTCTGCGCAAATGCCCGTATTGCGATTTCAACTCACACCAGATCGCGAGCACGCCTGGCCAGTCAGGCTTGATCAGCCCGCAGACCGAAGCCAGGTATCTGGATGCCTTGCGCGCGGACCTGGAGTCGGCCCTGCCATCGATCTGGGGGCGGCGGGTCCACACCCTTTTCATCGGGGGCGGCACCCCCAGCTTGTTTTCGCCCGATGGCATCGACCGCATGCTGGCCGACATCCGCGCCCGCCTGCCCCTGGAGCCTCAATGCGAAATCACGCTGGAGGCCAACCCCGGCACGTTTGAAGCTGACCGATTCAAAGCCTTTCGCCAGGCTGGCGTCAATCGCCTGTCCATCGGTGTGCAAAGCTTTGACGACGCCAAACTGCAAGCCCTGGGTCGGGTACACAACGGGCCTCAGGCACGTGCGGCCATTGAAGAAGCGGCCTCCTGCTTTGACACCTTCAACATCGATCTGATGTACGCACTGCCGGACCAGAGCATGGATGACCTGCGCGATGATGTGCAGACCGCCCTGGCGTTCGAGCCCCCGCATCTGTCGCTGTATCACCTCACGATGGAGCCCAACACCGTCTTTGCCACGCAACCGCCCAAAGGCCTGCCGGACGACGACACCGCGTTTGACATGCTCGACTACCTGGTCGAGCGCACCGCTCAGGCCGGCATGCAACGCTACGAAGTGTCGGCTTACGCCAAGCCGGGTCATGCTTGTCAGCACAACCTGAATTACTGGCAATTTGGCGACTACCTGGGCATCGGCGCCGGGGCTCACAGCAAACTGAGCTTTCCCGACCGCATCGTGCGCCAGGTCCGCTGGCGTGAGCCAGCCGCCTACATGGACAAGGCCGTCCAGGGGCTGGCTTGCTCGAATGAAACCGAAGTGTCGCTCGATGCCCGCGCCTTTGAATTCATGATGAATGCGCTGCGCTTGAGGGAGGGTTTCGAGCTGAGTCGCTTTGCCGAGCGAACAGGCCTGACCCTGGCCAGCATCCAGCAACCCCTGGCTCAGGCCGAAGCCCAGGGACTGCTGCAGCGCGACCTCACCCATGCCTGGCCGACCGCCAAAGGCTTTGATTTCCTCAGCGATCTGCAAGCCCTGTTCCTGCGGGACTGACGCCCCTACAATCGGGCGCACCCCATTCCGGTCGGGCCCTGGCCCCGCAATCCGCATGTCTGCCAACCTGCTCAGCGACAGCACGGTGGCCTTCATCGAACGTGAAGTCGCCATCGACATCAGCTCCCGGTCCGCGGCGCTGCGCCCCAGTGCGTGTCGCGCCTTTGCGTGCCAGGTGGCGCCTGATCGGCAACGTCTGACGCTGTTCGTACGGCGCCAGGAGGCCCAGCCTGTGTTGAATGATGTCCTGCAGCAAGACGTGGTCGCAGCCGTCTTCTGCCTGCCCGCAACAGAAACGGCCATGCAGATCAAAGGTCGGCAGGTCCAACTGTCGGCGGCCACGCCCGACCAGATTGCCTATGTGCAAGGTTATTGCCATCGGTTTGTCGAGGGCGTCACGCGGATCGGTCACAACCGCGACTTTGCGAAGGCCTACATGGCCATCGAGCCCGACAGCATGGTGGCCCTGAGCTTCGTGCCAGAGCAGGTCTTTGAGCAGACGCCCGGCCCGCAGGCAGGCCGCCCTGTCATGGGAACCTTGCCATGACGGTCAACATCGCCGGCCTGCGTAACTGCTTTGAAGGCGCCATTCCCAGCCCGCTGTCCACCTGCTCGCCAGATGGCATGCCCAATATCGCGTACCTGTCGCAAGTGCAATATGTGGACGCCAGGCATGTGGCGCTGACCTTTCAGTTTTTCAACAAGACCCGCCAGAACATCCTGCGCAACCCCTACGCTTTGCTCAAGGTGGTCGACCCGTTCACCGGCAGCAGCTACCGCCTGCACGTGCGTTACCTGCGCACCGAAACCAGCGGCCCCTTGTTTGAAAGCATGAAGGCGAAGCTGGCTGGCATCGCATCGCACACCGGCATGACCAACGTGTTCAAGCTGCAGGGATCTGACGTCTACGAGGTCCTGCAGGTTGAAGCCAACGGCCTGCCCCAGCCCAGCAACGCGCTGCCCGGCGGCGACTACCTGCCCACACTGCGGCAGATGAACGCACTGCTCAACGCCAGTCGCGATCTGGGTGAGTTACTGGACAACACACTGACGGCCCTGCGCACGCTGGCCCAGATCCACCACATCATGGTCCTCAAGCTGGATGAATGCGGGGAACGCCTGTTCACCGTCGCAAGCTGGGGCTATGAGCAATCCGGGGTGGGCTCCGAGATCCCCATGGGACACGGCGTCATCGGGGTGGCAGCGCGAGAAAAAACGCCCATCCGGATCTCGCACATGACCAGCGAGTACATCTACGGCAAGGCCGTGCGCGACAGTGCCCAGGCGCTGGGGCTGCACCACCAGTTGGAATGCGCCATCCCACCGCCCGGGCTCCCTGAGAGCCGCAGCCAGCTGGCCGTGCCGATTCTGGCGGGGCAGGATCTGTATGGCGTCCTGTATGTCGAAAGCCCGGAAGACCTGCGTTTTACTTATGACGACGAAGACATGCTGCAACTGCTGGCGCAGCAATTTGGCTGGATCGCCAAAGGTCTGAGTTGCCAGGAGCAGAGCGAGCCGGCCGAGCCCGACGCCGCGCCGCCCGCGACGCCCGGCCCCCAAGGCAGCAAGGCCGTCGTGGTTCGTTATTTCCGTGCCGATCACAGCGTGTTCCTGGACGAGGACTACCTGATCAAAGGTGTGGCCGGGGCCATCTTCTGGAAGCTGGTTCAGGTCATGCAGAACGAAGGCCGGCATCACTTCACCAATCGCGAGTTGCGGCTGGCTCCCGATCTTCACCTGCCTGACATCGCGGACAACCTGGAGGCCCGCCTGGTGCTGCTGCAACGCCGCCTGGCAGAGCGCCAGGCCTGCGTTCAGATGAGCAAGGCGGGCCGCGGCCGCTTTGCCCTGTCCATCAACCAACCACTGAAGCTGCAAGCGGCCGATTGAGCCCGGTCGCTGCGGCGGCGGCAGGCCGGGCCTCGGCCTCGCCGGCATGACGCCAGACATTGACCGCAAACGCCAGGAACGCCAGCGCCACCATCATGGACCCGGTGCCCACCACGGGCTCGGCCAGCGGCAAGTGGTGCAGCAGGGCATAAATGCCATAGGCCATGGCGGGCAGCCCCAGATTGTGCAGACAGAACTGGGCCGTCGCCAGCCTGCTGTGAGCCATGGCTGGAAAGGCTTGATACGCCAGCGCCATCACAGCCATCGACACCCATCCCACCAGGTTGAGGTGCACATGCACGCCCTTGTTGAGGAAGTCTCCGGACGCGGCCATCCCGATCCCCATGGCGATGCCCATCAGCGCGTAGACCACGGCGCAGCGCAACATCCACTTAGCCATGGCACACCTCGCCCACAGGCAAAGCCGACGCCAACTTGCGCCAGGCGCGATCTGACAACAGCCCCCGGGCCACGCCCATCTGGGCGCCGAATACATGTTCCGGCATCCCTTGGCGCATGCCGCTCAACATGGCGAGCCGCTCGGAATGCGTCAACTGGGGGATCATCCAGCGGAAGTTCAGCGCCATCTCGTCGGCTGGCACGCTGGACACGAGGGCTTCGTGAATCTCATGGATTTCTGCATCGCTGTAATGCGACCACAGCACAGCGTTGTGCTCGCGCTCTTCCAGCAACATGTGCTCGAAGTTCTCGGCGACAAACAAGCTCAGTTGTTGATACAGCCATTGCCAGGCCCCCGCGCGCTCGGTGCCACTCGCCTCTTGCGCAGCGGTCACAGACGCCTGCAACCGCGCAATGTGGTCCAGATGCTGAACGTGCTCGTTCGCGCACTGGCCCGCACTGCCCGGACTGCGGCGCTCCATGGCCGTGTGAATGAATCGGTTCTCATGTTCCAAGTGTGAAGCGCACAGCGCCAGCAGAGCACGAACCTGGCGGCCGGTGTCCTGACATTCGTCGGCGTCGCGCTCGTCCGTGGCGCCAACACGGGTCAAGGTGTCGGACATGAAGGCCCGCAAGCCTTTGTGAACCGACTGGTAGATGTTGAATCGATGAATGGATGCGGTCAGCGTCGTCATGTAGAGCCCCTGTTAACAAAAATGCGTGTCTCATCACGCTGAGGGGGACTGTATCGACCGTGCCGAAACCCGTTTCGTAAATGCTTGCTCACTGAAACTTAAAAGTCTCTTAAGCACCGGTGCGCTATCAAGCGCCCATAAAAAAACCGCCGAGGTTGCCGCCGGCGGTTTGGGTGGGGCTGAGACCTTTCGGTGGATCAGGCCGCTTTCTTCTCGTCGCGCAGTTCACGGCGCAGGATCTTGCCCACATTGGTCTTGGGCAGGTCAGCGCGGAACTCGATGAACTTGGGGCACTTGTAGCCGGTCAGTTGCTCATGGCAGAAGGCCTTCAAGGCGGCTTCCGTCAGCGCTTCGTCCTTGCGCACGACATAGACCTTGACCGCTTCGCCCGACTTGTCGTCCGGCACGCCCACGGCGGCGCATTCCATCACGCCAGGGTGCATGTTGACGACCTGCTCGACTTCGTTGGGGTACACGTTGAAGCCGGACACCAGGATCATGTCCTTCTTGCGGTCCACGATTTTGACCTGGCCGGTCGGATCCATGACACCGATGTCACCGGTGCGGAAGAAGCCGTCGGCCGTCATCACCTTGGCGGTTTCGTCAGCACGGTTCCAGTAGCCCGCCATCACCTGAGGGCCGCGGATGCAGATTTCGCCGACGCTGCCAATCTCCAGATGGTTGCCGTCGTCGTCCAGGATGGCGACTTCGGTCGATGGCAGGGGGAAACCAATCGTGCCGTTGAAAGCCTTGTTGTCCAGGCGGTTGGCCGTGGCCACGGGCGAGGTTTCAGACAAACCGTAGCCTTCCACGATCGGGCAGCCGGTGATCTTCATCCACTTCTCGGCAGTGGCCTGTTGCACGGCCATACCGCCGCCCATCGACACCTTCAACCCCGAGAAGTCGAGCTGTGCAAACTCAGGCGTGTTGGCCAGCGCATTGAACAGAGTATTCACAGCGGGAAACTGGTTGACCTTGTAGTTCTTCAGGGTCTTGATGAAGCCTGGGATGTCGCGCGGGTTGGCAATCAGCAGGTTCATGCTCCCCATGCGGGCTCCCATGAAGTAGCACACCGTCAACGAGAAGATGTGATACAGCGGCAAGGCACACACCACCGTCATGGGGGCGTTGCCCAGCTTGGCGATTTCAGGCTTGAACCACGCTTCGTTTTGCAGGATGTTGGCCACCACGTTGCGGTGCAAGAGCGTCGCGCCCTTGGACACGCCGGTGGTGCCGCCGGTGTACTGCAGGAAGGCGACGTCGGTGGCCACCAGCTTCGGACGGGTGTACTTTGCGTTGCGGCCCTGCGCCACGGCATCATTGAACGTGGTGACCTGGCGACCGCCGGTCGTCGGAATACGGAACGCCGGCACCATCTTCTTGACCTTGCGCACCACGAAGTTGACGATGGCCCCCTTCAAGAAGGGCAGCATGTCACCCATGGCGGCCATCACCACATGCTTGATGGGCGTGCGCTCGATCACGTCCTGCAAGGTGACCGCGAAGTTCTCCAGGATCACGATGGCTTCGGCGCCCGAGTCCTTCAATTGATGTTCCAGCTCGCGCGGGGTGTACAGCGGATTGACGTTGACCACCACATAACCGGCGCGCAACACGGCGGCCAAGGCCACGACGTACTGCGGTGTGTTGGGCATCATCAAGGCCACGCGGGCACCCTTGGACAAGCCCTTGGATTGGAACCAGGCAGCCAAAGCGCGCGAGAGCTCGTCAACTTGACCGAATGTCCAGCGCACTTCCATGAACGCAGCCATGTCGCGGCTGGCAAATTGCTTGAACGATTGATCCAGCAAATCGACCAAGGAGGTGTACTCGTTGGGATTGATCTCTGCGGGCACGCCAGCTTCATATTGAGCCAGCCACGGTTTAGCTGTGGTCATTCGCCATCCTCTTCTATGCATCAACTCAGGGGTATCGCCTCGCTCGCTCCCAAAACGAGCGGTCAGGCAAGCGCTGCCCGGATTCTGCAACATTCGGCGACACGGGTATTCCCGGCATTTACCCACCCCCTTATCTGAGTGCAGGCGTAGCCAAATATCACCGACTCGGAGAACCTAGGGTGAACCCCGTACGCCATGGGCCCGCGATCCTTGGCACAATTCCATGTGACATCGTTTGTTTCCACTTCGTTTCTCACCGGGTTTGCGCATGGCCGATCAATCCAGTAACAACTTGCCTTCGCCCAAACGGCGATGGCTCATGAAAACGGCTGTCGCCATCGGAGCCGCCGGTGCGGCGCTCGGCGGTTCGGTGTTCTGGCACCGTGGCATGGCCGATGGCCGCCTGACCGAACATGGCATCGACGTCATGCGTGCCTTGGCTCGCGGCGTTCTGTCCGCTGTCCTGCCTCGGGACCCTGCCCAGCGCCAGGCGGCGCTGGACGCGCATGTGCGGCGCATCGACGTGTACCTCAACAACCTGCCCCATGCCTTGCGAACCGAGATCAACGCCTTGCTCGGTTTGCTGGCCAATCCGCCCACACGGTATCTGGTGACCGGGCTGGGTCAATCATGGCGCGAGGCGTCGGATGCGGACATCACCGCCGCCCTGGACCGCATGCGCCAACACGCCCTGCCCACCACCCAGATGGCCTATCACGCGGTGCGCGACATCACCTGCGTGCTGTACTTCACTGCCCCTGAAAACTGGAATGCGGTCGCCTACCCCGGCCCTGTCAACGTATGAGCAAACTGCCCGATCTCTTTCGCGAAGGCCAACAAAGCGGCTGGAAGACCACCAACGGCGAACAAGGCCTGCCCGAGCAGCTCAGCTGTGACGTGGTCATCGTCGGCACGGGTGCAGGCGCAGGCATCACCGCCGAGATCCTGACCAAGGCGGGCCTGGATGTCGTCCTCGTCGAAGAGGGCCCGCTGCGCACCAGCAGCGACTTCAACCAACGCGAATCTGAAGCCTATACCAGCCTGTATCAGGAAAGCGCCGCACGCCGCAGCGCGGACAAGGGCATCAGCATCTTGCAAGGCCGTTGCGTCGGTGGGACGACCGTCATCAACTGGACCAGTTCGTTTCGCACCCCCGCCGATACCTTGCAGTACTGGCAGCAGAACTTCGGCCTGAATGATTTGTCGGTGGACGCCATGGCGCCCTGGTTCGCGCAGGCAGAGCGTCGCCTGAACGTGCACACCTGGGAGGGCCAGCCCAATGCCAACAACGAACTGCTGCGCACCGGCTCTGAAAAGCTCGGCATCGAAGCCAAGGTCATCCCACGCAATGTCAAAGGATGCTGGAACCTGGGGTCCTGCGGCATGGGCTGCCCCACCAACGCCAAGCAGTCCATGCTGATCACGACCATTCCTGCCGCGTTGCAAGCGGGCGCTCGGCTGTTCTACCAGACGCGTGCCGAGCAATTCGAGTGGGATGGCGACCGGATCAAGGCGCTGGTTTGCACCCCCATCAAACTCAATGGGGATTCGGCATCGGATCGGGCCATGCGGATCACCGCGAAACACTACGTGGTGGCGGGTGGTGCCATCAATTCACCGGCCTTGCTCAAACGGTCCAAAGCCCCGGACCCTCACAAACTGCTGGGGACGCGCACCTTCTTGCACCCGGTGGCGTTCTCGTCGGCCGTCTACGGGCAACGTGTGGAAGGCTGGGCCGGTGCCCCGCAATCCATTTACACCGACCACTTCCTGCACACCCAGCCCGTGGATGGCGACATCGGCTACAAGCTGGAAGCCACGCCCATGCACCCCGGCTTGACCGCCATTCTGGTCGGCGGAGTCGGCGCCCGGTTGGCAGAGCGCCTGGCGCACTACCCCAACACCCAGATGATGCTGGCGCTGATGCGTGACGGCTTCCATCCGGATGCAGCCGGCGGCGAGGTCAAACTCAATATGGACGGCTCGCCGAGCCTGGACTACGTTTTGACGCCCTACATCCTCAACGGCTTCCGCCGCGCCCTGTTGAGCATGGCCGAAATCCAGTTCGCGGCGGGCGCCAAATGGGTCTTGCCCATGCATGAACAGGCGAAGTACTACGGCAGCTGGGCCGAGGCCAAAGAGGGCATCGCGGCCTTTGACATGAAGCCCTATCTGACGGGAGCGGGTAGTGCCCACGTCATGGGAGGCTGCCGCATGGGCGGGACGGAAAAGCTGGGCGTGATCCGCCCGGACGGCCAGCACTGGCAGGTCAGCAACCTGTCGGTTCACGACGGCTCGATCTTTCCGACCAGCATTGGCGCCAACCCGCAACTGTCGATCTATGGCTTCACCACTCGCCTGTCCACCCAGCTGGCCAAGCGCCTGACTGGCAAAGAAGTCATGCTGGCCTGAGGCTCAGGCTGGCGGCGGCAGAAAAGAGAAGAGAAGGCATAAAAAAACCCCGCCGAGGCGGGGTTTGTTCTGGATCTGGCGATCCTTACTTGTTGCGGGTACCGACCACTTCGATTTCCACGCGACGGTTCTTGGCGCGACCGGCATCGGTCTTGTTGTCAGCCACAGGCTGAGCGGCGCCCTTGCCTTCGGTGTAAATACGCGAGCCTTCGATGCCCTTGGAAGCCAGGTAGGTCTTCACAGCATCAGCGCGCTTGACCGACAACTTCTGGTTGTAGCCGCTCTTGCCGCGCGAGTCGGTGTGACCGACAGCCACGATCACTTCCAGGTTCACGCCCTTGACCTTTTCAGCCAGATCGTCGAGCTTGGCCTTACCTTCAGGCTTCAGGTCAGCCTTGTCGAAGTCAAAGAAGGCGTCAGCAGCGAAGCTGACCTTTTCAGTGGCGGGTGCAGCAGGCACCACGACTGGAGCAGGCGCCGGAACGGGCGCAGGCACAGCAGCCGGTGCAGGAGCAGGTGCTGGTGCAGGCACCGGCGCCGGGGCCGGGGCGGGCACGCCATCGCACCCTTGCACGCCAGTTTGAGGCGTCCAGAAGTTGTCGCGCCAGCACAGTTCGTTGGTGCCGTTCTTCAAGACCGTGCCGTCAGTGGCGCGCCAGTTGTCAACAGCCTGAGCTTGAACTGCACCTGCAGCAGACACGATGGCGAACAGGGCAGCGACTTTATTGAGTTTGTTCATGCGGATCCTCACAAATAAAACGCAGCGTTCACTGCGACGTGGCAAGGGCATTCCCCTGATATTCAAAAACGAAATTGATTGTGCCATAGAGACAAAAATGCACCCTTCTGATCGAGATAGCTTGTTCTGAAGCTTTCAACATGTTGCGCGTGTGAGACAGATTGAGCCAATTACAATGCCTCTTTTGCCATCGCACAGGCAGCTAGCTGGCTGCCCGCGCCAAAAAGACAACCTGCCCGCATGACGCAATTCGCCAAGGAAACCCTGCCCATCAGCCTCGAAGAGGAGATGCGGCGTTCGTACCTCGATTACGCGATGAGCGTGATCGTCGGTCGTGCCCTGCCCGATGCACGTGACGGCCTCAAGCCGGTGCATCGCCGCGTGCTGTTCGCGATGCACGAACTGAACAACGACTGGAACCGCGCCTACAAGAAGTCGGCCCGTATCGTGGGTGACGTGATCGGTAAGTACCACCCGCACGGCGACTCGGCGGTGTACGACACCATCGTGCGCATGGCGCAGGACTTCTCACTGCGCCACATGCTGGTCGACGGTCAGGGCAACTTCGGTTCGGTCGACGGCGACAACGCAGCGGCGATGCGTTACACCGAAATCCGTCTGGCCAAGATCGCCCATGAAATGCTGGCCGACATCGACAAGGAAACCGTCGATTTCGGGCCCAACTACGACGGCTCCGAAAAAGAGCCGCTGGTGCTGCCGGCTCGTCTGCCCAACCTGCTGATCAACGGCTCGGCCGGTATCGCGGTGGGCATGGCCACCAACATCCCGCCGCACAACCTCAACGAGGTGGTGGACGCCTGCCTGCATTCGCTCAAGAACCCGGACTGCTCCGTTGAAGAGCTGATGGAAATCATCCCGGCACCGGACTTCCCCACCGCCGGCATCATCTACGGCCTGTCCGGCGTGCGCGAAGGCTATCGCACGGGTCGTGGTCGCGTGGTCATGCGAGCCCGCGTGCACTTTGAAGACATCGGCAAGGGCGACCGTCAGGCGATCATCGTTGACGAGATCCCCTACCAGGTCAACAAGAAGAACCTGCTCGAGCGCATCGCCGAACTGGTCAATGAGAAGAAGATCGAAGGCATCAGCCACATCCAGGACGAGTCCGACAAGTCCGGCATGCGGGTGGTGATCGAACTCAAGCGCGGCGAAGTGCCCGAAGTGATCCTCAACAATCTGTACAAGCAGACGCAGTTGCAGGACACCTTCGGCATCAACATGGTGGCCCTGATCGACGGCCAGCCCAAGCTGTGCAACCTGAAGGACCTGATCACGGTCTTCCTGGAGCACCGCCGCGAAGTGGTCACCCGCCGCACCGTGTACGAGTTGCGCAAAGCGCGCGAGCGCGGCCATGTGCTGGAAGGCCTGGCCGTGGCGCTGGCCAACATCGACGAGTTCATCGAAACCATCAAGACCTCGCCCACACCGCCTGTGGCCAAGGCCGCCCTGATGGCCAAGAGCTGGGATTCGTCCATGGTGCGCGAGATGCTGGCCCGCACCGAAGGCAACGCCCAGGACTACCGCCCCGAAGGCTTGCCCCTGAATTACGGCATGCAGCCGGACGGCCTGTATCGCCTGTCTGACGACCAAGCGGGCGAAATCCTGCAGATGCGTCTGCAACGCCTGACCGGTCTAGAACAAGACAAGATCATCGGCGAGTACAAGGACGTGATGGCCCAGATCGCCGATCTGCTGGACATCCTGTCCAAGCCTGAGCGCGTGTCCTTCATCATCTCGGAAGAGCTGATCGCCATCCGCCAAGAGTTTGGTCAAACCAAGCTGGGCGCCCGCCGCTCCACCATTGAGCACAACGCGCAAGAGCTGGGCACCGAAGACCTGATCACCCCGACCGACATGGTCGTGACGATCTCGCACACCGGCTACATCAAGAGCCAGCCTCTGAGCGAGTACCGCGCCCAGAAACGCGGCGGCCGCGGCAAGCAGGCCACGGCAACGAAGGAAGACGACTGGATCGACCAGCTCTTCATCGCCAACACACACGACTACATCCTGTGCTTCAGCAACCGGGGCCGTGTCTACTGGATCAAGGTCTGGGAAGTGCCACAAGGCTCGCGCAACTCGCGCGGCAAGCCGATGGTCAACATGTTCCCACTCGAAAAAGACGAGAAGATCAACGTGGTGCTGCCGTTGACCGGCGAGTTCCGCAGCTTCCCTGAAGACCACTATGTGTTCATGGCCACTCGCCTGGGCACGGTCAAGAAGACCCCGCTGACCGACTTCAGCAACCCACGTAAGGCCGGCATCATCGCCGTGGGCCTGGACGAGGGTGACATCCTGGTCGGGGCCGCTCTGACGGATGGCAAGCACGACGTGATGCTGTTCAGCGACGGCGGCAAGGCCGTGCGCTTTGACGAAGAAGACGTGCGCCCCATGGGCCGCAGCGCCCGCGGCGTGCGCGGCATGATGCTGGAAGACGGCCAAAGCGTGATCGCCATGCTGGTGGCCGAAGACGAATCGCAGTCGGTGTTGACCGCGACCGAGAACGGCTACGGCAAGCGCACCAGCATCGTCGAGTACACCCGCCACGGTCGCGGCACCAAGGGCATGATCGCCATCCAGCAGTCCGAGCGCAACGGCAAGGTGGTGGCCGCCACCCTGGTGCGTCCGGCTGACGAGATCATGCTGATCACCGACAAGGGCGTGCTGGTTCGCACCCGCGTCTCCGAGATCCGCGAGCTGGGCCGCGCCACACAAGGCGTCACCCTGATTGCTTTGGATGAAGGTGCGAAACTCATTGGCCTGCAACGGATCGTAGAGAACGACGCCGCCGGTGATGCCGCAGTCGAAAGCGACACCGACACCGACCCGACCCCAGGTGCCGACGCCGCCAATGGCGACGATGCATCCTGACCCACCCCCATCGAGACCCGACACCATGACCCTCAAAAAACTGGCCCTGGCCTCTGCCTTGTTGTGCGTGCTGGCTGTGCCCGCTGCCCACGCGCAAACTGCCGCGAAGAAGGAATTGATCAACAAGTTGCTCGTCTTGCAGCAACCGGGGATCGACAACACCGCGCGCGGCATCATTGAGCAGCAACCCATGCAAATGGCTGCAGCGGCTCAGAAAATGATCATGCAGAACGTGCCCGAAGACAAACGGCAAGCCACCGCGCAAGCGGTCGATGCCGAGTTGAAGAAGTATGTCGAGGCCGCCACGCCGCTGATCCAGGCCAGTGCCACCAAGATGGCGCAGGCCAACATGGCACCCATCCTGGACGAGAAGTTCACGGAAGAAGAATTGCGCACGCTGGTGTCGGTGCTGGAGTCGCCTGTCCTGAAGAAATTCCAGAACATGCTCCCGGAGTTGACCGACAAACTCCTCGACAAGATCATTGCCGATGCCCGCCCGGGCGTGGACCCGTTTCTGAACAAGACCGCCGCCAACGTGCGTCAGATTCTGGCCAATGCGTCGGGTGGCAACGCGGGCTCGACCCCCAGTGGCAAAGCCGGCTCGAGCAAACCTGCCAAGAAGTGATCACGACATGACGCGCCCATTCAATTTCTCTGCTGGCCCCGCAGCATTGCCGGAAGAGGTGCTGCAGCAGGCCGCAGCCGAGATGCTCGACTGGCATGGCAGCGGCATGGGCGTCATGGAAATGAGCCACCGTGGCAAGGAGTTCATCTCCATTGCCCAGCAGGCCGAAGCCGATCTGCGCGAGATCCTGTCCGTTCCCGCCCACTACAAGATCCTGTTCATGCAAGGCGGCGCCATCGCTGAAAACGCGATCCTGCCGATGAACCTGTCTCGGGGTGGCCGGGCGGATTACGTGATCACGGGCTCGTGGTCACAAAAGTCGGCCAAAGAGGCGCGCAAGTACTGCGAAGTGCACGTGTCAGCCACCAATGAAGGCGACCACCACACCACCCTGCCTAACTATGGCGGCTGGAAGATCAGCGACAACGCGGCCTACGTGCATGTGTGCAGCAACGAGACCATCCACGGCGTGGAGATGCACGAGTTGCCTGATCTGGCCGCTTTGGGCACCCAAGCGCCGCTGGTGATCGATTGCTCCTCGCACATTGTCTCGCGTCCGATTGACTGGGCACGCGTGGGCGTGGCTTATGCCGGCGCGCAAAAGAACATCGGCCCTGCGGGCTTGACGCTGGTGATCATTCGCGAAGATCTGATCGGCCATGCTTTGCCCATCACCCCCTCGGCTTTCGACTACCAGATCGTGGCCAACAACGATTCCATGTACAACACCCCGCCTACCTACCCCTGGTATCTGGCGGGCCTGGTGTTCCAGTGGATCAAGCGCCAACGTGAAGGCGATCTGACCGGCTTGGCGGCGATCGAGGCACGCAATGTGGCCAAGGCCAACCTGTTCTACGACTACGTCGACGCCTCGGGTTTTTACATCACCAAAGTGGCCAAGAACTGCCGCTCGCGGATGAACATTCCCTTCTTCTTGCCCAACGACAACCTCAACGACGCCTTCCTGGCGGGCGCCAAGGCCCAAGGCTTGCTTCAGTTGAAGGGGCACAAGAGCGTCGGGGGCATGCGTGCCTCGATCTACAACGCCATGCCTTTGGCGGGTGTACAGGCCTTGGTGGCCTACATGAAAGAATTTGCAGCGAGCCATGGCTGAGCACTACCAACCCGACGGCCGCCCGGTTGACGAGCAACTGGCGGATCTGCGCGTGCGCATTGACGCGGTCGACCAGCAGCTGCTGAGCCTACTCAACCAACGCGCCGGCCTGGCGCAGGCCGTCGGCGAAGTCAAGAAGATCGACGGCTCGCCCGTTTTCCGGCCGGATCGTGAAGCTCAGGTCATCGACGGGCTCAAGACGCGCAACCCCGGCCCCATCCTGGCCGAGAGCATCGCCCCGATCTGGCGCGAGATCATGTCGGCCTGCCGCTCGCTCGAAGGTCGCCAGAAGGTTGCCTTTCTGGGACCGATCGGCACCTTCACCGAGCAGGCCGCCCTGAACTACTTTGGCTCGTCCATTGATGCCATGGCGTGCCCCAGCATTGATGAGGTGTTCCGCGCCACCTCGGCGCAAGCCGCGGACTTCGGCGTCGTGCCCATTGAAAACTCGACCGAAGGCGTGGTCGCGCGCTCGCTGGACTTGTTGCTGCAGTCGCGCCTGACCATCGTGGGCGAAACCAGCTTGATGGTGACGCACAACCTGCTGCGCAAAGAGCCCGGCATGGACAACATCGCCGTCGTCTGCGCTCACCCGCAGGCCCTGGCCCAATGCCAAGGCTGGTTGACCCAGAATTTGCCGAACGCGGAACGACGCGCGGTGTCCAGCAACGCCGAAGGCGCCCGCCTGGCGAGCCTGGACGCCAGCATCGCCGGCATTGCCAGCGAGCGGGCCGCGTCCCAGTATGGGGTGCATGTGGTGCAGCGTGCCATTCAGGATGACGCCCACAACCGTACACGTTTCGTGGTCATCACCCACCCGGATCGACACCAGTCCGCTGCGCCGACGGGGCACGACTGCACCAGCCTGGTGGTGTCGGTCAACAACCGCCCCGGGGCAGTGCATGACATGCTGGTGCCGCTCAAGCGCCACAATGTGTCGATGAGCCGCCTGGAGTCCCGCCCGGCCCGTTCCGGCCAGTGGGAATATTTGTTTTTCATCGACCTGGCCGGACATCCGGCACAGGACAATGTGGCAGCCGCCCTCGAAGAACTGCGTCAGCAATGCTCGTTCTTCAAAGTGCTGGGCAGCTACCCCCTGGATACGCATTAATTTGCCCTTGAAGGATTGCGCAGGATGTTCAACCAACTTGGCTTGATCGGCTGTGGCCTGATGGGCGGCTCGTTTGCCCTTGCCCTGAAGAAGGCCGGCCTGGTCAAACGCGTGGTGGGCTACAGCAAGTCACCCTCCACCGTTGAGAAGGCACGCCGCTTGGGCGTGATCGACGTCGCGGCCGAATCGGCCCTGCTGGCCGTATCGGGCTCGGACATCGTCATCATCGCGGTGCCTGTTGCGGCCACCGAAGCCACTTTCCGCGCCATTCGTCACCTGGTCGACCCTGGCGTCCTGTTCATGGACGTGGGCAGCACCAAGCGCGACGTGGTCGACGCGGCCCGCCGCGTGCTCAAGGAGCGTCTGCCTGCGTTCGTGCCGGCACACCCCATTGCCGGCCGAGAAGTGGCAGGCATCGACCATGCCGACGCACTGCTCTACCAAGGGCGCAAAGTCATTCTCACGCCGCTGCCACAGACCGATGCCACGATGGTGCAAAAGGCCACCGACGTGTGGGCGGCGGTGGGCTGTCAGGTCCTGAAGATGACCCCGGAGCATCACGACGCCGCTTTCGCCGCCGTGAGCCACTTGCCCCATTTGCTGGCGTTTGCCTACATGAACGCCCTGGCCGAGCAACCGCTGGGGCAGGAATTCCTGTCTCTGGCCGGCCCGGGCTTTCGCGACTTCAGCCGCATTGCGGCCAGCGAGCCCACCATCTGGCGCGACATCCTCTTGTCCAATCGGGAAGAAATCCTCAAACAAGCTGCCGCCTTCCGCGAAGCGCTGGAACACCTGGAACGCAATATGCGTGACTGGAATGGCGGACCGCTGCAAGCTTTGATCCAGACCGCCTCCGACGCGCGCAGCCAATGGCAGCTGAGCGGCAAACCGCCTGTCAGCCGCTGAACCTGAATTTGCATGTACACGACCGCTTTTCTTGACCTGCCGCCCCTGCTCGAAGCGGGCGGTTCGGTGCGACTTCCTGGCTCCAAGAGCATTTCCAACCGCGTTCTGCTCCTGGCCGGCCTGAGCGAAGGCACCACGGTCGTGCATGACCTGCTGGCGTCTGACGACACCCGCGTGATGCTGGAGTCTCTGCGCTTGCTGGGCTGCGACATCCAGCAAAGCGGTGACACGGTTCACATCACCGGTCTGGGCGGCAAGCTGGCCGTGTTCAAGGCCGAGTTGTTCCTGGGCAATGCCGGCACCGCCATGCGCCCGCTGACGGCAGCTTTGGCAGTGTTGTCGGCCACCCAAGGCGGCGTGTTCGAGCTCAGCGGCATCCCCCGGATGCACGAGCGTCCGATTGGTGATTTGGTCGATGCCCTGCGTCCATTGGGCTGCGACATCGAATGCCTGGGCAAAGAGGGCTATCCGCCCCTGCGCCTGCGCGGTGGCAAGCTCAATCTGACCGCACCCATCAAGGTGCGCGGCGATGTGTCCAGCCAGTTCTTGACGGCCTTGCTGCTGGCCTTGCCTCTGGTCACCCAAGACCGCGCCCTGACCATCGAGGTCGAAGGCGAGTTGATCTCCAAGCCCTATATCGAGATCACGCTCAACTTGCTGGCGCGCTTTGGCATCCAGGTGCAGCGAGAAGGTTGGGAGCGGTTCATCATCCCGCAGGGCTGCCGTTATCAGTCGCCCGGCGAGATCCATGTCGAAGCCGATGCCTCTTCGGCGTCCTACTTCATCGCAGCCGGCGCCATTGCGGGCATCAAGGAACCCGTTCGCGTCGAAGGCGTGGGCGCGGCATCCATCCAGGGTGACATCCGCTTTGTGGACGCGGCCCAGGCCATGGGCGCCCAAGTCACCAGCGGACCGAACTGGCTGGAAATCCGCCGCGGCACCTGGCCCCTCAAAGCGGTCGACATGGACTGCAACCACATCCCCGATGCCGCCATGACCCTGGCGGTGATGGCGCTGTATGCCGAAGGCACGACCCGCCTGCGCAACATCGCCAGCTGGCGCGTCAAAGAGACCGATCGCATCGCGGCCATGGCGTGCGAACTGCGCAAATTGGGTGCCACCGTGGTCGAAGGGCAGGACTTCATCGAGGTCACACCGCCTGCGGGTGCCTGGCAACACGGCAGCATTCACACCTACGACGACCATCGCATGGCGATGTGTTTCTCGCTGGCCGCCTTCAGCCCGCTGGCGCCCAAGGCGTCGGGGCAAAACATTTCCGTCCGGATCGACGACCCCCGCTGCGTGGGCAAAACCTTCCCGGACTACTTTGAAACCCTGTTCCAGGTCGCCCAGACCAACCTCGATCTGATCCCCGTGATCACGATTGACGGCCCGACCGCCTCCGGCAAAGGCACGCTGGCCAGCGCCCTGGCCACCCGCCTGGGCTACAAGTTCCTGGATTCGGGCTCGCTCTACCGGGTCACCGCGCTGGCTGCGATCAGTCGGGGGGTCAGCACCGACGACGAAGCGGGGCTGGAGCAATTGGCCCGCAAGATCGGACATGAGCTGACCTTGCGCTTTGAGGCCCACCACGTCTGGCTGGATGGCTGCGACGTCAGTGACGAGTTGCGCCGCGAAGTCATCGGGCAGACGGCATCCAAAATCTCGGCCTACCCAGGCGTGCGCCAGGCATTGGTCGAACTGCAACTGTCCTTCCGCGGCATGCCGGGCCTGGTGGCCGATGGCCGCGACATGGGCACCGTGATCTTCCCGGATGCCGGTTTGAAGGTGTTTTTAACAGCCACCGTTAAAGAACGAGCGGAACGCCGGTATAACCAATTGATTTCAAAAGGGATTTCTGCTAATCTAGAAGAGATTTGCGCAGATTTGGAGGCGCGCGACCTGCGGGATCGCACCCGCGCGATATCGCCTCTGGTCCCTGCTGCAGACGCCCGTCTGCTCGACAACTCGGCTTTGACGATCGACCAATCGGTCGACACCGTGCTGGGTTGGTGGGTGGATGGCTGGCCTCACGTTCTGGTCAAGTCCTGACCCTTTCGGAGGTTTTTCAAAGGCTGTGACATCCCGCCCTTGCTGCCAGGCAAGGGTTTGAGTCCTCAAGACAGGCCGCCAGGCCCGCCCGGATGTCATGTTCTTCAACCCAACCCGTTCTGGTCGTTCCTGTCGACCCGAGCGTTTCCGCTGACACCCGTCAGCACAGGAAATTCCATGTCTGAATCTTTTGCCGCCCTTTTTGAAGAGTCGTTGCAACGTGCCAATATGCGCACGGGCGAAGTCATCACCGCTGAGGTGGTGGCCGTTGAACACAACTTCGTGGTTGTCAACGCCGGCCTGAAGTCTGAGGCTTATGTGCCTATCGACGAATTCCGCAACGACCAGGGCGAAATCGAAGTCCAAGTGGGCGACTTCGTGTCGGTGGCCGTGGATGCCATCGAAAACGGCTACGGCGACACCATCCTGTCGCGCGACAAGGCCAAGCGTCTGGCTTCGTGGCTGTCTCTGGAAACCGCTCTGGACTCCGGCGACTTCGTGACCGGTACCGTCAACGGCAAGGTCAAGGGCGGTCTGACCGTTCTGGTCAACGGCATCCGTGCTTTCCTGCCTGGTTCTTTGCTCGATACGCGCCCTGTCAAGGACATGTCGCCGTTCGAAGGCAAGACCATGGAATTCAAGGTCATCAAGCTGGACCGCAAGCGCAACAACGTCGTGCTGTCGCGCCGTGCTGTGGTTGAAGCTTCGATGGGCGAAGAGCGCGCCAAGCTGATGGAAACGCTGCGCGAAGGCGCGATCGTCCAGGGCGTGGTCAAGAACATCACCGAATACGGTGCGTTCGTGGACCTGGGCGGTATCGACGGTCTGCTGCACATCACCGACATGGCATGGCGCCGTGTCCGTCACCCATCCGAAGTCGTGACCGTGGGTCAAGAGCTGTCGGCCAAGGTCCTGAAGTTCGACGCAGAGAAGAACCGCGTCTCGCTGGGCCTGAAGCAAATGGGCGACGATCCATGGGTTGGCGTCTCGCGCCGTTACCCTGCTTCGACCCGTCTGTTCGGCAAGGTCACCAACATCGCTGACTACGGCGCATTCGTTGAGATCGAACCCGGCATCGAAGGTCTGGTGCACGTCTCCGAAATGGACTGGACCAACAAGAACGTGGCTCCCAACAAGATCGTCAACCTGGGCGACGAAGTGGAAGTCATGGTCCTGGAAATCGACGAAGACAAGCGTCGTATCTCTCTGGGCATGAAGCAATGCAAGCCGAACCCATGGGACGACTTCTCGCAGAACTTCAAGCGCGGCGACAAGGTCAAGGGCCCCGTCAAGTCCATCACTGACTTCGGCGTGTTCGTCGGTCTGGCCGCTGGCATCGACGGTCTGGTGCACCTGTCTGACCTGTCTTGGAACGAGCCCGGCGAAGCCGCCGTGCGCAACTACAAGAAGGGCCAGGAAGTTGAAGCCATCGTGTTGGCCATCGACGTCGAGCGTGAGCGCATCTCCCTGGGCATCAAGCAGTTGGACAGCGATCCGTTCACCAACTACACCACCCTGAACGACCGTGGCGCCACCGTCACCGGTACCGTGAAGACCGTGGATGCCAAGGGCGCGGAAATCAACCTGGGTGATGACATCATCGGTTACCTGCGCGCTTCCGAAATCAGCCGTGACCGCGTTGAAGACGCTCGCAACGTGCTGAAGGAAGGCGACGAAGTCACCGCCGTGATCGTCAACATCGATCGCAAGACCCGCAACATCCAGTTGTCGGTCAAGGCCAAGGACAGCGCCGAGCAGCAAGAAGCTCTGCAACGTCTGAGCACCGAGACGACCAAGGAAGGCTCCGGCACCACCAGCCTGGGCGCCCTGCTCAAGGCCAAACTGGACCAAAACAACGGCTGATTCAGCCTTTGACTACCTGATCGCTGTGACAACATCGATCAGGTCCACATCCCCAAGATGGGCTACCCGTCCATCAGGGGGCTGTGATGAGTGACACCCTGTCGCAGCGACCTGCGGTGGATTCATCACAGCCTCAGATTTCAAGCCATCTTCATGACCCGTTCCGATCTCGTGGCTCGCCTGGCCGAGCGCTTTGGACAACTCACCCAACGCGACGCCGAGTTTGCCGTCAAGACCATTTTGGACGCCATGTCCGACGCCTTGGCACGAGGTCACCGCATCGAGATCCGCGGCTTTGGCAGCTTCTCGATCAACCGCCGCCCGCCCCGCATGGGCCGCAATCCGCGTTCCGGCGAACAGGTGCTGATCCCTGAAAAACTCGTCCCGCACTTCAAGCCAGGTAAAGCTTTGCGCGAAGGCGTCGACAAACAAGGTCAGGCCCTGGACCTGGAACACGGCCTGGCTCACGAGACAACCCCAACGACCGAGTCCTGACACCATGCGCACCTTGAACTGGCTGTGGCGAGGCTTTCTGTTTTTCGTGCTGTTCGCGTTCGCGCTGAACAACCGGCATGAGGTGGACTTGCACTGGTTCTGGGGCTATCACTGGCAGGCACCGATGGTGATGGTGGTGCTGGCGGTCTTTGGCATGGGCTGCGTCTCTGGCGTGCTGGCCATGCTGCCGAGCTGGTGGCGTCATCGCAAGGATGCCAAGCAACGTCTTCTCTGGCTGCCGGATGCCGTGTACACGGCTGACGCCCCGACGGCCAACGCCGCCTACGCATCCGGCCCCGCCTCACGGTCTGGCCCCCTGACCTTGCCCGCCGAACTGCCTTTTCCGCCCGATATGCCGGCGCCCCGCAAGCCCACCAAGTAAAGGCGGCAAAATAGCGCATGGATTTCGAACTGCAATGGTTGCTGCTGGCCTTCCCCGTGGTGTTTCTGCTGGGTTGGATGGCCTCGCGCCTGGATTTACGCCAGCTCAAACGTGAGGACCGGGCTTCACCCCAGGCCTATTTCAAGGGACTGAACCTGCTGCTCAATGAACAGCAGGACAAGGCCATTGACGCCTTCATCGAAGCCGTTCAGCACGATCCAGACACCTCCGACCTGCACTTTGCGTTGGGCAACCTGTTTCGTCGCCGTGGCGAATATGAGCGCGCCATTCGTGTCCACCAACATCTGCTGGCTCGGGCCGACCTGCGCCAGGAAGAGCGGGAGAAGGCGCAACACGCGCTGGCCCATGACTTCATGAAGGCGGGTCTGTTTGACCGCGCTGAAGAGGCATTCAAGGCGCTGGAAGGCACGGCCTTCACCACCGATGCCCGGCTGGCCTTGCTCAATCTGAACGAGCGCTCGCGCAACTGGCACCCGGCCATTGAAGTGGCGCACCGCCTGGAAGCTTCGGGCACCGGGTCCTTTTCCAACCGGATTGCACACCACTGGTGTGAGATCGCCCAGGAGGCGGACGCGCGTGGCCGGCCGGAAGAAGCAGATCAAGCCCTGGCTCGGGCCCGAGAAGCCGCGCCTCAGGCGGCGCGGCCTCTGGTGATCATCGGCCAGCGCTGGATCCGCCAGGGCGAGCCGGCCAAGGCCTTGCAGGCCTGGAACGAGTTGATGGCCTTGCAGCCGCATTCTTTCTCGCTGATTGCGATGGACTATGCCAAAGCCGCGCAGGCCTGCCAGGCCAGCGAGCAAGCGCTGCACAAGCTCGACGCGCTTTATGCCCAGGTGCCCTCCATCGACATCTTGAATGCGTGGAACGCCCTGCAGCCGGACGCGCAGCTGCGCCGTCAACGCCTGATCGCGCACATCACCGCGCAGCCCTCGCTGTCCGCCGCACAAGGGCTGATCCGCGAGCGCATGGCGAGCGACCAGGCGCTGGAAAAGACCGAGATTGAAAAATTGCAGACGGCCATGGCGACCGCCGCCAAACCGCTGCAGCGCTACCGCTGCGCCGCTTGCGGATTTGAAGGCCAGCATTATTTCTGGCAATGCCCGGGCTGCCAGGGCTGGGATACCTATCCGCCCCGGCGCCTGGAAGATCAGTGAGCGGGATGCCCGTGATCGGCGTGGGGATGCGCCATCAGGGGCGCCTTCACGGGCACCGACAGCACTTGCTTGACGACCTTGCCGTCCGCCCCCTTGAGCAACAGCGTCAAAGGCACCGTGTCGCCTTCTGACAGCGGCTGTTTCAGGCCTGTCAGCATCAAATGGTGTCCACCGGGCTTGAGGGAGACCGTCGCGCCCGCCGGCAAGGCCAACGCATCGATCTGGCGCATGCGCATCACGTCACCGTCCATGGCCATTTCGTGCAGCTCGGCACGCCGGGCAATCGGCGACTCAAATCCGACCAGGGTGAGCGCTTGCGCACTGGTCAGATCCATGAAGCCCCCCGTCACCTGCTGACCTTTCACCGTCGCACGAATCCAGGCGCCATCGACCTGCACCCCACCCTGCTTGGCCAGCGCAGAAGACGCCCCAGCGGTCGCCGCGGGCGACACGGCAGCGGCTTGAGCCATCCAAGAAGCGGCCAGCAAACCCGCTGCCACCATCCATCTAGAAGCTTGCATCATTCAGCATCCTTTTGTCCGATGCGTCAGTCTATGCCTGATTCTGGTGCAGGACACGACGGTACTGGATCGCCTCGGCGACATGGGCGGACAGCACGGTGGTCTCATCGGCCAGATCGGCAATCGTCCGCGCCAGTTTGAGGACCCGATGAAAGGCCCGCCCGGACCAGCCCAGGCGCGTGCAGGCCGTCTGCAGAAAGGAGAGCGCAGAAGCATCGGCTCGCGAAAATTCGTCCAGCGCGGCCGGGCCCAGATCCACATTGAGGCATCCCTGGCGCTGACGCTGAACCTCGCGCGCCCGTGCAACCCGTTGGGCCACCTGCTCGGAACTGTCCCCGTCCGGACTGCGCGCCAGCACGTCGGGCGACACCATGGGAACATCGACCTGCACATCAATGCGGTCCAGCAGGGGACCGCTCAGCTTGGCCTGATAACGCGCCACCTGATCCGGTGTGCACCGGCAGGCTTTGAGTGGGTTGCCAAAGTGTCCGCAGGGACAGGGATTCATGGCCGCCAGCAGCTGAAACCGGGCCGGAAAGTCATGGCGCCGCGCCGCGCGTGAAATGGTGATCTGCCCAGTTTCCAAGGGCTCTCGCAGTGCTTCCAATGCGGCACGCGGAAACTCGGGCAGTTCATCGAGAAACAACAACCCATGGTGTGCCAGCGAGATCTCGCCCGGACGCGGCGGCGAGCCCCCACCCACCAGGGCGACCGAAGACGCGCTGTGATGCGGCGCCCGCATGACTCTCTGCCGCCACTGGCCGATCTCGAAGCGCCCGACCAGACTGGACAGGGCCGCCGATTCCAGCGCTTCCGAAACGGTCAGATCGGGCAACAGGGTGCCAAATCGCTGCGCCAGCATGGACTTGCCGGTGCCGGGCGGCCCGACCATCAAAAGCGAATGCCCGCCCGCCGCAGCGACCTCCAGCGCACGCTTGGCCGCTGACTGCCCCTTGACCTCGCGCAGGTCGCGGGTGCGGGCCGCCTTCGCTTGCGTCGCCGCCGTATCGGCCACCATGCGGATCAGCCCGGCCTCGGCGGTGCCCGGGTCGTTCGGCCGCAAGGCCGCCACCACGTCAGCCAGATGCGCGGCCCCGTAAAGGGTCACGCCTTCCACCAACGATGCCTCACGCGCACTTTGGATGGGCAGCACCAGACCCCGTGCGGGGCGGTCGCTGCTGGCGGCCTGCTGGTGCAGGGCCAACGCCATGGGCAGCGCGCCTCGAATGGGTCGCAATTCGCCGCCCAGGGACAACTCACCGGCAAATTCCTTGTCCGCCAGTTTCTCGGCATCCAGGTGCCCCATGGCCGCCAGGATGCCGACGGCGATCGGCAGGTCAAAGCGCCCGGACTCCTTGGGCAAGTCGGCGGGGGCCATGTTGACCGTGATGCGCTTGTTATAGGGAAACTCCAGCCCCGTGTTGCTCAGCGCCGCGCGCACGCGTTCTTTGGATTCCTTCACCTCCGTGTCAGCCAACCCGACCAGCGTGAAGGACGGCAGGCCGTTGGCCAGGTGGACCTCGATGGTGACCTCGGGCGCCTTGAGCCCGTCCAGGGCACGGCTGTGAACAATGGCAAGGGACATGGGCGGTACTGCGTTGGCCAAAAAAAAGGCATTGTGCCCAGCGCCGCCACGACGCGCGCCCCTCTGAAGGGCGACTCGCGTCGCATTGAACGCACAGCAATGGTGCGAGCTGGCGTCCATGGCGAGAAAACCGCCTCGCAGCAAGCCAAGACGGTGCATGACGCGCTGCTGCCCTCCAAATCGGTGCAGCGCTGAGCGGGTCATGCACCCCCATCCCCGTTTTGGCGCGCTGGCACGGTTCATGCAGAAGCTGAGGTGTACCGATTTTTCTGCCAACCTCACCGGAGAATGAACCATGAAAATGGTGACCGCCATCGTCAAGCCATTCAAGCTTGATGAAGTCCGAGAGGCCCTGTCCGCCATCGGCGTGCAAGGCATCACGGTAACCGAAGTCAAAGGCTTCGGCCGTCAAAAAGGCCATACCGAGCTGTACCGAGGCGCGGAATACGTGGTCGATTTCCTGCCCAAGGTGAAGATCGAAGCAGCCGTGGATGAAGCCATCCTGGACCGAGTGATCGAGGCCATCGAGGCTTCTGCGCGCACCGGCAAGATCGGTGACGGCAAGATCTTCGTCACCTCGCTGGAGCAAGTCATCCGCATCCGAACCGGCGAGACCGGCCAGGACGCGTTGTGATCGGTCCGGCAACCCTTTGCTCACCCCCCTTCCTAGTTTTTCCAAGAGGCATTTCATGAGAAAACTCATTGCGTCCATCGCACTGGGGCTGGCGGCGTTTGGTCTACTGGGCGTCTCGCACGCCGAGGAAGCCGCCGCCCTCGCTCCCCTTGCAGCATCCGCTGTCGCCGCAGACGCATCTGCCGTGGCGCCTGCCGCCCCCGCTTCTGAAGCTGCACCTGCCGCAACCGAGGCAGCGTCCGCTGCGGCGGCGCCCGCTCCGGTACCCAATAAGGGCGACACGACCTGGATGATGGTCTCCACGCTGCTGGTGATCCTGATGACGGTGCCGGGCCTGGCTCTGTTCTATGGCGGCCTGGTGCGCAGCAAGAACATGCTGTCCGTGCTGATGCAGGTCATGGTCACCTTCTCGCTGATCGTCGTGCTGTGGTTCGTGTACGGCTACAGCCTGGCCTTCACCGAAGGGAATGCTTTCATCGGGGGCATGGACCGCCTGTTCATGAAGGGCATCTGGGACAACGTCGCCGGCACCTTCGCCACTGGCGCCACCTTCTCGAAGGGTGTGCCCATGTACGAGATCGTGTTCGCCGCCTTCCAGGCCACGTTCGCCGGCATCACCTGCTGCCTGATCGTGGGCGCGTTTGCCGAACGCATCAAGTTCTCGGCCGTGCTGCTGTTCATGGTGCTGTGGTTCACCTTCAGCTACGCCCCGATCGCGCACATGGTCTGGTTCTGGATGGGCCCGGACGCCTACGCATCCAAGGATGTGGTCGATGCCATGAATGGCAAGGCCGGCCTGATCTGGCAATGGGGTGCGCTGGACTTTGCCGGTGGCACCGTGGTGCACATCAACGCCGCTGTCGCCGGCCTGGTCGGCGCCTACATGGTCGGCAAGCGCATTGGCTATGGCAAAGAGTCGTTCACGCCTCACTCGCTGACGCTGACTATGGTCGGTGCCTCGCTGCTGTGGGTGGGCTGGTTCGGCTTCAACGCCGGCTCCGCGCTGGAAGCCAATGGCTTCGCCGCTCTCGCCTTCATCAACACCTTCGTGGCCACCGCCGCTGCGGTGCTGGGCTGGTGCCTGGGTGAAGCGCTGCACAAGGGCAAGGCCTCTATGCTGGGTGCCGCCTCCGGCGCCGTGGCAGGCCTGGTGGCCATCACCCCTGCAGCGGGGAACGTGGGCGTCGGTGGTGCCGTGATCATCGGCCTGCTGGCGGGTTTGATCTGCCTGTGGGGCGTGACCGGTCTGAAGAAGCTGCTGGGCGCGGATGACTCGCTGGACGTGTTCGGCGTGCACGGTGTGGGCGGCATCTTCGGGGCCTTGGTGACCGGCGTGTTCAACTCGCCCAACCTGGGTGGCCCCAGCACGGTGGCCGACTGGGTGACGGTGGCGATGACCTCGCCGGCCGACTACTCGATTCCCGCCCAATTGCTGGTGCAGGCCAAGGCCGTGGGCCTGACCGTCGTGTGGTCCGCCGTGGTCTCGGTGATTGCCTACAAGATTGTCGACCTCGTGATCGGTCTGCGTGTGCCTGAAGAGGAAGAGCGCGAAGGCCTGGACATCACCTCGCACGGCGAAACCGCCTATCACAAGTGAGTCAGGCCCTTTGGGGCTTGAGCGGGGGCCGCCTTCGGGCGGCCTTTTTCATGGATGCGACACAGCGGGCTCTGAAGTTCCTAGAATGGGGGTCTACCCAAGACCCTCTTTGCCACCCTCATGGTTCCTCACCTGATCACCGCGCTCACCGGCCCCATCAACGAACTCGAGCAGCGCATGCTGGAGTCCATGCCCGCCATCGAGCGTTGGTTCCGGCTGGAGTGGATGGAGCACACCCCACCGTTCTACACCTCGGTGGACCTGCGCAACGCAGGTTTCAAGCTGGCGCCGGTGGACACCAATCTGTATCCCGGTGGGTTCAACAACCTGACGGCCGAGATGATGCCCCTGGCGGTCCAAGCCGCCATGGCCGCCATCGAGAAGATCTGTCCTGAGGCGAAGAACCTGCTGTTGATCCCTGAAAAACACACGCGCAACAGCTTCTACCTGTCTAACGTTGCGCGTTTGGTGCAGATCTTCAGCCTGGCTGGCCTGAACGTGCGACTGGGCACCTTGGACGAAACCATCACCGAACCCACCGAGCTGCCACTGCCCGATGGCAGCTCGCTGACGCTGGAGCCCCTGGTGCGCACCAAGCGCCGACTCGGCCTCAAGCACTTCGATCCCTGCACGATCTTGCTCAACAACGACTTGTCCGCCGGCATCCCGGATGTCCTCAAGGACCTGCATGAGCAGTACCTGCTGCCGCCCCTGCATGCCGGCTGGGCGGTGCGCCGCAAGAGCCAGCACTTTGCGGCCTACGAAGAGGTGGCCAAGAAATTCTCCAAGCTGCTGGGCATGGATCCCTGGTTGATCAACCCGATGTACGCCGTGTGCGACGACGTCGATTTCCAGGGGGGCACCGGCATCGAGTGCCTGCAAACCCAGGTCGAGGCGCTTCTCAACAAGATCCGCCGCAAATACAAGGAATACGGCATCAACGAAAAGCCCTTCGTCATCGTCAAGGCTGACAACGGCACCTATGGCATGGGGATCATGACCGTGCGCGACGCCAAAGAGGTGGCCGAGCTGAATCGCCGCACCCGCAACAAGATGTCGGTGGTCAAGGACGGCCAGGAGGTCACCCGCGTGATCATTCAGGAAGGCGTGCCCACCTATGAACAACTCAACGATGCCGTGGCCGAGCCCGTCGTCTACATGATCGACCGCTATGTGGTGGGCGGCTTCTATCGGGTGCATGCCGACCGGGGTATCGACGAAAACCTCAACGCCCCAGGGGCCAGCTTCGTGCCGCTGGCCTTTGCCGAGCCCACCCAGATGCCCCGTCCGGGTGCACGCCCGGGGGTGAGCGCCCCCAATCGCTTCTATATGTACGGGGTGCTGGGACGGCTGGCGATGCTGGCGGCCAGCTATGAACTGGAAGCCACAGATCCCGATGCCGAAACTTACTGAGGGACACGGCCCTGCAAACAGGGCAAAATGGCGCCTCCGCTGATTTGCTCATTCAGTCCGTGCAAAGTACAAACGCCTCTCTGAGCGGCCGTCAACTGGCTGCCTTGACCCTGGGTGCGATCGGTATCGTCTATGGCGACATCGGAACGAGCCCCCTGTATGCCCTCAAGGAAGTGTTTGCGCATGGACACCTGCCGCTGACGCCGATCAACATCTACGGGATCCTGTCCCTGATGTTCTGGACCTTGACGGTGATCGTGACCCTCAAGTACGTCACGCTGATCCTGCGGGCGGACAACAACGGCGAAGGGGGCCTCATTGCGATGCTGGCCCTGGCGTCAACGGCGGTCAAGGACTTCCCGGCATTGAGAGCCAAGCTGCTGGCCATTGGTATCTTCGGGACGGCGATCTTTTTTGGCGACGGGGTGATCACGCCCGCCATTTCCGTGCTGTCCGCCGTCGAGGGGATGGAAGTGGCCGCGCCCGGCCTGGAGCGCTTCATCGTGCCCGTGACCCTGGTGGTGCTGACGGCGCTGTTCGCCGTCCAGAAGCACGGGACCGGCGGCATCGGCAAGTTCTTTGGCCCGATCACCTTGATCTGGTTTGGCGTTCTGGCGCTGCTGGGCATCACCCATATTGCACAAAATCCGGCGGTGCTGCTGGCTCTGAGCCCTTTTTACGCCCTGGACCTGATCTTCGAGCACCCCAAGCTGGCCTATGTGGCCTTGGGCGCAGTCATCCTGTGTGCGACCGGCGCAGAAGCCCTGTACGCCGACATGGGTCACTTCGGCAAGCGCCCGATTCGCCTGGCGTGGTTCGGTCTGGTGATGCCCTCGCTGGTGTTGAACTACTTTGGCCAGGGTGCGATGCTGCTGGAGCATCCCGAGAATGTGGAGAACCCCTTCTTTGAAATGGCACCCCAATGGGCGCTGTACCCGCTGGTAGGCCTGGCCACGTGCGCCACGGTGATCGCGTCGCAAGCCCTGATTTCGGCGGCCTTCTCGGTCACCAAACAGGTGATTCAACTGGGCTACCTGCCGCGCCTGCGCATCTTGCATACCTCTGAAAACGAAACCGGCCAGATCTACATCCCGTTCGTGAACTGGGCTTTGTATGGCTGCATCGTGATGGCTGTGATCTTCTTCGGCTCCAGCGGCAAACTGGCGGCCGCCTACGGCATCACCGTCACCATCGACATGCTGATCACCACGGTGATGACCTTCTTCGTGATCCGTTTTGCCTGGAAGCTGTCATTGCCGCTGTGCATCCTGGCGACATCCGCCTTCCTCGTGATCGACGTGATGTTCTTCAGCGCCAACGTGATCAAGGTGATCGACGGGGGCTGGTTCCCTCTGCTGATCGGCATCACCATGTTCGCCCTGATGATGACCTGGAAAGAAGGCCGGGCCCTGCTCAGCGAACGCCTGCGCTCGGATGCCATTGACTTGCATCCCTTCCTGGATGCGGTGTTCTCCAGCCCGCCCACCCGCGTGTCGGGCACGGCGGTCTTCCTCAATGCCGATGCGGGTACCACGCCCAATGCCTTGTTGCACAACCTCAAACACAACAAGGTGCTGCACATGCAGAACCTGTTCGTGACGGTGAAGTCGCATGAGGTGCCCTGGATCAAGGCCGAAAACCGGATCGAGCTGGAAGACCTGGGCCAGAACTGCTGGCAGGTCATGCTGCATCTGGGCTTCAAGGACGACCCGGATGTGCCTGAAGCGCTCAAGCTGCTCAAGGCCCACGGCGTGCAACTCGATGACATGGAGACCAGCTACTTCCTGTCGCGCGACATCGTGATCCCCACGATTGGCAGCGGCATGGCGCCCTGGCGTGAAAAGCTGTTTGCCGGCATGCATCGCAACGCGGCCGGTGCGGCCGACTTCCTGAGTCTGCCCGCCAACCGCGTGGTGGAGTTGGGTTCCAAGGTGGAGATCTGAACGGGTCGCCCGCTTCAGTCAAACAGGTCTTCAGGGACGTGTCCCTGACGGCTGTCTCGGCCGGTTTTGTGGCGACACTGGTGGGGTTCACCAGCACGATTGCCCTGATCTTTCATGCCGCCCGCTCACTGGGCGCCTCGCCCGATCAGGTCACCTCCTGGGTGCTGGCGCTGGGCATCGGCATGGGGCTCAGCACCATCGGCCTGTCGCTGTGGACCCGCATTCCCGTTCTGATCACCTGGTCCACCCCGGGCGCCGCCGTCATCGCCAGCGCGGCCACCGGCGTCACGCTGGCCGAGGCCACCGGCGCCTTCCTGGTGTGCGGTGTGTTGATGTGGTTGTGTGGCGTCACCGGCTGGTTTGAACGCATGATGAGCCGCATTCCCGTGGCGCTGGCTTCTGCGCTGCTGGCCGGCATCCTGGCCAAATTTGCCTTGATGGCCTTCGCGTCGGCCACGCCTCAGCCGGGCCTGGTCATCGGCATGTTGTTGACCTATCTGGTGGGCAAACGATGGTGGCCGCGCTATGCGGTATTGGGCGTGCTGTTTGTCGGCACGCTGCTGGCCTGGTGGCAAGGCCAGCTCAATACGCAGGCGCTGCAATGGCAATTGGCCCAGCCGGTCTGGGTGACACCTCAGTGGTCCTGGCACGCGGTGATCGGCATGGGCTTGCCCTTGTTCATCGTCACCATGGCCTCGCAAGCGGTGCCCGGCGTGTCGGCCATCAAGGTGTCCGGCTACCAGCCCCCCGTGTCACCGCTGATGACCTGGTCAGGCGTGACCACGGTGTTGCTGGCCCCCTTTGGCGGCTACACCTTCAACCTGGCTGCCATCACGGCGGCCATCGTGCTCAATCCGCATGCGCATGCTGACGCGCACAAGCGCTACACCGCAGCCATCATGGGCGGCCTGTTCTACATCGTCATGGGGCTGCTGGGTGGGGCCGTGGCGGGCTTGTTGACGGCTTTCCCGCCCGCCTTGGTGATGGGTGTGGCGGGCATGGCCCTGCTGGGCACCATTGCCAATGGCCTGGCCACCTCTTTGCGTGACGACCGCTACCGTGAAGCCGCCCTGATCACCTTTCTCGTCACCTTGTCGGGCGTGACCCTGATGGGCGTGGCCTCGGCCTTCTGGGGCCTGGTGGCTGGCACGCTGACGCTGTTCGTGGAAAACTTCAGGGCTCGCCCTGCCGATGAAACCGACTCACCATGAAGCTCCTCTTCGTTGCCGACCCTCTGCACACTTTCAAGACCTACAAGGACAGCACCTTTGCGATGATGCGCGAAGCCGCTGGCCGCGGGCATGAGCTGTGGGCCTGTGAGCCCCAGGAGATCATCTGGCAGCGCGGTAGCGAAGTGCAAGCCCGTGCGCGCCGCATCACCCTGACCGGCGATGAACACGATTGGTTCGAAGAGCAGGAAGTGGCCCCGCGCGCCCTGGCCGGGTTCGATGCCGTGCTGATGCGCAAAGACCCGCCCTTTGACGCCGAGTACCTGTACACCACGCACCTGCTGACCCAGGCCGAGCGCGAAGGCGCCCAGGTGTTCAACAAGCCGCAGGCGCTGCGTGAGCACCCGGAAAAGCTCGCCATTTTGGAATTCCCGCTCTACATCGCGCCCACCCTGGTCACGCGTGACATGGCCGCCGTGCGCGCCTTCCATGCCGAGCACCGGGACATCATCCTCAAGCCTTTGGATGGCATGGGCGGCATGGGCATCTTCCGCGTCAAGGACGATGGCCTGAACCTGGGCAGCATTGCCGAGACCCTGACCAAAGATGGCCAGCAAACCATCATGGTCCAAAGGTTCTTGCCCGCCATTGCCCAAGGCGACAAGCGCGTGCTGTTGATCGATGGGGAAGCCGTGCCCTATGCCCTGGCCCGCATCCCGCAAGGCGGCGAGGTGCGTGGCAACCTGGCAGCCGGCGGCAAAGGTGTCGCCCAGCCCTTGAGCGAGTCGGACTGGGCCCTGGCCCGCCACCTGGGCCCCATTCTGGCCGCGCGCGGCTTGCTTTTGGTGGGTCTGGACATCATCGGCGAGCAGCTGACCGAGATCAACGTGACCAGCCCCACCTGCTTCCAGGAGATCACCGACCAGACCGGCTTCAATGTGGCCGCCCGCTTCATCGACGCGCTGGAAGCCAAGCTCGCACCCTGAAAACGGATTCATGGTCGACAATGTCGGACTTTCCCTGACATTGAACTGCGAACCTGACCATGGCTGTTTTGACCCTCAACGACGCGTGCCTGGCTTTTGGCCATGTGGCCTTGCTGGACCACACCGCGTTTTCGCTCGAAACGGGCGAGCGTGTCGGCCTGATCGGGCGCAACGGCACCGGCAAGTCGTCCCTGCTCAAGATCCTGGCTGGGCTGGAGAAGCCCGACGACGGCCAGTTACAGATCCAAAGCGGCATCGAAGTGGCCTACGTGCCGCAAGAGCCGTCTTTTGCTGACGACGCCACGGTGTTCAGCACCGTCAGCGAAGGCCTCGCTGAGGTCAAGTCCTTGCGCGAGCGCTTTGAAGCCCACGCCGAAGGCGAAGACCTGGATGCCTTGATGACCCAGATCGAAGCCCGCAATGGCTGGAACTGGGAGCAACGGGTCGACGAGACCTTGCAGCGCCTGAAGCTGGACCCGAATTTGCCCATTTCGGGCCTGTCGGGCGGAACCAAAAAACGCGTGGCCCTGGCCCGCTCGCTGGTGGCCAGCCCCGACGTGCTGATGCTCGACGAGCCGACCAACCATCTGGACCTGGACGCCATCACCTGGCTGGAAGAGCTGCTGGTGGCCTTCAAGGGCAGCATCTTGCTGATCAGTCACGACCGCGCGTTTTTGGACAACGTCTGCACCCGCATCGTCGAGTTGGACCGCGGCGTGCTGCGCACCTACCCCGGCAACTTCACGGCGTATGAGGCGCTCAAGGCGCAACAGCTGGCCGATGAGGCCGTGACCAATGCCAAGTTCGACAAGCTGCTGGCGCAAGAAGAAGTCTGGATTCGCAAGGGCGTGGAGGCGCGCCGCACACGCTCGGTGGCCCGCATCAAGCGCCTGGAGGACCTGCGCCATGCCCGTGCCGAGCGCCGCGACATCGTCGGCCGCGCCAAGATGGAAGTGGCGCAAGGCGACCGGGGCGGCAAGATCGTGGCAGAGCTGGAAAACGTCAGCAAGAGCTACGGCGGCCGCACCATCGTCAAGGACTTCTCGGGCACCATCTTGCGCGGCGACAAGGTGGGCCTGATCGGCTCCAATGGCGCGGGCAAAACCACCTTGCTCAAGATGATCCTGGGCGAGTTGCAGCCCGACAGTGGCACGGTCAAACAAGGCGCCAACCTGAATGTGGCCTACTTTGATCAGATGCGAGACAACCTCGATCTGAACGCCACTTTGGCTGACTTCATCAGCCCGGGCAGCGAGTGGATCGAAATCAACGGTTCACGCAAGCACGTGATGGGTTATCTGCAAGACTTCTTGTTCTCGCCGGCGCGTGCCAACTCGCCCGTGCGGACTCTGAGCGGGGGCGAGCGCAACCGCCTGTTGCTGGCCCGCCTGTTTGCCAAGCCCTCCAACGTGCTGGTGCTGGACGAACCCACCAACGACCTGGACATCGACACGCTGGACTTGCTGGAAGACTTGCTGGCGGAGTACCCCGGCACCGTGTTCCTGGTCAGCCATGACCGCCGCTTTTTGGACAACGTGGTCACCAGCACCTTGGTGTCCGAGGGCAACGGCGCCTGGCGCGAATACGAGGGCGGCGTGGAGGACTGGCTGATCCAGTCACGCCGCGCCAAAGCGCTGGGTGCCGGCAAAGCCGGTGCCGCCAGCATTGCCACGGCGAGCAAGCAGTCCCGTGAAGCGGACAGCCGCACACCCGTGGCCGTGGCGTCGGATACGGCCGAGCCCACCGCCCCCGCCGCACCGGTCGTGGCCCAGCCCAAGCGCAAGCTCAGCTACAAAGAGCAGCGTGAGTTGGACGAATTGCCCGCTCGCATTGAAGCGCTCGAAACCGAGCAAGCCGAGCTCAATCGCCAGCTGGCCGACCCTGACATCTATAGCAAGGAAGGCGCCAACGTCGGGGCCATGCATGCCCGCGTCGAAACCATCGACGAAGAGCTGATGACCCTGCTCGAACGCTGGGAAGACCTCAGCAAACGCTGAATCGGGCTCAACCTGCCGAGATCAACCGGGGGGCCATTGCCTGCCCCGGCTGCATCGAAAACAGCTCCTGACAAGTCGCTTCAGGGTCGTCGCTGGCCAGCACCTGGCTGACAAACGGGGCCAGGCGACGGGTGTCAGCGCGCAGGACCTTCTGCTTGATCGACGCGATCTGGGTGGGGTGCATCGAGAAGCTGCGCAAGCCCATGGCCAGCAGCAGTTCCGTGAAGGCCGGGTCGCCCGCCATTTCACCGCAGACACTGACGGAGCGGCCCGCCGCCCGGGCCTGCGCGATGGTGTTGGCGATCAACTGCAACACGGCCGGATGCCAGGGGTCGTACAAATGGGCCACGGCCTCGTCGGCGCGGTCGATCGCCAAGGTGTATTGGATCAAGTCATTGGTGCCGATCGAGACGAAGTCGAAATAGCGCAGAAACACCGGCAAGGTCAGCGCTGCGGCGGGTACTTCGATCATCGCGCCCAGCTCGACGGTGCCCACCGGCTTGCCGGATTCGGCCAGTTGCCGCTGCACCAGGGCGATGTTCTCCAGGGTCTGCACGATCTCGCGCTGGCTGGCCAGCATGGGGATCATGATGCGCACGGGGCCATGGTGAGCGGCTCGGAACAGGGCCCGCAATTGCCGCCGAAACATGCTGGGCTCGGACAAGCTCCAGCGGATGGCACGCAGCCCCAGGGCTGGATTGAGCACGGACTCATGGCGCAGCTCACTCGGCGTCATGCCGTCGAGCGGCTTGTCGGCCCCGATGTCCACCGTCCGGATCGTCACCGGCAGGCCCTTCATGGCCTCCACCGCCCGGCGATAGGCGTCGTATTGCTCTTCTTCGTCCGGCAGGTTGCCCCCCCGGTTCATGAACAGAAATTCGCTGCGGAACAAGCCTACGCCCACTGCACCGGCCTCCAGCGCGGCCGGCCCGTCCTCGGGCATTTCGATGTTGGCCACCAGCTCCACCCGCTCGCCATCCAGGGTGACAGCCGGCGTGTGACGCAAGCGGGCCAGCCGGCTGCGCTCGAGTTCGCTTTGACGCTGACGGAAGCGGTACTCTTCCAGCACGATGGGTGACGGGTCGACGATCACCAGGCCGGCATCGCCGTCGATGATGATGCAGTCGTCCTGCCGGATCAGACCACTGGCCTGCCGCGCACCGACCACCGCCGGGATGTCCATGCTGCGGGCCACGATGGCCGTGTGCGAGGTCTTGCCGCCCACATCGGTCACAAAGCCTGTGAACACGCTGCGCTTGAAGTTGAGCATGTCGGCCGGCGCGATGTCGCTGGCCACCAGCACCAGGGGCTCGTCCCCCCCGAAGTCACGCGCGCCCGTCTCAGGCATGGGCGAAGGCACGCCCTTGCTCAGACTGCGCAACAGCCGCTCGACCACCTGTTCCAGGTCGGCCTTGCGCTCGCGCAGATAAGAGTCTTCCATTTCATCGAACTGCCGGGCCAGCACCTCCAGCTGCGCCGAGGCCGCCCATTCGGCGTTGTAGTGCCGTTGCCGGATCCAGTCGGCCGAGGCGCCGATCAGCGCCTCATCCTGCAGCAGCATCTGGTGGACATCCAGCAAGGCGGCCAATTCGGTGGGCGCGTCCGGGGGCAGATCCCGCTTGAGCACTTCGAACTCGTTGGCCACCGTGTCCCGGGCGGCATACAGACGCGCCACCTCGTCATCGATCCGTGAGGGATCGATGAAGACGTGGGGGACATCGATGCGGCTGGATGCCACCAACACCGCGCGGCCAATGGCCACCCCCCGCGAAACCGGCAAACCGAAGATCTGGATGCTCATGACCTTGATGCTAGCAGCGTCGCCTGCGCTCCAACAGGCCGTCATGCAACTGTCATGCGAAATTCACGTCGGCGTCACCCCAGAACGCAACACTGGGTGTCCATGAGCAACATGGAAACACCTAGGAGTTGACGATGAAGGACCTGCCCCTGCCGACATTGCCCATCGCGGATCTGTCCTCCCTTCGCTCGGCCGAATCGCGCGCCGCCCGGAGGTCACTTCATCCAGGCTCCCTTGCGCCCGAACTCGCTCGAGACAGCAGCCGCCAGACCCTGGAAGTCGTTTGGGCTCGCACTGAAGAAGATGTTCTCGCAGCCCAACGCCTGAGGTACCAGGTCTTCGCTCAGGAAATGGGTGCCCGTCTGAGCGTGCCCGCCAACGCCCCGGCCGGTCATGACATCGACCTGTTCGACCCCTATTGCGAACACCTGCTGGTGCGCCTGCAGAACCACGACGGCGAGCCTGGCGACGTGATCGGCACCTATCGCGTGCTGACCCCAGCGAGTGCCAAACGGGTCGGCGGCCTGTACAGCGAGACCGAATTCGATCTGACCCGACTGCGCCACCTGCGCGGCAAGATGGTGGAGCTGGGTCGCTCATGCGTGCACCCGGACCACCGGCATGGCGGCGCCATCATGGCCCTGTGGGGCGCCCTGGCCGAGTTCATGGTCCGCAACGACCTGGACACCATGATCGGTTGCGCCAGCATCAGCATGCGCGACGGCGGCCACGTGGCGGCCAGCCTCTGGGAGCAGTTGAGCAAGACCTATCTGGCGCCCATCGAGCTGCAAGTGCGCCCCCGCCTGCCGCTGCCCGTTGAAGAGCTGGACCGCCATCTGCAGGTGGACCCGCCCGCCTTGATCAAGGGCTACCTGCGCTGCGGCGCCAAGATCCTGGGCGCCCCCGCCTGGGATCCCGACTTCAACACCGCCGATCTGCCCATGCTGATGCGCATTCAGGATCTGCCGGCACGCTATCGTCGCCATTTCCTGGGCGCCTGAGTCAACTCCTGGCCCGATCATGCCGCGCAGGGCCTAGACTGCGCGGCATGACTCAAACGGCACGCCCCTCTTCTCCGTCTCATTCGACCTCCGCCCCTCCGTCCTCGGCGTCCCTGCCCCTGTGGCAGTTGCTGACCGGTTGCGCCGAAGCGGTTGCCGCGGTGCAGCAGGGGCAGTCGCTCACCGACGTGCTGGAGGCGCGCCCCACTGCCGAACGCCCGGGCGTTCAAGCCCTGTCCTTTGCCGTGCTGCGCCGACTGGGCGCGGCCCAGGCCCTGCGCACCTTGCTGGTCCCCAAAAAACCCGCCCCCTGGGTCGATGGCTTGCTGTTGTCTGCCCTGGCCCTGGCCTGCGGGACCGAATACACCGAACACACCCTGGTTGACCAGACCGTGGAGGCCGCCAAACGCCGCGCCAAGCCTGCTGCAGGCCTGGTCAATGCGGTGCTGCGCCGCTTCTTGCGCGAACGCCAGGACCTGATGACCGAGATCGAGACCGACCCGGTCGCGCACTTCAATCATCCCGACTGGTGGATCAGCAAACTCAAGAAGGACTGGCCCGCGCATTGGCAGGCCATCTTGCTGGCCAATCAGGACGCGGCCCCCATGACCCTGCGTGTGAACCGCCGCAGGCAAACCCCCGAGCAATACCTCCAGCGCTTGCAAGCCGCCGATCTGGCCGCGCATCTGGATCCGGATACCGGGGTGATCGTGCTGCGGCAAGCCGTGCCCGTCAAACGCCTGCCCGGTTTCGACGACGGCGATGTCTCGGTGCAGGACGCAGCAGCCCAACGCGCCGCCCCTCTGCTGCTGCAAGCATGCGGCTTTCCCTTGTCCGCCAGTGGCGAAAACCGCCCCCGCGTGCTCGACGCCTGCGCCGCCCCGGGTGGCAAAACCGCGCACCTGCTCGAGATGGCCGACCTGGACGTCACCGCATTGGATGCCGACCCGCAACGCCTGACCCGGGTGCACGACACCCTGGACCGTTTGCATCTGCAGGCCAAAGTGGTCGCGGCCGACGCCAGCCAGCCCGCAAGCTGGTGGGACGGCGAGCCATTTGACGCCATCTTGCTGGACGCCCCCTGCAGCGCATCCGGCATCGTCAGGCGCCACCCGGACGTGCGCTGGCTGCGTCTTGCGTCCGATATCCGGGCCCTGGCCCAAACCCAGGACGCCATCCTCGACGCCCTGTGGCCCCTGCTCAAACCGGGCGGCCACCTGCTGTATTGCACTTGCTCGGTATTCAAGGAAGAGGGTCAGGACCGGGTCGACGCGTTTTTGCAACGCTATCCGCAGGCACGTGCCTTGTCTGCCCCCGGCCACCTGCTCCCTGTGGTCGAATATGACGAGCCCACTGGATCCGACGCCGGTGACGGCTTCTTTTATGCCCTCTTCACCAAGATCTGACAAGGTGACGAATGCCCCGGATGCGCCGCCGAGAGCTGCTGCAACGCAGTGCCTCAGCCTTGCTCGCCTTGACGGCGATGACAGCAGGGTCAGCCGCGCGTGCCTGGCCAGGGGGCCGTTCCGCGGTTGAACTGCGGCAATTGCAGGTGCAACGCGGCGACGACGGGCTGCTGCTGACATACGACGTCCGCTTTGACCTGCCCAAGGAAGTCGAAGACGCCCTGCTCAAAGGGGTGCCCCTGGTCTTCATGGCCGAGGCCGAGACCTTCCGCAGCCGATGGTACTGGACCGACAAGCCCAAAGGCGTGGTGACCCGGCGCTGGCGGCTGACCTATCAGCCCCTGACCCGCCAGTGGCGCTTGAGCTTTGATGGCCTCAGCCGCCATTACCTGCGCCTCAACGATGCCCTCAATGTCATGCGTCGCGGGGCCAACTGGCGCATCGCCGACAACTTGCCCTCGGGTGACGATCAAGACTACTACGTGGACTTCAAATTCAAGCTCGACACGGACGAGTTACCCCGTCCCTTGCAATTGAGCCTGGGCGGCCAGACCGAGTGGGATCTGGCCATCGAACGCCGCGTCAGTGTCCCCTCCGCCGCTCGCTGATCGCCAATGAGCGCCATCAAAGCCAACCGCTGGGCCTGGATCGTCTCGGCCGTCGCCGTCACGGGCGCGGCCCTGATCCTCGCCTTCCTGCTGGCGTTCGCCACCGAAAACGGCGAACGCTTCGAGCCCCAATTCGCCTGGCTGTTCTGGACCAACGTCGCCGTTGCCGCCCTGCTGCTGGTCACGATCCTGTTTGCGCTGGCCCGCCTGGCCATGCGCCTGCGCGCCCGCAAGTTCGGCAGCCGGCTGCTGCTGAAGCTGGCCGGCATTTTTGCCCTGGTGGGGCTGGTGCCCGGCCTGCTGATCTACACCGTGTCCTATCAGTTCGTGTCGCGCAGCATCGAGACCTGGTTCGATGTCCGGGTCGAAGGCGCCCTTGAAGCGGGGTTGAATCTGGGTCGCAGCACGCTGGACACCCTGACCACCGAATTGGGCAACAAGACCCGCCTGGCCGCCGAACGCCTGGCCGACGGCATCGGCACCGACGACCTCACCCCCGGCCCGCCCAAACTGCTGGACCTGGAGCGGGTGCGCGAGCAACTGGGGGCGCAATCGGTCTCGCTGATCAATGAATCTGGCCAGATCGAGATGTCCGTGGGCGGGGATGGCACGCGCATCCTCAGCACCGAAAAACTGCCCACCTCGTGGCGCCAGGATGCACGCAACAAAGGCGTGATGTCCACCGTGGAAGGCCTGGATGACAAGTCCGATGGCGCCACTCCCGACCCGGTCAGCGTCCCCTCGCCGCGATTGCTCGCGCTGGCCTGGATGCCCGACCGCAGCTTCAGTCTGCAGGCACGGGGCCATTACCTGCTGACCATCCAGACCTTGTCGTCTGACCTGGTCAAGAACGCCCTCGACGTTCAAGCCGCCTACCGCGAATACCAGCAACGTGCGCTGGGCCGATCGGGCCTGAAGCGCATGTACATCGGCACCCTGACCTTGACACTGATCCTGGCGGTGTTCGGGGCGGTGCTGCTGGCCGCCATCCTTGGCCAACAACTGGCTCGGCCCTTGCTGCTGCTGGCCGAAGGGGTGGGTGAAGTGGCCCGTGGCGACCTGCGTCCCAAGGCCATCTTTGCCACCAAAGACGAGCTGGGCGGCCTGACCCGCTCGTTTGCCGCCATGACACAGCAATTGGCCGACGCGCGCAGCCTGGTCAATCACAGCGTGGCCGAACTGGACAGTGCCCGCGCGCACTTGCAAACCATTCTGGACAACCTCACCGCTGGGGTGATCGTGTTCAACGCCGAAGGGCTCATCGACATCGTCAACCCGGGCGCCACGCGCATCCTGCGTCTGCCCTTGTCGGCTTACCGTGGCCGAACCTTGGCCGAAGTGCCGGGCCTGCAGGATTTCGCCCAGGCCATCACACAGCGGTTCAACCTCTATGCCAGCGACCCGACACCGGGCGAGCGCCAGCAGTGGCAGGAGTCGTACGAGCTGCAACTGTCCCAACATCCTGAGCCGCTGACCCTGCTGGTGCGGGGTGCGGAGCTGCCGCCCAATGAGCGCCTGATCGTGTTCGACGACATCACCGAGGTGGTGTCGGCTCAGCGTGCGGAGGCCTGGAGCGAAGTGGCCCGCCGCGTCGCGCATGAGATCAAGAACCCGTTGACGCCGATTCAGCTGTCTGCCGAGCGCTTGCAGCTCAAGCTGGAAAGCAAGCTCGATGCACCGGGCCAGCAATTGCTCAATCGGTCCGTCGACACCATCGTCACGCAAGTCCAGGCACTCAAGACGCTGATCAACGAGTTCCGCGACTACGCGCGCATGCCCACGGCCAAGCTGGTCCCGCTCGATTTGAACCACCTGATCAATGACGTCCTGGCCCTCTATGGCCACGCCATCGAACAAGGCACCTTGCATACGCATTTGGGCACCAACCTGCCCTGGATCATTGGCGACGCCACCTTGCTGCGGCAGGTCGTGCACAACCTGGTGCAAAACGCGCTGGACTCGGTTGCCGAACACCCCCCTACCTCGGTGCCCGCTCAAGTGTTGATCCGCACCGATGCGCCGCTCAATGACGACGGCAGCATCCGCGCGGTGCGCATGATCGTGCGCGACAACGGCCCCGGCTTTCCTGACAAGATTCTCAAGCGCGCCTTCGAGCCCTACATCACCACCAAGGCCAAGGGAACCGGGCTCGGACTGGCCGTCGTCAAGAAAATCGCCGATGAACATGGCGCTTTGATCCGCCTGAGGAACCTCAATCGCCCCTCAGATGCGGATTTCCTAGGGAATCTCTCCTCTCAAGAGGGTTCAAGAGGGGCTCAAGTTTCGCTATCATTTTCAAAGCTGTCATTCCAACAGCCTCAAGCTGCGTCACACTAGCGATGCAAACCCACTCTTGGGGTTAATTTATTCATGGCCACCATTCTTGTAGTTGACGACGAACTGGGCATCCGTGCTCTGCTGTCAGAAATCCTCAGCGACGAAGGACACACCGTCGAAGTCGCTGAAAACGCCGCAAAGGCACGCGTGCTGCGCGAGCAATGCAAACCCGACCTCGTCTTGCTGGACATCTGGATGCCCGATGTAGACGGTGTCACGCTGCTCAAGGAGTGGTCCGCCAGCGGTCAACTCAACATGCCCGTCATCATGATGTCCGGTCACGGCACCATCGACACCGCGGTTGAGGCCACCAAGTTCGGCGCACAGTCCTTCCTTGAAAAGCCCATCACCATGCAGAAGCTGCTGCGTGCTGTCGAGCAAGGGCTGACCAAGCCTTCGGCTCCGCGTGCGGCACAGGTCGGTCATGGTCATGTGCATCTGGCCACCGTCACCCCCATCACGGCCGCGCAGTCGTACAGCAACCTGAGTGCATCGAACATGATGGCCACTCGCTCGGACGTTGCCGTGGGCCAGGCCAGCAGCGCCATTGCGTACAGCGCCGTGGCCAACGCATCCTCCAGCCACTCGCACCATGCCCAGCAAGGCCCTGCCCATGAGCAGAGCTTCGAGCTGGATCGCCCGCTGCGTGAGGCCCGCGACGATTTCGAGCGCGCGTATTTCGAGTTCCATCTGGCTCGCGAAGGTGGCAGCATGACCCGCGTGGCAGAGAAGACGGGCCTGGAGCGCACGCACCTGTATCGCAAACTCAAACAATTGGGCGTCGATTTGGGTCGCAGCAAAAAAGCGGCTCTAAATTGATGTATACTTGCGTTCTTCGCTGATCGCGACGTCAAAAATCAAGATCAACAAGACGGCCTGGTAGCTCAGTTGGTAGAGCAGCGGATTGAAAATCCGCGTGTCGGTGGTTCGATTCCGCCCCAGGCCACCAGATTCAAAACCCCAGTCCAGCGGCTGGGGTTTTTTTATGGCTGGTTCGTCTGCGCCGGTGGGTTAAAGTCCGCCTTTGCGCACGTCATCTCCATTCGTCAATGAGCAAACTGCCCCCGGTCTCGCCCCCGCTGTCGATCTTGATGTATCACCAGATCGGCCTTTACCCGCGGCCCGACGCCCATCGCGCGCTGTTCTGCCACATTGATCGGTTCCGCAGTCAGCTGCGTTATCTCAAACTGGCCGGCTTTGACGTGTTGAACCTCGCCCAGGCGCATGAGCGCCTGTTCGAAGGCCAGCCCCTGACACGCCGCTCCGTCGTGATCACCGTGGACGACGGGTATGACGACTTCCGCGAGCATGCCTGGCCGGCCCTGCAAGAGCACGGCTACTCTGCAACGGTTTACCTCGTCAGTTCACTGATCGGCCAATCTGCGAGTTGGCTGACGGACTGGCCGCATCAGCCCCCCTTGATGGATGCCGCCGCCATTCGCCAACTGCGCCGCGAGGGCTGCGAATTTGGCTCGCATGCCATGACGCATCCGCGCTTGTCGACGCTCACGGCTCAGCAACAACGCACAGAGATCTTCGACAGCAAACGGGCGCTGGAAGACCTGTTGGGCGAAGCCGTGCCGCATTTTTGTTATCCCTATGGCAACTACACGCTGCGCGCCCGCGATCTGGTCCAGGAGGCGGGCTACCGCACCGCGACCACGTGCATTCGAGGTGCAGCCAACTTGTCGGACAACCCCTTTGAGTTGACACGCAAGGCCGTGTCATGGGGAGACAACCTCATCGGCTTCGCCTGGAAGCTGCATGCCAAGCAGGCCCGCAAAGGCCAGGGCGCCCTTCCGGATCAGGCCTGAGCTCATGCGCATCGTTCATGTCTTGCACAGCCATGGCTATGGTGGCGCCGAGAACCACGCACTCATGATGATGCGCGGTCAGCGTGCGGCCGGCCATGAGGTGCTGTTCGCCGGCCCACTTGATTCGTGGATTGGCCGGGCCTGTGCCGCCGAGGGCATCGACGCCGTGCACATTCCCATGCATGGGCTGTTTGACCTGTGGTCGCACTGGAAGCTGCGCCGCGCCGTTCGCCACTGGCGCGCCGACATCGTGCACGGCCATCTGATCCGTGGCGCCATGTATGCGGGCCATGCCGGTCATCGTGATGGCCGGCCCTTGGCCCTGTGCACGGCCCATGCCACCACCGCCAAGACCCACATGCAACGGTGCGGACACATCATCGCGGTGTCGGCAGCCGTGAAGGACAACCTGGTGCGCGCCGGGTACGACGCCTCGCGCATCACGGTCGTCCACAACGGCGTGCCGGATGGCCCCTCGGATGGATCGGCCCGGGAGCGGCAAGCCCTGCGGTCCGAGCTGGGCATTCCTGATGGGGTGACCGCCGTGGTCAACGCCGGTCGCTTCATTCACGACAAGGGTCAGGATCTGCTGTTGCAGGCGCTGGCTCAAACGCCTGCCGAGGTGCACCTCTACCTGATCGGGGACCCGAACACCGATTTCGGGCGGCAGGTCAAACAACTGCCTCACGACCCGCAACGTGTTCATTTTCTGGGCTATCGCCAGGACGTTCAACGTGTGCTGCCCGCCTTCGATGTCTATGCGCTGTCGTCCCGCCGTGAAGCGCTGCCGCTGTCCCTGGTCGAGGCTTTTGCTGCGCGCCTGCCTGTGATTGCTACCACCGTCGGGGGGGTGCCTGAAATCGTGCTTCATGAACGCACGGGTCTGCAGGTGCCACCGGACGATGCTCAAGCACTGGGCCAGGCCATCACCCGCCTGCATCTGGACCGCGCATTGGCACGCCAACTGGCGCAGAACGGGCGCGCTCACTTCGAGCAGCACCTCACCTCCCAGAAGATGGTCGAGCAGACTCTGGCCGTTTATCAGCGTGGCCTGGCCCACGCATCTGCCGCATGAACGCCTTGCCATCACACCCCACGCCCCGCCGCATCCTGATCGTGCGCCTGTCCGCTCTGGGCGACATCGTGATGGCCTCCGGCCTGATTCCGGCCCTGCATGAGCGCTATCCGCAAGCGGAGCTGTTCTGGCTGACCGAAGCGGCCTGCGCGCCTTTGCTCAAGCACAACCCCAAGCTCCACGAGGTGCTGATCTGGCCGCGCGCCAAGTGGGAGCAGCTTCTCAAGGCCAAACAGTACCGCGCCCTGTGGGCCGAGGTCCGCGCCTTCCGACAGATGCTGCGCGCCAAGCAGTTCGACCTGGTGCTGGATGGACAGGGCCTGCTCAAAAGCGGTCTGTGCGCCTGGTTCACAGGGGCGCCGCGACGGGTCAGCATCATTGCCCGCGAAGGCAGCCACTTGCTGATGCATGAAAGGGTGGTGCCGCCCGCAGGCGCCGATCCGCGCATCGGGTCCGAGTACCGCTATCTGGCGACCTATCTGGGCGCCGCCGAAGAAGACTTCCAACTGGATCTGGCGGTCGGTGAAGCGCCGCGGCAGCGCGCTCGTGAAGTGCTGCATGAGGCCTGCCAAGGCATACCCGCCCGGCCCCTGGCCATGCTGTGTCCCTTCACCACCCGCCCGCAAAAACACTGGGTCGAGTCCAACTGGGCAGAGTTGGCACGGGCCTTACTGGCCCAAGGGATGCAACCGATCGTGCTGGGCGGCCCTGCAGACCAAGAGGCGGCGGCCCGCATCGCTGCAGCTTGCCCGGGCCTGCTGAACTTGACCGGACAGCTCAAGCTGGATGAGAGCGTCGCGCTCATTGCCGAGTGCCAATTGCTCATCGGTGTCGACACGGGGCTGACTCACATGGGCACCGCCTTGCGCCTGCCCACCGTGGCATTGTTTGGCTCGACACGCCCCTATCTGAGCAGCGGCACCCCTTCCACCCAGGTGATGTACGACGCCCTGCCCTGCTCGCCTTGCCGACGCAATCCGACCTGTGGCGGCGCCTTCACCTGCATGAAGCAGCTGACCGTCGCACGCGTATTGGCACAGGCGATGCGCCTCTATCAGGAAGCCCAGGCATGAAGGTCTTGCACGTTGAAGCGGGCATGCATCTGTATGGCGGCGCGCTCCAGGTGGTCTTCCTGCTGCGCGGCCTGCGCGAGCTGGGCGTGCAATGCGTGCTGGCCTGCCCTCAGGGCAGTGCCATCGCCAAGGAGGCGGCGGCCCATGCCGAAGTGGTCACGCTGCCCATGAAGGGCGATCTGGACGCGGGCCTGCTGCCGCGCTTGCGCCGGCTCATTCGCGCGACCCGGCCCGACGTCATCCATTTGCACAGTCGGCGAGGCAGCGACATCTGGGGCGCATTGGCAGGCCGACTGGAGGGCATCCCCGTCGTGCTGAGCCGGCGTGTCGACAACCCGGAATCCCGCTGGATCGTCAAGCTCAAGTACCGGCTTTACGACGAGGTGGTGACCATCTCGGATGGCATCCGGCAGGTCCTGCTGTCTGAAGGCGTGCCGGCCGACAAATTACATTGCGTGCTCAGCGCCGTCGACACCCAGCAATACCGCCCCGACCGCAGCCACCTGGCCTGGTTCCGCGAGACGTTCGGCATCGCCACCGACGAGCGCGTCATCGGCATGGTCGCGCAGTTCATCGCCCGCAAAGGGCACCAGACCTTGTTGGACGCCCTGCCCGCCGTGCTGGCACGGCACCCTCGCACGAAAGTGATCCTCTTCGGTCAGGGGCCGATCAGCGACGAGATCAAAGCGCGCGTGCAGGCGAGCCCAGAACTGGCTGCGCGTGTGCAGCTGCCAGGTTTTCGCCGCGACTTGGACAAGATCCTGCCCTGCCTGGATGTCCTGGCCCATCCCGCCTTCATGGAAGGCTTGGGCGTGTCGCTCTTGCAGGCGGCTGCTTGCGGGGTGCCCCTGGTGGGGGGCCGCGCCGGCGGGATCCCTGAAATCGTCCAGCCCGGCCTCAATGGCGAGCTGATCGAGCCCGGTGACGTCGCCGGTTTGTCCAGCGCCTTGAATCGCCTGCTGGATTCAGACGAGCTGCGCCAGCGCTATGGCGCCGAGGGACGGGCCTGGGTGGAGGCGCGCTTTTCGATCCGGGCCATGGTCAAAGGCAACCTGGCGGTCTATCAACAAGCCTGTCAAGCGCGCCGCTGACTCAAGCGCTCAGCAAGGCATCCACGCAGGCTCGCAAATCGGCATAAGCGGCATCGGCCCCCGCCAGCCCATCGGTGGACTCTTCGTTGTCTGACTGAACAATATAGGCCTTGCCCACGCCGGCCGCGCGGGCGGCCTCGATGTCGGAAGGCTTGTCGCCCACCAGGATGGAATCGGCCAGCGACAGCCCATGTTCCTGGGCCGCGCGCAAGATCATGCCCGGCTGAGGTTTGCGGCAATCGCATTCGATGGCGAGATCCGAAACCGTGCCCTTGGGGTGATGCGGGCAGTGGTACACCGCGGTGACTTCCGCCCCCGCCTGGGCCAAGGCCTCACGCATGTGGGTGGTCAACGTCTGGTATTGCGCCTCGGTGTACATGCCCCGGGCCAGGCCCGACTGGTTGGTCACGACGATAAGGGCATAGCCGGCCTCGCGCAGGCGCCGCATGGCGTCGACCGCACCCGGCACAAATTCGAACTCGTTCCACTGGTGGACGTAAGCCCGATCGCGGTTGATCACGCCATCGCGGTCCAGAAAAGCCGCCTTGCGCCCGCTCGAAGCGCCGGCCCGGATGCGCTTGACCAGAGAGGTCGTCGAATAACCGTCCACAAAGGAAATGGCGACCGCATCGCCGCCCCAACTGCGCACCACACGCGTCTCTTCCAGCGCTTCCATGTCGTAGTCGCCACCTTTGACATAGAGGTCAGGGCGCGCTTCCTTGAGCAACTCGACGGGCGTGCGTTCGTCAAAAAAAGTCACCAGCGAGACGGACGCCAACCCTGCCAGCACCGCAGCGCGGTCTTCGGCTTTGTTGAGGGGGCGGTCGGGCCCCTTGCCCAACAGGCGAGCCGAGGCGTCGGAATTGACCGCCACGACCAAGGAGCCGCCCAAGGCGCGCGCCTCGTGCAGGTAATTCACATGACCACGGTGCAGAACATCGAACACCCCGTTGGTAAAGACCACCGGCCGTGGCAACTGGGCCAGACGCGCGGGCAAGTCCTCACGCGCACACACCTTGTCCATCAAACCGCTCACGCAAACAGCTCCTCATAGCTCACGGTGGCGGTGCCGAACTTGGCAACCACCAGGCCACCGGCGCGGTTGGCATGCGCCATGGCCTCTTCAAGGCTCAGACCGCAGGCCAACATCAATGCAAAGGTGGCAATCACGGTGTCACCGGCACCCGTGACGTCGGCCACTTCGCGCGCTTGCGCCTGTACGTGCGAAACCTTGCCGTCCTCGAACAGAGACATGCCCTCTTCCGAGCGCGTCAGCAGCAAGGCCTTCAGGCCCAGACGCGCGCGCAGGGCTTCGGCCTTGCGCAGCAGATCCGCCTCGTCCTGCCACGCACCGACCACCTGCATCAGCTCGGCCCGGTTGGGCGTGATGACGGTGGCGCCGGCATAACGGTCGTAGTCGCTGCCTTTGGGGTCAATCAACACCGGCTTGCCAGCCGCACGAGCCATCTCGATCATCCGCGGAATGTGCGCCAGGCCGCCCTTGCCATAGTCGGAGAACAGCACCACGTCATGCTGCGGCAATTCACGCTCGAAGTCTTCCAGCATCTGGGCGAGCACTTCATGATCGGGCTCACGCTCGAAATCCACACGCAATAGTTGCTGCGATCGGCCAATGACCCGCAGCTTCACGATCGTCTGCATGCGTGGATCCTGCCCCAGCACGGTGGCCACACCATGCGCCTGAAGCAACTGACGCAGGCGCTGCGCGGGCTCGTCCTGCCCCACCATGCTCAGCAAGGTCACCTGTCCGCCCACGGTCTTCACGTTCAAAGCCACGTTCGCCGCGCCGCCGACCCGCTCTTGCTCGTTGGACACCCGCACCACCGGCACCGGTGCCTCGGGCGAAATGCGCTCAACCACACCGAACCAGTAGCGGTCCAGCATCACGTCGCCGACGACCAGTACGCGCCGGGCTGCCACCGTGGCCTTGTCTGGGGTGCTCATGCTCATGCCAGACCCATGTGCTCTTCGATCAGGCCACACAAGGTGTGTCCGATCAGAATGTGGGATTCCTGAATGCGAGCGGTCACCTGGCTGGGCACCACGATGGCGACATCACACATGCCCCGCAGCACACCCCCATCGCGTCCCAGCAGGCCAATGACCTGAATACCAGCCGCTTTGGCCTCTTCCACGGCCCGCACCACGTTGCGTGAATGGCCCGAAGTCGAAATCGCAACCAACACGTCACCGGCGCGGCCCAAGCCTGCCACCTGACGCGCAAAGACCTCGTCATAAGCATAGTCATTGCCGATGCAGGTCAGGGCAGACGAGTCGGTCGTCAGGGCCACGGCGGCCAAGGGGCGGCGGTCCTTGATGAAGCGCCCCGTCAGTTCTGCGGCGATGTGCTGACTGTCAGCTGCCGAGCCGCCATTGCCGCAAAACATGAGCTTGCCGCCAGCCTGCAAGGCGGAAAAGGCCACACGCCCGGCCTCATCGACGTCCCGCTGGATGGCCGACAAAGATTGCAGCACGGCCACCTGTTCGGCCACGTTTTTCAGGAAAAGATCGCTCATGACAAAAGCCGTCAAACTTGAAACCGGATATTCTCCTACCAAAAGAGCGCGCGATAGGCAGAACCCAGCTACTCGCAGGGCAAAATAGCGGTTTGCTTCCCCGCTGACGTATTCATGCGCCCCACGAATGACTCTCGGCCACGCACCGTGGTCCTGCTGCAGTACACCGGTATCGGTGACCTGATCTGGCATATTCACTATTTCAGAATGATTGCAGCGCAAAGCCAGAACGGCCAAGTCACCGTCGTGGCCCAACCCTCGACGCTGACGCGCGCCTTCATTGGCAAGGAGCCCTGGGTGGAAGCCGTCATCGACCACGACCACCGGCCTCGTCGGGGCGAGAAGCGCAAGGGTCGTCACGCCGGCCTCATGGGCATGTGGCGCATGGCGCAGCAACTCAAGCAGGGTCATTTCGATCGGATCATTTTGTTCTCGGGCCGCCCCAGCCGCGGCCTGATTGCCGGTCTGAGCGGCATTCCCATTCGCATGGGCTTTGGCTACAACTTCTTCCAGCGCCTGTTTCTCAATCGCGGCCCCTACATTGCGGCTTATCGGGGCGAGTCGCTGGCGGTCTACCCGGAGGCCAGCGCCTTCATGGTGGCACATGGCTTCTGCGCTCAACCTGAAGTACCTCGCATGGAGCCTCCCGCCGAGTTGGTCGAGCAGATGCAGGCGCGACTGGCCCATCTGCCCCGGCCTCTGTGCGCATTCGCGATCGGCACCAGCGAGACGCACAAGCAATGGGGTGTCGGCAATTTTGCCGAACTGGCCCGCCGATTGATCGAACAAGGTTGGGGCGTCGTGCTGCTGGGTGGTCCCGCCGAAGTGCAACTGGCCAAAGAAATCGAAGCCGGGGTGCCGGCATCGGCCCAGCACGGCCTGGCCATCGTCACCGACGCGCCGGTTCTGGGCAGCGCTGCCGCACTGCGGGTCGCCGATGTCTGCGTGGGCAACGACACCGGCATGATCAATGTCGCAGCGGCGGTCAGCACCCCCAGCCTCGTACTGATCGGCCCTCGCGGCACACTGGATCAAGATCCCACCTATATGCGCAACGTGCGTGCCAGCAAGTTGTCCGATATCACCGTAGACCAGGTGCTGCAGCTCGTTCAAACGGCGCAGTCGACCGCCCCCCTTCAAGATCGTTGATTCCGATGGAACTTTCAGATACCGGAAAACGCCTGCTCGCGTATGCCAAACCTCAGTGGCGGATGCTGGCCGCATCGCTGTTGTTCTTCACGCTGGGCGCGGCAGTCGAACCCACCATCCCTGCCCTGTTCAAGAAGCTGATCGACTCAGGTTTCAAGGAGGGCCTCAAATACCCTCTGTGGATCGTGCCGATTGTCATCATCGGGCTGTTTCTGACCCGAGGCTTCTTCAACTTCGCCGGCACATACGTGATGACGTCGGCCACGTCCGGCATGGTGCTGGGCCTGCGTCGTGACCTGATGCGGGCGCTGTTGCGCGCCGACGCCAAACTGTTCACGACCATCAGTCCAGGTCTGGCCGTCACCAAAGTCATCAACGACCCGCAATTTGCTTCGCAGACCCTGGGCAGTTCGGTGATCTCAATCATCAAGGACGCCACCACCTTGCTCTTTCTGGTGGGCTATCTCGTTTATTTGAACTGGCAGCTGACGCTGATTTCTTTCGTCTCCATGCCGCTGCTGGGTTTCACCCTCAAGCTTGTTCGCAAGCGTCTCGAAAAGGTCGGCGAAGCCCAATATCGGTCGCAGCAACGGCTGGTCAACACGGTGGACGACAACGCTCGCGCCTGGCGAGTCGTGCGTACCTTTGACGCCGCGGATTTCGAACTGCAACGGTTTGACAACGAGGCCATCACCCATCGTCGGATGACGATGAAGCAAATGGCCACCAGTTCGTTGGTCACACCAGCATCTCAAGTAGTGGCGGCCGTCGGCGTGTCGATCATCATCACCCTGGCCATCTGGCAAGCCAGTCAGGGCTCTTCCACGGTCGGCGAATTCGTCTCCTTCGTGACCGCATTGCTGATGACGATTTCGCCTATGCGCCATCTGACGGATATTTATCAACCCATCAACGGCGCGCTGATCACTGCACGCGGTTCTTTTGAATTGATGAATGCCCCGCCCGAGCCCGACCATGGCACGCAAGACATGCCTCAATGCCGCGGCAAGATCGACTTCAATCGCGTGATGGTGCAATACGAAGGTGCAGCCGCCCCCTCTTTAGCCGGGCTGGACTTGCACATTGCCCCGGGTCAGACCGTGGCACTGGTGGGCGCATCTGGCGCGGGCAAGACCACGGTCGTCAATACCTTGCTGCGCTTTGCGCACACCACGGGCGGCACCGTGACACTGGACGATACGCCAATCGAGTCCCTCAAACTGGCCAGCCTGCGGCGCCACTTCGCAGTCGTTTCGCAAGACATCGTTCTGTTTGACGGCAGCATCGCCCAGAACGTGGCCTACGCGAGCCCCCTGGGTGTCGATCGCGCCAAGATCGAGCAGTGCCTGCGCGCCGCCAACTTGTGGAATCACGTGAGCTCCCTGCCAGAAGGCATGGACGCCCCCATCGGCACCAACGGCAGCATGCTGTCAGGTGGACAGCGTCAGCGCCTGGCCATTGCTCGGGCTTTGTACCGCGACGCCGCCATCTGGATCTTTGACGAAGCAACCTCCGCCCTGGATTCAGAATCCGAAGCGGTGGTGCAGCGCTCTATCGAAGACCTGCGCCACGCCAAAACCTTGATCTTGATCGCGCACCGACTCAGTACCATTCGCAATGCCGACATCATCTGCGTGATGTCCGAAGGACGGATCGTCGAGCAAGGCACGCATACCGAGCTGCTCGCCCGCGACGGCTTGTATGCCGGCATGGTCCGCATCCAATCCGCCAATTGACGCAACAACCAACATAAAGATACTGACATGATCATCGTGACAGGCGCGACCGGCTTCATCGGTTCAAATATCGTGGCCGACCTCAATTCCCGCGGCCGCACCGACTTGCTTCTGGTGGACGACCTCGGCACCGAGGGCAAGTGGAAGAATATCGCCAAGCGGCGGTTTCTGGACATCGTGGATTACCGTCAACTCGACAGCCTTCTGCCCACTTTGGGCCGGGCCGACGCTGTATTCCACATGGGCGCGAACTCCTCGACCACATCGACAGACGGAGACGAGATCCTTCAGGTGAATCTTCATGCCTCAATGGCATGGTGGAGGTGGTGCACTCTTACCAAGACCCCGCTGATTTATGCGTCCTCTGCGGCAACGTATGGTGATGGAACTCAGGGCTTTAACGACGATCAATCCCTTAAAGCACTCGATCAATTAGCGCCTTTGAATTTATATGGTTGGTCGAAACATCAATTTGATAAATGGGCTGTTGAGCGTGCGATTGAGGGCAATTGTCCGCCGCAATGGGCGGGCATGAAATTCTTTAATGTTTATGGGCCGAACGAGTACCATAAAGGCGACATGAAAAGCTTGGTGGCAAAGAATACAGATTTGATTGCCAAGGGCGAAACGATACGCCTATTCAAATCTCACAAGATGGGTTACGCAGATGGCGCGCAGCTTCGAGACTTCGTCTACGTAAAAGATTGCACCGCCATGATGCTTTGGCTGATGGGAAATCCATCGCAATCAGGCTTATTTAATGTCGGGACAGGCCAGGCACGGTCGTTTATCGATTTAATTAAAGCAATAGGAACCGGACTAGGTGTCGATACGAAAATTAGCTTCGTAGACATGCCTGAATCAATAAGACCAAACTATCAGTATTTCACGGAAGCAAACATGAATAAGTTTGCTCGAGCAGGCTACGCAGCGGCCCCTTACTCTTTAGAAATGGGGGTGGCAGATTATGTTCAAAACTACCTAATGCAAAACGACAAATATCGTTAAATAATCCCAACTCATAAAATGCCAAATCATCATGGCCTCTCTCGAAAAAAGAATTAAGAAACTAAAGCGGAGCTGGAAGCGATTACCCGATAAGTGGCAGTCGGCTTATGCACGCGTACGCGCCATTAGTTCGAAGAGCGACAAGCACCGAATTGCATTCCAAATTGCTGGCGGAATGGGAGATCACATCCTCGCAGCAAGGTTCGTTCGCGATGTGACGCATGCTGCGGGCGATATTGAATTTGATGTTTTCTGCAGTCGCCCAGGCATCGCAAAATGGATATTTTCCGACATATCGGGATGCCGCTTAATCGCAGATCGAAAAAGCAATATCAAAATCCTAAGGCATGAATACGTCGGGATAATAAACGCTCAGACCTTCGCAGACGTGATCTGGGAAAACAAAAGCGAGACACAGGACAGAATACACACAACAATTAAGAACATTCTCGCCAATATCAGAATATCCGCAAGTGACATTCAGCTTGTCATTAAGCATCACCCCCATCTGGATGGCTATCTCGGCCACTATGCCAGCTTAAAGGGCTATCGCCGCCATAATTATCTGCACGCCGCAGCGGGCATCGTTTATGGAGGAGATAAACTCAATCTCCCGTATGATAATAAGATTTTTAGCAGATTAGGGCTAGACGCGACAGAGCAGTACATCACCATCAGCAATGGATATGATGAAGAAGCCCACTCCGAGAAAGGCAAACCAGCCACCAAGGTTTACCCATATTTCTGCGAAATAATAAAATCTATCAAACAGAAGTATCCATCGATTAAATTAGTTCAAATCGGAACGGACACCAGCACACCAATCTCTGGGATTGATATTAACTTGATCAATATGACTTCCCTCCAGGAGGCATCGGCATTGATCAAAAACGCTCGACTGCATATCGATAATGAGGGCGGATTGGTTCACTTGGCAGCGGCCCTCGGCACCCCGAGTGCTGTGATATTTGGGCCGACGTTAGCAACCTATTTTGGGTATGAGTCCAATTTAAACATAGCCCCTGTAGTTTGCGGTGGCTGCTGGTGGATGGAACGTACATGGATGACGAAATGTGTTCGGAATGAGGAGAAGCCGCCCTGCATGTATATGCAGTCGCCGATAGATGTTGCCAAGAAAATATGTGACTTCATCTCCGCTCATGAAGAAGAAGTACGTCAATCAAAATTAGCCAATCTAAAGTCTGCGAGTTTCTAACCAGATAATCAGCCGACGCCCAAGCTCCATACCGCGCAACTCAATAAGCCGATAGGTGACTGTGGAAGCCAGCGCAGTCAACAGCAAGGTTAAAGGGAATAATATCCAGTATCTAAAGACGGGAGTATCTACTGTTATTTGGCCATTAATAATGGGCCAAATAATTGAATGCAACAGATAAGCACTAAAGCTAACTCGACCAAGGTATATTGAATACCGGTTAACAAGAATAGAACTACTGCGCGCAGACAACCCAAGAATAACCAAAGCAAAAGGAAAAACATATAGCGTGTGATGCGGGATACCCGCTATATCGTGACTCTTTAAAAAACACAATACCAAATATAATGCAAACCAGAGCATCGGGCGAGACAAGCCCGAACTGATCCCTGACCGAGTGATAAAATAAGTCAGCACACCAAACCCGAACGGAGCAAGGTGATTTGGAAGCCAAAAATACATAAATCCCCGCCACTCAGGCATATCAGCGATAGGGTGTCGAGAGAAGTGTGCAGTCAGCTGATATCCCAATACTAGGCAAATTAGAGAAAAATATGCCTGATATCCCAATACTAGGCAAATTAGAGAAAAATATGCCGCGGATTCGGTCTTTTTTATCAGTTTATATAGCAGTGGCACAAAGGCGTAAAACATCATTTCAATGGCCACAGACCATTCGACATGCAGCAAAGAATTAATGTATTTTGGCGAAAAACCATTCACAAACGACATTACGGTCAAAAGCTGGACCGGATCAACTCCCTGTTCAAATAAAGAAGTGACACTCCACTGCGCCCGCTGCAATACAGCAATCGCGATAGCAAAATAAAACATGGGCGCGATTCGAAAAAAACGTCTAATGAAAAAATTTCGAACCCAATGGGCCTCCGCTGCCTGCTTTTGATCAAGCACATAGAAAAGCGTATACGCACTGAGCATATAAAAAAATTCGACTCCCCTCGCCCCGTCTTCAAGAATTTTGGGGAATTCCCCCCCAGCAGGAAAGCTTACATGGAAAGCAATTACAAATAGAATAGACCACCCTCTCAGGGCGTCGAGATAATCCAGCCGCTCTTTAGTCATTCATCAATCTCGCTTTAATCTCAATTCCACCTCAAAGTGACTTAAACCTTCCATCGATATCGGTCAACCAAAAATATAGGCTCGCCGCCCAAAGCGGCAAAAATTCGTTATACATTCGTAATTCAGACAAATTACCGACCACGGACAATCCGACAATAACAAAAATTGAAACCCAATGCATTCTGCGGATAGTGACAGTATATCCTGATATAGCAAATGGAAGCCAAAAAACAATACCGGCACCGATCATCAGAATCTGAAGCCTATGCTGCTTGCTGTGCACAATCTTTTCAAAATTTGCAAAAAAACGCAGATGACCATTTTCGTAAGGTGCGACGCTTGAGATCAGCGAATCCGATAGGAAATGGCTCACCACCCATCGTACGAACAAGATTGCAAATGCACACATGGCAAGCTTTAAAATAGCGGCGCCCCTTTGTTTAACCGCCCCCTCGCCGCAACCGCAAAACACCATCGCGTGAAGAACCGCAATTATTATAGTCTCCCGATTCAAGGAGGCTATTAAAGCAAGCACTATCCCACTTGATTGAATTTTTAATTTTTCGGTTAAACTTAAGAAGACGATCTGATACATCAAAATAGATATCAAATCATAAACATAGTATACATTGAGCTCTCTCGGCATACAATAATGCATTATCAAGAGGAGCCACATGCAGGATTGCGCCGCAAGTGATTGGCCATCACTCAAAGCTCGACCTAGCAATCTTGCAACAAAAAGTGGAGTAATCCGTAGGATCGAAACTACTGACAGCAAAGCAATAGTAATTCGTAGCCATCTCGCATCTAACATCTTATCCGGCATCACCAGTCCGAGACTATATGGCACGATAAATCTAAATCGGAATGGCGCCTCAATATCAAAGTGTGCCGCCCGAGAAATAATTGAATTATTTGACATAGATGCGCTTTCCATATAGAAAAGCACAAAAATCAAAGACATTACGAATATCTGGACTTGGAATTTCTTTTTAGGCGCATTAAACATAGAAATTTGCCGTTCAACATTGGCTTACTCGATCGGTCCAGAGTGTATGCCTAGATAGGCCGTTCCTTTCGGACCGGGCCTCAGCGATTGCTCTCGACTTGTCGCGGGCCTCGGACAGCAATCGGTCCCTGACTGAATACCTAAGAAAAGCGGCGATTTCAGCCACTTTTCCGTTCATGTGGTTTCATTTCGCCATGCGACAGTCGAAATAGTCGCTGTACCATCCTTGCCGTACAACCCCTTGCTTTTGCTGTAACGCTCATGGCTGATTCCTTGGCTGAACCTACCCCTAGCACCCTCACGGGTGTGGCGCGCGTGTTGGTCACTGCCGGCAAGCTGGACACCAAAACAGCTGAAGATCTGAGCAAAGCCGCCAAGGACCAGAAGAAGAGCTTCGTTTCGGCGGTGGTCGCAAGTGGCGCCATCAAGCCCAGCGACCTTGCTCACACCCTGTCGAAGGCCTTGGCCGTTCCGGTCCTGGACCTCGCAACCGTCGACATCCAGCGACTGCCCAAAGGGGTCATCGATAACAAGTTAGCCTCGCAATACCAGGTCATGGTGCTGTCCAAGCGAGGCAATCGCCTGTTTGTGGCGGGCGCCGACCCCACTGACCAGGAAGCCATCGAGCGCATCAAGTTCGCTACCCAGCTCACCCCCGAGTGGGTGCTGGTCGAGTACGACAAGCTCGCCAAGCTCTTGGAAGGGCAAACCGCCTCGGCCGAAGAGCAACTGAGCGCACTGGCCTCTGCCGACTTCGAATTCGACATCACCGAAGAGGGCACTGGGCCCCAAGCGGAGACGCAAGATGTCGCCTCGGAGGTCGAAGACGCACCTGTGGTGCGGTTTCTGCAAAAAATGCTGGTCGACGCCATCAATGCCCGCGCGTCCGACCTGCACTTCGAGCCGTACGAGCACATCTACCGTGTTCGCTTCCGGGTAGACGGCGAGTTGCGTGAAATCACACAGCCGCCGGTCGCCATCAAGGACAAGCTGGCCTCCCGCATCAAAGTGCTGTCCAAGCTGGACATCGCTGAAAAACGCGTGCCACAGGACGGCCGGATGAAAATGAAGTTCGGCAGCAAGGCCATCGACTTTCGGGTCAGCACCTTGCCGACTCTGTTTGGCGAAAAGATCGTGATCCGGATTCTGGATCCGTCCAGCGCCAAGCTGGGCATCGATGCCCTTGGCTATGAAAAAGAGGAAAAGGAGCGGCTGCTCAGTGCGGTGGCGCGTCCTTATGGCATGGTGCTGGTGACGGGTCCCACCGGCTCGGGCAAGACCGTGTCGTTGTACACCTGCCTGAACATTCTCAATCAGCCGGGCGTCAATATCTCGACGGTCGAAGATCCGGCCGAAATCAACCTGCCCGGCATCAACCAGGTCAACGTCAATGATCGCGCAGGCCTCACCTTTTCTGCGGCGCTCAAGTCCTTCCTGCGGCAGGATCCCGACGTGATCATGGTGGGTGAAATCCGCGACCTGGAGACGGCCGATATCGCCATCAAAGCGGCGCAAACCGGTCACATGGTGATGTCCACTTTGCACACCAACGATGCGCCCACCACGCTGACCCGCTTGATGAACATGGGCGTGCAGCCCTTCAACATCGCGTCCAGTGTGATCCTGATCACGGCCCAGCGCCTGGCGCGCCGTCTGTGCGAGAACTGCAAGGCCCCTGCAGACTATCCTCGAGAAGCCCTGATCAAGGCCGGCTTCAAAGCAGAAGAGCTCGATGGCAGCTGGAGGCCCTACAAGGCGGTCGGCTGCTCATCCTGCAACAACGGTTACAAAGGCCGGGTCGGTCTTTACCAAGTGATGCCCATCAGCGAAGAGATTCAACGCATCATCCTCACACAAGGGACAGCGATGGACATCGCCAAGCAGGCGCGCCTTGAAGGCGTGCGCGACTTGCGCGAGTCCGGTCTGGTCAAAGTCAAGCTCGGCGCCACCACCTTGGAAGAGGTGATCGCTGTGACCAACGAGTAACGCACCCAACGCGGCACGGAGTTTTTAATATGGCCACGGCAATTGCCAAAAAACCGCAAGAAACTGTTTACGAATGGGAAGGCAAAGACCGTTCGGGCAAGACCGTCAAAGGCGAAATGCGCGCCGGCGGTGAAGCGATGGTTGGCGCGAGTTTGCGCCGCCAAGGCATTCTGGTCCAGAAGGTCAAAAAGCGCCGCATGGGTGGGGGCGGCAAAGTCAAACCCAAAGACATTGCGGTGCTGACGCGGCAGTTGGCTACCATGATGCGTGCCGGCGTGCCCCTGCTCCAGTCATTTGATATCGTGGCGCGCGGCAGCACCAATGGTGCCGTGACCAAACTGCTGAATGACATCCGCTCCGATGTGGAGACCGGCACCAGCCTGTCCAACTCGTTCCGCAAGCATCCGATGCACTTCGACGCGCTGTACTGCAATTTGGTCGAAGCGGGCGAGCAGGCCGGTATCCTGGAGACCCTGCTCGATCGTCTGGCCACTTATCAGGAAAAGACGATCGCCATCAAACAAAAGATCAAGTCGGCCCTGACTTATCCGATCGCCGTGTTGTCGGTGGCCTTTGTGGTGGTGGCCGTCATCATGATCTGGGTGGTGCCGGCCTTCAAAGAAGTTTTCACCTCGTTTGGCGCGGACCTGCCAGCCCCGACCTTGATGGTCATGGCCATGTCGGAGTTTTTCGTCAAGTTCTGGTGGGCCATCTTTGGCTCGATCGGCGGTGGCCTGTACTTCTTCTTCCAGTCGTGGAAGCGATCGGAAAAGATGCAAAAGACGATGGACCGCTTGCTGCTCAAAGTGCCGGTCTTTGGCGATCTTCTCTACAAGTCGGCGGTGGCCCGTTGGACCCGAACCTTGTCCACCATGTTCGCTGCAGGCGTGCCCCTGGTTGAGGCCTTGGACTCGGTGGGGGGCGCGGCAGGCAATGCCATCTTTGCGGAGGCTACCGAGCAAATTCAACGCGACGTGACCACCGGCACGAGCCTGACCAATGCCATGCAAGCGGCCAATCTGTTCCCAGTGATGGTGATGCAGATGACGTCGATTGGTGAAGAGTCGGGCGCGCTCGACGCCATGCTCGGCAAGTCGGCCGATTTCTATGAAGAAGAAGTGGACGAGGCCGTCAAAGCCCTGTCCAGCTTGATGGAACCGTTCATCATCGTCATTCTGGGTACGATCATCGGCGGCATCGTCGTAGCCATGTACTTGCCCATCTTCAAGCTCGGCCAAGTGGTCTGACCCTCCATGGATCTTGATCAACTGCTGCCCGTGCTGCTTTCTCCCTTGGGCTTGGGCGTTTTGGGCCTGTGTGTGGGCAGCTTTCTCAACGTGGTCATCCACCGGCTGCCCTTGATGCTGGAGCGCCAATGGCGGGCTGAGGGGGCAGAGATTCTCAATGTGCCTCTGCCTGAGCAAGACACGCAGGCTCTCACGCTTTCCAAGCCCGATTCGCGCTGCCCCCAGTGCGGCCACCAAATTCGCTGGTATGAAAACATTCCCCTGCTTAGCTGGCTGGCTTTGCGGGGCAAGTGCTCGGCGTGCAAGACACCGATCTCCGTTCGCTATCCTTTGATCGAGTTGGCAACCGGCGCCTTGTTTGCCGCCTGCGGGTGGCGGTTTGGCCCTCAATTGGCCACCTTATTGTGGTGCGGGTTTGTGGCGGTCCTGGTTGCGGCTGCGGCGATCGACTGGGACACCACCCTGCTGCCTGACAGCTTGACCTTTCCCCTGCTTTGGGCGGGCCTGGTCGCGGCCAACCTGGGGTGGAACATCCCGGTCCAGGACGCCATCTGGGGTGCCGTCGCCGGCTACCTGTCGCTCTGGTCGGTTTACTGGTTGTTCAAACTCACCACGGGCAAAGAAGGCATGGGCTACGGCGACTTCAAGCTCCTGGCGGCGCTGGGTGCCTGGCTGGGATGGTCCATGATCTTGCCGATCGTGCTGGCCTCTTCACTGATCGGGGCCATCGTCGGCATCGGCCTCAAGCTGTCGTCGAATTTGCGCGAGGGCCGCTACATTCCCTACGGCCCCTTCCTGGCTGGCGCGGGCTTGGCCGTGCTGTTTGCCGGTCATGATCAAGTGATGTCATGGCTGGGCTGGGCCTGACCAACGGTGGACGTCCAGGCCTCAAGATTGGCCTGACGGGAGGAATCGGCAGCGGCAAATCCACTGTCAGCCACATGTTGGTGGATCTGGGCGCACACTTGGTTGATACCGATGCGATCTCTCGGGCGCTCACCTCGCCCGGCGGCCATGCCATCGAGCCCATCCGCCAAACCTTCGGTGCCGACATGATCGACCCACAAGGCGCCATGAACCGAGCCCGCATGCGCGACTTGGCCTTTGCCAATCCCCTCGCATTGCAGCAGCTTGAAGGCATCCTGCATCCTTTGATCGGCCAACATGCCGATCGCCACGCGGCGCTGGCCCAACCCAATCAACACGTGGTGTATGACGTGCCACTGCTGGTCGAATCGGGTGACCGGTGGCGCAACAAGGTGGATCACATCCTGGTGGTGGACTGTGAGCCGGAAACCCAGATCGCCCGAGTCATGGTCCGATCTGGCTGGCCCAGAGAGGCCGTCGAGAAAGTGTTGGCACAGCAGGCCCGACGCGAAATTCGACTTGCGGCGGCCGACCATGTCATCTTCAACCAAGGTATTACCCTTGAAGCGTTGCGTGCGGAGGTCGAGAAGCTCTGGCGCTTGTGGAACAATGAGGGCTAAGGTTCCATAAGGTGGCGCGTTGATCCTGTACGAATACCCCTTCAATGAAAGCATTCGCACCATGTTGCGGCTTGAACATCTGTTCAACCGCCTGGGTGAACTGATGCCGCGCACTGCGCCCGTGGACCACCATTACGCCCTGTCCACCATCTTCGAGATCATGGACGTGGCCTCGCGGGCCGATTTGAAGAGCGACCTTCTCAAAGAGCTGGACCGTTATCGCGCCCAGTTCATGTCCTACAAAGGCAACCCCGCCATTCAGGAATCCGTACTGGACGACGTGCTGTCCCGTCTGGAGCACGCGCATCAAAGCCTGCATCAGCTCGTGGGCAAAGCGGGGCAATCATTGGCGAGCAACGACTGGTTAATGAGCATTCGCAGCCGCATCAGCATCCCGGGCGGCACCTGCGAATTCGATTTGCCCAGCTACTATGCGTGGCAGCACGAGCCCGCCCCCAAACGGCAGGCGGACTTGCAGCGCTGGGTCAGCTCCCTGACACCGATGGCTCAAGCTCTGCACATCTTGCTGCGCCTGCTTCGCGATGGTGGGCACAGCCACATGGTTGCAGCGCCTTGCGGACAATTTCAGCAAAGCCTCAAAGAAGGCCGGTCCTTCACGTTGCTGCGGCTACGGCTTGACCCAGGGCTGGGTTTGATCCCCGAAATCAGTGCCAATCGGTTGATGGTATCCATCCGGCTGATGCGGCAGGACGCTGAAAACAAGCTCAAACTGGCCAGCGACATCGATGCCAGTTTTGAGTTGACCTTGTGTGCCTAACCATGCCAAACGAGACATCAGCCCCAGCCGCCGGCCCGCAAGTGCGTTGCCCATCCTGCGGCCTGATGCACACATACAGCACCGACAACCCATACCGCCCCTTTTGCTGCAAAGGCTGCAAGGCCATTGACCTAGGCGCCTGGGCCAGCGAGAGCTATCGCGTCGAAGCCAAGCCCACGACAGAAGACTTGCTGGACGACCCCGGCGCCTGACATCCTAACCATCTGAGGAGTCTGTTCAATGGCGATCCTGAGCCGTGCCGCGATCGAGCAAATGGGCTTTGCCGCCGTGGGTGACAACGTCGCCATCTCAGACAAAGCCTCGTTTTACGGCGCCGCTCGGATTTCGCTTGGCAACAATGTTCGGATTGACGACTTCTGCGTTCTGTCAGCCGGCGCAGGGGGCATCGAGATTGGCCAGCATGTCCACATTGCGGTTTATTCGTCTTTGATTGGCGCAGGTAAGATCACGTTGGGTGACTTTTGCAATATCTCTTCGCGTGTGGCCATTTATTCCAGCAGTGATGACTATTCCGGCGCAACGATGACGAACCCCACCGTCCCTGCTGAGTTCACGGGCGTCACCCACGCCGATGTGTTTTTGGGCAAACATGTGATCGTCGGCTGTGGCAGTGTCATTTTGCCTGGCCTGACGCTGCATGAAGGCGTCGCAGTGGGGTCGCTTTGCCTAGTCAACCGTGACTGTGAGCCCTTTGGCATCTACGCGGGCAACCCTGCCAAACGCATCAAGGACCGCAAGCGCGATTTGCTTGACGTTGAGCCGCGGTTCCTGGCCAGCAAAGCCCGCTAAAGGCCCTCCCCCTAACTGCTAAACCTTGGGCCTGGATTTTCAATCCAGGTGTATCGCCCTGCGCGCTCAGTCACTAGGATGATTTTCGCCAGTTGACCATCCTAATCCTGGCTCTGAGCACGACCGCCACCTCGTTAGCAACTGGAGCACATATGCCAACAGTAGCAGTTGTGGGTTCAGGGTATGTGGGGCTGCCCTTGCGGTCGAGTTCGGCAAAATCTATCCGACAATCGGTCTGGATCTGTCGACAGAGAAGGTAGCCGCTTACCGTCGCTATATCAACCCCCGAGATGAGATCAGCACCAACGAGCTCAAAGCGGCCGATCATCTAAACGCCACAACTGACGCTGCAACACTGAAAGAAGCCGACTTTGTGGTCGTGGCTGTCCCCACGCCCGTGGACGAAGCCCACGTCCCCGACTTCGCGCCCCTGATCGGGCCAGCACAGTCGTCGGCAAAACCTCAAACCTGGCGCCACCGTCGTGTTCGAGTCGACTGTCTTCCCTGGGCAACGGAAGAGAACTGCATCCCCTGATCGAAACACATTCCGGCTTGAAGTGGAAGAAGGATTTCTTCGTCGGCTATTCACCCGAGCGCATCAACCCCGGCGACAAGCAACACACACTGACCTCCATCACCAAGGTCGTCTCGGGATACACACCCGAAACACTGAAAACCGTGGCTCAGATCTACGGCAGCGTGGTAAAGGCAGGCGTTCACAAGGCATCCAGCATCAAAGTGGCCGAGGCGGCCAAGGTCATTGAAAACATCCAGCGCGACCTCAACATCGCCTTGGTCAACGAGTTCTCGCTCACCTTCCACCGCATTGGCATCGATACGCCGGAGGTTCTGCAAGCAGCGGGCACCACGTGGAACTTCCTGCCCTGTCGCCCGGGCTGCCGCCGCATCAACGATGGCATGGGCAAGTACATCGCCGAACAAACGGTGAAACAAATGATCCAAAGCGGGGCCTCAGTCAAGGGGGGCGACGTGATCGTTTTGGGACTGACTCACCGCCCTACAAAACGTCGAAGACGTCATTCCGCAATCCGCTTTCATCATGCGGTGACCAAGTATCTCAATGAGCTAAACGCCCAAGTCTTTCATCGTTGTACGGCTGTTTATGCCGTAGTGATCCCCCGCTAGGTGGCCGCTATGTTTCGCGGTGACATTCGCTCCATCAACGGAGACGGCGAACCCCCTCGCGATTTTGCTTTGTCGCCAATGCAGTGCAGGCTAATTTGCTCGCGGCTTATTCCAGCCTGGCCCCAGATTTAGCTCAGGTCTATAACGTCGCCGTTGGTGAGCGCTCCTCATTGGTAGAGCTTCACCAGTTGATTGGCCAAGCGCTTGTCGAGCGCAAAGCCATCTCATCGGCTCCCAAGCCGAGCTTTACGCCCTTTCGGTCGGGCGATGTGCGGCATTCTCTGGCTGACATCAGCGAGGCACAAGCACATCTGCGCTATGAGCCTACACACTCCATTCGCTCAGGCATGACCGGGGCTGTTGGCTGGTACATCGCACGTTACCGCTAGTACACGAGGACTCTGCTGCAGCGCAGCACTGGTGCATACCCTAGTGCTGAACCTTTTTCGTCACCGATACCATCTAAACGAAGGCTTGGATTTGTGATCTAGGTCTATCGCGCAGCAAGCTCAGTCACTAGAATTATTTCCCTGCCTGACACAGTCAGTACACATAAAACAAGAATCAGGACGGATCAAGTGACAACCATCTCCCTTTGGCCTGTGCTGGCCTGCCTGGCCGCCAGCTTCATTACTTGTCTCTTGATCATCCTGACGCAGCGATGGCATGGGCGCTTGTCGCTGGACCATGATCTGAATGGGGTTCAGAAGATTCATGAAACGCCTGTGCCTCGTATCGGGGGGCTGGGCGTCGTTGCTGGCTTAGTGTTGGCAGGTATTTTTAGCTATCAACTGGGCGGTGAAACCTACGAGACTGCCGGCAAATTGTTATTTTGCGCCATACCCGTTTTTGGTGCGGGATTGATTGAAGACTTCACTAAAAGCGTTGGTGTAAAAACTCGATTGTTTGCGTCTTTTATTTCCGCTGCACTCGGATATTGGACTCTAGACGCACGATTGGTTGATCTTGATACCCCGGGCCTTGACTACCTGATGCAGTTTAGCTCGGTATCGTTTTTGTTCACCTGCTTTGCCGTTGGCGGCATGACGAATGCCATCAATATCATTGATGGCCTCAATGGCCTAGCATCTGGCTGCGTGGTTATCATGTTTGGGGGAATCGCCGCAATCGCATGGATAAATGGCGATATGCTAGTCATGAAGTTGTGCTTATGGGGTATTGCTGCAGCATTGGGATTCCTCGTTCTAAATTATCCCTTTGGCCGCATTTTTTTGGGGGATGGTGGCGCTTACCTAGCCGGATTTTGGCTAGCGGAATGTGGCGTACTGCTCTTAAATAGGAACCCCTCTGTATCAACCTGGGCAGTATTACTCGTTTGCATTTACCCTGTCTGGGAAACTATTTATTCAATATATCGACGTCATGTTATACACAAGGTCCGAAGCGGAGAGCCCGATCTAACCCATTTACACCATCTCATATATAAACGGGTCAAATTTAGTTTAAATAATGAAGCTGCATGGTTGCAGCACATGATGACCAGCAGCATAATTTGGACACTGGTTTTAGGATGCCAATTTTTTGCGGCGCCTTTTTTTAATTTTAACGCCACTCTGAGTGTAGGAACTATCGTTTTTTGCGTGATATACGTTTACATCTACCGAAACAATATCGAACAGACGCGCAGCGATCCAAGCCAAATCGAGACCGCCACTGCCATTTGAGTGGTACATTCCAGATTAATAAAACCTATTTTTGCGCGCCTCCGATATTATGCTCAACAATAAATCCATCCTCATTACAGGCGGAACCGGCTCATTTGGCAAAGCTTTTGTCAAAACGGCACTTAATCGATATCCTGACATCAAAAGACTGGTCATTTTTAGTCGCGACGAACTCAAGCAGTTTGAAATGTCGCAAACCTTCTCAGAAGCTGAGTACCCGGCAATTCGATACTTTATTGGTGATATTCGAGACGGTGCTCGCTTGATCAGGGCCCTTGAAGGAATCGATATTGTTATTCACGCAGCCGCATTAAAGCAAGTTCCCGCCGCAGAATACAACCCTTTTGAATGCATCAAGACGAACATTCTTGGCGCTCAGAATCTTATCGAGGCATGCCTTGACGCAAACGTGAAAGATGTGGTTGCGCTGTCGACTGATAAGGCCGCAGCCCCTATTAATTTGTATGGAGCGACGAAGCTGTGCTCAGACAAGTTATTCACCGCTGCCAACAATATTCGTGGCCACCGCAATCTTAAATTCAGTGTTGTCCGATACGGAAATGTCATGGGTAGCCGGGGATCTGTGATTCCTTTCTTTCTGGACAAAAGAAGGAGCGGCGTACTGCCCATTACAGATACAAACATGACACGCTTTAATATCAGCTTGCAAGACGGTGTGGACATGGTTCTGTGGGCACTAGAAAACGCAAAGGGAGGCGAGATCTTTGTACCCAAGATACCTAGCTACAGAATCACCGATGTCGCCACAGCAATCGACCCTGAGTGCGTACAAAGAATTACTGGCATCCGCCCTGGCGAGAAGATCCACGAGGAAATGATTACGGCCAGTGATAGCTTCAACACCGTCGACCTTGGCAAATACTTCGCAATTCTTCCGTCCGGCGCCCAAAGCTCAATCGACAGCTATTGCGCAGCCACAGGCGCCAAACGGGTTCCGGTTGGCTACGCCTACGACAGTGGCAGCAATCCTGACTTCCTCACTGTCGCGCAACTCAAATCTCTTATTGCAGAACATGTGTCACATCCGGATGTGAGCGCCTGATGATTCCATATGGCCGCCAAGACATCACGCAAGCAGACATTGATGCAGTTGTTGATGTACTAAAGTCTGATTTTCTGACTCAAGGACCAAAGGTTCCTGAGTTTGAAACATCAGTCCGTGAACACTGTGGTGCGGAGTATGCACTTGCGGTCAACAGCGCAACTTCTGCTCTGCATATCGCTTGCTTAGCTTTGGGCTTAGGGCCTGGCGATTGGCTTTGGACTAGCCCCATTACTTTCGTCGCATCAGCTAACTGTGGCCTATATTGCGGTGCTCAGGTCGATTTTGTAGACATTGACCCTCAGAGCTACAACATATGCCCAAGAGCAATGGCCGACAAATTAAAGCAAGCCAAACGCGAAGGACGCCTGCCAAAAGTGGTCGTCCCCGTACATCTGTGCGGACAACCATGCGATATGGAGTCGATCCATGCCTTGGCGCAACAGTATGGTTTCAAAGTGATCGAAGACGCTTCTCACGCGATCGGGGGACGATATAAAGGCCGCCCCATTGGGAACTGCGAATACAGCGATATCACCGTGTTTAGCTTTCATCCGGTCAAAATCGTGACCACAGCTGAAGGCGGCGTGGCTGTTACCAACAACGCACAGTTGGCAGATCGTATGGCCCTACTGCGAAGCCATGGCATCACTCGCGATGCCAGCCACATGACTCATGCCGCCGACGGTCCTTGGTACTACCAACAAATTGAGCTAGGCTTCAACTACCGAATGACAGAGTTACAGGCTGCTCTCGGTGTTAGCCAGATGCAGCGCTTAGAGACCTACGTCTCCCGTCGACACGCGTTAGCGAAGCGGTACGATCAATTACTCAATTCACTGCCCGTCACGCTACCCGCACAACATCCTGACTGCTACTCCGGCCTGCACCTGTATGTGATACGTCTGCAACTAAAGAAAGTGCGGCATACACACTTACAGGTTTTCGAAGCTTTACGAGGGCTCGGTATTGGCGTCAACCTGCACTACATTCCGGTGCATACCCAACCGTATTACCAACAATTAGGATTTAGGACAGGGGACTATCCGCAAGCGGAGCAATATTATTCTGAAGCAATCAGCTTGCCGATATACCCCAATATGACTAATGAGCAGCAGGACAGCGTTGTTGCTGCTATTGCGCAGGTTATAAGATAATGAGACTGGCAGTGATTCCCGCCCGAGGCGGTAGCAAGAGAATTCCACGCAAGAATGTCAAATGTTTTCACGGGAAACCGATGATTGCGTGGGCCATCGAAGCCGCAAAGGCATCCGGATTGTTCGATCACATAATAGTTTCCACTGACGATCAAGAAATCGCAGATATTTCAACCCTGTGGGGAGCTGAAGTTCCTTTCATGCGACCAACTGAACTATCAAACGATCATGCTGGAACGGGTGCTGTGATTGCACATACGGTTAGATGGGCACAAAATCAAGACTGGGACATTACAGCCGCGTGCTGCATCTATGCGACGGCTCCTTTTTTACAGATTAGTGATCTATTACATGCTTGCCATGTTCTAGAAAATAGCACTTGGGACTATGTATTTACTGCAACAGACTTTGCGGCCCCGATATTTAGATCGTTTAAGCAAAACTCAGATGGTGGACTGGAAATGTTCTTCCCCGATGAATACATGACCCGCTCACAGGATCTTCCTACAGCGCTACATGACGCCGGACAATTTTATTGGGGCACACCGGAGGCTTGGCTAGAAGAGCGACGGGTATTCCATCATAAATCGTTCCCTATCATAATTCCTCGTTGGCGGGTTCAGGATATCGACACTCCACAAGACTGGATTAGGGCAGAAATGATTGCCCCAATTTTACTACAGTCATTTCAAAATAGCTCACCGACCGTTAAAACATAGCCTGCATCAACATGAAGAACATTTTAGTATTTGGCGCTTCCGGGTTTATTGGAACTTATCTAATAGACGAATTACAAGCCCAGGGTTATGACGTCACGGCGTCCGACATCGACGAGTCCGGACGGGAATATTACACTAGCAAAAACATAAAATTTATTAGCATTGACATTACCAAACGGGAAAGTTTTTCTCAACTCAGCAAAGAACCGTATTCAGCAATAATACATCTTGCAGCCTGCCAACCCGCGAATGTTTCTGATAAAACATATGATCCTCGCGAATACATCAACGTAAACGTTATCGGCACCCTAAATATTCTTGAATATTGTCGAGAATCCGAAACGAGCAAAATCATCTACGTAAGCTCTCACCGGAATACGCAAGGCCTATGGGCCGCAAACACCGCGATCAGAGAAGATGATGGACGAAAGATTAAATACACGGGAGAGTATGCGATGTTCAGCATCTCAGAAAGTGCTGCTCAAGACTGCGTCCTCCATTATCAAGCCCAACATGGATTACCTGGCATTATATTTCGCCTACCGCCGGTTTATGGTTACGGGCCACATACCGAAATTTTCAAAAATGGAAAGCCCATAAAAACAGGATTCCAAGTATTTATAGATCGAGCACAAAAATGCCTCCCACTCGAGGTATGGGGGGATGGCTCGATTGGGCGAGACATTATCTATGTAAAAGATGTGGTATCCGCCTTTATCAAGGCAATTGAAAGCCCTAACGCTTCTGGACTATACAATATAACATCCGGAAAATATCTCACATTACGCGAACAAGCAGAAACCATCGCCGATTTATTTTGGGGAAATGACTCCGCACCCAAGATTGTCGAACGGCGTGATATGAAAAACGATATCGAATCATTCCTTTATGACACATCCAGAGCGAAGCGAGACTTGGCATGGGCCCCCGAATATTCGTTTAGCGACATGTTGCTTGATTACATGAAGGAATCGGAGAACAAACGGTTTGAATACCTCGTCAACAAACGTCAAGCCATGCTAAACCGATCAAAGGAAATGAAATGACCGAATATAAATTAGAAGGCATTGAGCTAATGGGCAACAACGTTCGGGACAAATTGCGATCGTGCGGTGAGGGGGTAAAAATTTATCCTTTGGCTAAAATAGCGTTTCCCCATGTTGTAGAAATTGGCGCAAATTGTAAGATCCGAGACTTTGCTTTTATTTTTGCCGGTGAAGGCGTAAAGATTGGAGAATACACAGACGTCCAGCCGCACACTACCATATGGGGCGGCGGTTTAACTATTATTGGTGATCGAGTTTCCACAGGTCCCGGTACAGTTTTTCTTTCTGCAACATACTCTCACGCCCCGGGACTAAAGATGGTGGATGGAATGTCAGAAGGTGAGAGTAAAGTAACTGGTGGACGGCTTGAGATTGGCAATGACGTATACATTGGAGCTCGATGTGTCATCATGCCTGTGACAATTGGCGAAGGCTGTGTCATTGGAGCCGGTAGTTTCGTGAATAAAGACTGCGCCCCCTGGGGGATATACGTAGGGAGTCCTGCACGCAGAATCGGCGAGAGACAAAAAATCTGATTAATTTCGCTTAACAAATAATAGCCAGCTGAAATAATAAAATGAAAGACATATGCATGATCACGGACGGGGGCGCACAGACTGGACTAGGTCATGTACAACAGTCAATAACTTTAGCCCACGAATTGAGAGATAAAGCCAATGTTACGTTCATAACAAAAAGCGGCTTAATCGTTTCTCAAAAAATATCCGATAGTGGATTTGATGTAACGACGCTAGCAAGCGACGAAGAAATATTTCGAAAACTTGAGCACACCCTCCCCGATGTGATAATTTTCGACAAAATCGATGTCGACGAAAATTTTGCAAGACGTATCAGAATACAATTACCAAGCAAGCTCATAATATTCACCAATCTAACCCCAGCAAACAAATTTGCACATGCTGCCATAACCGCCGATATCGGCAGTAATTTTGAAAATATCCGCTTCACGGACGATGAAACCGGAACACAGTATTTATACGGCCCCAAATACTGGGTGCTCAGAAGAGAATTCAATGAACTAAAAAACAAGCCGCGGATTAGATCAGACGCCGTAAATAATATTTTACTTATTTTCGGGGGCAGTGATCCAGCAAATCTGACGGTACAGACGCTCAAACAACTAACGAAAATAACCACGCCCTTCACTATAAACGTCATCGTCGGCGCCAATTACTGCCACGACGCAGACTTGCACGCTTTTTTACAATCCATCACTTCCAATCAAAACAATATCAATATATTTCGCAACATTCCCAATGTTGCTGAGTTAATGCACGAAGCAGATCTAACTATAGCTTCACCCGGCCTATCCGCATTTGAGGCATTAAAGGTAGGATCGCCGCTCATAGTCGTGCCGCAGGACATGCTTCAGCGTGACACTTATAAAGGCTATATTTGCATGCTTGAAATACCCGAATTAAATAAAATAGGAGAGATCATCACTCTTCGACAATTCACTTTCCCCAACCAAAAAAATATAATGAAAATGGAAATTGGAGAAGGGATTCAGGAATTGAAAGATTTAATCCTATTGCAGGATGGCGGGAGAACGTAATGAAGTGGGTAAAAAAGGGGCGCATATTTAACCCTGACAGTCAACATGACTGGGTAAAAAGTCATGCTATGCTTCCGGTCGCAGACCACTTAGGCGGGGACCTATATCGCATTTACTTTTCGGGACGCGATTCACTTAATAGATCTTTGGTTGGCCATATTGAATTGGATATAACCAAGCCACAGGAAGTATTAAAGCTATCTCCAGAACCCATCTTGGGATTAGGAAGCTTGGGCGCTTTTGACGATAACGGCGTCTCTCCAACATGGATTGTTAACCATCAAGGTAGCAAGTATCTTTACTACTTTGGCTGGAACAAAGGATCGCTGGTACGGGCGGCAGAAGTGTCGGGGCTCGCAATAAGTAATGACAATGGCGCGAGCTTTCATCGATACTCGCGGGCTCCAATAATTGATCGCACCAACGCGGAACCTTATCAAATACTTGTAATTTCATGCATTTTAATTGAAAATAATGTATGGAGAATGTGGTACGACTCCGCCGATGAGTGGCAAACACCGGAATTACCCCGTTACAACATTAAATATGCCGAATCCCCAGATGGAGTTAATTGGGTTAGAAAGGGTATTGTCAGTGTAGATTATCAGTGTCGCGATGAAAGTCGTGTATCTCGCGCTTCTGTATTAAAAGAGGACGGTATATACAAAATGTGGCACTGCTATGCCATGAATGCCGGTGGCTATCGCATGGGTTATGCAGAATCTGCGGACGGGTACAACTTTGTTCGCAAGGATGATAAGCATACGATTCAGCCTTCAGACACTGGCTGGGACTCAGAAATGGTTTGTTACCCATATGTTTTTTGCCACAACGGACAAAAGATGATGCTCTACTGCGGAAATGGCTATGGGCGCACTGGGTTTGGACTTGCAGTTTATGAATAGCTTACATGCGACTTGATTCAACATCATACACAAAGCAAAGGATCGCTATAGCCCAACCCACATTTCTACCCTGGATTGGTTGGTTTGATTTAGCCGATCAGGTGGAAACGCTTGTGATCCTAGACGATGTCCCATTTTCAAAGCAATCTTGGCAACAGCGAAACCGTATCCGTACGGCAAAGGAGCTTGAGTTCTTAACGGTGCCAGTAAAGTCTTCGGGACGAATGGGACAACTAATCTGCGAGGTAGAACTAGCCGCACAACCTTTTTTTGAAAAATCAATTAAATCATTTCAGCTAAATTATTCTAGGGCACCCTTTTTCTCCGTGTTATTTGATGGGTTCGCTAGCGCTTTTGAAGTCGGAGTAAAATCGGGCCGCTTAGTCGACCTTAATGTGACTCTTATTACCTGGATGGCACGCCAACTGGGTATTAGCACACCGATGCAAAAAGCGACGCCGCTTGAAGTCGCTGGAGAGCGCGGGGAACATGTTGCTGCAATTTGCGAAAAGCTGGGGGCTACCCAGTATCTGTCACCAGCAGGAGCAGAAGGCTATCTGCTCGAAGACCGCGGGGCCTTTGATCGGCGGAAAATAGGAGTCTGGCTACATGAATACAACCATCCAACCTATTCACAACGCTTTAAGCCTTTTATCTCTCATGCATCAGCCATCGATTTAATTTTCAATGCAGGGCCGCAAGCTGGAGAACTAATGCGGTCAGGCAGATGCGCACCGCGCCCTCTTTAAGTAACCGTTAATGCCCCCTGGATTGTTATGCACATGAAAATACAAGGCCGCGAAATCGGCGTTTCACATCCACCTTTTGTTATTGCCGAGATGTCGGCAAATCATAATGGAGATATTGAATCGGCGTTCGAAATAATAAGTAGAGCCAAGCAAGCGGGGGCGGATGCTGTCAAATTACAAACATATCGTGCAGATACAATCACAATAAACAGCAACGCGGAAGAATTTCAGATTCGCGGCGGACTTTGGGGTGGGCAAACACTTTACCAACTATACCAGGAAGCCCATACGCCTTGGGAATGGCATTCTCAACTATTTGAATATGCTCGCAAGAGCGACATTATTATTTTTAGCTCACCATTCGATACTACAGCGGTGGATCTACTGGAAGACTTGAATGCCCCCGCCTATAAGATTGCCTCGTTCGAGATTGTCGACATTCCACTCATAAAATACGCCGCCAGCACTGGTAAACCGTTAATAATATCTACCGGCATGGCCAATATCCAAGAAATTCAAGAAGCGATAGATGCCGCACAGGGGGCTGGCTGCAAGGAACTCGCCATCTTACACTGTGTTAGCGGTTATCCGGCCCCAGCGTCAGACTATAATCTTCAAACAATTCCGGATATGATTCATCGCTTTGGTACTGTTACAGGCCTTTCCGATCATACCCTTGACAACACAACAGCGATTACGAGCGTTGCGCTTGGTGCGTCGATAATAGAAAAGCATTTCACCCTAGATCGCAGAAGAGGTGGGGTGGACGATAGTTTCTCGCTAGAACCCCACGAACTCGCAGCTTTGTGCCAAGGGGTAAAAACTTCGTGGGAAGCATTGGGCAAAGTCAATTACTCGCTTAAAACAAGCGAAGAAGCTAATCTTAAGTATAGAAGGTCGCTTTATTTTGTCCAAGACCTTCCTGCTGGCGCCCTAATAACCAAGGATTCGATAAAGAGTATACGCCCGGGTTATGGCTTATCCCCAAAATATTTCGATTCTGTCATTGGAAAAAAATTATCCAAGACTGTAAGATGGGGGCAGCCTTTGACTTGGGATTTGTTTAAAGAATGAATTGATGCGTACGCTATGCAGCGACCGCATTTATTCGTCCGCCAACCGATACGTTTCCCCGCAAACAAGTCTGTTAATCGATGCCAACTGAAATCCCTTTGTTTTTAGCTTGCATGTATGTGTTGCTAAAAATCAGAGACATCCCACTATCTTATCTCGTCTATATCGGCGTGATTTCCTGCGTCAATCTGGCTGCTCTACTCGCAGGAAACATAGATGGGCTACTGTTTGTCAAAACATCAACTACATCGCTACTGCTAATATTTGCCTTTTCTTTTAGAGATTTAACGTTGGACAGAGAGTACAAGACGATTGCAGCACTGCTATTTGTAGTGGCGGCATATGTTGTACTTAGCGGTGGCGAAATCACCTTGCACAGCAAGGCGCTCGCTTACCTCGCTTTTGTATTGTGGACTGTATACACCTTATTAAATAGCGTCCAGCCTCCCTTTTGGATTCCTTTGTTAGTCGGTGCAATAGGATTCTTGGTGGGCGCCAGAGGAGTATTTTTAGCCGCCTTCATTGGTTTCATGTTGAGCACGTTAAATTCAAAGCGGCTCAAGATATTCGTGCCAATAGCTTTCTTTTGCCTCTACACACTCCTTATTCCCGGATTAGTAATTGAGGGCGCGACATTTTTTGACGTCGGCAAATCTGAAATTGATAGAAGTATCATGAACGCATATGTATCCACCGGCCTACTTAGTGGATACCTGGCACCCCAGCCGACTTTAATTGAATCGTCTAATGTTCTGGAATATGCTGACGGTGACGGGATTTTTGTTCATAACTATTGGCTTGTTATAGCCGCCTACACTGGCCCGTTAATATTTTTCCTACCATCCAGACTAGCGAATCACAGAAAATCACTCAACAATAACGGCGACGCCGGGGCATGGGCGATTTTGATTCTACTAGCAATATCCCCCGAAAGTCATATAGCTAGATTTTTGATTTTTGCGCTGCCGGGCTTATTGCCCCTTCCTGCCTTACCACATAAGCAGCCCTTCAAATTAAACGCGAGCCAGGGGCGCAGTAATGCTTAAGATACTTATAGGAATTCAATCCAAACTTGTGCGCGCGCTAGCTAATATTGGGCTTATTAAACCCTACACGCGATATGATCCAAAGTTTAAGCGATATAAAATCGGTGAGTATACATATGGTTATCCTCGCATTTTGGATTGGACCAAAAAAATTGATTGCTCCATAGGAAGATACTGCTCCATCGCATCTGAAGTGACAATAATATTGGACGGGAATCACATTACCAGCCGCATATCAACATATCCGCCGGAATTAATTGATTCAGACATCATCGACAGCCAGCACCCTGCAGGGCGGGGCCCGATTAAAATTGGTAATGACGTGTGGATTGGCTATGGGGTAACCATATTGCCAGGGGTCGAGATTTGCGACGGCGCGGTTTTAGCTGCCGGTGCTGTCATCTCTCGAGATGTGCCGGCGTTCGCAGTCGCCGCAGGCAACCCAGCAAGAATTATTAAATATCGTTTTAATGAAGAGACGAGGGCCAAAATTCTTGCCTCTAAGTGGTGGGAAAGACAGCCGTCCAAGGAAGTTGCGAAATATATTATGCAAGACGCGGAAGAGGCCAGTTATGGCATATAAAAATGGCGCTCGTACTGAGATCATTCAGAGACTCAATAAGCTTCCACCTGGGCGAATTTTAGATATCGGATGCAACTCCGGGCAAACCCTGCTGGCACTACCTATTGAGTGGGACTTACACAGCCATGTTGGGATCGACATTAAAAGTGTTCCACCGAGCCCCAAAAGGAACATCACGCTACAAAAGAATAATATATTTGATATAACTTCTGCCGAAATTGGCACATTTGATTACGTTCTTGCTCTAGACGTGATTGAGCACATTTCGAATACATCTCTTTTCCTGAAAAAGTGTATTGAACTACTCCCTCCTAGAGGCGGCAGGCTCATCATCTCCATTCCAAACATTCGATTTCTCCCCGCCTTATTTACAATTTTATTCAAAAAAGACTTTCCAGAACTCGATGCGGGAATTTTTGATAGGACTCACATACGTTTCTTCACCCGTAAGAAGATCCTTCGCACCTTAGAAGAAGAGGGCCTTGAAGTTCTTGGCTGTGAGGGCATAAATAATTTATGCGATGTACAACCGACGATGGCCAGGTCATTACTCATGAAATTTATGTCTACGCCAATCCGGCTGATCGATAGTGAATTATATTTTCAGCAGTACTACTTAATTTGCTCAAAACATGAATAAGGAAAATCGACCAACGCTTTTCTTTTTTAATATTAGCATCTCACTGCTCTGGTCAATTTGGTATATATTCACCACGCATGGTCGGGTTCCAAGGCTAATTTTTCTCTACGGCCCAGCATGGCCTTTGCCGAGAAGCAGATTCAGGATCTGCTTTGACAATTTTGCTCGCACTTTTTTTTGCACCCTGAGCAAACTTTCAAATTTAATAGCCTCTGTTGATCTACGTGGAAAAGATAAAAAGAATATTCCGGCGGAAGTTGTGCCTATAGATCAGATTTATCGTGTTGCGGAGAATACCGTAGCTACGATTAATCGTACTGCATTCATTCGTTTTTTCTCCATTGAGATGTTTAAAGCTCAGGAGGCGGCAAAAGATGGGTATGTATCAGGTCTTGCACTGACCAAAAATCGGACGTTCCCCGATGTTGAGTTCGCTTATGTATTAAATGGACGGTGGGCTCCTATTCATATGTTTCTACAAGCCTTACAGGACAGGGGGACGGTGAAACAACTAAGATACCTAGAGGTCATCGATTCTCCTACTGGGAAAAGAATTTTTGAATCAATTACCCACCCTTGGGAAATCAGAACGTTTTACGATTTAGCAAAATCCGCTCAAGATCGCAATCTGGTTCTTACACCAACTCCGTTTTTTGAGTTTCGAAGAAAAGGGCTCGACAAAGACGGTGCAAAATTTGCAAAAAGTCAGACGCAACGATATAACAAAGCGATTGATATATCTTTATTCACATCTAGTTTAGAAGAACAAATAGGCTTCAACTATTCATCCAAAGACGCCATAAATCTGACAAAAACCGCCCTCAGAGAATTGGCTCGCTTTCAATTGATGGGTTATAGATGTGCGCTGCGTCTGCATCCAAATACAGCTTTTAAGCATTTCAGGGATCAGCGAGTTTGGCAACGATGGGCAGCGATACTTAATGAAATTGGCGTAGATGTCGTACCGCCGGAGTCCAGCGTCTCTAGTTACGACATGATTGAAGCATCAACCGTCGTGCTTACGATAGGTTCAACTATCGGAGCAGAGGCTGCCTATTTGGGGAAAATAGCTTTTGATTTTTTAGAAACCTCACTACCCGTATTGTGTGGCTGCGTTACTTCCTATAGCAGAAGTACATGCATTAACGAGCTGTCTAATATAGGTCAATCTCCTCGCCCATCGGAGGTGGCCTTTGACCTATTTGGATTTGCAAATTATAACATAGGGACCCCCATACCAAAATGGCTAACGCTGAAGAATTGACATACGTTTTCGTGAATTATCTATCCACGAGGTGCATTAACGCTTGTCTAAGAAAAATCTTGGAATACACGCCGGCGGCTTCTGTGGTAATAGACAACAGCGGTGAATATGAAGCCGTTGCATCCGAACTTATTCTTCGCCCTGGCTCCAATCTGGGCTTCGGTCAGGCTATTAATTTCGCCATAAAGAAGAATGCCATGGCAGGCAAATATTTCGTACTAATTAATCCAGACGTGGAATTTGAAGCCAACCGGTTTGTCAATTCAATTGACAGCCTAACTTCAGCCCAGACCTTCACCCTTGCGCTAGAAAAGCCAAGCCCAGGCCAACGTTGTCTTGCTTTTCAAAAAGACAGAAATATATTAGATTGGTCTATATACAATGAACCATCCTCCACAAAAGCGGAGCCCGCATTATTTCTAACCGGATTCCACATAGCCGTAGTAAACACCCGAGATTTTGTGGAAATTGGAGGATTTGACTCTCAGTTCTTCATGTATGCAGAGGACTTCGATTTGATAACGCGCTTGGTATACAAATTCTCATTTGATCGGTTTAAATATCACACATTCCCAATAAAACACATTTCAGGCGGCAGCTATCAAGGCGTACTTGGGAAGTTCAAACGACTACTTCACTCGTACACGTCTAACTATAAATTCGTTCTAAAACACCGATTGCTCTTCCGATCAACAACACCCCCAAGACTTCTAGCCTTAAAACTAGCCGCCCCAAAATTCTTTAAAAAACTATAGTTTCAGACATAACAACAACATATCAAACGCACCCCAAAGCTCTGCCGGAGATATGAGGCATGAAAAAGAAAATTCTACATCTAGTACCTGCAATGAATATTGGGGGCGTTGAAATTGGCATACAAAACTCATACAGCCACCTAAACGAAATATACGATTATAGAGTCTTCAGCATCAAAGGCGCAGGCACTTTAAATATCCCTTTGGTTGCAAACAGGGATTTTTATCCGTTATTCTACAAAAAAAACCTACGTCCCGATGTAATTGTGAGTTCGCTGTGGCCTAGCCACGTTATTGCATATTTCCTTGCGCAAAGCGGCACCCCATGGATACCTTTTTTTCACTCTGCCAAGGAATATAGCCCAATTAAACGCAAAATAATGCAAGCGGCACTGAATAGGGGTCATTCTTTTCTATTTGACTCAAATGCGACTCGAATTTCAATGGGCGTAGCGGTTAAAGATCCTAGATCCCACATCTGCCCATACATCTTTAAGACCAATGTACCAGAGTCACAGAAACCACTTAAGGATCGAGATTTCGATTTTATCTACGTAGGACGAATTTGTGAGGAAAAACGTATTGATTTGATTAGATTGTTTTTAAGCAGTCTTCGCGAGTATGGCATCAAATTTAAAGTTTATCTTGCGCTAGCTGGAACAGAGGAAGATTTTAATCTTATTTGCTCTGATTTCCAAAGATGCGGAATTGAATTCCTCGCAGAACGAAATCTCAAACACGATTACGTAATTGAAAAATTGCGGCTTTCCAGATTCTATATTCTCTTATCAGATGCGGAAGGATTTTCAATGGGCACAGTGGAGGCTGTGCAAAACGGATGCATCCCAATTGTTCGACCAGTTGGTGAGATTCCAGTTTATCTTGAAAGGTCCGCAGCGGTTTGGGTAGAAGAATCTTCTGCAGAGGGCATCCGCATCGCTACAGCCGCGCTTAGTAAAATATGGAATAGATGGGAAGTACTTGAGCGCATGCAGTCACTTGGAACTGCGAAACTGGTTTCAATAACCGGCTACGTTGATGCGTTTTCGAATGCGATAAGCCACTGCTTGGCGACACGCCCATGAATAGCCGCGTCGTCAATTTGATGCTGCAGATAATCGCCATATTGACGAGGTACTTTCTGCAAATGGCCCTTTTTAGAAAATTTTCTTTTTTTGAAATAGGTGAGCTAAACATTTACCTTACATTTTTCACCTTATCAACCATAATTTCTGGACTTGAGTTTCACTATCTCGCAAATAGAGAAATCGCCCTTTCGGGGGAGAACAGAATTGACTCCGTCGCATTTCGCCTGCTATCGGCGCTCTTCTTAACTACTGTTGGCTGCGCCATATACCTTGCAATTAACTCACCATCCGGCGTTAATGGGTCTTCAGTGTTGTTTATTGCTATTGCATTTATAGAGTATACAAATCTCGAGCTTAGCCGCCTATTGGTAGTTTGCAGAAAGTATATAATCGCCAACATTTTTGGCATCATCCGATCGGTATCGCCCTATTTACCTTTTACTCTTGAAAGGCCAACGATTGCAGACTGCCTTGATTTCATGTTCGTCATTTGCCTAGCTTGCGCGATGGCCCAACTATACCTGACCACAAAGACCGCAAACATCAAGTTTAGAGCGGGCGGGTTTTATTGGGGCAAGATTAATTTAATTTGGCCGTTCTTTCTTACCGGAGTCATAACCTCGGCAACGGCGTTCACCGAGAGATATGCTATCCGTGATGTATTAGGATCGGAAGCATTAGGACGTTACGCTATTGCCCTTATATTTGTAACTGCAACCGATACATTTATTAACGGATTCTTTATTCAGCCAAACTACGCTACTATTTTGCGTGATCTCTCACAACCCCAAACGCGGCATATCATGATTAGGAAGATTTTTCTTGTCGGACTGTTTTCTGCCGCCGCTGCGTCTTTAATAGCCGTCATTTTCGGGGATTTTTTGTACGCTTTATTAAATAAGCCCGCACCAAGTAGCAGCTTTATCATATGCGCCCTTTTTGCTGGATTTTCAAAGACACTATGGAGCTCTCTTTATTATCTATATTATGCAAACAGAGCTGAGAGTAAGTTTTCTAGGGTTCAAATTGCCTTTACAGCCGTCACGTTGCTTATATTCTATCTAACCCTTAAATTAACACACGACATTCAGGCCGGCTTAATTTCCTCTGCCGCTGCAGGTGTCGGCATATATTTTTACGGCGTAAGCCTAATTGCCCACCCACAACACCCTAAATAAACATGTGCGGAATAACGGGTTTTTTATACTCCTCGACTTTCCCGTCAAACGCGGAAATCATTCTTACCAGAATGACCCGGGCTCTAACTCACAGAGGGCCTGACCATGAGGGCGCGCTGGTCATACCGGAGAGGCATCTTGGACTGGGACACCGACGACTCTCAATAATTGATATTACTGCTGCTGGGCACCAACCCATGTACAGCCCGAGCTTAAATTACGTCGTCGTCTTTAACGGGGAAATTTATAACCACAGTCAATTAAGATCTGAATTGGACCGACTAAATATCGCTCCAGTATGGCGCGGTAGTTCTGATACTGAAACGGTATGTGCCTGCATAGACGCGTGGGGAATCGCGGAGACGCTTGTCCGATGTATAGGCATGTTTTCTATTGCTATTTTCTGCCGCAATACTTGCACTTTAACTTTGGCTAGGGATAGATTTGGAGAAAAGCCCCTTTACTATAGCTGGCAGAATCGTCGGGGCGCCCATGTTTTTGTTTTTGGTTCTGAACTAAGTGCTCTTAGAGCACACCCAAATTTCTCTCCAGAAGTTGATCGCGGAGCACTTGTTCAATATATGCAACACGGCTATATACCAGGAGGTCAGTCCATTTACAACGCCGTAAATAAACTACCTCCCGGATGTATGCTTACCGTCAGCAGGCAACCCTATACAGAGAGTCTTCAGCAGTACTGGAATTCTGTGGAAATCGCTCATAGCGCAAGCCTTAGCTTGGATACATCAAGCGAAGATCGCGTAATTAGTAATTTAGAAGGCCTGTTACAATCGGCTGTTGAACAACAAATGAACAGTGATGTGCCCTATGGCGCCTTTCTGTCAGGTGGGATAGATTCAAGCCTAATTACTGCATTAATGCAGACTCATTCTAGACAACCAATCAATACGTTCACCCTTGGCTTTCACGAGCATGCTTTTAACGAGGCAAATGAAGCGGCTGCTATCGCGAAGCATCTGGGCACAAGGCATCACGAACTCTATCTTTCCACAAGCGATGTTATCGATACTGTCCCCAGAATGGGGCAGATATATGATGAGCCTTTTGCTGATGCATCCCAAATTCCCACATATTTGATAAGCAAATTTGCAAGAAATCACGTAACCGTTGCACTTACCGGCGATGGGGCCGATGAACTATTTGGCGGATACAATCGACATTTATTGGCCGATAGTCTCGCATGGTATTACTCGAGAGTTAGGCCTTACATCCCAGGACGCCTCATAACATATATTTTTAAATTAGCAGAAAGAAATGAAGATTCCGTCCTGAAAGTGCTACGCAACATCCCATTTTTCAAAAGAATAGTTTCCAGCCTAACAACTGGGAGAAAACGGGTTCACCAGTATGAATATCTGTTCATGCAACGGACTCTTCCAGAGTTTTATATGTCCCTATTGTGCGCTTGGGATCGAAACGTGGAGGTAGTTCTAGAATCCAAACCTTACAAACACCTCTCGGCTGTCAGCGCAATCAATTTAATATCTGACCTTTCAAACGCGGAAAAAGTCATGCTGTTTGATTTAATTGGATATCTTCCAGATGACGTTTTAACAAAAGTTGACAGAGCAACGATGAGTGTTGGGCTTGAGTCAAGAGCACCTTTTTTAGATCATCGGATTGCCGAGTATTCTTGGCGCTTACCGCCCTCATTCAAAATTAGGGGTAGACGGTCGAAGTGGATATTGAGGCAACTGCTCTATCGACATATTCCACAAAGGCTTGTTGAGAGGCCCAAAAAGGGATTCGGTGCACCGATATCAGATTGGTTACGGGGTCCCTTAAAAGAGTGGTCCGAGCATTTACTAAATGTGCGGCGCCTTGAGAGTGAAGGTTACTTAAATCCAAAAGTTGTTCAAACCAAATGGGATGAGCATCTTTCTGGAAGGGCAGATTGGTCAACCCAATTGTGGAACGTTCTTATGTTTCAAGCCTGGCTTGAATATCAAAATGCATAGAATTCATGAATAAAAGAAAGATTATAGTTTGCAGCAATTCCGCTTGGAATTTGATGAATTTCCGCGGAGGGCTTATCAGGGAACTCGTTTTGCAGGGTCATGATGTTTTGGCCGTTGCGCCAGCCGACGACTACGCCGAGCAAGTAAACGATTTGGGATGTAGATTCGTTGACCTCAAAATGGATAGCAATGGAATCAATCCACTTAAAGACTTGTTGCTACTTCTCCATTTGATTAAAATTATCTGGAGAGAGCGCCCTGATTATTTTCTTGGATTTACTGCGAAACCAAATATTTACGGTTCGTTTGCGGCCAATTTGTTTAACGTGCGGGTTTTAAACAATATTGCCGGCTTAGGAAGCGTTTTTGTGCAAAAAAGTTGGCTGACTAACATCGTTATCATGCTATACCGCCTTGCACTTACACGTTCTTCCAAGGTTTTTTTCCAAAATATGGAAGACTTATCATATTTCACTGAACATAAAATTGTACCCCCTCATACTGCCGAGCGGATACCGGGATCCGGAGTGGACACTCGGAAATTTAAACCTCAAGAATTTACCAATCGAGGTGATAGAGGTATTCGCTTCTTATTTATAGGGAGACTACTTTGGGAGAAAGGGATTGGCGAATATGTTGAAGCTGCACGACTACTGGGAAAGAAGTATCCGATGGTTGAATTTGGGGTGCTTGGTTTTTTAGGCAGTAAAAATAGCGGTGCAATATCATCAGAGCAATTGAACAACTGGGCCAATGAAGGTCTAATTCGGTATTATGGATCATCCAACGATGTCCGACCACACTTACTCGCCGCTGACTGCGTTGTGCTACCTTCGTATTATAGAGAAGGTGTTCCACGCACGCTATTAGAAGCTGCATCTATGGGCAAGCCTATCATCACAAGTGATAACGTCGGTTGCCGCGATGTTGTCACTCATGGAATAAATGGCTTTCTCTGTCACGCGAGAAATGCGGCGGATTTAACGGAGAAAATCGAGCAATTTATACAATTACCGGAAGATCTGGCGATTGAAATGGGCAAGAAGGGACGCGAAAAAGTGATTCTCAATTTTGACGAAAGAATTGTTATCGATCGCTATACAGATTTCATCAACTCGAAATAGTCATCTTTTGAACCACACGCCAAAATAAAACTATTTTAGTTTAATTTATTTTTTATTCTAACAATTTTATCTACGGTATTTGGACGTTGCCCCCATTCTTGCCAAAAAGCCCTGGCAGCTATAAAAAAGGCAAACAAAGCCAGCGAGGACAAGAACGTACTAACTGCAATTAGTAATTTATTTGGTTTGCTTTTCCGTTCAGGAGGGTATGCGATATCCAAAACCTGGATTACAGCACCTTCTTTTGCTTCATCTACTTTCGCCAACTCAAATTGTCTTGCAAATAGATCGAAGAGGGTTTCATAATACCTCACGTCCCGAAACAGTGCCACATAGTCAGCACTTGAATCAGCATCATTTGTGATTGACTTGTTATTCCTCTCTGCCTGCGCCAGTAGTGCAGCCAACTCCGACTCCGCTTGTTTAAGCTCTGGTGCAGCCGGTGTAAGATAGCTACGCATGCTTCCAATTTTAATCTGTTGAGCCGTAATCTTAGCCTGTAATTGAGCTACCTCTGAAACGGCTGCAGCCGGTGTCGCCTTTAGCAGGGATAAAGTAACGCCTGAATTTTTTAGCTTTTTCTCAGCGTCGATCAACTTGCTTTTGGTTTGGATTAACTGCTTTTCAAAAAACAATCTACGCTGTTGCGCTTCCGTTACGGCAAGGCGGCTTAATAATTTAGATAGTTCTTCTACATAAGCGTTTGCCACCTTGGCCGCAAAACTCGGGTCCCTGTCATCAACTTCAACTGTTATCAGCCCGTCTTTACCACTGGTAGCTCGCGTATTCCCAGACAACGTCGCGTATGCATCTTCTCTTATAGTCGCGTTGTATCGAACCAATAGGTCCATACGGGTCACCAGCGCGTCTTGTATGCTTCTACTTTTCAAAAAGGAAACATACTGGTCTCCCGCATTCTTCAATCCAGTTGCTGCGCCGGCCAAAGGTGCCAATGAGCCCAAGTTTTGAACCATCGATGCAGCTACACTCTGCTGCTGCTGGGGTGGCAGAAACTTTGTACTTGCTGTGTAGGTTGGGGGGATAATATAAGAAACGCCCAAGGCAACTGAACCCGCGACAAAGGGAACTAGTATTAATAACTTCCAATTAACTATCAACGCAATGATGAGATCAAAAAAACTGACCTCCTTACGTTCTTCGATAGACGGTTTATTTTCGTGATTCATAGTATATTATTGGCGTAGCGTCTTAATCGCCGCGGCGCCCAAACTGAACTGATAAATAATCTGCGTAATATCCTTGGCATTGCGTGTAAATACACTCCACCCACTTTCGTGATCCGTCTTCTCCGGCAACACAATCAAATCCCCAGGTTGAACCTCAGCACGGGCCACACTTCCGAACCATCGATCCCCGTTAGACAGAACACTGCCATCAGCCCGAATCACAAATAACTCATCCTTGTCAGCCCCACTGGTTAATCCAGACACATCCAGATAGTCTTGAACGGTATTGCCAGATTTCCAAATCAAAGACGATTCGGTATTGACCGATCCCAACACATAAACAAAGTCTGGCCGGGCCGGGATGACCAAACGATCTTGGTTCTCCAATCTCAATGTAGGCAATGCATTCGGTTGGGCATTACTCGACGTCATACCCAACATGATTCGCCCAGTTGGCTTGAGGTTTCTCAGTCGATCGACCGCCTGCTTTTGCGCTTGCTGCTCAGCTTGAATTCGCAATTGCGCCGCACCAGAGGCATCATTGACGGACGCACTGGCAGCGGCGGAACTCAACTTCGATTGCGTCTGCATTTCCAACTTGCGTACCAATTGCTCAAGGTTCGCAAGCTGATCCTTACGCACTTGCTCACGATAGAAGCCTGCACCAAACAGATAAGCGTCTTCTGTTAACCCCCCGGCTTTCTCAATCAACTGGGGCAGGCTGTCGCCTTGATTCATCTGATAAATACCGGGACGGCGGACTTCACCCTCCACTCGTACATAGACCTGACGCTTGGCTTGCGGTACTCGAACATCGTTTACCGAAAACACGGTAACCACATCGCCGGGCTGCAAGGCAACGTTATCTGGGCTCGACGGGTTGTCCAAGGCTTGCCCTAAGTTGAAAGGCAACAGTTCGACCTGAACCTTTTGCCTGTCCACACGCTCAATCACCGCATATTCGAAGTTAATCTCGTCGACCAGATTGCCGATGCGGCCCGCCAGGGTGTCTTCGTTGTCACTGACCTTCCGCACGATCGATTTCGGTCCGCCCTGTTTTTTTTGCTGCTCAAAGCCATCGTTGCTTTGCAGCTTTTCATCTTCGGTCAGAAGCACTTCGTTCTGGCGCTTGATGGCGGCCTGGCTCAGCAAGAAGGACCGCCCGGGAATCAGGTCTGCGACCTTCATGCCCTGATGCCAGGGCTGCCGCATAGGCTGCGCCACATTGCCGCGCAAAGCAACAGAATTGCCAAACTCTGGCACGAGCGGCGCAATGGACAAGAGGTCACCTGACTTCAATGGCCGCTTGAGCCCCGCAGCGTTCAAGGCGAACGTTTCGACCGACCGAGGGGGGTTGGCGGTGTTGTCCACTCTCTCTAGGGTTGCGCGCTTGGGGTCCGCCATCACGGGCAGGCCACCGGCCACGCTCAGAAGACTGTCAATGGTGTCTCCCTCGAGCAACTCATAAATGGCTGGTGCCTTGGCCTTGCCTACCAGCGCGACATAACCTTTCGCGACTGGGATCACCACCGTGTCGCCGTCTTGCAGTTTGATATCAGCTGCCTTGTCGCCCTTGGCCAAAAAAGCGTAAAGGTCGATTTCTGACACAACCTTGTCATTGCGCTTGACCTGGACCTTGCGCAAGCTGCCATTTTGATTGGGGCCGCCGCTCGCCATCAAGGCGGCAATGACGGTGGACACACCGCTGACGGTATAGGCGCCTGGCTTGCGTGCCTGCCCCACAACGTACACGGTCATGCCGCGCAAGCGTCCCTGGGTGACATTGAGTTGAAAGTCCTTGTAGTAGCGCGCCACAGCGGCTCGCACCACGCTGTCGGCATCCGCAGACCGGACGCCAGCCAAGGTGACAGGGCCAACGCGGGGCAAGTGAATCTGCCCATCGCGATTGATGGTGGTCTTGACATCGATGTCAACACTGCCCCAACCCCGCACATACAGCTCGTCGCCCGGACCTAAGCGGTAGTCTGGCGCGACAGGCACGTTAGTCGCTGGAGAGTACGCGTCTTGATCAAAGAAGTTGTAGCCATACAGCGGCAACGACTGGCCGGTATTTTCTAAAACGAACTTCTGGAAGTCGTTCGGCGGCAACGGTTTGCTCACCTTTTTGGTGCGCCCCAATCGCGCCTGCACATCCTCTAGTTGCTGGCTTGGGACATTCAGCCCGTCTTCGTCCGCCACAGTGGGTTGTCCCTGACGAATCGAAGGCAAGGATATGGATGTATCCAGCTTGCCAACCCCACTTTGCGCGCCGTTTGCGCCGCCCAAGCCCAAGCCCATGCCTGACGTGCCTTGCTGCGAGGAGCCGTCTACCCCGCCCATTCCCGAAACCATCTGCCCATACGAAGCAGGCGGCGCAATCAAAGATACCGACAACAACAACGCCAAGGTGCGGCGCACAGGATGTGACTTACGCTGAGTCATGAGAACCCGGGTCTTTCAGTGTGAAATGCTGCGCAGATTGTAGGCGGCACACTATGGCGATTCTTGACAAGGCACAGAATGAAAAACAAATCCGTTGTGGCGTGGACCACCCTCTTGACGGGTCTATGGCCACTGCAACAGGTGCAATGCGCGGGCTTACCCTTGGAAGAGCTGCCAACATCGATCAGCACCCGTTTCGACAACATCCGTTTACCCGGTCATGAAAGGCTGGGACTGCTGAACGCGGCCTATCTGGTTCAGGCCGGAACGCATGACTGGCTGGGCCCCGCTGTGACCGGCGCCGCCACGGGCCAAAGAGGCGGCCTGTTTGTCCTCGGGGGCCAGTGGGAACACCGTTGGCGTCTGGGTGACAGATGGCGCGCGCAAACGGGCTTGTTCGCCGGCGGTGGAGGCGGCGCAGCGGCCCCGGTGGGCAGCGGTCTGATGCTGCAGCCATCCATCAGTCTGCTGCGCCAATGGGGCGGTTGGCATGCAGGGGTCTCCGCGTCGCGCGTCTTGTTCACGGACGGTCGCATCCACAGCAATCAGTTGGGCTTGATCGTGCAGTGGGATGGCGCGACCCGTTATTTCCGCGCTGGCCAGATTGGCAACGAGCTTGGCTCATCGACCGAGCGCACGGGGCTGGGAGTCGACCGCGTGGCGCCCACTTGGTCGCGCTACACATTCAAGACACCCACAGGCAGCCACCCATCCATCAGCCTGATTGGCATCCGTGCGGAACAAGACTGGGACAACGGCTTTTATGGGGGCCTGGAATCCGCAGCCGCCACGCATGGCGGTGCCGACGGCTACATGGAGATACTTGGGTTGGCCGGTTGGGCGACCCGGCCCGCTCCGAGTCAGCTGCCCGGCCTACACCTCGGCGCCAAGGCTGCGCTGGGCCTGGGCGGCGGGGGCGCCGTCCCCACGGGCGGTGGCGGCATCGGCAAGTTGGCCGGCACCCTGCGCTGGGATATCGGCTCGCAAGCCTTTGTCGGGGCCGAAGCCGGCTGGGCCAACAGTTTGCGGGCTCGCCCGGCAAGCGGCCCCTTCCAGGCGCGCTACGCGCAAGTGTTCGCGGGGTGGACGCTTGGGGGCGCTGCAGCGCCGGCCAACGCGACAGTCAACGGCATGGACTGGTCGGCCAGCCTGCAACACGTGGCCCGGGCCAAGCGCAAAGACGGCTCGGTTCAAAGTCTGGACACGATGGGCATCAAGGCCAACTACTGGCAAGGGCCACATTGGTACCTGACCGGTCAGGCACACAGCGCATTTGCTGGCCATGCCGGGGCCTATTCCGTCGGATTATTCGGCGTGGGCTGGACCCACCGGCCGGGCGAGAACTACTGGGCGAATCCCTTTACCGTGGGGGCAGAGGCCATGGTGGGCGCAGCCGGCGGCGGTGGCGTGGACACCCGTGGGGGCGCCATCGCACAGGGCCTGCTTTCAGTGGGCTATCAGCTCAGTCGCCGCTCTCAATTTCAGATCGGGATCGGGCAAGTCAAGAGCTTCAAACCCGGCGGGCTGAACAGCCCGGTGCTCGACATCAGTTGGACCATGACGTTGGGCGTCGGTCGATAAATAGAAATTTACTATCGATGAATTGAAGTCAATCAAATTCCATAATTATGACCAGCTAGATACAGTGAAAGGCATGCAATCAAAGGAGCCCACCATGTCCTCTCCCTTCCACAACCCGCAGTCCGTCACCATCCAGAATTTGGAATCGGCCTTTGCCGGCGAATCGATGGCGCACATCAAGTACCGCTACTTCGCCAAGCTGTGCCGCGAAATGGGTGACGAAGAAACCGCCAAGCACTTCGAGCACACGGCTGACCAAGAGATCTTGCATGCGTTTGGCCACTTGGACCTGCTCTTCCCCAAAGCCAATATGAGCCCTGCCAAGGCCCTGCAGTTCGCGATCGAGGGCGAGACGTATGAGTACACCGAGATGTACCCCTCGTTCCGCAATGCCGCAGTGGCTGAGGGCCACACCGACGCCGTCAAAGAAATTGACGAGCAAATTGTCGAGTCGAAAGAACATGCCGAGCAGTTCAAAGCCGTGCTCGAAAAAGCCGCCAAGCGTTTTGCGGCCCTGGCACGGGTGGAAGAGCGCCACGCCAACGCCTATCAGGCCGTGTTGGACAAGCTGAACGCCTGAACTTGCCCCACAATCCCTCCCGATTTGAATACGAAGTGAACCAGAAGGACCCGATCATGAAGACCTATCAATGCGTTGTTTGCGGTTTTGTCTACGACGAAGCACAAGGCTTGCCTGCAGAAGGCATCCCTGCCGGCACCAAATGGGAAGACGTGCCCGACACCTGGGTGTGCCCTGACTGCGGCGTGGGCAAGGCCGACTTCGAAATGGTCGAGCTCTGATCATGACGGATCCAGTCGTCATCATCGGGTCCGGTCTGGCCGGCTACAACGTGGCGCGGGAGTTGCGCAAGCTCGACACCGAAGTGCCGCTGCTGGTCATCAGCCGCGACCACGCGGGGTTCTACTCCAAGCCCATGCTCTCGAACGCCCTGGCCGGCAAGAAGACCGCCGCGACTTTGGTGATGAAGGCTGCCGACAAGATGGCTGCCGAGCTGAACGCTCGGGTGCTCCCCCATATGGGCGCCGAACAGATCGACACCGCCTCGCGCACCCTGCGCCTGAGCAACGGCGACACGGTGGTCTATCGGGATCTGGTGCTGGCGCTGGGTGCTGATCCCATCCGTTTGCCGCTGGCTGGCAACGCGGCCGATACCGTTCTGTCGGTCAATGATCTGGACGACTTCGCCAAATTTGCCGATGCCTTGGACACGGCAGCCGGCGGTCAACCTGTTCAGCGGGTGGCCATTTTGGGTGGCGGCCTCATTGGTTGCGAATTTGCCAACGACCTGCTGGCGCGCGGCATCGAGCCGACGGTGATGGATCTGGCGGACCGGGCCTTGGGCCGTCTGCTGCCGCCTCAGTCCAGCGCCTTGCTGCAAAGCAAGCTGGAAGCCGCAGGCGCCAGATTCCGCTTTGGCGTGGCCGCCCAGTCCATTGATCGCCCCCCGTCAGGCGCGGGCCTGGTGGTGACGCTCAATGACGGCAGCACGCTGCAGACCGATCTGGTGTTGTCAGCCATCGGCCTCAAGCCTCGCACGGCCTTGCCCCTTCAGGCTGGCTTGACGGTCAACCGCGGTGTGGTGGTGGACCAGTTCTTGAGAAGCAGTGCCGAACACGTTTACGCCGTAGGGGATCTGGCCGAAGTGGCCGGTTTGAATCTGCCTTTCGTGATGCCGATCATGCAACAGGCCCGCGCGCTGGCAGCCACGCTGACGGGCAAACCGACAGCCGTGACTTACCCCGCGATGCCAGTTGTGGTCAAGACACCCGCCTGCCCAACCGTGGTCTGCCCACCCCCCATGGGCGCGCCGGGCCAATGGCAGGTCACCGAGGTGGATGACGGTCTCGAAGCGCGCTTTGTGGGCGGCGCGGACGGCCAACAGTTGCTGGGCTTCGCCCTGCACGGCACGGCCACGACGCAAAGACAGGCGCTGGCCAGCCAGGTACCAGCTACTTTGCCCGCTTGATCGCCCGCTCAGCCCTGGTCGTAGCTTTGTACCTTGACCCGGATTGCGTTAACCTTGAGATCCTGTTTGGCCAGCGCCTCGATCAGGCGCGGCTGAAGCTGGCGCAGCTTGGCTGACACGGCCGCGTTGGGCGCCAGCAAGGTCCAGCCCTCGTGGTCGAACGAGCCCGACTTGACATGGGCTGCCAAAGCCGGTGGCAGGCAGGCCTTGACCACGCTCAGGCACGCCTGTGAAGCCTGCAAGCGTTGCATCAGGCTGAACAGGGTTTCGGATTGTTCCAGCGCCCGAGTCACCGACGGCACGTCGGGGATCGAAGGTCTGAAGCTGGAAAAACGCTGGCTCATGTCGAGAGGTTGGGTTGCATGCAAGTTTTGATCACCACCGGAGCGACCAGTCGCACACGGGTTGTGCAGTTCACGCCGGGGTCCCTCGCCCTGGGGCTGGTTGCCGGAACGATCCCTTTGATGATGGCCAGCCTGGCGCTGTATCACGCCATCGTGCTCAAGGCGGCGCAAGAACACTGGCCCATCATCTCTGAAGCGGTGCGCTATGTCGAGCGCCAGGAGCTGGCCCGGCGTGATCACTACATGCGCGACAACCTGGACGCCATGGCGGGCAAAGTCGGCGAACTGCAGGCGAGATTATTGCGCCTGGAAGCCGTCAGCGAGAAAGTGGCGGACATGGCGGGGATGAAACCGGCGGAACTCAAAGCGATTGACGCCCCCGGCAAACCCGCCAGCGCGCCAGCCATGGGCGGCCCGCTGGTGAGCATGGTGCAGGACCATCCTCCCCCCTCGAACGCCGCCAGTGCGGCCCAGCTCACGCAGCAGTTGGAAGCGTTGCAGGCCCTGAGCGAGCGCAACACCGACATCTTCACCCTGATCGAATCCCGTTTGTTTGAAAAACGCCTGGAAGCCCTGCTCATTCCAAGCAGCGCACCGGTGGTCGGCCCGGTGGGGTCGGGCTTTGGCTTTCGCTCCGACCCCTTCACACACCGGACGGCCTTGCACACTGGGCTGGACTTTCCGGGCGACCTGGGCACCCCCATCCTGGCTGCCGCCGGTGGCATGGTGCTGTCAGCCGGCCCGCATCCCGAATACGGCCAACTGGTGGAACTGGACCACGGCAATGGTCTGGTCACCCGCTACGCCCACACCTCCAAGATGCTGGTCAAGCAAGGTGATTTGATCAAACGCGGTCAAAAGATTGCTGAAATCGGCAGCACGGGGCGCTCGACGGGCCCGCATCTGCACTTCGAAGTGCTGGTGGAAGGCGTGCAGCAAAATCCAGCCAAGTTCCTGGCGGGCAAGGCCCCTTCAAATTTCGGAAACAATCACGCGCTACATTGACGCCCATGCAAGGTGTAAAGCGCTTCGGCGCCTATGTGGTTCTGGCCCTGTCCATGTTGCTGATGCAACAGGGCGCGCTGCGCCATGCCTTGCAGCACAGCGTCAAGGACGAGGGGGCGCCCGCTCATAGCACGCTGTGCAAGGACTGTTTGTCCTACTGCGCCAGCGACGCAGTGGCCTCTCAGGCGGTGTCCGTTCCTCTGCTTGCCCACCTGGTGGACCAACGCGTTGCAACGGGCCAGCCCCAATGCGGGGACGCCACCGCGCTCGGCTACCTCAGCCGCGCCCCACCTGCCTCTTCCTCCGGTTCTGATCCCTTCTTAGCTTGATCACCCGTCAGCGCCTCAAGGCGCTGCAAGAGGAATTGTCATGTCCCATCGGACCTCCCTGCCCTGGGCGGGCGCCCTTGCGCTTGCCTGTGCCATCCCTTCTTCGTGGGCTGGCCCCACCGAATCCTTCAACCCCGATGTATCTCTGATCCTGTCAGGCACCTATGCCAGCCTGTCCAATGACCCCGCCACGTGGCGGCTCAAGGGCTTTGTCCCCGCGGGCGACGAGATCGGGCCCGGCAGCCGCGGCTTCAGCCTGGGCGAGTCTGAATTGGGGCTCAGTGCCAACATCGACCCCTACTTTTTTGGCTCGCTGACCTTGGCGGTCGGCAATGACGACAAGGTCGCCGCCGAAGAAGCCTACGTGCAGACCACCGCTTTGCCAGACGGCTGGAAGATCAAGGCCGGTCGCTTCTTCTCCGGGCTGGGCTACTTGAACGAGCAACACGCCCATACCTGGGATTTTGTCGACGCCCCATTGGTCTACCAAGGCATGGTCGCCAGCCAGTACAAGCAGGAAGGTCTGCAGGTCAAATGGCTGGCACCCACCGAACAGTTCCTGGAACTGGGCGCCGAGGCGGGCAATGGCAACAGCTTTCCGGGCACCCAACGCGCGCGAAACTCATCCGGCGCCACCGCCTTGTTCGCCCACGCGGGCGGCGATGTAGGTGACAGCCACAGCTGGCGCGCGGGCCTGTCCTACCTGAACACGCACGCACAGGACCGCACCTGGGCCGACAGCCAGGACGACACCCTCACCGACGCCTTCAGTGGCCAAAGCAGGCTGTGGATCGTCGACGGTGTCTGGAAGTGGGCGCCCAATGGCAATGCCATCCAGACCAACTTCAAGTTGCAGGGGGAGTACTTTCGGCGAACGGAGAAGGGCGATGCCACCCGGGACTGGGGCGGCGCCAGCCCGGTCACCGACCGCTACCGCTCGGCCCAGACCGGTTGGTATGTTCAAGGCGTCTACCAATTCATGCCCCGGTGGCGGGTGGGCTTGAGGCACGATCAGCTCGACAGCGGCCACACCCAGGCCGGGCTCAACACCGCCTTGGCTGATGCCAGCGCCAAGCCACAACGCAACAGCGTGATGGTGGACTGGTCCCTGAGCGAGTTCAGCCGCATCCGCGTGCAACTCAATGACGACCGCGCGCGGGTCGACCAGCGCGACCGCCAGTTGTTCGTGCAGTACCAGATGAGCCTGGGCGCGCATGGCGCCCACAGCTATTGATGAACCGTCTTCTCGTGAATCACGGAGTCACCTCATGAACACTTCATTCAAAGCCGCCGCCCTGGCCTTCACCGTGATGGCTGCCACCCTGCCATCCGCCCACGCCGAGTCCCCCCTGAAGGTCTTCGCCTGCGAACCCGAGTGGGCTGCCCTGACCAAAGAACTGGCGGGCGACCGGGTCTCGGTCTACAGCGCCACCAACGCCCTGCAGGACCCCCATCAGGTTCAGGCCAAACCCAGCTTGATGTCCGCCGCGCGCAATGCCGACCTGATGGTGTGCACCGGCGCCGAACTGGAAACCGGGTGGCTGCCCGTGCTGCTGCGCCAGGCTGGCAATCCCAAGGTGCAGACCGGGCAAGCGGGCCACTTCGATGCCGCCGACTTTGTGCGCAAACTCGAAATCCCGACGCGACTGGACCGGGCCGACGGCGATGTCCATGCCTCGGGCAACCCGCATATCCAGACCGACCCTCGCAACATCGCCACCGTGGCCCAAGCCTTGAGCAAACGCCTGGCCGAGATCGACCCCAGCCATGCCAGCCTCTACCAGTCGCGCCTGGCCGACTTCAACACCCGCTGGAGCCAGGCGCTGCAACGCTGGACGCAGGCCGCCGCGGTGTTGAAGGGCATGCCCATCGTCGTGCAGCACAAAGGCTTTCCGTATCTGGAGAACTGGCTGGGCCTGGACCAGGTGGCCGCGCTGGAGCCCAAGCCCGGTGTCGAGCCCAGCAGCGCGCACTTGTCTGACGTTCTGACCCAGATGCAACGCAAGCCGGCCAAACTCATCATCCGCGGGGCGTACAACGATGGCCGGGGCTCACAGTGGCTGTCAGAGCGAACCCACATCCCCGTGGCCGTGCTGCCCTTCACCGTAGGCGGCAGCGACCGCGCCAAGGACCTGTTTGGCCTGTTTGACGACACGGTGGACCAGCTCCTGAAGGCGGCCAAATGAATGCCCTGTCGACCTGGCCGATCTGGCCGGCCGCCTGGCACGCGGTCGACTGGTCCATCGTGGGCCCGGCCCTTCTGGCCGGTCTGCTCGTGCTGGCCACCCATGTGCCCTTGGGCCTGCAGGTCTTGCAACGCGGCATTGTCTTCATCGACCTGGCCATCGCCCAGATTGCCGGTTTGGGCGTGATCGCGGCCGACACATTGGGCTGGGAGCCTCAAGGCTGGGGTGTCCAAGGTGCGGCCGTGGCCGCTGCGCTGCTCGGGGCGGGTTTGCTGACCTGGACCGAAAAGCGCTGGCCCGAAGTCCAGGAGGCCCTGATCGGGACGCTGTTCGTGCTGGCTTCCAGCCTGGGCATTTTGCTTCTGGCCGGCAACCCGCATGGCGGCGAGCACCTCAAAGACCTGCTGGTCGGGCAAATCCTGTGGGTCACGCCATCGCAGTTGTGGGTCATGGCCGGGCTGTCGGCCGCCGTGCTGGCGCTGTGGTTCGGCGCCCGCCAGCGCCTCGGTCGCGCCGGCTTTTATCTGCTGTTTGCCCTGGCCGTGACCGCATCGGTGCAACTGGTGGGGGTCTATCTCGTCTTCAGCAGCCTCATCATGCCGGCCCTGGCCGTCCGCCATGCCCCGGCCCGCCGGCAGGTGGCGCTGGCCTATCTCATGGGCGCCCTGGCCTACGGGCTGGGGCTGGCGGCTTCAGCCATGCTGGACTGGCCGTCCGGGGCTGTCGTTGTCTTGGTGATGTCCCTGATCGGCCTTGTTTTCAGCACCGTGATCCCCACCTGTGACCGTTCGGGGAAACCCGGGCCCGCACCTAGGTAGATTTGCTCCACAGAACAGACACACCCGGGTGCTACACTTTTTGGCTTTGGTTCACTGGGGGTTAGGCCCCCTTTGAACGGGCACGCCGGTGCCATTGTTAGAACGGATTAATCGCTCCATGTTGCCCAAGCTACTCACTTCGATTTTCGGCAGCCGCAATGAACGCCTGCTCAAGCAGTACCGCAAAGTCGTTGAAAAAATCAATGCCCTGGAGCCCACGTTCGAGCCCCTGACCGACGAACAACTGCGCGCCAAGACCGACGAGTTCAAGCAGCGCGTGGCCAAGGGCGAGTCCCTGGACGACTTGCTGCCCGAAGCCTTTGCCGTTGTGCGCGAAGGCTCCAAGCGCGTCTTCAAGATGCGGCACTTCGACGTGCAGATGCTGGGCGGCATGGCGCTGCACTTCGGCAAGATCGCCGAAATGCGCACCGGCGAAGGCAAGACCCTCACTGGCACCTTGCCCGTTTACCTCAACGCCCTGACCGGCAAGGGCGTGCATGTGGTCACGGTGAACGACTACCTCGCTCGTCGTGACGCGGAGTGGATGGGCAAGCTCTACAACTTCCTGGGTCTGACAGTGGGCATCAACCTGTCGCAGATGCCCAAGGAAGAAAAGCAGGTCGCCTACCAGGCCGACATCACCTACGGCACCAACAACGAATACGGCTTTGACTACCTGCGTGACAACATGGTCTACGAGGTGGACGACCGTGTGCAGCGTGGCCTGAACTACGCCATCGTCGACGAAGTGGACTCGATCCTCATCGACGAGGCCCGCACGCCGCTGATCATCTCGGGACAGGCCGAGGATCACACCGAGATGTACCTGCGCATCAACGCCGTGGTGCCCCATCTCAAGAAGCAGATCGGCGAAGCCGACCCCCGCACGGGCGAAGGCGTGATCGATCCGGGTGACTTCACCGCCGACGAAAAGTCGCGCACCATCGTGCTGACCGAAGCCGGCCATGAAAAAGCCGAACAACTGCTGGCCGAAGCCGGCTTGCTGGTCGAAGGCGCGTCGCTGTACGACGCCGCCAACATCACCTTGATGCACCACCTGCTGGCCGGCCTCAAAGCCCACCACCTGTATCACAAGGACCAGCACTACGTTGCTCAAAACAACGAGATCGTCATCGTTGACGAGTTCACCGGCCGCCTGATGGCCGGTCGCCGTTGGTCCGATGGCCTGCACCAGGCCGTGGAAGCCAAGGAAGGCGTGCAGATCCAGGCAGAGAACCAGACGCTGGCCTCGGTCACCTTCCAGAACTACTTCCGCCTGTACAGCAAACTGGCGGGCATGACCGGCACGGCTGACACCGAGGCCTATGAATTCCAGGAAATCTACGGCCTGGAAACCGTCGTGATCCCGCCCAACCGCATCCTGGCCCGTAAGGATCAACTGGATCTGGTCTACAAGACCGCGCAGGAAAAGTACAAGGCCATCGTCGACGACATCAAGGAATGCCACGGCCGCGGTCAGCCGGTTCTGGTCGGCACCACCAGCATTGAAAACTCCGAGCTGGTCGCCAAGTTGCTGCAAAAAGAAGGCCTGCCTCACCAGGTGCTGAACGCCAAGCAGCACGCTCGCGAAGCCGAGATCGTCGCCCAGGCTGGCCGCCCAGGCATGATCACCATTGCCACCAACATGGCAGGTCGGGGGACCGACATCGTGCTGGGCGGCAACGTCGAGAAGCTGGTCGAGGCCATCGAGCGCGACGAGAGCCTGGACGCCGCAGCCAAGGAGCAGAAGATCAGCTTGCTCAAGGCCGAACAGGTCGAGCTCAACCAGAAAGTCAAGGAACTGGGCGGCCTGCGCATCATCGCCACCGAGCGTCATGAATCTCGCCGCATCGACAACCAGTTGCGTGGCCGTGCCGGTCGCCAGGGTGACCCCGGCTCGTCACGCTTCTATCTGTGCCTGGATGACCCTCTGATGCGCATCTTCGCGGGCGACCGCGTGCGCGCGATCATGGACCGCCTGAAGATGCCCGAAGGCGAAGCCATCGAAGCCGGCATCGTGAGCCGCTCCATCGAAAGCGCGCAGCGCAAGGTGGAAGGCCACAACTTTGACATGCGCAAACAGCTGCTGGAGTACGACGACGTCTCCAACGATCAGCGCAAGGTCATCTACACCCAGCGTACCGAGATTTTGGAATCGACCGAAGTGGCCGACGCCATCAACAACCTGCGCAAGGGCGCGTTGACGGACGTGGTGCGCACTTTCGTGCCCAATGAAAGCCTGGAAGAACAGTGGGACCTGCCTGGCCTGGAAAAGAACCTGGCTGAAGAATGGCAAGTGCCCGTGGACCTGGTTCAGTGGGTGGCCAATGCCACGGCGGCCGACGACGAAGACGTGCTCAACCGCGTGCTGGAAGCCGCCAATGCGGCTTACGAAGCGAAGGTTGCCAGCGTTTCGCGCGAGCAGTTCGCCCAGTTCGAGCGCATGGTGCTGCTGCAGTCCATCGACAGCCACTGGCGCGAGCATCTGGCCTCGCTGGACTACCTGCGCCAGGGCATCCACTTGCGCGGTTACGCCCAGAAGAACCCCAAGCAGGAATACAAGCGCGAAGCCTTCGAGTTGTTTGGTCAACTGCTGGACGTCATCAAGATGGACGTCACTCGCACCTTGCTGACCGTGCGCATCCAGTCGCGTGACGAAGCGCTGGAAGCCGCCCAAGCGATCGAGCAACAAGCCGAAAACCTGCGCAACGTGACCTACACCCACCCGGACGAAGACGGCAAAGCCGTGACCGAGCCGGTTGGCGGCCCTGCGGCCGGCCAGCAGATCCCACGCGTGGGCCGCAACGACCCCTGCCCCTGCGGCAGTGGCGAAAAGTACAAGAATTGCCACGGCAAACTGGTCTGACGGCCTCGGCCCCCGACACAAGCCCCGAAGCTGCTTCGGGGCTTTTTTTTGACTTTCGTCAACCCAGAAGACCACCCCCCATTGCGTTTCGTGGCGTGCGCGGGTCCAATCAAAACATCTCAACTTGTGCACTTTGACACACCATGAGCACCCCATTCTTGCGCCATGCGGTGGCCGGGTTGGCGCTGACCGCGCTGTCCCTCTCGGCTCAGGCCGCGCTCACTTTTGCATCGACGTCGGACGCCAGCAGCTGGAAAGTCGCCGTCAATTTCTCGGCCCCCGATGGGCAGGCCTCGTCCTTTCAGACCGACCGTTTTCAGGACGCGGTCTCCATTCCCTGGCGAACCACGGATGGCACCGGCTGGCTTGCCAACAATGCCAGCGGCACCAATGGCGGCATCGGTTACTGGAGCTTCTTCGTGTTCCGTCAGGAATTCGATCTGACCGGATACGATCCCCAATCGGCTGTGCTGAGCTTTCAATGGGCGGCCGACGACTCGGGACAAGGTTTTGCCGATCGCGGCTCGTGGGTTCCCAAATTCCGGGTCAATGGCGGCGCCTTCCAGTCCAGCACCTGGACGAATGGCGAAACCTATGGTTTCAGCAACCCGGTGTCCGTTGACAGCGGCTTCCTGGCGGGCAAGAACATCATCGACTTCTACGTCGAAGGCAACGGCGTGACGGATGGTTTCGCACTCAAGCCCCTGTCTCTGACAGCCAATGCGACGCCGCCCGTTCCCGAGCCAGAAGTGATCGCCCTGTCGCTCGGAGGCCTGCTGGCCGTCGCGGCCTGGCGTCGCCGCCGCCCGGGGTCGGCTGGCTGATCCACGGGGCGGCTGTTGCGGCACAATCGGGGTCGTTTGAACCAGCCCCCCACACCATGCCTGTCAATCTGTCTGCCCCCAACCCCGCTGATCTGCATCCGGTTCCTGGCGTCAAGCTGGGCATCGCCATGGCGGGGGTTCGCAAAGCCAACCGGCGCGACCTGACGGTCATCACGCTGGACGAAGGCAGTGCCGTGGCCGGCGTGTTCACCAAGAACCGCTACTGCGCTGCCCCCGTCCAGATCTGCCGTCAACATCTGGCCGCCGGCTCAGACGCACGCGCCATCGTGATCAACACGGGCAACGCCAACGCAGGCACGGGTGAAGATGGCTTGGTGCGCGCACGCGCCGTGTGCGTCGCCCTGGCTCGCCAACTTCAGCTGGCGCCCCAGCAGATCCTGCCCTTCTCGACTGGCGTGATCATGGAGACCCTGCCCATCGATCGCATCGAAGCCGGCCTGCCTGCCGCGATTGCCGACTTGAAGGCCGACAACTGGGCCGTGGCAGCCGAGAGCATCATGACCACGGACACCTTGCCCAAGGCAGCGTCCCGCCAGATCATGCTGGGCGGCACCACCGTGACGATCACGGGCATCAGCAAGGGCGCCGGCATGATCCGCCCCAATATGGCCACCATGCTGGGCTTCATGGCCACCGACGCCAACATCCGGCCCGAGTTGCTGCAAGCGCTGGTGACCGAAGCGGCCGACCTGTCCTTCAACCGCATCACCATCGATGGCGACACGTCCACCAATGACTCGTTCGTGTTGATCGCCAGCCGCCAGGCGCGCCACGCTGAGATCACCAGCCTGGACAGCGCCGAGGGCCGCGCCCTGCGTGACGCCGTCGTTGCCGTGTCTCAGCAACTGGCACAAGCCATCGTGCGCGACGGCGAAGGCGCGACCAAGTTCATCACCATCACCATCGAAGGCGGCCGTGACCAGGCCGAGTGCCAGAAGGCGGCTTACGCCATTGCCCACTCGCCCCTGGTCAAGACCGCCTTCTTCGCCAGCGACCCCAACCTGGGCCGCATTCTGGCGGCCGTGGGCTATGCCGGCATCGACGACCTGGACCAAAACGTGATCGAGATGCACCTGGACGACGTCCACGTCGTCACCCGCGGTGGTCGCAACCCCACTTACCGCGAGGAAGACGGCCAACGCGTGATGAAGCAAAGCGAGATCGCCATTCGCGTGAACCTGTCGCGCGGCCAGGCCAGCGCCACGGTTTGGACATGCGATCTGTCGCACGACTATGTGACGATCAACGCCGATTACCGCAGCTGATTCTGGCGTTCTCTCTTGCGAGCGCCCCTTGAAAGCCAGGGGCGCATCACCATGTAGGGTACAGAGTCAAGCAGACTTGAGCGATCAGGCCTACAATGACTTTACTTTTCCTGGGGCCGACCTGGTTTCGACGTGGGTGCGGATGCGGGATAGGGCATGTCGAGGGCCAGGCACCTCGTAAATCCATCTGGAACAAACTAACTGCAAACGACGAATCGTTCGCACTCGCCGCTTAATACCGGTGAGCCTCGCAACAGTTGGCCTATGGGCTGGGCTGTAGTCGCAAGACGATAGCTGCGAGGTTATTCACATAGGCTGGACTTGAACCGGGCCACACGGTACTTGTCGAGATTTTGTGGCTGGTGTCTCCTTTAGTGTGCTGCTGCACGACTGGGGGCACGAGAATCAAATCAGACAGCTAAACATGTAGATCTACTCGTTGATGGCTTACGGACGGGGGTTCAATTCCCCCCGGCTCCACCATACAAAGCTCCGGCAAACCCCGCCGAGCACCAAAAAGCCCTAAGTAATCAATCACTTAGGGCTTTTTTTTGGCCGTAGCTCCTTGGAATGGATAGGCTTGTCATAAGACGACTTGGACTAGCAATGAGTCAGGCCGCTTTGCAAGACCGCACACGGCGAGAGCGCAAGAACAGGGCGAATAAGCCGATGCCCCACATCAATTGAGTACCCGCTTCTGGTACGGCAAGGAGTTCGTAAGCACCGAAATTGCCGGTTGCCTTATCGTAGAAGGTCCCGACAATGTCGCCCGAATTGTTGACGCCGGTAGCAGAAACGAGCGTTATCCCTTTCGGGATCACTCCTGGTGCAACAAAAGCGTTGAGGTCAATTCCGAGGCCTGACTTCGGGTCCCACAAAGCAGCGTGTGCAGATCCCCCGTTCGCGTTCATTTGTCCGACTACTAAACCAAGGTCGCTAATGCCGAGTGCCAAATCATCTCGGCTTAGATTTTTCAGCCTCGTTAGTTCGCCGTTTTCCCAAGCAATTGCGTACCCAGTTCCACTGCTATCGATTGATGTTCCCACCGCTACACCGTTGTTGTTAACTGCGGTGGCCTTGCTCATGCCATTTGTGGGTCTCAAATTGGGCAGCAAAGTAACGGATGAGCCTTGCCAAATCGCAGCTTGGGGATTCTCTGTTCCAGGTAAACCGTAGATGTAACCTGAGATAAGTCCGGAATTGTTTATCCCAGTCACGAAGCTACGGGTTCCGCCAGCATTCGAAAGAGGTGTGACGTCAAATCCATTCCACACAACTGCGGAAGGCCAGTTAGAAGAGACACCCTCGACATTGCCCACAACTAGGCCAGAGTCATTTATGCCAACAGCAGAGCCTATTCCATAATTTGCCTTGATCGCCAGGCTTGTGACGGCCCCATTACTCCAAACATACGCACGCGGCCAACTCTGCCCCGCAACTTGGCCTGCGTTGTTGATCGCATATGCGGATGAACTTGCTGCGGAACTAGACAAAAACGTCGCCGCTCCGTTGTCCCATTGCACCGCTTGCAAGGTGCCACTCGAATTAAAGAGGGAGCCAACCGCACGACCAGCATTGTTGATTGCGCTGACGCTACCATTTCCAAGGTTTAGATACTGATATTGCTGCGCGAAAACCGCAGAATGCGGCAAACCACAGACCATCCCTACCAACCACAAAAAATATCTGTCTTTGGCCATACAAGCTCCCTATCGATTTTGTTGAAATGACGCTTTGCAAAAAAATGCGCCGCTGCAAGGCCAATTGCTTGGCACCGCTGCTTTCAAAGATTCTAGACTGACCACCTCTCACCGCTGCTCAGGGAAGACCTCATAAGAGAGAGTCGAACACCCTTTGAATTAAGTTAACTAACGGCACTTAGGTCGTAATACGCCAGCCATCAAGTACGCGAGGTTTTTCGGACATAGGCTAAGTACCGAGAACGAATGTCTGCGGAACCACTTGCGCCAAACCACTCGCACGCGCACGCAAAGAAAATTCCCTTTTTGAAACTAATCAAACTATCCTATGAGCGGCCAGTCGAACAGCCCCAGCAGCACACTATCGGCGGGAGTACTCCTAAGGGGTGCTTTCACAAGTACCAAAGCCAATTTCCATGCGGTGGCGGCCGTCGTTCAAGTGAGCCTGGCACATGCCTAAAAGGCCCGACTGCCACAAGCAGTTGGGCTTTTTTTCGCTTCAAGGGACCGATTCATGGCAAATGAAGGTGGGGTGAACAAACTGATCGGCTGGGTGCGGACGGAATGGCGGCACCTGACCACGATCAATGCCAGCGACCGGCGCTGGCCCATGCCGTTCGCGGCGGCGCTGGCCTCGGCCCTGCCCTTGCTGGTGGGGGCTTACTTTCATCGCATGGATTACGGTTTGACCGCCTCCCTGGGAGGGCTGTCGTTTCTGTACCTGGCCAGCACGCCGCTCTGGCATCGCATGGTCGTGCTGATGGCCTGCGCGTTTGGCATGACGGCATGCTATGCGCTGGGCGTGATGAGCCATCAGGTGCCGGCGCTCATGATGCCGGTGCTGGTGTTCACCGCCATTCTGGTGACGATGGTGTGCCGGTTCTACAACCTCGGGCCACCCGGTAGTCTGTTCTTCATCATGGCCGCGTCCATCGGGGCCTACACGCCGGGGGAGATCGAGCACATTCCGCTCAAGGTCGGCCTGCTCACGATGGGTGCCTTGCTGGCCTGCCTGATCGCCTTTTTCTACAGCGTGTTCACGCTGCCTCGGCAGCCGGCCAGACCACCGCAGGCGGTGCCCGTGGCCACTTTCGACTTCGTTGTCTTTGACTCGGTGGTGATCGGCGTTTTTGTGGGCATCTCGCTGGCGCTGGCACAAGCGCTGCAACTGCAAAAAGCCTATTGGGTGCCTGTCAGCTGCCTGGCTGTTATTCAGGGCATGTCTTTGCGCGCAGTGTGGAACCGCCAACTGCAACGCATCATCGGCACGGGCCTGGGCCTGCTGGTGGCCTGGGCCTTGTTGCTGCTGCCTCTGGATGCCTGGCGCATGTGTGGCGTCATCTTCGTGCTGACCTTCATCGTCGAGACGGTGGTGGTTCGCCACTATGGCTTGGCCACGATCTTCATCACGCCCCTGACCATCTTGCTGGCCGAAGCGGCCACATTGGGACGGGGCTCCGTCGGTGAGCTGATGCAAGCGCGCTTCATGGATACGGTGCTCGGTTGCCTGGTGGGCCTGATCGGCGGGGTCTGCCTGCACAGCCCGGCATTTCGGCGCACCGTGGGGCGTCCGCTGCGCTATTTGATCCCCGAGCGCGTTCTTCCTTGACCTCCCCTTCAACAGGCCCATGGAACATTCTTCATCTCTTCCCTTTCTGCGTGAAACCCTGTTGTTTCTGACGCTGGCCGGCATCTTCATCCCCCTGCTGCAGCGCCTGCGCATCAACCAGGTGCTGGGCTTTCTGACCATCGGTGTGATCGTCGGCCCCACCGGCATCGCCCTGTGGGCAGACCAGATACCGTGGCTGACGCAGCTGACCTTTGCCCGGATTCAGGAGGTCCAGGCACTGGCCGAGCTGGGCGTGATCTTTCTGATGTTCCTCATCGGGCTGGAGCTGTCGGCCGAGCGCATGGCGGCCATGTGGCGCTGGGTGTTCCTGGGGGGCAGCGCCCAGGTTCTGCTCAGTGCCCTGGCCATCGGGGTGATGGCCTATCTGTTTGGCAACTCAGGGGCGGTTGCCCTGATGCTGGGGCTGGTCTTGTCCTTGTCATCCACCGCCGTCGTGATGCAGTTGCTGACGGAGCGGCGCGCGATGGCCAGCGCTGTGGGGCAGGCCACTTTTTCAGTGCTGATGCTGCAGGACTTTGCCGTCGTGCCTTTGCTGATCCTGATCGACTTGCTGACGCGTCAGTCCTCCAGCGGCATGGCCACTTTGATCACGATGACCGTGGTCAAGTCCGTGGGCGCCGTGTTGCTGATCTACTTGGTGGGACGCCGTGTGGTCGGCCCTCTGTTTCGGGTCTTCGCGCATCGTCGTCAACCGGAGGTCTTCATGGCGTTGACCCTGCTGGTGGCGTTGGGCACGGCAGAGATCACGGCCCGGGCCGGTTTGTCGATGGCGCTGGGCGCCTTTCTGGCAGGCCTGCTGCTGGCCGAAACCGAGTACCGCCATGAGGTGGAAGTGACCGTCGAGCCCTTCAAGGGTTTGCTGATGGGCGTGTTCTTCATGTCTGTGGGCATGGGCATCGACGTGCGCGAAGTCGCCCGCAATCACGTCTGGATCGTATTGTCAGTCGTCGGCCTGATGACCATCAAGGCCGCCGTGGTGACAGGCATCTTTCGCATGGGCGGCCGGACGTGGGGCCAGGCAGTCGAGGGGGGCCTGCTGCTGGCGCAGGGCGGCGAATTCGCGTTCATCGTGGTGGGCTACGCCGCCACAGCTGGCTTGTTGAGCGCCGAAGTGGCCCAGTTCATGCTGCTGGTGGTCAGTCTGAGTCTGATGATCACCCCCCTGGTGGCCCGCTTGGGGCATTGGCTGGGTCAGAAGCTGGACCCACCCGCTGTCGGTATGGCTGCCGCCGATGTCACCCTGCCTGAAGGCCTGTCCGGCCATGTCGTGATCGCCGGCTTTGGCCGGGTGGGACAGCTGCTGGCGCAGGTGTTGACGCATCAGCGCGTGCCCTATGTGGCCATCGAGCACGATGCCCAAGTGGCGGCCCGCCTGCGTCAGCAGGGTCATGCAGTCTTTTATGGCAACGCGGCCCGTCCGGAACTGCTGCGCAAATTGCACACCGACCAGGCGGCGGCCCTGCTGATCACCATGGACCAGCCCGCTGCGGCCATGCATGCCGTCGCAGCGGCTCGGCACGAATATCCCAAGCTGCCCATCTACGCACGCTCTCGGGACGAACAGCATGCCCATGAATTGCGACAAGTGGGCGCCACTGCGGTGGTGCCCGAAACGCTCGAGGCCGGACTGCAACTGTCCGCCTTTGCGTTGCACACCTTGGGGTTGTCGGAAGGCGTCATCAACCTTGCATTGGAACAAGAACGCGAGCGGCGCGTGAGTCTCAAATGAGAGAAAACCCGATTGAATCAGTGGGACTTTGACGGGGATCAAATCGGGGTCTACAGGGTTTCACAACACTACATCTAGTGTTTTCAAACAAGAAAAACACTATATCTAGTAGGAGACCCGCCATGCCCCCTTCCTTGCACCCGGCCGCTTCGCCCATGGACTCGGCCCCGGTGGCCGTCATCAAGCGCAATGGCGCAACTGCCAGCTTCACCCTCGACAAGATCACACAGGCTCTGGCCAGCGCCGGTCAGGCCACCGGTGAATTCGATGCAGCCCGAGCCGAAACACTGGCTCAAGATGTGTTGCTCAAGCTGCAGCGCCGCGTCCCCTCGGTCGAGCAGATTCAGGATCAGGTCGAGCGCACCCTGCTGGATGCCGGCCTGTTCGACACGGCCCGCGCCTACATCGTCTACCGCGAACGCCGCAGCGCGCTGCGCCAGGACAAGGCTTGCGCGGTGGACGTGGAGCGCTCGGTCAACGAATACCTGTCGCAACAAGACTGGCGGGTCAACGCCAATGCCAACCAGGGCTACTCCCTGGGTGGTTTGATCCTGAACGTGTCGGGCAAGGTCATCGCCAACTACTGGCTGGCCCATGTCTACCCCCCCGAGATCGGCCATGCCCACCGCGAGGCCGACATCCACATCCATGACCTGGACATGCTGTCAGGCTACTGCGCCGGCTGGTCGCTGCGGACCTTGCTGCATGAAGGCATCAATCGCGTGCCGGGCAAGGTCGAAGCGGGGCCGCCCAAGCACCTGTCCAGCGCCGTGGGCCAGATCGTCAACTTCCTGGGCACGCTGCAAAACGAATGGGCGGGGGCGCAGGCCTTCAGCTCGTTTGACACCTACTTGGCGCCCTACATCCGCAAGGATGGTTTGAGCTACGCGCAGGTGCGCCAGTGCATGCAAGAGCTGGTCTACAACCTCAATGTGCCGTCGCGCTGGGGTACACAGACGCCCTTCACCAACCTGACCTTTGACTGGGTTTGCCCAGATGACTTGAAAGAGCAAGTGCCGGTGATCGGCGGGCAGGAGATGCCGTTTGCATACGGTGACCTGCAAGTCGAGATGGACATGATCAACCAGGCCTACATCGACGTGATGATGCAAGGCGATGCGATGGGCCGGGCCTTCACCTTCCCGATCCCCACCTACAACATCACCAAGGATTTCAACTGGGATCACCCCAACACCGAGCGCCTGTTCGAGATGACGGCCAAGTACGGCCTGCCCTACTTCCAGAACTTCTTGAACTCGGACCTGCAGCCCAACATGATCCGGTCCATGTGCTGCCGCTTGCAGCTGGATTTGCGGGAGTTGCTCAAGCGGGGCAATGGCTTGTTCGGGTCAGCCGAGCAAACGGGCTCGCTGGGTGTGGTGACACTGAACTGCGCACGCCTGGGCTATCTGTACCAAGGCGATGAAGCGGCCTTGCTGGCCCGCACCGACGAGCTGATCGAACTCAGCAAGAACAGCCTGGAGATGAAGCGCAAGGTGATCCAGCAGCACATGGACAACGGTCTGTTCCCCTACACCAAGCGCTATCTGGGCACGCTGCGCAACCACTTCTCGACGCTGGGCGTGAATGGCATCAACGAGATGATCCGCAACTTCACGGCTGATCTGGAAGACATCACGACCCCTTGGGGCGTGGCCTTTGCCCTGCGCTTTCTGGATCACATCCGGGCCCGCATCACCGACATCCAGGAAGAGACAGGTCACCTCTACAACCTGGAAGCCACACCGGCAGAAGGCACCACGTATCGCTTTGCCAAGGAAGATCGCAAGCGCTTTGCTGACATCCTGCAAGCGGGACCGGCCGACATGCCGTACTACACCAACTCGTCGCAGCTGCCCGTGGGCTTTTGCGACGACCCGTTCGACGCGCTGGAGCGGCAAGAAGCCCTGCAGGCCAAGTACACCGGCGGCACGGTGCTGCACCTGTACCTGGGCGAGCGCGTGTCGTCAGCCAAGGCTTGCAAGGAGTTGGTGCGGCGTGCGCTGAGTCGCTTCCGCCTGCCCTACATCACGATCACACCGACCTTCTCGATTTGCCCTAAGCATGGCTACATCGCCGGCGAGCATGAGTTCTGCCCGCATTGCGATGAAGAGGCGCTGGCGCGCAAACAAGCCGTTGGCCTGCATTGACCCCCCGTCCCTCACCCCCAACCAAGGAGCTTTCATGAAACTGCGTACCCTCCCATCGACCCACCCCGTACTGGATGAAACCGAGCGTCAACGCTGCGAAGTCTGGACTCGCGTGATGGGTTACCACCGCCCCGTGTCGTCCTTCAACACCGGCAAGAAAGGCGAGTTCGCCGAGCGTGTGTACTTCCGTGAGCCCTCGCAATCAACCTGCGAAGTGGGCACGCTGGAAACAGCGTAAGACGACGATGCTCGAAGTTGGCGGCTTTGTGCCCATGAGCACCACGGATTGGCCGGACCACCTGGCCGCTGTGGTGTTTGTGCAGGGATGCCCGTGGCGTTGCCATTACTGCCACAACCGGGATCTGCAGCCTCGCGAAGCAGGCACGCGGGCCCATCCCTGGCCTGACTTGCTGGCCAAGCTGGGCAAGCGCCAGGGCTTGTTGGACGGCGTGGTGTTCAGCGGGGGCGAGCCGACTTTAGACAGCTACCTGTTTCAGGCCATGCGTGACGTCAAAGCCCTGGGCTTGAAAGTGGGCCTGCACACGGCTGGCATCTACCCCGATCGCATCGCGGCGCTGTTGCCCTTGGTGGACTGGGTCGGCTTCGATGTCAAAGCCAACTTTGCCGATTACGAAAAGACCACCGATGTGCCACGCAGCGGGCAGCCGGCCTGGCGCAGTCTGATCAGCGTGATTCAGTCGGGCCTGGCGTACGAGATTCGCACCACCTATCACCCCGACCTGCACGATGACGAGCAGATGCTGCAGTTGGCCGCCACCTTGCGGCAATTGGGGGTACAAGACTGGGTCATTCAGGGCTTCAGGCCGACGACCGATACACCGGCCACTTTGGGCTCCAGCCTCCGCCACCCCGGCCTGCCCTTGCAGCAGCGCCTGGCCGACGGCGGCTTGCGCGTTCAACTGCGCTGAGCTGTCTCAGCCCTTCTTGCCGTCGACGCGGGGCACGCCGAACCAGCGGCCATAACGAATCGCCCACCCGCCTGTGGCAGCCAACCACAGTAGCGCCGCCACCACGAGGATGCCACCCGCATACTGCGGCAACACGGCAGCGGCCATGCGCGCCACGACCGCCAGTTGAAGCAGGCCATACAGGGCCCACGCGGTGTCGTCCGCCGTCAGAGTACGCCCACTGTGGCCACAGCTGACCCGGGTGGCCATGGCCAACAAGATGCTGCCCAAAAAGCCCATGCTCAGGGCGTGCAACGGCGCCAGGCCCAGGCCCGAGTGGCCAAACGCTTGCAGCCACACCGATGCGGCATCCAGCCCATAAGCCACGCCCAGCCAGACAAAGCCCAGATGCAACATGGCCAACAGGCGGATCTTCAAACTTTGCACCAGCCCCCATCGAACGGCCAGGGCCAGCACCCCGGCGCTGGCCAGGGCAGACACCACACCTCGCACCATCAGCCAGGCATCGGCGTGGGCCCAGCCTGCGGCATCCAGGGCCACCCAGGCCCCATGCCACCACGTCAGAGTCATCAGGGTCCACAACAGCCATTGGGGCCGCCAGCTGTCGAGCACTGGCACAGCCGAGGCCGTGAAGAATGGGATCATGCGATGCGCCACCGACGTGTACACCGGCACCACAAACCACCATAAGCCCAGATAGGCGCACAAACGCACCCAGTCCAGGCGATCCAGGGCCAATGCGCCGGCAGCCACCCACATCAGAACCGCACCGATGGCGCACGACAGGGCAATGAGCTTGGCATGCAGGCGATCTGAAGCGCGGCTGCGCAAGACGATGCCCACGAAGCGCCCCGTCAGGGTCGACCAGCCCAAGGCGGCCAAAGCCACGCCGGCAGCGGCGAGTGGCTGGCTGACGTGGGTCCCGACGAGCAAAGTGAGCCAACCCAGAACGCAGGCAACGACGGGCTTCAAAAGACCAGGGGCCGGCACGTCGGGCATCTGCAGCCACTTGGGGCCCGCAGTGAACAGGAAGCCAACGAAGAACAAAGGCAAGAAGCCCAGGCTCATCACCAACGCATGGGAAAAGGTGGCCACGGAGGCATGGTGCAAAGGCGCAACGGGCAACACCCGCCACACCAACTCCATGGCCCACCACAGGGCGGCCACCAGCATCACGCAGGCAGCCGAGAAAAACCCAAGCCGATGCGGGGCCCACAACAGACGGCTGGCCCGCCAGGTTTCATTGCTCGCAGGCGCGGGAGCGGGGTCGGACACCTTGGTTTTGGGCCCGACGGGTTGGATCTTGATGGGTGGAAGCGGCTTCATGCTGGCGATTGTGGAAACCCACTTCCCCCATGGTTTTGACTCAGGACAAGTCTGACCAGAAGGACTAATCCTCCTGACGGATCACCGGCTGTAGATGGCGGTGATCATGGCGCGGTCCAGGGCGTTGGCGTTGACCATGAACCCGGCAAGCGAGGCCGTGGCGTTCGCCGGTAGGTCCAGCTTCTCGACCTTCAGGGCGTACACGGTGAAGTTGTACATATGTGGCTCACTGCCTTGGGGCGGGCAGGGGCCACCCCACCCGGTGGTGCCGTAATCGGTGGTGATCTGCCGGGCTCCGGCCGGCAAACCCTTGCCGTCTGCCGAACCTGCGCCTCGCGGCAGGCTGTTTGTGCTGGCGGGCAAGTTCAACACCACCCAATGCCACCAGCCGGCGCCGCCGGTGGGCGCGTCAGGGTCGTGCACCATCACGGCGAAGCTCTTGGTGCCGGCCGGCGCGTTCTTCCAGCTCAGGGCTGGCGACACGTTCTGCCCCGTGCAGCCAAAACCATTGAACACAAACGTGGCCCCAATGGGCTCGTTGACTTTGACATCCGGACTGGTGAGCTCCAGGCCTTCGGCCAGCACGAACTGGGTGGACACCGCAGCGGCCACACCGACCATCGTTCGCATCACATTGCGCAGGATATTCAAGTCACTCTCCTCAGGTTGACGGCAGGAAGCCCTGGCAACCTACCAACGGGTCAGTTTATCGTGAGGCGGCAACGGCATGGGGGAAATCAAGGTCGTTGTATCGCCCAGACTGTCGCGAACTTCACAAGTCGGGGCAAATCCGTCTGCTTTTTGAGTCGCTTAAGTTTGCGTTCAGATTTGCGGCCTAGAGTGCACGGCAGAAAAAACCACATTGAAGCTCATGTCATCCGCCCCTTCCCTGCCTCGTTTGCGGCCTCGCCGTCTGCCCCGCCGCCTGCCTCAAATTCTGGCGCTCGCTGGACTGAGCGCGTCTGTGCTGACGGCGGTCGCGGCCGCTCAGGCTGCCGATCCGGCTCACACGCTCGTCCTCAAACCGGCGCAGGTGCAGAGCCTGGGCATCCGCGCCACGCCCATCCAACCCTCGGGCGATGCGGGCCGCGTGATGCTGCAAGGCCAGGTCACACTGCCGCCTGCGCTGATGCGCGTGATCAGCGTGCCGGTGGCTTCGCTGGTGGAGCAGGTGCATGTGTCCAAGGGCGATGCGGTCAAGCCAGGCCAGGCGCTGGTGTCCCTCAATGCGCCGCAGATCGTGGAGTGGCAGCGCGAATACCAGCAAGCCTTGCTGCAGTTGAAGCTGGCGCAGCAGACCGCCCAGCGCGATGAGGCCTTGCTGGCCGAAGGCATCATCGCCGGCTCGCGCGCCCAGGCCAGCCAGGCGCAATTGCAGATCGCGCAAGCCACGGTCCGCGAACGTGGGCAATTGCTGCAGATGGCCGGCGTCAAGCCCCATGGCGGCTTGTCCGGCCGGGTGACCCTCAGCGCACCGGCCCGCGGCACCGTCGTGGACATGATGGCGCAGCCCGGCCAGCGTCTGGATGCGGGCGCGCCCGTGCTGAAGTTTGCGGGTGAAGGGGCCCTGGCCATCGACCTGCAAGCGTCCGCCGATGTGGCCCGCCGCCTGCGCAAGGGGGATGTGGTCCGCATCAGCGGCTGCGCCATGCCAGCCAAGCTGGTGAGCATCAACACCGAACTCGACCCCGGCAGCCAGACGCTGGCCCTGCGTGCCCAATGGCCACAGGCCAATGACTGTGCCCTGCCGCAGCAACGCGTACAGGCCGAAGTGGCCTTGAGCACTGGCAGCACCGACCAGGCCGCAAGCTGGCTGGTACCCGCCACAGCCGTGCTGCGGCATGACGGGCAGGACATCGTGTTCGTGCAGCGCGGCACCCGTTACCAGGTCGTTGCGGTGAAGGTCGTCAGCCAGCGGTCAGCCAGTGGCCAGCAAGCCGCACTCACGCAGATCAGCGCGATCGCCCCGGCGCAGTTCAAGGCGGACGACCTGGTGGTGAACCAAGGCACCGTCGCGCTCAAGGGCGTGCTGCAAGGTCTGGGAGCCGAATGATGCTCAAGCGCCTGATTGAAGCCGCGCTGCTGCAGCGCCTGCTCGTGCTGGTGGCCGCCTGTGTGCTGGTGGGGCTGGGCCTGAACGCCGCACACCAGCTGCCGATCGATGCCTTCCCGGATGTCTCGCCCACGCAGGTCAAGATCATCCTCAAGGCGCCGGGCATGACGCCCGAGGAAGTCGAATCGCGCATCGTGCAGCCCGTCGAGCAGGAGCTGCTGGGCATCCCCGGCCAGCGCAGCATGCGCTCGGTCTCCAAATACGCGATCGCCGACATCACCATCGACTTTGAAGAAGGTACCGACATCTACTGGGCACGCCAGCAAGTGGGTGAGCGTTATGCCAACGCACAAGCCAACTTGCCTGCCAACGTCGGTGGTGGCCTGGCCCCGGTGACCACGCCGCTGGGCGAGATGTTCATGTTCACCATCGAAGGGCCCATGTCCCTGCAGGACAAGCGTACCTTGCTGGACTGGACCATCCGCCCGCAACTGCGCGGCATCCCCGGCGTCGCCGATGTGAACGCCCTGGGCGGCTCGGTGCGCGCGTTTGAAATCGTGCCCGACCCCATCAAGCTGGCTGCGCGCGGCCTGTCGATCACGCAGTTGCGCGAGGCGCTGGCCGCCAACAACCGCAACGATGGCGCCGGCCGCCTCATCGCCGGTGAAGAAGCGCTGCTGGTGCGCGCAGAAGGCAGCATCCGCAACTTGCAGGATGTGGCCGCCACCGTGATCGGCCGCCATGAAGGCACGGCCTTGCGCGTGGGCGATGTGGCCGAGGTGCGCATCGGCGCACTCACGCGCTATGGCGCCGTCACCCGCAATGGCCAGGGCGAGACGGTGGAAGGCCTGGTGCTGGGCCTGCGCGGCGCCGATGCCAACAAGGTGGTCACGGCGGTGCGTGCCAAGTTGGACGAGATTTCGCGCACCCTGCCCAAGGGCGTGCACATCGAGCCCTTCTATGACCGCGGCGCGCTGGTTGGGCAAGCGGTGCACACCGTCAGCAAGGCGCTGACCGAAGCCATCGTGCTGGTGCTGGTTTTGCTGCTCTTGTTTCTGGGCCAGTTGCGCGCGGCCGTGGTGGTGGCCATCGTGCTGCCCTTGTCTGCGCTGACCACCTTCTGGCTGATGCGCCAGACAGGCCTGACCGCCAACCTGATGTCATTGGGTGGCCTGGCCATTGCCATTGGCATGCTGGTGGACTCGGCGGTGGTCGTGGTCGAAAACATCGAGGCCAAACTCGCGCATCCTGCCAACCCAGAACACAGTGGCGGCGCGGCGAAATTGATCCGTCTGGTCCGCATGGGGGCCGAAGAAGTGGCCACGCCTGTGGCTTCGGGCGTGCTCATCATCATGCTGGTGTTCCTGCCGCTGCTCACGCTGGAGGGCCTGGAGGGCAAGCTTTTCAAGCCCGTGGCCTTGACCATCTTGTACGCGATGGGTGCGTCCTTGGTGCTGTCGTTGACCGTGATCCCGGTGCTGGCCTCGCTGATGCTCAAAACGGGTGCGCATCAAGACCCGTGGTTGGTGCGCCTGAGCACCAAGGGCTACACCCGCCTGCTCGACAGCGCCTTGCGCAAGCCCGCACCTTGGCTTGCCGGCACCGCCTTGAGCCTGGTGGGTGCTGTCATCGGCTTCTTGATGGTGGGCAAGAGCTTCATGCCCACCATGGATGAAGGGGACGTGATCGTGTCGGTGGAGCAATCCCCCGCCATCAACCTGCCCACGGCCTTGCAGCTCAACACCCGCGTGCAGCAGGCGCTGATGTCGGTACACGAGGTCAAAGGCATCGTGGCGCGCAGCGGCTCCGATGAGCTGGGCCTGGACCCGATGGGCCTGAACCAGACCGACACCTTCCTCGTGCTCAAGCCCAAGAGCGAGTGGCAGGTGGCCGACAAGGACGCCTTGCTCGACAAGCTGCGTGAACAACTGCTGCAGCTGCCCGGCGTGGCCACCAGCTTCACCCAGCCCATCGAGATGCGTGTCAACGAGATGATCCTGGGCGTGCGCGGCGACGTGGCCGTGAAGGTCTTCGGGCCGGATCTGGCCATGCTGGGCAAGCTGTCCGCACAGGTCGAGGGCATCCTCAAGAAGACGGCAGGCAGCGAAGATGTGCAGCTGATCCAGAACAGCGGCCTGCGCTACCTGCGTGTGGTGTTCGACCGCCAGGCCCTCGGCCTGCATGGCGTGAGCGTGGAACAAGCCCAGGAAGACCTGCGCACCCTGCTCGAATCGCAAAGCCCGGGCTTCGTGCTGGAAGAAGGCCGCCGTGTGCCCATCATCGTGCGGGGCCCCAGTGCCTTGTCGCTCACGCCCGACCTGTTTGCCCAGCTGCAGTTGCCCATGAGCGATGGCGCGCCAGTCGCCCTGGCCCAGCTCGCCACACTGGAAGAAACCGAAGGCCCGGTCAAGATCGACCGCGAAAATGGCGCCCGCTTTGCGGCCATCACCACCAATGTGCGCGACCGCGATCTGGTCAGCTTCGTGACGGAGGCGCAAGCCACCGTGGCCAAGGAGATTGCCTTGCCTGCCGGCTACCGCATCAGCTGGGGCGGCCAGTATGAAAACCAGCAGCGCGCCGCGCAACGCCTGGCCATCGTGGTGCCCATTGCCCTGGCGCTGATCTACCTCATCCTCTACACCACGTTCGGCAGCGCGCGGCAGGCCTCGCTCGTCTTCCTCAACATCCCGCTGGCCTTGATCGGTGGCGTGTTCGCGCTGGCTGCGGCGCGCGAGTACCTGTCGGTGCCGGCCTCGGTGGGCTTCATCGCCTTGATGGGCATTGCCGTGCTCAATGGCCTGGTGCTGGTCAACCACTTCAATGAGTTGCTGGCGCAAGGCCACAGCGTGGCCGATGCCGTGCGCAACGGCGCCATCCGCCGGCTGCGCCCCGTGTTGATGACGGCCAGCATCACCGCCTTCGGCCTGCTGCCCCTGCTGTTCGCCACCGGCCCCGGCTCCGAGATCCAGCGCCCGCTGGCCATCGTGGTGATCGGCGGCCTGGTCTCCTCCACCGCCTTGACGCTCATCTTGCTGCCCATCCTGTTCAGGCGCTTTGGTGTGAGCGAGGCGGCACGTGTGTAAAGAACGCGATGCCATCGGCAACCTGCTTCCATGAATCAGATCCAGATCACCATGCCCTACCCTTGCCCACGCGCCTTGCCCGCATTCGCACTTGCCTTGTCTGCATGGTTGGTCGCACCCACCGCCCATGCTGCAGAGGCACCCATCGACGAGCTGCCCCCTGCAGAACAGGTGCGCCAGCACATCCTGGCCCGCCCCGAAGTGCGCGCGGCCGCGGCCGCACAACAAGCAGACCAGGCCGATGCCGCACGACTGCGCGCGGGCCCGTACGAGTTCACCATGCGCGTGGCGGCTCAACAACGCCGCACCAGTGACCAGCTCGGCGATGGCCTGATCGACAGACAGCGCTACACCGAGACGCAACTGTCGCTGGAGCGCACCTTGCGCACCCCGGGCAAAGCCCGTCAGGACCACGTGATCGGAGAGGCGGCGATCAAGCTGGCCGAGATTCGGCGTGCCGACGCCATCCACGAGGCCTCCCGAGATCTGCTGCGTGCGTGGATGGATTGGTTGCGCGAGCAGTCGATCGTCAAGCTGTGGCAAAGCCAGTTCGCGGACCAGACCGAGTTGACACGGCAAGCCGAGCGTCGGGTGAAGGCCGGCGATGCCGCCCGCACGGAAGTCCGGCTGCAGGAAGCCAGTGCAGCGCAGGTACAGGCCAACTTGATCAGCGCACAGGCCAGCGAAGCCACCGCACGCGCCCGATTGGACACGCACTACCCCGGGCTGACAGCCTTTGCCGTGGCCGAACTCCGCGCCCCGAGCCCGGCGGACTTGCCTCCCGAGTCCGGCGCCATCGTTACCCAATGGCTGGACGAACGCAGTCATGAAGCACGCCTGGCTCAGGTGCATGCTGACCTGATGCAAGCGCGCGCCCAACGCATCAGCCTGGACAGGTCAGCCGACCCGACCGTGGGCGTGTATGCGGCATCAGAACGCGGCGGCGCCGAGCGCCTGCTGGGTCTGTCACTGAGCTTGCCGTTTGCGGGGGAAGCACGCCATGCCGCCTCCCAGCAGGCCCAGGCTCAGGGCGCCGAAGCAGAGCAACAAGCTGAAGCCATCAGGCAAAAAGTACGCACGGAGTCGGCCACCGCCTGGTTGACCGCTCAATCGGCATTGACCGCGTGGCAAAGCCAGAATGAGGCGCGTCAACGCCACGAGCAACTGCTCAAGACCATGGTGCGTGGCTGGCAGTTGGGCGAATACAGCCAGTCCGACGTGCTACTGACCCGCCGTCAGTTCGTCGATGCCGCCTTGGCAGAAATCAACGCCCGCGCACAAGCCCGCCACGCCGCCCTGCGGCTGAAGCTGGACCTACACGACACTTGGGAGTTTGATGAGGAATGACAGGGATCGGACCAGGAAACTGGTCGGGGTGAGAGGATTCGAACCTCCGGCCTCTACGTCCCGAACGTAGCGCTCTACCAGGCTAAGCTACACCCCGCGTACCGATTTCACGCGCCGCGTGATCCAGATGGATCAGGACGAACGGTGAATCGAGTCATTCGCCAATTGTATCAAAGCGTCCTTGAATTCAGACGCCGGCAAAGCGTTCAGCCATTGTTTGGCCAGATCGGATTGCGCCTTTGCCGCCTCGCGCGTGGCTTCCAAGGCGCCAGTCGCCCTGACGACCTCGACGATCTGCGGCATGCGCTCGACCTCACCGTTGATGATCGCGTCGCGAATCAAGGTGCGCTGCTCGGGCGTACCGCGCTGCATGGCGACCAGCAAGGGCAAGGTGGGCTTGCCTTCGCGCAGGTCGTCGCCGATGTTCTTGCCCAGCTCGGCCGTGCTGCCTTCGTAGTCGAGCAGATCGTCGATCAACTGGAAGGCTGTGCCCAGCGTGCGTCCATAAGAGGCGCAGGCCTCTTCCAGGGCCTGCGGCGCATCGACCAGCACCGCCGCCAGACGGGCGCTGGCCTCGAAGAGTTTGGCGGTCTTGTACTCGATGACTTTCAGATAGTCGTCCATCGAGATGTCGGGGTCGTGCATGTTCATCAACTGCAGGACCTCGCCTTCGGCGATGACATTAGTGGCATCGGCCAACACTTCCATCACCCGTGGGCGATGGGTCGACACCATCATCTGGAAGGAACGTGAGTACAGAAAGTCGCCCACCAGCACGCTGGCTGCATTGCCGAACATGGCGTTGGCGGTCTTGCGGCCGCGCCGCAGATCGGATTCATCCACCACGTCGTCATGCAAGAGCGTGGAGGTGTGGATCAGCTCGACCACCGCGGCCAGTTCGTGACGATGGGGGCTGTCACAACCCAGCGCGCGGGCGATCAGCAGCAACAACATCGGTCGCACCCGCTTGCCGCCTGCGTTGACGATGTAGTGCGAGATCTGGTTGACCAGCACCACTTCCGAGGCCAGACGGCGATGGATCACCTGGTCAAGCTCAGCCATATCGGCGGCAACAAGGGTGCGGTAGCTGGCAACAGGGGTAGAGGTGGAAGACACGCTGTAGATCAAGTCAAGTTGGCTTGGACCATGGGATTATAGGAACGCTCTCTTTCTACACCGATTCAGCGCCAAAATATGCTGCGACCTCATCCAACACCCCTGCTTTGAAGGCCCACCGGCACAGCACCATGACTTCTGCGCGCACTTCCCTGGACTTCTCTCCCTCGGTTTCCATGGCCATCGTCGGCGCCGGCCCGGCGGGTCTGAGCCTGGCCCTGCAAGCCGCGCAGGCCTTGCCCGATGCCCGCATCACCGTGTTTGACGCGCGGCCCGCGGACAAGGATGTCTCGGGCGACCCTCGCACCCTGGCTCTCTCATTGGGCACGGTGCAAGAGTTGCAACGCATGGGGGTGTGGGATGCCATCCAGGCCAGCGGCCAGACCGCGCCCATTGCCGAGGTGCATGTCTCACAGCAACAACCCACCGTGCTGTGGCCCGGCCAGGGTCAGCCGGAAGTGCGCATTCAGGCCCGTGAACAAGGCGTACCGCAACTCGGTGCCGTGGTCAGCTACGGCACCTTGGTGGCACCTTTGCAAGCCAATTGGCAGCGCGCCGTCACGCAAGAGCCCGCTCGTCTGAGCATGCGTTTTGGCACCCCCGTCAAAGGCGTCAAACCGACCGACCGCGGCGTGGAGGTGGATGCCGACATCGCCGAGTCTTTCGACCTGGCCATCCTGGCCGAAGGCGGCGTCTTCTCGGATCAGCCCAAACTGCACTGGCCGCAAGGCGTCAGCCGAGACTACGAGCAAAGCGCCTGGGTGGGCACGGTGATGCTGTCGGCCGACAGTCCCAAAGGGGTGGCCTATGAGCGCTTCACCCCCTCTGGGCCTGCCGCGCTGTTGCCCCTGCCTGCGGGCCGCCTCGACCCCCATGATGCGAGCAGCCCGGTCGGCCCACGCGCAGCGCTGGTGTGGTGTGTGCAGCAAGGCGACGACCCGGTCAAAGACCTCAGCGATGCACAACGCCTGACGGTGCTCAACACGCTGTTTCACCCCCGTGTCGGACCGATTGTCGGCATGTCGCCACTCAAGTGCTTCCCGCTGGGTTTGAATGCGCACCGCCGGCTGGTCAGCGACGGGGCGATTGTCCGCATCGGCAATGCCGCGCAGACCTTGCACCCCGTGGCCGGACAAGGCCTGAATCTGGGCATGCGCGATGTGCATGAATTGCTGCGCGCGCTGCGTGATGCAAGGCCTTCATCCTGCGTCACGCCCCAGCAAAAATCAGAATGGGTACACCGCGCCTTGGTGCGGTTCGAGCGCAAGCGTCAACCGGATCGGATTGCGCTGCTGGCGACGACAGACTTTCTGGCCCGCAGTTTCACCTTCCCGGCCCCCATTCTGGCCACCTTGCGCGGACTGGGGCTGGGTGCGGTGGGCGCCTTGAGCCCGGTGAAGCGACTGATCGCCCGCTCCATGATGTTCGGCTGGCGCTGAAACTGCCCTACCAGCTTTGCGCGCTGGCCACAGCCGAGGACAGCGCCGCCACATCGGCATCGGCCTGCGAATGCAGAACATAGAGCGCGCACGCCACGATCGCAGCAAACAAGGTGTTCTGGAGCAGTTTCTTCTTGCGCATGGCGGTCTCCTGATCGGATGAGCTCCATGCTATGGAAAGCAGCACGTCGGCGGTCGGCGCAATAGCACCCGCAAAAGGCGCCGTTTCATCGCGCGGTCAGCGCTGCACCGGCGGCTCGGCCTCCAAAGCCGCATCGCAACCCACCCCCGCAGCAATCATGCGATGCACCCAACGCCACCATGCCCGCCGCCACCACGGTGCGCGGGCACCGTCCAGGCCCGGACGGGCCGCCTCATAGGCCCGCGCCAGCACCCCGCAGTGGTAGCGCCCTGCCTGATCCGACCAGACCAGCGCCCGGCATTCGCCCTTCCATCGTCCGCTGACGACCACACCGATCGGGCAGGGTTCGACCAGGCAGCACATGCCGCAGCCGTTGCAAGGGGCCCCTTGGGCCGGCTTTTCGGGGGCCTGGGAATGAATGTGAATGACCTGATGCTGCATGGTGGGCCAGTGTTTGAGACAATCTTGCCTCATGAACACCGCGATTTCATCTCCCAACGCCGCCCACCTGCCGGTTGACCAGTACATGACCGCTGTGGGCCAGGCCGCCCGCGTGGCAGCGACCGCCATGGCCGCCGCCTCGACCGCGGCCAAAAACAACGCCCTGCTGGCGCTGGCCACCCAGATTCGCCAGCATGCCGGTGAGCTGAAAGCCCGCAACGAGAGCGACGTGATGGCGGCCGAGCGCAACGGCCTGTCTGCCCCCATGGTGGACCGTCTGCGCCTGACCGACAAGGTCATCGCCACCATGGCCGAGAGCTGCGAGCAAGTTGCCGCCCTGCCCGACCCGGTCGGCGAGATGACCAACCTGCGCCGCCGCCCCACCGGCATCACTGTGGGCCAGATGCGCGTGCCCATCGGGGTGTTCGGCATGATCTACGAGAGCCGACCGAACGTCACCATCGAGGCCGCGTCTCTGGCCATCAAGAGCGGCAACGCCTGCGTGCTCCGGGGCGGCTCCGAGGCCATCCACTCCAATCTGGCTTTGTGGAAGCTGGTACAAGCCGCTTTGATCGAAGCCGGTCTGCCAGCCAATGCCGTGCAATTGGTGCAGACCACCGACCGGGCGGCGGTCGGCCAGATGATCACGATGCCTCAATACGTGGACGTGATCATTCCCCGCGGTGGCAAGGGCCTCATTGAGCGCATCAGCGCCGAAGCCAAGGTGCCGGTGATCAAGCACCTGGACGGCAACTGCCACACCTATGTCGACAGCGAGGTCGACCTGGATCTGGCGGTGAAGGTGACCGACAACGCCAAGACACAGAAATACAGTCCTTGCAACGCGACCGAGTCCTTGCTGGTGCATGCCAGGCAGGCCGCAGCCTTCCTGCCCCGTATCGGCGCCGTGTTTGCTGGCAAGGGGGTGGAGATGCGCTGCGATGCCCGTGCCAAAGCGATCCTGGCCGAGGTCCCAGGCGCCCAGGTGGTCGACGCCACCGAGCAGGACTGGTCCGAGGAATACCTGGCCCCCGTGATCGCCGTGAAGGTGGTGGACTCGCTGGATGAAGCCATCGCGCACATCAATCGCTACGGCTCGCATCACACCGACTCGATTCTCACGACCAACCACCCCAACGGCATGCGCTTCATCCGCGAGGTTGATTCGGCCAGCGTGATGATCAATGCCTCGACGCGTTTTGCCGACGGCTTTGAGTACGGCCTGGGTGCCGAAATCGGCATCAGCACCGATAAGTTCCACGCCCGCGGCCCCGTGGGCCTGGAAGGCCTGACCTCGATGAAGTTCGTGGTCCTCGGCCAGGGCGAGATCCGCACCTGATCGCGGCGCCCTCGGTGTTGGACCTCCACGCCATCAATGTCAGCCTGATGTTGATTGCCTCTGCGCTGGCCGGCCTGGTCGATGCCATCGTGGGCGGAGGCGGCCTGATCATGGTGCCCTCGCTGTTCGGCTTGTTCCCCCAGGCTGTGCCGGCGACCCTGCTGGGTACCAACAAGGCGGCATCGGTATGGGGCACGGGATGGGCCGCCTGGCAATACGCCAAACGCGTGCGTCTGCCCTCGGCCCGCCTGCTGGGCGCCATGGTAGCCGCCATGACGGGTGGCCTGATCGGCGCCTGGTTGGCCACACAGGTCCCAGCCCAACGGTTTCGCCTGGCCCTACCGGTGGTTCTGACCGCCGTGTGGGTCTACACCTTGTGGCGCAAAGACATGGGGCATGACCATGCACCCCATTGGTCACACCGGCAGGAAGCCGCCCTCGCCACCCTGCTGGGTGGCACAGTGGGCTTTTACGACGGCCTGTTCGGGCCCGGCACCGGCAGCTTCTTTGTGTTCGCCTTGGTGAGGGGTTTGGGCTGGGACTTTCTGCACGCCAGTGCAGCGGCCAAGCGCTTGAACTTCGCCACCAATCTGGCCTCACTGGCCTGGTTCATTCCTCACGGTCATGTGGCATGGGCCTTGTCTTTGCCGATGGCCGTTGCCAACGTCGCCGGCAGCACCATGGGCACCCACCTGGCTTTGAAGCATGGCACACGCTTTGTGCGCGCCGTGTTTCTGCTGGTCGTGGGCGCCCTGATTCTCAAAACGGCCTGGGATGCCTGGTCATTGCTGCGAACGGCTCAGGGCTTGGCAGGACCCGTGTAAGGCATCCAGCCGATGGCGTGCGCATGCAGACTCTGGACGAAGAGCTTGCCATCGACCTCGGTCGCTGACGTGGTCTCCGGGTAGGCGCCGGTCGGGTCTTGCAGGTCATCCAGCACCTTGCCGTTGTCATCAAACGCGATCACATGGCCATATGCCTTGGGCACCGGCCACGTAAAGCGTGGCAAGCGCAGCACCACAGACCGCGCGAACGGCTGGTTCGACAGCTTGTCGATCAAGTGGCTGCGGGGCTTGGTCAAGCCCACCCACAAACGACCGGCCTCGCTGCGCATCAGGTTGTCAGGGTAGCCGGGCAGGTTGTCTACCAGGACCGTGGCAGCGCCCTGCGCCAAGGCGTTATCGGCAGTGGGCGCGCCAATGGTGCCCTGGTTCGAGTGCGCGACCGACAGCTTGGCCAGATCCAGCTTCAGGATGCGATAGCTGCCCGTCTCAGACAAAAACATGCTCTTGCCGTCAGGCGTGAACGCGATGCCGTTGGGAAAGCACAGCCCCGCCAGGGCGACCCGGCTCTTCAAGGTGACCGGGTCCACGGCAATCACGCGGCCGGTGCAGCTGTGCTCCAGGATGTCGAGCACACTGGCTTCGAAGGTGCTGTTCAAAGCCTTGGCGCTGAACCGGCGGCTTGCATCGGTCGCCCAGATGGTGCCATCGGGCGCCACCTTGACCGCATCGGCATAGCGCACCGGGTCGCTGGGCACAGGCTCTTCGACCTGTGTCACGATGGGTTCGATGCGGGCCTGCGGGCCTTGGCCGGTGATGCGCAACAGCCCTTTGAAGGCGTCGGCCACCAGCATGCGCCCCTGTGCGTCGAAGTCGATGCCCAAAGGACGCCCACCCGTGTTGGCCACCACCGAGCGACTTTGTCCATCCACGCTGAGCTTGAGCACATCACCGTTGGACAGGCCGGTGTAGACCGCCCCTTGGTAAGCCGTGATGTGCTCGGGTCCTTCCTGTGCCGGATCCAGCGGCACCTGTTTCAACCCGGCGAGACCTTGATTGGCCGCATGGGCGCCCACGTAACCGGCATCTTGGGGCGCCGACCAGGAGACCGGGTCCACCCCGGTGGGCCAGAAGGCAAGGTAGGCGATGACAGCCGCAACAGGGGTCACCCAAGACGCCAGCCAGTGCATGCGGCCAGCGTTTCGTTCAATGCGCGAAGGAGTCATGGTCGGGCAGCTCTTCCAAAAGAAAGTTCAAAGGACTGACGCGAGTATCAGCCCAATGCCCTGCCACTCAATGCGGCCAGCTCCATGTCGTGGTGCCTTGCAGGTCAAAGTGTCGGAGCTGCAACGCACCGATCGACTTGGTGGCATTGCCCGCCGTGACCGAACCGATGTTCACCGTGGGAGCCAGGCGAGAATCCAGCCCCGCGTTGGGGAACGCAATCTGCACGACATCGGCGTTCATGTTGTACGCACCGCTGGCCACCAACGCATTGATTTGCGTGGCCGCGGCATCGGCCGACAAGCCATGCCCCACCATCGATGCCGCGGCCCGTCCGGTGAAGGCCGACGCACTGAGCGTATCGATGGTCTGAACGTAGTGCCCGCGAACCGTGACCGTGTTCAAGGCGAACGCGCCGCCGCTGGCGTCGGTATCCAGGTAAACGAAAGAGCCGATCTTGATGTTCAAGTCGCCGGCGATCGTCACGCCATCCATCGCGGACACCAGACGCAAGTCGGCGTCGGACAGAGTCGTCAAGACGTGCGCCTGAGGCAGACACAGCATCCAGCACAACACATTTGGCAGCACCCTGGAATACAGCACGGAAGGGTTCCTTACAACATCGAACCCGGCATCGTGACATTTGTCACACGCTGCCTGTTCAATGGTTTCCCCCTAATGCCGCCCAAACAGGGTCCTAAAGCGTCCCAATAGGGTCCAAAAGATGCCGACCCGCTGCGCTCAAAATTCAGGATACAAAAAAGCCCCTGGCGCTTTGCACGGCAGGGGCGATTTGGGCCAGGCCTGGTCGCTTATTTTTCGACAAAAGCGCGCTCGATCACGTAATCGCCTGGCACGCCTTGAGACGGCGAGACCTGGAAGCCGCGGGCGTCCAGGATCTTGCACAGGTCAGCCAGCATCGAGGGGCTGCCACACATCATGGCGCGATCGGTATGCGGGTTGAGCGGGGCCATGCCCAAATCGGCGGCCATCTTGCCGTTTTCGATCAGGTCAGTCAGACGGCCCTGGTTGCGAAAGGCCTCGCGCGTGACCAGCGGGTAGTACATCAGCTTCTCACGGATCAGCTCACCCAGCAGTTCGTGATCGGGCAGCTCTTCGGTGATGAAGTCGTGATAAGCCAGTTCGCTGACGGTGCGCACACCGTGCACCAGGATCACCTTCTCGAACTTTTCGTAGGTGTAGGGGTCCTGGATGATGCTCATGAAGGGCGCCAGGCCGGTGCCCGTGCCGAACAGGTACAGGTTCATGGCGGGCTTAAGGTCATCGACCACCAGCGTGCCCACGGCCTTGCGGCTCACCAGCAACTTGTCGCCCACCTTCAGGTGCTGCAGGCGCGAAGTCAGAGGACCATCTTGCACCTTGATGCTCAGGAATTCGAGATGCTCTTCGTAGTTGCCGCTGGCGATCGAGTAGGCGCGCATCAGCGGCTTGCCGTCGACTTCCAGGCCGATCATCACAAAGTGGCCGCTTGCAAAACGCAGCGAAGGATCGCGCGTCGTCTTGAAGCTGAACAGCGAATCGTTCCAGTGATGGACGTAAGTAACGGTCTCTTGGTTGAAAGCAGCCATAACGGTTCCTGAAGAACCTGCACAATGCAGGTTGGGCTCTCGAAAACCCTCTATTGTCGCCCAGCTTGAGGCCCCGAACCAACCCCGCGATCAAATGCGGGCGTGCCGTCGGGGTATTTGTTGAGCTTTGTCACACCCAACGCCATGCCGCACACACCTTCCGCCTCGTTTTTGAACGCCGATCCCCGGGCCGCATTGGTGGTGTTCTCTGGGGGCCAGGATTCGACGGCCTGCCTGGCGTGGGCGCTGCAGCGCTTTGCCAAGGTCGAGACCATCGGGTTTGACTACGGCCAGCGCCACAAGGTCGAACTGGCGTGTCGCGAGCCCATTCGGCAAGCCCTTGCGCAACAGTTTCCGCACTGGCGCGACAAGCTGGGCCCCGATCACCTGCTCGATCTGGCCTTGCTGGGGCAGATCTCGGATACCGCATTGACCGAAGCACGCGCCATCGAGATGCAAAGCAATGGTCTGCCCAACACCTTCGTGCCGGGACGCAACCTCTTGTTTCTCACGTTTGCCGCCTCGGTGGCCTACCGTCGAGGCTTGAGCGTGCTGGTGGGGGGCATGTGCGAGACCGACTACTCCGGCTACCCGGACTGCCGCGACAACACCCTCAAGGCCTTGCAGGTCGCCATGAGCCTGGGTCTGGACACACCCATGACCGTCGAAACCCCGTTGATGTGGCTGACCAAGGCACAGACCTGGGCCTTGAGCGATCAACTGGGCGGCTCTGCGCTCAACGAGATCATCGTGGAACACACCCACACTTGCTATCTGGGCGACCGCACCCAGCGCCACCCATGGGGATATGGATGTGGACAATGCCCGGCTTGCGCGTTGCGGCGCGAAGGTTACGAGCAATGGCAAGCTCAGGTGTGATCGGGACCGGCATACTCCCATACAGTCATCCACCCCCATGCATGAAGGAGGACCCATGTCCGTTTCCCAAATCGTGAGCCTGTCGATCGTGGCCTTGCTGCTGTTCTGGGCCGTCGGGGCCTACAACCGGTTGATTCGGCTGCGCAACGAAATCACCAATGCCTTTGCCCAGATCGACGTGCAGCTCAAACGCCGCCACGATCTGATTCCCAATCTGGTCGAGGTCGCTCGCAAGTATCTGGAACACGAACGTGACACCTTGGAGCGCGTCACCGCCGCACGCGCCCAGGTCATCGCCGCCGCAGATCTGGTCAAGACCCGCCCCAACCAGGCCGGCCCCATCCAGAGCCTAAGCATGGCCGAAGGCGTGCTGGCCAATGCCATGACCCAGTTCAAAGCCGTGATGGAGGCCTATCCGGAGCTCAAGGCCGACCAGAACATGCGTGAACTCAGCGAAGAGCTGACCCACACCGAAAACAAAGTCGCCTTCTCGCGCCAACTGTTCAACGACATCACGCTGGACTACAACAACGCGGCGCACCAGTTCCCTACCAACGTGGTCGCCAACCTGTTCGGCTTCCGAACAGCGGCCATGCTGCAGGCCACCCAGAACGAGACCGAGCGCGCGCCCATCAAAGTCAGCTTCTGATCGCGCTCACCCCTGCCCGCCATGAGATTTCGCCAGCTTCAAGAACACGCCCACGCCCAGACCCTGAAGCTGTTTGCCTGGTTTGCCTTGCTCCTGTTCGGGCTGACGGTGTCGGTCAATCTGTTCCTGGCACTGGTCTACAAACTGGTCATGCCCTTTGCGGTGGGCTACCCGGCCCTGTTTTTTGAGACCAACACGGCGGTGGTCGTGCTGTTCATTCTGGGCGGCAGCTTCATTGAGACCCAGCGCCTGCGCGAAGGCGGCGGCCCCCGGATCGCCCACTGGATGGGCGGCCGAGAGGTGATCGACCCCGATGATGCGCTGGAGCGCCGGCTGCTCAACGTCGTCGACGAAATGGCCATTGCCAGCGGCCAACCGGTTCCTCGTGTGTTCGTTCTCCGCAAAGAAGACGCGATCAACGCCTTCGTGGCCGGCTGGGATGCCCGCGACATCGTGATGTGCGTGACCCGTGGCGCCCTGGAGCGCCTGACCCGCGCCGAACTGCAAGGCCTGGTCGCCCACGAATACGGCCACATCAAAGAAGAAGACCTGCCGCTGTGCATGCGCATGCTGGCCCTGGTGTGGGGCCTGTCGCTGGTTCATGGCTACGGCCAAAGCCTGATGGCGCGTGACGAGCGGGGCCAGGTCCGTGCCGAGTTGTGGCTGATCGGCCTGGTGTTTTCCGTGGTCGGTTGGCTGGGCTGGGTCGCGGGGCGCTTGCTGCAAGCAGCCGTGTCTCGCCAGCGAGAATTTCTGGCTGATGCCAGCGCCATCCAGTTCACCCGTTCGCGGGAAGGTCTGGGCAATGTCCTGCGCAAACTGTGGCATGACCAAGAGGTTTTGGCCGGCCACATGAACAGCCCTCAAGCGGACATGATCGCATCCCTGTTGATGCATCAAGGTGGCCACGCAGCCTGGCTCGCCACCCACCCGCGCTTGCAGGAACGCATCAAGCGCATCTGTGGCGCCGTGCTTCCACCGCTGCCTGCACCCCTGATACGCGTCGAAGTCGTGGAGCCTCCCCGCCGGCCGCCCCCGGCCCAAGCCATGGCGATGCAAGGTGCGCCACTGACGCAGCCGGATCTGGCAGCAAGAGATGCCCTTCAAGCACAGAGGGCCCGAAGTGAAGAGGACAAGGATGCGTGGTCACGCTTGAACCGGCTCACCGGCCCGACGGAGCAGCGCCTCGCGGTGCTGGCGTTGATGCTCGACCCGGGCAACGACAAAGAACGCCAGTTGTGGCATCAACTGGCACAGGGCTTGAGCCATGCTCAGCAGATATGGGACGATGTGAGGGCGTTGCTGCCTGCTCGTCGCATTCCCGAGTTCGAGCGACTCACCGCACTGATTGCGGCGCGCCCCCTGGACGAGCGCCGAACCCTGGTCGAAACCGCGCGCGATCTGCTGCGTGTAGACGGCCGCGTCAGCCCACAGGATCGGCTGTGGTGGATGGCGCTGCGCCACCGCATGGGCGTGAGCCAAGGCAATCCGCCGGTCAGGTCCTTGACGGGTGCGAGCGTGGAACTTCATGCGCTGAAGGCCACCGAATTGACCGACGTGGCCACCCTCACCGCCTACCTGGCCCGCTTCGTGCCCGAGGCCGAAGGCCCGCAGGGGCCGGCCCCGGTGAGCAAAGCCTGGTATGCCGCGGTCATGACCCGATGCGCCGCACCCGATGCATTGAAGCAATTGGGCGGCACCCCGGATGCCGACGCCCTGGCCCACGCCTTGGCCGGCGTACAAGAAATGTCGTGGGTGATGCGCCCGGTGTTGCTGCGAGCCTGGGTCGAAGAGGCGCTCAATCACAGCCCGCAAGGGCTGATGTCCCACTCAACGGCCGACGCATTAAGACTAACGGCAGGGTTGATTGACTCACCCCTGCCGCCGGTATTGGAATCGCACTACAAGATCTGACGATCGCCCGGATCAGTCGTCCTTGGTGTGGTTCAGCTTGGTCAGACCCAACAAACCATTGCGCAAGTCGTCGGGTGCATTGGGACCCAGATACATGCGCATGTAGATCTGGTAGGCCAATTCGTCCTTGATGGACAGGGGCACGCCGGGCTCAATGTTCACCGGCTTGTTGTTGATGTAAGCCAGCCAACCGGTGCCTGGCACCCAGTCGAGGTTGACCACATCACCGCGGTTCACGCTCTTGATGTTGCCGTAAGCCTGACCAATCTGGCCGACCACGGTGATCAACTTCTTGAACTCTTCGTCGGTGGCGGACTGCTTGAAGTCAGCCACGAAGATACGGGAGATGGTGCCCGAGGTGAACTCGCGCAGCAGATTCAGCTGAATCCGCCGAGGCCCGTCCAGCTTGAAGATCGAGTCGGGCGTGGTGCGCTTTTCAGGCAGGTACAGCGCGGTCACGTCGGCTTTGAAATAACCGCGTTTACGCACAGCCGCGCCGTTGAGAACCAATTTCTTGCCACCCACCATGGCGGTGTCGGCCACCGTGACGCCCTCCAGTTCAACGCCGGCGTGAGCAGACGTGACCCAAGGGCCCAAGGTCGTCGCAGCGGCCGCGCCCAGCAGCAGTTTGCGGCGCAGATTGTCGACTTCAGAACGCGAATCAAAGGTATCAGACATGGCGAAAACGCTCCAATACACCGAAACTTCATCGACAAAGACTGCAAGAGAGCGCAGCCTTCGTCAACTGCTTTGACAGACAAATACCGAAATTACAGAGGCTTGGACAGCGTCAGCCAGAATGCCTTGCCTTCGGTGCGATTCTTGGCGTCAAATTCCTTCATGAATTTGCCTTCGAGCAAGAATTCGCCGCCGTTCTTCAGCCAAGCGACAGCAGGTCCAGCGGCATTCACGCTGGTCTTGTTGCCGGTCGAGACAGAAGCCATGGTAAAGGGATTGCGGTTGCACTGCGCAGCGGTCTCACCGATGCCGGCTTTGCAGGTATCGCTGTTGATTTGGCGAACCATATAACCCTGCAAACCCACGCGCACGTCCTCGGTGACAAACTTCATGGCTTGCCAGTCCAGGTTGAACATGTTGCCGGAGTAGTAGCCGTTGTCCTTGTTACGGGTATTGAACGACAACACCGCACGGCCGCCGACATCCCAGCCATCGCCAATGTAGGCGTATTGAGCCGACGGACGGAAGGTATAGAAGTTGCCGTAGCCCATGTTCAGACGGCGCGTGGCGCTGTAATCACCGGTGGGCAAAATGATCATCGGGACGAAATTGGCAGCCTGGTGGTCGCCGATTTCCCAGTGGAATAGCGGGCCCAGTTCCAAATCGCCGATACCGACTTGCTTGCCATCATTGGCAGCGAGTTTCGTCGTCAAGCCAGTAGCATAGGGAGCATAAGCCGGAGCAACAGGATTGGCGCTAAAGCTACCCTTGCGGATACCCAGAGGCTGCATCACGGTAAAGCCAACGTTCGCTCCCAGTACGCGCTCGGTGCTCACGAACGTCAACCGGTTCAGCAGTGCAGTCGTAGCCACATCGGACTGGATCTCAGTCACGCCAGCTGGGATGGCAGGGCTCACAGAAGGAACGGCAGGGATGAACGGGTTCAGCGAATCCTTGCCGCTGTTATTTTTAACCTTGTGCGCGTTGTAATACACCGCAGCCGTCTGCCAATACCAACCGGGCACCACGGGCGAAGTCATGTCGCTGCCGCCCACACCGGGCGAATAACGCTGCAAACCATTTTCAGAGGCCATCGAAGTCGCACAAGCCACGACCGACAGCGCAAATACCGAAGCTTTCACCGCGGATTGACGAATTGAAAATGACTGACTCATACGTTGCATCATGACTCCTTGGAAAAGTCGAATTCGGAAAACGAAACAAGTGTCATTAATGTGCCTTGTTTCTCAGGTATCTGTGTCGGCGTTTGTCGTCGACCCACCACGGGAAGGCGGTCATAGTACCGCTTCCACCCAACAATTCGGCCCGTTTAGCGCAACGCCAATATCAGGGTTTACTCGCCCTCGCCGAATTTGTCGTTAATTAATGCCGTCAGGGCTTTGGTGGCATCTTCTTCGCGATTACCGTCGCATTCCAGTTCCACGTCGGTCCCTAAACCTGCGGCCAGCATCATCACGCCCATGATGCTTTTGGCATTCACCCGCCGGTCATTTCTCGTCAGGAATATCTCACAAGGGAAACTACTAGCCAATTTCGTCAATTTGGCAGATGCGCGTGCATGTAATCCCAGCTTATTGCTGATGGTGACGGTGGTCTTGATCATGGGTGGGCTGAATAACCTGGTTATGGGGACGGCTGGTCGCGATCTGCATGACACCTTGCGCACCACCGGCCACCGCCCGCGTGATCAAGATATCCAGGGGTTCGCTGGCGTAGTTGAGCGCCCGCCAGAGCATGGGCACATTGGCCCCGGTGATCACTTTGACATGGATTCCATCGGCCAGACGCTGAACCGTATTGCAAGGCGTGGCCCCGAACACATCCGCCAGGATGAGCGCTTCGCCACGCGGATCGGACTCGATCGCCTGCGCCAGCATCACGCGAGCTTGGGCTTCGACCTCTTCGGCGGGCAAGTTGGGCAGCACGTCCAAAGCTTGCAAGGTTTGCGCTGCTTCGGGGAAGCAATGCTGCGCAGCCAGCTTCAGCGCGGAAGCCAGTGGAGCATGCGCAATGATGAACAAACCGGGCATAGAGATTGGATTATCGGTCGCTCAACTGGGGAAGTGGAGGCCATTCTTGAACGACTCCATCACATCTTCCCCCTTTGGATCGACCTCAAAGGGCGCTGCACGCCAAACCGATGCCTGGAATACGGTTAATCCGTGGGAAAAATGCCACGTCATGGCATGAGCGGGCCGCCCGGCGGGGCCGGGTCCAGGCGTGGAAGCCAGTTTCCAGGCGCTCGCCTCGGGCTGGGGCGTCATCCCAGGCACCTGCAGCGTCTGGGCGGGCTGCGCTTGATAGCCGGGCAGCTGGCCCGACTCCTGCCCCCACAGAATCAGCGTGCTGCGAACCTGCCGCACATCGGGCAGGCGCGCATAACGGAGCGCCCATAACGCGTCGCCACTTCGGCAAGAGAGCACATGCACGGTGGCCTGATTGACCTCGGGCCAGCTCATTGCGCGCTGGGCCGCCTCAGGTTTGCAGGGAAACAGCGCCACCAGGCCGTCCGCATCGGCGGGATGCACTTCTCGCCAATTCAGTTCGGGCGAGCAGCCGGACAGACACACACCCCCAATCAGGGTGCTGGCGGTGATAGCCCTAATCCGTGACACGCGCATCGTCGGCATGATCCTCTTTCAAGCAGTCAATCTGCCCAGCATTACACGATTCGCCATGCCTTCGCCCACCCTCGCCCTCTTTGCCGACACGCCCGAGTCGCCATTGCGGCTGTCCTTGCAATCCGATGGCATGCCGGTATCGAGCCCGCCTGCCCTGCCCGTTGCAGACAAGGAACTGACCCGTTGGCATGACCTGGTGTCTCAGATTGGCCGCGAACTGGCTGAACCCCTGACCGCGGCGCTGGAGCGGGTCACCACCTTGACCACCACCGGCCGCATCGACCGGGCCGGCCTGCGCGCGCTGCGCGACGAGGTGGACCGAGCGCGTCAAACCGGCATCTGGTGCCAACAGATCGCACGGCTGGCCTCTGGTCGGATCCGGCAAAGTCATGAGCGGGTGCATCTGACGCACACGGTGCAGAGCGTGCTGGCCTATCGGGCCAGAGAACTACAGGGCAAAGGCATCACGCTGACCCAGTCGCTGCTGCCCATTGAAATCCAGGTCGATGCGTCCATGCTGTTCAGCCTGCTGAACAATCTGATCGACTGGTGGATCGATTGCGCGCAAGGCCAGGTCGAGGTCCATGTCGACCGCAACCCCTGGCCGGAACGGGCTCGGCTGGTCTGCAAGATCGTGCACCGACCGGTTGATCAAATCGACTCGCATCACGATGAGGATCAGATGCAGTCCTCGCTCAACACGATGAACTGGCATGTGCTGGAACAGACCGCCCAGACCATGGGCCTGAGTCTGGACCGGCAGGTGGGCCCCACCCAGGCGCGCTTGAGTCTGCAGTTTCCCCACACGATCGGCCACACGCTGCAAGAGCCTGAGCCTTCTGCAGCCGATGCGGCCTTCATGGATTCGGTCAATTCCAAGCCGCTGGCCGGCAGCCACGTGCTGGTGCTGGCGTCCCGCCGAGATCTGCGCGTTCAGGTGCGAGAGTCCCTCAAGTCGATGGGACTGGTGCTGGACTTCGTCACTTCGGTACGCGAGGCCAGCGAGTTCTGCCGGGAGGGCCTGCCCCACGCCATCGTGTTTGAAGGGCTGGCACGCACCGCCGCCTTTGACAAACTGGTCGACAGCATCCGCCGCGAGGTGCCCGAGTTCGTCTTCATCGAGTTGCTGGAGAGCGGCCACACCTTTGACATCTCCAGCGTCAGCCAGACGGGCATGGCGTGCGTGGGGCGCGATGCGGTGGCCACCGCTCTGCCTTCAGCCCTGGTTTACGAGCTGACCCGCATCATGTGAGGCGTCAAGCCGGTTCAGCCAGCAACTGGCTCAACAGTGTCTGGAGCGCCTTGAAGTCAGGTGCGCCAATGTACTGTTTGACGATTTCGCCCTTCTTGTTCACCACAAAGGTGGTCGGCGTCAGTTGCACTGGCCCGAAGGCCTTGGCCAGCTCGCCGGTATGGTCCATGGCCACGGTGAAGGGCAACTGCCTGGACTGCACGAACTGCATGACGTAAGCAGGCGGGTCGTACTCCATCGCCACAGCGAGCGTCTCCAGCCCCTTGGGACGCAACATCTGGTAGGTGGCCACCAGGTCCGGCATCTCCTTGATGCAGGTAGAGCAACTGGTCGCCCAGAAATTGATCAGCGTGACCTTGCCCTTGAATTCGGCCAGCTTGTGCTGGCTGCCGTCGAGCTGCGTGAATCCCAGATCAGGCAGTTGCGGCGCGGAGGGCGCGCATGCGGACAGCGTCAACGCCATCCACGCCCCCCCGACAACCAGGGCCCACAGGCTTCGCCGTGCCAACACCATGTCAATGTCCTTCCGTCAAACGAGATGCCGCGCTGGCTTGTGCAGGCGCCGACGCGGCTGCCGGTATCGGTGTGCGAGCGGCGACCTTGTCGACCTGGGGATCCACCCAGGAGCCGGTCACCATGAATTCCTGGGTGCTCGCCTCGGATACCTGCTTTCGCAATAGTACCTGCGCCAGGAATGTCCCCAGCCCCACCACCGGATTGATTGCGGCATAGGCCAGCGACGCACCCACGGCATTGACATCAGGGACCACGTAGACATGCAGGTTCTGCGTTTCCTTGATGAGGTCGGCCTGCCCTTCCATCAGCACCACAGCCTGGACGCCCCGCATGCGCAGATTGCGGGTCTCGGCAATACCCTGGTTGATCTTGATCTGCCCGTCGATGGCGTCAAATGCAAAGCCTTGCATGAACACATCGCGGAAATCCAGCGTCAGGCGGCGCGGCAAGGATTGCAGGCTCAGCACCCCGAGCAACTTGGCGATGCCCGGGTCGACCTTCAGAAACTGGCCTTCGTTGATGACCACCGAGAGATCGCCGGACATCGTGGCGGCGTCGGGCTCCAAGGGTGACCCTTGCCAGCTGACCTGCCCCGTGACCTTGCCTTTGCCGCCGCGGATGGTTTTGGGCAATCCCAGGCGTGTCAAGGTGTCACCCAGGTTCTGCAAGTCCAGGGTGAAGTCAAAGCTGGAGCGAGGGCGCAACCGAGGCGTCAATCCCAGGCGCCGCAAGACGGTGGAAGGCGCCTGCGCCGACCAAGCGCCCGTTGCAGTGAGTTGCGCTTCGGGCGCACCCAGCCTGAATTTGGTCAGGCGCCATTCGGGGATCGCAGCCTCGGCGGTCAAGGGCAGCAACCGGTTGGAGGCTTCGACCTCCAGGCGCCCCAATGACAGGCCTCGCCAGTTGAACTGGTCAATGACGATGTCCAGGGCGGGCACCGAGGCCCCGGTGGAGTCGGCAGATAGGATCTGTTCGGCGGCCTGGTCCTCGATCGACTGCGCTTCAGCAGCAGGAATGGTCAGCCTCGTCAGACGTGCGACGATTCGACCGGCGCCGTGGCTGGCGGTCTGAACCGTGGGCGACACATCGGGCACCCATTCGATCTGGCCGGCCACCTGTTGCGACTCCAACTGAGCCCGCCAGACGCCTTCGCCGGGATGCGCCACGGTGGCCGAGACGTCCTTCAAGGTCCGCTGCTGGTATTGCACCGTCCCGGCCTGAATGGCCATGGTGTCGGGCACATAACTGTTGCTGGCCTCACTCGATGGGGTCTCGGCGTCCTGTGCATGGAACACCTTGCGCAGGCCCTGCCAGGCGTCCAGATCCAGAGTCGGCATGGCGACCTGCAGCGACACGCCCTTGGCAGGCAAAGTGGGCATGGCGGCCACCACCCCGGGTCCCATCTGGATCAGGCTGATGGCACCCCGCAAGACCCGGGTCTCGGCCCCGGTCACGTCCCGCCGCAAGTCGACCTTCAGCCACGGCGCACCATCGGGCAGGCCGGGCGTCTGGGGATTGGCCAGGTCCACCATCAAGGCATCGGTGTGGCCCTGGGCGTCTTCATTGCGATAGCTGACCTTCAAAGGCCAGACACTGTCTGCCGCCTTGTTCAAGGGGGCCGGCAAGGCGGCTGCCATGCCTTGCAGGGTGGAGGTCACCTCGACCACGGGCAGGCCCGCAGCCGGGTTGCCGGGCGAGCCTTTGGGAATCGCCACCGTGACGGTAAAGGGCGATTGCCCGCTCAGACGGGTTCCCAATTGAGCCAGCAGGGGCCACTCCTGGGCCTGACGCAAGCCTTCGGCGGTCATCACGCCCTGAGCGACGAACCGCGGCGCGCCCGATGCATCACGCTGGCCGTCGACCACCACCGGTTGCCCCCAGACCCGGGTGCGCGCTTTGACGGTCAACGCGGTCTCTGTGAAAGCGATGTCGCCCACCACCGACTCGAACAGCGGCAGTGACGGGGTCAGTCGCAAGGCCGCCTGATCGCCCTCCTTCAAGATGACCCGACCCTTGAGGGTCGTGCGCTCCACCTGGTCGAGCGGGATGTCAAGCGCCAACTGCAGGCTGCCATTGCCACTGCCATGCGCCACCGACAGCATGTTGCCCGTCCACGCGCCCACAGGCGAGGTCGACAGGTATTTCAACACGTCGTCCAGCGGGCCTTCACCTTGGCCCTTGATGGTCAGATGAGGGTTGTCCTGTCCGAGGTCGTCGATCTGGCCGGTCACGTTCCGCAGGGTGTAGCCGCCGGTTCCCAGCGCCCCGAGTCGGCCCTGTGCGCCTTCGATGCGCATGCGCTGTCCCTCGAAGATCAAATCGCCATCGAGACTGGAAAAAGCCGGCCAATAGGGTTGCCCGGCACCATGTTCGGTCGGCGCATAGTCCAGCGTCACCTGGCGCACGGGCACCTTGACGCGGAAGCGGCCCCCCACATCATTCTTGAAAGGGAAGGCATTCAAGTCTCCCTCGACCGAGAAGGTCACCTTCTCGCCCTGCCCCTGTTTGAGCGCATCGCGCACGTAATAGCGCGCGCTGGATGGCAAAGCCATCGGCAAGTAGCGCCACACCCGGCTGGCCTGGCCTTTGGCCAGTCGCCCGTTCAAGGTCAGGATCCCCGGCCAACGCGGCACCAGCGGCTGGTCTGGCCGTGCCCCCGTTTGCCAATGGCCTTCCAGTTCGCCCTGTGCATCGGGGTTGGCAAACTCGGTTCGTTTGACATAGAGGTCCACGTCAGGCGCCACGCCGGGCCGCGAACTGCGCTTGATCTGCCAGTTCAGAACCGATTGCATGGCAGTGAGCGGAATGCGCGGCTCTTCAAACACATCCGGAAACTCGATCCAGCCTTGCTCCACGGCCAGTTCGGCGCGCCCCCCGCCTTCGTCGGCATCAAAGCTGACATTGGCATGGGCCAGGCCGGGCCAGCCCGCTTCTTTGGACGAGGACCAGGCCAAACCCGCAAACCGGCCCTTGGTCCGATAGGTCTGGGGCGAGTCGAGCGGACCTTCCCAACGCCATTCCAGACCGCTGCCCACGCCTTGCGGGGCCAGATCCTCCAGAGCCGCCCGCACTCGTCGGGACAAAGGCAGACGATCGGCCAGCCGCGCCAGCAAGGCCAGGTCCAGCCGCTCGGCCTGGAAGACGCCGCCGCGGGTGAGCTTCCAGACCGATTCATCCAGGTTGGTGCCGGACCAGGGGGCATGGCGCCATTCCAGGCTGGCCGAACTGCGGGGCCAGAAGAGGCCTTCCGCCGTCTCGAAGCTCAGGTTCTGATAACTGAGCCCGGTGACTTCGGATTCATGACTGACCGACACCCAGCCTGAAACCTTCTTGAAGGCCAGGGGCGCCAACTCACGAGCCAGGCGCACGCTCACATCTTGAACGTCGGCATCCAGGGCCAGGCCCTGCGGGCGGCCCTTGTACACCGACAACTCGGCACGGAGCCGACCCCGCCCGCCTGCCACATCAAAGGGCAGCGCCACGTGTTGACGCAGACGCTGCACGTCGACCCAAGGCAGGTTCGCACGCACGATGCCCGACCAGGTTTCCCATTGACTGGGGCGAGGCGCTGATCCAACCATCTGGCGCCACCAAGGGACCGAGGCCCCTTCGGGGATCAGCACCCGGCCGACCTGCCACAAAGGCTGCGTCATGGCCACCTCCAGCGACAGCCGCTGCCCGAACTCGGCAGGCGGCGTCGCGGCAACGCTCAATTCGTGCCAATGGCGCCCCAGCCCCGGCCGGCTGCGCAGCGAGACATCGACCTGCCGCAAGGCGATGGTGGGGGCACCTATTTTTTCATCACGCCAGCGGACCTGGCCGCCATCGATGCGGATCAAGGGCTGCGACAACAGCCAATCGGCCGCGCTTTCGCCCGCGCCGGTCTGCTTGGGGGCGTCCATGCGCAAGCCTGCGACATAGATCGCCCCCTGCACATCGCGACGGATATCCAGCTCCGGCCCGGTGATAACCAGCCGGTCCAGGCGCCATTCACGCCGCCACAAGGCCGTCGGCCACAAAGACGAGGGCGACAGGCGGGCGGTGACTGCGGGCAGACGCAAGGCCACTTGCCCGCTGGCGTCGAGCAAACGGACCTCATTGAGGGTCAGAACCGGCCAGCCCGATTCTGAGCGCCCTGAAACCCGCCCAATTTGCACGGGCACCCCCAGTGCGCGCGTGGCTTGTTGAGACAAGGCATCACGCCACTGATCAATTCTTGGCAGAATTTGAAAAAGCAGGACAGCCCATGCCACCGCTGTCAAAAACAGGATCGCTGCGCTTGTCCATGCCAATGGACGCCACCAACGCATCCATGTTTGGCGCAGCCACTTGGGTAACCCTGTTTGTATCAACTCAACTCAACCGTGTGTTCTGTGGATCAGTCGAAGTCCGTAGCCCACGCCCGGCCCGCATGCCTTAGCATGCAGACAGTGGCAGTGGGGATCGAGCAACGATCACGCTAGCACAGACCGATAAACAGGCCCGTGGGTTCCATGATCGATTTCCCTCCAGATGCGGTGCGGTCCTCAGCGCAAGCTGAACATTCCCGCTATGTGCAACGCATCCGTCGGCGCTATGCCTCAGACATCGAGGCCGCCATTTTGCCGCCAGACCGCGTTCCCCGGTCGGGAGAAATCGCCGCCGCTATCGATTCGTTACAAGATCGCGGCCGCGAACTGACCTCCGCCCTGCGTGTCACGCGCCAATTGGTGCTGGAGCGTCTGGCCACCTGCGACGTCGAAGCAGGCGCCACGCTGGCCGACATCACGGGCAGCATGACGGAGCTGGCCGAGGTCACGCTGGACCGCGCCCTCACCGCCGCCGAGGCCGAATGCGACGCCCGCTACGGCGCCCCGCTCAACGCCCAAGGCCAGCGCGTGGATCTGTGGGTGGTCGGCATGGGCAAGCTGGGCGGGCGCGAACTCAATGTGTCGTCCGACATCGACTTGATCTACGTCTACGAAGACGACGGGCTGACCACCGGCGTGGACGACGGCCGAGGCGGCAAGACCGGTCAGATCACGGTGCATGAGTATTTCTCGCACGTGGTCAAGCACCTGTACACCCTCATCGGCGACGCCACAGAGGACGGTTTCGTCTTTCGGGTGGACCTGGCCTTGCGGCCCAATGGCAACTCCGGTCCCTCCGTGGTCAGCCTGGCCATGCTGGAGGAGTACTTCCTGGTTCAAGGGCGGGAATGGGAGCGCTTTGCGTGGCTCAAAAGCCGCATCGTGGCCCCACGGCGCGCCATGCCGGGTGGCGAACACGTTCAGCGTTCGCTGGCGCTGCGCGACATCGTCATGCCCTTTGTATTCAGACGCTATCTGGACTACGGCATTTTCGAAGGCCTGCGTCAATTGCATCGCAAGATCCGGGACGAGGCCAACCGGCGGGCAGCGGGCCGCCCCGAACGCGCCAACGACGTCAAACTGTCCCGTGGCGGCATCCGCGAAATCGAATTCACCGTTCAGTTGCTACAGGTCGTTCGCGGCGGGCAGTTCCCCGAGATCCGCACCCGCTCCACCCTCAAGGCCCTGCAGCGCCTGACCGCCCGGGGTTTGATCCCGGCCGACACCGCCACCCAGTTGGCACAAGCCTATGTGGCCCTGCGCCGCATCGAGCACCGCATCCAATACCTGGACGACCAGCAAACCCATCTGCTGCCCACCGAAGACAAAGACCTGGCCTGGATCGCCGCCAGCCTGGGCCTGACCGGTGCGCCCGACCGGGACGGCGACTGTCACAGCGCCACCTGTCAACTCATGGATCTGCTGTGCAGCATCCGCGAACTGGTCGCCACGGAATTTGACTCGCTGCTGCATGACGGGCGCAGTGAGGCACCGCACAGCGGCGGCTGCAAAACCTGCGGCGGCCCGCCGCTGCCAGTCGACAGCGACGAGTTCATCGACAAGTTCCCCGAGCCCATCGCCGGGCGCCTGCGCGACTTTGCCAAGCAGACGCGGGTCACCCTGCTCAGCGACCCGGCCAAATTGCGCCTGGCCAAACTGATTGGCCGCGCCACCAAAACCGCGCTGACCCCACCCACCCAGCCGGAGGGTGGCGAATGCCTGGGGCCCGATGCCGTTCTGCACTTCATTGAATGGCTCAACCCGCTGCTGCGTCGCGACAGCTACCTGTCCTTGCTGGCCGAGCGCCCTGAGGTGCTGACCCGGCTGCTGCGCCTGCTGGGCCTGGCCAAGTGGCCCTTGCGGTATTTGCTGCGCCACCCCGGCGTGATCGATGAGTTGGCCGACCCTCGCCTGATGGATGGGCGATTTGACCCGCAGGCCTACCGTCAGGACCTCCATGGCCGCCATCTGGCTTGGGAAAAAGCCGGGCAGGCCAGCGAAGAAGCCCTGCTGGACACGCTGCGCCGCGCCCATCATGCCGAGATCTTTCGCACCCTGGTGCGAGACGTCGAAGGCACGCTCACGGTAGAACAGGTCGCCGACGACCTGTCGGCATTGGCCGACGTCACCCTCGAGGTGGCCTTGCGCTGGGCGTGGCACCACCTGCAACAGCGTCCGGGTAAACAGGGCGCCTGGGCCGTGGGCCGCGATCCGCATTTCGCCGTCATCGCCTACGGCAAACTGGGTGGCAAAGAACTGGGCTACGGCAGCGACCTCGATGTCGTGTTTGTCTACGACGACCGCCAAGACGCCCCCCCAGCCGACGCAGGCCCCGACACCCCGACCGCGATCGACGCCTACCTCCTGTTTGCTCGCAAGCTGATCACCTGGCTGACGCTGCGCACCTCGGCTGGCGAGTTGTTCGACATCGACACCGCCCTGCGGCCCAATGGCAACTCGGGCCTGCTGGTCACCTCCTTCCACGCCTTTGATGACTACCAGCGCCAACGCGGCAGCAACACCGCCTGGACCTGGGAGCACCAGGCGCTGACCCGCGCGCGATGGTGTGCCGGCGAGCCGGCATTGGCCAATCAGTTTGAAACCGTGCGGCGAGCCGTGCTGTCGTCGCCCCGCGACCCGGTGGCCTTGCGAGAAGAAGTCATCGCCATGCGTGAGCGTCTGCGCCAGGCCCACGCCTGCCCTGCCGATCACTTTGACATCAAGCACAGCGCCGGCGGCATGATCGACGTCGAGTTTGCCGTGCAATACCTCATCCTGGCCTACAGCCAGCACCATCCGGGTCTGATGGATAACCTGGGCAACATTGCCTTGCTCGGTCGCGCAGAAAGCGCCGGACTGCTGCCAGGCGGCGTCGGTCAGGCAGCGGGCGCGGCCTATCGCGCGCTGCGCCACATCCAGCACCGCGCCCGTCTGGACGACGCGCCCACTCAGTTGCAAGGCGCCGCCCTTGAACAAGTGCAGACTCATCGGCAGGCGGTGCTGACGCTGTGGCAAACCGTGTTCGACGGCCACTGATGCCTCGTCGGTGATGCGCCGCAGGTCATGGGGGGCCGTCAGCTGGATCGGTCTGTGCCTGCTGCTGGCCGGGCCGGCATGGGTCTGGCCGCCGATTGCGCTGGACCACCCACTCACCTGGCCCGCCGCGATACAACCCTTGATCTTGCACCCTGACCAAGGTTGGCACCAAACCCTGTCAAGCTGGTGGAGCACTGCCTGGGTGCATGGCAGCGCGCCTCACCTGTATCGCAACCTGGGGGGCGTGGCACTGCTGGCAGCCCTGGGCTGGACAGCCGGTGTGAGCTGGCGGGCCACAGTATCGTGGGCCCTGGCCTGGCCGCTGACGCACGTCGGCATGCTGTGGCGCCCTGAACTGACCAGCTACATCGGCCTGTCGGGCGTGCTGCACGCGGGCGCGGCCATCATTGCCACGCATCAGATCCTCACCCCGCCCTTCCCGTCCAGCCGGCGTCTGGGCGCGATCCTGCTGACGGGCCTGGCTTTGAAGATAATCATGGAAAACCCCTGGGGGGCGGTTTTAATTCTGTCATCCTCCTCAGCTATAAAGGTAGCCCCTTGGGCACATTTCAGTGGCGTGATGGCTGGACTGGTCTGCGGAACCCTTCTCCATGGCATGGCAAGGCTCCGACACCCCCAATTCAAGCGTCAATAACCGACAGTCAGGGAACTTCGGGAAACCACCACGAGTCGAATTTCAACGATCCAACCTTTCCAACACCAAAAAATGCAAACCCGCCTGCAAGCAATCACTCGCCACCCATCTATCCGTCTGGTGGCCCTGCTGCCCATCGTCGTTGCCGCCACCCTGGTTGCCGGTTGCGGAGACAAAGGTAAATCGGAAGGCAAAGCCAGCCAGGCTGCGGCCCGCGTCAATGGTGAAGAAATCACCGTCCACCAGATCAACTTGCTGCTGGAGCGTCAAAACGGCCTCAAGCCCGAACAGGTCGACTCCGCGCGTCGTCAGGCTCTCGAAGGACTGATCGACCAGCAACTGGCCGTGGCCAAAGCCGAAGAACAAAAGCTGGATCGTGACCCTGCGGTGGTGCAGCAACTGGATGCCATCCGTCGCAGCCTGCTGGCGCGCACCTACCTGGAAAAGGCGGCCGCGACCGCCGTCGGCGCTCCCTCGGCTGACGATGTGCGCAAGTACTTCGACTCCAAGCCCGCCCTGTTCTCGCAACGCAAGGTGTACGCCCTGCAAGAATTCACCATCGCAGCCAAGCCCGATGAAGCCAAGGCCCTGATCGAGAAACTCGATGCCGCCCCCTCGCCTCAGGCCTTCGTCGAAATGATCAAGAGCAGCGGCTTCAAGGTCAGCGCCAGCCAGATCACGCAAGCCGCAGAAGGCCTGCCCATGGTGATTCTGGACAAGCTCAAGGACGTGCCCGATGGCAAAGCCATGTTCGTGACCGGCAACGATGGCTTCAAGGCCTTGCTGGTGGTGCAGTCCAAGCTCCAGCCCGTGACCTTCGAACAGGCCAAGCCCGCCATCGAGCAATACCTGACCAGCGAGCGTCGTCGTGAGTTCGCGCAAAAGGAAATCAAGAACCTGCGCGCCACCGCGAAGATCGAGTACATCGGCAAATTCGCTGAGAAGCCCGCATCTGGCGCTTCGGCAGCCAGCGCCGCGGCTTCGGACGTGCCTGCAGTGGCCCCCGCCGCATCGCCTGCAGAAGCGGCCTCTGCCGGCCTGGACGCCAATGCCTTGAGCAAAGGCCTGTCTGGCCTGAAGTAAGCCATGCGTGGGGTGCTCGTCGCCGTCGCGCTGTCTTTCACCTGGCTGTCCTCACAGGCAACCGCGTACTACGTTGACAGCGAACATGGCGACGACACCCAATCGGGTCTACTAGGCGCCCTCGGCGGCGCCACCCCCTGGAAGACGCTGCACCGACTGCAACGCGGCCTGCGCAGCGGCGATGTCGTGCACCTGGCCAATGGAAGCGTCTGGCACGAGCCACTCCAGTTGCAGTCCGGCGTCACGTACACGAACTACGGCCCTGCTGACACACCCAAGCCGGTCATCGATGGGGCGATCCCCCTGGGCGATCTGGCATGGCGGCCCGTCAGTGGGCACATCTTCCAGGCCGACACCGGCTTGCCTGCAGGGACCGTGATCCCGCAGGTCTTCTTCAATGGCCAGCGGCTTCAACGCGCCCGGCACCCCAATGTGGGCCACGGTGACTGGGGCCCGCGCAGCCGCTTTTTGAAAGTGGCAGCCGACACGCCGGGTCATGCCGATGTCTTGCGGGGCGGCCCCAAGGCCTGGCCCAATGGCGCTGACCTTGAAAATGCCGAAGTCTATGTGCGCAATGTTGAATTTGCCTTGCTGCACTACCGCGTCACCCAGCAACGCGGCCAGGACCTGAAACTGCAGCAGTTGTCCAACGACTGGCCCTATGACATCCGGCCCGGGTGGGGATACTGGCTTGAAAACAAAGCCTGGATGCTCGACCAGCCGGGCGAATGGTTTCACGATCCGTCGACTCAGAAAATCTCCATCTGGCTGCCTGATGGCAGCTCACCCAGTCATCAGCGGGTGCAAGCGGCCGTTCTGGCGCATGGCGTGATCGGAGATGGCCTCGATGAGGTCTCTGTTCAGCACCTGACTGTGCGTCACACGGCGTCAGATGCCATCGTCATCACCCACAGCAGCCAGGTCAATCTGCTGGACATGGCCATCTCGTATGCCGGCGACAAAGGGGTCAGCATCACGGACTCGCAAGACTGTCTGCTCGACCAGCTGACCGTGACCGACAGCCATGCTCAGGGCATCTGGATGGGCGACTTTCGCTACCCGCTGCCACGCCCTTCCACCCGTGTCAGCCTGACCCACAGCACCATCAAAGGCGCCGGCCGGGGCTACTACGCCCACAGCGCCGTGATGCTGGGCCAGGGCGGGACGGTGTCTGACAACCGCATTGAGGACTCCACCTACATCGGCCTGCACGCCTGGAAGGAGTCCCGCATCAGCCGCAACGTGATCCAGAACAGCTGCATGGCCTTCGATGACTGTGGCGCGCTCTACACCATCAGCCGGGGCGAGTATCAGCGCGACAAAGGCTATCCGCTGGATCTGCTGATCGAGGGCAACACCATCACCAACGCCCCAGGATCGACGGACGGCAGCCCTCACGATGGGACCTCCACGCGCGGCATCTACCTCGACGACTTTTCCAGGCGTGTCACGGTCAAGGACAACGTGGTCCGAGACACAGACGTCGGCATCCATCTGCACTTTGCCCGGGACAACATCGTCGCCGGCAATCTGCTGGTGGGCAACCGCTGGACGCAGTTGTGGCTGCAAGAAAACGCCCCCAGCCAATTCAACTGCCGCGGCCTGAGCCCCTGCGACAGCGGGAACTACCTCACCGGCAACACGATCGAGGACAACATCCTGGTCTCCCCCCTGGGGCAGGCAGCCATCTGGCAGGACAGCGATTTCGACTCCACCCGCGACTTTGCGATCTACCGGCGCAACCGCTTGCTGGGCACCAACGCCGCGCTGTTCAAGAACACGCTGCGCCGGCAAACCCGATGGCAGACCGCCATTGGCGGCATGGACACGGACACGTCCACCAACACCTCCAAAGTGATGCCTCCGCAGGACATCGTGCCGTACACAAAAATCGCGCACCCAAGGGATTTTCCTCAACTCAAATGAGTGCGACCACCCAGACAAGCGGGGTGCTTATTGCGCATTTTCGCCCCTTTGGGGGCCCACTGCCGCACTGCGAAGCCCCCTGTGCCGTAACTTATGGGACCCTAGAGATACCTGAACTCAGCAGTCTCGGGTTTGGAGCCAGTTCATGACTTTCAGCCAATTTCTCAACATCATTCGCGCGCGTTGGCTCCTGGTCACGGCAGTTTTTCTGGTCATCGTGCTGGCCACCCTGATCATCAGTCTGATCATCCCCAAGTCCTACGACGCGACCGCAACGGTGATGGTCGATGTGCGGCCGGACCCCGTCTCCGGCCTGGGCGCAGGCAGCATGCAAACCGCCACCATCCTGGCCACACAGGTGGACATCATCAAAAGCCCGACCGTCTCGCGTCGGGTGGTGCAGTCCCTCAATCTGGGCAATTCGCCAGACCTGATGAAGCGGTGGCAAAAAGAGACCCACGGCAAGGGCGACTATGTCGCCTGGGTGGCTGACATGATTGGCAAGGGACTGGATGTCAAGCCCTCGCGCGAATCCAATGTCATCGACATCAATTACAACGGTGCCGAGCCCGCGTTCGCTGCCGCCTTTGCCAACGCCTACGCACAGGCCTACATCGAGTCCACTGTTCAAATCCGCGTCAACCCGGCTAAAGAGTATTCCGACTTCTTTGATGCCCGTGTCAAACTGGCCCGCGAAAAGCTGGAAGCCGCCCAGAACAAACTGACCGCAGCCCAACGCGAAAAGGGTATCGTGGCCACGGAAGAACGCCTGGACGTTGAAACCCAGCGTCTGGCCGACCTGTCTGCCCAAGTGACCACCATGCGTGCCTTGCGTGCCGACACATCCAGCCGCAGTGCCCAGGCGCAAAGCAAGGCGGATCAGACACCGGATGTGCTCAACAGCTCCTTGATCGCAAGCTTGCAGGCCGACGCAGTCAAGCTCGAAGCCAAATTGCAAGAACTGCTGCAACGCTACGGCGAAGCCCACCCCAGCGTCATCGAAACGCAGGCCAACCTGCAAGCGGTCAAGCAACGCATCAGCTCCGAGACCCGCAAGGTCACCTCCAGCATCGGCATCCAGAACAGCGTGGCGGGCTCGCGCGAGAGCCAGGCTCTGGCCGCCTATGAAGCGCAGCGTGACCGGGTCCTCAAACTCAAGGACGCCCGCAGCGAACTCAGTATCCTCGAGCGCGAAGTCGAATCCGCCCAGAAGGTGTATGACTCCCTGCAGGCCCGGCTGAGCCAGACCAGTCTCGAAAGCAACAGCAGCCAGTCCAACATCTATCTGCTGGCTGCCGCCACCGAGCCCACCAAACCCGCGTCGCCCAAAGTCACTTTGAATGTGGCTCTGTCCATCGTGGTGGGTGTGCTGCTGGCGCTGATGGCCGCGCTGGCCATCGAGATGTTCGATCACCGTGTCCGCTCGCCGCAGGACATCGCCCAGACACTCGATCTGCCCGTCATCGGGGTGCTGCCCTCGCCGCAGGCCAAGCCCCGGCGCTTTGCCTTGATTCGTTCCGCTCATCCGCTTCCCAAACTGGAGCGCAACAGCGAGCCGCCCAAAGATGAGCCCTTTGCGGCATTGACCTGAGCACGAGGCGAGTCACACCATGAATTCTCTGTTCCGCGCCTCCCGTTTCTTCGGGGCAACCGAAGCCCGTGCCGCCGACTTTGCCGCCACCCGGCAGTCACCTGATGGGCAGCCCATCGGGCAACTCATCGGCAAAGCCAAGCAACTCACCGTCGAGCAAGTCGAAAGCATTGCGCACTATCAGCAAGAGAACGGTATCCTGTTCGGCGAAGCCGCAGTGGCGCTGGGACTGGCCAGCAATGACGACGTGATGTCTGCGCTGGCCCAACAGTTTCACTTCCCCTATGCGACCGAAGGCACAAGTACGCTCAATGCCGAACTGGTGGTCGCCACCCGGCCCTTCTCGGAACAGGCCGAGGCCTTTCGCACCATCCGCAGCCACCTGATCATGAAGCTGTTTGGCGACGATGCCAAATGCCCGGCCCTTGCGGTATTGAGTCCCAACAGCGGCGACGGCAAGACCTTCTTTGCCGCCAACCTCGCCATTGCCTTCTCCCAATTGCCCGGCCGCACGCTGCTCCTCGAAGCCGACATGCGCCACCCCCGTGCGCTGGACCTCTTTGGCCTGGCCAATCGAGGCAATGGCCTGTCGACCATCCTGTCGGGTCGCGCCGCAAACAAGGTGATTCAGTCGGTCAAGGAGCTGCCCAATCTGTTTGTGCTGCCCGCCGGCCCCATGCCACCCAACCCGCTTGAGTTGCTGGAACGTCATACCCTCAGCCAGCTGATGCGCGAACTCAAGACCCGCTTTGACCGCATCATCGTGGACACCCCGGCCGCTCAATATGGGCCCGATGGCGCGGTCATCGCATCCCGGTGCGGGCACGGTCTGGTGGTGGCGCGCAAGAACGAAAGCAAGGTGCAGGCCTTGCAAGAGCTGGTCCACACCGTCAGCATGGGCCAGACGCAATTGGTCGGCTCGATCCTCAACGAGTTCTAAGCCAGGCCACAGCCATGTACCTCACCCCTGCGGCAGGGGCCATCCAGCAACGCACTGCGCGGCAATCGGGCATCGCAGGGCTGATCCTGCTGCTGGCCTCCATCGCATTCCTGACCGACCTGTACTGGCTGCTCCATGCCGGTCAGCTGTTCATGTTGCAACTGCCGATCCTGCTGCTGTGCTTTGCCGTGATCTCGGTGTACGGCCTGGGCTACATCCTCAACCCGCCGCAGTGGCTCATTCTGTTTTTATTCGGCCTGATCTATCTGGCGCAGGACGTGACGTTCCGCGCATCCAGCGGGGGCGGCGACATGCAGACGCTCATCAAAGGCGGCATGGCCTTTGCGCTGCTGGCGATGACCGTGTCGACGGGGCTGGGCGCTGCCATGCGCGAGCCTGTACTGGCAATCTGGCTGGGATACGCCGCCTTCGCGATGGCCAGTGCAGCCTACGCCAGCCTCATGATCCTGGCCGTGGGCTCGGGCATCGCCCTGCTGGCCATCGCGCTGGCTTCCGCCCGCATCGCCACCGCCAAGACCGAGGCCCTGCAATGGTCCTGGCAATCGCTTTACTGGGGGTCGCTGCTGGTGGCTCTCGGCTCGCTGGCTTTGCTGGCTGCCTCATCCGACCTCGCCCGCGACATCAGCGACCCCCTCGGCTACCGACTCAAGGGCATCACGGGGTCGGCCAATGCATTGGGCCCGATGATGGCGGTCGGCGCGATCCTCGTCCCGGTGATGGCAAGTCGAACAGGGCATCGCGGCAGGCGCTGGCTGTATTGGCTATCGGGTGCCATTTTTGTGGCCGCCCTGGCGCTGAGCAAAAGCCGCTCGTCCATGAGCGGCCTGGTCGCCGCCTTCGTCGTCACCTTCGCCCTCACCCGGCGCCAGACCATCTGGGCGGTGCTCGTGGGTTTGCTTGGCGCATCACTGAGTTTGGTGGTCGTCACGCAACCACGGGCCGTCAACCTGGTGCTGCGCTCGGTCACCAAGTTGATTTCTCGCAGTGGAGATGTCGCCGAACTCACCAGCTTCACCGGTCGATCAGACATCTGGCAGGCATCCTGGGGCCTGATCAAAGCCAAACCCTGGATCGGATACGGCCTGGGCAGCATCCGTGTCGAACTGCCCCGCGCGTACGCGGATATCTGGGGTAATACCTACAGCACCGCTCACAACTTCATCCTCGAGAGTCTGATCAGCGTCGGCGTGGTCGGCACAAGCCTGTTGCTGGTGGCCATGATCTGGACCACATTGGGCTTGGTCAAGATGGTCCGCCGCGCCCACCCTGCTGCCGGCTCGGCGACCCCAGCGCCGGTGCCCATGATGCAGACCGCACTGCGCTGCATGGTGTTCCTGTGGGTCTACTCGACCATGGAGAAAGCCTTTGCTGGAACGGTGGCGCCCGCCACGGTGGTGCTGGGCTTGTGCATCGCCAGCTTCGCGCACGCCCGGCAGGCCAGCACTCAAGCGCCCGTACCTTCCGCGCACGCCCGCTCATAAATGTCAGTCAGCGCCCGGATGTTTTGCGCAGGACTGTAGGCAGACAAATAGCGTGATCGGGCCGCCAGGCCCATGGCTTGCATTTCCGCCGGGTGGCTGTCTGCCCACTGCAGTTTGCGAGCCAGGTCTTGTGCATCGCCCGGCTCGAACAACAGCCCCGTCACGCCATCCTCGACCAATTCCGCCAGCGCGCCCAGACGACTCGCAATCACCGGCAGCCCCACACTGAAGGCCTCCACCAGCGTTCTGGGAAAATTCTCATACCAAAGGCTGGGGACCACCAGGTAAGCCGCCCGCTTCATGCGCGCCAGAATTTCGGCCACCGGCAGAAAGCCCAGGGCATCGGCCCCCAGCTGGGCACGCGTCGCCTCCGCATGTTCGCCGGCGCCAATCACCTGCAGGCGCACGGGCTGCAAGCGCAATGCGGCCAACAGAGTAGGCACGCCTTTGTCATCCGACAGCCGCCCGACAAACAAACCGCCAGATCGCGGCCCTTCGCCCAAGCCCGCGTCTTCGACAAAATTGGGCTTGATCACCACTTGCTCGGCGGGCAGCCCCCCTTCGATGAACTTGTCGCGGCAGAACGCGTTCAGCGCCACATACAGGCTCACCGCGTGGCTGTAGGTGCCCACCATCCGGTGCCAGGTCACCGACGATGCGAGCACCGCGGTCTGCAGGCGCGATTCACGATAGCAGGCGTGCATGACGCCGCGCCAGGGCACATGGCCCAGGCAGTCTTCGCAGACGCGCCCCTCTCGCAAGAACATCGCTTGCGGACACATCAAACGGAAGTTATGCAGAGTCTGCACCACCGGGATACCACGTCGCCTTGCAGCCCAATACACCGAGGGTGAGATCAATGGGAAGGTATTGTGAACATGCACCACCTCAGGCTGGAAGGCATCCAGCAAGGCATTCACCTCGTCGACCGTGCGGCCCGACCAGACCGTCTGCACGGCCAGCGACAGGCGCGAAGCGCCTTCGATCTCATCGTTATGACGCGCGTACAGGCGCACTTCATGACCGTGGGCACGCAGCAAAGCCATCTCGGACTCGACCACGCTGTCTTCGCCACCCCGTTGCTGATACCCGTTGTGAACGACCAGAACCCGCCACCGCCGTGTCATCGCGCCCCGCCCTTGCCGCCCGGCGCTTGATCACCCCTCACTGCCAAGCAAACCGCTGCTTTCAAGCCAGATGCGGCAGCGTCGAAGTTGAAGGGCTGCACCCGCTGTCTCGCTTGTCGGGACAATCTGGCATACAGATCAGGATCGGTCAGCAGTTGCTCGCAACGCTGTGCCCAGGTCGAGACGTCCAGCGGCAGGATCCAGCCATTGTCCCCGTCCACGATCAGGTCGCCCGATACGCCTGCCTGCGGGGTGACCAGTACCGGCACGCCGGCTGCGCAAGCCTCATTGGCAACCACGCCCCAGGGGTCCCACGACGTCGGGAACAGAAAGACCCGCGCCGCGCCATAGTAGTCAGGCAAGTCCGCTTGTTGAATGAAGCCGGGAAAGCTCACCTCCAACTCACTCGCCAGGGCCTCTGCCCGCGCCTTCAACTCCGGTTGCAAGTCACCCGAGCCCAAAAAAGCCACCGACACGCGGCGCTTCAAACGGGCGGCCAAGGCGCGCGCCACATCGAGTACAAAGAACGGGTTCTTGATCCCGACCATGCGCCCCGAAAACAGCAGGTCATACCGCTTGGGCACGACAGCCGCCCGCTCGTACAAGACGTTGTCGGCACACAGATGAGACTTGAAGGTGCGACCCGCCGGCACCCCATATTGCGCAAACAAGGCCATGGCCCCCTGGCTGGCCCCGACAAACGCCGCCGACCCGGCGAACACCACGCGCCGCACCAGCCGATGCGCCCACGAATAGCCGGCCTCGGACACCTGGGTGCCATCGGTCATCACGACATGCGCTGCGCCATGCAACCCCGCATACAAAAAGGCCAGCAAGTGCGTCGGATTGTAGCCGGTGGTTACCACCACCTGCGGGCGGATGCGACGCAATGCCGTCCACACGTCCGGGTTGAAATGGATAAACCGGCCCTTGACGGTCCAGAACCGTTCCTTCAAGAAGACCTTCGCGAACTGGCCCCCTTGCAGCTGCCAGGCGCGATCCGGCTCGGCGCCACTGCAGTAGACCAGATGCAGATCAAGGTCCGGGTCCGCGGCCAGACGCTCATAAACCGGGATGCGGTACGGTGCCGGAATGTTGGTCACCATCGCCACCCGAATGGCTTGTCGTGGATCAGCCAAGGCCCATCCTCCGGTACAGCGCCAACCACCGCTGCACAAACGTTTCGCGGCTGTATTGCCGCACCGATTCGCTCGCCCCGGCGCTCAAGGCCTGCATGCGCTCAGAGGTCAACTGACTGATGTCCTGCAAGGCCACCGTCACCCCTTCAACCGAACGCGGGGCCACCCAGCCGTTGCGGGCCGGCTCCACAAACTCTTCGGCCCCATACAGGCCTTGCGACACCAGCACGGGCAGCCCTGCCGCGGCAGCTTGCAAGATGGCAAGCGAGAAAATCTCATAGGCTGACGGAAAGGCAAACACATCAGCCGCCCACAGAAAGGGCCGGACATCCTGCTGCATGCCCACAAACTGCACCTGATCGCCCACGCCACATGCCCGGGCCTGCGCCGTGAACGCCTGGATTTCATCGGCCTGCCCGCCAATGACCAGCAAAGACAAGCGCCGCCTCTGCTCGGGCGCGCACGCTGCCAGCCCCTGGAGGACCAGCCCCAGCCCCTTGCGCTCAAAATCACCCAAGGCCATGAAGGCCAACAAGATCTGATCCGCCTTCACGCCCAGGCTGGCACGCATGGCCTGCCGGTCAAACGCAGCGGGGCGCGTGAATCGCTCGATGTCGACGGGATTGGCCAGCACCTCGATGCGTGAGGCGTCGATCCCGTAGTGACGCATCAACTCGCGCTGCAGCCCCAGCGAAGGCGCCACGATGAGCTGCGCCCGATCGAATGCCAAGCGCTCTCGCCAGGCGTTGAAAGCATGCGTGAGCATGCGCAGCCAAAAGCGTGCACGACCCCATTGGCGCTGCTTCCAGAGCTCAGGCAAGTAGGCGCCATGACAGAAATGGGCATAGACAATGTCCGCCCCCGCCCATTGGCCCTGGGTGGCCTGCACCAGCACGTCACCCCGGCGCTGCCCCTTTAGCCACACCGCCAGACGTCGCGCCACACGGGTGTGGAAGACAACGTAGCGCCACACCACCGGGCGCTGAGGGGCTGGCACGGGATGATAGGCGACAGAAGGTGCAACTGCCGCCGCATCCCACACCGCTGAGAAAAGGCTCACAGGGATATCAGCAGGCAGTCCGCATAAGATCGTGCGCACGCAGCTGCCGGCGGGACTGGTGGCGGACACGGCCATGTCAACCATCACCAATTGGCCTTTCATGCCGTACCCTCGATCGACGACCGCCCCTGGCGCACCTGACGGAGCCACGCCAGGACACGCTGCCTCCAGCCATGAGGCAGCAAGAGCAAGATCATTGACACGCCATCGCGCGCTCGCCAACCGCCCGCCCCGCCCGCCGACCACAACTCGCGCCACGCCGAGGCGCGCTCATTGCGCTCCAGGAACAACATCGCGCGAATGCGATGCCAGTCGCCCAGGAACAGGCGGATGCTGGAAGCCAGAGGAGAGGTCTGCATCAATTCTCGCAACACCGCCGCCACAGGATCAGGCGTTTGGGGCTGACGCAGAAAGCCAGCCCGCACAGCCTGACTGACAGGCGGGGCCATGTAATAGGCGGACGGCTTGCCGACATAGCCCAGCGGGCCGGCACAGGCCAGGCGCGCCCACATGATGATGTCTTCGCCTGCGGTCACTCCCAAGGGGAAGCCGCCCAACTGCAGCATCACCTCACGCCGAACCATCACGGCCGAGCTGTGAATCGGGTGTTCATGCGAGCGGATCTGCGAAAAATAATCCGGCATCACCACCATGCGGCCGATCTGTTGCGGCGGCAAGGCAATGGCGCGGGGCTGACCTGACTCTGGCACCACCCAATAGGCCGAGGCCCACGCCACACAGTCGGGCAGTTGCTGCGCGGCCTGCATCAGACTGGCCAGATGGTCCGGTGCCCAATGGTCATCGGCGTCCAGAAAAGCGACATGCTGCGAACGAGCCTCTTGCACACCGCGATTGCGCGCCGCCGACACCCCTGCGTTGGCCTGGCGCACCAGACGCACGCGGGCGTCGCGATAGCCCTCCACTACGGCCGGTCCGTTGTCGCCCGAGCCATCGTCGACCACGATCAGCTCCCAATCGCCCATCGACTGCGCCAGCACCGAATCCACCGCGCGTGCGATGAATTCGCCTTTGTTGTAGAGCGGAATGACAACCGAGATCACCGAGCGACCGCCTCTGCTGATTGCCAGCGACTGTGCAACCACATCGACGTGAGCAGCAGACACAAGGCGCCCGCACCCAAACCCATCGCCACGCCCAGATAAGACCGCTCGATCAACACCGCCGTCACGCCCGACTGCACGCCTGCCGACATCACTGTGAGCACCATCCACCAACCTTGCCGATTCAGACAAAAAAACAATCGCTCGTAGACATTGTTCATGGCCCCGAGGACGGCATAGCCCGCCGTGACAGCCATCAAGGTGCCCATGCCCGCAGCAGGCAGCTTGTACAGCGCCGCAATCCAGGGCGACACCACCACAATCAAGCCCGCCAGCACGGCCGTCGTCAAGGCGTTCTGCAGCAACTGACGCCTCACCGTCGCGCTCAGCGCCGCGGTGTCACGGCTGTCCAGGGCGTCAATCAGCCGCTTCATGGTCACCCCGCCCCAACTGGATACCGGCAACAACATCAACGTGCCCCACTGGACGCCCAGCGACACCCAACCCAAGCCGTCTGCCCCATGCGCCCGATTCACCAGAAACACCAGGCACAACCAGGTGACGCCCGCACCCACACAGGCGCCCAGCACGGACGGCCAACTGCCAGCATGCATGCGGGTCAGCAAGGATAACGACAATGGTTCGTCCGCCTGACGGGCATTCGCCCCCGGCGCGCCCTCGGGCCGCAAATACATGCCCAGCAGGAGCACGGGCGGCAGCACGGAATTGAGCATCAGCACGCCGTAGGCGCCAACCAGACCCATGTGCCAGATCAGGGGCACCGCACATGCCGTGATCAACAGCGTCAACCACAGCAAGCCTTGCGAGGGGCGGACAAAGCCGCCCACGCCTTGCAACAGGCCCTGCCCCAGCGCATTGACCCATTGGTAAAACAGCACGCACGTCGCCGCGAGCATCACCAGACCGCCCTGGGGGTCGACGAGGGATGGCAAGCCGCTACGGGGCGCCAACGCTGCAAAGCCCAGCACACCCAGTGGCATCAGCACCAGTAGAGCAGGCAGGTGCAGCGCCAAAAGCAATCGGCGCCCGCCCAACGAAGGGTGAGGCGCCGACAACAGGGCCCGCCCAACGAAGGGTGAGGCGCCGACAACAGGGCCGCATTGTTTTGCAGTGCCGATGTAAAGGGGCTGGACAACGATGCGGCCACGTTGAGCGTGGCCGAGTAGATGCCCAAGGCAGCCGGTCCCTGCATCCGCGTGATCATCATCCCGACCAGAAACGCCGATCCCCGTGAGGCCAGGGACGACAGCACCATCCAGAACCGGTCGCCCCGAGCCAGGGCCTTCACACGCGTCAACACGGGCCGCTGATCACACCATCACTCGTGGTGGTCGTAAGCCTGGAAGCCTGCCAGCTTGACCAGGCTGTCACGCTTGGCCGCCGTGTAATCGCTCAGCACCATCTCCTTGACCAATTCAGCCAGCGAGATCTTGGGCGTCCAGCCCAACTTCTGCTTGGCCTTGGTCGGGTCGCCCAGCAAGGTTTCCACTTCGGTCGGACGGTAGTAGCGTGGGTCCACCTTCACGACGACATCGCCCACCTTGCAGCGGGCCTTCATCTCGCCGCCCACTGCTTCCACCTTGATCACACGGCCTACTTCGGCCTCGCCCTCGCCTTCAAAGGCCAGGGTGATGCCCAACTCCTTGGCGGCGAACTCGACAAACTGGCGCACGCTGTATTGCACGCCCGTGGCGATCACGAAGTCTTCCGCCACCTCTTGCTGCAGCATCAGCCACTGCATCTCGATGTAGTCCTTGGCATGGCCCCAGTCACGCAGCGCGCTCATGTTGCCCAGGTACAAGCAGTCTTGCAGACCCAGGGCAATGCGGCTGATGGCGCGCGTGATCTTGCGCGTCACGAAGGTCTCGCCACGCACCGGGCTTTCGTGGTTGAACAGCACCCCGTTGCAGGCATACATCCCATAGGCCTCGCGGTAGTTCACCGTGATCCAGTAGGCGTACAACTTGGCCACCGCATAGGGGCTGCGGGGGTAGAAGGGCGTGGTCTCCTTTTGAGGGATCTCTTGCACCAGACCGTACAGTTCGGAGGTCGAGGCCTGATAAAAGCGCGTCTTCTTCTCCAGCCCCAGAATGCGGATGGCCTCGAGCAGGCGCAGCGCACCGATGCCGTCGGCGTTGGCGGTGTACTCGGGCTCTTCAAAGCTGACCCCCACGTGCGATTGGGCAGCCAGGTTGTAGATCTCGTCGGGCTGCACCTTCTGGACGATGCGCACCAGGCTGGTCGAATCGGTCAGGTCACCGTAGTGCAAGATGAAGTTGCGGTTGCTGACGTGCGGGTCCTGGTACAGATGATCGATCCGGTCGGTATTGAACAAGGACGAGCGACGCTTGATGCCGTGAACCTCATAACCCTTGGCCAACAGGAACTCGGCCAGATACGAGCCGTCCTGGCCTGTCACGCCGGTGATCAAGGCGACTTTCTTAGACATTGTTGAATCCAATCCGTACAGAATTACTTACCAAACAGGCGCGCGCGCTGGTCAGCCGGGACCTGCGCCATCCATTGACGCACAAAATCGGCCTGATCCAGGTAAGCCTGGCGAGCATCCTGAGAGAAGGACGACACGCGCACCAACAAACCATCCGCAATCAGACCATGAAATGCGTATTCGATCTGCCGTAGCTTATGACGCCCAGGGGTATTCACTACCTTGTCACCAATCACCATCCAATATGTGACGGGTTCAAACCGGTCTCCCTTCACCGTGTCCACGTGCTGGACCTCGATGTGCCGCCCCCCGACGTCCAAAGTCGACGCGACAGGCGGACTGACTGTGAACCCCTGCGCGGCGTAGCAGACTTCGGGCCGGTGGACCTTGAAACCGTCTGACTGGTCTTTGCCGTAGGCCAGGGTGACCATCATCCGTTCACCGGCAGCGTTTCGGTAGACCCGGTCGGCTGTTTCGGTATAGATGTGCTTGATCTGCGCCTCGACATCCGGCGGCAGCGGCACCGTCTGGCCGGCCGGGTCCTGCACCCAGCCGCCAAAACGCGCCGGCAACACGTCCGCCAGGGGGGCACGGGGATGCAGGTCAGCCATTCGCACCGAGGGCTGCGCCCAGTATCCGAACCAGGATGCCACGCCCATCAGAACGGCCGCCATCCAGGCCGACCAGGGAAGTTTGGACGTCATGCTGCCCTCTGGGTCGCCGGCTTTTCAAACCACAGACCGGCCAATTGGTCCAGCAGGTAAATCGAAACCAGAGAAATACCAAACAAGACCAGGCCTGAAAAACTGTGTACAAAACCCTGGCCTGCCTCGTCGCCAAAATAAAAAGTCACCAAGACCAGAATGATCACGCGGGTCACATTGGCCACGAATGAAGTGGGAATGATGGCCAGTGCCAGAAACAGATTGCGCGCACGCGACGGGTAACTCATCAGGCGCATGTACAGCAACCCCAGCGATTCCAGCGTCAGCAGCGAATTGACCCCCGAACACGCGTCCGCCACCAGCAGCTGGTAGGGGCCGATGGTCAAGGTCACGCCAGCGCGGCCAATCGGGTAGCCAGCCTGGTGCAACAGCATCTCCACCACCACCGATACCGCGTGCTTCAAGGGCTGGGTGATGTACTGCACCACCACGTCCGGAAAGGGGATCATGAAGATCATGAAGAAAAGCGGGAACCAGGCCCGCCTCAACGCGCCCCGGCCATGCGCGAGCAACAAACACGCGCCAAACACCAAAGGCTGCGCCGCCGTCGTCAACATATTGATCGACTGCGAATGGCCAAAAACGTGGATCAGCAAGCCCAAGGTGAGCAGCGCGAACCCGCCCCACAGGTCCGGCTGAGCGGGGCCAGCCAGGATCACGTGGCGGTCATGCCAGAACAGCCACAGACACACGGCCAGAACCAGGGGACCATGCCCGTGGATGTCGTTGTCCCAGACCTCTTCATGCAGCTGCACATAGGTCGGCACAAACAACAAGGCCAGTCCGACGAGCAGACACAGCATCACACGTGCGTCAGACCCCTCGGGCAACCAGGAACGACGTACTGGGACCAGATTGGGCGACGCAGCGGCTTGGGCCATGGAAACTGAACCTACTTCGGGATGGGCAGAACTGAAGCCGCAGATTGTGCCGCACCCCCTTTCTCAGCAGGGAGCGCGCATCCTAAGGTATTCCCTGTCCGCCCCCCCTGCTTGCGGGGAGCCTGAAAAAGCGGGCATCCAAACCTGTCGCAGGTCGTTCCCTCTCTCTGACCCACTTTTGGGAAAACCCTCCCCCGTCTGACAACCACTCTCTGCGAACCTCTCACCACCCCACAAACGGTCAACACAACCCCTCAGGATTCCGCCACGAAGGCGCCACATGCGACACCCAGATCCAGAATTCGGCTACCCCTCTCAGTCATTCGGCGACCGAATGAACTGGCAGGCACGCCCGCCACTCGCATCGCACCAAGCCGTGCTGCGTGGCGCCTATGTTCTGGACTCGTTCATCGATGCCATCTCCTGGGAAGACACCTTGGGCCGCATCGTGGCCTGGGGTGCCCAGCACCAATCCCGCTACGTCACCTTGTGCAATGTGCACTCGGTCGTCACCGCCAGCCAGAGCCCTCAGTTCCGGACCATCATCAGTCAGGCCGACATGGCCTTGCCCGACGGCTCGCCGGTGGCCTGGGCGCTGCGCCGTGAGGGCTTCGCCAAACAGCAGCGCATCAATGGGCCCGACCTGATGTGGCGCTACCTGGCCATCGCCGAGCGCATTGGTCAGACCGTCTTCTTCTACGGCAGCACCCCAGCCACCCTCGACAAACTGCGTACTCGCCTCAGCGTGCACTTTCCCAAGTTGCGCATTGCAGGCACCTTGGCTCCGGCCTTCCGTGAAGCCACCCCTGAAGAGGACCAGGCCCACATCGAGGCCATCAACCGCTCGGGCGCCAATGTGGTCTTCGTCGGCCTGGGCTGCCCCAAGCAAGAAGCCTGGATGGCGCAGCATCGCGGCCAGGTCCAGGCCGTGATGATTGGCGTTGGCGCGGCTTTTGACTATCACGCCGGCACGGTGCGCCGGGCGCCGGTGTGGATGCAGAAATCCAGCCTCGAATGGCTCTATCGACTCGCCAGTGAACCCCGGCGCCTGGCCAAGCGCTATAGCTACACCAACAGCGTGTTCGCTGCCCGCATGGTCAAGAACTGGTTTGTAGGCAGCACGCCCGGCAAGCCCCCCCTCGCTCGCTGAACTGTCAAGCGCCCGCCCACCCGCACACACCCCGTGATGCGGGTTTTTTCATGTCCGCCATCCTGAAACCGCAATCAGGGGGGTCCGGGCACCATGGTCGTGCGCCTGTCATCTCAAAGCCGATACACTTGAACGCGAAGCCGGCCTCCACCACGGAACTTGGTCGCCTGTCCGCAGTCACACCCACATCGACCTCATATGGACAAAAACGCAAAAATCTTCGTGGCGGGCCATCGTGGCATGGTTGGGTCTGCCCTCGTACGGCGCCTGCAGGCGGCGGGATATCGCCATGTCATTGTCCGAACCCGTCAAGAGCTGGATCTGTTGAACCAGCAGGCTGTGGCCGACTTCATGCAGGCCGAGCGTCCGGATTACCTGTTTATCGCTGCGGCCAAAGTGGGCGGCATTCAAGCCAATAACATTTACCGGGCTGACTTCATCTATCAAAACCTGATCATTGAAGCCAACCTGATTCATTCCGCTCACACGGCCGGCGTCCAGCGTCTGATGTTTCTGGGCTCCAGCTGCATCTATCCGAAGCTGGCGCCGCAACCCTTGAAAGAGGACGCTCTGTTGACCGGCCCGCTCGAACCCACCAACGAGCCCTACGCGATTGCCAAAATTGCCGGCATCAAAATGTGCGAGGCCTATAACAGTCAATATGGCCGGCAATACATCAGTGTCATGCCCACCAATTTGTATGGGCTCAATGACAACTACGATCTCAATAACAGCCACGTGCTGCCTGCCCTGATTCGCAAAGCACACGAAGCCAAGCTGCAAAACCTGCCGAGCTTGACGGTATGGGGATCGGGCACACCGATGCGTGAATTTCTGTATGCCGATGACCTGGCTGATGCGTGCGTTTACCTGATGGAAACAGGCTACGACGGCCCGCTGGTCAACATCGGGACGGGAACCGACGTCACGATCCGCGAACTGGCTGAAACGGTTGTCAAGGTTGTAGGGTTCCAAGGCGACCTCAGCTTCGACACCAGCAAACCCGATGGCACCCCCCGCAAGTTGATGGACGTCTCGCGCCTCACCAGTTTAGGGTGGAAAGCCAAGACCCTACTCGAAGAAGGCATCCGTCTTGCTTATCAAGACTTTTTGAAGCAACACGGCTAACGAAACTTCCATGACATCAGGAACACTGACTGCATCCAATACCCCCCTCCCCGCCACAGGCGGTGCGCCAAGCCATGCCGAGCTGATCGCCATCGGCCTGGGGCTGGTGGCGATGTACGCAGGGACCTACGCCACCCTCAATGCCACTCTCTGGAAGATCGTCGGCCAGGGCCATGGTCCGGTCATGCTGGCGCTCACCCTTTGGTTGATCTGGCAACGCCTGCCGCGCTTTCAGGCGCTGGATGCCGCCCCGGCTTATTTTTCAGGCTGCGTCAGTCTGGTCCTCGGCCTGGGCATGTACGTCATCGGACGGTCCCAAGACGTCCTGTTCATGGACGTTGCATCTCAGATGCTGGTCATCTCCGGCATCGTGCTGCTGTACAAGGGCTGGACTGGGTGGCGCCTGATGTGGTTTCCCATCTTTTTCATCCTCTTCATCATCCCCATCCCGGGCTCCGTGGTGGACCAGGTCACCGCGCCGCTCAAGGCAGCTGTGTCCTACACCTCCGAGGCGGTGCTGTTCAAGCTGGGCTATCCCATTGGCCGCTCGGGTGTGACGCTGACCATCGGCCCCTATCAGCTGCTGGTGGCCGATGCCTGCGCCGGCTTGAATTCGATCTTCGCCCTGGAGGCGATCGGCGTGTTCTACATGAGCGTGGCACAGCACACCAACAAGTGGCGCAACATCATTCTGGCCTCGGTGATCCTGCCCATCTCTTTCGTCTCAAACGTGACACGCGTGTGCGTGCTGGTTCTGGTCACCTACTACTTTGGTGACGAAGCCGGCCAAGGTTTCGTCCACGGCTTTGCGGGCATCCTGCTGTTCATGCTGGCCACCATTCTGACCATTTCCGTCGACACCTTCCTGGGCCTGTTCTTCAAGGCTGACACGTCTTCCGTTTCCCCATCTACTCATTCATCAACTTGAGAGCAATATGAGCTTCAAGCAATTCCTTGCCGTCATCCGGGCTCGCTGGTTAATCGTGCTGATCATCAGCATGACGTTATTCACGATCGTTCTGGTAGCCAGCCTCGCCGTTCCCAAGCAGTACACCTCGGTGGGCTCGGTGGTCATCGACGTCAAGTCGCCCGACCCGCTCAACGGGCTCGTCATGCCGGGTGGTTATGCGCAAGCCTACATTGCCACTCAGATTGACATCATTCGCAGCGAGCGCGTATCCAAAAAAGTGATCGACGCCCTGCGCCTGCGCGAGAACCCCCAGCTGCGCCAACAGTGGCAAGACGCCACCAAAGGACAAGGCGTTTTTGACACGTGGTTGTCAGAAATACTGCAAAAGAAACTGGATATCCTGCCAGCCAAGGATTCCACCGTGATCACGGTGGCATACACCGCCGCAGATCCCAACTTTGCGGCAGCCATGGCCAACGCCTTCATCCAGGCTTATCTGGACACCGCCATCGAATTGCGCGTGGAGCCTGCCAAGCGTTTCACGGCTCTGTTCGAGGAGCAATCGCGCATGGCGCGTGCCCGACTTGAAAAGGCACAGGCCCAGTTGTCTGACTACCAACGCCAGAACGGCCTGGTTGCCAATGACGAACGACTCGACATCGAAAACGCACGCCTTGCTGAACTGTCTACCCAATTGGTGGCCATGCAGGCCTTGATGGCCGAATCGAGCAGCCGCAAAGCCCAGGCCGGTAACAGCAGCATCGAAGTGCTGAACAACCCCGTGGTGGCTGGCTTGAAGGCAGACCTGTCCCGTCAAGAGGCCCGCCTCAAAGAGTTGAACGCGCGACTGGGCAACCAACATCCGCAAGTGATCGAACTGCAAGCCAACATCAATGAACTGCAAGCCAAGATCGACACGGAAACCCAACGCGTCAAACAAAGCGTGGGCATCAACAACAGCGTGAATGAATCCCGTGTCGGACAAGTGCGTGCGGCACTCGAAGCCCAGCGCGAGAAGATCCTCAAGCTCAAGCAGACTCGCGACCAGGCCGCTGTGCTGATGGCCGATGTGGAGAACGCGCAAAAGGCTTACGACATCTTGCAAGCCCGCTACAGCCAGACCTCTCTCGAGAGCCGCAGCGACCAGGGCACCGTGTCCATTCTGAAGGTGCCCACCCCACCGGCTGATGCCTCATTCCCCCGCGTCATCTTGTTCTCTGTGGCGGCCTTGTTCTTCGGGCTGATGCTGGGTGTGGCTGCTGCGATGGGCCGCGAAATGAGCGACCGCAAGCTGCGCTCTGAAGACGACATCATCGCCACGCTCGATGCGCCTTTCATGGGTGTCATGCCCTTCGCTGCCGAAGCCAATCGGGACAGAAAGGCCCCCGTCGGTCTGACGCTGCGCATCGGCAAACGCGGTGGCGGCGGCATGCCTGAACTGATGGCCCCCTCGAAATAAAGCTCTTGAACCGGGAACAAATTAGCATGAACAGCCAGTATCAAGATACCGTCGCAGCGCAGCCAGACAAGCCCATTGGCGACATCATTGCAGAGACCAAGAACCTCAGCCCTGAACAGATCAAGCAGGTTCTGGAGTTTCAAAAGAACACCGGCCAGAAGTTTGGCGAGGCCGCTGTGGCCTTGGGATTGGCCAAGCGCGAAGACGTTCTGTGGGCCCTGTCTCAGCAGTTCCACTACCCTTATGCCGATGGCATCAAGACCGTGAACAGTGAGCTGGTCGCTGCCACCAATCCCTTCGACGCCCCGGCCGAATTCTTCCGCGAGATCCGCAGTCAACTGTTGCCCACGGTCTTCAAGAATGAAGACCCACGTCGGGCTCTGGCGGTCTGCAGTCCCAACAGCGGCGATGGCAAGAGCTACTTTGCCGCCAATCTGGCCATTGCCTTCAGCCAGCTGGGTGGCCGCACGCTGCTGCTCGACGCAGACGTGCGAACCCCTCGACAGCATGAGATCTTCGGCCTGCCCAATGATCACACCACCAGTGGCCTGAGCGGCGTGCTGGCCGGCCGGGCTGAATCCAATGTGATTCGCCCCATCGAGGCGCTGCCTGCCTTGTTCCTCATGCCTGTGGGCGTGGTGCCGCCCAACCCGCTGGAGCTGGTGCAAAAGCCGACCTTTGACTTCCTGCTCAACGAGCTGGTTCGCAAATTCGACTATGTGATCGTTGACACCCCGGCCGCAGAGCATGGCGCCGACGCACGTGTGATCGCTGCCAAGTGTGGCGCCTCGCTGGCTTTGTGCCGCCAAGGCAGCACCAGCGCAGCCGCCATGCAAAACCTGGTCAAGTCCCTGAAGTCCGGGAGCGCCTTGTTTGCCGGCACGATCATGAACAGCTACACCGGCTCGGGCCGACACAAATGATGGCCATCTCGTTGCGCCAGGGCTTTTCCGCCAAAACGCTTGTGCTGTGCGCCGCGCTGGTTGCCGCGGCTGCGGCGGCCATGGTGGCCCGTCCCACACTCAAGGAAGACCAGTCCCCGCCTGCGCTGGACCTCACCGTACCCAAGCTGGTGGGCGAATGGCGGGCACTTGACTCGTCTTTGATACAGGTGGGCGTCAATGAAACGGCGGCGACAGACATCAATCAGCCCTACGACCAGACGGTGATGCGGAGCTACCAAAACCCGCAAGGTCATGTCATTCAGGTCGCTTTGGCCTGGGGCCGACATCAACGTCAGGAAGTCAAGATTCACCGCCCCGAACTTTGCTACCCCGCTCAAGGGCTGCGAGTCGAGTCGCTGCACGACGTCACCTTTCCGCTGACCACACCTCGCGGCGATCCTGTTGTGGGCAAGCGCATGGTCGCTTTCGACCGCAGCGGCCAGAAGGAGGTCGTCAGCTACTGGATCCGCATTGGCCATGTCTACAGTTCGGGGGCCTGGGCAACGCGCAAGCACATTCTGCTGGAGGGCCTGGCAGGCCATGTGACCGATGGCATTTTGGTGCGGGTCTCACAACGCATTGCAAATGATCAGGACGAAAAGTCTGCTTTTGAACGCCAGGAACAATTTGCCGCCCAACTGGTCAACGCAACCCCCGACGTCAGCAAACACATGCTCGTCAAATAAACCTCTCCATCCCATCACGGCAAGAACCACACATCGGCATCGCACAGAAGCGACTTCATGAACATCGTTTACATCAACAGCTTCTATGCGCCCGATGAAATCGGCGGGGCAGAGAAATCTGTCCGCTTCCTGGCCGAGACGCTGCAGGCACAAGGGCATCAGACCACGGTCATCACACTTGGCCGAGAAGATTCAAGCTCGCAGCTCAACGGGGTCCGCATTGAGCGCATTGCCGTCCCGAATCTCTACTACCCGGCCGATGCAGGCGCTCAGCCTGGCTGGAAGAAGCTGCTTTGGCACAGCATCGACAGCTTCAATCCCCGAGCCGCGCAGCGGGTGGGCGCCTTGCTCGATGCCCTCCGGCCCGACGTGGTGCACACCAACAACCTGTCTGGCTTGTCAACCACCGTTTGGGGCTCGATTCATCGGCGGCACATCCCTCTTGTGCATACCTTGCGGGACTATTACCTGCTGTGCCCCAACACCGCCATGTTCAAGGGCGGCAAGCCTTGCGAAACCCGGTGTGGCAGCTGCAAAGCCCTGTCGGTTCCTCGTTTCGCCGCCAGCAAAGACGTCGACATGGTGGTGGGCAACAGCCGCTTCATTCTGGACAAGCATGTGCGTTTCGGCCTCTTTCGGGATGCCGACAAACGCGTGATCTACAACGCCTACAGTCCATCCAAGGATGAGAATCATCGCCCTTCGGATGCGCTGCAGTTTGGCTTCATCGGTCGCTTGGCGCCGTCCAAGGGCTTGGAGTTGCTCATCGAAGCGGTCAGGCTCGCCAAGCCGAAACAAGCCATCCGGGTTCTCATCGCCGGAGAAGGTGACCCGGCTTATGTCGCCGCCTTGCAGGCCAGCGCTGCCGGCCTGCCCATCGCCTTCCTGGGTCGCATGAAGCCGGAAGACTTTTATTCTCAGTTGCACTGGACGGTCGTGCCATCGATCTGGGACGAGCCCTTGGCACGTGTCCTGTTCGAATCCTTTGCACACGGCGTTCCGGTCCTGGGGACGTCAACAGGTGGGACACCCGAACTGGTGCATCCCGGACTCAACGGGTACCTGTTCTCGGCCCAATCGCCCGCCTCTTTGACGACCTTGCTTGAAGACGCCAGCGCCATGTCTGCCCAGGCCTATCAAGCCCTCAGTGAAAGGGCACGCCACGACGGCCAATCCTTCCTGCCACAGGCCGTCTCCGACAACTATATGAGCGCTTACCAAGCCGTGATGGTCAAGCGCAGCGCCATCGTCAAACAAAGGATGGTTGGCTAACCATGTACTTCACTGACTTTTTTCCCTTCTTCATGCTCGCGGCCTGGTATGCGCTGCGAGGTCCGACGCAGTGGGCTGTGACAACAGGCATCATGGCTTTTTTTCAGGCGGCCTCTCCGATTCTGATTGGCGCGGGTGGACGTGCCATTGGCCTGGCTCCGGCTTATTGTCTGGTCCCCATTGCCTTCATTCTGCTCATCAAAGACCGGGCACGCATAACACCAGAGGCGCGCCGGGCGGGCATTCCCATTGATGTCTGGCTGCTGATTTACTTCTCTGCGCTGATCATTGGCGGCGCCTTCCTGTTGCCTCGTGTCTTTCAAGGTTATGTCAATGTCTTGCCCACTCGCGGCGGGCTGGACAGCGGGGTCGTCATCCCCTTGAAGCCTTCGTCGACCAATGTGATTCAAGCGGTCTACATGGTGTTCAACGTGCTGTTGATCTTGCTGCCATGGATCTTTGCCAAACGCAAATACCCGATCGATGCGGCCATTCTCAAAGGCCTGACCATTGGGGCAGTCATCTCAGGCCTCCTAGGCTTTTATCAGATCATTGGCTTCCAGTTGGGCTTGCCCTGGCCTTCCAGCATCATCAACTCCAATCTCGGGGTCATGCAATTGGAAGAGCAGACCCTGATCGGGATGAGGCGGATGTCATCGACCTTTCTTGAACCGTCGATGCTGTCTCTTCATTTCCTGGCTGCGTTTGGATTGCTGATGCTCGGACAAAGAAAGGTCGCTGCGGGCCTGTTCTGCCTGGCTGTGCTGGTGTTTTCGACATCGACAACGGCGTACATCGGTTTGGCCTTGTTGCTGATGGTCTGGTTCGCAACCAATTTGCGCAGCATGGACATGCAGATGCTGAAGGTGATCTTCCCCATTGCGATGGGCGTCGCCCTGGCGGTAGCAGCGGACTACTTCTTTGCCAATGGCGAGTATGTCCAGCGCCTGCTGATCAAGAAATTTGAGGGCGGCTCCGGCGCGGCCCGCCTGAACGCCGATGCACTGGCGTGGGCGTCGTTGCGCGACTCTTTCGGGCTGGGCGTGGGCATTGGCAGCCTCCGGGCATCCAGCTTGCTCGCCACATTGACCGCTTCTGCGGGCCTGCCAACCACACTCGTCTTTTTTGCCTTTCTGGGCTGTGTGCTGTATCGCACCGTCCGAGTCAGCACCGCGATTGGCCAAGGCTTGTTCTACTGCATGATCGGCGTCTTGGTTGCCTGGGCCATCGCCATCCCTGACTGGACTTTGCCGATTTTCTGGCTGGCGTGTGGCGCCGCCATCGCGCATCGCTTCTTGCTCAGTACCTCTGGAGAAGCCGTCACTGCTTAACAGGAGACTCCCATGGTCGCTTTCAAGTTTCGGGCCCCTGCGGTGTTGGCCCATTTATGCGTAGCTGCCGCTGTTGCAGCAGCTTTCGCCCCGGCGGCCCAGGCGCGCACCGATTACTATGATCACCCGTTCGTCATGGGCGTGGGGGTGCATTCCGGCCAAGGAAGAGCCCCTTTTGGCAAAGGGCAACCCGTCCTGAGCTACGCCGGCGCAACAAGCACCCGCCAGGAAGTGACTTGGAGTCGCATCGAGGCCACCAAGGGCGAGTTGAAGTACCCCGATGAACTGAAAGACGTCGAAGCCTACGTCGACGATGCCGTCAAAAAGGGCGGACTGCCCCTGCTGGTTCTGGACTACGGCAACAAGTTCTATGACGGCGGCGATGGCGTGTATTCTGATGAAGGCATCGAAGCCTTTGCGCGCTATGCGGCCTTTGTGGCCAACCACTTCAAGGGCAGAGTCAAGTTCTACGATGTGTGGAACGAATGGGACATCGGCATGGGGTCAACCAAGAACCCCCGCACCATTCGCGATGTACCCACGTACATCAAACTGCTCAAGGCCACGCAACAAGCTTTGAAAAAGGCTGATCCGGCGGCTAAAGTCCTCGGCCCCGTGACCACCACCTCGCACACGGACTGGACTGACGCTTTCATCAAGGGAGGCGGACTGGACTACCTGGATGGGTTCTCAACGCATCCCTACATGATGTGGAACATTCAGAGCAAACCTGAAAACAGCATCGCTCTGCTGGATGACCTGCATCGCAGAATCGAGGCAGCCCGTCCCGGCCGCAAGATCCCAATCTACATCACCGAAGTCGGTTGGCCCACTCACAAGGGGCCGGTTTCCTGGGCGCCCGAACAAGTGGCCGATTTTGTGATTCGGTTCCACTTGCTGGCCCGCTCACGTCCCTACATCGGCGGCGTGTGGTGGTATTCGCTGTCTAACGATGCCCGAGGGCAGGACAACAAGGAAAAGGCCTTCGGGCTGGTCGATTATGACTACAACCCCAAGCCGGCCCTGGAGGCCTACAAGTTGGCGGCCGAACTGATTTCGAACCTGGCGTCGGTCACGGCCGTTCCCACTCCACTGGGCCCACAGGAAGTCAAAATGGACCTCAAACTGAAAAACGGCGACAGCTGTGTCGCTAACTGGTTTGTGTCCATGCGTCCGCGCCGAATGGAGTCAATGGGGCTGGCCAAGGGCCGCACAAAATGGGGGGCAGTTACTGAGGAGAGTGAAACCCCACTGGTGCACTGTCAATAATCCACTCATGAATAAAAAAAGGCGCTTATCAATTAAGCGCCTTTTTTACTTGCCTTTCGGATATTGGCCTATCGAGGTATTTGAAGAGCGGCACGCCGAGATGTCAGGCGCGCTTTCAAGGACAGTGCGGCGGGAGGCGAGAATAGAAAACCAAGCTTGATTTTCTTCAGCGCATCGGCCATGAACAGAGCGCCCAAAATACCAAAGGGCAAACCTAGGGCCATGTAAATAATTGGATTCTCGACATGGAATATTTTCTGCATCACGATGCGAATTGGGGCAATCAACAGCAGATGCAATAGATAGACATCCATAGACCGCTCGCCCAACCGGGCCAGCCATTCCAATTTCATTCTAGGCAAGGAGTAGCAGAACAGCAGGAAAACACCCAACACTAATAAAGCGACTGCAGTCGCATTTGGTGTCACAGATCGGAAACTAGCGGTTCTGATTCCGAAAACAACATGGGAAAGATAAAGTATCCCGATCAAAGCAGCACCCGCAGTCAGCGCCATTGGCCATGAAACTCGCTGGTCCATTTGCATGCGAGGCGCGATAAGGACACCCACCGCAAAATAAATGAAACTCATCTGAAATTCGGAGAGCGAAAACGGAAGCTGCCGTGGCTCCCACAACAGCAACAGGAGCACAGCGACCGGCACCACCAGCCACCGGGCCTTGGTCACCCCCACCAAGAAAACCATCACCTCGACTAGGACAAAAGCTTCGAACAGCGCATAGAGAAACCAGAAAATCCCCCTTGGCTCCCACAGGATGGTCAGCAACGAGGACACACTTGTAGAACCATTTCGATAACCGGAACCCAGTACTTCAAATGCCCCGACGATCAGTGACCAAATAACATACGGGTAAAAAATACCGTCGAATTTACCGGCCAACTCAGGAAGGCCATGTCTTTTGTCTAGACCGCGGCCATATAAAACCCCGGATACAAAGAAAAACGCGGGCATTGACCAAACGGTGCAACTGCTACTGATTGCAAAGAAATCCGTTTCGGGCATGGACAGCAAGCCCGCTCCTTGCAGACCTCGCCAAAGATGGGCGAAGACAACCACAACAATCCCGATGCCTTTGGCATAGTCAAATGAGACGTTTCTTACTTTCATGTATGACTCGCGAGTGAATATCTACCGCAGAACACAGTCCATCCCATATGGCATTCCAAGAATGGCAAAAGCCCCATCTGGGGCTCTTGCTAGAGACATCGGCTACGACTTACTTCGGTATACGAATGAAAATCGGTCCGTCTTTCTCGGCAACAGTGAGTTCGTAGTATCCCGCATTTGGCGTCGACATCAAGCCCACGCCATCCCACCGTTTGATGGTATTTGCAGTTGAGGGGATGCGCAGCGCATACGATCCCGTCGTTGCATCGTCCGCCCATACAGCAAACACCCGATCCACACCCGACTCCCATTTCACGACATGGAATCCAGGCGGAACATCGGCCAAAGGCCCTTTGAAACCGCGACCAGCCTGCGCTGAGTAGAGCATGCGCATGGCAAAGATGCCGGGCTTGTCCGATCCGTTATTGGTCAACAGTCCGAAGTTCGTTTCCCGATGTGCAGGATCAGTTCCGTAGTCGACCAAGCTGTGGATTGCAATGAAAGGCACGTCCAATGCCAACTGGGTCAGAACCGTACGCAAGACAAGCACTGCCTGCCTGCTGCGCGCTGCGGCAGAGTACCCGTCACCGTAGATGGCGGCGTCGAAGTCGCCATACGATGAATAGCCCCATTCGGTGGACCACAGCGGCTTGTTCAGGCCCTGCGTATTGACCACATTGGCCAGGGGCGCCATGCCGAAGGCATAGGTCTCGGGATTCAGCTTCGTGTAGGGATGCACCCCCACCGCATCAACGGCTGTGGCGTTGGTCGCCCCTGCCAGCTGAATCGTGTAGGTCATGTCCACGCCAGCGGTACCGCCAGAAATGATCTTGGCTGCGGGGTTCACTGCGCGGATGGCTGCACCGGCCTTGTTCAGGAGCTGGGCGTAATCCAGAGGGTCTTTGTTGGGCCAGAACTGCGTGCCGTTGGGCTCGTTCCAGATTTCATAGCCGACTACGTTCTTGCCCTTGAAGTTGCTCGCGGTGGCCGCTGCAAATTTGGCGAACGCATCGCGGTCTGCGTCGGTTGCCGGGGTGCCGCCGCCATGGTCAGGGTGAGCCCCTCGTATGATCCAGAGCACCGACATGCCCTTGGCTGCCAAGGCGCTGGCAATGCTGTTGGCCTGCGTGAAGTCAAACACGCCGCTCTTTTCAACAGACGCCCACAACAGGTCTCGGCGCACCACCGTGATACCGGCCGCCTTGGCCTTGTCATGTGCCAGCGACATGCTGGTGTAGGTGGTTGCCGCAAGACGGCCCACATAGGTGGGGTATGCCGAAGTTTTGGCGATGGCTGCAGCAGGGTTCAACTCAAACGAGTAGGCCGGCGTTTTCATGACTTCGATGTTGTCGACGTCGATCCAGCCCGCAGGAGTCTGCAGCGTGAAGTCGCCCACGCCAATGAACAAGCCCTTGATGGGCGAGTGAAGCACGCCGTCATTGGCGCCGCCGTAGTAAGTCGAAGACTTACCGATGGGCACGTAAATACGCTGCCAACGGTCGCCAACGGGCACTTCCACACTACGGCCATAGGCTTTGAACTGGAGCGTCTGCCCCGTGGCATCCACCACGCGGACAAAAGGATTCACCACCGATTGCGGGTTTTTGAAGCTGAATGCCAGCACAGGCGAGTCCGCCACAGCCACATCCAAGGGCGTCGCCAGTCTCAGCGACATGCCAACGTAGCGGCCGCAAGAGGCCGTCGTCTTCAATGAAATGGCCGTGGTGCTGCAACCCAGGTCGTACGACAGACGCGCAGCGGGCGTGCCATCCTGATCCGACACGATTTCTGTCAGCGAGCCTTTGGCACCGGGGAATTCATTGCCGTTGATATACACCCAGCTCGAAACTTTGTCGGTGGTGGTGTTGAAATTGGCAATGGTTTGTGCAACGGGCTTGGCCCAAGTGACGCTCGAGTCAACGGGCGTGGCTGTAATCGAAGCCGCTGTGGCAAATCCGAAATCCCCAGGCGCCTCTTGAGCGACGTCAATAGGGGTCGAGGTGGGGATATTGGTCGAGTCGTTGGTATTCGATGAGGTGACATTACTTGGCTCACCTCCGCCACCGCCGCCGCAAGCCTGCAAGGCGGCCACGCATGCTGCAATGAGCGTGCGCTTGAAGATACTTCCACTGTACATGATGATCCTAACCTACTGCCGCGAACGCATTGAGAAGCGCGTCACGACTAAAAACAAGTAAGTGGAATATCGGTCGTCAGTGGAATAGATGCGCGTAAACAGTTCACAACTGGCTGGAACGTCACACTCTGTTTCATCACACTGCGGGAAGCCACAACGCGATGCGGATTATGACCACCCCCATTTGGTCAATATGTGTGAAACCGCACAGATCACCCCCTAAAATAGGTGGTGTACCAAGTAACAAAATGACTGACACCCTCTTCAATTGAAATGTTCGGGTGAATTCCGGTCCAATTCTGTAATTCTGATGTGTCGGCGTAAGTGGCCACGACGTCGCCCGGTTGCATGGGCTGCATGTCCTTGATGGCCGTCTTGCCCAAGGCGTTTTCGAGGGCACCAATGAAGGTCATCAGTTCAACGGGCTCACTGTGGCCGATGTTGAAAACCCGATACGGCGCCCAGGAACGCGCCGGAGAGGGAGCGGCTTTGTCGAATTCCGCATCCGGTTGCGGAATGCGATCCATGGTGGCCACCACGCCTGCGACGATGTCGTCGATGTAGGTGAAGTCTCGCTTCATCTGGCCGTGGTTGAACACCTTGATGGGCTCGCCCGCCAAAATGGCTTTGGCAAAGAGCATGGGGGCCATGTCCGGCCGCCCCCACGGACCATAAACCGTGAAAAAGCGCAGACCGGTGGTCGGCAGCCCATACAGATGGCTGTAGGTGTGGGCCATCATTTCATTGGCCTTCTTGGTGGCCGCGTAAAGGCTGACAGGATGGTCGACCGGATCGGTTTCGGCAAAGGGCATCTTGACGTTGCCGCCATAGACGCTTGAGCTGCTGGCATAGACCAGATGCGCCACGCCATGATGGCGGCACCCCTCCAGGATGTTCACAAACCCAACCAAGTTGGCTTGCGCGTAGGCATGGGGGTTCTGCAGCGAGTACCGCACACCTGCCTGTGCGGCCAGGTGAATGACCCGATCGAACCGCTCACGCTCAAACAAGGCCAGGATCGGGGCGGTGTCCGCCACGTCCATCAATTCAAAACGAAACTGCCCCTGCGGCTGCGCCTTGGCGATGTGATCCAGCCGATCACGCTTGAGCTGCGGATCGTAGTAGTCGTTCATGTTGTCGATGCCGACCACTTCGTCGCCGCGAGCCAGCAAGGCCAATGTCGTGTGCATGCCGATGAAGCCAGCTGCGCCGGTAACCAGAATTTTCATGATGTCGCTCAGTTCAGTTCTTGGAGGGTGCGCTGCACCAGCTCAGCCATGTTGCGTTTGAAGTTGTCGATGGAGAACAGCTCGGCGTTGGCTCGGCAGTCCAGCGCAGAAATCTGATGCCCTTCCTGTTCAAACCGGCGGACGGCCTGGGCAATCGATGCCGGCGTCTGCTCTTCAAAGAAGAGGCCTGTTGGCCGGGTATCCCGCCCCAGGCCCCTTACCGTCTCAAGTGCTCCGCCTTTGCCAAAGGCGATGACCGGGGTGCCGCAAGCCTGAGCCTCTACCGGCGTGATCCCAAAATCTTCTTCTGCGGCAAAGACAAAGGCCTTGGCCCGCTGCATCAGGTCAATCAATTGGCCAAAAGGCTGGTGCCCCAGGATCTCGACATTGGGGCCAGCCAGGCTTTTGATGCGCTCCATCTCAGGCCCCACCCCGACAACCTTCAATTTCTTGTCGGGCATCGCCGCAAAAGCCTCCACGATGGCGGGGATCATTTTGTAGGGGACCATGCGCGACGCGGTGACGTAGAAGTCTTCTTTGTCTGGCTTGAGCGTGAAATTACTGGTATCCACAGGCGGGTAAATGACCTCGGAGGTGCGCCCGTAGACCTTGCGAATTCGTTTGCCGACGAACCTGGAGTTCGCCACCATGACGTCGACGCCATTGACTGTGCGCAGGTCCCACAAGCGGATGTAGTGCAACAGTGCGCGCGCCAGAAAGGACTTGAAACCCTTGGTGAGGCCCGATTCGCGCAGGTATTGGTGTTGCAAGTCCCACGCGTATCGAATCGGCGAATGGATGTAGCTGATGTGTACCTGCGAGGGAGCTGTGAGAACGCCTTTGGCCACAGCGTGGCTGGACGAGATCACAAGGTCGTAGGCGGACAGGTCCAACTGTTCGATGGCCAAGGGCATCAAGGGCAGATAACCCCGATACTTGGTTTTGGCAAAAGGCAGCTTCTGGATGAAGCTGGTATGGACCTTCTTGCCGCGCAGAAAGGCCCGATCCTTGTCGGGTACGAAATCGACCAGCGCAAAGACATCCGCATCCGGCCAGATGTCGATCATCTGTTCCAGCACCTTTTCAGCACCGGCATACACGACCAACCAGTCATGTACAAGCGCAACGCGGAGCTTGCGAGGTGAATTCGTCATGTTGTTTGGTGATTCAGCGTTGAGCATGGAGGGCCACTTGGAGCGCCTGCGCCAAGCTTCGGGCGGCGCGGTCCCAGGTCCAGAGTTGACTACGGTTGACGGCGTTGTGTTGAAGTTCCGCCTTGCGCTGCGGGTTGTGCATGACCGCGTTCAAGGCATCGAGAAAAGATCGAGGGTCTTGTGGATCGAAGTATTCAGCCGCATCGCCGCACACCTCTGGGATGGAGGCTGCCCTTGACGCCACAACCGGGCAACCCCACGCCATGGCTTCCAGAGGTGGCAGACCAAAGCCTTCGTACACAGAAGGAAAGACAAAGCACGCGGCGTGCCTGTACAAGGCAGCCAGTTGCCCATCAGAGACATACCCGACATGTTTGACATAGGTGGGCAACGGCTGCCCTTGTGTCGAGAAGATGGTGGGATTGGTACCCCCTGCCACCACGACGTCGAAGCCTGGGTCGGCCTGGGCCTGGTCCAACGCACGGATGATCAGGCCGAAATTTTTGGCTGGCTGGGCACTGCTGACCGCCAGCACGAAAGGCCGCTGACGAAGCTGCGCCTTGTCCAAAATGCTGTCGTCCGGGGCGACGCGCTGAACGTGCTCGCCGCCTTCAGGTAACACCACGATGGACCGGCCCTTGAGCGGCAGAAACTTCTGAAGCTCGGCCCGCGAAAACTCGGACACGGTCCAGATGGCCTGCGCACGACGGGCCAGCAGGCCATGCATCAGTTTGTAGGCGAGCTTGAATGCCGTGCCGTAGGCGTGCGGCACCGCGAAGACTGCCGCGTCGTGGATGACCACCGCCTGATGGGACATGGAAACGGGCCCGGTGTTGCACAGGTTGACCAGAAAGCGTTTGCCGCAATACCGGGGCAGGTCCAGCTGCTCCCAGAGATGACCTTGGCGATGGCCGATCTCACGGATGGGAAAGCTGTCAAAGGCCAGCTTGAGCGGGTGCCCCTTCGGGACGACGATCTCCATGGTGGGCATTTGAATTTGCCCCGAAGTGACCAAGCGGTCCAGCGCGGTGAGCAGCTCGCCCGCAAAGCGCTCCACCCCCGTAACAGGGCGAGTTAAAAATCGGCCATTGATGACAATTTGCGCGGCGATGGTCATAACCTTTGATTTGGGTTGGCCGACGACAAACCGTGGCTGGCAAGAGTGTAAACAGGTCACTTCGAGCTGCCTGCCCTTCAATTGCGGGTTTCCCCCGAACCGGGGATTCACCCTGCCATCGAGCAAGACTAGGATTTCAAAGGCGAGATGTACCCAACGCCAATCTGTTTCACCGAGGCGCCACGTGAACACATCTCTTTCGATTTATTTGGATCTCATTCGCCTGTTAGCCGCATCTCTCGTGGTATTTGGGCATTCCTACAATTTCACACATGGCTTTTTCAGCACGCTGGCTGGCCATGGCTCTGCAGCGGTCGCGGTATTCTTCGTTTTATCCGGCTTTGTGATTGCTTTTGTAACCGATGTAAAAGAAAAAAACTGGCGCGATTACACCATTTCTCGGTCCGCGCGTATTTATTCGGTGGCGTTCAGCGCATTGGCCATCACTGTCTTGGCTGACCTCATTGGGTACAGCATCAATCCGACTCCTTATCTGGGCTTTACGAGTCCATTTGGGGGATTCAGCGATTCCTATTTCCAACCGAACTGGACCGCCACGGATCTGGTACGAATGATGACATTCACCAATGAAATCTGGCAGAGTCACATTCAGGTTGGGAGCGGTGAACCTTATTGGTCGCTGGGATTTGAGGTCTGGTATTACGTGATATTCGGGTTTTTCATTTTCTCGCCCTTCAAAGGTGCGGCACGCTGGGTCCCGGCGTTGATTTGTTGCGCCGTGGCGGGGCCGAAAATTGTCCTGTACTTGCCCTTGTGGTTGATGGGCGTCGCCCTGTATCGGTGGTTGACGAAGACGGGGCGTCGTTTCGCCGAGGCTACGCCGACCGCACTGCTATGGGGCGGGCTGATGGGCAGTCCGGTGCTTTACTTATTGGCCAGACATTTCATGGCCCCTCTGACGCAGTCGATGTTCCTGCCCGTTTCCTGGGATGTCAAGACCGTCTATACGGTGGTTTATTTCCACCTGGTCGGTCTGATATTTTCAGTTCATCTGGCCTGCTTCTACGGGCTGTCGCAGCAATATGCCGTCATTGCCACGGTGTTGACGCGGTTCAAGCGCCCCATCCAGTGGACGGCAGGCGCCACATTCACGCTGTATCTGGTTCACCAACCCCTGCTGTTGGCCATCCTGGCGGCGAACCCCTTACCGAAAGGTGAGGCGGCATGGGCCTATTCATCGGTAGCGGCGGTGTTCGCGCTGGTCTTTGTCGTGGCCCAATTTACCGAGCGCAAAAAGACATTCTGGCGGCAGGTATTCGCTACGTTATTGGGGGGTCACACCGCGGCTCGCACCACTTGAGCCAACTGGCCGGTGCGCTGTTGCAGGAAGGAGGCCCACGCCTGCTTCATAGCCTCGCGGGCCTCGGTCTGAAGCCTGTCAGACTGCGCCATCTTCTTGACGGTCTCCGCGAGCGCTTCCGGGTTGTCTTGCTGAATGTCCGGCTTCAGGCCAAAGCGTTCAAAACCCCGCAATGATTCTTCCGTAGCCAGAACGGGACAGCCCGACGCAATGGCGTCCAGCACTTTGATTTTAATGCCCCGCCCTTTGGTCACGGGGCTGATTGAACAGATGCAGGATGCCAGCATGCTCTGCATTTGTTCAGAACTGACGAAACCATATCCTTTGATATTCTTCCCTGACTTGGGGAGTCGATCTGTGCCGCCTCCGATCAATGCAATCTCCACATCAGGGGCCGTTCGAGCCAATACCGGCCCAAATCGGTTCAATATCCAATCCAGGGCATGGGCGTTGGGGGGATGGCCGGGAGAGCCGATGAAAACAATGGAATGGGCATACCGCGGGTCGCGAGGGGCTTGCATAGCCAGCACTGCATCCTTGGAGCAAACCGGAGGCAATAAAGCGACGTGCTTTTCAACGCTATCCTTGACTTGCGCCCGCTCATATTCCGAGAGGTGGACGACGTTGGCCGCCAGATCGAATAACTGCCTCTCTACAAAATGGGTGCGAATGGCCTCCATTCTGTAATAGACCTTCGCCAGCCCACCCTCTTTCATATTGGCCATTTCGCCAATATGCGGGAACATGGCGTCATGAGAGATATAAACCAGCTTTCCGGCATACTTCTTCAGGTCGTGAAAGCGGATATTGGTCAACGCGTAATAATGGTCCACAACGACCACGTCATACTCATTCTGGGCAAAGAGACGGGAAATCTCTGCGGCGGCCTCGTCCGACTTAAAGGAATACGCCATGACGGGAACCGGATGCGTGGTGATCAAGCGAAGTTTGCGCCCCAAGCGGCCAATCCCCCCTGGCTCCTTGAGCAAATCGCCGACAAACAGACGGACGGGTAATCCAGCCAGAGAATATCGACCCGCATCTGGCTGCCCTTTGATACCAGGCGCAACGGCAATGGCCGTGACATCCAAATCATCCGAGGCAGCCAATTCCTTCAAATGCTCGCCCACGACCAAATCCATTCCAACACTGGGCTGGATGGGATTACCTGCCGCGAGATAGAGGACTTTCTTCTTCATGATTTAGAAGTCACTTTTTGAGCAAATATGGACGATACAGCCAAAGGCCCGCAGCACTGATGCACGCCACCACCACACCTTTTGCCAGGATGGACAGGAGGAGCGAGTCCAGCCGGGCGAAGTAGAGCAAAGCAAGGACCACCGCCGTGCCGCATCCCAGGTAGATGGCTTCGACGGGCCGCTTACAGGGCACACGCATCAGCAAGGGGAAGGCAAAGGCAATACTCAGGCTGGTGGCAAGCACACCCAGCCAAAGCCAGGCGATGGGGCGGAGTTCGGCCAGGTACAGGGCCCCTCCACTGCAGAGCGCGATCACGCCCAACTCGAATGCCGCATTGACGATGAGACGACGCCCCATGTGCAGCAGATGCCCGGGAATGGCGATCGTGGTCTGAATCAAGGTATGCATGGCAAAAACCAGCGCCACGGGGGGCCCAAACAAAAGGAGCCATGGACGCAAACTGGGTGAGATCAGGCCGCTCAATTCGGGTATGAATGCGAGGGCCAGGCCCAGCAGCAGGCAGACACACCAGAGCTGCACTTCATAGAGTTGCTTGAGCTTGGGAGAGCGGGGATCTTGCGCCTTCTCGAATTCGACAATCACACCAGGGGTCAGCACGCCGCCCACCGCGGTGGTGACCAGTGCAAAGGGCTTTTGCAAGACGTCCATGGCAAAGGACAACCCTGCAAAACCGTCTGCAGACAAGAAAAATTTACCGATCCAGCGAATCAACAATGGCACTTGTAGATGCAGGTTGGACGCTGCTGCGACCGACACGCCGTACACCGCCATCTCTTTGAACAAGGCTGCGCGCACATGGCCCGATCGCCATTGCCACCACGAGGGCGCTGCGAACACATAAGCCAGCAAGGTGATGGCATAGCCCGCACACAGGCCCATGAGCGCCGATGTGGCCGTGCGACCCCAGAATGCGCCCAGGACGGAGCTGCCCAAAAGCGTGAAAGCCCGAACGGTCTGCAGCAGCGCGAACTGATTGAAACTGCCTTGGGCACGCAAGAACACCAGCAGCAAATCGGTGATGCCAATCAAGAGTGCAACCAGCAACCCGAGTCCGATGGCCCCATACGACAGCGCACCGACGACGGCTGCCCCACCAGCCAATGCGACGAGCGTGAGCGCCGCCCCTGCAAACGCAGCCTGAATCGTGTCTTTGCGAAAGCGCGTGTCATGCGCCTCGACATTGGAGCAAAAGCGTGAGGCCGCCAGACGCACCCATTCAAATGCCAGCACAGAGGCACTTTGGGCCGACGCCACAATCAACGAGTAGTGGCCGTATTCGGCCCCTGACAGCAAACGGCTGACAGCAAAGACCAGGCCAAGCGTTGCCAGTGCCTGAACAGCATAGGCCGACATGGCCAGGAGTTTGTCGAGCTTCATTGAGGGCGATGATACGTGCCTGACGGGATGAATTGCGCCAATGAATCACGCGCAAAGTGAACTCCCCTCGCTTGCGGGAGTCCCATTTGCATACCCCTTCCCTGGCATGACATGCCGGTGACACATCGGCACCGTCCAATCCTTTCAATCGCTGTAGACCCACAACATGACCAAAGCTTTGATTCTGGCCGCTGGCCAAGGAACGCGTATCCGCCCCCTGACCAAAGGGATGCCCAAGCCCATGGTGCCCATTCTGGGCAAGCCCGTTCTGGAGTACTTGATCGAGCACCTGGCTCGCCATGGCATCAAGCAGATCATGATCAACGTGGCTTACCACCACTGGAAGATCGAAAACTACTTTGCCGACGGACACCGTTGGGGAGTGGAGATCGGCTACTCGTATGAGGGCGTGCGGGAGCATGGCGAGATCGTGCCCCGCCCGCTGGGGTCGGCCGGTGGCATGCGCCGCATCCAGGACTTCAGCGGCTTTTTTGACGAGACCACGCTGGTGATCTGTGGCGACGCGATCATCGACCTGGACCTCACCGCCGCAATCGCCGAGCACCACGCCAAAAAGGCGATGGCCAGCGTGATCACGCTGGAGGTACCTCGCGATCAGGTCAAGAACTATGGCGTCGTGGTGGCCAATGCCGAAGGTCTGGTTCAGTCCTTTCAGGAAAAACCCAAGCCCGAAGAGGCGTTGTCGAATCTGGCCAGCACGGGCATTTATCTGTTTGAACCGGCGGTGCTGGAGCTGATCCCACCGGGCAAGGAGTTCGACATCGGCAGCCAGCTGTTCCCGCTGCTGGTCTCGCAGAATCTGCCTTTCTTTGCTCAGAGCCATCCCTTCCACTGGATCGACATCGGCAAGGTGACCGACTACTGGACCGTGTTGCAGCGTGTGCTGGCGGGCGAAATTGCCGACATGCGGATGCCTGGGCGCGAGGTTCGTCCCGGGGTCTGGACGGGCCTCAATACCCGGGTGGATTGGGACAGCGTGCAGATCAATGGCCCTGTGTACATCGGTTCGGGCTGCGAGATCGAACCCGGCGTCATCATTGAAGGGCCGGCGTGGCTGGGCAATGGCTGCTGCCTGCGATCGGGCAGCAAGCTGGTTCGCAGTGTGCTGTTCGACTACACCCGCCTGGACGCCAACAGCACGCTGTGGGAGGTGATTGCCTCGCCGCAATACGTGGTCAATCGCCATGGGCAGACGACCTATCAAGGCGAGGAAGGGACCACCTTGCGCTGGGGCGATGCGCGGGCTTAAAGCCGGATCGCTGTGCCTGGTTGTCGCGGGGTGGATAGGACCCTGCGGTGCCGGGCCGGTCCCTCTGGGCGGAGGCATCAGTGAATCAGATGCGGCCCGCTTTGGACGAGCAGTTTGCGATGCCTTTGCCTGCCTTGAGTCATCAGCGTTATTGGGGCTGGCGACACAAGGCCATCACGGCAGTGCATCCGGCTGAGGCGGGCATCACTTTGTGCTGGGAGGCGCGGTCACCTCGATTGGATCGGTTCCCCGTCTCAGCCGCGATGGCGAAGTTGTTCCGCACCTGACGGGACCACATGCTGGCTGGCCGTGAGGGTCCAGCGAAGCAGGATGGGGTCCTTGGCCAGACTGTGTTCGGCATAGGCTCGGGCTCGCGAGCCCAGCTCTTGCTGGGTCGCCCGGTCGTCTGCCAAAGAGAGGACGGCTTGCGCCAACTGCTCCGGGCAACCTGGCGCGACCACCACACCGCACCGGCCGACCACTTGGCCGATTTCGGTATCCGCCCGGCACGTGGCAATGATCGGCCGCCCGCTGGACAGCATACCGGTGAGCTTGGAAGGCAGCACCAGATCTTCCGCATCCGCGCTTTGCGTCAACAGATGGATATCGGCCATGCCCAACAACTCTCCGAGTCGCTCTTTGGGCTGCAACGGCAGCAAGCGCACGTTGCCCAGGGCACTGCAAGCCGCCTCGACCTGCGGACGCATCAGACCGTCACCGCAGATCACAAAAGCCACATCGGCTCGCTCGCCCAGCAACTGGGCTACTTGTGGGATCAGCAGCAGGTCCTGCTTGGCGCCCCATGTCCCCGAGAACAACACCACGGTCGTCTCTGGCGCCAAACCCAGTTCACCTCTGTAGGCGCTGGGCGTGGCCAGTGGCGTGACGCTGTGCACATCCACCCAATTGGGAAACAGTTCGACGGACCGGCTGTCTACGCCTTTGGCCAACAGTCTGTCCACCATCTTCGTCGAAATGGTGGAGACCTTGTCAAACGCCTGGAGCAGCTTCTTCTCGCACCACAATGCGAACTGCTGGGTGCGGCGGCCCTTGAGTAAGTTCATCTGAAAGGCGACATCCACTTCGAAGTCCTGAATGTGCAGCCAGGCTTGCGCACCGCACAGACGAGCCGTCAACCAACCTACTGGCGCGCAGGCCAGTGCAGGAGCCACGGTCAGGACCACATCGGGCGACCAGAAGATCTGGCGCAACATCAGTGGGGTCGACGTCAATGCGAAGCTGAGCAAATGCAGCACGCGTTTGAGCCCGCCGGGCTGGTGGGGCACCCACAGAGGCGCACGCCACACGTCGACGCCATTGAGCGATTCACGTTGATAGGGAGGCCAGGCATAGCCAGCGTCGACCTTCCAATGAGGATAGTAGGGTGGAGCCGCTACCACCCGCACTTCATGTCCCTTGGCTACCAACCATTCCGCCATCTCGCCTGAGTACTTGCCAATGCCGGTTGGCTCAGGCGCGTAGTTGGCGCTGTAGATCAACACTTTCATGCCCACTCCTCAATAGGGGGCATGATTGAGGGGGCCTATAACGCCACAAAGTCCCGCTACGTAGTCCAAATGACCCATGTGGGATCAGGGCTGCCCGCCGTAGTCCGTTCGGACCATGGATGGGGACTTGGCCGCGTTAAAGCCTTGCCCCACCATCCCTGCCGAAAGCATCAAGGTGGCTCAAGGGCATATGGCACAGCAAGGTGGATCGATGATCCTGCAAGGCGTTGACTCACGAACGGGTCCATCTTTCTCGTGGTCGAATCGATTGATGCGGGCTCTATGGGGCGGCGTCTGGCTGGTGCTATTCAGGACCTCTCCTCGCCCTTTGCATGCCTGGCGCGGGGCCTTGCTACGGCTTTTTGGGGCCCGTATCGGCAAGCACTTTCATATCCATGCCAGTTGCCGCATCTGGGCACCCTGGCAGCTATGCGTGGGTGACCATGTCGGAGTGGGCGCAGGCGTTCACTTCTACAACATGGCACCCATCACGGTAGAGAGTGAGGCCGTCATCTCGCAGGGCGCGCATCTCTGTGCTGGCACCCATGACTACAACACCCGGGCGTTTCAGTTGGTGGCCTACCCCATCCACATTGGCACCCAGGCATGGATCTGCACCGAAGCCTTCGTCGGCCCGGGCGTGACCGTCCCCGCCGGGTGCGTGGTCGGCGCACGCGCGGTGATGACGCGCAGTCCGCAAGATGGCGCATGGGGCGTGTTCGCCGGCAACCCTGCCCGATTGATCAAGCGAAGGGTGATCCGTGACTGATGTTGTGTTGCCAGTGTCTGTGCTGATCATGACCAAGAATGAACAGCATGATCTACCCGGCTGTCTGAAAAGCGTGGCTTGGTGTGACGATGTCCACGTCTTCGATTCAGGCAGCACCGATGCCACCCACGCCATTGCGAAAGACCATGGGGCCACGCTGACAGTGCGAACCTACCCCAACAACCCGGCTCCGTTTGGCGGGGACGAATCCGCTCACAAGAATTGGGCGCTGCAAAACATCGCGTTCAAACACGCGTGGGTGTTGATGCTGGACGCGGACGAGCGCACCACGCCGGCTTTGCTGGAAGCCATGGCAACATGTTGTCGTGCTGACAGCCCCGCAGCGGCATATCGCATCAACAGGCGAGACCACTTCATGGGCCGGTGGATCAAGCATGTCACGCCTTCGCCTTTCAACATCCGACTGGTTCGCCCCCATCGCATTCGCTTTGAGCGCATCATCAACCCCATCACCGTGGTCGATGGACCAACCCTGGAGCTCAATGCCCATTTTGATCACTTCCCGTTCAGCAAGGGTATGAGCCACTGGTTCGCAAAGCACAATGGCTACAGCACCCATGAGGCGCAACACATTCTCGCGACCCGGCAAACGCAACCACGCTATGAATGGCGCAAGGCCTTGCTCAGCGCCGATCGCAATGAACGAAGAGTTCACCAGAAGGGGCTCTACTATCAGATGCCGCTGCGCCCGTTGGTGATGTTCTTCGGACTCTATGTTGGCAAACGTGGCTTTCTGGATGGGCGGGCAGGATTGGTCTACGCCATGCTGCGCGCCATTTACGAATACATGATCGTGCTGAAGGTGGAGGAGTTGGAGCAAACGTCCCGATAGACCGCCTCGTAGCCTTGCAAAGCTCGCTCGGCTGTGAAGTTCTGAGCCCAGGCAATCCGCTTCTCGCGCGCGGCCCGTGCGTCGGCCGAAAGGTCGTCTTGCAGCGCCTTCAACAACACACGAGCGCCTTGGGCGGCCCATTCAACGGGGTCGTCGGCCGGCGTGAGCAAAGGCAGGTAATAAGCCCCTGGTCCACCAATCTCATTCATCGGCGCGTCGTCGGTGGTGATGACGGGGCAACCACAGATCTGAGACTCGATGATGGGCCAGCCAAACCCCTCAGCCAGGCTCGGAAAAAGGAAGGCCTTGGCCAGCGAGTACGCCGCCTCAAGCGTGGTGTTATCAATTCCCTGACAGAACCGTACTTGGCCTGTGGCAGGAACGGCCTCCAATGCGGTCAAGACATCCGGCCGCTTAGGTAAAGGGCTCACCATCAGCAGCGGCAAGGGATCGGTACCCGATTGATCACAAGTCTTCACATACTCGGCATACAGGCGGACAACGCCCGCCGTGTTCTTGTACCACTGGTCGCCACCGACATGCAGCACCATGCCACGCTCGGTCACCGGCACCCCAGCGTGGTGCAAAGTCTGTAAAGCAGATGGCACTGCCATCGCCCGATAGGGATGATTCAATCCGTTATAGACGACGATGGAGGAGCCCGGGCGAGTCTGCCCATATTGAGTCAACTCTGCCTGCGTGCGCTTGGATACCGCTATGAAATGCTGCGCTTGCCTGAAGCCATGCCGGATGTAGCGCTGATAGAGCCGTCCACTCCATGATGTGGGATTTTGAGGGATCAGCCCGAGCGCCGACCTCAAGGCCAAAAGATCATGGGCATGTACCACATGGGGCCGGTGCTTGACCAGCGGCACCCAAGGGCCGAGCGCCTGATCACAAAATACGAACAAGGTGTTCGGATCCGTTTCGCGCAGCCGCCGCCTGATCTCGAGCGGAAAGAGCACATATTGGTCGACATAGCCGGCCCATTTTTCCAAGCGGGTTCCCTTGAAATGCGCGTGGCAGCGACCTTCTGGCGCCCAGTACGCCACATCATGCCCTCGGGCGCGCATCGCCTCACCTACCATGCGAGCAAAGCGCGGCATGCTTTGCGAACGCATGAAAGCCGGATGGCAGAAAAACACCATCTTCATGCCTGATGCCCCTTGCCGAAGAACAGACGCATGGCGTGACAAACCATGAGGTACAAGACAATCTTCTGGGGCCAGTCACGCAAGAGGAACGCAAGTTTGGCAGCCAGCGATTCAGCCCCGAGGCCATACTCGAAGATGATGAAGGTGCTGCCCAGGACCACAGGGGAGATGGACGCAAGATGGCCCGGCAAGGACAAGCTGTCAAAGGTGAGGAACAAGACCAGCATCAGCAGGGCTGCCGCGAAGGGCATCCACACCCCGGTCAATGACCACATATCGGCCCACATGGACCCGGTCGCATAACCGCCCAAGGCAGGGGTGCCCTCGTTAAGGTAGCGGTAATAGTCGCCCATCGAAAAAGCATTGCGCCCTTTGTCCAAGCTGATGTTCAAGCCATCGAGCACTGGCTGCGGCAAGGCCTGCAGCAGTTTTTCGCCCGTCAAGCTCACCAGCTCATCTTGCTGACTGGCGTCGAAGTTCATCGCGTAGAACAGCATGTTGTCGTGGAACTTGGTCTCTGACAGCCGCGCCAGGACCGGGTTGCGCAGATAGGCTTCGTCATAGACCTCAAGCGTGGCGGCCAGTTCGATCTGCGTGCGGTATCGTTCCAGCTTCTCGGGCTCACCCAGCAATGCAAAAGTCTCCTGGACAACCTGCCAGGGCGTGGAGGTCTGCCTTTTGTCTCGCGCAACCGTCATGGCCACCGACAAGTCGGCAAACGAGGTGATGCCCATCAAGCCCACGACAGCCAAGCTTCCCGCTTTGACAAGGGTACGCCGGCTGATCCCCGTGTTGTCCTGCGCCGCCACCAGAAAGTAGATCAGTGCCGCCTGGAAGGGGCCGATCAGCATCAGCTGTCTGGCATTGCGAGCCAGCCCGATGGCGGCGAGTGCCAAGACGAACAGCGCCAACAAGACTGAGTGCAGTCGCATGTCGCAATAGGTGCGGCCCCACTTTTTGTAGTAGAGCGGGATGATGAAAGGCAACCACTGCAGGAAGCCAATTGCCTGGAATACTTTGCCATTGACGTCGCCAAACGCAGCGCCCCCGCGTAAGGTGGAGAGCGCCCCCAATAGCGCCATCGCCCAGAGGGCCCAGACGTTGGGCGCTTCCAAGGCACCCAATGGCCGAAACACCTGCTCTGCGGCCCACACTCGCAAGGCTGTCGTGGCAGCAAGATGCCGATAGACCCAGTGCACCGCCACGGCCAACAACAGCAAGCCCGATAGCAAGTTGAATGTGACGACCGGTGCGCGCAAGAAATGAATCACCGCGACCCCGCTCAAGGATTGGGCCAGTAATGCTGTCAGGGTCGTAGTGGCGTTGAAGCCGATCAGCATGAGCGTCGAGACCGGGTGAGCGACCATGCAGTCACTGCGGAGGATGTATTCGAACAGGCAGAGGGTTGAGACCACGATGGCCATCGTGCAAATCAGGTTGTCGGTCGAAGCATCGATCCCACACTGGATCAATCCACAAAGCACCGCGCCGCCTTGCACACAGCGGGCCAGCAATTGAAGTTTGGTCATGACACCGTCTGGAAATCGACTGTTTGCAAGATCCGCTGCATCACCGCTTCATTGCGATGGGGCGATGCCAGATACCGTTGGTGGCCCGCATGCGCGAGGCGTTGCATGGCCAGAGGGTTGCTGAGAAGTTGGTGGCACAGCTGCGCGCACTCTGCCGCGTCTCGCCAGAACACTGCTTCAACGCCCTCCTGATAAAGGCCAGTGTGCTCGGCGGTGCGCTCTGCACATAGCAGTCCGGCGAGTGCAGGGACCTCCATCGTGCGGGTGGTATGCAGATCGCGGTTGCCTTTGGACAGCATGCCCAAGTTGATGGACGCACATTGGATAGCCATGGCATAGTCGTCGCCAGACACTGCCCCACCTCGCCAGCAGCGCTGGAGCTGAGGCCACTGCGGGGCCTTTTCCCAATGCGAGCCCCTGATGCTCAGCGGCACGCCGCGTTCCATCAACTGGAGCAGAAACGGCCCGCGCTCGGGCATCCATGTGCCGAGGAACAGCACCTCAGATTGCCAACGCTGGCGATCTTGCTCGGTGATCGGGCGAGGTGCGTGGCTGACTTCATCGGCCGACATGAAGACCCGAAGCACCTGTCGCGCGCCAAGCCGATGTACTTCCTCGACGTTGCTTGGCCGCATGACCACGACAAGGTCATAACTGGACACCGCTTGGCGATATGCTTTGAACCGGGCTCCATCGCGCGGTCCGGTAGGATCGTCGATACAGTAATTGATTACCTGACCCGCATGCGCCTTGAGCAAGGACACCGCGCGGCGCGTGACCCACTCGCCACAATCGACATGGCAGAGATCAAATGCCCGGCCGGCCAGGGCAGCGCGTAAGCCCCGAAGAAAAAGGGGCTCCAGCAGATGCCCCCCCAACCGCCAGGTCAAGCGATCGGTCCAGGCGGACTGTGGCAGCCATGAGCGGGGATCCAGGTGTGTGACCGTGTGCCCGAGGCGCTCGTATGCCCGAGCCCGGTCCAGGCATGTCCCACTTCGGGTGCCAAGGTAAAGAATGCGCAGACCGGTCATGCCATAACTTCCCGGTAAATGCGCTGCGCCAGATAGCCATAATCACGCCAACCGCCCATGCGTTGAACACGCAGCCTCGCACGTCGGCTCATTTCATCGCGCAGCAAGGGATGGTCTGCAAGGGTCTGCAATCGCTGCGCCAGGGCATCGGCGTCCCGCTCCGGCACGACATAGCCTTCTTGCCCGTCGTCATAGAGGTCCGGCGCGCCGGTGTTGCGGCTCGCCACGACGGGACAGGCGCACGCCATGGCTTGCGCCATCACCATGCCGAACCCTTCCTGGACGCTGGGCAACACCATCACGTGGCTGCCGCTCATGATGTGTTTCAGATCGGCCTGCGGCATGTGTCCCCACACGCGCACGCGATCGGACCAGAGCCCACGGGCCTTCATCAGCGTGATCAGATCGGGAGACGCACTGCCAACCAGATGCAGGGTCTTGCGCGGATGTTCCAGCCGCGCAAAGGCCTGGAGCAAATAGGGGATGCCCTTTTGCAAGCTCATGGCCCCGACAAATAGCACATCGAAGCGGTCTGATGCCGGGTGCCGTGTGGGCGAAAACCGCGCCAGATTGACACCATAGGGAAGCAGTCGCAACTTCTGAAATGGCACGCCCGCATCCAGAAAGGAGCGAACCGCAAATTGCGAAGGGACAGTGATGCAGTCAGCCTCTTCGTATTCTTCGCACTCCAGATCGATGACGCGCGGATCGATGCCACGAAACGGCAGTCCCCATCGGTCGTGCTCATTCCGCAACAGCTCATCCTGTACCCGTATGTGTGCCGATCCCCGATCGCAGACATACCGGCCTCCCAGCGCATGGATGCGTTTTCCGCTTTGCAAGCCGGACCCCGACAGTCCGACAAAAACATCCGAGTCCTGCAGTCGACTGGCCACGTAGCGGTCCAAAGCCAGCTTGCCCACGTACTCGAGCATGCGATTGGTCCGCCTCCCCGCGATGCCCCATCGATTCAAGGCCATATATGGCGTCTGCACCCATGGAAAACTGCGCATCTTGACTTGGGGCAGCCTCTCGTCTTTGAGCTTGAACAGGGGGTAGCCCGTGTACAGCGTTTGCAGATGGCCGGAGGCATGCAGCTCGCGCGCCAGGTCAAAGGTGTGGAACTTGCCAATGGTGGACAGCGACACTTTCATGATGCAAAGACCTGCTTGTGATCAGGCTGGTGCAACAACCCGGCTGCCAGGAACAGACTGATCGCTGCGATGGCCACCTCAGACATCAGCATGCCCACACCCACGCCCACCAGCCCCCACTGCGCCCCCAAACCATACGACCCCACCAGCATCAGTACGGCGGCCGCGAGAGACCAAGGCGCCAGCGCCACGTGTTGGTTAGAGGCCATCAACAGCACTCTGGGTACATGCCAGATGCCCGCCACAGCGGCATAAACCAGAAGCACCGCCATCAACGTCGGGATGAACGTGACCTGCCCATGCGTCCATCGAGCCAGCAACCAGGGACTTAAAACAAAGAACACGCCGCTCAACACGATGGACACCAGCAAGCCGGTTCGCAGAGCATGGGCGTAGACCCGGTTCAACTCGGTCCACCGAGCCAGGCCAAACAGCCGTGAGAACTCCACCCACAAGGCGTGCGCCAGGACGCTGGTGATCTGCACCGCCACACGGGACACGGTTCGAGCCGCACTGAATGCCGTCACCGCCGAGGCGCCCAGTAGGTAGCCGACCAGCAGCGTCCCGCCTTGAAAGGTCAATGCATTGGCCAGTGGGAACACCATGAAGGACAACGCCGGCCGCACCATCTCCCGCACATCATCGCGGCAGGCATGCTGCCAACCCCAAGCCAAGCCGTTCGAATGGCGACGAGCGTGCTGCATGACAAGCAGCAAACCTAAACTTCGCGCAGCCAGCCCGCCTGCTGCCACCGCCGTGAAACTGCCCCACACCAGCAGTCCCAGCAATGCGCCGCCCCACTCGGCCAGGCGAAGCAAATTACCCAATAGCGTTCCCTGCGCATAACGGCCTGAGGCTTTGAAGATGGCCTCGCTCAAGCCCGAAAACAAGGCAACCAGCACGGTCAGGATGAGCAGCCACATCGCCAAGCTTTGTTCTGCTGGCCAACGCGTCAACCCCGACAGCAGAACCACCCCCGCTATCGCGGCCACCGCCCCGGTCACCAACAGCATGAACACCGTCGCGCTGTGAAAGACTCGGTTGGCCATCTGAACCTGCCCTTTCGCCATCTCCATGGTCATGCGGTTGCCAGCGGCGGCCACCATGCCGATATCTGCCATCGACAAGTAGGCCGGCATGGCAGACAGCATCAGCCAGGTTCCATAGCGTTCTGCGTTCCAGTACATGAGAAACAGCGGCAACGAGCCGACCTGGATCAGAATGCTGACGCCCTGCCCGAAGGCACCTGCCCCCATCGCTGAGATGATCCGGCCCAACATGGGATGCATCGTGCGCCTCACTCAGTGGTTCCCCCGACCAATGAACTTGGCGCGATCGCGATCTGACATTGAAGCCAACAACTCGTTGAGAAATCGTGCCTGCATTTCAAAGGCATCCGGACTCCGGGTCACCTCCGAAACACGAATCAGCAGCCCGTCCATCTTGAAACCTCGAACCGCCAGACCCAGGCGGGCCAGGTTGCGCTGCAGGGAGCCGTCAGTAACCACATCACCCGTTCGGACCAGGTAGGTCAACGGCTCGGATCGCTGCCCCATGATGGTCTGCATCTGTACGGCAGGAAGCGCACCCCAAGCCGTTTGCAGCAGGCTCTTGTGCATCGACTCCACGCGAAAGCCCTGAGACGGGTAGCACATGTCCGGCGTGTGCAATTGCGTATCAGTAGATTGATCGCGGCCATAGGCCAGGGACAACATGATGGCGCGGCCCGTCCGCCGACTGACATAGGCTCGGGCCACGGTCTCGCTGTAGATTCGCTCGATCATTTCGGCCTGAACAGGATTCACGACGGCAGCCGACGCATTGGGCACGGTGATCCACTCACCAAAGTGCTGCGGCAACAACTGGCTGTAATGGGGATCGCCAATCTCATCGGCCCAATAGGCGCGCGGTCGCAACCACTCCGCAGCGCTCCAGGTCACGGCCATCAACGCCAGCGCACAGGCCACCACGCCGGGCCTGAGCGACATCGGTTTGATGTAGGCACCGATCATGGCAACACCTTGTTGGCTGCAGCGGCCTCCAGCCGGGCCGACACGGCGCGCAGCATGGAGTCGATGCCCATCATCAGGAACATCGCCGTTGTGAATAGCACGATGCCGGCAAAGCCATGCAGAAAGCCCTGCCCCGCTTCGTCGCCAAAGTGATAGGTGATCAAAGTGAGAAACAGCACCCGAATCATGTTGGCCACGAACGAAATCGGGATGATCAGACAGGCCAGGCCAACATTACGCAACCATGAGCTGTGTTTGATGACGTTCAAATAGAAGATGCCCATCGCTTCAAGCATGAACAAAGTCCGCATGCCTGCACAAGCGTCTGCGACGAGCAACTGATAGGGGCCGATGTTGAGCACGACCCCGGTGTGGCTGATGGGATACCCCAACATCCACAACAACTCGCTGACCACAATGGAGATGCGCAACTTGACAAAGTGGCTGATCGGGTCAAGCAGGAACCCCGGCAAGGGCACCATGAAGATGGCAAAGAAGATGGGAAATTTGAGGCGCGACAGCAAGGGCGTGCCGCCCATCAGGAGCACCAGCGCCGCCAGCATCGGGATGAAGGAACCCACCTCGAAGTAGATGATGCCCAGGGCGCGGCCAGAAATGAACAAACTCAGCCCGATCAGCATCGCCGGCCACGCCCACCCCTGCCCCTGGATGGCCGCCGTCGGATGGCGCTCGATCTGGCGCCACCGAGTAATGAGCAACCACAGCGACAGGGTCAACATGATGGGCCCGTGGCTATGCTCGCCTTGACTCCACAGGCCACCTGAGTCGTTTTGCAACAAGCGATAGACGGTCATCGCGTAAAGACCCAGCAGACCCGTGCCCAGGATCAGCAAGTCCAGACCGACCGGCCACCATGCGCGGTCAGCGGCACCAAGGGAATGGGCATCGGGGACGGAAACAGCCATGATCGCACTCAGAACTCGTTCATCAAGACGCCAGCCATCTTGACTTTGCTTTTGTTCAGCAATTTGACAAGAGACTGCATGGTGGGCACACGACTCTGGTTTTGGCGCCCCACCAGCAACGCCGCACCGCAGTGCACGGCGATGATTCGGGCGTCCGCGCCCATGGATGCGGCTGGGGTGTCTACCAGCACGTAGTCGAATCGGCTGAACAGCTCGTTGAGACACAGGCTCAGTGCCGGACCTTGCAGCAGCTCGGCAGGATTGGGAGCCAGGACGCCGGCCGGCATCAGATACAAGTTAGGCAAGTGCTCCACCGGCTTGATGACGTTGGGCTGAGCTCTTCCCGCCAAGACACCAGTGAGCCCCAGGTCCTGCTCGACCCCGAAGACCTGATGCAAACGCGGCTGCCGCAAATTGGCGTCGATGATCAGCGTCCTACCGGGCAACTGGCTGAACGCCACCGCAAGGTTGGCTGCGATGAAGCTCTTGCCATCCCCGGTATCCGAGCTGACGATGGCCAAAGCTTGGCGGGGTCGTGCCTCACTGAAAATATCGAGGACCAATTGCGAGCGCAAATCACGAAAGGCTTCGACCTCTTCGCTGAATGGGTCGTTGGCCATGACCAGTTCGACGTTCAGATTACGCTGGGATTGCGGCGCATAGGGATAGCGGAATTGTTGGGACAAGGCCCACACGACATCATCCGGCTGGGCCAGGCCCAATGCCACCGCAGCCTCACCAAAACGAACGCCTTGCTCTTGCTGGTAGGCCAGCGCACTTTGTACCTGCTCGCCGGTCAACCCTTTTGTCTTTTGAAGGATGTGGCCCAGCGTGGTCTTGTTGTCGGCGGCATCGGCGCCGCCCATCGTGGTATGAGGGGAGTTCATCATCATGAAGCCTTGTGGACCAGTGCTTTGAAGGGACCTGGCGTCGACCGGAGTCGCGCCGTCACTTGCTCGACCTTGGGCAGTTGCCGGAAGGCCGGAATGGCACCAATCAGCGGCTGTTGAAAGAGGGCCTCCACGTCGGCCTGCGAACGCAAACGGCGGTCCACTCGCTCCAACAACAATGCAACCATCACAGCGGCTAAGCCCCCCACCACCAGACCCATCGCAAAGTTGGTCAGCAGACGTGGGCTAGATGGCATGGCAGGCGCCTTGGCGACCTCAAGGGCGCTGATGTTGGCTTGGTTGGCCTGGCTTTCCAGGCTGGTGTTGCTCATGCGCGCCACCACGCTGTCGTAGGCGCGTTGGGCGTTGTCCACATCGCGCTGCAGCATGGCCGCATCATCGCGCACGGCCTTCATCTTCAGCACTTTGGCGCGCTGTTCGTCCAAGGCCAGCTTGATTTGTGCCGCCCGATTGATGTTCACGCTGTTACCCACCCCCACACTGCTGGTGACGCGGCGCACTTCGGCCTCAAGCTTGCGGCGTGTCTCAGCAATGCCGCTGCGCGCCTCCACCACCGCAGGATGTTGGTCGCCCAGACGGGTTGACAACTGCTCCAGCGCGGCTTCCTGCTTGTTCAGATCGGTCTTGAGGGCGGCCACGATGGGGTTGTTCATCACGTCAGGGGACTTGTCGCCTTGCGTATTGGCCGCGTTCTGCCGGCTCCCCGATTCGGCCACAGCGGCTTGCGTCATCACGTATTGGGTCGACAACTCATTCAAGCGCGAGGTCTCGATGTCGATGCGCTCGTCGGTCACCAGCAAGCCCTGCTGCTGCTGGTAATCTGACAGCCTGGCCTGAGCCTTTTCAAGGGCCGCGCGCAACGCGTGGGCATTGCTGTCAAAGAAGTCGTTGTACTGCTTGGCTGGGGCGGTTCGCAAATCCAGGGTGGTATCCAGATAGGCTTTGACGAAACCGTTTGCCACAGCGGCGGCAAAGGCGGGATCCGCTGCCTGGTAGGACACATAGATCACATTGGAACCACGGGAGGGGCGCGCTTCCATGTTGCTCTTGATCAGCGTGGCAAGCCAGCCTTCGAAATCCCCGGTGCCGCGGGTGGCTTCCTGCCATTTCTTGCGCAACTGCGGCATCTCGTTGAGTCGCAGATCGCGCACCACCTTCAACGCCACACGGCTGCTGTTGATGACGTCCACCTGGGTCATCAGATATGAAGGCGATGCCAGAGCCGGCGAAACCATCCCTGCGATGGGATCCTGCCCCTTGATGTCAACGATGACCGATGCGTTGGCCGTGTAGCTCTTGGGCATGAGCAGGGTGAACGCCGCCACCGATGCAAAGATCAGAGCGAACACGCTGCTGGCCACGATCCATCGGGCCCGCAGGATGGCGAAGATGAGCTGGAAGGTCATTCAGGGATCTCGTTTTGCAGTACGCCGACCAGTCTAGAGATCGAGTATGACAAAACGTAGTCTGAGCCGAATGGCTCAAGTGCGTCCCCGCAGATTGCCCGATTCAAGGGGGGCGAGGCCCCCTTGTCATCACAGTGTCAACTTGATGAAAACGAACTCGGGAATGTGCTTGATGATCAGCATGATCACCCGCCAGAAGCCCGGTGTGTAGACCACGGACGCGCCCTGGTCCACCGCCCGGACGATGTCGCGGGCCACCTGGTCCGGCTGCGCCCACAGGGCGCCTTTCTTGAACGCCGCGGTCATGGGCGTGTCCACGAACCCAGGTTTGATGGTGGTCACCGACACGCCCTTTTTGGCCAATCGCTGGCGCAGGCCCGATGCAAATGCGGTCACCAAGGCCTTGGCGCTGCCGTACACATAATTGCTCTGGCGCCCGCGGTCTCCGGCAACCGATGAGATGACCGCGATGGCCCCCCGCCCCTGCGCTTCAAACTGCTGGCCGGCCAGCGTCATCAAGGCGACCACCGAGGTGCCATTGGTGGCCATCTCAGCCAGGGCATAGGGCACATCGGCCTGCGCCCGTGCTTGATCGGTCAGCGTACCGTGCGCCAGCAAGACCGTATCGAGGCCGCCTAGTGCTTGCGTCGCCTCGGCCAACAAGGCGGCATGGTTCTGCAGGTCATTGGCATCGAACACCTTGCTGCCGATCAGCTTGACGCCACGCACCCGCAGGTCGTCGACCAGGGACTGCAATTGCGGGCCACCGCGCGCAGCCAGAAACAGTGCATCGCCGCGTTGTGCCCAGCGGCGCGCGCAGGCTTGGGCAATGGCAGAGTTGGCGCCAACGATCAATATTTTTCTCATGAAGTCTCCATGACCCGGCGCCACAGCCCCGAGCTGAGGCGGGGATCGACAAACGGCAGAAAGTCGTGCCAGCCGGGGTAACCAGTTTTGAACACCGCCGCAGGCATGCGCCCATCCTTGGCGGGATACAGACGCCCGCCGTGGGCTTGCACGATCTGGTCCAAGGCTTCGAACAAGCGGTGCAAGCGCGGGCCCTGATTGGGGAAGTCCAGCGCCAGCGTTGTGCCCGGCATGGGGAAGGACAGCAGCCCCCGCGAAGGCACCGAGCCAAACTGCTTGAGCACGGCCAGAAAAGAGCCCATGCCGCTGGCTGCGATCACCTGCAGCAACTGCCGGGTGACGCGCAAGGCATCATCGGGCGGGATGGCGCACTGGTATTGATAAAAGCCGCGTGGTCCGTAGATGCGATTCCACTGCAGCAAGGCATCGAGCGGATAAAAGAAGGGCCGGTAGTGCTGCAGGCCTCGCTGCACGTCGCCGCGCTGGCGGTTGAAGTACAGGGTGTTGAACGCCTTGAGCGACCAGGTATTGATCAAGGACAGCGGGGGCGTGAAGGGCACACTGCGGGTGTGTTCGACCACACCAGAGGGCAGGTCAGCCGGCAGCCACCGGGGGTTGCAGACGGCAGGCGCATGGTTGGCCCGGTTGAACAGACCTCGCCCCAGCCGACGACCGGTGAAGGCACAATCGATCCAGGACACGGTGTATTCATGATCGCGTTCAGACTGCGCGCTGATTTCAAAGAATTCGTCCACGCTGTGAAAGCGAATCGTCTCTGAATCCATGAAGGGGTTGGCCACCCGCTTGAGCTGGATCTCAGCCCAGGTGATGACACCGGTCAGTCCCAGCCCGCCAACCGTGGCCGCGAACCAGTCCGCGTGTTGCTCTGGCGAGCAGACGCGCACACTGCCATCGGAGCGGACCAGCTCCAACTGGGTGACGTGGTTGCCGAACGAGCCGGCCACATGGTGATTCTTGCCATGTACATCATTGGCGATGGCGCCACCGACGGTGACGAACTGGGTTCCCGGTGTGACCGGCAGGAACCAGCCCTGCGGCACGACCAGGCGCAGGATGTCGGCCAACAAAACCCCTGCCTCACACCGCAACAAGCCCGTCTGCGGGTTGAAATCGATGAACCGGTCCAGGTGCCGGGTCAACAGCAGCCCGCCGCCAGGGTTGAGGTTGCTGTCGCCATAGCTGCGGCCATTGCCAAACGGCAGCCATGCGTGCTGCGCGAGTGCCTCGCCCCCAACCGATTGGGACCAGGGTCGATGGCGATCGCTCAGGTCGCACAAGTAATGCTCGGGCCGCTGCAAGCGTCCCCAGGCCTCAATGGATCGCGTCCTTGTCATGGCATCCCGGCGATCAGGTGGCCAGCCACAGCACGATCACGGCGGCCACACCGGTCAAGAGGCTCGTGCGGTCTTTGAGCGCATACACCAGCGGATCGTCGTGCATGTTGCCGCGATGCGTTTCCATCCAGATGCGACTGACCCAATACAGCATCACAGGCACCAGAAACCAGACCATCTTGGGGTGGCGATACATGGTGCTGATCTCGGGCGAATTGACATACAGCGCCAGGACCAGAATGCTGAGGTAACCGGACGCCGTCCCCAGGCTTTGCAACAGGCTGAGGTCAGCAACCTGATAACCCCGCCCGGATGCCGACAGCTTGCCGTTGGCGCGCATCACATACAGCTCCGCATAGCGCTTGACGATGGCGAGACTCAGAAAGACAAAGATGGCAAACATGAGCAGCCAGAACGACAAGGGGATGGCGGTGGCAGCCGCCCCCGCGACAATGCGCACGGTGTACAACCCTGCCAGGGTCAGCACGTCGATCATGACCAGCCGCTTGAGCCAGAAACTGTAGGCCAGTGTCAGCACGTAGTAAATGGCCAGCACCCCCAGAAATGGCAGAGGGAGCAGCCAGCACAGCGCAGCCGCCATCAACAGCAGCACGGGCGCGGCCAGCAGCCCGAACAGCAGACTCAGTTGCCCCGACGCAAAGGGACGCTTGCACTTGCTGTGGTGTTCGCGATCGGACTCCAGGTCCAGCATGTCGTTGAGCAGGTAGACCGACGATGCGCACAGGCTGAAGGCCGCAAAGGCGATCAGGCTGTCTGCCATCACGGCGCCCGACGCCAGCTTGTGGCCCGCCGCAACAGGCACGAAGATCAGGGCATTCTTGGCCCATTGGTGCACGCGCAGTGCTTTGGCCCAGACCTTCAGCCCCGGACGGACCGCTTCGAACGTGGGGCCCAGTTCAGTGACCTTCTCGGCCTGCGCCACCAACTGGCGGGAACCATTGACCACGATGGCTTGGCGCGCATGGCGCCACACCGCCAGATCGACGCGGTGGTTGCCGCAGTAATCAAAGCCCTTCTCCCCAAAGCGCTGCACCAGAGCCTGGGCTTTGTGGCGTCCGGACAGGTTGGTCTGCCCGTCGCTGGCCAGCACGCCGTCAAAGCACTGCAGGTGGTCAGCCACCGCCTGCGCCAGGCTTCGGTCGGAGGCCGTGCATAACCAGATCGCCCGGCCCAACTGCTTTTGCTCGCGCAACCAGGCGACAAAAGCCTGGGTATAGGGTAGCGCAGCCCCATTGAGCTGCACCCGACGGGCGATCTCAGCCTTCAACACGGCCTTGCCCCGCAGCAGCCACCATGGCACACACAACAGGTAAAGCGGATTGCGTTTGACCAGCAGCAGAAACGATTCCAGCAGCAGATCACTGTGGATCAGGGATCCATCCAGATCAACGCAGAGCGGGGTATCAACAGACATGCAACCTCAATACGACATTCATGCCGCGCTCTGGCGCAGACGCCAGACGCACAGCCAGCCAATCAATACCGCCAACCACAGGGTCAGCAAACGGCACACCAACGTGGTCAACAACGCCTGCGGCATGGACAAGCCATGGGCATACAGCAAGGCGCTCATGACCGCTTCGGTGCTGCCCAGCCCGCCAGGCAAGAAGGACAAGGCGCCGACGATGATGGCCAGCGCATAAATGCCCACCGCAGACCACAAAGCCATCGGCTGGGCCGACTGGATATCTGCCAGCAACTTCAGACCCAAGGCTTCGGCAAACCAGGCCAGCAATCCCAGTACCAGGCTGCTGGCCAGCACACCCGGCGCCAGAAACTGACGGGCATGAGCCAGCATGGTCACCACCCGCTGCCCCATCGGCAAGCGAATCCGGCCCCAGGGAACCAATGCCAGCACGACCAGCAGCCCGCCCACCAGCCCCACCGCGACCCAGAAGAAGAAGCGATAGGCCTGCAGTTCGGCCAGCACGGCGGCGGCCAGCATGATCATGACCATCAGGTCGAGCAGCCGCTCCACAAAGAAAGCCCCGGTCAGGCTGCTGATGCTCAGTCCCTTGGGCACGTAGTAGCGCGCACGCACCATTTCGCCCAACTTGCCGGGTGACAAGGTGAACGCGAACCCTGCCATGAAGGACAAGGCCGTGAAGCGCCAACTGAAGGTGTGCCCCAACCGGCTCAGGTACAGGCGCCAACGGGCCACCCGCAGGGCGTAGTTCAACAATGACAAGCCGGCGACTGCCAGCAAGGTCGCGCCCGCATGGCGCAAGGTGCTCAGGTCGATCTGCGCGATGTCACGCTTGAAGGCCACCCCGCACCACAAGGCAAATGCCGCAAACAGGGCGTAGCTGCCCCATTTGCGCAGCCAGAGCCCGCCATCAGAAGTGATCGGCATCGCGAAGCTTGGGTGCCTGCTGGTCCTTGGGTGCCAGGCTCAGCGTCAATCCGTCCGTGGGCCAATTGATCCCGATGTCCGTGTCCGACCACAAGATGGCACGTTCACAGTCCTTGGCATAGACGTCCGTGGTCTTGTAGAGAAAGTGCGTGTCGTCTTCCAGGGCCAGGAAACCATGGGCAAAGCCCTCAGGGATCCACATCTGGCGATGGTTGCGCGCGGTCAACTCCGCCCCGGCCCATTGACCGAACGTGGGCGAGCCCTTGCGGATGTCCACGGCCACATCGAAGACGGCGCCCTTCACCACGCGCACGAGCTTGCCCTGTGCGTGCGGGTTCAATTGATAGTGCAGACCGCGCAGCACGCCGGCCTTGCTGCAGGAGTGGTTGTCCTGCACGAAGGGGCGCGGCTTGGGCAGGCCCAACTTGGCCAGTTCGGACTCAAAGCGGGCTTGGTTGAAGCTCTCCATGAACCAGCCGCGATCGTCGCCGAACACCGCGGGCTCAATCACCACCACTTCAGGAAGGCGTGTAGGAATCAGTTTCATGGGCTTGATCAGTAAATCTTTTCATTGATGACTTTGAGCAGATACTGACCATACCCATTCTTGAGCATGGGCTGGGCCATCTTCTCGACCTGCTCTGCCGAAATCCATCCCCAGCGGTAGGCCACCTCTTCCAGGCATGCCACCTTCAGCCCCTGGCGGCGCTCCAGCGTGGCGATGAATTGCCCCGCTTCGAGCAAGCTGTCATGGGTGCCGGTATCCAGCCACGCGTAACCCCGGCCCATGATCTCGACGCTCAACTGACCTTGCGCCAGATACTGCGCATTCACATCGGTGATCTCCAGCTCGCCGCGCGGGCTTGGGCGAATGCCGACGGCGATGTCGCACACCTGGTTGTCGTAGAAATACAAGCCCGTGACCGCGTAGTTGCTTTTGGGTTGCTTGGGCTTTTCTTCAATGCTCAAAGCACGGTTATCGGCATCGAAGTCGACCACACCATAGCGCTCGGGGTCTTGCACGTGATAGGCGAACACGCTGGCGCCAGCCTGCCGCTCGGCCGCATTGGTCAGCAGTTCCTGAAACGCGTGTCCGTAGAAAATGTTGTCGCCCAGCACCAGCGCACTGGGATGGTTGCCCACGAAGTCACGCCCCAGGATGAAGGCTTGCGCCAGACCGTCGGGACTGGGCTGGACGCAATAGCTCAGATTGAGCCCCCACTGGCTGCCATCGCCCAGCAGCGCCTGAAAGCGCGGCGTGTCTTGCGGCGTGCTGATCAGCAAGATGTCGCGAATCCCGGCCAGCATCAAAGTGCTGAGGGGGTAGTACACCATCGGCTTGTCATACACCGGCAGCAGCTGCTTGCTGATGGCCAATGTGGCGGGATGCAGGCGGGTACCAGAGCCACCTGCGAGGATGATGCCTTTGCGTTGGGTCATGGCCGGGTCACCTCGATGAGCATGCGTTCGACGCCTTGCTGCCAATGGGGCAAGCGCAGCTGGAACGCCGTTTGTAATTTTTGGGTCTGAAGGCGTGAGTTCAGTGGACGCTGGGCGGGCGTGGGATAGTCCCGGGTGGGAATCGGCCGCACCGCGTCGGGCGCCACCTTGATGGGCTGACCATGGGCGCGGGCCCATTCGATGACGTATTGGGCATAAGCATGCCAACTCGTCTGACCGCCTGCAACCAGGTGATACAAGCCTTGGAGCGAAGGCTGGCGCCATGTCTCGCGCAAGGCATGCGCCGTGACGTCTGCGATGAGATCGGCACCGGTCGGCGCCCCGATCTGGTCATCGATCACCTTGAGTTCTTCTCGCTCTGCAGCCAGCCGCAACATGGTCTTGGCAAAGTTGCCACCCCGCGCCGCATACACCCAGCTGGTCCGAAAGATCAGGTGCGCACAGCCGCTCCCGACAATGGCCTGCTCGCCGGCCAGCTTGGTACGCCCATAGGTGCTCAGGGGGCCGGTGGCGCAGCCCTCGTCGCGCCCCTCGTGCCCTTGTCCATCGAACACATAGTCGGTGCTGTAGTGAACCATCAGGGCGTTCAGCCGAGCGGCCTCGGCCGCGATCAGACCCGGCGTGATGGCGTTGATCTGGCGCGCTCGCTCGGGCTCGCTCTCGGCTTTGTCGACCGCTGTGTGCGCTGCGGCATTGACGATCACGGTCGGCCGAATCTCTCGAATACGCGCCAGGACGGTATCGGGCTCGGTGAAATCGGCCTCTTTGGAATCCAGCACGATGAGTTCGCCCAGCGGGGCCAACGCCCGCTGCAATTCCCAGCCGACTTGTCCGTTCTTGCCAAGCAACAGGATTTTCATGACGCTCAAGCTTCACGCCCCTGGTAATGGGTGTGGATCCAGTCGCGGTACGCGCCCGAGCGCACGGTATCGATCCACTCGGTGTTGTCCAGGAACCAGCGCACCGTCTTGTCGATGCCGGTTTCGAAGGACTCAGCGGGCTTCCAGCCGATTTCACGCTCGATTTTGGTGGGGTCGATGGCGTAGCGCCGGTCATGCCCCGGGCGGTCAGTCACATAAGTGATCTGGTCTTCGTAGCGGCCAGACGCCTTGGGCCGCAAGGCGTCCAGCTTGCGGCAGATTGTGGTGACCACATCGATGTTCTTGATTTCGTTCTTGCCGCCCACGTTGTAGGTTTCGCCCAGTCGCCCCTTTTCAAGCACCTGGCAAATGGCTTCGCAATGATCACGCACGAACAGCCAATCTCGAATATTGAGCCCGTCGCCATACACCGGCAGGGGCTTGCCTTCCAGCGCATTGAGGATCATCAGCGGAATCAATTTTTCGGGGAAATGGTAGGGCCCGTAGTTATTGCTGCAATTGGTGGTGAGGGTCGGGAACCCATACGTATGGTGATACGCGCGAACCAGATGGTCGCTGCCCGCCTTGCTGGCTGAATAAGGGCTGTTGGGAGCGTAGGCCGTGGTTTCAGAAAACGCCGGGTCGGTATCCGACAGCGAGCCATAGACCTCGTCGGTCGACACATGCAGGAATCGGAAGGCCGCACGGTCGGCGTCGGGCAAGGCCATCCAGTACGCGCGAGATTCCTCCAGCAAGCTGAATGTGCCCACCATATTGGTATGGATGAATTCGCCGGGGCCATGGATGGAGCGGTCAACGTGACTCTCTGCAGCGAAATGCAAAATGGCCCGGGGCTGGTATTGCTGCAGCGCCTGGCTAACCGCATCGCGGTCTGCAATATCGGCTTGCACCAGCGTCGCCATGCCGGATTGCAGATGCGTGGCGATCGTGGCGGGATTACCTGCGTAAGTGAGTTTGTCAAACACCACCACCGGCTCGGGCGGCAAACCCGATTTCGCCAGCCGTTCGAACCAATGGTGCACAAAATTGCCACCGATGAAACCCGCGGCGCCCGTGATGAGAATCATATAAACAGTCCCGAACCGATATTTGAATCAAACAGTCAAGGCTAACAGAAGATCACCCTGACCCCGACACCGCCCCGCCTGACACACCGCTCGGCAAATGCCCCACCTTGGCCCCACCATTTAGGTGGAAACGCTTGAAAGTCCACCACGGCGCCACGAGCATGTTGCATGATGCGTGGACAAACCAAACCGTTTTTCACAATACAAAATGGCAAAAGCAATGATCTTGGCTGCGGGTCAAGGGACCCGCGTGCGTCCGCTGACCAAACAGACGCCCAAGCCCATGGTACCGATTCTGGGCAAGCCGGTGATGGAATACATCATCGAGCACCTGGCGCGCTACGGTGTGACCGACATCATGGTCAACGTTGCTTTCAACCACTGGAAGATCGAGAACTACTTTGGCGACGGTCATCGCTGGGGCGTCAACATCGGCTATGCCTACGAAGGCGTGCGCGAACACGGCGAGATTGTGCCCAAGCCGATGGGTTCGGCCGGCGGCATGCGCCGCATCCAGGACTTCAGCGGTTTCTTTGACGAAACCACCATCGTGCTGTGCGGCGACGCCATCATTGATCTGGACATCAAGGCCGCGCTGTTCGAACACCATGCCAAGGGCGCCCTCGCCAGCGTCGTGACGCTGCCTGTGCCGCAAGACCAAGTCAAGAACTACGGCATCGTGGTGGCGGACAAAGCCGGCAAGGTCACCTCGTTCCAGGAAAAGCCCAGCCCGCAAGAGGCCAAATCGAACCTCGCCAGCACCGGCATCTATATTTTTGAGCCGCAGGTGCTGGAGTTGGTGCCCCCGGGCAAGGAGTTCGACATCGGCAGCGAGTTGTTCCCCTTGCTGGTCGAGCAGAACCTGCCCTTCTACGCCCAGACCCGCCATTTCAACTGGATCGACATTGGCCGCGTCAGCGACTATTGGGCCGTCTGCCAGCGCGTGCTGCGCGGCGAAATCGCCCAGATGGACATGCCAGGCCGCGAAGTGCGCCCCGGTGTCTGGGTGGGTTTGAACACCCGGGTCGATTGGGACACGGTCAACATCACCGGGCCCGTCTACATCGGATCGGGCACCTGCGTCGAACCGGGCGTGACCATTGAAGGCCCGGTCTGGATCGGACACGGCAGCCGGCTGCGCCAAGGCAGCACAGTGCGGCGCAGCGTGCTGTTCGAGTACACACGGCTGAGCGAGGGTTCCACCTTCGAAGACGTGGTGGCCTCGCCGATCTACTGTGTCGACCGCGACGGCAAAACCATCTACCAGGGCGACGAGTCGACCAACTTGCGTTGGGGCGATGCCCGCGCCTGAGGCGCACAAGCATCTGGCTCGGTCGCTTCTGTCAAAATCTCATCCAATTTTCGTCATTTTCCTGGGGCTTCAATGAAAGTATCAGTGGTTGGCACCGGCTATGTGGGCCTGGTGACCGGGGCCTGTCTGGCCGAAATGGGCAACGACGTGCTATGTCTGGACGTGGACCCCAACAAGATCCGCATCCTTGAAGAAGGCGGCATCCCCATCCATGAACCGGGCCTGGATCAGGTCGTGGCCCGCAACGTCAAGGCCGGTCGCCTGTCGTTCACCACGGACATCGCCAAGGCGGTGGACCATGGCACCATCCAGTTCATCGCCGTGGGCACCCCACCGGACGAAGACGGCTCCGCCGACCTGCAGTACGTGCTGGCCGCGGCCCGCAACATCGGCCGTTTGATGACCGACTACAAGGTCGTGGTCGACAAGAGCACCGTGCCGGTGGGCACTGCTGACAAGGTTCGCGCTGCGGTGGCAGACGAGCTGGCCAAGCGCGGCAGCGACGCCCGCTTTGCCGTGGTGTCCAACCCTGAGTTCCTGAAAGAAGGGGCGGCGGTGGACGACTTCATGCGCCCGGACCGCATCGTGGTCGGCGCCGATGATGAGCAAGCCATCTTGCTGATGCGTGCCCTGTACGCTCCCTTCCAGCGCAACCACGAACGCCTGGTGGTGATGGACGTGCGCAGCGCCGAGCTGACCAAGTATGCAGCCAACGCCATGCTGGCCACCCGCATCAGCTTCATGAACGAGCTGGCGCTGTTGGCCGAGAAGATGGGCGCCGACATCGAGCAAGTCCGGGTGGGTATTGGCTCCGACCCGCGCATCGGCACCCACTTCTTGTATGCCGGCTGCGGCTATGGCGGCAGCTGCTTCCCCAAGGATGTGAAGGCGCTGATCAAGACCGCCAGCGGCGAAGAACAAGAACTGCTGGTGCTCAAGGCCGTCGAAGAAGCCAACGACCGCCAGAAAATGGTGCTGGTCGACAAGATCACGCGCCGCTTTGGCAACGACCTGACCGGCAAGCACTTTGCGCTGTGGGGCCTGGCGTTCAAGCCCAACACCGACGACATGCGTGAAGCCACCAGCCGCGTCGTGCTGGCTGAGCTGTTCAAGCGCGGCGCCACCGTGACGGCCTATGACCCGGTCGCCATGGCAGAAGCCAAGCGCATTTTTGGGGACGAGCCTCGTCTGACTTATTGCGAAACGCCCAACGCCGCACTGGAAGGCGCCGACGCGCTCGTCATCGTGACGGAGTGGAAGGAATTCCGCAGCCCTGACTTTGACCGCATCAAGTCGACCTTGAAGACCCCGGTGATCTTCGACGGTCGCAATTTGTACGACCCCCGTCTGGTCAAGGCCGCAGGGCTGGACTACGACTCGATCGGCCGTGGCACACACGCCGCCTGATCAACATCCGCCCTGCCGCCCAAGCTCAGCGCGGCAGGCGGATGGTGAAGCGACCGCCGCCCCCGGGGGGCGTGTCGCAGCCCACGTCCCCGCCATGGCGCCGGGCGATCTGCCTGACCAGGCTCAGCCCCAGGCCGACCCCGCCCGCGTGTTCCGCATGGCCGGGCATCCGATAAAAAGGCTCAAAAATCCGCTCGCATTGATCGGCTGGCACACCGGGGCCCCGGTCGCTGATCCGAATGTTCACCGCCTGCGGGCTGTCTTCCAACGTCAGGACGATGCCGGGCTCGTGCCCACCGTAGCGCTTGGCGTTTTCCAGCAGGTTGCGAACAGCTCGCCGCAGCAGGCGCTCGTCGCCCGGATACGTCTGGATCGCCGTTTCTGACGGCGCCGTGACCACTTCGGCGCCGACGCGGGCCGCCTCTTCGGTCGCCATGCCCAGCAAGTCCACCGGCTGAATCGACAGGGCCACTTTGGCATCCAGGCGGCTGGCTAGCAGCACTTCTTCGACCAGCGCATCGAGTTCGGCGATGTCCTGATGGATCTCTTCCTTGAGCTGGGCCGCGCGCTCGGGCGGCATGTCCGCCATGATCGAGACGGCCATCTTCAGGCGCGCCAGGGGCGAGCGCAATTCATGGCTGGCGTTGGCCAGCAGGCTGCGGTTGGAATTGATCAGGTCCTCGATCTGCTGCGCCGCATCGTTGAAGCTCTTGGCCAGGGCCGCCACCTCATCGCGCCCTTCAACCGCGACGCGGTGCTGCAGCTGCCCCGCCCCGAAGGCCTCCACCCCGGTCCTCAAGGCTTGCAGCCGGCGGGTGAGTCGGTTGGCCACGGGCCAAGCGCCCGCAGCGACTGCCACGAAGAGAATCACCAGCGACAGCAGCAGCGCCGACGCACCCTTGGCCAGCCAGGGCGGGAACATCCAGGCGGCCGGCCCCCACCACGAATCGGGCGGCGGATGCGGGCCCCCAAATTCCGGCCCGTGCAAGGGTGGCGGCGACATCATGCCCGGGCGCAGCTTCTGGCGCAAAAAGCCTGGGCGCATCACCCACAAGGTGCGACCGTCGGACAAGCGCGTCTGTTGCAGCCAGTCCCGCGAATCGGGAAAGCGCTCGATGCGGTCCGCCATGTCGGGCGAGGTGGCCAGGCGCTTGCCGTCCACCCCATCGAGGGCCATGGGCATGCGCAGGCGATCTGCCCACTCCAGGAACACGCGGGCCTGCTCTTCTTCAGGCTGGTTCACGTCGGGCAGGCTGTTTTCCAGCAACTCGGCCCATGCCGCCGCACGCTCGGTCCAGACGGCCTGGGACTGAACTTGTGTCCGCTCGCGGTCCATATGGCGTTGGGCCAGCCAGCCCGACACCAGCGCGAACACCAGCAGGACGGTGACCACCGCCAGATAAATGCGCAGCGCCAGCGTTTTCATGCCGCGTCGGCGTCCTGCTTCTTGGCAAAGACATAGCCGACCCCGCGGACCGTCAGAATGCGACGGGGCTCTTTGGGATCATCTTCGATGGCCGCCCGGATGCGGGAGATGTGCACGTCGATCGAGCGGTCGAAGGCTTCGAGCGGATGGCCTTTGAGCAGGTCCATGATCTGATCGCGGCTCAAGACCCGGCCGGGATGCTGAGCCAGCACGCACAGCAGGTCGTACTGATACGAAGTCAGGTCACAGGCCTGGCCGTCCAGACGCACCTGCCGCAGGCCGTTGTCGATTTCCAGTCGGCCAAATCGCCAGATGTCGCTGTCATCGGCCACCGGCCCCGAGCGACGCAACAAGGCACGCACCCGCGCCAGCAGTTCGCGTGGCTCAAAGGGCTTGGGCAGGTAGTCATCTGCCCCGATTTCGAGGCCAACAATGCGGTCGGTGGGTTCGCCCCGCGCGCTCAGCATCAGCAAAGGCAAGGCTTTGGTTTTGGGAGACGCGCGCAACTCGCGACACAAATCGAGCCCATCGCCATCCGGCAGCATGAGGTCCAGGATCAGGGCATCACAGGCCTGGCGGGCAAGGAACTCGCGTCCCATGGCCAGACTGGGTGCGCTGGATACCTGGTAGCCATGGCTGCGCAAGTAGTCGCCCACCATGGCGCTCAGGCGCAGGTCATCGTCAATGAGAAGGATGTGCTCGCTCATGTCTTGCATTGTGCGCGCTCCAGGCTCAGTTCTCGCGCCGGGCGGGGGCCGGAGCCTCGTCCGCATGCATCCCGCGGCGATGGTGTTCCTGCATGTGCTGCGCCATCTTGGCCCGCTGCTCAGGGGTCAGGACCTGGCCCACGTCCAGCATCAGCTTGAGCATGCGCTGGCTCATCTGGTTGTGCTGAGCCAACATTTTCTGACGCAACTGCTCTGCGGCCTGGGGATCCAGCTTCGGTGCGGCCCACAGCTTGAGGCCCTGTTCATGCAAGGCCTGCGCCTGATCGCGCAAGGTCTTCAGCTCAGGTGCAGCCGCCTCGGCGATTTTGCGGATCTGCTCTTTTTGGGTGGGGGTGGCCTCCAGCCTCGACAGCATCCGATCCAAGCCCTTGCCGGCCATGGGCATCATCGGACCGCCGTGCATGGCGCCCGCAAAGGGTGGCGGGTTGCCGTCGATGGGCTCCTCGCCGGCCCAGGCGTTCAGGCTCAGAATCACCGACAAGGCGGTGGCCGCGACCAGCCCCCCCAGTGCGAGGCTGTGCCGCCCGATGCGGCTCGATGGTGCTGCGCTTTGCATGTTCAAGGCTCCTGCGTTGTGCGAAACGCCCCTGCGTTCCGTCCATGCTGACCATCTTGGTCACCACCCGTAAACCGCCTGTGGTGTTGCGGTAAAGAACTGTGAATTCAGTTATCGTGCGCCCATGCCCAACATCATCTCCATCACGAACCTGTCCAAGACCTATGAGTCCGGCTTCCAGGCACTCAAGCGGGTCAACCTGGACATCCGCCGGGGCGAGATCCTGGCTTTGCTCGGCCCCAACGGCGCGGGCAAGACGACGCTGATTAGCATCATCTGCGGCATCGTCAACGCGACAGAGGGCCAGGTCCTGGTTGACGGGCATGACAACGTCGCGCACTACCGCCAAGCTCGCAGCCTCATCGGGCTGGTTCCGCAAGAGCTGACGACCGATGCATTCGAGTCGGTCTGGTCGACGGTCTCGTTCAGCCGCGGCCTGTTTGGCAAGCCGCCCAACCCGGCCTACATCGAAAAGGTTCTGAAAGACTTGTCTTTGTGGGACAAGCGGGACAGCAAGATCATGATGCTGTCGGGCGGCATGAAGCGCCGCTTGCTGATCGCCAAGGCGCTGTCGCACGAACCCCAGATTCTCTTTCTTGACGAACCCACCGCCGGGGTCGACGTGACCCTGCGCAAAGAGATGTGGAACCTGGTGCGCAGCCTGCAGCAAGCGGGGGTGACGATCATCCTGACCACCCATTACATCGAGGAAGCGCAGGAGATGGCCGACCGCATCGGTGTCATCAACAAGGGCGAGCTGATGCTGGTCGAAGAAAAACACGAGTTGATGCGCAAGCTGGGCAAGAAACAGCTGACCTTGCAGCTGGAGCAGCCGCTGGCGCAGCTTCCGCCTGAGCTGGCGGCCTACGGTCTGATGCTGGCTGCCGGTGGCTTGGAGCTGACCTACACCTACGACTCGCAAGACGATCAGGTCGACATCACCGCCTTGCTGGCCACCTTGCAACAAACGGGCGTCAAGTTCAAGGACATCCACACCACCCAAAGCTCGCTGGAAGACATCTTCGTCAGCCTGGTCAAGGACGCATCATGAACCTGCACGCCGTTCGCTCCATTTACCGATTCGAGATGGCGCGCACCCGGCGCACGCTGATGCAAAGCATCGTCTCGCCGGTGATCTCGACCTCGCTGTATTTCGTGGTGTTTGGCTCGGCCATCGGGTCGCGCATCCAGGAGGTCGATGGCATCAGCTACGGCGCCTTCATCGTGCCGGGTCTGATCATGCTGTCGCTGCTGACGCAAAGCATCTCCAACGCGTCGTTCGGCATTTATTTCCCGAAGTTCACGGGCACGATTTACGAGTTGCTGTCGGCCCCGGTATCGTACTTCGAGATCGTGCTGAGTTACGTGGGCGCCGCCGCCACCAAGTCCATGATTCTGGGGCTGATCATTCTGGCCACGGCCGCCTTGTTTGTGCCGCTGCAAATCATGCATCCGGTGTGGATGCTCGTGTTTCTGGTTCTCACCTCGGTCACGTTCAGCCTGATCGGTTTCATCATCGGCTTGTGGGCCGACACCTTCGAAAAACTGCAGGTCGTGCCGCTGCTGATCGTCACGCCGCTGACCTTTTTGGGCGGCAGCTTTTATTCCATCAAGATGTTGCCGCCGCTGTGGCAGTCGATCACCTTGTTCAATCCGGTCGTCTACCTGATCAGCGGATTCCGCTGGAGCTTCTATGGTCAGGCCGATGTGGACGTGGCCATCAGCCTGGGCATGACGGCCTCGTTCATGGCGGTCGCGCTGGTGATCGTGGCCTGGATGTTCAAGACCGGCTACAAGCTCAAACGCTGAGAGAGCCCGCGCCGGGCGGGATCGCCGCTTGCTGGTGGGGGGCATGGACCGCCATCCCTCCCCTCACAGCGACATTCGCATCGGCATCTCTGGCTGGCGTTACGAGCCTTGGCGCGGCGTGTTTTACCCGCCCAAAATGGTTCAACGCAAAGAACTGGCCTTTGCTTCTCGCGCCCTGCCCAGCATCGAGATCAACGGCACGTTTTACGCCCTGCAAAGGCCCGCTAGCTTTCAGCAGTGGTTTGACGACACACCCGAGGATTTCGTCTTCAGCGTCAAAGCACCCAAGCTCATCACGCACACGCGGCGCCTGAAAGACGTGCATCAGCCGATGGCCAACTTCTTCGCGTCTGGCCTGCTGGCGCTGCGGCACAAATTGGGGCCGATACTGTGGCAGTTTCCGCCCAGCTTCCGGTTTCAACCCGACCTGTTCGAAGCCTTTTTACGCGACCTGCCGCATGACACCGACGCAGCCCTGAAACTGGCCGAGGACCGCGATGAATTCATGGCGGGTCGCGAGCATGTCGAGGCCGACCCCAAGCGCCGCGTCCGGCATGCCGTCGAGATTCGGCACCCCAGTTTTGCCGACCCTGCCTTCGTCGACATGCTCCAGCACCACCGCGTGGCGCTGGTCGTGGCCGACACCGCCGGCAAATGGCCCTATCTGGAGGACGTGACCGCCGACTTCATGTATCTGCGTCTGCATGGCGACGAAGAGCTGTACGCGAGTGGCTACACGGACGCCGCGCTGGACCGCTGGGCCGATCGCATCACGGCCTGGTCGCAAGGCCAGCAACCGGCTGACGCGCATCTGGTGGTGGCGCGGTCGCCTGCGCACAAGGCGCACCGTGATATCTATTGCTATTTCGACAACGACATCAAGGTCAGGGCCCCGTTTGATGCCGCGCAGTTGCTCCACAAGCTGGGCCTGCCCAGCAATCTGGACACGGACACGCAGGCCTTCCGGGTTGAATTGCCGCCGTGATGCTGACGCTGATCTGCAGACAAAAAAGCCCGCTAGCTTGTGGCTGAGCGGGCTTTTTGATTGGCGGAGAGGGAGGGATTCGAACCCTCGGTACGGGGATACCGTACGCCTGATTTCGAGTCAGGTACATTCGACCACTCTGCCACCTCTCCTAAACTGGTTGCAACCGTGGTCAACGGTGTGTAGCCAATGAGTATAGCAGCGAAATCAGGCCTTCAGCACTTCCAGACCACCCAGATAAGGGCGCAAGGCCTGTGGAATGCGGATGCTGCCGTCGGCTTGCTGATGGTTTTCCAGTACAGCGACCATCGCCCGGCCCACGGCCAGGCCCGAACCGTTCAAGGTGTGGACCAGCTCGTTCTTGCCCTGCGCGGTCTTGAACCGCGCCTGCATGCGACGAGCCTGGAAGGATTCGCAGTTGGAGCACGAACTGATTTCGCGGTAGGCGTTCTGGGCGGGCAGCCACACTTCCAGGTCATACGTCTTGGTGGCGCCAAAGCCCATGTCGCCTGTGCACAGGGACATGACGCGGTAAGGCAACTCCAGCTTTTGCAGGATGGCTTCTGCGTGACCCACCATCTGCTCCAGCGCTTCATAGCTTTGCTCGGGGGTGGTGATCTGCACCATTTCCACCTTGTCGAACTGGTGCTGACGGATCATGCCGCGCGTGTCACGGCCTGCGCTGCCAGCTTCAGAGCGGAAGCAAGGCGTGTGGCCGGTCAGCTTGATGGGCAGCTGTTCCAGCGGCACGATGGTGTCGGCCACGGTGTTGGTCAGCGTCACTTCCGACGTCGGGATCAGGTACCACTTGTTGCCAGCCGCATCGCCGTCGCCCGAGGTGACGTGAAAGAGGTCTTGCTCGAACTTGGGCAACTGGCCGGTGCCTTGCAGCGCTTTGGCCTGGACCAGATAAGGTGTGTAGCACTCGGTGTAGCCATGCTCTTGCGTTTGCACGTCGAGCATGAACTGCGCCAGCGCACGGTGCAGGCGGGCGATGTGCCCCTTCAAGAAGGTGAAGCGCGAACCCGAGAGCTTGGCGCCGGTTTCGAAGTCCAGGCCCAGGGGGGCGCCCACGTCGACGTGGTCCTTGACTTCAAACGCGTAGGTGCCGGGGGTGCCCCAGCGGCGCACTTCCACATTGCCCGATTCATCCGGGCCCACGGGCACGCTGTCATGTGGCAAGTTGGGCACAGCCATCAACATGCTGGCCAGTTCGGTCTGAATGACCTCCAGGCGTTCGGCGCTGGCCTTCAGCTCGTCACCGATGCCCCCGACCTGAGCCATCACCGCCGAGGTGTCCTCGCCTTTGCCTTTGAGCGCACCGATCTGCTTGGACAGGCTGTTGCGCTGGGATTGCAGCTCTTCGGTACGGGTCTGGATGGTCTTGCGCTCGGCTTCCAGTTCACGAAAGCGGGTTTCATCCAGAAAGGGCTGAGGGTTCTTGCGTTTGGCCAGGCGGGCCAGCACGCTGTCCAGGTCTTTGCGCAGCAGAGCGATGTCGAGCATGGTGTGGGTAAGAAAGAAGTTTTTTTAAGAAGCGGTGCGCTGGGTGGGCAGGGGGCGATCCAGTCCGGTGCCGCCCAGGCCTTTGGGCAGGGGGAATCGCACGGATTCTTCCACGCCTTGCATGCGGCGCACCGAGATCGCGCCCAAGGCACGCAGCTGCGAGATGACCTGTTGCACCAACACATCCGGGGCAGAGGCGCCGGCAGTCAGGCCGACGCGGGGGCGCTGGTCGAACCAGCTGGCTTGCAGGTCTTCGGGGCAATCGACCATGTAGGCGGGGGTGCCCAGGCGCTCGGCCAACTCGCGCAAGCGATTGCTGTTGGAACTGGTGGGGCTGCCCACCACCACCACCACATCCACTTGAGGCGCCATGATCTTGACGGCATCCTGGCGATTTTGCGTGGCGTAGCAGATGTCTTGCTGCTTGGGCTCACGCACATGCGGAAAGCGCGCCTTGATGGCCTGCAAGATGGCAGCGGCGTCGTCCACGGACAAGGTGGTCTGGGTGACCACCGCCAGCTTTTCGGGGTTGACCACCTGCACCTTGGCCACGTCATCCACGTCTTCGACCAGGTAGATGCCTTCGGACAACTGGCCCATGGTGCCTTCGACCTCGGGATGGCCTTTGTGGCCGATCATCAAAAACTCGTAGCCCTCGCGACGCAGCTTGGCGACTTCGATGTGCACCTTGGTGACCAGCGGACAGGTGGCGTCAAAGACCTGGAAGCCGCGCTCGTCGGCCTCTTGCCGCACCGATTGGCTGACCCCGTGGGCACTGAAGATCAAGGTGGCGCCTGCCGGCACCTCGGACAGCTCTTCAATGAAGATGGCGCCCTTGGCCTTGAGGTCGTTGACGACGTAGGTGTTGTGCACGATTTCGTGGCGCACGTAGATGGGGGCGCCAAACTGCTCCAGCGCCCGCTCGACGATTTCAATGGCACGGTCGACGCCGGCGCAAAAACCGCGCGGCTCGGCCAGCAACACGTCTTGCACTTGGGTCATGTCAGAGCACCCCGATGAGTTGCACTTCAAAAGTCACGGGCTGGCCGGCCAAGGGGTGGTTGAAGTCGAACAGGATCCAGTCCTGCCCTTCGCCACCCAGCTCGCGCACCACACCGGCAAAGGAGCTTTGGCCATCGGGGGTGGGAAAGCGCACGACGTCGCCCACACGCCAGGTTTCGTCGGGGTCGCCCAGATCGCGCATGAGATTCATGGCCACCCGCTGCACCATCTCAGGGTTATGAGGGCCGAAGGCTTCGCCGGCGGGCAATTCGATCACGGTGCGGCTGCCCTCGGCTAGGCCCAGCAGGCGCCCCTCGAGCGCAGGCGACAGCTCGCCCGACCCGATGGACAACGTGGCGGGCTTGTCTGGGAAGGTGTTGACCAGGTCCGCCCCATCCGGTCCGGACAAGCGGTAGTGCAGGGTCAAAAACGAGCCAGGGACAACGGTGGGGACAGCAGGGGTCATGATCGGGGCCCACCCTTGAGGAGGATGGTTGCGCAAGCTATGCAAAACGACAATTTTAGTTTTGCCATCGGCTCTTGCGTCATACCCCTATGAAAGATATTCCGACCGCCCTGCGCCCGCGCGAAAAGCTGCTGAGCCTGGGGCCCGCCGCCCTGGCCGACGCCGAACTGCTGGCCCTGTTGCTGCGCACCGGCATGAAAGGCCTGGGGGTGTTGCAACTGGCGGAAAAAGTGCTGTCTGACCTAGGAGGCTTGCCCGGGCTGCTGCAGGCCGACACGGCGCGCCTGGGCCGGATCAAAGGCCTAGGGCCTGCCAAGCGGTCCGAGCTGATCGCGGTCATGGAACTGGCACGGCGCAGTTTGCACACCGATCTGCAGTCGCAACCGGTGTTCAGCAACCCGCAGGCGGTCAAAGAGTTCTTGCAGATGCAGTTGGGCGGCCGTCAGCACGAGGTATTCGGCGTGCTGTTTCTGGATGCCCAACACCGGCTGATCGCCTTTGAGGAGCTGTTCAGGGGCACGCTGTCTCAAACCAGTGTCTATCCCCGCGAGGTGGTCAAGCAAGCCCTGGCCCACAACGCAGGGGCGGTCGTTCTCACACACAACCACCCTTCTGGCGTGCTGGAGCCTTCGCGAGCGGACGAGTTATTAACACAGACTTTGAAGAGCAGCCTGCAGTTGATCGATGTGAGGGTCTTAGACCACATCGTGGTCGGACGCAGCGCGTGCCTGTCATTTGCGGAGCGTGGATTGTTGTAGGCTTGGCGGTGTGAAAAACGCCACCAAGCCCTCCGCTCACACCCCTCTGCGCGACTTTGGCGACCTCAAGCGCGCGCTGAAAAGCGCCGCCAAGGAGGCAGCCGAGCGCGCCGAACAAGAACGTGCCGAGCAAGCCAAACGCGACGCCGTCAAGCGCAAAGCCGAGGCAGACCGGGCGGTTTTTCAAAATGCGGTGGGCCCGGTTCAGTCCTTGCCCGACAAGGGACGAAAGCACCATGTGGCGCCCAAACCGGCACCCATCCCGACCAGCCGCGAGCAGGACGAAAAGCAAGTGCTGACCGAATCCCTGTCCGACGAGTTCGACGTGGAAAGCCTGCTGGAAACGGACGAATCGCTGGCATGGCGTCGCCCCGGATTGGGCATCGATGTGGTGCGCAAGCTGCGCCGAGGCGTGTGGGCGCTGCAACAGCAGCTCGATCTGCATGGCATGCGCACCGACGAGGCCCGCGAGACGCTGGGGCAGTTCCTGCGCGAGGCGCAGACCAAGGGCTGGCGCTGCGTGCGCGTGGTGCATGGCAAAGGCCTGGGCTCACCCGGTCGTCAGCCGGTACTCAAAGACAAGGTCAAGCGCTGGCTGGTGCAAAGCGACCGCGTGCTGGCTTTCGTGCAGGCACGGGGCGACGACGGCGGCGCGGGGGCCCTGGTGGTTCTGCTGGCCCCGGTCAAAGGGCAGGGTCTGCCACCTGGCTGAGCCCGGCGCGTGGCGTCGGGCGGGTCAGACGCCCTTGTTGCGCATCCAGTCGGCCGTCTGCATGAAGGACTCGTTCAGTCGCTTGGCCAGTTCGGGATCGACAGCGAGTTCGTCCATGGCCTGGGCCATGCACGCGACCCATTGATCCCGTTCTGCGATGCCGATGGCAAACGGCAGATGACGTGCACGCAGACGCGGATGACCAAACTGCTCGATGTACAGGTTGGGGCCACCCAGCCAGCCGCTCAGGAACCAGTACAGCTTGTCGCGAGCCGAATCGAGCGTGTCGCCATGGGCCGCACGCAAGGCTTGGTAGCGGGGCTCCAGATCCATCAGGTCATAAAACCGGTCGACCAGAGCGCGCACCTGGGCATCCCCGCCCAGCCGCTCGTAAGCGGATTGTGGTTCAGACATGGGCTGATCAGATCATCAGGCTGTCTGGCGAGCCAGCAGACGGGTGGCAACTTGCACGATGCCCTGCGAGGCGGCGCTACCGGGATGCAATTCCAGCAGCAGTTGCCGTTTCTGCACGGCCTCACGCACGCTGGAATCCAGGGGCACATCGCCCAGGAAGTTGAGCCGGGGCGCCTGTCCGGATGGCGACTGCACAAAACGCTCGACCACTTGCTGCAACTGATTGCAGATGGCCCGCCCATCACCGGATCGGGTCACCTGGTTGACCACCAGGTTCAGCGAGTCACGCGACTGTTGGGACGACAGCACCTTGATGGTCGCATAGGCATCGGTCATCGAAGTTGGCTCGGGTGTGGCCACCACGATCACCTCATGCGCAAGGGACACGGCGTACAGCACCACATCCGAGATGCCCGCGCCGGTGTCGATCAGCAGCACATCAAAGCGCGGCTTGACCGTCTCCATGATCGTGAACAACTGGTCGCGCACTTCAGGTGTCAGGCGCGAGTATTCGACCAGACCAGAGCCGGCCAGCAACACCGAGAAACCGCCGGGGGCCGGCAAGATGGCCTCTTCCAGATCGGCCTTGCCCGTGAAGACATCGTGCAAGGTGATCTTGGGATACAGATTGAGCACCACGTCGAGGTTGGCCAATCCCAGGTCGGCATCCAGCACCAGCACCTTCAGGCCCTGGCGGCTCAAGGCCGCAGCGAGGTTGGCGCTGACAAAGGTTTTGCCCACACCGCCCTTGCCACTGGTGATCGCCACGGTTCGCGCCAGACGCGTGGTGCTGGTATGGGAGGGTGAAATCATTTCAGATGTGGACATGGAGACCATCATTCCGTGGTGTGAGATTCGGACGGAGGAAAGCCGGCAAACAGCAGGCCCTTCTCTTCAGCGCTCACCACAGTGAGCGGCGGCATTTCGAGACAGGTTTGATTTCGGCCCTGGGCTTTGGCCTTGTAGAGCTGCTGATCAGCCCGCTCGGCCCAGAAGACAGCGGACGAGCGCACCCATTGCGGCGCAAACGCCCCACCGATGCTGACAGTCACAGACAGGGTTTCGCCGCCGATGATGGCGACCGCCTGCCCGGCCACCTTCTTTCGGATGCGCTCGGCCACCGTCTGGCCAAATGCGGGCGGGCAGTTGGGCAAGATGATGGCGAACTCTTCCCCACCGATGCGCGCCACCGTGTCCATCGGGCGAACGCAATCCTGTAAGGACGCGGCCACCGCCTTGATGACTTCGTCGCCCGCTGAGTGGCCGTAGGTGTCGTTGACCTTCTTGAAGTGATCGATGTCCAGCACGATCAGCAGGGCCGGCTCGCCATGGCGAGCGACACGGTCGACTTCCCGATTGATGGCGGCTTCGAATTGGCGACGGTTGGACAGTCCCGTCAGTGCATCGCGACTGGAGACGTCACACAGGCCGTCGATGATGGCCTGCAACCACTCGACCGATCCAACGGCCGCCATGGCAGGCGCGATCCAACCGGCTTGATTGAGCAAATTGAGCGCCCCATCCAAACGCAAGCCACCGATCGAAACGGCATCTTGAGGGGGGCTTGATTGACTGGTCATGGAGGCTATGGCGGTCTCCACCGAGGTGAACTGATACAAAGTCAAGTCTAGCAGGATGGCCATTTTCAAAGCTCGAATATGCAGGGCTTTAGTCGATGAAATCGAGGCACAAGCCTCAATGTGCGGCGGGCATTCTCGAGGTGGAAAACAGATTCAAGACGGTAAACAGATGACCGATATCCCCTTTGGGTGACCGTCAGGCCCCATGTCATGGCTTTCGCATTGTGATTTCAAATGGCTTACTCCATGCCGGACTCCTCCGCTCAGGTCATTGACCGCGAGTTTTCGTTCTCCGACCGCGACTTTGAGCGTGTGCGCAAGCTCATCTACGCCAAGGCGGGGATCAGCCTCAACGATGGCAAACATGCCATGGTGTACAGCCGCCTGTCGCGCCGCCTGCGCGAGACGGGTCACCAGTCCTTTGACTCCTATCTGCAGTGGCTGGAGACAGCCGCCGGTCCCCAGGCCAATGGCGAGTGGCAAGAATTCACGAACTGCCTGACCACCAACCTGACCGCGTTTTTCCGTGAAGAACATCACTTTCACGCTCTGGCGGAATACCTGAAAGCGCGCGGCTCACAGGCCACCCGCATCTGGTGCTGTGCCTCGTCGACCGGCGAGGAGCCCTATTCGCTGGCCATGACCGTGGCCGAATCGCTGGGCCTGCATGCGCCGGTCAAGATCGTGGCCAGTGACATCGACACCAACGTGCTGGCGACCGCCTCGCGGGGCGTGTACGACGCCAACGCGCGTGGCCTGGACGCCCAGCGACTGCGGCAGTTCTTCTTGCGGGGCAAGGGCGCCAACGCCGGCTCGATCCGCGTCAAACCAGAGCTGGCTCGCATGATCGAGTTTCGGCCGTTCAATCTGATGCAAACGCATTGGCAACTGGGCGAGGCTTTTGATGTGGTGTTCTGCCGCAATGTGATGATCTATTTCGATGCGCCCACCCAACGCAAGGTGCTGGAGCGCATCCACAGTGTGATGAAGCCACGAGGCATGCTATTCGTGGGCCATTCAGAGAATTTCACCGAGTCCAAAGACCTCTTCCAGTTGCGTGGCAAGACGGTTTACGACCGCGTTTGAAGATGCCTGGAGACAAGGGTAAAACATGATGAGTTCTTCCTCTATCGGCGCCGCCCGGCCCGGGCTCCCCATCGCGGGTCGAGCCCTGCCGGGAGCCGCCCAGGCTCTGGCACCTTCGGCTCTGAATGCGCGCAAGGACCGACTGGAGCGGCTCAAGGCCCGCGTCCCCAAACCCGGCGAAGCCTCGTTCTTTTTCTACGACGCGCACTTTCAAGCCGAGGCGGTCAAAGTGCTGCCGGGCGAGTACTTCGTGTTCAATGAAGACGTGCTGATCATGACCACGTTGGGGTCGTGCATCGCCACCTGCCTGTGGGACCGCCAGGCCAAGATCGGCGGGATGAACCACTTCATGCTGCCCGACAACGGCGGCGGCGCCAGCGATTCGGGCCGCTACGGCTCGTATGCGATGGAACTTCTGATCAACGAGATGTTGAAGATGGGCGCCTCTCGGCTGACGCTGGAAGCCAAGGTCTTTGGCGGCGGCGCCGTGATCAGCGGCATGAACACCATCAACGTGGGCGAGCGCAACACGGCCTTCGTGATGGACTACCTCAAGACCGAACGCATTCCCATCGTTTCCAAGGACGTGCTGGAAATTTACCCACGCAAGGTGTGTTTCTTCCCGCATAGCGGCAAAGCCATGGTCAAGCGCCTGGCACCGACCAACCCGGACGCAATCGTTCAGCAAGAACGTCTGGCTGCACAAAAGGTGGCACCGGCTTCGACGGGCGGCGGTTCCATCGATTTGTTCTGATACAGGAGAGACACCATGGCCAAAATTCGCGTGATCGTCGTCGACGATTCAGCACTGGTGCGCAGCATGCTGTCCGAGATCATCAACCGCCAGCACGACATGGAGTGCATTGGTGCGGCCGCCGACCCCCTGGTCGCCCGCGAGATGATTCGCAACTTGAATCCCGACGTCATCACCCTGGACGTCGAAATGCCTCGCATGGATGGCATCGACTTTCTGTCCAAGCTGATGCGCTTGCGTCCGATGCCCGTGGTGATGGTGTCGACGCTGACCGAGCGGGGCGCCGACGTCACGCTCAAAGCCCTGGAGCTGGGCGCCATCGACTTTGTGGCCAAGCCCAAGATCGGCGTGGCGGACGGCTTGCGCCAGCTTGCCGATGACATCACCGACAAGGTGCGCATTGCCTCGAAGGCCCGCATCAACCGGCTGCCTTCGTCGACCCCGGCCGCCAGCAGCACCCAAGCGGGAGCCGCTGCACCCGTCAAGCCCAGCGGCGGCACCACCATGGGCCGGCTGTCCACCGAAAAGCTGGTCTTCATTGGGGCCTCCACGGGCGGCACCGAAGCCACCAAGGACGTGTTGACGACCTTGCCGGCTGACTTTCCAGCGGTGGTCATCACGCAGCACATGCCGCCCGGCTTCACCCGCAACTATGCGGCGCGCCTGGACAGCCTGTGCAAGATCAGCGTCAAGGAAGCGCAAGACGGCGAGCGAATCTTGCCGGGCCATGCCTACATCGCCCCAGGTGGCCTGCACCTGAGCGTGGAGAGATCAGGCGCCAACTACATTGCCCGTGTCCAGGACGGCGAGCCGGTGAACCGTCACAAACCCAGCGTGGAGGTGCTGTTCAAGTCGGCTGCCCGCGTGGTGGGCCCCAATGCCATTGGCATCATGCTGACCGGCATGGGCGCCGACGGTGCACGGGCCATGCGTGAAATGCGCGACGCCGGCGCCTATTGCGTGGCCCAGGACGAGGCCAGTTGCGTGGTGTTCGGGATGCCGCGAGAAGCCATTGCGGCCGGCGCCGTCCAGGAAGTGCTGCCGCTCAAGAAGATCGGCCCCCATGTGATCGAGTACCTGCGCGCCACCGTGGGCCAGGCTTTGAGCCGCGTCTGATCGGTCAGGGCCGGCCCACAAACAGCATGAGGGTCGAGCCCACCCCCGGGCTCGTCACCACCGCGCCATAGACGGGGCCGAACGCGGTGTCGGCCCCCAGGTACAGGCTGAAGCCCTTTCGCTTGGCGCCACGCCAGACATCCTCGGCGTGGTCCCAGGCATTGCCCAGCTCGACGCTGCCGCCCACAAACACGCCCCGGGTCAAGGCCAGGTCGGTGATCCGTACCTGATAGCCCAGCCGCATCAGCGCGACCTGCGCGCCGCTCACCTGAAACGGCGCATACCCTGACAGTTGCTGGAAGCCGCCCAGCCCCCACCGGGGCACCAGCGGCTGCAGCCCGTCTGACAGACCCAGACGCGCGTAACCCTGCAAGGTATGCGCACCCCACGAGCGGGCAAACTGCCCCTGCAGATCCAGATAACGCATCGGCCCGGACAGGCCGTCTTCCGCGTCACCCAGTTGATGCCGGTGCCCCTGCACCCAACGCCCTTCCAGGCGCCAGCCGTGGGTCGGGAAGTACGCGTGGTCAAGCTGATCGAACACCATGCGCAGGCGCCAGCCCTGCTCACTCCAGCGCTGCACGCCCGGAGTCAGGTTGTAATCGGCCGCCGTCAGCGAAGGGGCATCGCGCCAGTCCTCTCGCAGCCAGCCCAGACGCCACTCGCCCAACTCACGCCAGTTCACCCCCGCTTCGACATTGATGCCGGTGGTGCTGCGGTCAATGTTGGCGCTGAGGTGGCCATTGGGATTGCTGAAATATGACACCGTGCGGCGTTGCGTCGACCCCGACAGCGCCACGAACCCGCTGAGGCCATCCGGCAGCCGCCAGTCCATCGGCCGATACCACTCGCTGCCCAACGCCGGGGCGGTACCCAGCCGCACAAAATTGCGCCACTCGCTGCCATGCGCATCCAGCCAATGCCGGTTGTGGACCAGCTTGAGGTTGAAAGCACTGCGCCCCCGGTTGTCGGCACTGAAATCAAGCCCCAGCTGCAGGTAGTTGGGTCCCCAGGGCTTGTCTTCAAGGTCAAACACCAGGCCTTCGCCCTCGGGCCCTTTGACCAGGCGATAGTCGGTCCGCTGGTAATCGCCCGTGGCAGCCAGCACGGTGATGTCGTGCTCGGCCTTGGCCAGGTCAAACAGCTGGCCCGGCTGACTGGCCAGCACATCCGAGCGCACCTGGGGATGCGTCAGATCGGTGCCTTCGAACCGCACAAACGCCAGGGGCGCCGGGCTGGCTTCACGCTGCTTGCGTTGCGCTTTCCAGGCGGCATACTGGGCCTCACTCAGCTTGAGATCCTGCATGCGCAGCACCAAGGCCTCGGCCTGCAGCTCGCCGCGCAGCATGAACTCGCGGGCCCGATCAAAGTCGGCCGAACTCATGCCCGGCATGTCAGGCGCAATCAAGATGTCGTCCGCCTTCAGGCTGCGCAAGCTCACTTGCACGTTCTGCTCGGTCAGGATGTTGATCATCTGCGAGGTCACGCCCGTCAGCGAACTCAAGGTGTCGCGTTTGGACAGGGGCGTGCCGATGTTCACCACGATCAACCTCTGGGCGCCCATGGAGCGAGCGACGTCGACCGGGGTGTTGTTGACCAAGCCACCATCGCCCAGAATGTGCCCGTTGACCTCCAGGGGCGAGAACACCCCGGGCACCGACATGCTGGACCGCAGCGCGGTGGCCAGATCGCCGTCGTGCAGGATCACGGCCTGGCCGGACTCCATGTCCGTGGCCACGGCACGAAATGGCGTGGGCAACTGGTCGAAATCCTTGACCTGCCGGGCAGACAAGGTCAGACGCCGCAGATGCGCCTCCAGCCCCCGGCTGGAGACCGATCCCAGCGGCGCTTTCAGGCCGTCGCCGCCGATCCCGATCTCGATCAGGGGAGAGACTTCGAAATCCTGCTCCTTGCGTCGCTGCGACAGTTCGCGCCGATCCACCCGCGTGGCGAACACATTGTTCCAGTCCAGTTTGAGGACTTCGGTCTCCACATCCTGGGCAGACAGTCCGCTGGCATACAACCCCCCGACGATCGCGCCCATCGAGGTCCCTGCGATCACATCGACCGGAATGCGCTCGCGCTCGAGCACCTTGAGCACACCCACGTGCGCCAGCCCCCGGGCGCCACCGCCCGAGAGCACCAGGCCGATGCGAGGCCGTGCCGACTCGATGACCGGCGCAGAGGCCGGCGTCGGCGCGGCCCCGGTCTGGGCCCCCCAGGCGCTGCCCATGGCGACCAGACCGCACACGACCCAACCCAGGCGGGTCAGGCTTGCCATGCCTGGTAGACGGCCCACACGCTGATATCCGGACTGCAAAAACATGCCGACATTGTGCCCGGTCAAACCGTGTGGACGGTGCGGCCCTGCAGCGGCGCAGAACTTGACTTGGATCAGGACACCGAAGGCGGTTTAGGCGTCAGATTGCACTGACACAATCGTTGGAGGATCAACACCATGAAAGCCTGGATCGACTTCTTCACCACGGACTACGGCCTGATGAGCTTGGCTGTCATCCTGTTCATGTTCGTGATGCTGGGATACATCGGCCGCTTCGTGGCGCGCCATGTCAAGGAAGACACCGAGCGTCACGACAAACTGGTGCGTGAAGCGCATGGCGGCTGACGAGGGGGCCTCACCGCAGGGTGTGTGAGCCCTGTCTGGCGCCACGAATAAAAAAGGGCCGCTTGAAGCGGCCCTTGTCTTTGGCTGGTTTGCCTGAGCAGGCGCGATGCAAGATCGCGCCCCGGACACATTACATGCCCATGCCGCCCATGCCGCCCATCCCACCCATGTCAGGCATGCCGGCAGGCGCGTCTTCCTTGGGGGACTCGGAGATCATGCACTCGGTCGTCAGCATCAGAGCGGACACCGAAGCAGCGTTTTGCAGCGCGGTGCGCGTGACCTTCGTGGGATCCAGGATGCCCATTTCGATCATGTCGCCGTAGGTGTCGTTGGCAGCGTTGAAGCCGTAGTTGCCCGAACCGTTCAACACAGCGTTGACGACCACAGAGGGTTCGCCACCGGCGTTGGACACGATTTCGCGCAGAGGGGCTTCGATGGCCTTGAGCACCAGCTTGATGCCGGCGTCCTGGTCAGCGTTGTCACCCTTGATGGTGCCAGCCGCTTGCTTGGCGCGCAGCAGAGCCACGCCACCGCCAGGGACCACGCCTTCTTCCACAGCAGCGCGAGTGGCGTGCAGGGCGTCTTCAACGCGGGCCTTCTTTTCCTTCATTTCGACTTCGGTGGCAGCGCCCACCTTGATCACGGCCACGCCGCCAGCCAGCTTGGCCACGCGCTCTTGCATCTTTTCACGATCGTAGTCGCTGGTGGCTTCTTCGATCTGGATGCGGATTTGCTTGACGCGAGCTTCGATGTCAGCAGCTTCACCAGCGCCGTCGATGATGGTGGTGTTTTCCTTGCCCACTTCCACGCGCTTGGCTTGGCCCAGGTCAGCCAGGGTGACCTTGTCCAAAGACATGCCGACTTCTTCAGCGATGACCTTGCCGCCCGTCAGGATGGCGATGTCTTCCAGCATGGCCTTGCGGCGGTCGCCGAAGCCAGGAGCCTTCACCGCCACCACCTTCAGGATGCCGCGGATGGTGTTCACCACCAAAGTAGCCAGGGCTTCGCCGTCGACTTCTTCAGCAATGATCAACAGAGGACGGCCAGCCTTGGCAACTTGCTCCAGGGTAGGCAGCAGGTCACGGATGTTGGAGATCTTCTTGTCGTACAGCAGCACGAACGGGTTGTCCAACAGAGCAGCTTGCTTCTCGGGGTTGTTGATGAAGTAAGGCGACAGGTAGCCGCGGTCGAACTGCATGCCTTCGACGACGTCCAGCTCGTTGTTCAGGCTCTTGCCGTCTTCAACGGTGATCACGCCTTCCTTGCCGACCTTGTCCATCGCGTTGGCGATGATTTCGCCGACGTCGGAATCGGAGTTGGCAGAGATGGTGCCAACTTGTGCGATTTCCTTGGAGGTGGTGGTGGGCTTGGATTGCTTCTTCAGCTCGGTGATCAGGGCTGCCACAGCCTTGTCGATACCGCGCTTCAGGTCCATGGGGTTCATGCCGGCGGCCACGTACTTCATGCCTTCGCGCACGATGGCTTGAGCCAGCACGGTGGCGGTGGTGGTGCCGTCGCCAGCGTTGTCAGAGGTCTTGGAAGCGACTTCCTTGACCATCTGGGCGCCCATGTTCTGCAGCTTGTCTTTCAGTTCGACTTCCTTGGCCACGGACACACCGTCCTTGGTCACGGTCGGGGCGCCGAACGAGCGCTCCAGAACCACGTTACGGCCCTTGGGGCCCAGGGTCACTTTGACTGCGTTGGCCAGGATGTTCACACCCTCGACCATGCGAGCACGTGCTTCACCGCCGAAGACGACGTCTTTTGCTGCCATTTGTATTCTCCGAATTCAGTATGTAGGGATGTCTGTTGGACTGGGTCTGGACCGATTACTTGGTCACCACAGCGAACAGGTCTTCTTCGCGCATCACCAGCAGTTCCTCGCCGTCGACCTTGACGGTCTGACCCGAGTACTTGCCAAACAGGACGCGATCACCCACAGCCACGTTCAGAGCGACGAAGTCGCCCTTTTCATTGCGCTTGCCAGGACCGACGGCCAGGATTTCGCCTTGATCAGGCTTTTCAGCGGCGTTGTCGGGGATGATGATGCCCAGGGCGGTCTTGGTTTCGTTTTCCAAACGCTTGACGATCACGCGATCGTGCAGAGGACGCAGTTTCATCGTTACTCCTGTCTATCAGTGAGACATCGGTTGAACAAAAACAGAAGTAAGCACGCGCTCACTTCAACTTTTCATGGCAACGCCGATGGCGGCAAACGTCTTTTCAGAGATCGCTAGCACTCACCGGCGTCGAGTGCTAATGATTCTATAAGATGGTTTCAGACAAATGCAAGAGGGGCCTGTTGGCCCCTCGCACAATGACCGTCAGCGCCCCGGCTGACCGTCAGATCCTCACTTGGTCGTGAAGTTCGTCAACCACTGCAAATTGGCGTCCAGCTCCCAGTTGGCGGTACCTGACTGCCAACCTGAGTCCAGGCTGCCCTGACTGCCAAAGCAGTCGCCCGAGGCGCGCATGAAGCAGTGATCGGCCGAGCCGTCTTTCACCTGGCTGTTCTTCACGATGATCCAGCCGCTGCCATTGCTGCTCGTGCAGCTGTACGAGCCGGCGCCGCAGTTCTGCCCCGTGACGTTTTGCAAGGACTTCTGGACCGCAGACTGGTTGCCGCCAGCAAAATTGTCCAGCTCGCCGTCTACTGCGCGCAGCCGATCGCTCTTGAGCGTGCGATTGCCATTGGAGACGCAAGACGACAGGTCATAAGTGGCGTAGACGTTGCTCATCCCCATGCCATAGGCGGCCTGGACACGCGCATCGAAATTCTTGGCCAACAGCGCCAGGACCGAGCCCTGACTGAAGCCGCCAACCACAATGCCTTTGCTGCAATCGGCCTTGGCACGCGAACACAGGGCTGCAACGGCGCCCACCGAACTGTTGGGGCTGAAGATGCAACTCGATTTGGCGGACAACACCGAGCAGGTACCAAACTGCGAAGTGGCGTAGTCCACCGTCGCAGCCACGTAGCCCTTGGCGGCCATGGCCTTCACAGCCGCCATGGCGGATGCATTGTTGTAGCTCTCGGACGTACCCACCATGTAGACGAAGACGGGGTAAGTTCCCGTGCTGGAGGGCTCGACGCCCGAAATGCTGTAGGTGCTCCCGCAACTGCCGCCAGCGATGCTCGCTCCGTTGTATGACGCCGCAAAGCTCGTGGTCTGGCTGGAGGCCGTCGCGCTGAAAACCGCCATCAGACCGGCGACGCCAGCGACGATCAGGGGGCGAAGAAAGGTCGGGTACATCTTGTCTCCTAGGTCTTACTGCAACCGTTTAACGAACTGTAGTCACCCACTCATCCCTCCGTCGATCGGTGATGACCCCCAGTGACATCCGCCTTTCGTGAAAAACACAACGCAGCGGCAACCACGCGGCATGTGGTTGACGCGATCACCTTTACACAGCGGAAACAACCGCGCGTCAACGCCTGAACTGACCGTTTCGTTGTTTGCTCATGGCCCCGCACACACCCCGCCGAGCCAATCAACCCATCTGAAAGAGACGCATCATGAAAAAGACTTTTGTCATCGCCGCCCTGTTGTCCTCCGTTGCCGCCGCATCGTTCGCTCAAGCGCCAGCAGCCACCGCATCCACTGCGCCTGCTGCCGGCGAAACGGTGAAGGCGACCGCACCTGTCAAGCACAAGCACCACAAGGCGGCCCATAAAGCTCACCACGCCGCCAAGGCTGCCGAGGCCGCCCAAGCGGCCAGCAAGTGATACCTCGGGGCACTTTGCAATGAAAGCCAGGGCCCGCCCTGGCTTTTTCCGTTTCGGGCGAGGTGATCGCCCTGCTTGAGCCGCCGCCGGTATCCCATCATGGCCACTTCAGATCGACGCACTGTCCTGCACCGCCTCAGCGTGTTGGGGATGGCCGCAGCCACGCCCCTGTCAGGCTGGCTGGCCGGGTGCGCTTCGGCCAGCGCCCGCCCCTCGCCGCTGCCCCGATCCGACTACCTGCTGGTCAACCGCTTGAGTTGGGGTGCCAACGATCAGGCGCTCGATCGAATCGGGTCCATCGGGGCGCGCCGCTGGCTCGCTGATCAACTCCAGGGCTACGTGCAGCCCACTCTGCCTCCCGCTGTCGAGGCCCGTATCGCCGCACTGACGATCTCGAGTCGGTCGCTGGTCGACATGGCCGCTGAACTACGCGCCAGAAAGCAGCGCGGCGAATCCCTCGCCACCGAAGACGAGCGCAAGCAAAACCAGCAAGCGCTGCAAGAAGAGATGAATCGCCTGGCGCGAGAAGCGGCCACGCGCCACGTCCTGCGGGCGCTGTACTCGCCGGATCAGATCCGGGAGCGCCTCACCTGGTTCTGGTTCAACCATTTCAATGTCTTCCAGCACAAGCACCAGATTCGAGCCATGCTGGGCGATTACGAAGAACATGCGCTGCGTCCGCACGTTCTGGGCTCGTTCCGCACCTTGCTGGGTGCCGTGCTGCACCATCCGGCCATGCTGCTGTATCTGGACAACGAACAGAACGCAGTGGGCAAGATCAATGAAAACCTGGCCCGAGAACTGATGGAGTTGCACACGCTGGGCGTCGACGGTGGCTACAGCCAGACCGACGTTCAAGAGCTGGCTCGCATCCTGACTGGCCACGGCGTGCGGCCACCTGACGAACCACCTCGGCTCAACAAGAAGTGGGCCGCCCTGTACGTGCAAGACGGGCTTTACAGCTTCCACCCCGGACGCCACGACTTTGGTGACAAGCGCCTGCTGGGGCACATCATCAAAGGACAAGGCGCGGGCGAGTTGGACCAGGCACTGGACCTGCTCGCCGCCCACCCCGCGACCGCCGCGTTCATCAGTCGCAAATTGGCCAAAGCCTTTTGCACGGACCTCCCGCCGGATGACCTGGTGCAAGCCATGGCGACCACCTTCCGGCAGTCAGATGGGCACATCGGTCGCACCATCGAGACCATGGTCCATCACCCGGCCTTCAGTCAGACCGCCGGTCAGCACTTCAAATCGCCCGTGCACTATGTGTTGTCGGCCGTGCGCGCGGCCTACAACGACCAGATCATCACCAACACCCGGCCCATTGAGAACTGGATCCAGCGCTTGGGGCAAGGTCTCTACAACCGTCCCACGCCGGATGGGTATCCCTTGACCATGGACGCCTGGGCCAGTTCCGGGCAAATGACCGTACGTTTCGAGGTCGCCCGCCTGATCGGCAGCGGCAGCGCGGGCCTGTTCAAAGGAGAGGAGACTGGCAGCGCAGAGCGTCCGGCCTTCCCTCAACTGGCGCGCCCGATTTACTATCAGCATGTTCAGCCGGGATGGGGCCCTGACACCCGGCGGGCCCTCGATCAGGCCGCCTCACCGCAGGAGTGGAACACGCTGTATCTGTCCGCCCCCGAGTTCATGTACAGCTGAACGAGAGCCGCCATGCCCCTGAATCGACGCACCTTCTTGAGTCTTGGCGGCACCGTTGTGTTGCCTCGTGTCACCCTGGCTGCGCCCACACCGTCCGGCGCCCCCGATGCCCGCTTTCTGCTTGTCTTCCTGCGGGGCGGCTACGACGCCATGAGCCTGCTGGTGCCCGCCCAGAGCGCCTTCTACCGCGACGTTCGTCCTGCGATTGCCATCCCGACAGGCGACTCCCAGGGCGCACAGGCCTTGGACACCGACTGGTCCTGGCACCCCGCCGTGGCCAGCAAGCTGCAAGGCCTGTGGGAGGCCAAGCAGTTGGCCTTCGTCCCGTTTGCCGGCACCGATGACATCAGCCGCAGCCACTTTGAAACGCAAGACAGCATCGAACTGGGTCAGAGCCTGGGCGGTCAACGCGATTTCAACTCGGGCTTTCTCAACCGCCTCGCCGCGCAACTGGCCTCGCACGCTGGCGCCACCCCCAGCGCCATGTCGTTCACGGACCAATTGCCCACGGTCTTTCGGGGCCCGACGTCGGTGCCCAACCTGCCTTTGAAAGGCCGGGCCGGTCAAGACGTGCCCGTCAAACTGCAATCGGCCGTCCAGTCCATGTACGCCCATCACGCGCTGGTAGACAAAATCAGCGAAGGCTTCGAAGTCCGCCAGCAAGTCATGCAGGACTATGCCGCAGAGATGGACGCCGCCAGCCGCCGAGCGATCAACGCCAGCGGCTTCGAAACCCAGGCCCGCCGCGTGGCCCGACTGATGAGGGAGCGCTACGCCTTGGGCTTCATCGACGTGGGCGGTTGGGACACCCATGTGAACCAGGGCAACACGACCGGCTATCTGGCCACGCAGTTGGGCAACCTGGCGCAGGGGCTGCAAGCCTTGTCACAAGAGATGGGCGAGGTGGCCTGGCGCAAGACCGTGGTGGTGGTCGTGAGCGAGTTCGGGCGCACGCTGCGCGAGAACGGCAACCGGGGCACCGACCACGGCCATGGCAGCGTCTACTGGGTGCTGGGCGGCGGGCTCAACGGCGGGCGTGTATCGGGCGAGCAGCAAACCATCGAAGCACGAACGCTTTTCCAGAACCGGGACCTGCCCGTGCTGAACGACTACCGCAGCGTGCTCGGCGGTTTACTGCAACGGCAGTTCGGCTTGTCGAACAAGGCCTTGGATGCGACCTTTCCAGGTGCGCGCCCCCAAGACCTGCGCCTGCTGTGAGGCCCGCTCAGAACGTCAGGTTCATGCCCACCATCAGGCCGTCCTGCACCTTCAGGTCGTGGTGGTTCTGGTAGTCGACGTTGATATAGCGGTAGCCCAGGTACAGCTCACCCCGATCCAGCACCCGGTAGCCGACACGCAAGTCGATGTCGATGAAGCCATCGGCATCCCCAAAGCTGGTCACCGAGGGCGCCAGCCAGGCATGGCCGCCAAAGCGGATACGCGGCTCGCCCGGCAAGCCCACGCTGAACGCACCACCCAGCGCCAGCGCCGACGCATCTTTCACATCGTTCGAGACCAGCACCAGCTTGCCACCCAGCGACACGCTGTCCGCGCCTCGGTACTGGTCAATCTTCAAACCCAGTCCCAGCACATTGCCGCGGTCAACATGGTGAAACCAGTCCCCGTCGACACTGGCACCACTGCCCAGGCGAGACGAGGAGTAGTTCACCGAGAAAGCATCGTTGTTCAAAGCGAAGTCGACTTGATCTGCCTGGGCAGACACCGACATGGCCAGGCCCATTGCGGCCAGCCCGAGAGCGCGAAAACCGGAATGCATAAAAACTCCGTTGCAAATAAGAGAGAAAGTACCGAGTCAGTATATAGATCAAGAATTATTCAATTGACTCAGATCAAAGCGCCACAGTCGCCCCCCGTTTTCTTGATGTGGTTCAAGGATGCCTGACCAGTTCACTCGGACACTCGGGCAGCCCATTTGGAAGCCATGGTCGGTTGACCTTGGCGGTGGGTATTTGGGATTGAGTGTCCAGGAGGTTTCCATGAGCCAGGGTGCCGGAGGTGGGTTCACCAAACAGATGGCCCGCAATATGTTCTATGGGGGGTCGGCGTTTTTTGCTTTCTTGTTCGCCGCCATTGTGTTCCACAGTGAACAGCAAATTCCCCAGCGGGCGCATGCCGAAAATATCACGCCAGCGGTCGTCGCTGGCAAACGCATTTGGGAAACCCGCAATTGCATTGGGTGCCATACGCTGCTGGGTGAAGGCGCCTACTTTGCGCCTGAACTGGGCAACGTCTACAAGCGCCGTGGCCCTGAATTCATCAAGGCTTGGATCAAAGCTCAGCCGACCCACGCACCCGGCCGCCGCCAGATGCCCCAGTTTGATCTGTCCGAACAGCAACTCAACGATCTGGTTGAGTTCCTGAGATGGACGGGCGAGATCAACACCGAAAACTGGCCACCCAACATCGAAGGCTGAGGCGAAGATCATGAAAACATTGAAATACCAATCGCAATCAGTCGCCAAGCTGTACTTCATTGGCGCCATTGCTCTGTTCGTCGGACAGATCGTGTTCGGTCTGTTCCTGGGCCTGCAATACGTGATCGGGGACTTTGGCTTCCCAGCCATCCCGTTCAACCAGGCCCGCATGGTCCACACGAACTTGCTGATCGTGTGGCTGCTGATGGGCTTCATGGGATCGGCCTACTACCTGATCCCCGAAGAAGCTGAAACCGAGTTGCACAGCCCCAAGCTGGCGATCGCGCTGTTCTGGATCTTCCTGATCGCAGGCGCGTTGACCATCGTCGGCTACCTCGCCGTGCCTTACGCCACGCTGGCCAAGATGACCGGCAACGAGTTGCTCGAAACCATGGGACGCGAGTTCCTGGAGCAACCGCTGCCGACCAAGCTGGGTATCGTGGCGGTCGCCTTGGGCTTCCTCTACAACATCACCATGACCTTGCTCAAGGGCCGCAAGACCAGCATCTCGCTGGTGCTGCTGATGGGCTTGTGGGGTCTGGCGCTGTTCTTCCTGTTCAGCTTCGTGAACCCTCACAACCTGGTGCGCGACAAGCTGTACTGGTGGTTCGTGGTCCACTTGTGGGTGGAAGGCGTGTGGGAACTGATCCTGGGTGCCCTGCTGGCCTTCGTGCTGGTCAAGACCACCGGCGTCGACCGTGAAGTGATCGACAAGTGGCTGTACGTGATCATCGCCTTCGCGCTGATGACCGGCATCCTGGGTACGGGTCACCACTTCTACTTCATTGGTCTGCCCGGCTACTGGCAGTGGATCGGTTCGATCTTCTCGGCCATGGAACCCATCCCCTTCTTCATGATGACGGTGTTTGCCTTCAACATGGTGCAGCGTCGTCGTCGTGAACATCCCAACCAGGCTGCGGTCTTGTGGGCGGTGGGCACCTCGGTGATGGGCTTCCTGGGCGCGGGTCTGTGGGGCTTCATCCACACCCTGAGCGCAGTGAACTACTACACCCACGGCACCCAGATCACGGCGGCTCACGGTCACCTGGCCTTCTACGGTGCCTACGTGCTGGTTGTGCTGACCATGATCTCGTACGCCATGCCCACGTTGCGCGGCCGTCTGGCCAACAGCGCCAAGGCCCAGCACGTCGAAATGTGGTCCTTCTGGATCATGACCATCGGCATGGGTGTGATGGTGCTGGCCCTGACCGGCGCAGGCATCCTGCAAGTGTGGCTGCAACGTCTGTCGGCCAGCCCGATGGGCTTCATGGCCACGCAAGACCAGCTGAACTTCTTCTACTGGGTCCGCGTCAGCGGTGGCGTGATGTTCCTGATCGGCTTGTTGACTTACCTGGCCAGTTTCTTCATCGGCGGCGAGCCGGTGGTGGAAGTGACCCAGTCGTCGGGCGGCAATGGTCGGCAACCCGTGCCTGCACAACGCGCCTGATTTGAACCATGTCTGACAGTGCCCCTTATTACCAGGCACAGGGCCAGGAGTGCGAGTTATTCGAGCGCGCCTGGTCCCATCAGCTCCCTTTGCTGATCAAAGGCCCCACGGGTTGCGGCAAAACGCGATTCGTGGAGCACATGGCCGCCCGCCTGGGGCGGCCTTTGTTCACCGTATCCTGTCACGATGACCTCAGCGCAGCCGACCTGGTTGGCCGCCACCTGATCGGTCAGGGTGACACCGTCTGGGTCGACGGTCCCTTGACGCGGGCTGTCCGCGCCGGCGGCATCTGCTACCTGGACGAAGTCGTCGAAGCGCGCAAGGACACCACCGTGGTGGTCCACCCGCTGGCCGATGACCGTCGCGTGCTGCCCATCGAGCGCACCGGCGAGGTGCTGCATGCACCCTCGACTTTCATGCTGGTCGTCAGCTACAACCCTGGGTATCAGAATCTGCTCAAAAGCCTCAAGCCCAGCACCCGACAACGCTTTGTGGCGTTGACGTTTGACTACCCCAAGGCCGAGGTGGAACAGGCGGTCATTGCGCGTGAAGCGCAAGTCGATGCCGATATCGCACATAACCTGGTCAAGCTCGCGCATGCCCTACGCCGCTTGACCCATCATGATCTGGAAGAAAGCGTCAGCACCCGTTTGCTGATTTATGCGGGCAAATTGATTCGCGCCGGCTTCAGCCCCCAACAGGCTTGCCGCGCTGCGATTGTGGATGCCCTGACCGACGATCATGAGACCGCCGACGCACTTGATGAGGTGGTTCATGCCATCTGGCCTACCTAAGCAAAGCCAACGACGCGCCTGGCAGTTTGGTTTTTTCACGCTGTTCTTGCTGGCCCCTTCGCTGAACCTGTTCCGCTTTGACCTGACAGAAACCCAGCTGTACCTGCTGGGCATCAAGTGGCACCTGGGTATCGATGCCCTGATGCACGGTCAAGCCACCCCGGCTCAGACCGCGGTGCAGCTGCTCTTGAAGGGCCTGCTTCCGATCCTGCTGTTCATCATCGGGGGCCTCACCGTCGCCTGGAAGTACGGGCGCCTGTATTGCGGCTGGCTGTGCCCTCACTTTTCGATCGTCGAGACACTCAACGGGGCCTTGCGGCGAGCCAGTGGCAAGTTCAGCTTGTGGGACAAGCATCCCCTGCCCCCGACCCTGCCCAACGGCAAGCCGGTTCAGCAATCGCGCTGGTGGTGGCCGGTCTTCGGGCTCGGCGCGGTGTTGTTCGCCGGGCTGTGGGCCGTGACTCTGCTGACCTATCTGTTGCCGCCCGCACAGATCTGGCACAACCTGATCCATGCGACGCTGACTCCCAACCAGGCGCGCTTCCTCGGCGCGGGCACCCTGGTGTTTAGCGCGGAGTTCCTGTTCGCACGTCATCTGTTTTGCCGCTTCGGGTGTGCTGTCGGGCTGTTTCAGAGCCTGGCCTGGATGGCCAATGACAAGGGCATGGTGGTCGCGTTCGACCGCGAGCGCGCCCGCGACTGCCGCACCTGCCATGTGCCTTACGGCAGCGCCTGTGACAACGCCTGCCCCATGCGGCTGCATCCGCGCGACATCAAGCGCATGATGTTCTCGTGCGTGCAGTGCGGTCAGTGCCTGGAAGCCTGTGACCAATCTCAAGCCGTACACGACAAGCCCCCCTTGTTGACCTGGAAGGTCGATGCTGACGCCGTGCGCGAAACCATTCGCCAACGCAAGTCGGCCATGGCGCAAGCCTCGGGTGAGCCCCCCGCTGTGCCCCGAGGTTGCCCACCGCCGCCCCCACGGAGCGCCTGATGGAAGAGCTGGTTGGGCGCCTGTGGCACCAATTCATCACCCGCGCCGCCAGCGTGGAACATGAAGCGGCCCGCGTCCAGTTGACGGACATGCGCCGCGCCATCGAGTTGATGTTCCGTGCCGCGGGCGGCAGCGCCACCTTGCGCCTGCGTGAGGCGACCACCCAACAGCGCGGCGGGCCGCGAAGCTGGCTGCAGAAGGTGGCCGGCAGCGCGACCCATGATTCGCTGCCCACGCTCGATGCCGACAGCCTGGCCCTGCCGCCCTCCATCGCGGTGTTCGGCGATCGCAAGCTGAACCGTGACCTCTACCTGTGGCTGGCCACTCTGGCAGCGTGCCACGTCGACACCGGCCACTGGGTGGACGACAACCAATGGGCGACGCAGTGCGCCCTACAGGCCTTTCCAGGCATGAAGTCCCGCTACAAGCGCCTGCTGGCGATGCATCTGGATCAACGCCCCGGGCCAGGCCAGCTCAAGGGCGCGGCCGAATTGGCCGAGCGTGCCATCCAGGCGGCACTGAGAGCAGCCCTGGACATCAACCCCAAGACGCCCGTGGTGCCCATGGCATGGCCCGCCCCTCCCTTGCGGCCGGCAGATGTCGCACCGGTTTGGCTGTGGCTCAGCCCCACCGGCGTGGCACGCTCAGCCGCACCGCGATCTGCGGCCACACCGCCTGAACCTGATCACCGGCAAGGCCAGACCCAGCAGGACAAGAAGCGCCGGCGTGCGCATCACACCGAAGACGCCTCAGACCGCAGCGGAATGATGATGTTCTTTCGGGCTGAGTCGATCATGTCCTGGAGCGAGTACGTCAAGGTCAACCGGCAAACCGATGACGATGACGATGGCAACGCCATCAAGGCAGCCGACGACATGGACAGCCTGGCCATCACGCCCGACGGCCAGACGAGCGCCGCCCGCGTCAAGTTCGACCTTGATTTGCCGGGGGCCGCTCAAGACGACCAGCCACTGGGCCCCGGTGTGCGCCTGCCCGAATGGCATTGGAAGAACCAGTCGATGGTGCCCGATTACTGCTCGGCGCAATTGCTGGAAGCGCGTGAGCCCGAGGCGTATCAGCCACCCGAGCACCTCAAGCTCACGGCCCGGCGCATTCGCCGCAAGCTGGAAGTGCTGCGGGCCCTGCCTCGCCACCTGCATGCGCAACAGCAGGGGGACGAACTGGATCTGGACGCCTGGGTGCAATGGCGCACCGACGCCCTCGCCAGTCCCCGTCATGAAGGCGATGCCCGCGTCTACTCCCGTCGACAAGCGGTCGAACGCAGTCTGGCTTGCCTGCTGCTCGCCGACCTGTCCTTGTCGACCGACGCATGGGCCAACAACGAGCAGCGCGTGGTCGACGTGATCCGCGAGTCGTTGTATGTATTCGGTGAAGCGTTGACCGCTTTGGGCGATCCCTTTGCCATGCTGGGTTTCAGCTCCGTGCGCCGCCAAAACGTGCGCATGCATTTGCTCAAGCGTTTCAATGAACCCTGGAACGCCATGGTGCAGGCACGGGTCGGCGCCATTCGGCCCGGCTACTACACGCGCATGGGCGCCGCGATCCGCTATGCCATCAAAGGCCTGGAAGATCGGCCGGAGAGGCAGCGCCTGCTGTTGTTGTTAACCGACGGCAAGCCCAACGATCTGGACATGTATGAAGGCCGGCATGGCCTGGAAGACACCCGCCAAGCTGTGCTGGAGGCCAAGGCCGCCGGGCTGCATCCGTACTGCGTCACCATTGACCATGAAGCGCACGACTACCTTCCGAGCCTGTTTGGCCATCAGGGTTTTGCCGTGGTGCACAACCCCGGGGATCTTGTGTCTAAATTGAGCACGGTCTACGCCCGACTGGCTACTCCGAAAGGATGAGCCTGATGCGAGATCAGGTAGTAACCCGATCGTTCTGAAGAACTGGCAAACTTGAGTTGACCCGTCGGACTTGATGTGTGTCAACACAAGGTCGCATGAGGTTTTCAAAATGGCCTCCAGTTCCTCGTTTTGTCCCCGGTGTTCGGCCGGTATCGGAGTCCCGCCATGAATCACCAATGTTCCTTTGCCGTCGCACCCTATCTACGTGAATTGCCGCTTTTCTCAGACATGCAACCCGCTGAACTGGAGCGGCTGGCAGAAGGGTGCATCGTGCGACGCGCCTCTCGCGGCGAAATGCTGTTCCGCGTCGGCGACCCTTGTGACGAACTGCACGCTGTGATCAGCGGCCAGGTCAAGTTGTTTGCGTTGGCGCCCAATGGGCAGGAAAAGGTGATCGAGCTGATCAGCCCGGGCCAGACCTTCGCAGAAGCACTGATGTTCACCAACCGTCCCTATATCGTCAATGCGCAGGCATTGGCCGAGACCTCGCTGTTGACGGTCAAGCGCCAAGCCATCATGCGCGAGATCGAAGCCGATCACCGCTTCGCGCTGCGCATGCTCGCTGGCATCTCGCGCAAGCTGCATGGTCTGATTCATGACGTCGAGTCCTATGCCCTGCGCTCAGGTATGCAACGCGTCATCGGCTACCTGCTCAATGGCGAGACGCCGGCCCTGCCTTGTGCACTCGACGAAAAGCCTGGTCGCCGCACCGTCACTCTGCCTGTCAGCAAGGCGACGCTGGCTTCCCGTCTGTCATTGACGCCCGAATATTTCTCGCGGGTGTTGCATGAATTGATCGAAGAAGGGCTGATCGAAGTCGACAAACGCCACATTCATATCGAAGATACGGAGCGTTTGTCCAAGTATCAATTGCAGGCTGCGTGACGCAATCACCACATCGGATTTGATGTGGCTCATGTCCATGACAACAACGCTGTTATTTTGATCTGATTCAAGGAATACTCGGGTTTCCCCGAGCACGATGGTTTCGGCACAGAGGGAAAGCAGCAACCTCCCAATACGACGCCTGCAACCGCAGGTTTCCGCTGCGATAAGGAGAACCAGGCATGAAAAGATCCGTAGCACGGCGCGCCACCACACTCGCGCTGGCAGCATTTGCTGCCCTGGGTGGTTTGGCACAAGCCGCCGAAAAGGGTATGTCACAACCCGAGGTGAACTACCAGGCAGGTACCTCGCCGCTCGCCGATGAGCCGATGTACCAAAGCACGAACCCCAAAGCGCCCAAGATGACGCAAGCGGAGTTCGACAAGGCACGCAATATCTACTTCCAACGCTGTGCAGGTTGCCACGGCGTGCTGCGCAAGGGCGCGACCGGTAAGCCACTGACGCCCGACATCACCCTGGCCAAAGGCACCGACTACCTGAAGGTGTTCATTGCTTACGGCTCGCCAGCCGGCATGCCCAACTGGCAAACCTCCGGTGAGTTGTCAGAGCAGGACGTCGACCTGATGGCCCGCTACATCCAGCAAGACCCTCCCCAGCCTCCTGAGTTCGGCCTCGACCAGATGAAGGCCACCTGGAAGGTCATCGTCCCGCCTGAAAAGCGTCCGACGAAGAAGATGAACAACTACAACATCGCCAACATCTTCTCGACCACGTTGCGGGATGCGGGCGAAGTGGCGCTGATCGACGGCGACACCAAGCAGATCATCAACGTCATCAAGACCGGCTATGCCGTTCACATCTCGCGTCTGTCGGCATCGGGCCGCTATCTGTTCGTGATTGGCCGCGACGCCAAGATCAACATGATCGACCTGTGGATGGAAAAGCCTGACAACGTGGCCGAGATCCGCGTGGGTCTGGAAGCCCGTTCGGTGGACACCTCCAAGTACAAGGGCTTTGAAGACAAGCTGGCGATTGCTGGCAGCTACTGGCCGCCCCAATTCACCATCATGAAGGGCGACACCCTCGAGCCTCTGAAGATCGTGTCGACCCGCGGCGTGACCGTGGACAAGCAGGAATACCACCCCGAGCCACGTGTGGCCTCGATCGTCGCCTCGCACTTCAAGCCTGAGTTCGTCGTGAACGTGAAGGAAACCGGCAAGACTTTGCTGGTGGACTACTCGGACATCAACGCGCTCAAGACCACGGAAATCGGCACCGCCCGCTTCCTGCATGACGGCGGTCTGGACTCGACCAAGCGTTACTTCATGGTCGCGGCCAACCAAAGCAACAAGATTGCCGCGGTGGACTTGAAGGAAGGCAAGCTGGCTGCGCTGATCGATGTGGGCAAGATCCCCCACCCCGGTCGTGGCGCCAACTTCATCCACCCCAAGTTCGGCCCTGTGTGGTCCACGGGTCACCTGGGTGACGAGTCCATCTCGCTGATCGGCACCGACCCAGAGAAGCACAAGGCTCAGGCCTTCAAGGTGGTCGAGACCATCAAGAGCCAAGGCGGCGGTTCGCTCTTCATCAAGAGCCATCCGAAGTCTCAGCACTTGTACGTCGACAATCCTTTGAACCCGGATCCCGCCGTGTCGCACAGTGTGGCTGTGTATGACATCAAGAATCTGGCCAAGGGTTACACCGTGCTGCCAATCGCCGATTGGACGGGTATCAAGGATGGCGGCGCGATGCGCGTGGTCCAGCCTGAGTACAACAAGGCCGGTGACGAAGTCTGGTTCGCCGTCTGGTCAGCCAAGGACAAGCAATCCGCCATCGTGGTGGTGGACGACAAGACCTTGAAACTTAAGGCTGTGATCAAGGATCCACGTCTGATCACGCCAACCGGCCACTTCAACGTGTACAACACACAACACGACGTGTATTGAGGAGTCTCACATGAAACGTTTGACATTCATCCTGTCGGCCATGGGCCTGGCTTTGGCTGCCACCAGCAGCTGGGCTGCCACACCTGACGAAGCCATGGGCAAAGCAGGCTGCGTGGCCTGCCACGCCAAGGACAAGAAGCTTGTGGGCCCTGCCTTCAAGGACATCGCAGCCAAGTACAAAGGCCAGGATGTCGTGGCCAAGCTGACCGACAAGGTCCGCAAGGGTGGCTCTGGCGTGTGGGGTCCCATCCCCATGCCGCCTAATGGCGCCGACAAGATCAGCGATGCCGATCTGAAGGCCGTCATCGAGTCGATCCTGAAGTCCTGATCTTGCACAAAGGCACGATCAGGCTGTGTGCGGTGTCCAGCTTGCTGCTGGGCAACGCATGCAGCACGGCCCCACCTCCCTCGTCTGTCGTGACGAATGACCATGAGCAGCATCTGGTGCGCATGGTTCGGCAAGACTGCGGTTCTTGCCACGGCATGAAACTGACAGGTGGGCTGGGGCCGCCTTTGACCCCCGCCGCGCTGGCCGGCAAACCGCTGGACAGCCTGGTGGCCACGATTTTTCACGGACGTCCGGGAACCCCGATGCCAGGCTGGAAGAGCATGATCTCTGAAGCCGACGCCCGCTGGATCGCCGAGCAGCTGATTGCCGGCTTTCCGACTGAATGAGAGAACAGGGAGCGCGCCGACATGACCGCCCGGATCAACCACCGATCAACCCTGTCTCAGCGTTTGTCTCGCGCTCTGCGCTACACCCTTTTCACGACCGTGCTGGCCTTGCAGGCATGCGCCCTGCAGCCTTCTGCGCCAATGGGCACGGGTGACCTTGGACTGGTCATCGAGCGTGCCAGCGGCAAAGTGGCCGTGGTCAACACCTCCCGATTGCAGAACCTGGGCGAAGTCTCCGGCCTGGGCGACCTCTCGCATGCCTCGGTGGTGTTCTCACGCGATCAGCAATACGCCTATGTGTTTGGTCGCGATGGCGGCTTGAGCAAGGTCAACCTGCTGACCCGCAAGCTCGAAGCACGGGTCATGCAAGCTGGCAACAGCATTGGCGGCGCCATGTCGCAAGATGGCCGTTACGTCGTCGCACAGAACTACACCCCAGGCGGCGTCAAGGTGTTCGATGCCCACACGTTGTCCCTGGTGGCAGACATCCCGGCTGAATATGCCCCTGGCAAGCTCTCTCGCGTGGTGGGCCTGGTGGACGCGCCCACGACAGGTCAAGGCCAGCGCTTCGTTTTTTCTCTGTTTGATGCCGATGAAGTCTGGATCGCGGACATCGCGACCGGCCAGGCTCCGCGCATCCAGAAGATCCAGCACATCGGCCACGAGCCCTACGATGGCTTGATCACGCCCGATGGCCGTTACTACATCGCCGGACTGTTCGGTGAAGACGGCCTGGCCTTGATCGATCTGTGGGCGCCCCAGCCCAAGGCTCGCAAGATCCTGTCGGGCTATGGCCGAGGCCAGGAGCCTCTGCCCGTCTACAAAATGCCGCACTTGCGCGGCTGGGCCGTGGCTGGACGCCAAGCTTACCTGCCCGCCATCGGCCGCCATGAGGTGTTGGTGGTCGACACCGAGACCTGGCAGGAAACCGCCCGCATCCCGGTGCTGGGCCAACCGGTATTCGTGATGGCGCGCCCGGATGGGCGCCAAGTGTGGGTGAACTTTGCCGTGCCCGACTACAGCCGCGTGCAAGTCATCGACACGACCACTCGCCAGGTGGTGCGCACCCTGGAGCCCGGCAAAGCCGTGCTGCACATGGAATTCACGCCCCGTGCCGACCAGATCTGGATCTCATCACGCGATGCCAACCTGGTCAGCGTGATCGACCCCAGCAACTTCGAGACCTTGCAGACCCTGCCCATGGATGCCCCCAGCGGCATCTTCTTCACCCACCGCGCTGGACGAATCGGGTTTTAAACATGACTGCAGCACACATCGAACCTCCGGCTGAACCGCTGCCGGCACTGGATCTGGCCCTGCTCAACGACTGGCAGCGCGACTTCCCGCTCACGTCGCGGCCGTTCGAAGTGATCGCCGCACAGCATGGTTGCACCGGCGCCGAGGTGCAGCAGCGCTACCGTCATTTGCAACAAGCCGGCGCGTTGGGCCGCATTGGCGGCATCTTTGGCGTGGGTGCCGGCGGCTCGGCGATGCTGTGTGCCCTGGCCGTGCCGCCCGAGCGCATGCAGCAGGTTGCGCAACAGGTCAACAGCTTTGAATGCGTCAACCACAACTACGCCCGGGAACACACTTGGAACATGTGGTTCGTCGTGACCGCACCGAGCGTGGCCGAACGCGATGCCTGTGTCAGTGAGATCGAGGCCGTCACCCATTTGCGGGCGCTGCGCCTGCCCATGCGTCGAGCCTTTCGCATTGACCTCGGCTTCGATCTGACCACTGGCCACTGCCAGGCGGTTCGCTCACGCCGCTGCGATCCCATCGACCCGGCGGACCATGCGCTGGCGGCCGCCATCGAGACCGGCATGGCGATCACCGAGTGGCCCTATGCGCAATGGGCCAGGCAGGCCGGCTGCTCCGAGCACGATGTGCTTCACAAGATCCAGCACTGGCTCGACACCGGGGCGTTGCGCCGATTTGGCGCCATCGTCCGCCACCATGAACTGGGTGTGACCGCCAACGCCATGACGGTGTTCAATGTGCCCGACGAGTCCTTTGTCGAATACGGTCTGGCCTTGGCCAAGCAAGCAGGCGTGACGCTGTGCTATGCCCGCCAGCGTGACGAGGGCTGGCCTTACAACCTGTATTGCATGGTGCATGGCCGCACCCGCGCCGAGACCCTGGCCCACATCGAGCAGGCTCGCCAGGCCACGGGTTTGACGGCGTTTGACCATGCCGTGTTGTTCAGCACCGAACGATTCAAGCAAACGGGTGGCCGGTATTTCCGCGCGCCCCCCGTCGAGGCACCGGCCCCTGAACCCAGCAAACTGGCGGTGGCAGCATGAGCAGTTCTGCCCTGCTGGACGACACAGACCGGCGCCTGATCAATCATCTGCATGGCGGCTTCCCACTGTGCGCCCAGCCTTACGCCGAAGTGGGGCAGGCCCTGGGCCTGAGCGAGCAAGACGTCATCGGGCGGCTGGACCGCCTGCTGCACGATGGCTGGCTGACCCGCTTTGGTCCGTTGTTCCAGATTGAAGCAGCCGGCGGGCAGTTCATCCTGGCAGCGCTGACCGCCCCGGAAGAACGCTTTGAAGAAGTGACCGCCCTGGTCAACGCCCAGACCGAGGTGGCTCACAACTACAGACGTGAGCATGAACTGAACATGTGGTTCGTCGTCGGTGCGGAAACCCCCGCTCAAGCGCAAGATGTGTGTGAGCGCATCGAAGCCCTGACCGGACTGAAGGTCTGGGCCTTCCCCAAGGAGCGCGAGTTCTTTGTGGAACTGCGCCTTCCGGCCTGATCGGACACAAGGACACGCATGAACGCCGCCCCTCCCACCACAGGCCTGAGCGATCTGGAACGCCGTTTGATCGCCGCCACCCAGGCCGGCTTGCCTCTGACGCCCCGGCCCTATCTACAGGTGGCCGAGCAGTTGGGTCTGAGCGAAGACACCGTCATCCGCACGATGAACGACATGCTGCAGCGTGGCCTGATCCGTCGCATTGGCGCGGTGCCCAATCACTATCGACTGGGCTACACCGCCAATGGCATGTCCGTGTGGGATGTGGACGATGCGCGGGTGGACGAGCTGGGGCAGGCGGTGGGGCACCTGCCCTTCGTGTCTCATTGTTATCGCAGGCCGCGGCGCCTGCCTGTTTGGCCCTATAACCTGTTTGCCATGGTGCACGGCCACACCCGTGACGAAGTGGAACAACAAGCACAACAGATCGCGCAACTGCTGGGCCCCGCCTTGCGTCAGCACGACATTCTCTACAGCAGCCAGATTCTCAAAAAAACCGGATTGCGGCTTCAAACCCATCGCCGTCCGCAGGAGTGATCCATGTTTCGCATCTCTGAATTCATGAATGCCTTGGCCCAGGCAGAACGCAGCGGCACCTATCCTCATCGCCCGCACCGCATTCCTCGCGGTCCGGTCGTGATCTGGAACCTGATTCGCCGCTGCAACCTCACCTGCAAGCACTGCTACGCCCTGTCAGCCGACACGGACTATGCGGGCGAGCTGAGCACCGCCGAAGCGCTGAAGGTGATGGGCGAGCTCAAGGAGGCTGGCGTGCCCGCGCTGATTCTGTCGGGGGGCGAGCCCCTGATGCGCAAGGATATTTTCGAGCTGGCCGAACACGCCAAGGCGATGAAGTTCTACACCGGCCTGTCGAGCAATGGCACCCTGATCGATGAGGCTTGCGCCGATCGCATCGCCGCCACGGGCTTCAACTATGTGGGCATCAGCCTGGATGGCATTGGCGCGGTGCATGACAAATTCCGCCGTCTGGAGGGGGCGTTTGACAGCTCTCTGAAGGCGATCCATCTGCTGCGTGAACGCGGCGTCAAGGTCGGCTTGCGCTACACGATGACGGCCATGAACGGCGACCAACTGGCCCCCTTGCTGGAGTTGATGGAGCGCGAAGACATCAGCAAGTTCTACTTCTCGCATTTGAACTACGCGGGCCGCGGCAACCTCAACCGCGCCAAGGATGCCTACTTTGAAGCCACCCGCCAGGCGCTCGATCTGCTGTTCGATACCGCCTGGGTCGCCGCGCAAGCAGGGCGCGATCATGAGTTCGTCACTGGCAACAACGATGCCGATGGCGTCTACCTCTTGCAGTGGGTGCAGCGCAATCTGCCGCGTTGGGCTGACGATGTCCAGCAAGAGTTGGTGGCCTGGGGCGGCAACTCGTCAGGCGTGAACGTGGCCAACATCGACAATTTGGGTCTGGTCCACCCGGACACCATGTGGTGGCACCACACCCTGGGCGACGTGCGCCAGCGCCCCTTTGGCGAGATCTGGGCCGACACGTCCGACAAGCTCATGGCTGGCCTCAAGCAACGCCCTCGCCCCGTTCAGGGCCGCTGCGGCAGCTGCAAGCATCTGGCCATCTGCAATGGCAACACCCGTGTACGCGCCCACCAGGTGACCGGCTCGTTCTGGGCCGAAGATCCCGGTTGCTACCTGACGGATGAGGAAATTGGCGTGACCACGTCGGCCGAGCGCGTCGTCGTCACCCCCTTCGCCTACACCCCTCACTGACTGGAGCCCATCATGTGGAGATGGATCACCCAGGTCGGGTTGGCACTGGCCATGATGTGGATGGGCTGGGACATGGCCCACGCGCAAGACACACCGGCCGCCGCCAGCGCTGCGGCATCGGCATCGCAGCCCGCGGCACGTGCCCCGCATGAGCTTTTTGCGCAGCACTGTGCCACCTGCCACGGCCCAGAGCGCCTGGGCAGCATGGGCCCAGCGCTGATGCCAGAGAGCCTGGAGCGCCTCAAGCAAAAGGATGCGATCCAGGTCATTACGCAAGGTCGTGCAGCCACCCAGATGCCCGCCTTTGCCGACAAGCTCAGCGCCGCGGAGATCGAATCCCTGGCCAAGTGGATCTACACCCCGCAAGAGCCACGCCCCCGCTGGGCCGAAGCAGACATCCAAGCCTCGCGTGTCGAAACCGCGGGCTGGGCCAAATGGCCCGCCAAGCCGGTGTGGAAAGCCGACCCCTTGAACCTGTTTGTGGTGGTGGAAGGTGGCGACCATCATGTCTCCCTGGTCGACGGCGACCAGTTCAAAGTCATTCACCGCTTTGCCTCGCGCTTTGCGCTGCATGGCGGCCCCAAGTTCTCACCCGATGGCCGATACGTCTACTTCGGCTCGCGTGACGGCTGGATCACCAAGTACGACCTCTACAACCTCAAGGTCGTGGCCGAGGTGCGCGCCGGCATCAACATGCGCAATGTGGCCGTATCGGGCGACGGTGCCTACGTGATGGCAGCCAATTACCTGCCCCACAGCGTGGTGCTGTTTGACAGTGATCTGAAACTGATCAAGCTCTATCCCGCCAAACAACTCGATGGCGCCCAGACGTCTCGCGTGTCGGCGGTGTATGACGCCTCGCCCCGCAAGAGCTTCGTGGTGGCGCTCAAGGACCTGCCTGAGCTGTGGGAGATCTCTTACGACCCCAAGGCCGAACCGATCTACAACGGCTATGTGCACGACTACCGCATGGGCGAAGGCATTGCCGAGCCCGGCACCTTTGGTGTCCGCCGCACACCCTTGACCGCGCCGCTGGACGACTTCTTCTTTGACCAGGGCTACCGCTTTGCCATTGGCTCCGCCCGCCCTCGCCCCGGCGAGACGCAGGCCGACAGCCAGGTCATCAGCCTCGATGCCCGCCGCGCGGTGGCGCACATCGACCTGCCCGGCATGCCCCACCTGGGTTCCGGCATCACCTGGCCCTGGACGGCTCCCGATGGCCACCAGACCACGGTGCTGGCCTCTCCCAATCTGAAGGACGGCGTCATCAGTGTCATCGACATGCAGACCTGGAAGACCATCACGCAGATCCCCACCCTGGGCCCCGGCTTCTTCATGCGCAGCCACGAGTCCAGCCGCTATGCCTGGGTCGATGCGATGATGAGCCCGACGGCCAAGAACAAGCTGATGCTGATCGACAAGGCGACCCTCAAACCGGCGCAGACCATCGAGGGCGAGCCGGGCAAGACCCTGGCCCACATCGAGTTCACCCGCGATGGCAGATACGCGCTGGCCAGTCTGTGGGAGATGGATGGCGCCTTGATCGTGTACGACGCCAAAACGCTTAAAGAAGTGAAGCGTCTGCCCATGAGCAAGCCCGTGGGCAAGTACAACGTGTGGAACAAGATCAGTAAGTCAGAAGGAACCTCTCACTGACCGAAGACTGACAGGGTTGACCGAATTCCCTTCTCGCTTTTCACATTTGCGGTTTTCGGTCCCCTGACTTTCCCGAAATTGATCCAGATCGGGTGACCAAACGTCACACGGGCCGCGTTCTCAAGGGCATACTTCGCGCCATGGTCCGAGTTGCCCTTCCCGCTCATCTGGCGGCCCGCGATGGCCTCAAGCTGAGAACCTATCACTACCCCATCGAACACCCGCGCGGTCTCGTGGTGTTGCTGCATGGGCTGTGCGAGCACGCAGGACGCTATGCCGACGTCGCAGCCCATCTCAATCAACAAGGCTGGGCTGTGGTCAGCTACGACCATCGTGGACACGGCCAGTCAGAAGGTGCGCGCGGTACCTTGCAAGCCGACGACGACTTCCTGCATGACCTGGCGACGGTGCTCGATGCCGCCGAAGCGCTGTACCCGTCCCAGCCTCGCATCCTGATGGGCGCCAGCGTGGGCGGCTTGATGGCTGCCCGCATGGCTTGCGCCGGCTCAGGCTCAGACACCGCTGAAGCGCCCTCCTGGGCCCGACGCATCGACGGCGCCGTGCTGGCCGCTCCCGCGCTCGAGCCGAGCATGACCCTGACACAAAAGGCTTTGCTGTCGGCTTTCGGTCGGCTGGTTCCGGATCTGGCCGTGCCTGTGGGACTCAAGGCCGATTGGTGCAGCTCCGACCCTGCGGTGATCGCCGACATCGAGTCCGACCCCTTAATCCACCAACGCATCACGCCACGACTGACCCAGTTCATTTTGAATAACGGGCAAGCCGTCATGGAATGCGCGCCGCGTTGGACATGCCCCACCCTCTTGCTGTACTCTGAGGTGGACCGCCTGGTTCAGGCCCGTGCCTGTGATCGCTTTGCTGCAGAGGCCCCCGCTTCCGTGGTGACCGCTTCGCGCTATCCCGATCTGGCGCACGCCTTGTTCCACGAGCCCAAGAAGCACCTCGTCTATTCCGACTTGAATTCATGGCTGAAGACGCAATTTCCCAGCCGCGCACTCGCCGCGTGAACACCCGACGCGCGGCCCCCGCCGACACGCCGAAAGATGCTTCGCCCCCATCCGCTGAGGTAGAGGACACCCGCACGAAGCTGCTGCGGTCTGCCGCAGCGGAGTTCATCGAACACGGCTTCGCGGCCACGGACACCAACCGCATCGCACGGCGCGCTGGCTTTGCACCCCAGACCTTCTATCGCTGGTACAAGGACAAGGTTGACATCTTCATTCAGGTCTACCTGGCCTGGGAGGAAGCCGAAACCGCCATCCTGAGCGAGTTGATGGTGCGCCAGTCCAGCAGCCTGCAAATCGCCGAGGCCTATGCCGAGGGCCATCGCTCCTTCCTGATCTTCCGGCGTCATCTTCGCCAACTGGCCTACGAATACCCGGAAGTGCGCCAGGCCCGGGCGGACAGCCGCAAGCGCCACGTCGCCCGCATCCAGCAATGGCAGCCCCGGCTGCAAGCCAGCGAAGATGAAGTGGCCACCATCCTGATGCAACTCGAGCGTCTGTGCGATGCCATCGCCGAGAGCGAATTTGCCGACATGGGCCTGAGCGACCAGGGGGCCCTTCGCGAAGCGGCTCACTTGATCAGTCGCCTGCGCACGGAGCACTGATCATGGCCGTTTCTGTTTTTGACCTGTTCAAAATCGGAATCGGCCCTTCCAGCTCGCACACCGTCGGGCCCATGCGGGCCGCCCGGCTGTTTGCCGCCCGGCTCGATAGCCAGGGCATCCTGCCCCTGGTGCGACGCATCGAATGCGAATTCTACGGATCACTGGGCGCCACGGGCCGCGGCCATGGCACGGACAAAGCCATCTTGCTGGGTTTGATGGGGCACGAGCCCGACACCGTCCCGGTGGATGCCATCCCCGCATGGATGGACTGTGTACGGCAGCACAAGGTCTTGCCCGTTCTTGGCGACACGCATCTGCCCTTTGACCCGGCTCAGGACCTGCGCTTTGTTCCGTCAACCAGCCTGCCCTTCCATCCCAATGGTCTGCGCCTGATTGCCTCAGATGCGCAGGGCAATGAACTGGCAAACCGCTGTTACTTCTCGGTGGGTGGTGGGTTCGTCGTCAGCGAAGAAGTGGCCCAGGACGACAGCCGGCAGGCCGCCGTCGCGCCGGATGCCACCGTGCTGCCCTACCCGTTCCACAGCGCGGCCGACTTGCTGGCGCTGACTGCGCAACACCAATGCAGCATCGCCGAGATCATGCGGCGCAACGAGCGACATTGGCGCAGCGACGAAGAGATCCACGCCGGCCTGCAAAGGCTGTGGCAAACCATGCAGGCTTGTGTCGAGCATGGCTGCCGCAGCACGGGCGAACTACCGGGCGGCTTTCAAGTGCAGCGCCGCGCACCCGCCTTGTTTCAAAAGCTGCAGGGCGACCCTGCATCGGCAGACCCACTGCAAGTGATGGATTGGGTCAACCTCTACGCGCTCGCCGTCAACGAAGAAAACGCAGCCGGGGGACGCGTGGTCACGGCCCCGACCAACGGCGCGGCCGGTATCGTGCCCGCCGTGCTGCACTACTACCACCGCTTTGTACCCGGCGCGACCGAGCAAGGCATCGAAGATTTCTTCCTGACCGCGGGCGCCATTGGCTTGCTCTACAAAGAGAACGCCTCCATCTCGGGCGCGGAGGTGGGCTGCCAAGGCGAAGTCGGCGTGGCGTGTTCGATGGCTGCTGCGGGCCTGTGTGCGGTGATGGGGGGCACCCCCGAGCAGATTGAAAACGCCGCGGAGATTGGCATGGAGCACCATCTGGGCATGACCTGCGACCCGGTAGGCGGCCTGGTCCAGATCCCTTGCATCGAGCGCAATGCCATTGCCTCGGTCAAGGCCATCAACGCTGCGCGTCTGGCCTTGCATGGGGACGGCTCGCATCGGGTCAGCCTGGACAAGGTCATCGAGACCATGCGCCAGACGGGGGCCGACATGAAGGACAAATACAAGGAAACCGCCCGAGGTGGGTTGGCGGTGAACATTGTGGAATGTTGATCCGAGTCAAGTTGACCTGACTTGCTGGGTCTGCCGGCCCAAACTTAACCCACTACAAGGCCGACTCCATTCAAAAGATCCACCATCCATGGATTCTTTTGTTCATTGATACGCGACCATGTCAGCCACTGTAGACACCACCCTCGACGTTCGCCAAATTGCCCCGCATGAGCGTCATGACCTGATCTTTTCGACCTTTATGGCATTGCAGCCCGGACACGCTCTGCAACTGGTCAACGACCACGCGCCCACGCCCTTGCAGCGTCAGTTCGAGGCCCGCATGAGCGGTCTGTTTGATTGGCAAACCCTGCAGGAAGGACCGGACATCTGGCGCGTGAACATCGTCCGTGTCGTCAAGAATTCCCCCTGCTGCGGGTCTTGCTGCTAAATAGCCCAGGCGCGGGCCGCCCAGGCCACCTTGATCGTCCCGCCCGGTTTATGCTTCCCGGTTTATAAAAAACAGGGAAGCACATGAACCAACGCCACACAAAGTTGCTGGCCGCCCTCGCTTGGTCGATCGGCGCCACGCACCTCGCCCATGCTGACGGAGTCACCATTGGCGGCAACTTGAACATCACCATTCCAGGCATGGTGGCTGGGCCGAGCTGGATCCCTGCCAGCGGCTCCCAGGTTCTGAATTTCGGCACCTCCATGCTTGATTTTCTGGACGTGGGCCCCATGCAGCTCTCGTCCTTGAGCCCCGCCTCGACCGATGCAGCCAAAAGCGGCGGCTATTACACCCACGTCACCACGACCACGCCGATTTGGGGGGCAGCCGTCAACTTGAAGTCGTTCACGGTAGACCAAGTGGCGGGAGTGGGAGGCCTCACGTTCACCGCCCCCATGCACCGCGTTGTCTCGACCGGAGGAAGCTTCACCATCGGCGATTGGTTGATGGACCTGCCATCCCGATCGGTGTCTGCCCACGTCATGGGCGCCAACGGCGTCGGCGAGACGTTCTCCATGCCGCTTTGGACGGCAGGTGGCTCTCAAATCACGGTGACCAAAATTGGCGATTGGGATGGCGGCCTGGACATCCTCGATTACAGCGTCACCCTGTCTGGTCTCCAATGGACCGACGCAGCACGTGCGGCCATGACCAAGTCGTTCGGCTTGTATGCGATCGGGTCCGGGGCTTTAGATCATGTGAGCGATGTGGGCAGTTTGACGGCCCATGTTCAACTCACCGGCAAGCTATCGGACTTCACTTCGGCGGTGCCCGAACCCAGCACATGGGCCCTGTTGGGCATCGGTTTGCTCGGAGTCGGCTGGTCGGCTCGTCGGCGGCGCTGCCACTGAATCAAGCAGAGTCACCCGCGCACAATCGCCCAGATGGTGCGCACGATCAGCTTGATGTCCATCCACACCGACGCTTGATCCACATAGCTGGCCGCCAGTGCCAGCTTGTGCGGCATCACCTCTTGGATGTAAGCCTGCTCGGGGTCGCGGGCACGCGCCAGCACCGCGCTCTCGTCCTTGTATTCAATTGACGCAATGTCGGTGATACCGGGCCGCACAGACAAAACCTTGTCCTTCATGTCAGACGGATAGTGCGCCACATAACGAGGCACTTCAGGACGGGGCCCGACCAGGCTCATGGTGCCCAGCCACACGTCGATCAATTGCGGCAGCTCGTCCAGTTTGGTGCGCCGCAGGATGCCGCCGACACGGGTGATCCGGGTGTCCGCCCCCACGGTGATCTGCAAGCCTTGACCCGCCGGGTCGTGCCGCATGGTGCGGAACTTGTGAATGCGAAAGGGCTTACCAAACCGCCCCACGCGCTCCTGCCGAAAGAACACCGGCCCGGGCGAGTCCAGCTTGACGGCCAGCGCGATCAAGAGCAACAACGGCCCCAGGGCCAACAGCCCCAGGGACGCCATCAACCAGTCAAACAGACGCTTGCTCATCAGACCCGACACCAGCCGCTCAAGCCAGCGCCTTGCGCACCGCCGCGATCACGCGCTCGACATCGTCGTCCGTCATGCGGGTGTACAGCGGCAAGGTCAGCATGCGCTCATATGCCTTCTGGCTGTGCGGAAACTGCTCGGGCTTGAGGTCGTAGCGTTCCTTCCAGTAGGGGTGCAGATGCAGCGGGATGTAGTGCACGCTGACCCCGATGCCGTCGGCAAACAGGCTGTCGATCACGGCATCGCGGGTCACCGGGGTGTCGTCGCTCAAACGCACCACATACAGGTGCCATGAATGCACATCGCCCTCGTGGTCCGGGCGCGGAGGCAGGATCAAAGGCAGATCCGACAGGGCCTCATCGTAGCGGGTGGCAATCTGCTCACGCCGCGTTTGAAACCCTTTGAGGCGCTTGAGCTGATGCAAGCCCAGTGCGGCGGCGATGTCGGTCAAGTTGTACTTGAAGCCGGGCGCCACGATCTCGTAATACCAGCTGGGCACCTTGGCCGTGAAGCGGTCAAAGGCATCGCGGTTGATGCCATGCAGGCGCATGACTTTGGCACGGGCAGCCAGTTGCGCATCGCGGGTGACCAGCATGCCGCCCTCGCCCGTGGTCATGGTCTTGTTGGCATAGAAGCTGAACACCACCGCATCGCTGCGCAACAAGCCCACCAGTTGCTGCTTGTAGGTGGTCGGCAAGGCATGCGCCGCGTCTTCCACCACTTTCAAACCGTGCTTGTCGGCGATGGCAAAGATGGCATCCATGTCCACCGCCAAGCCCGCGTAGTGCACCGGCATGATGGCCTTGGTGCGGGGAGTGATGGCCGCTTCAATGGCGGCGGGGTCGATGTTCAAGGTGGCGGGGTCGATGTCGACCAGCTTCACGTCGGCACCCAGGTAGCGCACGACTTCGGCGGTGGCGGTGAAGGTATGGGTGGTGGTGATGACCTCGTCGCCGGGGCCGATGCCCAGCGCCTCCAGGGCCAGATGCAAACCGGCAGTGGCAGAGTTGACGGCGATGGCTTGCAGACTCTCGTCACCCAGGAAGGCCACAAATTCTTGTTCAAAGCGGCGCGCCTTGGGGCCGGTGGTCACCCAGCCGGAACGCAAGGTGTCGACGACTTCGGCGATTTCTTCCTCGCCGATCTCGGGCAAGGCAAAAGGCAAAAAGGGTGTTTGACTCATCACATCACTCAGGTCATCAGGTACGGTGATTGGCGTTGCCACGGGTCAGGCGGCCAAACGAAGGGTTGGGTCGACCCCGGCCCCAGACGTCGAGCCAGCCCCGAATGGAGCCCAACCCGTAGCCCACATGGTAGGCGGCGATCACATCCGGCAGCAGACCCAGCAGACGCCAGCCCAGCTCGCGTGAAATCGACAAGCTGACCAGGCCGACCGCCAGGCCATAGGTCAGCGTCAAGGCCATCAGCATCACCGCGCTGATCGCGGTGCCCCAGGCTGCCACCCATCTCAAGGTGGTGGCCGGTTGCGCCACCAGGGTGAGCCCTCCGAAGACCAGGACCATGGCAATCAGGCTCACCAGCGCGGCCACGAACAACCCCGGCACCAGATGGCGCAGGGCAGCGGCTTGCCCATGCTTTTTCATCACGAAAGGCTTCCAGTAGCCGTATTGGCGATACTGGCGAAACACGTCGATGATGCTGGCGCGCGGGTGGTAGGTCGAGCGGATCAAAGCCGACTGCCAGATGCGACCGCCCCCCTTGTGGATGCGCAGGTTGTGCTCATCGTCCTGATTGCGGACGAGGGTCTCGTCGAAGCCGCCAAAGCGCTCAAAGGTTTCACGCGGCCAGGATCCGAGGTAGACGGTATCGACCTCACCTTCGTAATCGAGATCGCGCGACAAGGCGCCGCCAGCAACCAGTCGGGACTGAAAGGCCGCCGCAATGGCCTGCTGGACAGGCTGCCCCGGCATGCCCATGGCGCGCCAAGGCCCGCCCACATTGTCGGCACCGGTTCGCTGCCAGGTCTTGAGACACTGTTCGATGTAGTCGTGCGCGTAGACCGTGTGCACGTCCAGCCGGACAATGAAGCGGCCCTTGGCCCGTTCGATGCAGCGATTCAGGCCGGTGGAGACAATGCGGCCGGGATTGGCGATCAGCACGAAGCGCGGATCCTCGCGCACCCAGTGAGACAGGCGCTCGCGCGTGCCATCGTCACTCATGCCGTCGGCAATCAGCACTTCCAGATCCCAGCCGGATGGGATTTGCTGTTCGATCACGCTGGCGCAAAACACGTCGATGTGCTCGCGCTCGTTGCGGCAGGGCACGATGACCGAAATGGTCTGCGCCTGGATTCCGGTGGTCTTCAGTTCAAGCACGGGCTTTTTCTCGCACTTTCACATTGGTGGGCAACAGCAGCTTCTGGTACAGGCGCCACATGGCGTCCATCTGGCCGCGCCGGGAGGCTTCTCGCTCGATCCGACGGTGATTGAAGGCGCCCATCTCACGGGCCTGCTCGGGCGCGTCGTGAACGGTCAGCAGGGCCTGGGTCACGGCCTGGACATCGCCCACCGGCACGATGAAGCCGCCTCGCTGATCGAGCCATTGGCGGTTGGCCGGCAGGTCCGAGGCGATGATGGGCAGCCCGCAGGCCATTGACTCCAGCACCGACACCGAGGTGGCGTCGCTGGCGGGGATCGACACGGACACGCGACTGTGCTGGATGGCACGCACCATCTCGACGTCACCCACACGACCGTGGAACCGCACATGGTCTTGCAACTTCAGGCGGGCCACCTGCTCTTGCAGGGCATCCTTCAAGACACCGCCACCCAGCAAGTGCAGTTGCGCCTGCACGTGCGGGCGCTGCGCCACCAACTGAGCGAACGCTTCGATGATGACGTCGATGTTGTAGTTGGGCTCCCAGGTGCGCAGACTGACCACATCAAACGTGGCGGCAGGCTGCGCCGGCACGAATTTATCGGTATCGGCACCCCACAGAATCTGATGACAAGGCGCCCCCGGGTGGTAGCGCGCGATGGCGGCCAGCATGTCCATGGAGTCCGCCGTGATGAGGTCGGCATGGTGCAGCGACCAGTTCACCACCATGCGCATCAGACGACTTTGGCGGGGCGTGACCAGGATGTCCGACCCCCATGCAGTCAGAACCTTGGGGACATGGAGGCCGCATGCCGCTGCCCACATGCCATACGAGGTCACATAGTGGCCATGCACCAAGGTGGGCTGAAAGCGCCGGGCGACGTCGCGGCAGATGGCCCGCACGCGCGGAATGGCCTTGAACCAACCGAGCTTGTCCTGCCCCGGCAGCACGGGAATGACCTCTTGCGCACCGGGTACCTCGCCCGGCTCGCGGGTGATCACAATGGCCTGGCCGCCGCGCTCGGCCACAGCCGCCACCCATCGGCGGGTGTGCACGCTCGAGGCATCGGCAAAGAACAGGATCCGCACGGGATGGGTCATGGCTGGTCTGAATCCGATGAGGAGCGCGATCCGGTGCTTTGCAGCGCCCGACGCAGATTGTCTTTGCCCGCCCAATGGGCGTAGAGGTCCTGCAACTCGGGATGGCGCTGCAACAAGGCGCGATCCAGGTCTCGCGTGTCGCCCATGATCACCGCGCGCTTGCCCGGCACTTTGGTGCCCACAATGGCGAAATCGGGCACTTCGCCCGCTACGAAGCTGTAGCCCTGCACGATCACCCCTTTGCCGATCTGCGCCCCCGGCGCGATGACACTGTGCGGACCGATGAAGCTGTACGCGCCAATCCGGGTGGCCCGCCGCACATAGCCCAGCGGCTTGGCATCGCGAACATAACGCCGCCCCATGGCCCGCACGGAGCGATGGCTCGAATGCGTGAGGATGGACGCGTAATTGGTGATCTGACAACCCTCTTCGATGACAAGACCGTTGGAGCCATCGATGCGGTTGAAATGCCCGATGAAGACATGGTCCCCCAGCGTCAAGCCGCCCGTGCCTTCAAAGCAGGTGTGGGTGCTGACGCGGGTATGGGGACAATACGCGCCCCCGGCGTTTTGCCAGCCGTACAAGATGCGCGGCCCGGTGAACACCGACAGCAGCCGCACCACCGGGTGCTTGAGTCGTTGAATGAGGGAAGACATGGGACGGTATTGTCCCCGATGATGACCCTGCTTCTGTCACAGGGTTGACGGCAGGCGGGTGAGCGAGGGGGTCCACAAAGCCCGCAGCGGCAAACCGGCTTGCCGCAGGAAAACAGCGTAGGCGCCAGCAATGGCCAGGAAGTACCCCATGCTGGAGGCCATGGCCGCGCCCGTGGGGCCCCAATGCGGGACCAGCATCAGACCCATCAACAAACTGGTCACCAGCGACAAACCGGCAATGGCGCCAGACAGATGGGGTTTGCCCAGGTGATTGGTGTAGAACGCCGACAGGCTGGACGCCGCCGCATAGGCGGCGACACCCGGCAGCAAGGCTGCCAGCGGCCACAACGAGGCAGCATAGACGGGCCCCATCACCCACGGCAGCGCCCACCAGGCGACACCCAGCAAAATCGGCGCGGCCAGCACGGTGGCCAGCACATTGATGCGCACCGCCTGGACCGTCATGGCCGAGGCCACGCGCACGTCCGGATGGCCGATGCGCGCATAGGCAGACACCGTGACCGACGAGGACAGCAACCACAGCAGCTCAGCCACGGTCACCGCGACGGAATAGGTGCCCGCGGCGGCCAGGCCATGAAAGCGCTCGACCAGAAACAGCGACACCCGGTAATTGAGCAGACTGATGACGTTGGTGATCCCGATGGTGACGACGAAGGGCCAAGCCGACCACCAGGGGGGGCCATATACCCGGCCCGCCAGACCTTGGGCGTCGTCCTGCCGCCCGGCATCCCGAAGACCGAAGATGGCGGTCAACACCGCCACGAGCGACTTGCCGCTCACCCAGGCCGTGAGCACCAACAGGACCATGGGGGTGTGCCGCGTCAGGCCCTGCCCCAGCCACCAGACACCTGACAGCCCCACCAGCACGCTGGCCGGCGCGGCCACCTGGGCCACATTGATGGGCCACATGCGCCCCTGGCCCAGCCACAAACCGGTGGCCGTCGGGACCAGCAGCAAGAAAGGGGCCGCCAAAGCCAGCAGCCACAACTGCGAATAAGGCAGACGGGTGGCCCACCACGACACCCCCACCAGAACCAAAGACGCGACCAGCCCCAGGCCCACGGCAGCACGCAGCACACCCCTGAGCATCGGGCGCAGTGCCAGGGGGGTGTCTTTGGCGCGCTGAGACATTTGCCGAGCCAGCCACAGACCCAGCCCTGAAAACAGCGTCAGCAGCCCCGACTCCACCGCCACGAACAGGGCGAAGGCGCCTTGCACAACCGGCCCTTGCCGGGCCACCAGGACCGTGATGCCCAGGCCCAGGCTCACCATCAACAATTTGGCGATGAGGTTGCCCAGCGCGGCCGGGGGGATGACGCGCCACAGGCCCGCGAGCCGACGGACAGGGATGAGATCACGTCGGGTCGGGTCGGCGTCAGAGGAGGGGTGTGAGTCAGACATCAGGCCAGATTGTCGCCCAGTGCGCGCCTGACCGAACCAGGGCGGTGATCGGGCGCGTCGGTTTTGGTTTTTTCAAACTGTCTGTTTTTCCCATCAGGGTTCACCCGGGACTGGTTAACGATAGGCGTTCGTTACATTACGTAAAGATATGTGAACGTGATCACGGAATGTCGCAATAGGTCAAACCAGCGCAGTCACAAATCCAGAGGAAGACCTCACCGTGGTGAGTTACCAGCCGGCCCCTTGGGGCCGGTTTTTTTTCGCCTCTATACAATAGAAGGTTTGGCCGACCTCACTCTTGCCGCCATCATGACGACCCCTCAGCATTCGCCCAAGCCCTCGACGACAGAACAGCCCCACGCCGCGTCCCCCGACGCGCTGGTGGACACCAACAAACTGATCGAAGAGCGCCGCGAGAAACTGAACGCCATCCGCGCGCGCGGGGTCGCCTTCCCCAATGATTTCAAACCGGCTGACCGTGCCGCTGCCCTGCACGCAGCTCACGACGGCACCGATGCCGAAACGCTGGAAGGCCAAGCCGTCCACGTGACCGTGGGTGGCCGCCTGATGCTCAAGCGCGTCATGGGCAAGGCCTGCTTTGGCACCTTGCAAGATGCGACCGGCCGCATCCAGGTCTACGTGACCCTGGACAACGTGGGTGCCGACCGGCTGGCCGATTTCAAACACTGGGACCTGGGCGACATCCTGGGCGCCCAAGGCACCTTGTTCAAGACCAAGACGGGCGAGCTGTCCATCAAGGTCGACGGCATCCGTTTGCTGACCAAGGCCCTGCGCCCGCTGCCTGACAAGTTCCACGGCATGACCGACCAGGAACAGAAGTACCGTCAGCGTTACGTCGACCTGATCGTGGACGACACCTCGCGCGCGCGCTTCGTGGCGCGCTCCAAGGCCGTCGCCTCCATCCGTCAATTCATGGTGGACAACGGCTTCCTGGAAGTCGAAACACCCATGATGCACCCCATCCCCGGTGGTGCCAATGCCAAGCCCTTCACCACCCACCACAATGCGCTGGACCAGGAAATGTTCCTGCGCATCGCGCCTGAGCTGTATCTGAAGCGCCTGGTCGTGGGTGGCTTCGAGCGCGTGTTCGAGATCAACCGCAACTTCCGCAACGAAGGCGTGTCCGTGCGACACAACCCCGAGTTCACGATGATGGAGTTCTACGCGGCCTACTGGAACCACCGCGATCTGATGGACTTCACCGAAGAGATCCTGCGCCACGCGGCCCGCGCCGCCGTCGGCACCGCCAAGCTCACGTATGGCGGCAAGGAAGTGGATCTGGAGTCGCCCTTCGCCCGCCTGACGGTACGCGACTCGCTGGTCCAGCACGCCGGCCTGACCGAAGCCGAAGCCGACAACGCCGAAGTGCTGCACGCCAAACTCAAGCAACTGGGCGAAGAGCCGCCTGCACGCTGGTCGCTGGCTGAATTGCAATTCGGCTTGTTTGAAGCCGCTGTTGAAGAAAAGCTCTGGCAGCCAACCTTCATCATCGACTACCCCGTCGAAGTCTCACCCCTGGCTCGCGCCTCGGACACCAACCCGGCGATCACCGAACGCTTTGAGCTGTTCATCACCGGCCGCGAATACGGCAATGGCTTCAGCGAGTTGAACGACCCCGAAGAGCAAGCCGCCCGCTTTGCCGCGCAAGCCAGCGCCAAGGACGCCGGTGACGAAGAAGCCATGTACTTCGACGCGGACTACATCCGCGCCCTCGAATACGGCCTGCCCCCCACCGGTGGCTGTGGCATCGGCATCGACCGTCTGATCATGTTGTTGACCGACGCCGCCAACATCCGCGACGTCATCCTGTTCCCGGCCTTGCGCCGCGAATCCTGATCGACGGGCCTGCCTGCCCTTGCATCCACGCCCGCTCCCAGCGGGCGTTTTTCATTCAGCCTGCGGATAAGCCGCCGCGAGCACGCCGGAGCAACATCCGTTAGCATCCATGGCGCCCATTGCACTCCTACCCCCAGCAGGCCAGCCATGAACCACGCCCCTTCGGGCCCGCCCAGCGGTCCCATCGAAACCCGCCACGGTGCCTGCAACCTGTGCGAGGCCATTTGCGGCCTGACCTTTCAGGTGCAAGACAACCGCATCATCTCGGTCAAAGGCAATGAGGCCGACCCGCTGTCTCGCGGTCACATCTGCCCCAAGGCCGTGGCGCTGAAGGACCTGCACGAAGACCCCGACCGCCTGCGCCAGCCGATGCGCCGCGTGGGCGATCAGTGGCAAGCGATCAGTTGGGATCAGGCGTTCGACCTGGTGGTCGATGGGCTGGCGCGCGTGCGTGAACAACATGGCAGCCATGCCGTGGCTGTCTACCAGGGCAACCCCAGCATCCACAACTGGGGCAATGTCACCCACGGCCATTTGTTCTTCAACCAGCTCAAGACGCGCAGCCGCTTCTCGGCCACATCGGTGGACCAGCTGCCGCATCATCTCGCGTCTTATTGGCTCTATGGCCATCAGTTCGCGCTGCCCATCCCCGACGTGGACCACACCCAATTCATGCTGGTGCTCGGAGCCAATCCACTGGCATCGAATGGCAGTTTGATGACGGCCCCGGACATCCGCGCCCGCTTCAAAGCCCTGCGCGAGAGAGGCGGCAAGCTAGTCGTGCTGGACCCGCGGCAGACCGAAACAGCCGCCATCGCCGACGAGCACCTGCGCATCGACCCGGGCAGCGATGCCGCGTGGCTGTTGTCGGTGATCCACACGCTGTTCGACGAGCAACTGGTGCAACCCGGCCATTGGGCCCCCTTGCTGGAAGGCCTGGACGATCTGCGCCAGGCCGTGTCGGCCTATACCCCCGAGGCCACCGCGCATCACACCGGCATCGACGCATCCACCACCCGCCGCCTGACCCGCGAGCTGGCTCAATCAAGTTGTGGCGTGGTCTATGGCCGCATGGGCGTGTCGACCCAGGCACATGGGGCCTTGTGCCAATGGGCCATCCAGGTCATCAATCTGCTGACAGGCAATGTGGACCGCGAAGGCGGTGCGCTGCTGACCAGTCCAGCCATCAACTTGATCCAGATGGGATTGATGGGCAAGGGCCATTACAACGTCTGGCGCAGCCGCGTGCGGGGTGCGCCTGAGTTTGGCGGCGAACTGCCCGTCTCGGTGATGGCCGAAGAAATGCTGACGCCCGGCCCCGGGCAGATCAAAGCGCTGGTCACATCCTGCGGCAACCCCGTGCTGTCCACGCCCAACGGCCAGCAGCTCGAGCAGGCCTTGCAGGGCCTGGACTTCATGGTGGCCATTGACTTCTATCTCAATGAGACCACCCGCCATGCCGACGTGATCCTGCCGCCCACTTGTTTTGTGGAGCACGATCACTACGACCTCGTGTTCCTGCATCTGGCCGTGCGCAATGTGGCCCGCTACAACGACGCCATCGTGCAAGCCGAACCCGGCACCCTGCATGACTGGCAGATCTACAGCGAACTGGCGCGTCTCTATGCCAGCCGCGTCTGGGCCTTGGACAAGGGCCGTGCCGTGCAACGCATCAAGGGCATGGCCACCCGTTCGATCATGGCCCGCCTGAGCCCTCAGCGGCTGCTCAAGATCGGCCTGAGACGTGCCCAGTCGCCCATCACGCTGGCGCGCCTGCAAGCGCATCCGCAAGGCATCGACCTCGGTCCCCTGCAACCTTCGCTGGTGGCGTCGCTGAGCAAACGCAAGCGCCGCGTTCGGCTGTTGCCCGACGCGATCCGGCAAGAGCTGCCGCTTGTCCAGACCAGCTTCCTGACCGCATCGACTGCGGAGCCGACACTCAAGCTGATCGGCCGACGCGATGTGCGCAGCAACAATTCGTGGATGCACAACACCACGCGCCTGGTGTCCGGCAAGAACCGCTGCGTGCTGTGGATGCACCCGCACGATGCCTCGGCGCGCCAGCTGCAGGACGGGCAAGCCGTGCAAGTGCAGTCGCGCGTGGGTCAGATCACGGTGCCTGTTCATGTGACCGACCTGATCCGCACCGGCGTCGTCAGCTTACCCCACGGCTGGGGCCACGATCGCCCGGGCATCCAGCTGCGGGTGGCCCAGGCACATCCTGGCGCCAGCATCAACGATCTGACCGACGACCGCGCCACCGATCGCCTCAGCGGCAACGCCGCCTTCAGTGCCTTGCCAGTCGAGGTGCGAGCCGCCTGATATGACCTCCTCCCTTGCTCTTGAAATTGCCGCCACCGCCGCCCGCATGGTGGTCGAAGAAGGCCTGGAATACGGCCCCGCCAAACGCCGTGCCGTCAAACAGCTGGGCCTGAGCGGCCGGGCCGAGATGCCCGACAACGACCAGCTTGAAGAGGCCGTGCACGAGTACCTGTCGGTGTTCTGCGCCGACACCCAGCCCGGCGAGTTGCTTGCCCTGCGTCGACTGGCCGTCGAATGGATGCACCGTCTGGCCGAGTTCCGCCCGCATCTGACCGGCGCCGTGTGGCGAGGCACCGCCACCCGCTTGAACGACATCCACCTGCAGCTGTATTGCGACGACAGCAAGTCTGCCGAGATCCAATTGATCAACCAGGGACTGCCTTATGACGTGGGCTCGACTCAAGGGCCTCGCGGCACCGAGGTCGACCGACTGAGTCTGACCATTCCCTGCCCCGAATTGAACGAGCCCATCGGCCTGCATCTGACCATTCTCGATCTCGATGACCTGCGCGGTGCGCTCAAGGGCGGTTCGCGGGGCATGGCCGAGCGGGGGGATCTGGCCGCCGTGCAGGCACTGCTGCAGCATGCCGCCCCTGCACAACCCAACGACGCATCGTGAGCTTCATGTTTAACCGTTCATCCAAACTGCCTGCCTGGCTATTTGCTGCCGTCGGCGCCGCCGCGGCGATCGCAGGCGCCTGGTGGGCCACCCATGCCGATTCCAGCCGTACCGCATCAAGCGCCGCCCCCTCGGTCGCCTCTGCCGGGCCGACACCCTCCGGGGCCGCTTCAGCGACAGGGCCGGTGGCGCGCGATGGGCTGCCCGCCAATTTCTGGAGTCAGACCTTTGACACGCCAGATGGCAAGGCCCTCAAGCTGAGCGATCACAAAGGTCATCCCATCTTGCTCAACTTCTGGGCCAGCTGGTGCCCGCCATGCGTCAAAGAGATGCCCGACATCGATCGGTTTCATCGCGACATGAAGGCGCAGGGCTGGCGCGTCATCGGTCTGGCCGTCGACGGCCCCACGCCGGTGCGCGAATTTCTGATCAAGGTGCCAGTGGGCTTTGACATTGGCCTGGCCGGGTTCGGTGGCACCGAGCTCTCGCAAGCACTGGGCAACACGGCGGGCGGTCTGCCCTTCACCGTCTTGATCGACGCCCAGGGGCGCGTCGTGCACCGCAAAGTCGGCGGCACCACCTATGCCGACTTGAAGACCTGGGCGACCGGCCATTGACCCTGCAACGGCTTGGGGGTTCCTGCCTATGCTGGACATCCCTGCCGCTTGATTGAGGGGGAAGCAGGGATAGAAGGGCTTCGCAAATTCGTCCCTGCATCTGACACTTGGCCGCTGCAGTTCACTCGTCCCGGTCACGCAGCATGTTCCAGCCTCTTGTCACCACCCTCGCCGTCTGGGCCGCCACCTGCGCCCTGAGCGGCGCCTGGGCCGCGGCGATCAGCCAGGGCGAGACGCCCAGCACCGCGCTGTGCCTGGACACCGGCCATCCCCGCATCACCCGACTGTGCGCGAATGTCGTCTTGCGCTACAAGATCGATGCGCTGATGGACGTCCCGCTGTCCAGCTATGGCCTGAACTGGTCTCCCACCAGTTGGACCGTGACCTTGCCCGATGGCAGCAGCAAGGCCTGGCCCACCGAGCGCCTGCCCGCGCCGGTGGCCAAAGCGCTGTCAGCGGTCACCTTGCAGTTGCGCGGCACCGCGCTCGCAGACTTCTCGGCTAATGCGCCTCTGCAGTTTCTGCAATATCAGACCCAGGCCGTGACCTCGCACAACAAGACCGCCTGGACCGGCGCCAGTCGCGCGCCCATGGACAAATGGCTGTTTTCGCCGGGCCAATGCCCCGACAGCCCGCACCAGACGCTGGACCCGCTCAAGGCCATGGCCCTGTACAAGCTGGGCGTCAAATCCCTGTCCCTCGATCCGCGCGCCAGCGCCAGTCTGTGCAAGGTAGGCACGCAGGTCAGCCAACTCGATGGAGCGGTACGCGCACTGGATCGCTATTGCCAGCTGGAAAACAGCCGCACCGGGGTCCCCTCTGCCGCGGCCGCTAGTTTGTGCCTGGCTCCCACGGCGGCGGGCGCCCCGGACAAAGCCGCCGAAGCAAACACCACCCTGGCCCGTTGGGCCGCCCTGCTCGATGAGGACCAGCCCTCACAGACCCCACGCCCGACCATGGGACTGCTGGATGCAGCACCCCTCAGCCAGATTGAGCCCTGATCACCATGAAAGCCCTCCCCTCAATCCTGCTGGCCCTGTGCCTGGCCGCTGTCGCACCATCCAGTTGGTCGCTGCCGCCAGACATGGAAGCCGACCGCCTGCTTTTGCTGATCAAAGCCGCCCGCGATGCCCACGACTACCCGCTCGAAGTGCAACGCCTCGAAGAGCTGGCCGCACTGAACGTGGCGCTGCCTGACAGTTATTACTTTCACTATGGCAATGCCCTGGTCCAAGTCAAAAGCGTGCGGCGCGCCAAAGCCATGTACGAGAAGTACATCATGGTGGCCGGCAAGAACGGCAAGTACTACGGTGACGCGCTCGTGGCCCTGAACCGCACCATCGAGGCCCTGGCCAAAATGCCCGAAAAGGACTGCGACGCCTGCCCTGAAATGCAAGCCCTGCCCACCGGCAAGCTGGCAGTCAGCCGATACGCCATCACCTTCGACGAGTGGGATGCCTGCGTGGCCGAAGGAGGCTGCAATGGCTACATGCCGCCCGACCAGGGCTGGGGCCGCGGCCGCCGCCCCGTCATCAACATCAGTTGGCTCGACGCCCGGGCCTACACCCAGTGGCTGAGCAGCAAGACTGGCTCGCAATACCGCCTGCTGACCGATAACGAATGGGAGCTGGCCGCCCGTGCGGGCACCCACACCGAGTACTACTGGGGCGCCAGCGCCGGCAAGAACAACGCCAACTGCGATGGTTGCGGCAGCGCCTGGGACAACCTGTCCACCGCCCCGGTGGGAAGCTTTGCCCCCAATGCGTTCGGCCTCTACGACATGCTGGGCAATGTGTGGCAATGGGTGGAAAATGCCAGTGGCCCGGATGGCGATCAGCGCGCGATGCGGGGCGGCTCTTTTTACGGCCCGCCGTCCACCATCCGCGTTTCTTCGCGCTACACCAACGCCCCTGGCGAGCGCGCCATGAACTACGGCCTGCGGGTCGCCAAGTCTCTTTGACCAGCTTGGTTGACAAGTGTGCAGTCTTTGCGGACACTGGCGCCCGACGAGCCAGGCACCCCTTCCTGATCGGTTTTTACCAAATTAGGGGTTTTGCCGGCATTTGCGCGTAAAATACGCCTACGTTCACTTTCTTGGCCCAACGACTTCGGTCTCAAGCCAAAGACGCATGCAGATCCTTGTCCTTCATGGCCCCAATTTGAACCTGCTGGGCACACGCGAGCCGCAGGTTTACGGAGCCACCACTCTGGATCAGATCAACACCGGACTGACACAACACGCCTCGGCGCGAGGCGCTTCGCTGTCTGCTTTCCAAAGCAACCACGAAGGTGCCCTGATCGATCGCGTGCACGCCGCGCGCACCGATGGCACGCAGTTCATCCTCATCAACCCCGGGGCCTACACCCACACCAGCGTGGCCCTGCGTGACGCTCTGGCCGGCGTGGCCATTCCCTTCATCGAAGTGCATCTGTCCAACGTGCACAAGCGTGAACCTTTCCGCCATCACTCCTATTTTTCCGACATCGCCGAGGGCGTCATCGTCGGATTGGGTGCGACTGGCTACCGACTGGCGCTGGACGCCGCCCTGGAACACCTGGGCGCACCCGCTCGCAACTGACCCGTCAACCGACCCGTTCGTTGCTCTGTTTTACCCCGGGCCTTTGGCTCGACCGCTTTGCTGGAGATCGCAAATCATGGACTTGCGCAAACTGAAAACTCTGATCGACCTCGTCTCTGAATCCAATGTGTCCGAGTTGGAAATCACCGAGGCTGACGGCAAAGTTCGCATCGTCAAAGCAGGCGCCGCCCCCGTGGCCGTGGCCATGCCGGTGATGCAAGCCGCAGCCGGTGTCGCGCCGGTTGCCGCTGCTCCCGTGGCCGCCGCGCCTGTTGAAGCCGCCCCTGCCGAAGAAACCGGCCATGTCTGCAAGTCGCCCATGGTCGGCACCTTCTACCGCGCCTCCAGCCCTGGCGCCAAGGCCTTTGCCGAAGTCGGCGACCAGGTCAAGGCCGGCCAGCCCGTCTGCATCATCGAAGCCATGAAGATCATGAACGAGATCGAGGCAGACCAGGACGGCACCATCACCAAGATCCTGGTCGAAAACGGCCAGCCAGTTGAATACGGTCAGCCACTGTTCATCATTGAATAAGGCGGGATACACGCCATGTTCAAGAAGATCCTGATCGCCAACCGCGGCGAAATTGCCCTGCGCATTCAACGGGCCTGTCGCGAGATGGGCATCCAGTCGGTCGTCGTCTACTCCGAAGCCGACCGCGACGCCAAGTACGTCAAGCTGGCTGATGAAGCCGTGTGCATCGGCCCCGCCCCTTCGGCGCAAAGCTACCTGCACATGCCCGCCATCATCTCGGCGGCGGAAGTAACCGACGCCGAAGCCATTCACCCGGGCTATGGCTTCCTGTCCGAGAACGCCGACTTCGCCGAGCGTGTCGAGCAGTCCGGCTTCACCTTCATTGGCCCCACACCCGAGTCCATCCGCATCATGGGTGACAAGGTCTCGGCCAAGCAGGCCATGATCAAGTCGGGCGTGCCGTGCGTGCCCGGCTCGGAAGGCGCTTTGCCCGACGACCCCAAGGAGATCATCAAGATCGCCCGCTCGGTGGGTTACCCCGTCATCATCAAAGCCGCTGGTGGCGGCGGCGGCCGCGGCATGCGTGTGGTGCACACCGAAGCAGCCCTGATCCACGCGGTGCAGACCACCAAGGCGGAAGCCGGGGCGGCCTTTGGCAACCCCGAGGTGTACATGGAGAAATTCCTGGAGCACCCCCGCCACATTGAAATTCAGGTGATGGCCGACCAGCACAAGAATGCGGTCTGGCTGGGCGAGCGCGACTGCTCCATGCAACGCCGCCACCAAAAGATCATCGAAGAAGCACCGGCACCGGGCATCCCCCGTCGCGCCATCGAGAAGGTGGGCGAGCGTTGTGCCGCCGCCTGCAAGAAGATCGGCTACCGCGGTGCGGGCACGTTCGAGTTCCTGTACGAGAACGGCGAGTTCTACTTCATCGAAATGAACACCCGCGTGCAGGTCGAGCACCCCGTCACCGAAATGACCAGTGGCATCGACATCGTGCAGACGCAGATCCGGGTGGCTGCGGGCGAGAAGCTGCCCTTCACGCAACGCCAGATCGAGCTGCGCGGCCATGCCATCGAGGTGCGCATCAACGCCGAAGACCCGGTCAAATTCATCCCCTCACCCGGACGCATCACCACCTGGCATGCGCCTGGGGGCCCCGGCGTGCGCGTGGACTCGCACATCTACACGAACTACTTCGTGCCGCCCAACTACGACTCGATGATCGGCAAGATCATCGTGCACGGCGACACCCGCGAGCAGGCCCTGGCCCGCATGCGCACCGCCCTGTCCGAGACCGTGGTCGAAGGCATCCAGACCAACATCCCGCTGCATCGCGAGTTGATGGTGGACGCCAAGTTCGTCGAAGGCGGCACCGACATCCATTACCTGGAAGGCTGGATGGCTGCGCGCAAGCGTTGAGCCCGCTGGATACGACCATGCTGTTTGAATTGACCTTGCTGGCCAAAGAGGCCGAAGTCGAAACCCTGAGCGACGCGCTCATGGAGATCGACGCCCTGTCCGTGTCTGTGGAAGACGCCGATGCCGACACCGAGCATGAAGAAGCCCTGTGGGGCGAGCCCGGCATGCCCGTGGCCCGCGAAGCCTGGCAACGCTCGACGATCAAGAGCCTCTTCCCCTCTGAAGCCGAAGCGCTGGAAGCGGCCACGCTGATCCTGGCGCAGGACTGGGCCGAGGACATCCATGTGCAAGGCATCCAGCCGGTGGACGAGCAAGACTGGGTGCGCCTGACGCAATCGCAGTTCAAGCCTGTGCCCATCACCGACAGCTTCTACATCGTGCCGACCTGGCACGATGTGCCCCCTGAAGCGAAAACCGTGATGCGCCTGGACCCGGGTCTGGCCTTTGGCACCGGCACGCACCCCACCACCCGCATGTGCCTGAAGTGGATCGCGCAAAACAGCGCGGCCTACCAGGGCCAACGCGTGCTGGACTACGGCTGTGGTTCGGGCATCCTGGCGATTGGTGCGGCGCTGCATGGCTCGGGCAGGGTCGACGCGGTGGACATCGATCCCGCAGCAGTGGAGGCCACGAACGCCAATGCCGAAGCCAATCTGGCCCATCTCAAGGATGCCCAAGGCAAGACGCCCATCGTGGCCGGCCTGCCCGATCTGGTGGGCGAAGCCGAAGGCGCCTACCCGGTCGTGCTGGCCAATATCCTGGCCACCCCCTTGAAGATGCTGGCCCCTCTGCTCGCCGGTCATGTGGCCCCAGGCGGCCATCTGGTACTGGCCGGCATCCTGGCTCGCCAGGAAGATGAACTCAAGGAAGCCTATGCTGGCGTGGGCTTGCAGTTGCAAGTCGCCAACGCGGAAGACGGCTGGATTCTCATGACCGCGCAAAAACCTGCGCAATCAATGGCATAAACGCGGCTATGAGTCTGGCGACACGATGTACCCATTGCGGCACGATCTTCAAGATCGTGCAAGACCAATTGAAGGTCTCAGAAGGCTGGGTGCGTTGTGGCCGCTGCAACGAGATCTTCAACGCCCTGCCTGGGCTGTTTGACCTCGAACGCGAGCCCCCGCCACCCCGGCCCAAGCCTCGCACGCCGCCGGCCACCGGGCCGGAGCCAACGGCGCCCGCCGCATCGACGCCCGCACCGGCTTCTGCCGCATCGCCGCCACCCGCCGAGGCAGCCGCGCTGCGTCCGCCTGAGCCTGAAGCCCAATGGGAAAAGACCGCGCCGATTCGCCCCAGCATGATCGCTGCGGCGCGTGAGGCGGCGGCCTCGGCGCCCCAGCCTTCTGACGTCGCGTCGCCCGAGCCTGCGCCTCAGATCGAAGATGACTTGCCGCCGGCCCCCTCAGGCGTAGAGGGCACCACCGATTTCGACCTGGACACCTCGGTGGCCGGTTATGTCGACAAGCCCAGCACGGTGACCCAGGCGGTGCAGTCGCTCAATCTGAGCAACAACCCCCAGCCCTGGCTGGGCGCGCCGCCAGAAGAAGACGTGCCGGCCACCGACGAGTCCGATGCGCTCGACTCCCGCTATCTGATGCCCTCGACGCGGGAGCGCAAGGCGTCCAAACGCCGCCATCGCGCGCCCGAGACAGAATTCGCCGACGCCGAGTTCCCCGACGACGCGTTCCTAGACGCGGCCGAGGATGAATGGGCCTCGGGCTTTGGTCACTCCGGATTGCATGCCGCACCGGACGCCAGCACGACTGCGCCGACTTACACCTCGCCGCTCGAATCGGAAGTCACCACCTCGATCACCCAGCCGCTCGAGCCCAGCAGCGGCATCGTCCCGCCAACTTCTGAGTTTGTGCCCGAACGCGCGCTGGAGCCGCCGAGCAAACGCACCGGCAAGCCGGGCACACGGGGTCGCGACCCCGCCGCGCAAACACCCGAGTTCATGCGCCGCGCGCACCGCCAGGCTTTCTGGCGTCACCCCATCACTCGGACCGTGCTGTCGTTGATCGGTCTGACCTTGCTGGCCACCTTGGGCCTGCAGGTCACCCATCACTTCCGCGACCTCGTTGCCGCGCATCATCCCAATATGCGCCCCTACCTCAACCGCTGGTGCGCCTATGCCGGCTGCACCATCAAGCCGCCCATGCGTCTGGAGGAGTTGCAGGTCGAAAGCGCCACCCTGGTGCGCGCCAGCTCCGAAGGCCCGGACAACTACCGTCTGGCCGTGGTGGTGCACAACCGCGCAGCCATCGACTTGGCCTGGCCTTATATCGACCTGACCCTGACCGATGAGACCGGTACCGTCATCGCGCGACGTGCCTTCGTGCCGTCCGAGGCGGAATGGCTGGACACCGCCGATGCCAAGGCAGAAACCGCCCCCAAGGCCAATGGCGGCGTACCCGTGGCCAGCAACACGCCGCCCGCTGCCCCTGCCGACCGCAGCACGACCTTGCTGTGGCATCTGCGCGCCCCTGACATCAAGCCTGCCGGCTACACCGCCGAGCTGTTCTACCCCTGACCCGTGGTCCCACCCGATCACCACACACCATGTCCGTTCTGATCTGCGGCTCTCTGGCCTTTGACACCATCACCACGTTTGGCGGCCGCTTTGCCGAACAGATCCTGCCCGAACAGGTCCACATCCTGAACGTGTCCTTCCTGGTGCCCACCTTGAAGCGCGAATACGGCGGCTGTGCCGGCAACATCGCCTACAGCCTGTATCAACTGGGCGGCAAGCCCGTGATCATGGCCACCCTCGGTGAAGACGGCGCCCCCTATCTGCAGCGCCTGCGCGAATGGGGCATCAACCTCGACCATGTCAAGACCGTGCCGGACAGCTACACGGCACAGGCCATCATCATCACCGATCAGACCAATAACCAGATCACGGCCTTCCACCCCGGCGCGATGCAGCAGGCGCACATCCAGCGCATCGAAGCCAACCCCGCCATCAAGCTGGCCATCGTGGCGCCGGACGGCCGCGACGCCATGATCCAGCACGCCCAGCAACTGGTGGCCGCCGGCATCCCCTTTGTGTTCGACCCCGGCCAGGGCCTGCCCATGTTCGACGGCGCGGATCTGATGCAGTTTGTCGAGCAAGCCACCTGGGTGGCCGTCAATGACTATGAAGCCAAGATGCTGACCGAACGCACCGGCAAGAGCCTGGCCGAGCTGTCCAAAGTCAACTTGAAGGGCCTGATCGAGACGCTGGGCGCCGATGGCTGCCGCGTGTGGATCGATGGCGAAGCCACCCATGTGCCTGGCGTGAAAGCCGCTGCAGTGGTCGACCCGACTGGCTGTGGCGATGCCTTCCGCGGCGGCTTGCTGCATGGCCTGTCGCAAGGGTGGGACCTGGTCCGCTCCGTCACGCTGGGCAACCGGATCGGCGCCATCAAGATCGCCGCCGCCGGCCCTCAGAACTACACCCTGGACCGCGCTGCGCTGGGCGCCTGAACTTTTCATCCATGCTGTTGATTGCCTCCAAGGCTCGCTTCCAGGCGGGCCTTTTTTCTGCTGCCCTTGGGCTCCTGTTGCATCTGCCAGGCGTCGTCCACGCCGGGCTGTTCGACTGGCGTCCAGATCCAGCCCCATCCGATGGCCTGACCTTGGCGACCTGGAACATGGAATGGCTGATGACGCCCGCCACCTACCGGGAGTTGAGCGCACGTTGCACGCGCCAACAGCCCGCCAGTCAAGAGCGGGCGTTTCCCTGCACGCCGGGCAAGCCACAACCGCCGGAACGCAGCGAGGCCGACTTCATCGCGATGTCGCACACCGCTGATCGGCTGCGCGACGAGCTGCGAGCCCATGTGGTGGCGTTGCAAGAAGTCGATGGCCCAGAAGCGGCCAGACAGGTGTTTCGCCAAGGCTGGAAGCTCGACTGCTTTGTGCAACGCGCGCATCCGCAAAAGGTGGGCTTCGCGATCCGCGAAGGCGTGCCCTACCGCTGCAACGGCGACCTGAGCGACCTGGATGTCGATGGCAGCACCCGCGCTGGGGCGGACATCACCTTGTTCCCCGGCACCTCACGTCAGGTGCGCCTGTTGGCGGTGCACCTCAAAAGCGGTTGCTTCGATGGCCGCATGGACCGGCACTTCGCGCCCTGCACCCGCTTGCAGCAACAGGCGCCCGTGATCGAGGCGTGGGTTGACCAGCGTGTCAGGGCCGGCGAAGACTTTGCCCTGTTGGGCGACTTCAACCGTCAACTCGAACGCGATGCGCGCTACCCCGCCGGGGCCGACAAATCGGCACCCGTCAACCTGTTTCAGGATTGGAGCGACAACCATCCGCCCGGTGCGGTGCTATGGCGTGCGACCGAAGGCCAGCGCTATGTGGGCTGTGATGCCGGCGACCACCATAAACACTACATCGACGACATCCTGATCGGCCAAAGCCTGGCAGATAAAAGCAAGGGCAGACGTTTTGCACGTCTGCCCTATGCGCCCCAGGATCAGGATCGGCAGTTGTCCGATCACTGTCCCGTGGTCTGGTCCTTGAGACCGTAACTGGCGGCCCCATGGGGCCCCAGCATCAATGCAGTCTCAAGCCTTCTTGCCTTGCGTGGCCACGGCCGCCGCTGCGGCTGCCGCGGCTTGGGCATCGCCCAGGTAGTAGTGCTTGATGGGCTTGAGATCGGCATCCAGCTCATACACCAAGGGGATGCCATTGGGGATGTTCAGGCCGACGATGTCGGAGTCGCTGATGTTGTCCAGGTACTTGATCAAGGCGCGGATCGAATTGCCATGCGCAGCGATCACGACGCGCTTGCCCGACTTGATGGTCGGTGCGATCTCTTCGTTCCAGTAAGGCAGCACGCGCGCCACCGTGTCCTTGAGGCACTCGGTCAGCGGGATCTGGTCCGGTTGCAGGCCGGCGTAGCGCAGATCCTGGCGTTGGCCCATGGGGTCGTTGGCGTCCAAGGCAGGTGGCGGCGTGTCATAGCTGCGGCGCCACACCAGCACTTGCTCGTCACCATGCTTCTGGGCGGTCTCGGCCTTGTTCAAGCCTTGCAGGCCACCGTAGTGGCGCTCGTTCAGACGCCAGCTCTTGACCACCGGCAACCAGATGCGGTTCATCTCGTCCAGGCAGTAGTTCAGCGTGTGGATGGCACGCTTGAGCACGGACGTGTAGGCGATGTCGAACTCGTAGCCTTCGGCCTTGAGCAACTGACCGGCCGACATGGCCTGCGACACGCCAGTGGGGGTCAGGTCAACGTCGACCCAGCCGGTGAAGCGGTTTTCCAGGTTCCAGGTCGATTCACCGTGGCGAATCAGAACGAGCTTGTACATGGCACTTGATCCAGAGTTTGATAATGGGGACCGGCGCAAAACCAGTGAACCTGGGATTTTATAATTAGCCCCTTGTCCGGCACCCACCTATTTGCTGGTGCCAGACCCGACGCATTGCACACAGAAAGCCTTTGAATGAACTCCATGAGCTACGTCACCGACAACTGGTATTGGATCGTGACGGCTGCGGCCTCGGGCGGCATGCTGCTGTGGCAGCAACTGAAGAGCGGCGGCGAGGGTCTGTCGCCCACTGAAGCGGTGATGCTCATCAACCGCGAAAAAGCCCAGGTCATCGACGTGTGCGAGACGTCGGAGTTCCAGGCCGGCCATCTGGTCGGCGCCAAGAACATCCCCCTGGCCGAACTGGGCAGCGGCAAGGGCCTGCCCGGCAACAAGACGCTGCCTCTGGTCGTCGTGTGCGCCAGCGGCGTGCGCTCAGGCAAAGCGGTGACGCAGCTCAAGGCCATGGGCTACGAGCGGGCGCAGTCCCTCAAGGGTGGCCTGGCCGCCTGGCGCGCCGCCAACCTGCCCATTGAAAAGGCTTGAGGGCTGGCATCGGCTTCATGGTGCAGAGTCCCCACGACAGAGGCGGACTTGGCTTGAGCCCGACAATACCCAGCATCCCCTGCTTTCATTTGGCACCATGCAAACCGTCAAGATGTACACCACGCTGGTCTGTCCTTACTGCCTGCGCGCCAAGGCCCTGTTGAAACAGCGCGGCGTCGACCAGATCGAAGAAATCCGGATCGACCTGGACCCGGCCCAACGCAATCACATGATGGACATCACCGGGCGCCGCACGGTCCCGCAGATTTTCATTGGCGAGACCCATGTGGGCGGCTGCGATGACCTGATCGAGCTGGACCACCGAGGCGGTTTGCTGCCGCTGCTCAACGGCACAGCCGCCTGATCAGGCCAACAGGGCTCGCAGACTCTGGCGGGCCCAGTCCAGCAGTTCTTGACGGGAGCTTCCTGCGCGTGCGCGCAAGGACAGCGAATGCAACAGCGCGGACACCAAGCCACCCAGCACCCACGGGTCGGCCTGCCCTTGCCACTGTGAGGCCTGCCGCGCCTGGCTGAAGCGTGCCGCCAACGCGGCATCCTGGGCCGTCAGGGCGCGGGCGACGCGGTCTCTGACGGCGACATCGTCCCAGGCCACCGTCGGCGTGGTCGACACCACGAAGCAGCCGCGCCCGCCCTCGTACAGATCCACCGCCTGCAGGATCACCCGATCCAGCGACTCGCTCAAGCTCAAGCCGGGGTCGGCCAGGGCGGAGGTCAGCCCGGCGCCAACTTGGGCCAGATAGGCATCCAACGCCCGCAAATACAAGCTGTGCTTGTCACCCAGGCCGGCATACAGACTGGGCTTGTTCAGCCCCGTGGCCTCACAGAGGTCGTCCACCGACGTGCCCGCATAGCCCTTGAGCCAGAAGGCCTGCATGGCCCGCTGCAGTGCCACTGCGGGCTCATAGGCGCGCGGGCGGCCGCGAGGGCGGGCCGTGTCGCCGGATTCTTTTTTTTGTACCATTTGGTCAAAATCTCATTGACTCGATCGATTTAACTACTATACAGTACATAAATCAACCACGGAGTCCGCATGCACACCGCTCACCTGATCCTGACCGCAGTCGTCGCCTTGCTGCACAGCTACTTTCTGGTGCTGGAAATGTTCTTGTGGACCCGCCCCATGGGCCGCCGCGTTTTTGGCCTGAAAGCCGACTTCGCCCAGGCCACCCGCGCGCTGGCCGCCAACCAAGGGCTGTACAACGGGTTTCTGGTCGCGGGCCTGATCTGGGGCCTCCTGCTTGGCGACGCCGGCGGCGCGATCCGCACCTTCTTTCTGATCTGTGTGGTGGTGGCCGGTGTGTTTGGAGCGGCCACCGTGAGCAAACGCATCTTGTTCGTGCAGGCTTTGCCCGCGGCCCTGGCATTGGGACTGTCCCTGCTGTGACACCTTGTGTGACAGTCGCGTCATCTGGGTGGGCCATAATCCCACCCCAACCCCTACAACGACGCTGTCATACAAGGATCGACCATGAGCGAACAAGCCCAGCCCACTTTCAGCATTCAGCGCATCTACCTCAAGGACATGTCGCTGGAGCAGCCCAATTCGCCCGCCATCTTGATGGAGCAAGGCCAGCCTCAGGTCGACGTGCAACTGAACCTGCACGCTGAGCCCGTTCAAGAAGGCCTGTACGAAGTCGCCGTGACCGCCACCGTGACCACCAAGGTCAACGACAAGGTGCTGTTCCTGGTGGAAGCCAAGCAAGCCGGCCTGTTCGAGATCCGCAACGTGCCCCAAGACCAACTGCAGCCGATCATCGCCATCGCCTGCCCGCAGATCGTCTACCCCTACCTGCGCGCCACAGTCGCCGACGTCATCAACCGCACCGGCTTCCCGCCCGTGCACCTGACCGAAGTGAACTTCCAGGCCATGTACGAATCGCAAATGCAGCAAGCCGCTGCGGCCGGCGGTCAACCCCAAGCCTGAAAAGCCTCTGCCGATGACCCAGGAAGTTCAGCGCGCCACGAACATCACCGTTCTTGGCGCCGGCGCGTGGGGTACGGCGCTGGCGATCAGTGCAGCGCGCCACAGCGAGAACGTGTTGCTGTGGGCGCGAGACGCCAGCCAGGTCGCCGACATGAACTCGGCGCGGTGCAACGCCCGCTATCTGCCAAACGCACCGTTTCCTGACAGCCTGCGTGTGACCGACGACCTGCGTCGTGCGATCGCGTATGCGCACCGGCCCGATGGCCTGGTCATCATCGGGACCCCGATGGCCGCCCTGGGCGCCACCTTGCAGGCCTTGCCTGAGGACGTGGCCGCCCTGTGGTTGTGCAAGGGTTTTGAAAAAGGCAGCGGTCGGCTGGGCCACGAGATCGCGCAAGCCCTGCGCCCGCACGCCCGTTGCGGGGTGCTCTCCGGCCCCAGCTTCGCCCATGAAGTGGCCCTGGGCCAACCCACGGCATTGGTCGCGGCCAGCACCGATCTGGCCTTGGCTGAACAGGCCGTGGCCGCCTTCCACAGCGACAGCCTGCGTGTCTACACCTCCACCGACCCGGTGGGCGTCGAAGTGGGCGGGGCGGTCAAGAACGTGCTGGCCATCGCCACCGGCATCGTCGACGGCATGAACCTGGGGCTGAACGCACGTGCTGCGCTGATCACCCGCGGTCTGGCTGAAATGACCCGCCTGGGCGTGGCGCTGGGCGCGCGGCCGGACACCTTCATGGGCCTGTCCGGACTGGGCGATCTGGTCTTGACTGCCACCGGCAGCCTGTCTCGCAACCGCACCGTAGGCCTGCAACTGGCTGAAGGCAAGAGCCTGCAACAGATCCTGACCGACCTGGGCCATGTGGCCGAAGGCGTCTACAGCGCCCCCACAGTGTGGCAACGTGCGCAGACACTGGGTGTGGAAATGCCCATCACCCAAGCGGTGGTCGCCGTGCTCGATGGGCGCATCTCGCCCCGTGATGCCGTGGTTGCCTTGATGAGCCGCGAGGCCAAAGCCGAAGGCTGAAGTCGGCTCAGACGCCGCCTGCGTAGCCGTTCTGGCGCCAGGCTTCAAACACCGCGACCGCCACGGCATTGCTCAGATTCAAACTGCGCTGATCAGGGCGCATGGGCAGACGCACCCGCTGCGAGGTCGGAAAGGTCTCCCTGAGCGCCGGGTCCAGGCCGCGGGTCTCGCAACCAAAGACAAACCAGTCCCCCGGCTGCCAGGCCACATCGGCAAAGGGCTGACTGCCCCTTGTGGTGAAGGCAAACATCCGTTGCCGGTCGGGCTGCACCGCATCCACAAAGGCCTGCCAATTGGCATGTCGATGCACATTGGCGTATTCGTGATAGTCCAGGCCGGCGCGGCGCAAGAGCTTGTCGTCCATCGAAAAGCCCAGGGGCTCGATCAGATGCAGCTCGCAGCCCGTGTTGGCCGCCAGACGGATCACGTTGCCCGTGTTGGGTGGGATTTCAGGTTCTACCAGGACGATTCGGAACATGGGGCGGGATTATCACCCGGCCGCTTGCTTGAACGCCATCACAGCCTGATTGCGCAAGGTACGCAGCATGGAGAGTTCGAGCTCGTCGATCTTCATGCTGCCCACCTGGCCTTTGTCGGCGTAGATCAGCCCCAGCACGATGTCCTGATTGGCGCGTTTGAGCACCATGGGCAGGAGCAGAAACGTCGGAGCCTGGACGTGGTCCTTGAACCATCCCGGCAGACGCGCGGTCACCGAAGTCTTGCTCGCATCGGCGATCAGGGTGTCGAGATTCTTGAGGCACACCGCCGAGAACAGGTCGGCCTTTGCAATGTCCACCCGGTCCACCTGAACCTTGAAGAGCGACTTCACAACGTCCGCGCCATCGCCCAGGCCAATGCGGCCGACCAGCATGCCGGACTTCGCGTCCTTGAGGCAGAAGATCACGCGCCGGCAATCCAGCGCACGCAGCATGGTTTCCAAAATCATCTGCAACACATCGTTGAGACGGAACTGGTCAACCATGGTGTTGGTGATGTCCTGGATGCCGGCCGCCATCACATCCGACGGGGACTGGGCCCCGATCGGCACATGCTGGCTCAGTGTGCCGTTCTGGCTGTCGAGCCCGAGGTCTTCGGGATCCGGTCCCGTCTGGTCGGCATTGGGCGCGTCGACGTAGTAGGTGTCGAGCAAGCGTTCGGCGGGCGACTGGGCGGGCACGCTCAGATTCAGCGCGTCCGTCATTTCCGTCATGCGTTTGCGGGCGCGGCCGGCTGCGTCCTGCAAGGCGGTCGGGGTCAAGTCCAGCGCGCGGCCATATTGCTTGGTCAAGGCTTCAAGGGCCTCGCCCAGATCGACCGGCGCGGTGTTCAGCATGGTTTGCGCGCCCTCGTTGGCCAGCGTGGCTAGCCACGCCATGCGCTCAGGGCGGCCTGCCTGCGACAGCCGGGGCACCGACCCGCGTGGGGTGGACATGCATTGCATCAAGGTGTCAGGCAGACCCCATTGCGCGCCGACCGATTGGCCCAGCTGATCAAAGGACATGCCCAGCACTTCCTTGGAGGCCGCGGCCTCATCGGGCTCGGCGCCGTCTTTGGCATGCTCCTTGGCGTACAGGCGGATCTGCTCGGCGTCCTCGGGCAGGTAGAAGGCCACCAGCAAACGCCCCAGGTTGCGGAACAAGGCACCGATGTAGACCTGCTCACCTTCCTTAGCCGTTCGGCTCAGCTCGCTGGCCAGCGTGCCGGCCATGACCGAGCGCAGGAATTCGACCTTGAGGTGATGGGCATGCTCCTTGTCGGGCATGTGGTCCAGCAGCATGAGCGACAGGGCCATGTTGCGAACGCCGGCCATGCCGATGAGGGCCACGGCCCGCGACACGGTACTGATCTGGTCGGAACCGGCGCGGCGAAAGTGAGCCGTGTTCACTAAGCGCAGCAGCTTTTGCGTCAACGCCACATCGCCCAGGATCTCGTCACACAGGGTCTGCAGGTTTTCAGAGTCCGAGTCCGACAGGGCCTGGATGCGGGCCACGGAAGCCGACAAGGCCGGGAAGTCGCTTTTGTAGCGCATCCGCCGCATCAGGTATTCAAACGTGACGTTGATATCCGGGGAGTCGACTGTCGAAGATTGATCGGTCATCCGTGCGAGCCCCTGTCATCAGGCCTTCAAGTGGCCAACAGCTTTTGAAACACCGTCCGGGTGGACGCCGTCATGTCCACGATCTTGAGCCCGATCCGAAATTGACCGGTCTTTGCCTCTGCCACCACATACACGATGGTGACAGCCGCTTGCAAGATGGTGGCTTTGGGTTCGCCGCCCGGTTTGGGAGGCATCTCCATCACAAGGGTAAGCTTTTCGGCCATCTTGAAACCGCCGAAATCACAGTGCAAACCGACCCCATCTTCACTGATGTTGTCGACTGTGACGAAGTACCTGTCCTCGATCGATCGCGCCAGGAACCCGCGCCAACGAACTGGAAGTCGTGGTTTTACTCGCTGTTCCACAAAAACGCTTTGATGTCGCTGGTTGACGGGAAAACAGGTGGCGCGGCTGGCGGGGATCGAACCCACGACCCTCGGCTTCGGAGGCCGATACTCTATCCACTGAGCTACAGCCGCGCAGTATGGGCGATTCTAGCAGCCGCCGTCCTACCCCTCGGTCAGGAATCACCTCGTTTTGCGGAACAACGTCTCATTGCCGCTGCACAAACTATAATGATCTGTTTCAAGGACGGCCTGTCGGTCGTCTGTTCATCAACTCAGCGCCTCCTGAAAACCCATGAGCCAAGCGCCCCAATCCCATGACTCCGGCCACGAAGGCCCGATCAAAACGCCCAAGCAACTCATCGTGGCGGTCGCCCTGGCCTTCGTGGTGCCGGTGGCCATCATCGCCTTGCTGGTGAACTTTGTCTCGGCCGGCGGCCAAGGCTCTTCCGGTAGCGATGCATTGAGCGCCCAGGCCACTTCGGAGCGCATCATGCCCGTGGGCACGGTCGAGATCAAATCGGCATCGGCCAACTCGGGCCCTCGCTCGGGTGAAGAGGTCTTCAAGGCGCAGTGCACCACCTGCCACACCGCTGGCGCGCTGGGTGCACCCAAGTTTGGCGACGCGGCCGCCTGGGGCCCCCGCATTGCCACCGGCTTCGCTGCCTTGCTGAACTCGGCTCTCAAGGGCAAGAACAGCATGCCCGCTCAAGGCGGCGGCGATTTCAGCGATTATGAAATTGCCCGTGCCGTGGTGTACATGGCCAATGCGGGTGGCGCCAAGTTTGCCGAGCCCGCTGCGCCTGCTGGTGCAGCCAGCGCCGCATCGGCACCCTGAACGTCGGCCGCTTGACGCGGCTTGCGCCTCTTGCAAAAAAACCGGCCCCTGTGGCCGGTTTTTTCATGTGCGCCGCAGACTCAGTGATGCGCCCCACCGGCATGTTGCGCCGCATCAGGATGGAGGGGCTGGGGCAGCAGCCGGTAATGAAAGTGATCCGGCAGCCCGGCAAAGGCCGCTTCCTGGGGCTCGCCCCACACGCCAGACTCGACGGCATCTGCGGCGACATCCATGTCCAGTGAGCGCACGATGCCCAACCCTTTGTCTGTGGCCAAAAACAGCCGGCCCATTTCATCCACCCAGGACGACTGCACCGTCTGGATCATCTGACCGGTGTGGGTCATGACCTCGAAGTGGCCGCCATCCACCCGACGCACGCCCAATACCCAGGGTGCCGCCTCCAGTTGCACGTAGACGCGCTGCGGACCGTTCTGAAAGAACCAGGCCCCCTGCTCGTCGTGGTCGTAGTTGCGGTGAATGAAGTCCTTGAGCTTGTCGTGATTGATGCGGCTGCCCTTGACCTGCGGGAAGGGACCGGCCGCCTGGATGCGGTCATCTCGCATGTACCAGTCCCCGCGGGCGTCCAGCGCCAGCCAGCCATAGCAATGCGGCACATTGGGCCACTTCTTCAACGCTGCCTTGACGATGTCATCCATGATCTGATCTCACTGAAAGGGTGGAAGGCCGCGCATGCTGCGCGAGCCAGGATGCCACTGAATCGGGCAAGGCCGCGACGTGCCCGGGTGGCTTGCCCATCGGAAAGCCGACATGGCCGCCGTGCACCGGCTGCCACAGTGTCACGGCCGGGCCAATATCTTGCTGGGCGGGCAAAGACCATGCCGGCACGAACGGGTCGTTGAGTGCATTCAGTACCAGCGCGGGCACATCCCGCATGGCCTTCAGGCCCGGCTTGGACGAACAACGCTGCCAATAGTCTTCGGTGTTGGCAAAGCCATGCAGGGGCGCCGTGACAGCATTGTCGTACTCATACAGATCCCGACAGGCCAACAAGGCTTGCCGGTCGATCAGGCCCGGATACCGGTCCAGCTTCGCCAAAGCTTTGGGCTTGAGCGTCTGCAAAAACATGCGGTTGTAAGAGAGCCGATTGAAGCCCGACCCGATGGCCTGCCCCGCCGCAGCCAGGTCCAGCGGCGAGCAGATTGCCGCCACCGCCGAGGTGATCGCGGTGGCGCTTGAGCCGGCCTCCTGCGCCCAACGCAACAGGGCATTGCCGCCCAGCGACACACCCACCGCCGACACAGGCCCGCCCCACCGGGCCGCCACACGCCGCAAAATCCAGTCGATCTCTTCGTGGTCGCCAGAATGGTAGAAGCGCGGCGCGTGGTTCAACTCGCCCGAGCAGCCTCGAAAGTGCGGCACCACATAAGCCCATCCACGCTGGTAGGCCCACAAGGCAAAGGCCCGGGCATAGTGGCTGCGCGAGGAGCCCTCGAGCCCATGAAACAGCACCAGCACAGGTGCCTGCCCCGCTTGCCAACCGGCCGGGATCAGGGTGTCCACGTCCAGAAAGTCACCGTCCGGCGCGGTCCAGCGCTCACGGATGTAAGGCGGGTTGCCGGCATCCATTCTTTCGGGATGGGCCGCGTCGGGCCCATGCGCGCGGCTGAACAAGGCCGGCCAGATGGTCTGCAGATGCCCACCCAAAGACCCGGCCCCCGCCATCCACTTGGGCGCGCGATAGTGCTGCATCAGCGCTGCGTCAATGCAAGGTGGCGCCCAGCTCGGTCACATCGGGCATGTCATGGGGCTGGCCGGGGCTGGCGTGGTGCAAGACCATGCGCCAACCCTGGGAGGTACGCAGGTACACGTTGGTCGCCATCACGTAGGCCACCTGCAGCCCGTCCGGCGTCATGGCCTGGATCTTTTCGGTGACGTGGTGGATGGCGCAGGTGGCCGTCTCCAGACGGCGAACCTGTTCTGCCGTCACCTGCAGGGCGCCTTGCGACAGCACCGCTTCAAAGGATGCACGAATGGCCGCCAGCCCCACCGCACGAGGGCCGCCGGGGTGAACGCAGGCGATCTCGTCATCTTCGGACCAGACCGACATCAGGCGATCAAGGTCGCCATGTTGCAGAGAGTCGTAGAACGAGGCCTCGGTGTCATCGGCGGTAACCATGAGCGCGGCCTGGGAGGCCTTGATGGAGCGGGGATCGTTCATGCGTGCAACCTCTTATCGGAAGACCACCGTCTTGTGGCCGTTCATCAGCACGCGATGCTCGACGTGCCATTTCACTGCACGGGCCAGGACCACGCATTCCACATCGCGGCCCACGGCGGTGAAATCTTCGGGGCTCAGGGTGTGGTCCACCCGCTCGACATCTTGCTCGATGATCGGGCCTTCGTCCAGATCCGCGGTGACGTAGTGCGCCGTGGCGCCGATCAGCTTCACGCCGCGATCATGGGCCTGGTAGTAAGGCTTGGCGCCTTTGAAGCTAGGCAAGAAGCTGTGGTGGATGTTGATGGCGCGGCCTTTGAGAAAGGCGCAGAACTCGGGACTGAGGATCTGCATGTAGCGGGCCAGGACCACCAGGTCGATGCCCTCTTGCTGGACGAGCGCTTCGACCTGTTCTTCCTGGCGGCGTTTGACCTCTGCGCCCGAGCCGGTCGGCAAGGGCAGATGGTGAAACGGGATGCCATAACTGGCCGCCAATTCCGCATAGTCAGGATGGTTGGACACGATGGCCGGGATGTCGATGGGCAACCAGCCCGAGCGCCAACGGAACAACAGGTCATTGAGGCAATGCCCATGCTTGCTGGCCATGATCAGCACACGGGGCCTGCGAGACAGCGCATGGATGTGCGCGTTCATCTTGAACTGCTCGCGCACATGCGAGAACAGCTTGTCCAGGGTGGCCGCATCGGCGAGATGGTCCGGCGCGGCAAAGTGAACCCGCATGAAGAACAAACCCGTGCTGTCTTCGCTCTGCACATCACCAAACTGCTGCGAGTCGATGATGTTGCAGCCGGCCTGATAAAGCAGGCCCGAGACGGCGTGGACAATGCCTGTGGTGTCGACGCAGGACAGCGTGAGAACGAATTCGTGAGTGGTCTTCATGATTGCCGTCGATTGTAGGGGGCGCGCATGACGCCGAAGTGTCGCGTCAGCGTTGGTACAGGCGCTCGATGGCCGCGGCAAAGTGGTTCATCAGGTTGTTGCGCTTGAGCTTGAGCGTAGGCGTCATCATCGTGTTTTCGATGGTCCAGGGCTCCAACGTCAGGCACACCGCGCGGGGCACCGCATAGTGCGGAAAGTGCGCGGCGGCTTGCTTGATCCGCGCCAGCGCGGCCTGTTTGGCCGCAGGCGCATCCAGGCTCTCGGCGGCATCGGGGTCGAGCTGCAGGCTGGTGGCCAGCCGGCGCCACTCTGCGGGGCTGAGCACCACAACCGCGGCGATATAGGGTCGCTGCTCCCCCACCACGAAGGCCTGCGCAAACAGGGGATCGGTGGTGATCGCCAACTCCAGGTCACCCGGCGGGACTTTTTCGCCCGTCGAGGTCACGATGATCTCTTTGATGCGGCCCAGGATGCGGATGCGCCCTTGCTCAATGGCCGCCTGGTCGCCGGTGCCCAGCCAGCCATCGGGCGACAGCACCTTGGCCGTGTCCTCGGGTCGATTGAGGTAGCCCTTCATCACACTGGGACCGCGCACCTGCAGTTCACGGTTTTCACCAATGCGCACCTCCACACCGGGCAGCGCCCGTCCGACGGTGGCCGGATCGTTGTCGTCCAGCAAGTTGGCTGCCACGATGGGCGAGGTTTCGGTCATGCCGTAGCCTTGCAGCAAGGGCATGCCCAGCCCCAGAAAGCAATGCGCCAAGGCCGGCGACAAAGGTGCCCCACCGCTGACCGCCACGCGCAGGCGACCACCGAATTGGGCCAGCAAGGGCTTGGCCGCCAAGGCCTGCAACACCGGCCAGATCAGAAAGTCTGCCCAGGCCCAGGGGCTGTCTGGACAAGGCAACCCCTGACGCCGGCAAAAGCGCCGCCACCCCACGGATTCGGCCGCGGCAAAGACGCGGGATTTGAGCGCCGAGGTCGCGAGGGTCTCTTGCAACTTGGCGTACACGCGTTCGTAGATCCGCGGCACCGAGATGAGCACCGTGGGACGAACCGACTTCAGGTCGTCGGCCAGCAAGGCGACCGAACGGGCATAGACCACACACGACCCCGAGGCGATGGCCAGGTAATAGCCCGCCGTGCGCTCGAAGGTGTGCGACAGCGGCAGAAAGGACAGGAACACATCGTCCGGCACGGGCCGGATTTGCGTCAGCACCGCCTGCACGTTGCTGACGACGTTGCGGTGGGTCAGCATCACGCCTTTTGGCTTGCCTGTGGTCCCCGAGGTGTAGACGATGGCGGCCAGATCATCGGCGGTGGGCGCGAAGCCGTCCGCGATGGCGACCGGAGCCGCGGATGGTTCGCCCAGCCAGTCCTGCAGCCGCAGCAGGCGCGGCCCGCTCGTCGCCCCGTCTTGTGGCAACACGTTGTCGGTCACGATCACAGCCTGCAAGGCGGGCAGATCGGCGCCCACACCGGCAATGGCTTGCCACTGCGACACGGACTGCACCACCAGCACCGATACCGCGCTGTCGCTGAGGATGTAGGCCACGCTGGCCGGGTTATCGATGGCATGCAGGGGCACGGGCACACAGGCCTGGCTCAGGCATCCGAGATCGATGCTCACGGCATCCAGACCATTGGGCAACAAGATCGCCACGCGGGCGCCACGCGCCAGCTGCATCGCCGACAGCGCGGCCGCCCACTGCCCCACCCTCTCGCCGGCCTGTGCCCAGGTCCAGGTCTGCCAGCTCTGGCTGGTCGGATCGAATTGGCGATAGGCCGGCGCCTGGGGCGAGGCGGCCACGCGCCAGGCCAGCAGTTCGGCCAGGGTCTGCACATCAGACAGTTTTGCGGGAAGGGGCTTCATACCGAGAACCAACGATGGAACAAAAAAGCCCGGACGGCGCCGGGCTTATGCAAACAGATCAGCTTGAAACGACCACCTTCAGTGGCCGTGCAGCTTTTCGCCCGCCTTGAGTTGGTAGACCGTGCCGCAATAAGGGCACTTGCCTTCGCCATGGCTCACGTCGATGTAGACGCGAGGGTGGTTGCTCCACAAGGCTTGCTTGGGATTGGGGCAGAACACCACGCCAGGACCTTGCACGTCGGCGGCGGTGACTTCGACAACAGCGGGGGCAGAAGAGGTGGTGCTCATGATCAGACCAGGGTCAGCCATTCGGCGTACTTGGGGTTGCGACCGTTGACGATGTCAAAGAACGCGTTCTGGATCTTCTCGGTGATCGGGCCCCGTGAGCCCTGACCGATCTGGATGCGGTCCAGTTCGCGGATCGGGGTCACTTCAGCGGCGGTGCCGGTGAAGAAGGCCTCGTCACAGATATAGACCTCGTCGCGGGTGATGCGCTTTTCCTTGAGCTCCAGGCCCAGGTCCTGGCAGATCGCGAAGATGGTGTTGCGGGTGATGCCGTTCAGCGCGCCAGCGGACAAGTCAGGCGTGTACAGCTTGCCGTCCTTGATGATGAACAGGTTCTCGCCGGCGCCTTCGGACACGAAACCGGCGCTGTCCAGCAGCATGGCTTCGTCGTAGCCGTCTTCGGTGGCTTCGAGGTTGGCCAGGATGGAGTTGGTGTAGTTGCTCACCGCCTTGGCTTGCGTCATCGTGATGTTGACGTGGTGGCGGGTGTAGCTGGAGGTCTTGACGCGGATGCCGCGCTTCAGGCCCTCTTCGCCCAGGTAAGCGCCCCAAGCCCAGGCTGCGACCATGGCGTGCACCTTGGCACCCTTGGGGCTGACGCCCAGCTTTTCGGAGCCCAGCCACACCAGCGGACGCAGGTAGCAGCTCTCCAGATTGTTGGCCTTGACCACATCCAGTTGAGCCTGCATCAGCTCTTGCTGCGTGAAGGTCATGGGCATGCGCAAAATCTTGGCGCTGTTGAACAGCCGTTCGGTGTGTTCCTTCAGGCGGAAGATCGCGGTTCCCTTGTCGGTCTTGTACGCGCGTACGCCTTCAAATGCGCCGCAACCGTAGTGCAGCGTGTGGGTCAACACGTGGATCTTGGCGTCGCGCCAGTCCACCATTTGGCCATCCATCCAGATTTTGCCGTCGCGGTCGTCCATCGACATGGGGGAATCCTTTCGGGGAATCTTGTTGCGCCGCCCAAAATGGCGGGCTTGCAGAACCTTCGATTGTACTGCTCAGCCCCCGCCGCCGAGCACCAAAGTTCGGGTGTGCAGTGCAATCATCCGCTCTTCGTTGGTGGGAATCACCCACACGTCGACCGCGCTGTCGTCACACGAAATCCGGGTGGCCTGCCCCGAGGGCACAGCCGCATTGGCTGCCGGGTCGAGTTTGACCCCCAACCAGGCGGCGTCGGCACAGACCCGCTCGCGGATCGGCGCGGCGTGCTCGCCGATGCCGGCGGTGAACACCATCGCGTCCAGGCCGCCCAGGGCGGCGGCCAGCGAGCCCAGTTCACGGCCGATGCGGTAGACATACACGTCCACAGCCCGCCGCGCGCCCTCGCTGCCACTGGCCAGGAGCGTGCGCATGTCCGACGACTCGCCGGACAGGCCCAGCAGTCCAGACTGGTTGTAGAGCAGCTTTTCGATCTGCCGTGCGCCCATGCCGCGCTGATCCATCAGCCACAAGACCACCCCGGCGTCGATGCTGCCGCAGCGCGTGCCCATCGGCAGGCCGTCCAGCGCAGTGAAACCCATGGTGCTGGCCACGCTGCGGCCGGCGCGCAGTGCGCACATGCTGGCGCCATTGCCCAGATGCAAGGCCACCGTCTTGCCCCGTGCCGCGCGCGCGTCCACATCCGGCAGGCGCGTCGAGATGAATTCATAGGACAAGCCGTGAAAGCCGTAGCGGCGCACGCCCGCGTCCAGCAACTCGGCGGGCAAGGCGAAGGTTTGCGACACCGGCGGATTGGTCGCATGAAAGGCCGTGTCGAAACAAGCCACCTGGGGCAGGTGCGGCGCCAGCTTGGCCACGGCCTGAACCGGCGCCAGGTTATGCGGCTGATGCAAAGGGGCCAGGGGCACGAAGGCCTGCAACTGGGCCAGCACCTCGGGCGTCAGCACCACCGGCTGGCTGTACACCGGCCCGCCGTGCACGATGCGGTGGCCTACGGCCTGAATCTGGTGTCCGTCCAGGTGATCATGCAATCGATCGAGCAAATACGCCACCGCGTCTTCGTGGCTCAATGGCGTCCCTTCCGGCCAGCGGTGCTCGAGCACCACCTCGCCGCCCTCGGCCTCGACATGCACATGCGGCGCGGTGTTCAGCCCTTCCACTTGACCGCTGACCAGGGGACGCAAATTGCGCGCTGCCAGCACGGCGAACTTCAGGCTGGATGAGCCTGCATTGACCACGACGATGGCATCGGTCATGCCTGCCCCTTGAGCGCTTGCGCCTGGGCCTGAGCCTGTGCCATGGCCAGCAACTTGGACACCGCCGCAGAAGCCAGACGGCTGCGCACCGAGTCGGCCCGGCTGGTCAACACGATGGGCACCCGCGCGCCCAGCACAATGCCCGCACTGTCGGCGCCCGCCAGGTATTGCAACTGCTTGGCGACCATGTTGCCGGCCTCCAGATTGGGCACCATCAGGATGTCAGCCTGACCCGCCACGCTGGAGACAATGTGCTTGGTCTGGGCGGCCTCTACACTCACCGCATTGTCAAAGGCCAGCGGGCCGTCCACCAACCCACCGGTGATCTGCCCCCGGTCGGCCATCTTGCAAAGCATGGCCGCATCAATGGTGGCAGGCATGTCGGGGTTGACGGTTTCAACCGCCGCCAGCACCGCCACCTTGGGCTGGGCCACGCCCAGCACATGGGCCAGGTCGATGGCGTTTTGCACGATATCCATCTTGTCGCGGATGCCCGGTGCAATGTTGATGGCAGCATCGGTCACCAGCAGCATGCGCGGGTAGGCTGGCACGTCCATCACAAAGACATGGCTGACGCGGCGTGATGTGCGCAAGCCCGACGACGCGGCCACCACTGCGGTCATCAACTCGTCGGTGTGCAGGCTGCCCTTCATCAGGACTTGGGCCGCCCCGGACTTGGCCAGACCGACCGCGACCTCGGCCGCCGCATGGCTGTGTTCAACGGCCACCAAACGGTACGCACTGATGTCGACACCGGCCGCCTCGGCAACCGATCGGATCTTGGTGGGCGGCCCCACCAGAATGGGCTCGATCAGACCTTGATGAGCGGCTTCAATGGCCCCCACGAGCGAATCATGGTCACAGGGGTGCACCACCGCGCAGGCAATGGGTGGCAAGCCCTCGCAGGCCCGCATCAACTTGCCAAACACATCGTTGCGCCTCAGCAGCACAGCGGGCGTCTCGACTGAACTGGCGGTCATGCGCTGGGTGGGCGCATGCACGGTCACCCGGCCGGACAGAACGCGATCGGTGCCCCGCAGGACTTCGCACACCAGCACCAGCTCGTCAGGGGGCTGTTTGCTTTCCACACGGATCGACGCGTTCAACTCGTCGCCAATCTGCACCGCATGGTCATAGCGCAGATCATGCGCGGCAATGCGGGTGCCGGGCCCGGGCAAACGGCGCTTGAGCAAACCATGGATCAGGGCTTCGGCACCCACGCCCTCGCACCAGGCGTCGCACGCGACACGAGAAGGCTCATCCGCACCCAGTGCTGCGGCATCGCCTGACACGAGTGACAGCAGGGCGACTTCGTCGCGCGTCACGGTGTGCTGCACGGTCAACGTGGCGCCCACATCGATTTCATCAAAGGTCAGATTGGTATAGGACGTCATCGCACACCTGAAAATCATTCAATTGACTGATCATGCCGCCAGCATATGACGATTGCGCCATGTCACAGCGTTAGGATCGGCTTTTCTTGACCGCACGCAAACCACACGGACCATGAGTTACGACTACAGCTCGGAAGGCAAACAACTGGAGTTGCCCAACCCCTATCGTGTCCAGAACCAGCTGCTGGGATTGTGCGCCGTGTTGCTGATCGGCGGCGCCCTGTTCTGTCTGTGGAAAGGGCGCGAATCCTGGCTGGCCAATCAGGCCATGACCGGCCTGGTGCCCGTGGTGATCGGGGTGGGCCTGTTGCTGGCAGGTTTGACAGCGGCGTCAGCCGTGGCTTCGCGGCTGCGGTTTTTCTTTGGACGAGGCCGGCCCGCTTCGCTGTCTTTCATGACCGCCAACGGTCAAGCCAGCGTGGTGCGTGAGCTGCCAACCGGTAGCGAAGGCACAGGCGTCGATGCCGAGCACATCAAGGACATGCTCAAGCAGGGCGTGCTGGCCTACCCCGAGCCGCAAGGCCCGCTCAATGGGCTGCTGTACCACTGGGTGCCGCACCTGATCACGGCCCCGATGCGTTTGCAGGAGCTGGCGCGCACGCACTTCTTCAACCTGGGTGCATTGCTGATCACCTTGCTGAGCTTTGGTGTGGCTGATGGTTTGGTGCGTCAGCCCAATCAGCGGCCTTGGCTCAGCCTGATCTACTTCGGTTTTGCGGCGGCTTACCTGTTTCGACCCTTGCTGTCCAACCGGTCGGCCAGCTTGAATGTGCAAAGCGTGGTGGGTCTGGTGGCCGGCGCTCTGTTGGGCCCGGTTGCCATCGGCTTGCTGGGGCCAGCGCTGCCCTCGCTCGACGGCTTGTCCTTGACCACGCAAACGCTGGTCCTGTTGATCACAGGGCTGATCGCCGCCGTGCTGGTGGTCCAGGCCATCTTGCATCAGGTCGAATCGCCCCCACGTACGCAAACCAGCAGCGTGCAGCGTCGCCTCTCGCTCAACTGCCCACCCAACCAGTTGATGGACGAGTTGGACCGCCTGCTGCAAGAGCAGTGGACAGAGAAGATCCCCAACCGCCGCTACATCCGCGTCGAGCCGCGCATTCCGTTTGACCAGACCACCGGCTCTTTTCAGGGTGAGACGATCGAAGAGAGCCAGCCCATGCCGGTCAAGTCGAGCGCGGCGCCGTCGATCGCGGCTGCCTGGGCCTCGGCGCGCCATCGCTGGATCACCGCACTCGATCTGTATGCGACCGCTCTGGTCGTCATCGCCTTGATCCTGGTGCTGTATTTCGTGGTGCATTTTGACGGCCGACTGGCTGCAATCAACCACTACAGCAGCGCCGGCACCGCCACCATCCTGATCCTCGTGGCGGTGTTCTGCCAACGCACCGCGCATGAGCTGTGGGGGCGCTTTGATTTTGAATCGGTCATGCAGTGGGTCGAGGTGTCGGGCACCTACCAGACGGGCAAGGTGGGCACTGGCCACAACGTGCTGACATCGCGCCTGCAGACCGAGAACCACGTGACCCGTGTCGAGGCCATGACGCTGCGGGTGTGGCGCGCCCGGGTGGAAAGCGTCGCCTTTGGCAAAGACGCGCCACGGCAAGTGACCGCGCTGTTTTCGACCGAAGCCGAGGCTCAGAATCTGGCCGATCACCTGGCCGAGTTCGGTCGCGCGCAGAGCGTGCTGCTGGCACCCACTTCGGCAGAAGATCATGCGCGGCTGTCGGCGCTGGGACAAGCCGAAGGCGTGCTGGCCCAAGCCTCACCTGCGTCGACCGGTCAAAGCGGGCTGCCCCACACGGCCGCCTTGCCAGCCCTGCCTGTCACACCGGACGAGCCTGCGGCGTTTCGCTTTTGCCCGGCCTGCGGCCACAAGAGCGCCTTCCAGGCCCGCTTCTGCTCGGCCTGCGGCACGCCGCTGAACCCCCACTGACCCCGAGCCGGGGTAGACCCATCAATAGTGGGGCGGCAGTTCGTCGCGCAAGCTGCGAAAGGGTGTCGCCCCCGCTTCGGGCATCTGATCACGCAGGGCACCGATCTCGCGCATCAGCAGGTCGATGTGCTGCTGCTGACGCACCACCACCTGATTGAGGCTGTCCAGCAGATCTTCCATGAAGCTGGCCTTGACCTCCAGGTCCATCAGGCGCTGTTCGACGTCATGTGAGTGTTCCATGCGCGTATTGGACACGATGGGACACGATGCGAGCACATCAATCTGGCGGGCGCCCAGACGAAATAGTGGGCCAAGTCTGGACAATTCACCAAAAGCGTGCCACAATCTCTTTCTCTGTCGCGGGGTGGAGCAGTCTGGTAGCTCGTTGGGCTCATAACCCAAAGGTCGTAGGTTCAAATCCTGCCCCCGCAACCAAATACCAGTTTTCAGTCAGGTTGACTGAAACACCGCATCTGACGCGGGGTGGAGCAGTCTGGTAGCTCGTTGGGCTCATAACCCAAAGGTCGTTGGTTCAAATCCGGCCCCCGCAACCAAAACGGCAAAACGCCCTCCCATCCGGAGGGCGTTTTTGTTTCTGTGCCCAAAACGTGCCCAGACTTAACCGGGGCGCTTTTTCTCCGGCTCATCCGATTCGGCCAATGGGTCCTCGGGCCCGTCTGTCACACCGGCTTGAGCGGCATCGACGATCCGGTCAGGCGCGATGTCGGCTCCATCCAGGATGGTTTCTCCTTCTACCGCTGAGGCTGCCTCGCCTGTGGATGTCGCGTCAGTATCCGACTCTTGCGCTTCTTGCCAGGTGTCCTCGGCGCCGGCGGTCCCCGTTGCGGCGGACTTGCCGCCCGGGTGACGCGCATCGCTGCCGGAATCGGAGGTGTCACTCGGCCCCAATTCATCGCGACTGCGCCCTGCCGGAATTTCGGGGACGGGGTCTGCGCCCAAAATGCTGCTATGTGCCATGGCTTTGCTCCTGAAGCTCCGTGGTTCACTCTGATTGCAGCAATTGGCACGCCTGCGCATGAGCGCTGCCCCAAGGGCCGTATCACTGTCTCAGCTCAATGAACCCACAGCACCTCAAACAGCTGTCGGATTGACGCGACCTGTATCGACACTTCCTCTCCTTCGCATTTGCCAAGCAGGGCTCTGCCCAAAGGCGATTCGCTGCTGATGACCTGAACCCGCTGAGCGCCGCTGAGTAATTTCATGCTGCCCCCATCCGGGCCCAGGAAGATCTGGTGCTGCTTGTCTTGCGAATCAACCAGGCAGACCAGTGCGCCGAGTTGTATCCCTTTGGCGGCGTCATAAGGACGCGGGCGGAATTGACGCCAACTGGCCATCGCCTGACGGATCGCTTCAGCGCGCCGGGCTTGACCCGTGGCCAGGTACGCGGCTTCGAGCCCCAAGGTGTCGTATTTGTTTTCGGCAATGTTTTCTTCGTGGGTCGCCGTCTCATGGGCTGCGCGCGCTGCGTGTTCGACTTGCAGCAGGTCTTCGGCTAGCCGGTCCAGCACCCGTTGCTGCAGCAGGGATTTATCCATGATGAAGGTAAGCGTTTCAATCAATCGGGCGCAGGGATTGATTATGGTGGGGTCGGTTCATGAAATCTTTGCTTCATAGAGGGCATGGCAATGAACAGTCCATTCACGTCCATTTTGTTTGCTGTCGGCTTGGCGGTCGCAAGTCAGACAGCTGAGGCGCAACCCGTCGTGCTTCCTGTGAAGTTGGCTGATGGTACGGATACCACGCTCAAGCTTTACCTGACGCTACCGTCATCGCCGGTGCTGACAGAAACGCAGACTGACGGCACTCATCATGATCACTTCAATGTGGCCTCTTCACATTCTTACGTTGCCTGGTCACTCGGCGAGGGTGGCTACACGGCAGAAGATTTCGTGCCGTCAGCACAGGTGGATACTTATTTGAGCCCATCTGGCGCCAGCTCTCTCAAACTGACATGGAGCTTTTGGGAGGGCTGCCATGGTGGCTGCACCCTTGCGACCGATCTTCAGTTTTTGATGACCAGCCCCAATGCATCGCTGTTCTCCGAGCCAATAACCGATGCAACGTTCAACGGCTATGCAAAATTGACAGGGCAAATTCAAATCATCTACACGGACTTCGTTCCTCCCAACAACAGCTATGTCAATGTGACACGCTTTTCCGCCACTGCGGTGCCTGAGCCCACGCCTGCCCTCCTCGCCTTGGCTGGCTGGATAGCGACGGCTCGGCTGGCGGGACGCGATCGCCGACGGGGCAAGCAAACCGCCCCGATATGAAAAACCCCGCTGGCGCTTGTGGCGCCGCGGGGTGACCTTCATTGAGACAAACTGTCCGAGGGAGGGCTCGGACGTTCTTGTCATCAAGGCATGGGCTTACCGTTGCTGGCTGCCGCGTTGGGTGGAATCGCTGCCCTGCTGGCCGCCCTGTTGTCCGCCTTGCTGCGTACCTTGGTTTCCACCTTGCTGACCCGCATTGCGACCAGATTGGTCTTGCTGGCCTTGCTTGCTTTGGTCCTGGCCTTGTTGGCCTTGCTTCTGGCCGCTTTGCTCTTGCTGCGACTTGTTCAAACCCTGTCCACTGCCTTGTTGCTGGCCACCACTGATTTGTTGGCCACCCGATTGTGGGTTTTGCTGATTTTGTTGCGACATGACTTTCTCCTGCAAAGTATCGGCAGGATCACCGACACAACAGACAGGCAAGGACCGTACCCACGCCGTGTCAAGAACACCAGCGGTTCAAGCCGCAACAGAGGGGGCCTTTCGCGCCCCCACTTTGTGCCCCCTGCCGCAATATTTGCCTAGGTCGAAGAGCGGGTCATTCACTGAGAAATCAATTCCCCTTGAAGGGGCATGGATGTTAATCGCTTGACTTAAGTTCGCCGCGGCCAAATCCGATATGTCTGGCACTCTCCAATCATTTTTCGCGTCTGGCCGCACACACCGCGTGTCTCACAGTCAGACCGAACCACCAGCCTGAAGGTTCCCTCTAACCGCTGTGTGCTGGACATCGCATCCCGAGGCCGGATCGATGGGTATGTATTGGTCGATGCGGCCTCGCTCTGCCACGCCTTACCAGTACCCAAGCCATGAAGAATTTGACTGTCACGCAGAAGTTTCTGCTATTGATTCTGTCCGCCTTGACGGGCATCGGTGTCCTTTCGGGCCTTGCCATCAAGCAGATTGAACATGTCTACGACGCCGCCAATGTGGCCACGGTCAACACCGTACCAAGCTTGCTCAATATTGCCGAGCTTGCCAATTTGAGCGCGCAACTGCGCACCCGAACCTGGCAGATCATGGCCGACACGGACAAGGCCCGACGCGACGAGGCGGAGCAAACCATCCAGACCACGATCCCCAAGATCGAGGCATCGCTCAAACACTACGAGGCCACCAACGTGGCCGATGACAAGGACAGAGCCTTGCTGGAGGCCGACCGCGCGGCATTGAAGGACTACCTGTCCTTGCGCAGCGAGATGGCTCGGCTGGCCATGGACGGCAAGCGCGAGGCCTCGGTGGAATTGTGGGCGGCCAACAAAGCCAAGATCGCCAAGATTGGTGATGCGCTTGACGAGCACCGGGCCTACAACGAGCAAGTCGGCAAGGCGGGCAGCGACAAAGCTGTCGAGATTCAAAAAACCGCCACGGTCATTCTGCTGGTGGTGGCTGGCGTCACATTGACAGCGGTGGGCCTGATCGGCTGGATCATCGCACGCAACCTGCTCAAGCAACTGGGCGGCGAACCTTCTTACGCGGCAGAGGTGCTGGGCAAGGTCGGCCAAGGTGACTTCACCATCGAAGTCAATACCAAGCCCGGCGACACCACCAGCATGCTGGCTTCCGTCAAGACGATGGTCAAGAGCCTGGACACCATGATTGGTGGCAAGCCCGACTACGCCACCGATGTGATCAGCCGCGTGGCCAACTTCGAGCCTGATGTGCAGGTGACCGTCAAGCCGGGTGACACGACCAGCATGCTGGCCGCCATCAAGGTGATGACCGAGCGTTTGTCGTATGCGTCTGACATGGTCGGCCGGATCGCCAAAGGGGATCTGAGCGTGCAAGTCGAGACCCGGCCCGGTGACACCACCAGCATCCTGGCATCGATCAAGAGCATGAGTCAGCGTCTGTCCCAGATCATTGGCGAAGTGCGCTCGGCTTCGAGTTCGTTGGCCGCTGCGTCAGAGCAGGTTTCGTCCACAGCCCAAAGCATGAGCCAGGGCGCCAGCGAGCAAGCGGCCAGCGTGGAAGAGACCTCGGCATCCATTGAACAAATGTCAGCCTCGGTGCAGCAAAACGCTGAAAACGCCAAGGTGACCGAGGGCATGTCCGGCAAGGCAGCCAAAGAAGCGGCTGAAGGCGGCCAGGCTGTGCGCGACACGGTGCAAGCCATGAAAACGATTGCCGAGAAGATCGGCATCGTTGACGACATCGCCTATCAGACCAACTTGCTGGCGCTGAACGCAGCCATCGAGGCCGCCCGTGCCGGCGAGCATGGCAAGGGCTTTGCCGTGGTGGCCGACGAAGTGCGCAAACTGGCCGAACGCAGCCAGGAGGCCGCACAAGAAATTGGCGAAGTGGCCAAGAACAGCGTGGCACTGGCCGAGCGTGCCGGCACCTTGCTGGACACCATCGTGCCTTCGATTGCCAAGACGTCGGACCTGGTGCAGGAAATCGCCTCGGCCTCGAACGAACAGTCGTCGGGCATCGGCCAGATCAACACGGCCATCACGCAACTGTCGCAACTGACACAAGAGAACTCGAGTGCCTCTGAAGAGCTGGCTGCCACCGCCGAAGAGATGAGCGGCCAAGCCGAGCAATTGCAAGAGCTGATGACCTTCTTCACCACCGAAGACGCCTCAGCCGCGTATGCCGCTGCGCCAGCCACCTCGCGTCCGGTCAAGGCGGCATCTGTGGCTGCCAAGCCCAAGGCAGCAAACAAGCTCAAGCCTCAGCAAGGGTTGGTCACGGCCCGCAAGGACTTCGTCTGTTTCGAGGCGTGAACCATGAGCGACGTCGTCCTTGAAGCCGCCCACAAGCCGGTGACCGGCAAGCCCGTGGGCACCACCCAGTATCTGATCTTCAGCCTGGGCGGAGAACTGTTCGGCGTGGGCACCTTGCGGGTGCGCGAGATCATCGAGTATGGCAACCTGACCACGGTGCCGATGATGCCCAACTCCATCCGCGGCGTCATCAACCTGCGCGGGGCCGTGGTGCCCGTGCTCGATCTGAATGCCCGTTTCGGACGCGACCGAACCGAGGTGTCGCGCCGCACCTGCATCGTGATCCTGGAAGTGCAACACGATGAGGGCACACATGTGCTGGGCATCATCGTGGACTCGGTCAGCGCCGTGCGTCACATCGACAGTACCAATGTGGCGGCCTCGCCCAGCTTTGGCACGCATGTCCGGACCGACTTCATCGAGGGCATGGCCAAGGTCAACGGGGCCTTTGTCATCTTGCTGGACCTGGGCAAGGTCATGTCGGTGGAGGACATCTCCATGCTCAACGACCTGATGTGACCATGGCACCTGTTCTGAGCGACAAGGAGTTCAGTGGCTTGAGCCGCATGATTTTCGATCAAGCGGGCATCCACATGGCGGTCTCCAAGAAGCCGTTGGTCAGCGGCCGCCTCAACAAGCGGCTCAACCACCATGGCCTGAACACCTACGGTGACTATCTGAAGCTGATCACCCAGGATGGCGTCGAGCGACAGATCGCCATCGATCTGCTCACGACGAATGAAACTTTCTTCTTTCGTGAGCCGGCGCACTTCCAGTTTCTGTCCCAGGTGATTGCGCCGCAGCTGCACAACCAGCCCAACATCCGCATCTGGTGCGGGGCCAGCTCCACCGGAGAAGAGCCCTACACCATCGCCATGACCCTGGCGGAGGCGCTGGGGCACATGCGTTTTGACATCCTGGCGTCCGACATCAGCACCCGTGTGCTGGAGACCGCCCGCAAGGCTCTGTACCCCATTGAGGACGTCAAGGACATCCCGGTGCAGCATCGGATCAAGCATTGCCTCAAGGGGATCGGCCCGCAGGAGGGCTGGTTTCTGATCGACGACCCTTTGCGACACCGCATCCAGTTCGAGCAGATCAACCTCAATGCGCCCCTGCCGGACATCGGCACGTTCGATGTCATCTTTCTGCGCAACGTGATGATCTATTTCAGCCAGGAGACCAAGCGCGATCTGCTGGGCCGGCTCGTGCCGCTGCTGCGCCCGGGCGGCTATTTTGTGGTCAGCCATTCCGAGAGCCTGCACGGCATCAACACCGAGCTGGAGATGGTCAAGCCATCCATTTTCCGCAAGCCCTGACACGCGAGGCTTCAGGCCCGGGGTGCACGGGCCAGGCGGACATATTCTGGCAAGAAGCACCTTTCAGGCCCGCTGGGGAACTGCACGGTCACGCCTTCGCCACTCAAAGCGCTGATGCGACCGCGCCCATAGCGAGGCACGCGGACCGCGTCTCCGACCTGCATCCGGGGCACCGGCGTCTTGCTCTCATCGTCGGGTTGCTCCGCCGCCGCCTGGGCCCGCGCTTCGTCTTCGAGCCTGGCCTGATCTTCGGCGCGCCGCATGCGCAAGCAGTTGTCGCATTGCTCGCATCGCTGAAATCCGTCGGCCTGCTCGAAGTGCGACAGCAGCATCTTCCATCGGCATTGACCGGACTGGCAGTAAAAGACCATGGTCTCCAGCATGTCGCGGTCCAGCCTTTTGCGCTGTTCATAGACCTGCAGCATCGCCTCCAAGGTCGCCTCGTCCAGGTGGCTGGGCGCTGATGCGTCGCGCAGCCGGATGTGCCCCCGCTTGTCGCTGTGCGCCGCCTCTTGCTGGATCATCAGATGCAAAGCCAGTTGCACCTTGCTTTTAGGTCGCTTCACTGCGTCGATCAAAGTCTCTCTTGTCCACCCTTTGGGATCGGGCGAAGGCGCCGCCAATTGCGCGTACACCGCGCGGAGGTCGTCCACAGTCGGATACCGCCCGCCGAGGAAGAATTGCTGGATGGTGCGGTCGCGTGACAGGTACAGCAAGATGCAGCGCGCGGCCTGCCCGTCGCGCCCTGCACGACCGGACTCCTGGTAGTACCGCTCCAGACTGGAAGGCACCTGATAGTGGACCACGAAGCGCGTGTCGGCCTTGTCGATGCCCATGCCAAACGCCTGCGTGGCCACCATGATGCTGGCCGCCCCGCTCATGTAGGCGTCCTGGCTATCACGCCTGCGGCCCGCTGCCAGGCGGCCGTGATACAAGGCCGCGGTCTTGCCGGCCTGTGTGATGAGTTCGTGAACCTCCTCAGCAGCCTTGATGGTGGACGTGTAGACGATGCCCTGCCCGTCCAAGGATTGCAGCAAGGTCAACAACCTTGCATTCTTGGCTTCTTCGCTGCTCACCATGTCGACGGCATAGTGCAGATTCGGTCGGTACAGGCCGGTGTTGATCACCTGCATCTGCGGCAGATCGAGTTGGTGCATCACATCGTCGACAGCCGCTTCGGTGGCCGTAGCGGTCAAGGCCAGAACGACCGGCCGCCCCAGACGGCGCAAGGCCGTGCCGATTTCCAGAAACGCCGGGCGGAAATCGTGCCCCCACTCTGAGATGCAGTGCGCTTCGTCGATCACCAGCAAGCTCACCAGATGGCCTGAGATGTCCTTGATGAACGAGCCGCTGGACAGATGTTCGGGCGTGGTCATGATGATCTTGGCCGAACCGTCACGTGCGGCTTGCTCGGCCTTGTCACGCTCTGCAGCAAACTGCCCGCTGTGAATCTGGACGGCATGCACGCCCATGGCCGACAGCTTGTCGCACTGGTCCTTCATGAGCGCGATCAGCGGCGACACCACCAGGGTGCGACCAGGCAGCAAGGTCGCGGGCAGTTGGTAGCACAGCGACTTGCCCGCCCCGGTCGCCATCAACGCCAGCGTGTCACGCCCGGCCATGATCTGCCCGATGACTTCTTCCTGCCCAGGTCGCAAACGCTTCAGTCCGAATATGCGCTGCAGGTTGGCCCGCATGGGCGCGGACCACTTCGTCCGAGAAGAATGCACCGTCATCATCGTGGAGGGACCTTGAACACGGCCTGGGAACCGCATGGCAGGCAATCGACATACCGGCCTATCAATCGATAATGGCGCACCTTCAGCTGCTCCCTCACAGCCATGCCTCATATGCTGCTCATCGTCGAACCTCTGGGCCAACGCGCCGAACGCGGCCGCGAAGCAGGCGAGGCTGTCTATCAGCGCATGCTGGACTTCACGGCCGACTTGCAAGCCGCAGGGCTGCTGCTGGGCGCCAACTCATTGGGCACGGCCGCGCGCCGCCTGGCCAAACGCGATGGCGAGAGCCTGCTGACCGATGGCCCGTTCGCCGAAGCCAAGGAAATGGTGGGCGGCTACTTTCTGCTGAACACCGAGGACCTCGCTGTGGCCCTTGCCTGGGCACAGCGCTGCCCCGCCGCAGAGTGGGCCACGGTGGAGCTGCGGGGCGTGGGGCCGTGCTATGAGTAAGTAGTTTCACTGACTTTGTCGATTTCGATGGAGCTGGATCGTCGTGGTCATGAAGGCACCGAAAGGCGGTGCCCCTGCTTCAAGGAAACAGCCATGCGATTCATGATCCAAGTCCGTGCCACCCCGACCAGCGAGATCGGCGCGCCGCCGGGGCCGGAACTGCTCCCCGTGTTCGAAGAAATGGGGGCCTTTCACGAAGAAATGGCCCGCGCAGGCGTGCTGCTCGATGGCGCCGGTCTGCGCCCCAGCCGCCAGGGCTGGCGCCAGCGCTACCAACTGGACGGCAGCCGCGAGGTGATGGACGGCCCCTTTGCCGAAACCAAGGAACTGATCGCCGGCTACACCCTGATCCAGGTGCGGTCGGTCGAAGAAGCCCGTGCCTGGGCCAGTCGCTTCCCGAATCCCTTCCCCGGTCAGGTATGCGAGGTCGAGGTACGTCAACTTTACGAGGATGCGGATTTCGCACCCGGTGGCGACATGGCTTTGCCCGTTGGCACCCGCTGAGGAGCACGACATGAAGCACATTGTGATGATGGGCGGCTTGATGCTGCTGGCGGCCATCGGCTTGTTGCTGGTCTATGCGAGCACCCGCCCTGACGAATTCCGCGTCGAACGCCGCTTGCGCATCCAGGCCACGCCCGACGAGCTCTGGCCGCTGATCGGCGAGTTGCGCCCCTTCAACCGCTGGAACCCCTATGCCCGCAAGGACCCGCAAATCAAAAGCAGCTACAGCGGGCCCCCCGCGGGAATCGGCTCACGCTACGCCTGGGAGAGCGATCAGATCGGCATCGGTAGCCTCGAGATCACCGGCCAGCAGCCGGGCCAGGCCATGCAAATGCGGCTGGACTTCGTCAAGCCATTCGAAGCGCACAACCAGGCGGAGTTCCGGCTGGTGCCCCAGACCGATGGCAGCACCGAAGTCATCTGGACGATGCACGGGCCCAGCAATTTCATCAGCAAAGTCATGGGCACGGTCTTCAACATGGACAAAATGGTGGGCCGGGATTTTGAAGACGGCCTGTCCAACTTGCAGCAAATCGTCAAGGAATGAACATGGCACAGCAACACGCACACATCTTCGTCAACCTGCCTTGCAAGAGCCTGCCTGCGAGCAAGGCCTTTTTCGAGGCCCTGGGGTACAGCTTCAATCCCCAGTTCACCAACGAATCGGGCGCCTGTCTGGTACTGGGCGACAACCTTTACGCGATGCTGCTCAGTGAAGACTTTGCGCGCGGCTTCACCAGCAAACCACTGGTTGATGCCAAGGCGGCGACCGAGGTGCTGGTGTGCCTGTCATGCAAGAGCCGCGAAGAAGTCGATGCATTGGTGGCCAAAGCGGTCGCAGCGGGTGGCACAGCGCCCCGGCCCGTGCAAGACCATGGCTTCATGTATGGCCACGGCTTCGAGGATCTGGACGGCCACATCTGGGAGCTGGCTTACATGGCTGGCACCCCGCCACAGGTCTGATACCAGCAGACCATGACGCCAGCAGAACTGGCCGCGAGCGTCTGGCGCATCGAGCGCAGTCAGTTGCTGGGCGCAGCGGCCAAGCTGTTGCACGATCTGGATGAGGCCGAGGACTGCGCCCAGGATGCCCTCATCCAGGCGCTCGAAACCTGGCCGCGCGATGGCGTCCCCCTTCATCCAGGAGCCTGGCTGATGACCACCACGCGCAACCGTGCCCTGGACCGCCTGCGCCGCCGCGCGATGCTGGCGCGTGAGCACCAAGCCCTCGCCGCCGATGACGTCGCCAGCCACGCTCACCTCGTGCCGGACTTTGTCGATCATCTGGACGCCCAACGGGACGCCGCCGAAATCGGCGACGAGTTGCTGCGCCTGATCTTCATTGCCTGCCACCCGGCACTGCCACGTGAATCACAAGTCGCGTTGACCCTGCGCTTGCTGGGTGGGCTGGAAACGGCCGAGATCGCGCGCGCCTTTCTGGTCGCTGAGACCACGGTGGCGCAGCGCATCGTGCGGGCCAAGAAGGCACTGCAAGGCCTGCCCTTTGAACTGCCCAAAGCAGCCGAGCGCGAGGCCCGCCTGGGCACCGTGCTGGCGGTGGTCTACCTGATCTTCAATGCCGGCCACAGCGCCGGAAGCGGGGAGTCGCTGCTGCGCCCGGCTCTGTGTGACGAAGCGCTGAGGCTGGCCCGGCAACTGCAACATCTGCTGCCCGAAGAGGCCGAGGTCCATGGCTTGGCGGCGCTGCTTGAAATCCAGGCTTCGCGCCTGCCCGCACGGCTGGACGCGCAAGGCCAGCCCGTGCTGCTGCCCGACCAGGATCAACGGTTGTGGGACCGACTGCTGATCCGCCGGGGTCTGGCGGCGCTGGATCGGGCACAAGCGCTGCATGACCCGGGCATCTACACCTGGCAGGCCGCGATTGCGGCACACCATGCAAGGGCCGCGCGGGCTCAGGACACCGACTGGCTTGCCATCGTGCGGGACTACGATCGCTTGTATGCGCTCCAACCCTCGCCTGTGGTCGCGCTCAACCGCGCGGTGGCCGTCGGGCAGGCGCATGGGCCGCAGGCCGCATGGCCTTTGCTGCAGGCCTTGGCCAGCGAACCGGCTTTGCAAGGCTACCCGTGGCTCGCCGGCGCGCAGGCCGATGTGCTGGAGCGCCTGGGCCGTCTGCCCGAGGCCCGCGCCGCCTACATGCGCGCGGCCGATCTGAGTGACAACGCGACTCAGCAGCAATGGCTGCGATCACGCGCTCAGCGTCTCGCCCCCCCATGAAGCCGCGACAACCCTAGTCGTCCAGGCCCAGCCCATCGAGGATGCGGGGCACATGCTTGGCGACACGTGCCGCGCGGGTGCTGGACTGCTTGGCGCCCGCAAAGTGCAGCAGATAGGCTTTTTGCCGCCCGGGGGTGAGCGCATAAAAGGCCTCGGCCAGCTGGGGGTTCTCATCCAGGGGCTCGGCAAATTCGGGCGGCACGTCGAACTGCGAGGCGCTTTTCATGGGCACCTGGGCGCCCGATTTCTCAACGGCAATGGCGTCTTGCAAATAAGAAGTCAGCGCGGCTTGGTGCTGCTGGATCTCTGCCAGGGAAGCAAATCGGATCTGCCGGGCGGCCTGCACATTGGGGGTCTGCTGAACGAGAAGACCCTGTGGATCTTTCATCAAAACCCCTTTCATGAACAGCAAAGCGCAATAGTCCTTGAAGCCATGGATCAACACGACGTTTTTGCCATCCAGGTCATAGCAGGCCTGGCCCCACTTCAGTTCTTCGTTGAGCCCGGAGGCGAGGCAGATCTGGCGCAGCGCGGCGAACTCTGCGCCCCAGCGCTTTTCCTTGGCGAGGACTTCACTGACGATGGGGTTCATGGCGGACTCGGTAGGGGTTGAGGTTCGTTAGGGCATTCTAGGGAAGGTGTGCGGTGTGAAGGCCACACGCGGGGGTGGGGTATGTCAGCCAGCGTCCGCCCAGCAATAATCGCCAGATGACTCACTTTCGAACGCGCGCCGTCCACGCCGGCCAAACGCCCGACCCCATCACGGGGGCCTTGACCACGCCCATCGTCGCCACGACGGCCTTTGGGTATGGAAGCCTGGAGCGAGGCGCCGCCTTGTTCGCGGGCGAGGTGCCCGGCTACCGCTACAGCCGCTTTGCCAATCCCACAGTGGCCGCGCTGGAGGCCAAGATGGCGGACCTGGAGGGCGCCCCTGCTGCGGTCGCCTTTGCCAGTGGCACCGCGGCCACAGCGAGCGTGCTGCTGGCGCTGGCTGGCCCGGGCGACGAAATCGCGTTCATGGGTCCGCTGTATGGCGGCACAGAAAACCTGTTTCGCGATCTGGGGCAGCGCTGGGGTTTGCGAATCGTGGATGCCACGCAGTGCGGACTGTCCGCCGCACTCACCCCGGCCACGCGCCTGGTCTGGGTCGAGACGCTCACCAACCCGAGCCTGCGGCTTCATGATCTCGCAGACATCGCTGCGGTCGCCCGCGCCAAAGGTGTCGTGACCGTGGCCGACAACACTTTCTGTACGCCTTATCTGTTGCGCCCACTGGAGCACGGCATCGACCTGGTGCTGCACTCCATGACCAAGTACCTCGGCGGCCACGGTGACGCAACCGGGGGCCTGGTGGCCGGATCGCAAGCGCTGATTGCCGCCATCCGCCGGACGGGCCTGGGGCACATAGGCGGCAACTTGGCCCCGCAAGAGGCCGCTCTGTTCTTGCGAGGCATCAAGACCCTGCCGCTGCGCATGGCCGCGCATTGCGAAGGCGCTGCGGCCGTGGCCCGCTTTCTGGCGCAGCATCCCGCCGTGCGTGCCGTGCATTACCCCGGGCTGGACAGCCACGCGCAACACGCCTTGGCGCAGCGCATGCTGCCCGGCGGTGCGGGCGGCATGGTGTCGTTCGAGTTGGCACGCAATGAGCGTGCGGCGGCAGCCGCGGTCCTCAATCGGCTGCGCGTGTTCACACAGGCGGTCTCACTGGGCGATGTGGACAGCCTGGCCTGCCACCCCGCCAGCACCACGCACAGCCTGGTGGGCGCCGAGGCACGCGCGCTCAACGGTATCACCGAGGGCTTGATCCGCCTGAGTGTGGGCATCGAACACCCCGACGATGTGGTCGCCGATCTGGCGCAGGCTTTGGAAGGGGTTTAAGGCCCGCGCCGCCCTCAACGCAGCCGGACGGGCACGCGCCGCCAGCCGCCCAGCGGGTGGGTTTCACGGACCGGCGCCTCGCCGTCCGCCGGCTCGATGTGCGAAGTCGCTTGCAACAGCACCTCAACTGCCACGACCAGCTCCATCGTCGCCAACGGTCGGCCCGGGCAGGCATGGATGCCGATCCCATAGACCAGGTTATGCGGCGCATTGCGTTCGGGCGCATAGGCATTCGGATCGCCAAACACGGTTTCGTCCCGGTTGGCCGAGGTCCAATTGAGGTAGACGCGCGTCCCCGCCGCCATCTCACACTCGCCCACCCGCACAGCCCGCGTGGTGACCCGCCGATTGAGCAAAAACGGGTCGTCGATGCGCAACATCTCGTCGATCGCTGCAGCGAGTCCTTGCGGCCGGCTTCTCAGTTCCTGCTGCACATCGGGATGGGTTGCGAGAAACCACACCACCACCCCCAATGCGCCCGCCATGGACGCCAGGTCACCCGCTGTCCAATTGCGCAGAACCGACACCACATCGGCGTCATCCAAAGGCCGGCCATCCAGGCGCGCGGACAGCATGGCGGTGGTCGGGTCGTCAGGCGCGTCTGCACCCTGGGTGCGCCGCAGCTCCAGTTGGGCGCGCACGATGTCGTCAAATGCAGCAGCCACAGCAGCGGTTCGCACTCGGTCACCACTGCGCGTGGCCGCGTGGTTGTCGGCCATCCATGCCAGCAGTGTGTCTTCAACGCCTTGCCAGCCCAACCATTCGGTCTGGGCACGCACCGCAAAGGGCGCGCCGAGCTGCGAGATGACGTCGACCACGCTGTTGTGCGGCAGCGCATTCACAAGGGCCTGGGCGATGCGCCGCACACGCGGTTCGAGTTCGGCCATGCGCGCTGGCGTGAAGAACGGGTCGATGAGCCGGCGCCAGGCTGCATGCTCCGGTGGGTCGATGGAATTGGGCACCGCACGTCGGGCGGTCACAGCCGACGAAAAGGCTTCGGGGTCGCAAGCCGCGGCCACCACGTCGGCATGCCGGAAAAGCGTCACGCCATCAGCGGACTGCGCACATCCCGAGGTGGTTCGGATGCGATCGTAAGTACCGACCTGATCGGCGAGCACGTCAGGGGACTGGGGCGACCAGGTGGGGATCGGCTTGCTCATGAGAAGGGAGCCTTGAATGGCCTCAAAATGTAAATTCCACTGAAGAAAATACCACCTTCGTCCTGTGCGCGTGGGCCAATCGGGCATGCGTTTTGCCGGTTATGGGGGACTTTTCGATGTTCCTTTGATCTGGCAGCACACATGACAAAGCGGTGGTTATCCTGGTTTGAGCGTCCCCTGTCCTTGACGGCCGCAGCGGTCGTAGGCGCAGCAGGGTGGCACCTGCTTCGCAACGGACGGACGGCTCCCCCCGCATGGCAAGCCCTGGTCCATGCCCAGAAGAGTTTGGCCGTGACCCTGGACAGCATTGGCGCCGGCATGATCACCACCGACGCACAAGGGCGCATCTCCCAGATGAACCCTCTGGCAGAAGAGGTCACCGGCTGGACTATGCGAGAGGCCCGAGGGCGGTCTTTCTGGGACGTGTGGCAGCGCGAGGGTCTGCCTGCGCATTACCGCGAGCAGTCCATCGTGGAGCTGGTCGAGAGCCTGGGCTTCACGGGTGACATGGCGCATCGCGTGGTTGCCATCTCGCGCACCGGCAAGCGCACGCCACTGGAGGCGCGGATCGCGCCGATCTTCGTGGGACCGGATCACACCCCGCAGAAGGCCACAGGCCTGGTGCTGGTGTTTCGTGACATGCGCAGCCTGGACCAGGCCCATCTGGTCACCCAGCAGTTGGCCGCCATCGTGCAGTCATCCCATGACGCCATCATTGGCAAGACGCTGGACGGCCGGATCACTTCGTGGAATGCCGGTGCCGAGACGCTGTTCGGGTACACCGCGCAAGAAGCCATTGGCCAGCCAGTTCTGATGCTGTTCCCGCCCGATCGGCTGGGCGAGGAAGACCATGTCATCAACCAGATTGCCCATGGCTCGATCGTGCCGCCCTTCAAGACCCAGCGCATGCGCAAGGATGGCACGATGGTGGACGTGCTGTTGACCATCTCGCCCATTCGCGACATGGATGGACGGATCATTGGCGCCTCCAAGATCGCACGGGACATCACCCACGAGATTCGCAACGAGCGCATGCGTCTGGATGCCATCCGGCTGGAGGCAGAGAACCGCCAGATGGAGGAATCAAGTCGCCTCAAGAGCCAGTTCCTGGCCAACATGTCGCATGAATTGCGCACGCCGCTCAACGCCATCATTGGCTTTGCAGACATTTTGCGCACCGGTCAGGTTCAACCCGACTCGCCCAAGTTTCAGAGCTTCGTCGGCCACATTGCCACCAGCGGCCGCCACCTGCTGCAACTCATCAACGACGTGCTGGACTTGTCCAAGGTGGAATCGGGTCAATTCAAGTTCTTTGCCGAGCCCATCGGGCCCCAGCAAGTGCTGGAGGAGGTGCTGGCGATCCTGGGCACCGAAGCCTCGCGCAAACAACTGCGTCTGGATGGCCGCGCCGACCCGGCGCTCGAGCGCATCGAGATCGACGTGGGCCGGCTCAAACAGGTGCTCTACAACTTCATCTCCAACGCCATCAAATTCACGCCCGAGGGCGGCGAAGTAAGGGTGCGCTTCTTGCCTGAAGGGCCGGACTGGTTCCGCATCGAGGTGGAGGACACGGGCATCGGCATCGCGGACAAGGACCTGCCCAGCCTCTTTGCTCAATTCATGCAGTTGGACACTGGCCCCACCAAGCGCTATGAGGGAACCGGCCTGGGTCTGGCGCTGACGCGCTCACTGGTGGAGGCCCAAGGCGGCAGCGTTGGCGTGCGCAGCTCGCCCGGCGTGGGCAGTGTGTTCCACGCGGTCTTGCCGCGTCGGCCCCTGGACACCCAGCTGCCGACCCAGGCCGATCAGGACCCGGATGTCTCGCCCGGCCTGCGCCATGTTCTGGTCATCGCCAACGGCGCAGACGAACGCACCAGTCTGTCGCGCAGCCTGGCGCTGGCGGGCTTTGAGGTGGAGCAGGCACGTTCGGGCCAACAAGCGTTGGAAAAAACCCGGCGACGGTCCTTCTCTGCCTTGACGTTGGACCTGCTGCTGCCGGACTGCAAGGGCCTGGCCGTGCTGGACCAGATCCGGGGCAATGGTTTGAACAGCGATGCCCCGGTGGTCGCGCTGACCATGAAAGGCACGAGCGAAGCGGCGTTGGCCTCCTTCCCCGTCACCGATGTGCTGCGCAAGCCGCTGCGAGAAGAAGAATTGCGCACGGCCTTTGGTCGCGTGGGCTTGCAGCCGCAGGCCGGCGCCACGCCATCCACCATCATGGTGATCGACGACCACGAGAGCGCCTTGACACTGATGTCAGAGACCCTCCAAGGCTGGGGGTGGCAAGTGGCCGGCTTTCGCGAAGGACGCACCGCTTTGCAGGCCCTCGATGAGGTGATGCCCCGCGCCATTGTGCTGGATCTGATGATGCCGGATATGGACGGCTTTGCCGTACTGGCGGCTTTGCAAGAAAAGCCGGCCTGGCGGCGCGTGCCGGTTTTTGTGTGGACTTGCGCCGAACTCAGCGCCCAGGATTACGCCAGATTGGGGCGCTCTGCGCAGGCAGCCAGCAAGCGCCCCATCCAGGAGGGCTCTCTGGCCGAAGCCTTGAAGCACTGCGTTTCTCCAGTGGAGAGCCGCAGCGTAATCGAACCCGTCTGAGGTGCACACATGACCGCCTCACGCATCCTGATCGTCGACGACAACGCCATGAACCTCGAAATGGCGAGTTTTCTGTTGACGCAGGACGGCTGGGAGGTGGCCGAGGCCAAAGATGCCGCGCAAGCGATGGCCTGCCTTCAGACCTTTTGCCCCGACGTGGTCCTGATGGACATCCAGTTGCCCGACGTGGATGGCTTGACCGCAGCCCGACAGATCAAAGAACAAGTGAAGGATCGCGATGTTCCGGTCATCGCCTTCACGGCCTATGCGATGCGGGGAGACAAGGCACGGCTGCTCGCCGCGGGCTGCGATGGCTACATCGCCAAGCCGATCGACGTGTCGACCTTTTCGTCTGAGATCCGAGCCGTGGCCGATCAGGCTTGAGGCGGAGCGTCAGGGCTGGTCGATTTCGTATCGCGTGTCGTCGAGCAAGACGGTGTCCGCTGACGCGGTGTGATCGCGGAAGTAGAACACCTTCACGGGTGTGCCGCCGTCAGGTGTCAACACCATCACGTTGCTGCCGATCTGGTACGTGCCACTCTTCGACGCCCCGTTGGTCATCGACGTGGACATGAAGTCCGGCACCGTGAATACCGAGGTGTTGAGCGTGTCCAGGCTGTAGCGCCCGTCTGGCGTGAACTTGATCCACGCGCGGGTGCAGGTGGCCCAGTAGCAATCGATCGAGCTGTAGGCGCCGTCGAGCTTGTCGTTGCGGGTATCGGGCATGGGCGTGAACGACGTGTCCCCGTAGGTCCACACGCCATTGGGCTTGGACGTGAGGACACGGCTGTCGCCGTCGAGGGTCAATTGACCGTTGGCGACGGTGTAAGGCACACAGAGCTTGGTGCCACTGTCATTGGTCCGAACCTCGTCGCAGCGGGTGGCCGCAGGGTCGGTTTCTACCGGGCCGACATACGCCAAGCCGTTGTTGTAGAAGGTGACGAAGTAGTACTCGAAGGCCTGGATGTAGTAGGGATAACCGCCCGCGCCCAGTACCAGCCGCGGCACAGTGCGCCAGGACCAATAGGTGCCCAAGGGCTGGCTCGCGGGCTGAGCCGGTCCGTTGCCGCCGGTGTTGCCACCGGTGTTGCCACCTGAAGTTCCACTCTCGGCACCAGGCGACTCACCGCCGCCAGAGCCGCCACCACCACAGCCCATCAACGCGGCGGCTGCGATGCATGCCAAGGCCCAGACCTTGGCTCCCTGCTTTTGCTTGTTCATGATGTCCCTTTGCATAAAAAGTGAAGGGGGGTACTGATCAGTTGATTTTGTTTGTGCGATCACGATGTGTCTTCCCTCTTAGGGGGGCCGAAACCCCAAGGCCTTCATGGCCTTGGTCAAGGTTTGCCTGGCGCCCCAGTAGGCTTGCCAGGGGTCTGCGGTTTCGAAGGACAGGTGTTCGCGGGCGGTCGCGATGGTCCATTGCGCCCCACTCTTGAGGCTCATCAGGTCGTCCCAAGCCACAGGCATCGACACACCCAGTCCCGGGCGGGCGCGCGCCGAGAAGGCAGACGCGGTCGTGGCCCCATGGCCGTTGCGCAAGTAGTCCACAAAGATGCGCCCCACCCGGTTGGCCGCGCCGGCCTTGGCCACGAACCGCGACGGCACGGTCTTGGCCAGGTGCACCACGATGGCTTGTGAGAAGGCCTTCACGGTGTCGTAGTCCAGCCGGGGCGTCACCGGCACGACCACATGCAGTCCCTTACCCCCACTGGTCTTGAGCCAGCATTGCAGGCCCAGCTCGCTGAGCAGTGTCTTGACCAGCAGGGCCGCTTCCTGCACCTCTGCCCACTTCGTGCCTTCGCCGGGGTCCAGGTCGAAGACCATGCGGTCCGGTTGATCGATCTTGCGCGCCTTGGCGTTCCAGGTGTGAAACTCGATGACATTGAGCTGCGCCGCCCCCACCAATGCTTCGACGCTGTCCACAGACAACAAGGCCTCATGGCTCGGCCACAGCGAAGGGTCCAGTTCGGTGATGTGAGGGATGCCGATCTTGCCGCCATGCTTCTGAAAGAACAGCTGCTCTGACACACCCTGCGGCCCGCGCACCAGCGAACAGGGCCGCCCCTTCAGATGAGGCAGGATCCAGTCGGCCACCGATTCGTAGTAGCGCACCAGGTCGAGCTTGGTCAAGCCAGTGCTGGGGTCGATGACGCGCTCCCCATGGCTGACCTGGATGCCGCCCACTGCCGCCGGCCCCGCGGATCGAACGGGCGCACCGCCTGCCGGGGCCTTGGCCGTCTCCTTCACGATCGCCTTGGCGGGCTTGTCGCTGCGCAAGGCAATGTAGGACGCATGGCGGATCTGGTTGTCGGGTGTCCATTCGGCGAACTCGACCTCGGCCACCAGTTTGGGTTGAACCCACCGTTCGCTGCCCGGGCGCCTTCTGGACCAGCGGTGAGACTTGTTCGTTCCGGCGGCAAAAGGCGGCTGCGAGGTCTCCAGCTTGGCCAGCTTGACCTTGAGTTCGCGCGCCTCTTCGGCCCGCCAGCCGGTGCCCACGCTGCCCACCGACACCAGTTGCCCTTGCTCGTCATGCACACCCAGAATCAGGCTGCCGATTTGCGGACGACCATCGGTGCGGTCGGCATAGCCGCAAACCACGAACTCTTGCCGCTGTTTGCATTTGAGCTTGAGCCAGGCTTCGCTGCGTGTCGAGGTATAGGGCGAATCGTTGCGCTTGGCGATGACGCCTTCCATGTGCATGCGGCAGGCACTGCTGAGGATGGACGCGGGGTCGGCCTCGAAGGCCTCGCTGAAGCGAAGGTGCTCGCCGCCCTGGTCGGCCAGCAAGGCCTTGAGCAATTGCCGCCGATCGGCCAGTTGGGCGGGCCGCAGATCGTAGCCCTCAAAGTAGGGCACGTCGAACAGGAAGTACACGATCTCGTCCGCCCGTTGGCGCCGGTCAAACGCAGTCTGCAGGGCATTGAAGTTGGGCGTGCCGTCTTCGCCCAGCATGACGATTTCGCCATCCAGCCAGCCCGATTGGATGCCCAGCTTTTGCAGTTCGGCTGCGAGGGTCGGCATCTTGGCCGTCCAATCGTGTCCGCCCCGGGTGATCAGCGTGGGTCGCCCCTGGTCGAACCGGGTCAGCAAGCGGTAACCATCGAACTTGAGTTCATAGGTCCAGCGCCCGGTGTCGGGGATGCCGGTGGCCAGCGTGGCCAATTGCGGCGTGAGTTTGTCGGGCAAGGGCGCCTTGACTGCCCCCGGCATGACGGCGTCCCGCTTCTTGGCAGCCGCTGCCTTGCGTGGCTGGGCAGCTTGGCCGGGTCTGGCCGGCTTGCCAGAAGCCGCACCGGGCGGCTTGAGTGGCTTGGCCAAGACGCTGTCGGGCCAGGCCGCCACCACATCGAACTCGGCCTTGGGGCGTGCGAACTCATCGCGTTTCTTGAACAGGATCCAGGGCTCCTGTCGTTCGCCCCCCTTGGCGATCTTGACCAGCTCCCACAAGCCGGCCATTTTTTGCCCATGCATGCGAAACACCAGCTTGCCTCGGCTCAGGCCCTCATGCGGATCACCCACCGGCTCCCAGGTGCCGTTGTCCCAGACGATGACCGAACCCGCGCCGTATTGCCGCGGCGGGATGGTGCCCTCGAACGAGGCATAGGACAGCGGATGGTCCTCGACATGGATGGCCATGCGCTTGTCGCTGGGATCGTAGCTCGGCCCCTTGGGCACGGCCCATGAGAGCAGGACCCCGTCCAACTCCAGCCGAAAGTCGTAATGCAGACGACTGGCCGCATGTTTCTGAATGACGAAGGTCAGTGCCTGACCCGGCTCTTGCGGCTTGCCACGCGGCTCAGGCGTGATGCCGAAATCGCGCTTGGCCCAATACCGCTCAAGCGGCTCCATCGATCTGCTTGCTGGCATGGCGCCCCTCCTCAGTCGCGCTGAAGGCGCTTGTAGGCACTGAAGTGACGCAGCGCCATCTGCGGGTCGCCCAGTTGCTCGTACAAGCGCGCGGCATTGAAGTGAGCGTCGGCCAGGTCGGGGTCCAGGCTCAGGCAGCGCTCGTAACTGGCCAACGCCAGGCGGTGCTCGCCTTGGTCCTCCAGGGCAATGGCATGGTTGAAATGCAGCAGAGGCGATTGAGGGCAGCGCTCAAGGGCCTGCTGGTACAAGCTCACGGCCTCGCCACAGCGGTGCCGGTCGCACAGCAAGGCCCCCAGATTGAGCAGGGCATCGCAGTAGTCAGGCGCCAGATCGAGCGCAGCGCGGTAGGCGGCTTCCGCCGCATTGGCATCCAGGCCCTCCAGCGATTCACCGCGTTCCAGCCAGGCCTTGGGGTCGGCATCACTTGCCGGCTCCGGCTTCAAAAAGGCGATGCCATCGTGAACGGGCGCCACTTCAAAGTCCATCAGCATCTGGCCCGACTGGGCGTCCCACGGCCCCCGTCCGGGGTCGCGTACCGCCACTTCAGCACCAATGGCGGTGATGCGCAGACCCGTGAGCGGAACCTCTTCAGGCAGGCTGTCGCGCAAGGACGCCAGCGAGCGCATGATGCGGCGCCCCGGGACCTTGGCCTTGCGCAACTCGCGCGCCGTGCGCAGCAACATCAGGTCGCGAAACGAGAAACGCCACTCGTTTCGAGGCCCCCGAGTGGGCGAGATGAAGCCGGCCTTGACCAGGCCATCGATCACCCCGCGCGACATGCCCAGCATGTCCTGCGCCCGCCGCAGGCTGTAGGTCGCCGTTGCGTTGTCCGTCATCGCCGTGTTCATTTACGGGCGCGTGCGCGAGTGGGCGTGACCACCGGCTCCTCGGTCTTGGTGGCACGCCGGGCCCCCTTGCGCTCTTTCGTTTCCAGCGTCGCCACGTTGGAGGACTTGCTGCTGCTCTTGGGGGCCGCGGTCTTGCCGCCGGGCTTCTTGCCCAAGCTGGCGCGCAACGCGTCCATGAGATCGATAACCTGACCGCTGCCCGCGTCTTCGGTATGTGCCGATGCGACGATCTGCTTGCCGGCAATTTTTTCGTCGATGGCTGCCAGCACGCGCTTCTTCTCTTCGTCCTCGAATTGCGTGGGGTCGTAGCTGTCCTCCGAAATCTGGTCGATCAACTGAAGCGCCAATTGCAACTCGGACGCGGCTGCCGGTGCGTCCTCGATCTCCAGATCCTTGAGCGAGCGCACCTCGTCGGCATAGAGCAATTGCTGCAGCACCAGACCGTCGTCGGTGGCACGCACCTGCACCACATATTGCTTGGCCTTCCACGCCCATTTGGCCAGGGCGCACTTGCCACTTTGCCGCATCGCCTCTTTCAAGAGGCCATAGGGCTTGCCGCCGCGCTTGTCGGGCGCCAGCAGATAGGCCTTGTCGTAGTAGAGCGGGTCCACCGCCTTTTCAGGGATGAAGGACACGATCTCGATGACGTGGCTGCTGCCCTCTTCGAGTTTCTTCAGCTCTTCCGGCGTGAACAGCACGAAGCGGTCTTTTTCGAATTCGTACCCCTTGACCATTTCGCTGCGTGGCACGACCTCCTGGGTCTTTTCAGAGATGTACTGCTGCTTGAGCCGCGCGCCGCTCTTGTCCAGCAAGTTGAAGCGCACCCCCGCCGACGCGTCGGTGGCGGAGTAGAGCTTCACGGGGATCGAGACCAATCCGAAGCTCAAAGTCAGCGAAGCGATGGAACGGGCGGCCATGGTGCACTCCACGCAAGTGATCGTGGTGGAGATCGGCAATCTGCGTGCCCAGAAAGGCCCTTCCCCCGAGGGCCTTTTTTCATGGTGCGGACGGCATCCAGCAAGTCGCCGTTGAAAATCCCCTGACTTTGCATCCCCCACCCTGAGGAGCCCCGTGATGCGCAAAAACACGATTTGCCTGTGGTTCGATGGCACCGCCCTGGAAGCCGCCCAGTTCTACGCCAGGACCTTTCCCGACAGCACCGTCGACGCCATCCACCACGCGCCGGGTGACTATCCGGCTGGCAAGCAAGGCGACGTCCTGACCGTCGAGTTCACCGTGATGGGCATCCCTTGTCTGGGCCTCAACGGCGGGCCGCAGTTCCGGCACACCGAGGCCTTCTCATTTCAGGTGGCGACGGAGACCCAGGAAGAGACCGACCGCCTGTGGCACGCCATCATTGGCCACGGCGGGCAGGCGAGCGCCTGCGGCTGGTGCAAGGACAAATGGGGCCTGTCCTGGCAGATCACGCCGCGCGCCTTGACCGCTGCCATCACCGACCCCGACCGCGCCGCAGCCCGGCGCGCTTTTGAGGCGATGATGGACATGGGCAAGATCGACATCGCCACCATAGAAGCGGCTCGACGCGCCCCCTCCTGATCCCATCACGGCGCGATGCCGCGCTTGATGGCCCGGGCGAGGGGCTGGGGCAGGTTGCTCAAGGACTTGAGCACATGCGGCAACAGCCGCAGCTTCAGGCCAGCCACGGCGCTGGGCACCACGGCGTCGATCAGATGCGGCCCCGGCGTTCGCAACGCATGCTGCAAGGCCGCCACGAACTCGTCGGTGGTGGTCGCACGCGTGGCGGGCACGCCCATGCTTTGGGCCATCTGCACAAAGTCCAGCTGCGGTTGCCCCAGGTCGAGTTGCGATTTGGCTTTTTCTCCGGCGCCGACCGCCCCTACGCGCTGCAACTCCACATTCAGGATCGAGTAAGACCGGTTGTTGAACACGATGGAGATGACATTGAGCTTCTCCCGCGCCATGGTCCACAAGGCCTGAATGGTGTACATGGCCGAGCCATCCCCCTCCAGCGCCAGGACCTGACGGTCGGGACACGCGATGGCCGCCCCCACTGCCGTGGGCAGACCCTGCCCGATCGCCCCGCCGGTGAGTGTGAGCACATCATGGTGGGGCGCCCCTGCGGTGTAGCTGGGCAGCAGCACGCCAGAGGTTTGCGCTTCGTCCACGATGATGGCGTTTTCAGGCAGCAGATGGCCAATGGCCTTGCAGACTTTCTCAGCGGTCAGCTTGCCTTTGGGCCGATCAGGACGAAGCGGGGGTTGCAACGCAGGCGTGATGCCTTCTGCGCCCAACAGCCGCGTCAACTTCTCCAGAGTGCCGACCGGGTCCTGCCGCATGGATGACAGTTCATGGACCTGGCAGCCGGGCGGCACCAGATCGCTCTTCTTGCCGGGATAGGCAAAGAAGGACACGGGCGATTTGGCATCGACCAGAATCAGGTGGTCCACGCCAGCCAGCTGCACCGAGGCCAGTTCGGCCAGGTAAGCGATCCGCTCGACATGCGGCAGCCCGGCACCACGCTCGATCCGAGTGGGGAACACTTCGGCAAACAGCGTCGCGCCGGTCTGGGCGGCGACACGGGCAACCGCCATCAAAGCCGGCTTGCGCAATGCCCGCCCGCCCAGCAGAAAGGCCTTCTTGCCGCCGCCTTGAAGGGCCGCCGCCACGGCCGCCACCGTCGCGTCATCGGCACAGGGCGCGGGGGCAATGCGAGGCGGTGGCATCGGCACGCCGCCCTCGCCCCATGACACATCGGCCGGCAGGATCAAGGTGGCCACTTGCCCGGGGGGGCCCATCGACGCTTCGATGGCTTCGACCGCATCGCGGCACAGCGCTTCGGTGCTCTGCGAGGTTCGCACCCACGACGAGACATTGCGCGCCACGGTTTCGATGTCCGACTGCAACTGGGCGTCGTATTTGACGTGATAGGTGGCGTGGTCCCCCACGATGTTGACGATGGGCACCCGGCCCTTGCGGGCGTTGTGCAAATTGGCCAGCCCATTGCCCAGGCCGCAGCCCAGATGCAGCAAGGTCGCCGCCGGCTTGCCTGCCATGCGGGCATAGCCGTCTGCTGCGCCGGTGGCGACCCCTTCGAAGAGCGTCAACACCGCCCGCATCTCGGGGGCCGTGTCCAGCGCGGCCACGAAGTGCATCTCGGAGGTGCCGGGGTTGCTGAAGCAGACCGTGACCCCTGCATCCACCAGCGTTTTCATCAGGGCCTGGGCGCCATTGGGCATGTGAAGCTCCTCGAACAAAGATTGGGATTCGTCACCACGATATCGTCTTATGATCGCAGCAAATTGACCTCAGAGGACACCGCGATTGACGCCACAGGCCACCGTATCCATGAGTTGGGTGCAGACGGTATTGGGTCAGGCCCAGCGCCAGGGCGTCGATCAAGCCGCCTTGCTGCGCTTCGCGCGGATCGACCCGCAAGACCTGCAACGCGACCGGTGGCCCGTAGACCACATCACACGCCTGTGGCGCGCCGCGGCGCAGCTCACTCAGGACCCCGGTTTCGGTCTTCGCGCCGGATCGCATGTGGGGCCGGCCAGCTTCAACGTGGTGAGCTTCATCGTGCAGTCCGCGCCCACCTTGCGACAGGCACTCAGCGTGGTCCAGAAATACCAGCGCCTCATCTCGGATGCCGGCCGCTTTCAACTGCTGCCGGGCCCGGCGGACAGCTGGATCGTCTACCACCCCCGGCAGGGCGATCTGGCCTTCAGCCCGCATCAGATCGAAGCGGTGCTGGCCGCCTTTGTGTGCTTCGCTCGCTGGCTCACCCCACAGGGACTGCAGCCCCGTCTGGTTCGCTTCAGCCATGCCCGCATGGGCCCATTGGCCACCTACCGCGAGGTGTTCGCCAGCCCAATTGCGTTCGACCAAGCCTACAGCGGGCTGCTGGTGGACAACGCCATCCTCGACCTGCCCTTGCCACAGGCCAATGCCCAACTGGCCCGGGTGCATGAGCAACATGCCGCCTGGCACCTCAGCGCGCTGTCCAGCGGCGAGCCCATCGACCAGCTTGTGAAGGCGTGGATCACCTCTCATCTGGGGCCGCCGCTGCCCACGCGGCCAGAGGTGGCCCGCGCACTGGGGCTGACCGAACGGACGCTGGCGCGGCGTCTGCAAGCACAAGCAACCAGCTTCGCGCAATTGCTGGACGAGGTGCGCCGCGCGCTGGCCATCGAGCAGGTCGGGCAGACACAAAAGTCCTTTCAGGACATCGCCCATCTGCTGGGCTTTGCCGGGCTCAGCCCGTTCTATCGCGCCTTTGACCGCTGGGCAGGCATGACCCCGGGCCAGTGGCGCGCCGACCAGCGCCCACACTCGGCGGCCTGATCTCCACCTTGGGCATGACGCTTGCCCGACTCAGCCTGCTGATGAACGGGAGACCTCATTCATGTTCCACATGAACTTGCCATGGTGGGAATTCGCTGTTCGCGGTGCCATCACCTACGCCGCCTTGCTGATCCTGGTACGCGTGTCTGGCAAACGAACCGTCGGGCAGTACACGCCTTTTGAACTGATCGTCGTGCTGCTGCTCAGCGAAGGCGTGAGCCCAGGCCTGACCGGGGGCGACAACTCCGTCGCCGGTGGTCTGATCGTCGTCACCGTTCTCATCGGCTTGAACTGGCTGGTGGCCTTTGCCACCTCGCGCAGCGAAAGGCTGGAGACCCTGTTCGATGGCAGCCCCGTGCTGCTGGGCCGCAATGGCGAAGTCTTCACATCGGCGCTGCGGCGCTATCGCGTGGGTCTGGGCGAATTCAATAAGACCCTGAGAGAAGCCGACTGCGAAATCGCCAAGATGCGTTACGCCATTCTTGAAACAGACGGCACCATCAGCATCCAGAAAACGCAGGACGACTAGACACCATGACACGCCGGACCCGTCCAGCCGGTACCGCCGCGCCCCCTTCTGACAGCAAGCGCGAGCGCACACCCCTGGCTGAAGAGGACGCGGCGGGCGGCACCGTCCTGCTCATCGTCGACATGCTGGGAGACTGGCAGTTCCCGGAGGCCGATGCGCTGTTGTCGCGGGCGCTGGCCATTGCCCCGATGATCCGGGCCTTGAAGCAGCGCTGTCAGACGGCCGGCATTCCCACGATCTATGCCAATGACAACCATGGCCGATGGCGCTCTGACTTTCGCACTCTGGTGCAAGCAGGCCTGGATGCCGGCGGGCGCCGCGAGCAGATCGGGCAATTGCTGCTGCCTGACAAGGAAGACTACTTCGTCCTCAAGCCCAAGCAGTCGGCATTTTTTGCAACGCCCCTGGATCTTTTGCTCAGCCACCTTCAGGCGCGCCGCCTGCTGTTGACCGGTGTGGCCGCCGAGCAATGTCTGCTGGCCTCGGCCTTTGATGCGCTCATGCGCGACTATGAAGTGATCTGCCCGCAAGACTGCCTGGCCTCGCACAGCCAGGAGCGCCATGATCAGGCGATGCGCCACCTGACCGATGTGCTCAAGGTGGATACCCGGCCCTCGACCCAACTGGACTGGCCGCCTTGAGCCAGCGGGGCCTGGGCACAGCCTTTGCCGGACTCCCGCCACGACCCTCAACGTGGAGATGCCCCATGAAAGCCTTGACCTACCATTCCGCCAAAGACGTCAGAGTGGAGTCGGTCCCCGACCCTGTCATTCAGGACGACCAGGACGTGATCCTGCGGGTCACCGCCACGGCGATCTGCGGTTCGGACCTCCACATCTACCGCGGCAAGATCCCTGCCATGAAAGAGGGGGATGTCCTGGGTCACGAATTCATGGGGGTCGTCGAAGAGGTCGGCTCGGCCGTCACCCGATTGAAGAAAGGGGACCGCGTCGTCGTGCCCTTCACCATCTCCTGTGGCGAATGCTTCTTCTGCAATCGCACCTTGTTCTCGGCTTGCGAAAACACCAACCCGGGCCGCGGGGCCATCCTGAACAAGAAGAACGTGCGCTCAGGCGCCGGCATGTTCGGCTATTCGCACCTCTATGGCGGCTATGCAGGTGGGCAGGCCGAGTATGTCCGCGTGCCCAAGGCCAATGTCGGCCCCATCGTCATTCCGCCCGGCGTGGCTGACGAGAAGGTGCTGTTCTTGTCCGACATCCTGCCAACCGGCTATCAGGCTGTGGTCAACGGTCTGGTCGGACCCGGCTCGACCGTGGCCATCTTTGGCGCCGGGCCTGTCGGCCTGATGGCAGCAGCTTCCGCACGCCTGCTCGGTGCCGAGCGCATCTTCATGGTCGACCACCATGCCTATCGACTGGAGTTTGCCAAGAACACCTACGGTGTCATCCCGATCAATTTTGATGACATCGAAGACCCAGCCGAGTTCATCATCGAGCAAACGGACTTCCGCGGTGTGGACGCGTCGATCGATGCAGTGGGCTTCGAGGCCAAGGGCAGCGCCCTGGAAACCGTCTTGACCGATCTGAAGCTGGAAGGCTCCAGCGGCAAGGTCTTGCGTCAGGCCATCGCGGCGACGCGGCGCGGTGGGGTCGTCAGCGTACCCGGTGTGTACGCAGGCTTCATCCATGGCTTTCTGTTTGGCGACGCCTTCGAGAAGGGCTTGCACTTTGCAACAGGCCAGACCCATGTGCAGCGCTACCTGCCTGAATTGCTGACCCACATTCTCGAAGGCCGCGTCAGCCCTGAAGTCATCATCAGCCACCACCTGCCGCTGCTGGAGGCGGCCAGGGGCTATGAAATCTTCGAGGAAAAGCAGGAGGCCTGCCGCAAGGTCGTGCTCACCCCAGGCGGCCCGCTTCCGGGCACCCAGCCGCTGGTGTCATGAGCGCATTCACTTCTTGGCGCGGGGGCGGCGCGCCTCCGGCTTGGCCTGTGTCAGTGCGTTTTGCTGGTTGATTTGCTCCAGCCACAACAAGGTGTCCACCTGCGGCAGGAAGTGGCGCAGGTAGTCTGGCGAGAGCTGCCGCATCAAGGCCATGGCCCGCAGGACCAGCATGTGCGAATTGAGCGGGCCGGCATTTTCGGGGCCCCGCTTCATCGCCTGGTCCACCTGCTGATCGGCTGCGATCTTGGCCCAGACCTGACCAAAGCGGCGCACGCTCTTGAGGGTCGGCTGGCTGCTCGGCCAGGCACCCACAGCGTCGGCGCCCTCGTGCTGGCGGCTTTGGATGTAGTGGTTCAGATCGGCCAGGGGCCGACGACCAGCTTGCTCCCCCTTGGCGGCAGTGGCCTGGGTGGCATCGGTGGGCTGCGGCTCGAGCGGCGCCCCCAGACGTTCGGCGTAGTCCGCCACCGCTTGCGTCAACTTGCCCAGCAACACCCGGCGCACGCCCTCGGGTTGGTGGGTCAGGCGCTGTGCGAGCGCCTCCAGATAATGGAACCGCAGGGGATCGCGTCGATGCTTCCCTTCTTGGCGCCAGGACGCCAAGGTCGAGCGGATCGCGGCCTCTGCCGCCGCAGCGGTGTCAGTCATGGGCGACAGGCTTGACAGCCGTGTCAGACGACGCACGCGGCACCGGCGCCATTTCGACACGCCGGTTCAACGCCCGGCCCTTTTCGTCCTCATTGGACGCCACCGGTTGCTGGGCCCCGAAGGCCGCAGAAAAAACCTGCGCAGCGGGCATGCCCTCTTCGATCAGCGCACGGGTCACGGTCAACGCGCGTTGCGCCGACAATTCCAGGTTGTCGGCAAAGCGCTGGTCCTTGCCACTGCGAATGCGCTTGTCATCGGTGAACCCGCTCACCATCAGCATCTCGTTGCGCTCACCAAGGTAGACTTGCAAGGGGTGAACCAGACTCTTGAGCAGCAAGCGGCCGTCCGGACGCAACTCGTCCGAGTTCACGGCAAACAGCACACTGCCGCTGATGCCGATGCGGCCGTTGTTCAGCGTGACGCGCCCGCTCTGCAAGGGAATCGCCAGCGCCTTCTCCAGGGCCATGCGGCGCTGCTCTTCCATACGGCGCTTCTCGACCTCGGCATTCAAATGGGTCACCAGGTCCATCTGCACGACCAGGACACCGACCAGGATCAGCACAAAGGCGCCCAGCAAACCCGACATCAGATCGCCGAAGACGGCCCACACCGGCGCGGCTGACTCGATCGTCTCGTCGCCGTCGACATCCATCATCGATTGCCTCCCTCGGCCGTCGCGGCTGACCGTCCGTTCAGGCGGCGCAAGTCTTCCACGATGCCTTGCTGCGAGGTGATGCTCAGGTCAATGACCTCACGCGCCTGGGCGACGTAGTAGGCCAGTTGATCGTCGCTGCGCGTCAGCGACTGCTGGATGGAAGCCTCGATGCGCTGCAGGCTGTCGATGAGCTTTTCGTTGGTCTGGCTGAACAGGTCCACGCCATGGCTGAATGCCTCGCCCAGGCTGGACAGCTCGACCGCACTGCCCTGCACGTGCGCCGCCACTTCGGCCACCTGGCCGGCTTGCGCCCCCAGGGATGCGGACAGCTGACTGCCGGCACGCTCCAGCACCGCCGCCGCCGAGGTGACCATCGACTCGATCATCGCCTGCTGCTGGCCCGATGCCTGATGGATGGTCTGCATCAGTGATTGCATTTGCGCCATCATGGCGGCCCGCTCTTGCAGCGTGGCGTTGTCCCGATCGGTGAGGTGGCTCATCTCCTGGCGCAGCTGGGCGATCACTTCGGCAGCCGCCTGAGGCACCTCGGATGCCGTCTTCAGCATGCGCGTCATCGGCTCTTCCAGCGCAGCGCCCAAGGTCGCGAGGTGATGGGACATCGCGGCCTGCAACTCGCCCAGGCGCACCACGGCAGCCTGGCCTCGCGAGGCTTCTTCGTCGCGCAGAGCGGCCAGCTCCGCCCGCCAGACACCGGCCAACTCGTCCATGCGCTGACCGTGCATGGCCAGCCACTGGGCTTCAGATTCGGCTCGCGATCGCACCAGAGCTTCTGACTGCGCCACCAGGCGCGCCATCTCATCGAGTGCGTGGCTGGCCTGCTGGCCGGTGCGCTGCGTCAGCTCGGCTGTGGACCGCTCCAGCGCCGCGCACACGGCCTGCTGCTGGGCCAGCGTCTGCGCGCCCAAGCGCTGCCACTCGCCCACCAGGGCGTCCGAAGCGGATTGCAGAGACTGCGTCCACAGGGCCAGCCGCTGCTGCTCCAGCTCGGCCTGATCGGACTGTGACCGGCTCACGGTGTCATGCATGGCCGTCAGCATGGCCTGGGTGCGCTGCTCGACGCGCTCCGTGAAGGCCTGCAGAGACCCTTCGAGCCCATTCAATTGCATCTGCGCGGCATCCATCAGCCGCTGGTGCGTGCGTTGCGACTCTTGCGCCAGACCCGTCATGGCCTGCGCCACCACGGGCTGAATGCTGTCACCCGCCGCCTGGGCACTGGCGACGAGACTGTCGCGCAGGGATTGCTGCACCGACTGCGCCAGGCCCGTGTAGGCCAGCGACGCCTCGCGATGAAACTGCTGCTGCTGATCCTGCAACTGCTGGTTCAACTGCTCACTGCGGCGCTCCAGGCCATCCATCATGGCTTGCAGCTTGTGCACGACCTCGGGCAGGGCATGCGCCTGCATCTGCAGGGCCTTGAAGGTCTCCTGGCGTTGATGGGTCAGGGACAGAGGCCGGAACACCGTGGCCACCCGCGTATCGAGCAGGCGCGCCACCTGCATCCGCTCACGGCGGCTCATGGCCGAAATCAAACCCAGCATGGCCGAGGCCGCCACCCCGGCGACCGAGGTGCCAAACGACAGCCCCAGACCCTTGATCGGCGCAGCCAGGGCCGACCGAATCGCCTGCAGGTCGGACGAACCTTCCAGCGCAAACACCGCGCCCTTGAAAGTCAGCACCATGCCCAGGAAGGTGCCCAGCATGCCGAGCATGACCAATAGACCGACCAGGTAAGGCGTCAGCGCCGGCCCGGGCAAGGCCACTCGCTCGCCTTCGATGCGCAGGCGCACCGGGTTTTGCAGCGAGGGGTGTACCCGCTCCAGCCAGGCACCCACTTCGGTCAGCGGTTGGGGGATCTCGGCCAGCGCCGACGACAGGGTGGCCGTCGCCGCACGGAACTGCTGCAGCTCAAAGGCACCCAGCAAATAGACGCCCGCGATGGCCAGGGTCATGGTCAGCGCCATCCAGTTGGCGCCCACGAACCCCATGCCCATCCAAAGCACCGCAGCCAGGCCGACTGCAAAGGCGGCTGCGAAAACAAACCTGTTCATTGATGTGTCCTGACTTCGTTACCCAACGCTTCAATCAATCCCTTGACCGGCTCCAGCCGGACATCCGCTTCGGCCAGCAACATGGCCTGGCAATCCTTGATGAACGCCCCGGCCCAGTCCCCTTGTTCGCTTTGACGCCAGTGCTCGAAACGCCGCTCGAGAAACACCGGCACCGTGGCCAAGAGCTTTTGCTCGCGCGCACCCAGCATCTGTTCCAGCACAGCATCCAGCGCCGCCAGTTGCCGCAGGCGGGTCGAGGCGGCGGACAAGGCCTGTCGCGCTTGCGTGCGCAGGCTCGCCACCTTGGCTTCGATGTCGCGCTGCTGGGCCTGATAGCGCTGGTAGTAGCCGGCGTAGTCGCTGTCGGGCGGCGGCACGGCCATGCCCTTGGGGGCGCTGGCTTTCAAGCCCTGCAGCCCTGCCTCCAGCGCGGCCAGCGAGGTCGACAGGGCGGCGTGATCGCCCATCACCTTGTGTGCGGCCAAAGTCTGGATCGAGTGCATCGCCGCGTCCAGCCGGACCGTGTCCACCGCGCTGAGCCACGTCCCCAGGCGCTGGGCAAAGTCCTGCCGAGAGTCGTCCGCCGACACGGCGGCCCAGCCGCCGAGCAACTGAACGAGTCTTGAACTGCTGACATTCCTGCGCAAATGCATTCCTTGGGATCCGGGAGACCGGCGATTATCCGCTCCCTGAACCGAGCACACCCGGACACGTGGGCGCCACGCCGCATGCGCACAATGGGGCCCATGTCACGAACCGTCCATCCTCCCGTTCATCTGGACCGCCATGCCGAGTTGATCTCACGGTGCATGGCCTACATCGACGCGCATTTGAACGAGATGCTGAACGCCCACACCCTGGCCGATCGCGCGGCCATGTCCCGTCATCATTTCCATCGCATGTTCCGCGCCTATGTGGGATGCAGCGTCGGCAGTTACGTGACCTGGCGGCGTCTGCAAAGGGCGTGCGCCTTGCTCGCCAGCGGCAGCGAGCCGGTGCTCGACATCGCCCTGAGCGTCGGCTATGACTCGGCCCAGGCGCTCAGCAAAGCCATGCGCCGCGAGCTGGACACCGTTCCCACTGCGATTCGTCGTGGCGACCATGCGCCCTGGCACAGCCTGCTGGTGCCCGATCGCCTTCCCTTCCCCCCTCGCCCAGGAAACCCTGCCATGATTCAAACCACCCGCTATGCCCAGCTGCCTGCTGACGTCGTTGCGCTGACCGCCACCGCCCGTGGCATGGTCGACCACACCATGAGCCGTGCGGCGCAGGCCGCATTCGGCGAAGTGCTGACTGCGGCCACAGCCAGCGGACACATCCACGAGGTGGCCAGCTTCATGAGCATCGTGCCGGACGACCCCAACGGCCCCGACGACCCCCATTGCCGCTTCATGGCCGGCCTGGTCTTTGGCTACAACATGGCCTCCGGCCACGGCACATGCGCGCAACCCGATCTGCCCTTGCAGGGCTCATTGGCCTGGCAAGCGCTGGCACCCGGCCGCTACGCGGTATTTGTGCACCAGGGGCCCTACAACACGCTTCACGATACATGGCGATCGATTTACCATGACTGGCTGCCGGCCAGCGGCGCGGCCCTGCGCGATGCGCCTCCGATGGAGGTGTGTCTCAATGATCCCAAGACCACGCCGCCCGCCGCCCTGCTCACCGAGATCTGGATCCCTGTCCACCCCGAGGCACCTCCTGCATGACATCGACATTGAAAGAGCTGTTGCAACGCCGCTTGCAACGCCGCCAGGCCAAGCAGCCTTTGCTCCAAAGGGCCCAGGCGCTGCTCGATGCCATCGATGCGGGCGGCATCCCGCTGAACCCGGCCATCGTCAACGACATCGCCCGTCAATTGGGCCTGGACGTCTCCAGTCGCGCCCCGATGGACGAGACGATCGAGCGCATTCGCGCAGCGGTGGCACGTGGGGCCACCGCACCTCGGTCGTGATGGCGCCTCACGGTGCGGGACCGTACAGCAGGTATGTGGCGCGCCGCGCCAGAAAGCGGGCCAGTCCTTCTTGCCAGCGCGTGGACCAGTCCTGGGGCGCGACGCCGTCCCGCAAGCCCTGCAGCGTATCGGCGGACCCGATCAGCGCCAGTGTCTTATCCAGTTGAAAGTCCTGCGGCCACAAGGCCTGGAGTTCCCGCGTCAACACCGCGCCCAGCAAGGGTGCGTCGAATACGTTGCGATCCACCACGCGAACCTGCACCCCCTGGCATGAGCGGCCGCGATAAGGCCCGGCATCCGGCACAAAGGCAATGGGACTGAATTGCACCCCGGGAAGCGCAGCCGCGTTCAAAGCCAGGCTGAGCGCATCGGCATCGATCCACGGCGCGCCCACCCATTCGAACGGATGGTCCGTGCCGCGCCCCACGCTGATGTTGGCCCCTTCCACCCAGGCCACACCGGGATACAGGATGGCGGTGGTGGGCGTGCGCAGATTGGGGGATGGCGGCACCCAGTCTAGCCCCGTCTGGTCGAACCACTGATCCCGCCGATAGCCTTGCATGGCGATCACCAGCAGATCGACCTTGACCCCGCGTCGCTGCTGGATGTCGTCCTGAAACCAACGCGCCAGCTCGCCCACCGTCATGCCATGCTGCACCGGCAGGCCGGGATAGCCGGTGAACGAGCCTCTGCCCTCATCCAGCACCGGCCCGCCGACGCGGTCAGCCCGAATGGGGTTGGGACGATCGAGCACCACCACGCGCAGGCCATGCTCGGCGGCGGCCTCCATCGCCTCGACCAGGGTGGAGATGTAGGTGAAAAACCGCGCCCCTGCGTCCTGCACATCAAAGACCAGCGTGTCGATGTCCTGCAGCGACTGGGCATGCGGGCGCCGCCGCTCGCCATACAGGCTGACCAGCGGCAAGCCGCTGAGCGGCTCCACCCCGGAGGGGATCGCGCCCTCGGCGTCCCCGTACAGGCCGTGCTCGGGACTGAACACCTTGATTAGCTGCACACCAGGCGCCCAGCGCAAGCGGTCCAGGGTCCGCCACCCCATCCCGTCGACGGCCGCCAGGTGCGTGATCAGGCCCACCCGGCGCCCCTGCAGGGGCGCATAGTGCTGGGCCCGCAAGACGTCGATGCCGGTGAGCACCCGGGGGGCCGTGGCGGCGGGGGCCGCAGGTTGACCGGGCAGCGGCGATTCACCGGCAGTCGCATCGGGCTTCCAAGGGGCCTGCATGGCCGACAAGAGCGCCAGGACCTGTCGCCGGATGGGCCGCGCATCCCCCCGGCCATTGGGGTGGACCCGGTTGCTCAGCAGGACCACAAACCGGCGCTGCACCAGGTCGATCCAGATGCCCGTGCCGGTGTAGCCCGTGTGCGCGATCAGGCCCTGCGGCGCCAACTCATCCCGATTGGCCACCAGGGGCGCCTGCAGAGCCCAGCCCAGCCCGCGGGGATCGGAATCGTTCGGGGGGCCAGCGGCGACCTGCAAGGCGGCCAGGGTGGCGGGCTTGAACAAGCGCCCGGGCTGCAGCATGGCTTGCGCAAAGCGTGCCAGATCGTCCGCGGTGCCAAACAGCCCGGCATGGCCCGCCACGCCTCCCATGCGCCGCGCGCTCGGGTCATGCACCTGGCCCCGCATCATCCGGCCATCGGCCAGCCACTCGGTCGGGGCCAGGCGTCGCAACAGGGTCGAAGCGGGCAAGAAGCCCGTGTCTGGCATGCCCAAGGGCTTGAAGATGCGCCGCTGGGCATAGGTCTGCAAGGGCAGGCCCGTCAGGCGCTCAACCAACTCGCCCAGCACGATGAAATTGATGTCGCTGTAGATCACGCGGCTGCCGGGCGCGACAACCGGGCGCTCCGCCACCACCCGCTGCAAAGCCTGCGCGCGGCCCTGCCAAGGTTCGCGCATATCCAGATCGGCCCGCAAGCCCGAGGTGTGCGTGAGCAACTGACGCACCGTGATCGACTCTTTGCCATGGGCAGCGAAAGCCGGCCAATAACGCGCAACCGGGCTGTCCAGCTGCACCGCACCGCGCTCCATCAACTGCAGCATGGCGGTGGTGGTCACCACCACTTTGGTCAGCGAGGCCAGGTCGAAAACGGTGTCCACGGTCATGGGCTCTGGCTGCGGCACCCGTGCGCGCAGGCCCCACGCCCGGCGCAGCCAGATGTGCTGGGCATCGCCATAAATCATCACTGCGCCCGGCAACTTGCCAGCCGCCATTTGCGCTTGCACCGCCGCGTCCAATGGCGCCCAGTTCTGGCTGTCCAGATCCCCTCCCGGGTTCGCCTCGCATGGGGCTATCCAGCCGCACACAACCAGCCCGGCGAGCAACAGGGTCTGCGCCCATCGGCGCCAGGCGCTCATCCTGAGGCCCCACTGGCTGGGGTCGCCCCCGGCTTTGGGTTCACGGGTTTGAGTCCCTCTTCGGTGTACCGATTGCGGGGGTTCCACAACATCCATCCATGCGTGGACAAGGCCTCTGCCGCATCGATCTGGGCGCGGATCTCTTGTGCGCCAAATACCCGCTTGTCAAAGGCGTAGTCGCGAAAGGCCTGCAGCCACGGCCGCCAGCATACCCCGGACTGCGCCACCCTTTGTTGGGCCCGGCGCAAGGTGCGCTCCACAATGTCATACGGTGCGGCGACCGGGTCACGTCGCCCTGGGATACCGAAGGTGAAGCCGGACGGGTAAAGCATGGGCGAGAGCACATCGACGTGCGGCGCCAGCGCCTCCAGCTGCTGACCAATCAGCGTGTCATTCGCGTTCCAGGCGACATAGCCAAAAATGTCGGCCGCAGTGAACACGTTGTAGCGCGCCAGGCGCTTGCGCGCGGCATCCAGAAAGCCGGTGATGGCCGCCACGCGATGCGCCTCGGTGTTCTCTTCGCCAAAGACCAGGCCCGTCGCGTCCGGAAAGCGCACATAGTCAAACTGGATCTCGTCAAAACCCAACTGCGCCGCCTCCTCTGCCAAGGCCAGACTGCGCTGCCAGGCTTCCCGCTTCATCGGGTCGATCCAGGCCACGTCTTCGCCATCGCGCCACAAGCGCCCGTCAGCATGGTGCACCGCCCATTGGGGGTGCGCGGTCGCCCAATGATCGTCCTTGAACACCACGATGCGCGCGATCAGATACAAGCCCTGCTCATGCAGACGCTGGATCAGGGCGGGCATGTCTGCCACGGTGATCGGCTTTTGCGGCCCCAACCCCGATTCGGCCACCGATGCACTGCGATACGGCACCAGCCCGCGATCGTCCTTCACATCGATCACCACCGCATTGAGTTCGGTCTGCTCGATTACTTTCAGCGCATCACCGCGCAAGACCGAACTGCCAATGCCAAAGACCGACAGATACAAGGCCTTGGGACGCAGCGGCGTCAAAGCAAGCACCGGCTTGTCAGCCGAGTTCGCGGGCAATCCGGCCGACAGTCGCGCATACCCACAGGCACGGGCGCCGACCGTGCGCACGTCTGCCTCCGGCTTCAACTCAAAGCGACCCTCCGCGTCTGTGCGGGTGGTTTGCTCCCCCGCCGCCACCGTCGCGTGGGCGATGGGCTGCCGCGAGACGGCGTCCACCACCGTGCCGCTCCACGCCAGCGCCGAGCCCATCCATCCAGCCAGTATCGCGGCCCGCCACATCATGCGTCCTCCTGGGCAAATGCAGCTTCGAGCCGCACGGCCAATTGCGCGGCATCCACACTGTCCACCATCAAGTGGCGCGGCACCGCATACAAAGGATCATGCCGAGACGCTGATCGGTTCTCCAGCGCAAAAGCCGCCTGATAACCGCTGTCTTGCGCCCATTGCTGCAAGCCGGGGTCGCTCAAACCAAACGGCCAGGCCAGCAAGGACACTGCCGCATCCAGACGCTGGTTCAGCACCTGCCGCGACCGGGTCAGCTGATGGAGGGCATGCCGCTCGAACGCATCGGGGGGCATGGTTTGCCGGTCCCTCACCAGATTGGGATGCCAATAGGTATGCGATTGCACCGACATGTTCGGGTCAGCCCGCCACTGGCGCAATTGCTCCCAGCTCATGGCATACGACGCGTTGGAGATCGCCGAGGGATAAATGAACAGCGTCACCGGCCAGCCTTCACGCTGCAGCAGAGGCATCATGACATCGAACTGCGACCGATGGCCATCATCGGCCGTCAGCACCACGGCCCGTTCCGGCAACGGCCCGCGCTCACCGCGTCGGTAGGCCACCCAATCGGCCAAGGGCACAACCTTGCAGCCCAGTTTCTTGATCGTGCGCAGATGGTCTTCGAAACGTGCGGTTCGCACCGTCATGCTGTCCAGCACCGCAGGTGCAAAACGGTGATAGACCAGAATCGGCACCCGGGTGGGCGCCCGATCGCCAGCAGGGCGCTCGCTCGCGGCCATCCATGCGGGCCAGGTCGCGGCGCAGGCCAACCATGCGCGCCGAGAAGCGTCAAACAGGAAACGTTCCGCTGAAGGTTTTCGCATGGTGATGGGCCGACGGTTGTCCTCATCAGTTTGCTTGAGAACTCATTCGGATCGTGCCAAGATCTTCACACTAATAGGCTATCACCCACACACATCAAGAGGTTGTCATGAATGCAATGCCGTTGCCCCCATCCCCGTCATCCCTGCGGGGTCCAGCCTTGCGGGGCTGGCTGGCCGGGCTCGCTCTGGTGGGCGCCCTCGGCCTGGCCTGCGGGTCGGCAGCGGCGGCCGGCAAGAAGCCTTATAGCTACTACGTCACCGGCAACGCCGACGCCCCGGTCCAAATCACCACCCCTCCCACAACGCCGTCGGTGGTCCTGATGGGTGGCGGGCCGGACGTCGACCAAGCCTTTCGGTGGATGATCTCGCGCGCTGGCGTGCAGCCCGGCACCGGCGGACGATTTGTCGTCATCCGCGCGACAGGCACCGACGCCTACGACCCCTACATCTTCTACAGCGACGCCAGCAACACGGTCTCCACCACCTGGGCCGACGGCTGGGTGGGCGGCGCGTCGCTGGGACTCAGCTCGGTCGAAACGCTGGTCATCCCCAGCACGGCAGCGGCCAACGATCCCTTCGTCAATAACGTGGTCGCTCAGGCCCAGGCGGTCTTCATTGCGGGCGGCGACCAAAGCGACTACATCAAGTACTGGAAGGGCACGGCGCTGGACCGCACCTTGCAGAACCTCATGGCTCGCAATGTGCCCATCGGCGGCACCAGCGCGGGTCTGGCAGTCCTGGGCCAATTCGACTACGCAGCGCTCAAAGGCACCGTCACGTCCACCCAGGCACTGGACGACCCCTTCAACCGCTACATGACGCTCGACCCCAACCCACTCAGCCTCACCGGCGGCTTCCTGGCCCCATCCATTCTGGCCAACACCATCGTCGACGCGCACCTCGATGCCCGTGACCGCATGGGCCGACTCATCACCTTTGTCGCACGCCTGGTCGCGCCCGCCAGCGGCACCGGCTGCGCCGGCGGCATCCTGAGCGCCGGCCTGCCAGCCACCACGGCGGCCCGAGGCATTGGCGTGGACGTCGAAACCGCCCTGCTGGTTCAAGGCAATGGCAGCCAGCAGCCGGTCACCGCTCGACGCGTCACCAACCCATCCACCACGACGACGAGCGCCGTCTATTTCGTGCGCCCGCTCAACCCGCCGACCCAATGTGCGGCCGGCAAACCCCTGACCATGACCACCGTCGAGCTGAGAAAGCTGGCTGACAACACCGTCTTCAATCTGACCGATTGGACCGGCGTCAACGCCTATTACGTGGACGCCATTGGCGGCACGCTGACCTCCGACCCGTACTAACCCCGAAGGCCATCTTGCAGATGCCTGTCCTGCATCAGGGTCAAGCCTTGACCCTTTTGCCAGAATCCGGGCACCCTTTTATTACATGATTGCCCCGTGCACAGGAGATCTGCATGAACGCGCCCGCCGACTTGAACCTGATCAAGATGGAGCCCCAAGAGGTGTCCGTCGACGTGTTGCTGGAAAAGTACGCGAAGGGCAGCGAGTCCACCATCGAAGACATCCACGCCCGCATCGCTCGGGCGCTGGCCGAGGTCGAACCTGAAGACCGCCGCGACACCTGGCGTGTCGAGTTCGAGCGTGCCCTGGCCATGGGTTTCGTGCCGGCAGGCCGCATCTGCTCCGCGGCGGGCACCGACATCCAGGCCACCCTGATCAACTGCTTCGTCCAACCCGTGGGCGATGCCGTCACCGAAACCAGCGGCGGCAAGCCCAGCATCTACACCGCCGTCGCCCAAGCGGCGGAAACCATGCGGCGCGGCGGCGGGGTCGGCTACGACTTCTCGCAAATCCGGCCCGAAGGTGCCTACGTCAAGGGCACGCATTCGCGCGCATCCGGCCCCGTGTCCTTCATGAAGGTGTTCGACGCCTCCTGCTCCACCGTCGAATCCTCCGGCGCCCGCCGTGGCGCCCAGATGGGCGTGCTGCGCTGCGACCACCCCGACATCGAAAAATTCATCCACGCCAAAGACACCGGCGCCCTCACCAACTTCAACATCTCCATTGGCGTCACCGACACCTTCGTCCAGGCCGTCATCGACGATGGCGACTTTGACCTGATCCACCAGGCCCCGCCCCACCCCGACTTGCAAGCCGAAGGGGCCCACCAGCGAGAAGATGGTCGCTGGGTCTACCGCACCGTGCGCGCCCGCGACCTGTGGGAGCAGGTCATGCATTCGACCTACGACCACGCAGAACCCGGCATCCTCTACATCGACCGGATGAATGCCGAGAACAACCTCTGGTATTGCGAGACCATCGAGGCCACCAACCCCTGCGCCGAGCAGCCCCTGCCCGACTACGGATGTTGCGACCTGGGCTCCATCAACCTCACGCGTTTCGTGCGCCAGCCCTTCAGCCCCCAGGCGCTGTTTGACTTCGACGCCTTCGCTCACGTCGCCCGCACCGCCATCCGCATGCTCGACAACGTGCTCGACGTCACCTTCTGGCCCCTGCCCCAGCAGCGCGCCGAAGCCATGGCCAAACGCCGCGTGGGTCTGGGCTTCCTGGGCCTGGGCAGCGCCCTGGTCATGCTGGGCATCCGCTACGACAGCGACGAAGGCCGGGCCACCGCCGCCAAGATCACCAAGGCCCTGCGCAACGCCTCCTACCGCGCCTCGATCGAACTCGCCAAAGAAAAAGGCGCCTTCCCCAAGTTCGACGCCGCAGCCTTCCTGCAAGGCGGCTTTGCCAAGCGCCTGCCTGAAGACATCCGCCACGACATCGCCAAACACGGTCTGCGCAACAGCCACCTGCTGTCCATCGCGCCCACGGGCACCATCACGCTGGCCTTTGCCGACAACGCGAGCAACGGCATCGAACCGGCCTTCAGCTGGAGCTACAACCGCAAGAAGCGCCTGGCCGAAGGCGGTCATCGCCTCTATGAAGTGGCCGACCATGCCTGGCGCCTGTACCGCCACATGGGCTTCGACATGGACAAGCTACCCGCGTCCTTCGTCACGGCGCTGGACATGTCGGCGCTGGACCACATGAAGATGCTCGAGGCTGTGCAACCCTTCATCGACACCTCCATCTCCAAGACCGTCAACGTTCCTGCTGACTACCCCTACGACGAATTCAAGGACCTCTACCTCGAAGGCTGGAAGGCCGGGCTCAAGGGCCTGGCCACCTACCGACCTAACTCGGTGCTGGGTGCGGTGCTCTCGGTCGACACGCCAGCGGCATCCCAGCCCCAGGCGACGTCCGCGCTACAAGCCACGCCTGACGAAGACCCGCTGCGCAAGCTCTTTGACAGCCGCCCCGTGGGCGACCTCGAAGGCGTCACCTCCAAAGTGGTGCTGCAAACCTTCCAGGGCAACAAGACCGTCTACCTCACCGTGAACTTCATGCGCGTCACCGGCGTGGTCAACGGCCAGGAGGTCACCATCGAGCGCCCCGTCGAGTTCTTCATGCCGGCAGGCCAGCGTGACGACGGCCAGCAATGGATCACCTCCACCATGCGCCTGCTGTCGTCGGTAGCCCGCTCGGGTGGCTCTGTCGCCAAGACCCTGGAGAGCCTTCGCGAAGTGGTCTGGGACAAGGGCCAGGTCCGCTGCGGCTTCATCGTCAAGGACGACAACACCCAGCGCCCGATGTTCCACGACTCCGAAGTTGCCGCCATCGGTTACGCCATGCAGCAGATCCTGATGAAACGAGGCTTCCTGGACGCCGTCGGCAACCAGGTCCCCGTCCACGTGCTGGCCGAACGGCTGGCTCAGCGTGACCACAGCGACGGCCATTCGCTCTCTGCAGACCAGGCCACCGCGAGCGAGCAAGGCAGCCGCAATGCCCTGCTCGGCATGGGCAAGAAGTGCCCGGAATGCGGCGCCAACGAACTGCACAAGGTCGACGGCTGCATGCGCTGCACCAACTGCGGCCACATCGGCTCTTGCGGCTAAGGGGCTCTGCACGCGTCCATGCCCGACCGCATCGTGACCGTCACCATGAATCCGGCCTTGGACGTGTCCACGGCCGTGAATCAGGTGACGCCCACCCACAAACTCCGATGTGAGGCAGCCCAGATGCACCCAGGGGGCGGCGGCATCAACGTCGCCCGGGTGATCCACCGCCTCGGGACAGATTGCCTCGCGCTTTTTCCCTCCGGCGGGCTCAATGGCAAAGCCATCGAAACTCGGCTGGACGCCGAAGGGGTGCCCTTCCAGTCCATTCCGATCGCGCAAGAGAGCCGAGAGAGTTTTTCGGTTCATGAGCGCCAGACCGGCCTCGACTACCGATTTGTCGTGCCGGGCCCGAAGCTGCAAGAGTCAGAATGGCGCGCCTGCCTGACCGCAGTGCGCTCACTGCGCCCTGTTCCGCGCTACCTCGTCGCCAGCGGCAGTTTGCCTCCCGGTGTCCCGCAGGACTTTTACGCGCAGTTGGGCCAGCTTTGCCGCACTCAGGACACCCTGTTGGCGCTGGATGCCTCCGGCCCCGCCTTGCTGGCGGGCCTCCAGGCCGGCGTCTATGTGTTCAAGCCCAGCTTGCGCGAACTGCGCGAATTGACGGGCCAGGCGCTGACAACGAACGCCGAGCGGATCCAGGCCGCTCGCACCCTCATCGAACAAGGCCAGTCCGAGATCGTGGCCCTCTCACTGGGGGACGAGGGCGCCATGCTCATCACCCGGAATCAGGCATGGAGCGCGCCGGCCCTGCCCGTGCCCGTCGCCAGCACCATTGGCGCGGGGGACAGCTTCCTCGCGGGCCTGATCTGGGCGCTCAGCGAGAATCAACCCCTTGAACAAGCCTTCGCTCAGGCCCTCGCCACCGCCACCGCTGCACTGCTGTCACCGGGGACCGCACTGGGCCAACCGCAAGACATCGCGGACTTGCTGGCTCAAGTCCAGATCGGCGTGTGCTGAGGAGGCCAGGACTCCGGCCAACACCAGCGGTGGCCCCAGAAACAACAAAGCCCGCGTTGCGCACGGCAATCACGGGCTTGAGGCCGCAGGCGCCAAAGCAACCTGGCAGCCGACGCTTGGAAGCGTCTTACTCAGCAGCGCCTTCAGCAGCAGCTTCGGTGCGCTCGACCAGCTCCATGTAAGCCATGGGCGCATTGTCGCCAACGCGGAAGCCCATCTTCAGGATGCGGGTGTAACCACCGGGACGTGCGGCGAAACGGGGGCCCAGCACGTTGAACAACTTCACGACGTTGTCGCGGTTGCGCAGACGGTCAAAGGCCAGACGCTTGTTAGCCAGCGTGGGTTCCTTGGCCAGAGTGATCAGCGGCTCGACAACGCGGCGCAGTTCCTTGGCCTTGGGCACGGTGGTCTTGATGGCTTCGTGCTCGATGAGCGAGTTGGCCATGTTGCGCAGCATCGCCAGGCGATGCGACGAAGTGCGGTTCAGTTTACGGAGTCCATTTCCGTGACGCATGGTGCTAGTCCTTTCTTTATCAAACCGACGGCCGGATTAAGGTACCGCCGGGTGCACCGCATGGCCTCCTTTGAGAAGCCATGCATTCTTCAAAAAATCAACGCTTGTCCAGACCTTGAGGAGGCCAGGCTTCCAGACGCGAACCCAGAGCCAGACCACGCGAAGCCAGGACTTCCTTGATTTCGTTGAGCGACTTGCGACCCAGGTTGGGGGTCTTCAGCAGCTCGGTCTCGGTACGCTGGATCAGGTCGCCGATGTAGTAAATGTTTTCGGCCTTCAAGCAGTTGGCCGAACGCACGGTCAACTCCAGCTCGTCCACAGGACGCAGCAGGATCGGATCGAAGTTCTGAGCCGACTTAGCCGGCGCATCGAACGCCGCAATCTCGCTGCCTTCCAGCTGCGCGAACACAGCCAGCTGTTCCACCAGGATCTTGGCCGAAGCGCGAATGGCTTCTTCAGGCGAAATCGCGCCGTTGGTCTCGATCTCAACAACCAGCTTGTCCAGATCGGTACGCTGCTCAACGCGAGCGCTTTCAACGGTGTAGCTCACGCGCTTGACGGGCGAGAACGACGCATCCAGCAGAATGCGGCCAATGGCCTTGCTGCTTTCTTCGCCATAACGACGCACGTTACCAGGCACATAACCACGGCCCTTTTCCACCTTGATCTGCACGTCCAGCTTGCCGCCTTGCGACAGGTGCGCGATCACGTGGTTGGGGTTGACGATTTCCACGTCATGAGGCGTCTGGATGTCAGCGGCGGTCACAGGACCTTCGCCGTCCTTGCGCAGCACCAAGGTGACTTCGTCACGGTTGTGCAGGCGGAACACCACACCCTTGAGGTTCAGCAAGATGTGAACGACATCTTCTTGCACGCCATCGATGGTCGAGTACTCGTGCAACACACCAGCGATGGTGACTTCTGTCGGAGCGTAACCCACCATCGAGGACAACAGCACGCGACGCAGCGCGTTGCCGAGCGTGTGACCATAGCCACGTTCGAAGGGTTCGAGCGTGACCTTGGCACGGTGACCGCCGAGCGGTTCCACCTGGATGGCTTTGGGTTTCAGCAAATTCGTTTGCATGAAGTCTTCCTGTCAATACCCTCGGCTCGTTACACCGATAAGGCTGCTGGACCAACCGGAGTCAACTCACTCCGGCCCTGAAACAAAAGACGAAAAGCCGCACGGCACGACGCAGTCGTGCGGTGCAGCTCAACGTTCAATTAACGAGAATACAATTCAACGATCAGCGATTCGTTGATGTCAGCACCGAATTCATCGCGGTCTGGCGTCTTCTTGAACACGCCTTCCAGCTTGGCACCGTCCACTTGGACCCAGGCAGGCAGACCGATCGACTCAGCCAGCTTGTACGCTTCTTGAACGCGAACTTGCTTCTTGGCCTTTTCGCGCACAGCGACAACGTCGCTGGTCTTGACCAGGTACGAAGGAATGTTCACCAGTTGGCCGTTGACCAACACACCCTTGTGCCCAACCAGTTGGCGGGCTTCAGCGCGGGTGGAGGCAAAGCCCATGCGGTACACGACATTGTCCAAACGCGATTCCAACAGAATCAGCAAGTTGGCGCCGGTGTTGCCCTTGCGACGTTCAGCTTCAGCAAAATAACGGCGGAATTGCTTTTCCAGCACGCCGTACATGCGCTTGACTTTTTGCTTTTCGCGCAATTGCAGGCCGAAGTCAGAGGTGCGCGAACCAGAGGTGCGACCATGTTGACCGGGCTTGGTGTCAAATTTTGCCTTGTCGCTGATAGGGCGACGAGCGCTCTTCAGGAACAGGTCTGTGCCTTCACGGCGGGCCAGTTTGGCCTTGGGTCCGAGGTAACGTGCCACTTAAATATCCTTGATGTCAATCTGACGTCAGATGGCAGGCATCCGACGCGAGTCTGGCGGGTGTTATTGAATGCGCTCAGACGGTGGGCTTCAACGAAACCGCCAACATCGTGCCCGACAGGACGCAATTTGGCGAACGGAGAAAACTCGCGATTATAGCAACGAAATCAGCCCAGGCAAGCTTGCGGCTTCACCTGAGCAACGCGATATACCGATTCCAGAGGCGACTGAGCGACACCCTCAGGGCAGCGCTCAGCGATCGCGTTCAGTCAGGAAGGGCGACCTTCCTGCTGCTATTAGATACGACGACGCTTTTGAGGGCGGCAGCCGTTGTGCGGCACAGGCGTGACATCCGAGATCGAGTTGATACGGATACCCAGCGAAGCCAGGGCACGAACGGAAGACTCACGACCAGGACCGGGGCCCTTGATCTCGACGTCCAGGTTCTTGATGCCTTGTTCTTGAGCAGCGCGACCTGCCACTTCAGCAGCCACCTGGGCAGCGAAAGGGGTGGACTTACGCGAGCCCTTGAAACCTTGACCACCGGAGGAGGCCCAAGACAGGGCGTTACCTTGACGGTCAGTGATGGTGATGATCGTGTTGTTGAACGACGCATGCACGTGGGCGATACCGTCCGCAATGTTCTTGCGGACCTTCTTGCTCACACGACGGGCAGCGCTGTTGGCAGGTGCTTTAGCCATAAAAACCTTCTCTCGAAGCTAGTCCAGTACGGGGCTGGCTCAGATCTTAATGAACGACGCCCGAATCACTTCTTACCGGCAATCGCCTTGCGCGGACCCTTACGGGTACGCGCATTGGTGCGAGTACGCTGGCCGCGGCAAGGCAAGCCGCGACGGTGACGGAAGCCACGATAGCAACCCAAATCCATCAGGCGCTTGATATTCATCGAGAGCTCGCGGCGCAAGTCACCTTCAATGGTGAGCTTACCCACTTCTTCACGAATCTTTTCCAAGTCGCCGTCGGTCAGGTCTTTGATCTTCTTGTCGAAGGCAATACCTGCAGCCGTGCAGATTTTCTGCGCGGTGGTGCGACCAATGCCGTAGATCGAAGTCAGACCGATTTCGGTATGCTTGTGCGGCGGAATGTTGATGCCAGCAATACGTGCCATAACTGTCCTCTGAACGCGTGTGTCGTCGCCAGCCGGGGATTAACCCTGGCGTTGCTTGTGACGTGGATCCGTGCAAATGACACGAACCACGCCCTTGCGGCGGATGATTTTGCAATTACGGCACATCTTCTTGACGGATGCCGAGACTTTCATGGTCTTCTCCTGAACCGTTGATACTTCAACGGAAATTCGCCCACGTTTCCGGGGTCACAAACTCCAGCTCACTTCGCCCGGAACACGATGCGAGCACGACTCAAATCGTAAGGCGTCAGCTCTACGGTCACTTTGTCTCCTGGCAGGATCCGGATGTAGTGCATCCGCATCTTGCCGGAGATGTGTCCTAGAACGACATGCCCATTTTCTAACTTCACACGAAAGGTGGCGTTTGGAAGATTCTCAAGAATCTCGCCTTGCATTTGAATGACGTCATCTTTCGCCATACCTTACCCATGCAACGACCAGTCTGTCGTGTTCAGCCAGCTTTAAAATTCGCCTTCTTCAGCAAAGAATCGTATTGCTGAGACATCACATAGGACTGCACTTGTGCCCAGAAATCCATCGTCACGACAACGATGATCAGGAGCGAAGTCCCACCAAAATAGAACGGCACGTTGTACTTCAAGACCAGAAACTCAGGCAGCAGACACACCGCAGTGATGTACACAGCCCCAGCCAAAGTCAAACGGGCCAAGATTTTATCAATATATCGAGCGGTTTGATCACCTGGGCGGATCCCCGGAATGAATGCACCACTCTTCTTCAGGTTCTCCGACGTCTCACGGCTGTTGAACACCAGTGCCGTGTAGAAGAAGCAGAAGAACACAATCGCAACAGAATACAAAATCACATAGATCGGTTGACCTGGCGACAACATGCCAGCGATGTCCTTCAACCAACGCATGCTTTCACCCGTCGCAAACCAGCCCACGGCTGTGGTCGGCAACAGAATGATCGATGAAGCGAAAATCGGAGGGATCACACCAGCCATGTTGATCTTCAAGGGCAGGTGCGAAGCCTGACCACCGTATACACGGTTGCCGACTTGACGCTTGGCGTAGTTCACCAAAATCTTGCGCTGGCCACGCTCAACGAACACCACAAAGTAGGTCACCAGAACCACCAGCGCCACAATGAAGATGGCGGCAGGGATGCTCATGGCGCCGGTGCGAACCAGCTCAAACAGTCCACCGATGGCATTGGGCAAACCTGCCGCAATACCACCAAAAATCAGAATCGAAATACCGTTACCCAGACCGCGCTCCGTGATCTGTTCACCCAACCACATCAGGAACATCGTCCCTGCCGTGAGGCTGATGACCGTGGTCAATTTGAAGCCCATGCCTGGATTGATCACCAATCCAGCCGTCCCTTCCAAAGCGACCGCAATACCGAAAGACTGGAAAATCGCCAGGCCCACGGTTGCATAACGCGTGTACTGAGTTGTCTTGCGACGTCCTGCCTCGCCTTCCTTTTTCAAGGCTTCGAGGGAGGGAATCACGTAGCCCATCATCTGCATGATGATGGACGACGAGATGTAGGGCATGATGCCCAGGGCAAAGACCGTGAAGCGGGACAAGGCCCCACCCGAGAACATGTTGAACAGACTCAGGATGCCACCCTGCTGCCCCTTGAACAACTGCTGCAGCTGGGATGGATCGATACCGGGCACAGGGATATGAGCCCCGATTCGGTAGACGACCAGCGCCAACAGCAGAAAAGTCAAACGACGCTTGAGGTCGCCGAACTTGCCGTTTTGAGCCAGTTGATTGGGAGAAGTCGCCACGCTCTGAGTCCTGTTCAGTCGGTACGGTCTTGCTTGCTAAGGCTTATTCAGCCAGCGAACCACCAGCAGCTTCGATCGCAGCCTTGGCGCCTGCCGTTGCGCCGATGCCCTTGAGGACAACCTTCGCAGACAGTTCACCCGACTTGATGACCTTCACAACCTTGGCGATTTGAGGGATCAAACCCGCTTGCTTCAGAGTCAACAGATCGACTTCAGCCGCGCCCAGAGCTTGCAGCTCGGACAGGGTGATTTCAGCGTTGAACTTCAGCAGATGGGACTTGAAACCACGCTTGGGCAGACGACGTTGCAAAGGCATTTGACCGCCTTCGAAACCGACCTTGTGATAGCCACCCGAACGCGACTTCTGACCCTTGTGGCCACGACCAGCGGTCTTGCCCAGGCCCGAGCCAATGCCACGGCCGACGCGACGCTTGGCGTGCTTGGAGCCCTCGGAGGGCTTGATGGTATTGAGTTCCATGGTATTCCTCAAAGCTGCGGTGGTTTAGACCACCACAACCATGTAGCGGACCTTGTTGATCATGCCGCGCACTGCTGGGGTGTCTTCCAGAACAGCGGTGCTGTTCAGACGACGCAGACCCAAACCACGCACGGTATCGCGGTGGTCGGCACGGGTGCCGATCACGCTGCGGACCAGCTTGACGGTGACAGTTTTCTTTTCGCTCATGTCAGCTCTCCAGCGATCAGTTGAAGATGTCTTCAACAGTCAGACCGCGCTTGGCAGCGACTTCGGCCGGGGTCGTTGCCTTGTGCAAGGCATCGAACGTGGCGCGAACCATGTTGTAAGGGTTGCTCGAACCGAGGCTCTTGGCCACGATGTCGGTCACGCCCATCACTTCGAAGACAGCGCGCATTGGGCCGCCTGCGATGATGCCGGTACCAGGCGCGGCGGGAGCCAACAGCACTTTGGCAGCGCCATGCTCACCGGTCACGTTGTGGTGAACCGAACCATTCTTCAGGGAAACCTTCACCATGTTGCGACGAGCCTGGTCCATGGCCTTTTGAACAGCCAACGGCACTTCACGCGCCTTACCCTTGCCCATACCAACACGGCCATCGCCATCACCAACCACGGTCAATGCTGCGAAACCCATGATCCGACCGCCCTTGACCACTTTGGTCACGCGATTCACCTGGATCATTTTTTCGCGCAGACCGTCGTCGCGACCTTCGTCGGCTACCTTAGGTTGAAACTTAGCCATTTGAAATTCCTTCCGGTTGCTGACGCGGCTTAGAACTGAAGACCGGCTTCACGCGCGGCATCAGCCAAAGCCTTGATACGGCCGTGATACTGGAAACCAGCGCGGTCGAAAGCGACCTTCTCGACGCCAGCAGCCTTGGCCTTCTCGGCGATGCGCTTGCCGATCAACGTAGCAGCAGCCACGTTGCCGCCAGTCTTTTCCAGCTGGTCGCGCACTTCCTTCTCGGCCGTCGAAGCCGAAGCCAGAACCTTGGTGCCGTCGCCAGAAATGACGCTGGCGTAGATATGCAGGTTCGAGCGGTAGACCGTCAGACGCACAGCGCCCTGGAGGGCAATGCGTGCGCGGGTCTGACGTGAGCGGCGCAGGCGCTGTTCCTTCTTGCTTGTTGACATGATGAATCAGCTCCTTACTTCTTCTTGGTCTCTTTCAAGACCACGCGCTCGTCGGCATAACGAATGCCCTTGCCCTTGTAGGGCTCAGGCGGACGGAAGGCACGCACTTCTGCGGCGATCTGACCGACGACCTGGCGATCGGTCCCCTTGATCAGGATTTCAGTTTGAGACGGCGTCTCAACCTTGATGCCGGCAGGCATATCCTTGATGACGGGGTGCGAGAACCCAATTTGCAGGTTCAGCTTCTGACCTTGAGCTTGAGCGCGGAAACCCACGCCAACCAAAGTCAACTTCTTTTCGAAACCCTTGCTCACACCGTTAACGGTGTTGGCCAACAGAGCGCGGAAGGTGCCAGACATGGCATTGGCTTCGACGCTTTCGTTAGCGGGAGCCACCTTCAGGACACCGGCTTCGTTAGAAACGGTCACCAGTGCGCTTTGCGGCAGGCTCAGGGTACCCAGGCCGCCCTTGACGGTCACGGCTTCGGGGGTGATCTTCACGTCCACACCTTGAGGGACGGCGATCGGCATTTTTCCAACGCGGGACATTGCGATTGCTCCTCAAGAATTAGGCGACGTAGCAGAGCACTTCACCGCCGATACCGGCAGCGCGAGCCTTGCGATCGGTCATGACACCCTTGGGGGTGGTCACGATGGCCACACCCAGGCCATTCATGACCTGAGGGATGTCGTGACGACCCTTGTAGATACGCAGACCAGGGCGGCTGACACGCTCGATGCGCTCGATAACCGGGCGACCAGCGTAGTACTTCAGCGAGATTTCCAGCGTGGGCTTGGCAGCCTCACCGGTGACGGCGAAACCGTCAATGTAGCCTTCGTCCTTCAGGACCTGGGCGATCGCGACTTTCAGCTTTGACGACGGAACCGAAACGCTGGCCTTGTCGACCATTTGTGCGTTACGGATGCGGGTCAGCATGTCGGCGATGGGATCACTCATGCTCATGGGATAACTCCTATTCGTGCCCTGCTGGGATTACCAGCTCGCCTTGGTGACACCAGGGATGTCGCCAGCGAAAGCCAATTCACGGATCTTCGAACGACCCAGACCAAATTGACGGAACGTGCCACGTGGACGACCGGTCAAGTTGCAGCGTGCGCGCAAACGAGTCGGGTTGGCGTTACGGGGCAACTTTTGCAGCTCAAGACGGGCAGCGTAGCGCTCTTCGTCGGACTTCTTGCTATCGTCAATGATGGCTTTCAGTTCGGCGTACTTCTTGGCGTACTTGGCAACCAGCTTTTCGCGCTTTTCTTCGCGTTGCTTCAGAGACAGTTTTGCCACGATCAACCTCAGTTCTTGAACGGGAATTTGAAAGCAGCCAGCAGAGCCTTCGCTTCGTCGTCGGTCTTGGCCGTCGTCGTGATGCTGATGTTCAGACCACGGATGGCGTCGATCTTGTCGTATTCGATTTCCGGGAAGATGATCTGTTCTTTGACGCCAACGTTGTAGTTGCCGCGACCGTCAAACGAACGACCCGAGATACCGCGGAAGTCACGAACGCGAGGCAGCGAGATGGTGACGAAGCGATCCAGGAATTCGAACATGGTGGCACCGCGCAGGGTGACCATGCAACCGATGGGCATGTTTTCGCGAATCTTGAAGCCAGCGATAGGCTTGCGAGACATCGTGACCACAGGCTTTTGGCCAGCAATCTTGGTCAGATCGCCAACAGCGTGATCCATGACCTTCTTGTCAGACACCGCCTCAGACACACCCATGTTCAGGGTGATCTTGGTCAGGCGAGGCACTTCCATGATCGACTTGTAGCCAAACTTGGCCATCAGATCAGGGACGACCTTTTCGCGATAAAACTGCTGCAGGCGAGCTTGTTGTTGAGCCATGTGCTACCTCGTCAAGCCTTGATTTCTTCGCCGCTGGACTTGAAGACACGCACTTTCTTGCCGTCAGCCAGGAGCTTGATACCGACGCGGTCAGCCTTGCCAGAAGCAGGGTTGAAAATTGCCACGTTGGACTGGTGGATAGGCATGGTCTTGTCAACGATGCCACCGGTGGTGCCCTTCAGGGGGTTAGGCTTGACGTGCTTCTTGGCAACGTTCACACCCTCGACCAACAGATGGGAGTCATCCACGCGAGCGGACACGGTGCCACGCTTGCCTTTGTCGCGACCGGTCAACACAATGACCTGATCGCCTGTCTTAAGTTTGTTCATGAGCTGTCCTTTGCGTTGCACCGAGGGATTACAGAACCTCGGGAGCCAGCGACACGATCTTCATGAAGCGCTCAGTACGCAGTTCACGCGTCACTGGGCCGAAGATGCGGGTGCCGATCGGCTCCAGCTTGGCGTTGAGCAGCACGGCGGCGTTACCGTCGAACTTGACCAGGGAACCGTCTTGGCGACGAACACCCTTGGCAGTGCGAACGACCACAGCGCTGTAGACCTCGCCCTTCTTGACGCGGCCACGAGGTGCAGCTTCTTTGATGCTGACCTTGATGATGTCGCCGATACCGGCGTAACGACGCTTTGAGCCACCGAGCACCTTGATGCACATGACGCTCTTAGCACCAGTGTTGTCAGCGACGTCAAGTCGCGATTGCATTTGGATCATGGTTACCCCAACTTGGCCCGATCGGCTGCGCAACCACTGCACAACAACGAACGGTCAGTCTTGGGCCCGTAGAACGGGCGGATCTGAAGGACTCTTTGTTTTCTGGTGACCTACCGCAGCAAACACCAACCCGAAGGTGCGCGTTTGAGAGTAATTAGGCTGAAAACAAAGGATCAATCAGCGAAGCCTTGAATTATGCACGACTTCGCAAATCGATGTCAACACCTCGCGGCGTTTATTTCAAGCGGTACCGCCAACGGTGAGCCCGTCGATGCGCAAAGTGGGTTGTCCCACCCCGACCGGTACGCTTTGACCGTCCTTGCCGCAGGTGCCCACGCCGCTGTCCAAGGCCAGATCGTTGCCGATCATGCTGACGCGGGTCATGGCGTCAGGACCGTTGCCGATGAGGGTTGCGCCCTTGACGGGGTACTGGATTTTGCCGTTTTCCACCCAGTAGGCCTCGCTGGCGGAAAAGACGAACTTGCCACTGGTGATGTCGACCTGGCCGCCGCCGAAGTTGGCCGCGTACAGCCCGCGATCGATCGAAGCGATGATTTCCTGGGGGTCTTTGTCGCCGGCCAGCATGTAGGTGTTGGTCATGCGGGGCATGGGGACGTGGGCGTAGCTTTCGCGGCGGCCATTTCCGGTGGGGCGCACCTTCATCAGGCGTGCATTGGTGGCGTCCTGCATATAGCCCCGCAGGATGCCGTCTTCAATGAGAACGGTGCGCTGGGTCGCGTGGCCTTCGTCGTCCACATTGAGCGAGCCGCGGCGATCGGGCAAGGTGCCATCGTCCAGGACCGTGACGCCCTTGGCGGCCACTTGCTGCCCCACCCGGCCCGAAAAGACGCTGGAGCCTTTTCGGTTGAAGTCACCCTCCAGACCATGGCCCACAGCTTCGTGCAGCAGGATGCCAGGCCAGCCGTTGCCGAGGACGACGGTCATTTCGCCCGCGGGTGCGGGGCGGGATTCGAGGTTCACCAGTGCGGCATGCACCGCCTGGTCCACGTACTTCTGGGTGACCTCGGGGGTGAAGTAGGACAGGTTGTAGCGGCCCCCACCGCCGCTGGAGCCGACTTCACGGCGGCCATTCTGCTCGGCGATGACGGTCAGGGAGAGACGAATGAGGGGGCGCACGTCAGCTGCCAGGGTGCCGTCTGCGCGGGCGATGAGCACGACGTCGTATTCACACCCCAGGCCGGCCATGACTTGAGAGACGCGGGGATCTTTGGCGCGGGCGCGACGCTCGACGTCTTCCAGAAGGGCCACTTTGGCCGCGCTGTCCAGGGAAGCGATGGGGTCGAAGGCGGCGTAGAGGCTGCGGCTGCCGGCGACACGGTGCCCGTCGACCTTGATCCGGCGGCTTTGCCCCGCCGAGGCAATGGTGCGCACCGTGCGAGCGGCGTCGAGCAGGGCGGCCTCGGAAATGTCATCCGAGTAGGCGAAGGCGGTCTTTTCACCGGCGATGGCACGCACGCCAACCCCTTGGTCGATACCGAAGCTGCCGGATTTGACGATGCCCTCTTCTAGGCTCCAGCCTTCGCTGCGGGTGTACTGAAAGTATAGGTCCGCATCGTCGACCCGGTGCTGGGTGATGACTTTGAGGGCCTTCAGGAGGGTGGATTCGTCCAGACCGTAGGGAGCGAGCAGGAGCTCGCGGGCGGTCTGGAGGCGGGCAATGGTGGCTTCGACGGCGATCATGCCCTGATTGTAGGAGCGGGTTCACGCATTCGGAGATTGGGGGATGCGATCCCCCCTGACGCCAAGGAAGGTATGGCAGAAGCTCAGTCGTCCTGTTCGTCGTGCTTGCGCCACGCCAGCGCGGTCTCATAGAGCTGTTTGCGGTTCAGCCCCGTGGCGTCGGCCACCAAGGCGGCAGCCTGCTTGATGGGCAAATGGCGGGTGAGTTCGCGAAGCAGCGCCTGAGCGGCGTCCGGGAGATCGGCCTGTGCTTCTTGATCGGCGGGGGCATGAACCACCAGGACGAATTCACCGCGTTGGCGATGCGCCTGTTCGGTCAGCCAGGCGGGCAAGCGTCCCGCGGGAACGGTGGCGATCTCTTCGAATTGCTTGGTCAGTTCGCGGCAAACCGTGACAAGGCGATCCGGGACGGCGTCGGCCAGTTCCTGGGCGAGCGCGTCGACCCGATGCGGTGCCTCGAACAACACGAGGCTGGCGGATTGCTGCAGGTTGTCGTGCAAGGCTTGGGCCCGCGCCTGCCCTTTGGTCGGCAAAAAACCGAGGAAGCGAAAGCCCTGCGCGTGGACATCGCCCGCCGCACTGACTGCCGTGGTGACGCTGCTGGCGCCCGGTACGGGGACCACGGTCAGGCCTGCTGCCTGGGCTGCTCGCACCAGATGGGCGCCGGGGTCGGAGATGGCGGGCGTACCGGCGTCGCTGAGGTAGGCGATGCGTGCGCCACCTTGCAGCGCCTCGATGAGCGCAGCCGCCCCACCCACTTCATTGTGCTGATGCAGCGGCACGAGCTTTTTATCCAGCCCCAGCATGGACAGCAGCCGACCGGTGACGCGGGTGTCCTCGCAGGCAACCAGATCGGCCAGGCTCAGCACCTGGACCGCGCGCAGGGTCAAGTCCGCCAAATTACCGATCGGCGAAGCCACCAGGTAGAGCGCACCTTTGGGATACTGCTGGCCGGCGGCGACATGGGTGGCTGCCTGGAGCAGAGGTTTGGCATCAAAGGTCACAACAAAATCCCGGGGCGATGAGGCAGAAGACCGTGCACTGGCGTATTTGCTGGCGCAAGGCTTGACGTTGGTTGAGCGCAATTATCGGGTGGCCAAGGGCCCCAGCGCACGTGGGGCCGAGGTCGATTTGATCATGCGTGCGACCGATGGCACCCTGGTCTTCGTGGAAGTGCGCTCACGTTCGGAGCGCGATTTTGGCGGCGCGGCTGCCACCGTGAGCCGCACCAAGCAGCAACGCTGTATTCGTGGCGCGCAGACTTATCTGATGGCCATTCATCCCTGGCCGCCCTGCCGCTTTGACGTGGTGGCGATTGACGGTAACGAATTGACTTGGATTCCTGCGGCCTTTGACGCGAGTTGAGCGGGCCCTTGGCTTATCATCCGCGCCATGTCGGAAGCGTCCTTTCAGCCCTATCTGCAGCAGCCCTTTCTGGAAATGGCGGACCTGCTGTATCAGTCATCGGATCGACTGGCGCAGCAATTGAACTTTGCGGCCCAGGCGATCGTGCATGCCGTCACGACAGGCGGCAAGGTGGTGTGCGCCGGCGACGCGCAAGCCAACTGGCTGGCGCAACAGACTGCCGCCATTCTGGTCAAGGGCCATGGCCGCGAGCGCCCTCCCCTGGCCGCGTTGGCGCTGTCCACCCCGGCACATGCGCAGCAGCCGAGCCTGGCGCAACAGATTCAGGCGCTGGGCCATCCCGGAGATGTCTGGGTGGTGTTCTCGCTGGAGACCGATGCGCCCGACCTGGTTGCCGCCACCGAAATGGCGCGCGACCTCGATTTGATCCTGGTGGCCTTCACCGGCGAAGCCGCCGCGGTGGTGGGCCCTTTGTTGCGAGACACCGATGTGTGGGTGCCCCTGCCGGGCAGCCAGACCGCCCAATTGTTTGCCATGGCGTGGATGGGTCTGGATGGCCTGTGCGCGGCGGTGGACACCTGTTTGCTTGGAGAGCACGGCTCATGATGAAACACACTTTGATTCAGTCCGCCACGCGCTGGGCTGCCGGCTTGATGGTGGTCGGCACCCTGGCTGGCTGCGCCCCCCTGGTGCTGGGAACCGCCGCTGGAAGCGCCTTGTTTGCGACCGACCGGCGCACCTCAGGCGCGCAGGTCGAAGACCAGACCATTGAAATCAAGGCCTCCAATCGCCTGCGTGACGTGGTCAGTGACCGTGGCCATGTGAACACGCACGCCTACAACCGGATGCTGCTGTTGACGGGCGAAGTGCCCACCGACGCAGAACGGGCAGCCGCCGAGCAAGCGGTGCAGAACATCGAGAACCTGAATGGCGTGGTCAATGAGATTGCGGTGATGCCGGCATCGTCGGTGTCGACGCGAGGCAATGACATCGTCCTGTCGACCAAGGTGCGTGCCACGCTGGTAGATGCACCGGATTTGATCTCCAACGCCTTCAAGGTCGTGGTCGAGCGTGGCGAGGTCTATCTGATGGGGATGGTGACGGAGCGGGAGGCCAAGCGTTCGTCGGAACTGGTCTCGACCATCAAGGGCGTGCGCCGGGTCGTGAAGGTCTTCCAGATCCTGACCGAAGATGAACTGGCCAATAAGCTGCCCGCGCCAACTCGGCTGAATGGGACACCGATGAATTCGTCGAGCGCCGCCACAGCCCCAGCCAGTCCCGCCCCGGCCGCGCCGGGCGCGACGACCACGCCCTTGTCACCTGCCGACCCCGTGCAGGTGCAGCCCTTGCCCCCAGTTCAGCCCTGAGCGTCAACGCAGTCGGCGGATGAGGCTGGACGTGTCCCAGCGTCCGCCGCCCTGGGCTTGCACGTCCGCGTAGAACTGGTCGATCAGGGCCGTGGCGGGCAGCCGTGCGCCCAGGCGCTTGGCCTCATCCAAACACAACCCGAGGTCCTTGCGCATCCAGTCGACGGCGAAGCCGAAGTCGAATTGGTCGTCCACCATGGTGGGGCCCCGGTTCTGCATCTGCCAACTCGACGCGGCGCCCTGCGATATGACCTGCAGAACCTGATGCATGTCTAGCCCGGCTTTCTGGCCGAAGGCGAGGGCTTCGGCGAGGCCCTGGAGCAGACCGGCCACACTGATCTGATTGACCATCTTGGCCAACTGGCCTGAGCCCGTGGCGCCGACGTGGGTCACGGCGCGTGCGTAGGCCATCAACACCGGCTTGACCCGGTCGAAGACCGCGAGCTCGCCTCCACACATGACGGTGAGCACGCCATTGATCGCCCCGAGATTGCCGCCTGAAACCGGCGCATCGATGAAGGACAGGCCCTGCTGGCCTGCTGCTTGCGCCAGCTCTTGCGCCACCTGTGCCGAGGTCGTGGTGTGATCGATCAACACCGCGCCAGCCACCATCGACAGGAAGGCGCCCTGGGGGCCCGCGCAGACTTCTCGCAGGTCCTGGTCATTGCCCACGCAGGTGACAACCAGCTGGGCGCCCCGCGCCGCCTCTGCCGGTGAGGCGGCAACCGCCCCACCGTATTCGGCCACGAACGCATCGGCTTTGGAACGAGAGCGGTTATAGACCGTCACCTGGTGGCCGGCACGAAGCAAATGGGCCGCCATGGGCGCCCCCATGGTGCCCAGGCCAATGTAGGCAATGCGTTGCGCGGGGACCGAGTCGTAGGTTTTGGCGGGGATCATCCACCTATTCTGTCAGATCGGGTGTCAGATCAGACGATCTTGAAATGCTCCGTCCCGGCCGACAGATCCTGGTTGCGCGCACGCTGGCTGTTGAGCTTGATCTGCAGGCGCAGATCGTTGATCGAGTCAGCGTTGCGCAGGGCGTCTTCGTAGGTCACGTAGTTGCCTTCATAGAGGTCGAACAGTGCCTGGTCGAAGGTCTGCATGCCTTGCTCGCGAGACTTCTTCATGATCTCCTTGATCTCGCCGACCTCGCCCTTGAAGATCATGTCGGAGATCAGCGGCGTGTTGAGCATGATCTCGACCGCCGCAGCGCGCCCCTTGCCTTCCTGGCGGGGCAGCAGACGTTGAGAGACGAGGCCACGCAGGTTGAGCGACAAGTCCATCAGCAGCTGGGCGCGGCGCTCTTCCGGGAAGAAGTTGATGATGCGGTCCAGGGCCTGGTTGGCGCTGTTGGCATGCAAGGTCGCCAGACACAGGTGCCCCGTCTCGGCAAAGGCCACGGCGTGCTCCATGGTCTCGCGATCGCGGATTTCGCCCATCAGGATCACATCAGGCGCTTGGCGCAAGGTGTTCTTGAGCGCCATCTCCCAGCCGTCGGTGTCGATGCCGACTTCGCGCTGGGTCACGATGCAGTTCTTGTGCGGGTGCACGAATTCGACCGGGTCTTCGATGGTGATGATGTGGCCGAACGAGTTCTCGTTGCGGTGGTCGACCATGGCTGCCAGGGTGGTCGATTTGCCGGAGCCGGTGGCCCCCACCAGGATGATCAGGCCGCGTTTGGCCATGACCACTTCCTTGAGGATCTGAGGCAGGCCCATGCCGTCGACGGTGGGCAACTGCTGGGGGATCACCCGCAGGACCATGCCGATGCAGCCTTGCTGGACGAAGGCGTTGACGCGGAAACGGCCGACACCGCCGGGCGAGATCGCGAAGTTGCACTCCTTGGTGCGCTCGAACTCGGCGGCCTGCTTGTCGTTCATGATGGCGCGCGCCAGCGAGATCGTGTGCTGCGAGTTCAGTGGCTGGGGCGAGACCTTGGTGACCTTGCCGTCGACCTTGATGGCGGGCGGGAAGTCGGCCGTGAGGAACAGGTCCGAGCCGCCTCGCGCGACCAGGAGCTTCAACAAGTCGTTGATGAATTTGGCGGCCTGGTCCCGTTCCATGGCTTATCCCCTCAAGAATGTGATCGATGATCGAATGGCGCGTGCGGCGCGTCAACCGGCGGTCAGCAAGGCACCCAGGCGGGCACTGAGTTGACGCATGCGCAAGGAAAGGCGCCTGGCGGTCGAAGCCATGAGGGCCATGCCCAGACGCGGCTCTTCGATGGCCAGCTCGTCGAGCGCGCCACTGGTGAGGACCGCGATCGAGCACCGGCTCAAGGTCAGGCAGGAGGCAAAGCGCGCGCCGGCGTCCAGCAGGGACATCTCGCCCAGGACATCGCCTTCGCGCGCTTCAGCCAGGCGGGCGCGGGCACCGGTCGGCTGCACGCGGTCAACGGCGACCAATCCCTCCAGCACGATCAGGGCGTAGTCCCCTTTTTCGTCCTGCACGATCAGCTCACGGCCAGGTGGCACCGAGATGAAATCAAGATGGTCCAGCAACTTGCGGCGGTCGTCGTTGCTCAGGGACGCCATCAGGGCATCGCTGCCCCAGGCTTTGAGCAGCAGCTCCAGGCCATGCAGAGGATCCAATGCGTGGGCGCCCACAGCCAGGGCACGCGCCGTCCAGGCGGAGGTGGCGCGGATGTGCTCAGGCCGCTCCATGAACTGGGTGGCGAAGAAGCCTTCGTCGTCCGCCTGCGGCGGCGGCTGCTTGTGCGCGGCCAGGTCGCCCGGCTTGGTATGGGACGCTGATGAGGCGCCAGAAACGAATCGGTCCAGCAGTCGTTTCATATCAACCCGGGAAGTTTTCAGGGAATTTGGCTTTGGCGCGGGCCTCGGCCGGCGACACGACGTTGCGACGCACCAGATCGGCCAGGTTCTGATCCAGGGTCTGCATGCCCATGGCATTGCCGGTCTGGATCGCCGAGTACATCTGCGCGATCTTGTTTTCGCGGATCAGGTTGCGAATGGCGGCGGTGCCGATCATGATTTCGTGTGCGGCGACCCGGCCCGATCCGTCCTTGGTCTTGCACAGCGTTTGCGAGATCACAGCCTGCAGGGATTCCGACAACATGGCGCGCACCATGTCTTTTTCAGCAGCGGGGAACACGTCGACCACCCGGTCGATGGTCTTGGCGGCGCTGGAGGTGTGCAGCGTGCCGAAGACCAAGTGACCCGTTTCAGCCGCGGTCAAGGCCAGGCGGATGGTTTCCAGGTCTCGCATTTCGCCCACGAGGATGGCGTCGGGGTCTTCTCGCAGGGCCGAGCGCAAGGCGTTGGCAAAGCTCATGGTGTGCGGGCCGACTTCGCGCTGGTTGATCAGACACTTCTTGGATTCGTGCACGAATTCGATGGGGTCTTCCACCGTCAGGATGTGGCCGTATTCGGTCTCATTGAGGTGGTTGACCATGCCAGCCAGGGTGGTGGATTTACCGGAGCCGGTGGGCCCCGTCACCAGCACCAGGCCGCGCGGCTTGAGCGCCAGTTCCTGGAACACCTTGGGCGCATTGAGTTGCTCCAGCGTCAGGATCTTGGACGGAATGGTCCGGAACACGGCGCCCGCACCGCGGTTCTGGTTGAAGGCGTTGACACGGAAACGGGCCAGCCCCTGGATCTCAAACGAGAAGTCACACTCCAGCGTTTCTTCGTAATGCTTGCGCTGGGAGTCGTTCATGATGTCGTACACCATGTCATGGACCTGTTTGTGGTCCAAGGCGTCGACGTTGATGCGCCGGACATCCCCGTGTACGCGAATCATGGGTGGCAGGCCTGCCGACAAGTGCAAGTCAGATGCCTTGTTTTTGACCGAGAACGCAAGCAGTTGGGTGATATCCATGGATGATATTTGGATAGAAATCCTTGACGGACCATTATGGCGACGATCGCAAACAACCTACAACTCGTGAGAAGCCGTATTTCCCAGGCTTGTTTGAAGGTTCAACGCCCGCCAGACAGTGTGACGCTGCTGGCGGTCAGCAAAACATTCCCCGCAGACAATGTGCGTGATGCATTCAACGCAGGTCAAAAACTGTTTGGAGAAAACTACGTTCAGGAGGGTTTGGACAAGATTGCCGCCCTGGCTGATATTCGTGACCAAATACAGTGGCATTTGATTGGGCCGCTGCAAAGCAATAAGACGCGCGCGGTGGCCGAGTCATTCGATTGGGTTCATACAGTCGATCGACTGAAAATTGCACAGCGCCTGAATGAACAACGCCCTGAACCCTTGCCGCCGCTGCAGGTTTGCGTGCAGGTTAACACCAGCGGGGAGGCCAGCAAGAGCGGTTGCGAGCCGGCTGAGGCCCTCGCTCTGGCCCGGGCTGTGGCACAACTGCCCCGCCTGAAACTGCGCGGCATCATGGCGCTACCAGCCCCCAGCCCCGACCCCGCGGTGCAGCACGAGGCACTCAGGCAAGTGCGTGTTCATTTCGACACCTGGCGCCAGCACGGTCTGGACGTGGACACTCTGTCGATGGGCATGAGCAACGACCTGGAAGCCGCCGTGGAAGAAGGGGCCACCCTGGTGCGCATCGGCACCGCGATTTTTGGACACCGCTGATCTGCGGCATCATCACGCCCATGACTACCCCCATCGACATCGCATTCATTGGCGGCGGCAACATGGCCACTGCCATCATCGGTGGCCTGCTTCGGCAAGGCCGCACGCCCGCCAGCATCCTGGTCATCGATCCGGTCGCGGAGCAGCGCCAGCGTCTGACCGACTCCCTGGGCGTGCAGACCGCTGCCGGCCCCGACGACGCCCTTCGCTCCGCGCAAACCGTGGTGTGGGCGGTCAAGCCCCAGCAGTTCAAGGAAGCAGCCCAGGCCTACGCCCCGTTGACAGCACAGGCACTGCACTACAGCGTGATGGCCGGCCTGCGCACCGATGACATCGCCCGCTTGCTGGGCACCCCCCGCGTCGTACGGGCCATGCCCAATACGCCGGCCCTGGTGGGACAAGGCATGACCGGTCTGTTCGCCCGCCCCGAGGTGAGCGCGGACGAACGCGCGGCCATTGCGCACATGGTGGAGCCCACGGGGCAGTCCTTGTGGGTGCAGCACGAGGCCGATCTGGACGCCGTGACGGCTTTGTCGGGATCGGGGCCGGCCTACGTGTTCTATTTCATCGAATCGATGATGCAAGCGGCGCAAGACATGGGGCTGAGCGCCGAACAGGGTCGTCAGCTGGCTTTGGCCACTTTTGGCGGCGCCACCTCACTGGCGGCGCAGTCCAGCGACACCCCGGCCGTGCTGCGTGAACGGGTCACATCCAAGGGCGGGACGACCTATGCGGCCTTGACCCGGATGGAAGAGGCTGGCGTCAAAGCGGCATTCATCGCCGGCATGCGGGCCGCACAACAGCGGGCGGGCGAATTGGGCGACGAGTTCGGCCGCTGATTCAGCAGTCGCGCCCTCAGGTCGACACCAGCGTGTCGACCACCAGCCCCAACCAGACCGTCAGCCCCAGCCAGTGGTTCAGGCGGAAGGCCTTGAAGCAAGCCTCGCGCTCTCGGCCCTTGATCAGCCAGCCGTGATACAGGGCCTGCCCTGCCGCCGCCACCAGAGACAGGTTGTAGAACCAGCCCCGCCCGGCCAACTGGCCCACCACCGCCCAGCAGGCGATGCACAGGGCATAAAAACCCATCACGCCCACCACATCGAAACGCCCCAGGGTGATCGCCGAGGTGCGCATGCCCAGCTTGAGGTCGTCATTGCGGTCGACCATCGCATATTCGGTGTCGTAGGCCAGCACCCAACCCAGATTGCCCAGCATCAACCACCACACCACCGGGGGCACCTGGTTCTGGATGGCCGTGAACGCCATCGGGATGCCAAAACTGAACGCCACGCCCAGCACGGCCTGTGGCATCGCGAAGAAGCGCTTGGTGTAGGGGTAGACGATGGTGACGGCCAACGCTCCGAAGGACAGCCCCACCGTGTACGGATTGGTGGTCAAGACCAAGCCGAATGAGATCAGGGCCAACACGGCCCCGACCATCAGCGCCTCTTTGGTGGACAGCTTGCCGCTGGTGATGGGACGCTGCGCCGTGCGCTGCACGTGGCGATCGAAGTCCTGATCGGCCACGTCGTTGACGGCACAACCGGCGCTGCGCATCAAGATCGTCCCCAGGGTGAAGACTCCCAGCAAATGCCAACCTGGAAAGCCCCCCGCTGCCAGCCACAACGCACACAGCGTGGGCCACAGCAGCAGGAGCCAGCCTTGCGGCCGACTCCAGCGGATCAGGTCCAGATAGAGCGCCCAGCGCTCGCGAATGGTCAGGGATGCAGGGGTGTTCACACCCGTGATTATCGCGATGCAGCGGGCTGTTCTTCAGGGGACGCAAGCCAACCGCCGCCCAGGGCTTTGTAGACCCCGATGTGGGCTTGCTGGCGCGCCAGTTGCGCTGCGATCAAGGCTTGCTGCGTGGCAAACAGATTGCGCTGCGCATCGAGCAGATCGAGTTGACTGGCCACGCCCGCGTCGTAGCGCAAGGTCGACAGGCGCAGCCGCGCCGCCTCCGCCTGCGCCTGCGCCAGTTGCGCGTCAGCCTGCTCGGCGTAGGTGCGGCGGGCCACCAGCGCATCGGCCACTTCCTTGAAGGCCGTCTGCACCGCCTTGTCGTACTGAGCCACCGCGATGTCGCGCTTGACCAAGGCTGCGTCCACCCCGGCTTTGCCCCGACCTGCGTCAAAGATGGGCAGCGTCACAGACGGAGAGAAGGTCCACGCGCTGCGGCCATCGTCAAACAGACCTGACAGGGAGTCGCTGATCCGGCCAGCGCTGCCCGTCAGGCTGATTCGGGGGAAGCGAGCCGCCCGAGCGGCACCGATGTTGGCATTGGCGGCAATCAGTTGCTGCTCGGCCTGGGCCACGTCGGGGCGCTGCAGCAGCACGTCTGATGACACGCCGACGGGCAATTCGCTGAGCCCCGGCCACAGGGTGGCCAGCATGGCCTGCGCGGCGGCCTGGCTGTCGGCGCTGCGTCCCAAGGTCTGCGCATCCAGCACCGCCGCCGGCGGCAACAGATCGGCCGGCACGGCACCACCGACCAGCACGGTGAGCGCACTGAGGTCCTGCGCCCATTGACGTTGCGCCTGCGCCCGCGTCACGCGCGCCGCCTCGACCGTCGATTGGGCAGAGCGCAGGTCCAGCTCATTGAGCACGCCGTTGTCGAACTTCAGCTGCAGCAGCTTGAGCCCTTCCTGACGTGTCTGCAGCGTCTGTTCGCTCAACGCCAGTTGCCAGCGATCTGCCCACAAGGCGTAATAGGCATTGGCGACAGCGCCCACCAGGCTGATGTGCGCGGCCCGGCGCGCCTCTTCCGAGGCGAGCACCTGGGCGGACGCCGCCTCGCTCAGCGATTTGACACGGCCGAACAAGTCCAGCTCATAGGCCGCCACCGTGACCCCGCCCGTGACCGTCGTGGTCACCGGATAAGGCGACACATTGGAAGGCCCGCGGTTGCCGCTGAGGCTGGCATTCAAGGTCGGGAAGCGGTCGGCATTCTGGATCTGATAGGCCGCACGCAGTTGGTCCACATTGAGCAGCGCCACCCGCAGGTCGCGGTTTTGCTGCAAGGCCTGGCGGATGAGACCTTGCAAGCGCGCATCCGGGAAGTAACGGGTCCAGGGCAACTCGGCCACCGAGCCGGTGACCACCCCGCCCGTGGACTGGCTCGCATCGGCAGGCAAGGGGCCCGGCACGGCCAGCTCAGGCCGCTGATAGACCGGCGCCATCGAGCAAGCGGCCACGCTGAGCAAGGCTGCCACGGCCAGAGCCGGGCGCAACAGGCGAGGGGCCCATGCCCCTTGAGGGGTCTTATTCATGAGACGACTCCACTTGGTGGCTGGCAGTGCGCGCGGGGAAGAAGCGACGCACCACCACATAGAACACGGGCACAAAGAACACCGCCAGCACCGTGGCCGCGATCATCCCGCTCATCACGCCTGTTCCGATGGCGCGCTGGCTGGCCGCACCTGCCCCGCTGGAGATCACCAGCGGCAGCACGCCCAGAATAAAGGCCACCGAGGTCATGATGATCGGGCGGAAGCGCAAATGGCAGGCCTGCAGCGTGGCATCGAGCGCACTCATGCCCTTGGCCTGCAACTCACGTGCGAACTCGATGATCAGGATGGCGTTCTTGGCCGACAAACCAATGATCGTGATCAGGCCCACCTTGAAGAACACATCGTTGGGCAGATCGCGCAGGTTGGCGCCCAGCAGCGAACCGAGCACACCCAGGGGAACCACCAGCATCACCGCGAACGGGATCGACCAGCTCTCGTACAAGGCGGCCAGGCACAGGAACACGGCCAGCAGCGAGAAGGTCAGCAAGGTCGTAGCCTGCGAGCCGGACAATTGCTCTTCGCGTGACAGGCCCGTCCACTCGATCCCGATGCCGGCAGGCAGCTTGGCCGCCATGGCCTCCATCTCGGCCATGGCCTGGCCTGTGGACGAGCCGGGTGCGGCATCGCCGGCCAGGCGCATGGCGGGGTAGCCGTTGTAGCGCACGGCCTGCATCTGCCCGGTCACCCAACGTGCGCGCACGAAGGACGACAGTGGCACGCTTTGCCCCTGGTTGTTGGTCACGTTGAGCTGCAGGATCTGCTCGGGCTGCATGCGGGCCCGGGCATCAGCCTGCACCACCACACGCTGCAGGCGCGCCTGATTGGGGAAGTCGTTGATGTAGGCCGAGCCCAAGGCGGTGGACAGCGTCGAACTGATGGCGTCAAAGCTCACGCCCAACGCATAGGCCTTCTCGCGGTCGATGTCCAGTTGCACCTGCGGCGCGTCCTCCAGACCATCGGGGCGCAGGCCGGCCACCACCTGGCTCTCGCGTGACATGCCGAGCAACTGATTGCGCGCAGCCAGCAAGGCATCGTGACCCAGACCACCACGGTCCTGCAGGCGCAGGGCAAAGCCGGTGGCGTTACCCAGTTCGCGGATCGGCGGCGGGTTCAGCGGATAGATGAACGCATCGCGGATGCCCATCAGAGCACCAAAGGCACGCTTGGCCAGGGCTTGCGAGGAATGCGCGTCGCCCTTGCGCTGATCGAAGTCCTTGAGCGTCACAAAGCCCAGCGCCGCGTTCTGGCCGGTGCCCGAGAAGCTGAAGCCGACCACACCCACCACCGAAGCGACCTCGGGCTGCTTCATGAAGTAGTCCTCCACCTGCGCGATCACGGCCTCGGTGCGAGGGGTGGTGGCGCCAGGGGGCAGCTGCACGTTGACGATCAAATTGCCCTGGTCTTCATTGGGCAGGAAGGCAGACGGCATGCGCACATACAACCAGCCCACCACGCCCACGATCAGCACGTACACGATCAGCACGCGGCCACCGCGGCGCACCAGCTTGCCCGCAAAGCTTTCATAGCCGTGCGTGGTCGAGGTGAAGAAGCGGTTGAACCAGCCGAAGAAGCCACCCTTTTCATGGTGGTCATCGGGCACGGGCTTGAGCAGCGTCGCGCACAAGGCCGGTGTCAAGGACAGCGCCAGGAAGGCCGAGAACAGCATCGAGGCCACCATCGACAGCGAGAACTGGCGATAGATGTTGCCCACGGAGCCCGCGAAGAAGGCCATCGGGATGAACACCGACACCAGCACCACCGTGATGCCGATGATGGCGCCACTGATCTGGCCCATGGCCTTCTTGGTGGCTTCGTAAGGCGACAAGCCTTCCTGCGCCATCAGGCGCTCGACGTTCTCCACCACCACGATGGCATCGTCCACCAGGATACCGATGGCCAGCACCATGCCGAACATGGTCAGCACGTTGATCGAGAAGCCTGCCACCGACATCACGCCGAAAGTGCCCAGCAGCGCCACGGGCACCACCAACGTCGGGATCAGCGTGTAGCGGAAGTTCTGCAGGAACAGGTACATCACCAGGAAGACCAGCACCACGGCTTCGACCAAGGTCTCCACCACCTGGCTGATCGACACCTGGATGAAGCCGGAGGTGTCATACGGGAAGGAGTAGCTCACGCCTTGCGGGAAGTACTTCTTGAGCTCGATCATGCGCTCCTTGACCAGCTTGGCCGATTCCAGCGCGTTGCCGGTGGGCGAAAGCTGCACGGCCATGCCGATGGCGGGCTTGCCGTTGAGGCGCGCATAGGTGCCATAGGTCTGGCCGCCCAGCTCAAGCCGGGCCACATCCTTCAGGCGCACGGTGGAGCCGTCCGGCTTGGCGCGCAGCACGATGTTGGCGAACTGGTCCACGTTCTCGAGCTGGCCGCTGACCACCACGGTGGCGGTCATGGTCTGGTCGATCAGGTTGGGCCGGTCACCCAGAGCGCCCGCGGGCACCAGGCTGTTCTGCGACTTGATGGCGGCGTTCACATCGGCCACGCTCAGGCCGTAGGACACCAGCTTGGCCGGGTCCACCCACACGCGCATGGCACGCTCGGTGCCGTACAGCTGCACCTGGCCGATGCCCTTGACGCGTTGCAGCTCGGGCAGGATGTTGCGCGAGGCGTAGTCACCCAAAGCCACCGGGTCATACGCGGGGTTGGTGGACGAGAGCATCACAAACAGCAGCACGTTGCTGCGCGACTTGTCGACCTTCACGCCTTGCTGCGTCACCGCAGCGGGCAGGCGTGGCGAAGCGCGAGACAGGCGGTTTTGCACGTCGACCTGCGCCAGGTCGATGTTGGTGCCCGTCTCGAAGGTGACGGTGATCGAGCCCGTGCCGTTGGCCTGACTGACCGATTCCATGTAGGCGAGACCGGGCGAGCCGTTGAGCTCCTGCTCGATCACGCTGATGACGCTTTCGTCCAGCGTCTTGGCTGAAGCACCGGGATAAGTGGCACTGATGACGACGGAGGGCGGCGCCACCGTGGGGTACTGCGCAATGGGCAGCTGGGTGATGGCCACCCCGCCGAACACCAGGATGAACAGCGCGATCACCCAGGCGAAGATGGGCCTGTCAATGAAGAAGCGTGGCATGACGACGCTCCTCTCAGCGTGCAGCAGCCGAGGAGGCGGCAGACGATGCAGCCGACGCCGGGGCGGGTGCAGCGCCAGCAGCGGAGGCCGGTGCGGCCTGCTGCGGTGACCACGGCACGGCCTTCACGGGCGCCTTGGGATTCATCATCTTCTGGAAGCCGTCGACCATCACCTGCTCGCCATTCTTGAGGCCGCCCAGCACGATCCACTGGTTGCCACGGGCGCCGCCGAGCTTGACCGGCCGCGGGGTGACCTTGCCTTCGGCGTCGACCACCATCACCGTGTCACCCTGGCTGCCGCGCGTCACGGCTTGCTGGGGCAGCAGCACCCCACCTTCGACTTCAGCCTGCTCCAGGCGCACGCGCACGTACATGCCGGGCAGCAACAGACCCTGGGGGTTCGGCAACTCGGCCCGCAAGGAGACTTGGCCCGAGGTGGGATCCACCCCCAGGTCCGAGAACAGCAACTTGCCCTGCACGGGGTACTCGGTGCCATCGTCCAGTACCACACGGACGGCGGCCGCATGCTTGCCCGCCTTTTTGATGGCACCGGATTCCAGCGCACGCTGGAGCTTGAGCACTTCGTTGGCCGATTGGGTGAAGTTCACGTAGAGGGTGTCGATCTGCTGGATGACCGCCAACTGCGTGGCCTCACCCTGCCCGACCAGCGCCCCTTCGGTCACCAGGGCACGGCCGATGCGGCCCGAGATGGGCGCCGTGACCGAGGCGTACCCCAGGTTGATGCGCGCCGTCTGCACCGCCGCCTTGGCAGCGGCCACATCAGCTTGCGCCTGCCGCTGAGCCACTTGGGCATTCAGAAATTCTTGGGGGCTGATGGCTTTGGCCGCTTGCAGGGGCTGATAGCGATCAACCAGCGCGCTGGCTTGCGCCAGATTGGCCTCGGCCTTGGCCAAGGTGGCCTGGGCACTGTTCAGTGCGGCCTTGTAGGTGCTGGCATCAATCTGGAACAGGGGCTGCCCGGCTTTGACATCGGCGCCTTCCTTGAACTCGCGCTTTTGCAAAATGCCTGCCACGCGAGCACGCACCTGCGCCGTTCGCACGGCTTCCAGACGGCCGGGCAGCTCGGTCATGACCGGCACGCTGCCCAGCGCCACGGTGACCACGCCCACCTGGGCCGGCGGCATGGCCGGGCCACCCGCTTTGGCACCCGCAGCCGCACCGTTCTGTCCATTGCCCTGGCCGCAGGCAGCCAGCACCGAGACCAACAGCGCACTCATTCCCACATGACGCAACATGGTTCACCTTCCAAAATACTTGCCTAGTCAACAATTTGCTTGACTATACAAGCTTTTTGAAGACCTTGCAGTGCAATAGGTTGTGAAGAAGGGCTCAGGCTGGCGCGACGACGCCATCGGTCGATTCGTCCAGATCGTCGTCACCTTCGAGGTGGCGACTGTCTGCCCATCCCACCAATGTGAAGCCCTCTGGCGAGTACAACAGCCGGTTGATGCTCGCGTTGGTGATCTTCCAGGCGCGAGGCTCATGCAGGGCCACCCGATTGGCGGCGCGATAAAAACAATCCAGCACACCGCCATGCGCCACCACCGCCACGGTCTGCCCGGGGTGACGACTGGCCAGACGCGCCAGCGTGTTGACACTGCGATCGTAGAACTGCGCCAGCGTTTCGCCGCCTTGGGGGCCATAGCTGGGGTCCCGCCCGCGCCAGCGCCGGGCATCGTCCGGCCATTGCGCCACGATCTCATCGTGGGTGAGGCCTTCGAGGTGTCCGAAATGGCGCTCGCGCAGCCCCTCGTCCAAGTTCAAGGGCAGGTCCAACTCTTGCGCCACGGCCTCTGCGGTTTCTGCGGCACGGCTGAGGTCGCTGGCATACACGGCGTCCACCCCTTCGTCGGTCAAGGCCCGGGCCAGCCGACTGGCTTGCCAGCGCCCACGGTCGTTCAAGGGAATGTCAATCTGCCCCTGGATACGGGTCTCCAGGTTCCAGGCCGTTTCGCCGTGGCGAATGACCAAGAGACGGGTGATGGCGTCGCGCATACCGACATGATGCCGCACAGTTGCTGCGCTGCACAATCCCCCACCCGGGTATCAGACTCCCCACACAATGGGTTTGCCGGCTGCCTGGGCTCGCTCGATCATCAAGGTCAGCGGGTAAGCGTGTTTGCGCAGGCTCACCGGCTCTTCGGCGAAGCTCGGCGCGCGCTGATCATCGTCGTCCTCGTCGTCATCCGACCGTTCAGGCGGGACGTCGTCCGGCGCGCCCCGCAGGGTGACCAGAGCCTGCGGCATATCGGCCGGCTCCAGAATGCCCGGCTCGTCGGCCGACTTGCCCAGCAGACCCAACACGGCGCGCGCCGTGGCCTGCACCATCACCAGATCCCCGGTGGCCTGTGATTTGAACTTGATCGCCATGGTTTCCCTCCAACACGCATTGTCGGGCCGGCGACATCCCCATCAAGGCATCCGCGCGGCATCCAGCTTGTCGCGGTATTGAGCGGCGAAGTTTTCAAGCTTCACCCGCCCCATCTGAACGACGGGCTCTTTGGCATACAGCACTTCACCGAGCCCCTTGTTCTCATACCGCGCCAACAACTCAGCGCCCAGCTTATACAAGTCAGCATTGTCCTGCCGGCATTGCTGGGTCTGAGCCTGCAGGCCCTGGACCTGCTCTTGTCGTTGAGCAAGCAGCGTGCGCGCCTGCTCTGCCTGAGATTGCAGCGTGGTCTTTTGTTCTTCGAGTTGCTTTTGCAATTGCGCCAGCTGTTCGGTCAGCGCCGTCTTCTCTTCCTTGAGTGACTGCACTTCGCTGCTCAGACTCGCGGCGCGTCGGGCCGCGGACGCGGCGGCCGCCTTCGTCGCGCTGGCTTCGTTCTTGGCGGACTTCAGGGTCTGCTCCAGCACCGTCTTGTCGGATACCGCCTTGGCCTGTGCCTCTGCCTGCGCGGCCTGCTCCTGCTGCAATTGCCGCATCTGCAGTTTCAAACGCTTGAGCTGTTCCTGTTCCCGGTCTGCCGCCTGGGCCGACACGACGCACAGTACAGACAGGCTCAAGCCCCAGGCCCAACGTTGCCAGACGGCCGGTTTGCGAGATTGATCAGAAGCGCACATTCAAATCCACCTGCAGTGTGTTGACCTTGTACTTGGCGTTCGGGTAGGAGGCGTTCAGCGGGGTGTCGATGGTCTTTGCAGACAAATAACGCGCACCCAGGGTCGTGTTGCGGTACAGGCCATAGAGCCCAGCCAGCGTGAAGCCTTGCAAGTTCGTGCCACCCAGGCCCAGATCACTGTCGGTGAACGCATCCAGAACCGCGTCAGAGCCCACATAGCGATAGCTGGTCGAAAGCTGCCACTGCCCCGTCTCGCGCACCTCGGGAGCGCCAAAGGCAAGCTTGAAGTGGTAGCCCTTGTCTTTGCCGCCTGGGTCGACATTCAGGTAAGCCGCACCAGCCCGGTGGTGAAAACTGTTGGCATCGAAGGCCATGTTTTTGGCGTATTCCGCCGACAGCAACAGACTGTAGGGGCTGAAGTGGGTCAACTCCGCCGATGCGGTCAATACCAGTGGGCGGAATTGATAAGCCAAGCCCCAGATCGGCGCAATATCGGTCGAGAACAATGGATTCGTCTCGAAGACGGTGTTGCCCCTCTGCCGCATTCCGCTGGGGTATTCGAACTTGCCATATTCAACATGCGGCACCACCACGGGTTGACCGCTCCCGTTCAAGGCAGTGTCGTAGTTGGTATCCTGCTCGCCGGCCAGGTTCTTGTAGTTGTAGTAGGCCAACCCGAACTTCAGCCGGGTACGCGCTGCGGCGTCCCATGCTGCGCCTAACTGGGCACCCATCAGCCAGCGTGAGCCGCGGCTCGGCGGCGTCTGCTCCCTCAAGGGAAACCAGCCCACTGTGGCGTAGGGGGCGAAATCTACTGGCGGAGTCGGTAAATGAAACGTAGCTGCCAGGCCATCGAAGTTCAGGTTTTCACTCCATACCATGTCGGTGCTGAACCATGGATTGGGCATTCTTCCCGCTTGAATGGTCAGCGACTCAGCCGCGTCCAGGCGCACGAATGCACGATCCACAAACAGCTGATATTTGTTGAAACTGTTGCCGAGCGTCTGATTGGTCGAGACCCGATCGGTCGCGTTGCCAGTCGCCAGACGGACGCCGACGCCAACTTCGTCGGCCACCTTGGCCGTCAAACCCAAGCGCATACGGATGCGCTCGCGGCTACGACTGTCCTGGGTTGAGGCGGTGGCCAACACGCCGTTGCTCACCACGTTGTACGAAGCCAGGTCAGGGGCCCGTGTCAGCCCGTTGTCATTGGCCACTTCGGCATTCAGGTAGGTGGTGCTCGGGGTATTGTCCCGGGACTGACGATCCGATTGGTAACGGAAGCGGAAGTCGCCATCGATCTTGATGCGATCAGCCCAGGCAGGGCTGGCATTCGGCACGCCCCAACGCTCAGCACGCGCTTGTGTCACCACTTCTTCTTTGACCTCATCGCGGATCTGATTACGCACAGATTCAGGCACATAAGGAATCCGGATCACAGGCTTGGCTGCCGAGCTTTCAGAGCCGGCCTCAGCTTGGGCTGGCTTTTGCGCCTGAGCCTTGGCTTGTGCGTCTTTAATCAACGCATCGGCCTTTTCCCGGGTCAACACGCCGTTCTGGACCAACGCTTCAATCAAATTGACTGTGGTCTGGCGAATCATTTCAACCGATTCGCGCTCCTGCGCAGAGGCACCCGTTGCAGCGATGGCCAGACTCATGGCGGTCAACATGGGCCACCAAGTTTGTTTGAGGGATTTCATACGTCTTACTGATGAATCAACCGGTCAGCCGGTTGGTGATACGAAGAAGGAGAGGCTGAGGCAGATTGCCTGGTACGTTATCAACGGGCGGCAATTTGGTCAGGGCGCTGCGCAAGGCTGCATCCATGTGCTCATCACCCGTTGACGACGCCAGCAGCACTTTCTGAAAAGCCCCATTGGCATCCAGCCAAACTTGCACATTGACACGGAAGTCAAACTTCACGTCTTTGTCTTTGGACAGTGCCAACTGGATATGCCGAGTCATCTTGTTGGTGAACAATGCAAACTGCAACTTGTTGACGCCGCCGCCCGAACCGGTTCCGATCTCGCCGCCCTTGTATTCGGTGGACACCTGACCCGCTGCAAAGGCGCTAGGACCATCACCAGCAGGCCCGTCCATCTTGAGCTGCGCAGGAGCCGGCGGGGCTTCCTGCGGCTTGGGTTGCTCTTGCTGGACCTGAGGCTTGACCTCCTGCTTTTCAGGCTCAGGCGGCTTGTCAGGCTTGGGCGGGGGTGGCGGCGGGGGGGTATCGGGCAACACCGCGATCTTCACGGTCTGCCGCTTGGGGCCGGCGCTGGCGGGCTCGGCGATCTTGCCGGCGATCCACCAGCCCGCACCGCCAAGCAACGCGACCAGCACCGCGATCAGCACCCACTTCTGCACTTTGCCATCGGGCGCCGAGCGCCCTTCGTCGGGCATGGCCATGACGGTGCTCATATCAGGTTCCGATCCGTGAGGTCACCAGTCCCATCGAGACCTCCAGTTTGTTGCACAGGTCGATCACAGAGACGACCTGCTCGTAGTGCGCCTTGGCGTCGCCCTTGATGGCCACGCTCATCTTGGCGTCGCGCGACTTGGCTTGCTGCAACTGGGTTTCCAGCTCAGGCATGGTCACGCCCACGCCATTGATCATCAAGGCGCCATCCGGCATCACCTGCACCACTTTGAGGTCGTGCTTTTCCGTGCTGGGCTTGTTGCTGGGTTTGGGCATGTTGATGCTCAAGCCCTGCACCGATGCGGTCGTCATCAGGATGAACACGACCAGCAGCACGTAGGCCAGATCCAGCATGGGTGTCACGTTGATCGTGTCGTACGGTTTGACTTCGTCTTGAACATGCATCGCATGGCCCCTTTATTGAGCGCGCTTGGTCGCCAAGCCGATTTCGGTGATGTCCAGCCGCTTGGCCACTTCCAGTACTTCCATGACCTTGTCGTACTGCGCGGCCGCATCGGCTTTGAGCACCACCGGCAGATTGGGATTGGCGGCTTTGTATTGCGCCAACGAGCTCTGCAGTTGATCCAGGCTGACGGGATACGCATCGAGATAGACCTGGCCTTCAGCCGTGATCGTGATGCCCCGCGTCTGAGGTTTGGCCAGGTTATTGGCTGCCTGCGTCAAGGGCGCACGCACCTTGATGCCCTGTACCGATGCGGTCGTCATGATGATGAAGGTCACCAGCAGCACGTACGCCAGATCCAGCATCGGTGTGATGTTGATGTCGTCGTAGGGCTGGTTATCGCCTTTGATGTCACCGGACACGGCCTGCTCCTGATGGGTTGATCAGCCGGTCAGCGCGCGCCGTGGTTTTCGGCAACACGGGTGACGAACTCGTCCACAAAAATCTGCATGTCGGCCGAGATGTTCTTGATGCGCGCCGCCAGATAGTTGTAGCCAAACAGGGACGGAATCGCCACGCCCATGCCCGCCACGGTGGCCAGCAAAGCCGCAGCAATGCCGGGGGCGATGGCGTTGACGTTCACGTCGCCAGCCGCCGCAATGGCAGCGAAGGTGATCATCACACCCACCACCGTGCCCAGCAGCCCCAGGAAGGGGCCACCGGAGATGGCCAGCGTCAACAGCACCATGCCGGCGTTGAGCTTGTGGTTCTCGCGAACCAGGTCGGCATCCACCGATGCCTTGACGGCATCGATCGAGGCGCCCGACAAGGCCAATGCGTCGGGTTGACCCACGTCGCGCTTGACCAGTTCGCGCAAGCCCGCGGCATACAGTCGCGACAGCGTCGAGTAGGTCGATCCACCCTCACCAATGGACATCACGTCATGCGACTCGCGAAAGCGCTTGAGAAAGGCCTGGTTGTCGCGGTCGGCGCGTCCGACCAGAATGGCCTTGGTCACCATCACATACAGCGCAATCAGGAACATGATCGACAGGATGATGATGACGACCCACGCGTCAGGCGTCAGGTTCTTGACCAGCACGCTGAACGAGCTGGGCTCACCGCCGTCACCGGCTTCGGCCTCCGTGCTGTTTTGCGTGACCGCTGCGATCAGCTTGGCATCGGCGCTTTGCGCGGCACTGGCAAACTTCACCCAATCGGCGCTGCGCACGGTGGCAGCCACTTCCAGCTGGTCAACCAAACCCTTCAGGCCAGCGCCCACAACCAGCGGGCCTTCGATGGCGGCATTGGCTGCCCCCAAATCAGCTTGGGCTGCTTGCGCGCCATTGACATACAAAGTCAGCTTGCCCGCACCCACGGTCACCGCCAGATGCGCCCATGCGTTGGCCGGCAGGTCACCGCCAGCTGCTTTCACTGCGCCCAGCGACGCCACCAGCTTGCCTTCTTCGATGCTCAAGACCAGAGGGCCTTGCTTGAACACCGCGCCGGCTGCAGCTTCGGGCTTGATCCACAAGCTCACGCTGTAGGGACCCGACGCAGGTGCCTTCACTTTGTCACTGTTCAAGGTGATGGGCGTCTGGCCGTCCAGCTTGGCCGCTGCGCCGATCAGGCCATTGGCCTCGCGCACGATCGCCGCAGTCGACTTGATTTGACCCGTGGCGTCAATGGCCTCGGCATCTTTGCCTGACATGGTCACAGCCGCAGCCATCGCACCGTCAAACACGGCGGCATTCACTGGTTCTGCCGCAGCCTTCTCGTTACCGGCGTAAACGTACACCGTGTTCTTGTCGGTACCGGGTGCGACGTTGGGCAACTGAACCCACAGCACGGCCAATTCGTTGGTGGCATCAAAGCGCTCGACCCAATACTTCAAAGGGGTCTTGTCGTCGGCACCGACCACGCGCAGGTCCGCGCCGTCCGGCTTGGCGCCCAGGAAGTCAAAGTTGCCCGAATGCAGGCGCACCGGCACCACCACGCCTGACAAGGCTTCTTTGGTTTCAACGCCTTGTGCGGTGGTGTTGAGGGTGACCTTGGTGCGATTTTTGAAATCACCATTCCACCATGCATGGGAAGACAGCGGCATGAAGCCGGCACCGATGGCCAAGGCCAGGGTCAGAGAACGCATTACTTTCATGAGACATCCATCACAGGCAGGGAAGCCGTGATTGTGAAAAGAGGATGTGTCGTGGTGAGGTCTAACGATTGATCCAAACGGATCAATCGGAACCCATTACTGCGTCACGGCTTTGTCACAAATAGAAACTCCCCCGTGGCTAGGGGGAGTTTCTTGTTCAACCAAAGCGGGGTCTATCAGCAATGACCGTCTGACTCCTTCTGGCCTTTGCCCCTGCCTGCATCCTTCTTGGACTCGTCTAGCTTCTTGCACTCATCTGGCTTCTTGGCGTCATCAGCCTTGACGCCAGCAGCGGTCGGCGGCAGGGCTTCCTCACCCATGCCCAGCAGGTCCACCGTCACCATGGAGTTGGGCTCCTTCTTCTTTTTCTCCTGCGCGGTTTCCGCTGCGGCTGCCTGCGTTGAGTCATTTGGCAGCGCTGAAGGCACCGAGATGGCTGGTGTGGCCACCACCACCGGGGCCAAGCCCGACACGGCGCCCTTCAGGTTGTCTGCGCCCTTGACCGGGCCTGCAACGTTGATGTCGCCGCCACCCTCGTTGCGGATGAAGGCGTCCAGAGCCAAGATCTCGCCGTGCGGGGCATACAGATTCACGGTGCCCTTGGTGGGGATGTCGCCGGCTTTCAAGATCCCAATGCCGCTACCGGTGGTCGCGGCGGGCGTGCTGACGACCAGGTTGCCTTGCGGATCAGGCTTGATCACCGGCTTGGGAATGGTCACATCGGTGTTGGAGCCACGACCCGAGTCGATGTTGCCCTCTCCGGCGTAGACCATCAAGTCGCCCTCGCCGACCACGAAGGCCTTTTGCGCGTTGACCTGGAAGTCACCTTCTGACACCGAGCGAATGCTGCCGCCGAGTGCCGTGACCAAGCCTCGTGTAGCTTTCTGCTTATTGTCGTTTTCAGACAAGGTGCTCAAGCCCACGATCACTTGGCCACCAGGCGCCCACAGGTCGATGCCACCGGTTGTCAGGCCACCCGGTGCGTTGGTGTAGACCTTGCTACCAGCAATGTTGATGTCACCATCAAACTTGAAGCCCTGGCCCAAGCCTGCAAGACTCAGGGTATCGGCCACCGTGGACCACAAGGCTTCGCGTTGTGCAGCCCGCACGGCGTTTTCTTTGGCATCGGTGGTGTCGTGAATGGCCACGGCCAGCGTGCCCACACGCTTGATCTCCGCCATGACGACCTCGTCCTTCATGCGACGGAAGGCATCGCTGCTGTAATCGGTGGTAGACACTCCCGCAGCCTTTGCCGCAGTTTCCCACTGGTCAGCATACGCAGCGCCCGGCGCCAAGAACGCCTTAACAAAGGCACGGTTGATGACCGCGTTGGCAATGGCCGTCTGGTGAGGAGGCGTCATTTGCTGGTACAGATTCCATGCCTGAGCATAGCCGGTCACCTTCTCAGCGCCCACTGCCAGCACCGACTGCACATAGGCCACCAAGTCCTGCTGCGCTTGCGGATCCGAATTCAGGTAGCGATCTTGGAAGTCAGACAGGGCCACCGTCTTGGCCATGCCGGCAGCCAGGCGAACCTTGGCCGCCACATCTGGCAAAGCCCCGTTGAAATTCTGCCCGACGGTTTCAACACCGCGTGAAGAACTCAGGTTCATTTGCAAACCCGCCGAGACCAGCAATTGCCCTGGGCCTGACAGTTGGATCAAGCCATTCTTACGGTTAGGCCCTGGTGGGTTGGCTGTGCCGTTGAAGTTGCCACCCGCCACGATGCTGGAGGTATCCGTGTCATGGAATTGCTCCGCAACAACGGACAGATTATTGATATCGCCGCCGGCTTCTATTTCAAAGCGCTTGGGCAGATTCAGCTGGGTGTTCGCTGATGAGTTGATCGCATCGCCTGCATAGAGTCGGACGGGTTCGGTATCCAGAGCATGTAGATCACTACTGGGCATATTGGAAAGCCCTGTCGGCATTTGCTTTAAAGAGTCCAAAATCAGACTCTTCTGCGCAATCAGGCGTCCGTCCACAGCCGGGTTCAGCAGCGATGGCATTTGATCCACCTCGGCATGCCCCACAACCAAGCTGCTGGTTGCTGAATTTGCAAAATTTAAATTGCCAGCTGCATATACCGCCAAATTGCCACTGGCAGACGGATACATGTAATTAACGCTACCTGACGTCAATCCAATGTTCACATCCTCACTTAAGGCGCTGAACCTTAAGCTGGTGGGTGCTACCAGTGTCAATGGCAAAGTCACTTGCGCCGGGGCGGTGCCGACTTGCTCAGAAGCCACGCTGAAAGATTTGCCAATGTTTTGCACATAGGTCAAATTCGCGTCCCCAGCTCGCCAATTGACATCCGACTGAAGACTTGTTGCTGCCAACGCGCTGTTATCACCGTATGTGAAGAACTCAGCCGCAGCACTGGACACGCGCGTCGCGCTTTGCCAAATGGTGGGGTTAAAAATCATCCCCACATTCAATTCACCGGTGGACTGCAGGTTCACTTGCGCATCCATCAAACCGACGTTCAAAGCCAGGGTTGGCACCTTGCTCAGGTCCAGCGTGTCACCCACCGTGAACGCGCCGCCGGCAACCATGGTGGCCACACCCTTGCCTGCAAACACATTGCCGCCCTTGATGTCTCCACCGGCATGGATATGGATGTCTCCGCCATTGGACACGGTCAACACGCCGTCAACGGTACGGGCGGAAGTGGGGGCCACGACAGTGAGGTTGTTGATCGACCCACCTGCGCGAATATCCACATTGCCGCCGCCAAACGACCCCACGCCTTGCTTGAAGGCATCAAACGACGACCACCAGGCAGCATTGATAGGGACAACGCCGTCGGGATCAGCCGAATTCGCTGTGTGATAAAACCAGTTGGCAAAGGCCTGTGCTGCGGCGGGCGAGATGATGTCCTTGCCCGCCGTCAACTCCAGCCGGCCACCGTGGTCAGTGAACTGACCCCAACTGTCGCTGGGGTTGGTGAAGTCTTGCCCATCGGCCAACTCGGCCAAACGGCCCGCCACGTAGACGCTGGCTTGAACTGGCGATCTATTGGTGCCGGAATAGTTGGTTTTCAACTCGATGTTGTTGGCCGCCGCCAATTCGATCGACCCTGATGTGGTCCGGATCAACTTGCCCGCTGCAACGGTCAAGTTGCCGCCTGCCCCCGCTTGGGTGCGCATCAGATCTGCAGCATTCATGTCTGCACCGGCCACGATGCGGAATGAGCCCGCATCGCCAGGCAGAATCGCTGTGGCGGAAGCCGTGCTACGGCCTGCACCGTCAAAGCCATCGCTCAAGCTGCCGTTGAAGATCACATCCTTCGCCGCACGGATGGTCAAAGACATGGGTTCGCCACCCACATGCAGTGCGTCAGGCATGGACAGATCGCTGTTCAAGGTGAAGCTGCCTGCGCTTCTTACTTCGGTACCCATTCGAACATGCGCATTGCCCGTCACATGATCGGCCAGCGCCAACGCGGTCTGGACATCATCTTTGTGAGCCATGAAGCTGCCGGCTTGCGCGACCACATCGTCCAGGCCAACCTGACTTTGTATCTCGCTCACCACCGTGTCCTGGCTGACTGGGGCGGCAAGTATCGTTGTCGTCCCCAATTTTGCACCTGGCGCCGTTGCCGACACTGCCCTGACCGCCGTACCGATCTTGCGATCAAAGGTCGTCAATGATTCATCCAACACGCCGTCTACGTAGGTGCGCACTTCAGTGGCTGTCGTCGGAGTGGTGGTCACCGTGGTCGTCGCCTTGTTCACCGATGTCACGACTTTGTTGGTCACGGTGGTCACCGTTTCGGTGTACACAGAACCGGTCTTCCCGGGGGCCAGCGTGTCGCCTTGGTAGACCCGCACGGCTTCAACATTTACCTCACCGGCCGTGATGTGGGCCTTGATGGGTTTGATGTTGACGCGATCCAGATCGGCCTCAGCGTCATCGTGGCGTTGCGCACGCAAAACCACGCGACCGTCCATTGCATCGTCGCCCTTGGCAGAAATTTCTGTGCTTTCGTTTTCCAGACGAACAAAGCCATTGGTTGACGAAATCAGGATGTCGCCACCGTTGGCGCCAGCGCGTGCAGAGTCCGCCTTCACAGAAGACGCATTGACCACCACATCATCACGTGCAGCCAGGCTGATCACGCCGCCTTGGGGCGCAGTAGCGTCGATGTTGCCCTGGTTCATCAGGGTCAGGCTGCCGCCATCAGCACTCAAGTTCACGCGCTGAGCTTGGATGGCGGTGTTCAGAGACTGATCGCCCTGACGCACGCGCACATTGACCTCGCGGTGCATGCCGCCCGATTGGGATGCCTTCACCAGCCTATCAAGGGTGCCGCCGCTGGTGCTTGCTTCACCTTCGTCGGCCACACGCTGTGCGTCAACACGCAAGGAGCCCGACAACTTGTCCGATGCCGCGCTGCCTTTGATCTGCGCTTGCTTGCCGACACGCACCGTACTAAGCTTGCCCTCGGTACCGAGGGCTGACAACGATACCTGGCCTGCAGCCTTGGCAGTGTCCGAGTCTGAGGCAGGCACAGGCGCAGACACATCCAATTGACCATTCAGGACCACATCGCCTTGCTGGGCAGTGATCTGAATGTCTCCACCAGGCGCTGTCACGGACCAGTTGGCACCGGCCTTTTGCGTCCAGCCAGCGGCTTGCGTTTTGGATCGATCGGTCAACACCACCGTGTCGTCTTGGCCTGCTTGGCCTGTACCGGTGATGGCCAACTGGCCCGATGGCAAGTCAATGGTCCCATCTTGAATGACGCGTTGACCGGTCAAAGAAACCGACGCAGCAGCGCCGCGCCGCTCATTGAGGGTATGCGCATCGGCTTGCTGCGCAATGGTCAACACAGATTGGCTGATAAGTGCTTGTGAAGCCCCTGCATCGGCGGTCAGACGAGCCGCCTGGATCGTCAAATTACCTCGCGCATTCAAGTTACCCTGACCAGACAGGATGGCGTCGCCCTGGCTTTGCAAAGTGGCTTTGGCAAAGGTCAGTTGCTTGCTGCCTTCTCCCAGGGTCAAGCCGCCGGTTTCAGTGTCTCGCAGAGGTGGCTGCGCACGCATGACCAATTGAGCATCGCTGGCTTGCCCCGCGGCTGTCAACCCCGATGTGTTGCGCCAGACCAGGTCCTTGGCTTGAATGGTGACCGTATCTTCGGCAACACCCAGGCCGCGCAATTCAGGTGCGTCCAGCACCAACTTGTCCATCAACAAGGTGTGGTCTTCGCCCTGTAGGCCGAGCATGGCGCTGCCAGCAAAATCAATGCTGCTGTAGCTATGGAGTTTGACCGACTTCGTCGTGTTCAACTGCTGCAGCAAGGCGCCCTGGACGCTCAAGGCAGATTCATCTTGCGCGGCAGCGCCCAGTATGATGTGCGGCGCGCCCAAGCCGACAGACTGACTGTCGATGTGAGCCAAGTCGCTGATAGTCAATTGCTTGACGCCATCCATCTCAACCGATGCACCCGCCACGCGTGAACCTGTACCCAGGTTCAAAGTGCCTTGCGCCACTGAGCCGTCGGTGCCGGACAGTGTCCGCGTCAGATCAACCTGCTCTACGTTGCTGACAAGCAAGGCAGCCCCGTTGCCTGACAAGGCCAACTCATGCGCCGCATTTTTGCTGCCGGTGGCGACGATGCTCACCCCAGATTTGACATCCACCGTGTTGCTGGCCACCGCCAACCACTCACCGCCCGACAAAGAGCTGGCAATGCTGACATCGGTAGACTTTGTGTCAATGGTGACGTGGTCTCGCGCACCCGAACGCACACCGCCGAGCAAGATGCTCGATGCGCCTGTGGCATTCAGTTGCGCAGAAGTGATGGCAGCGTAGCCTTCTTGTGCGCTCTGCCCATCGGCTACCACTTCCATCTTGGGCATGGAGAGATCCAACTCGCCACCGTCCAGATTGAACTGCGCAGCCCAATCAAAGTTGGACTGGGCACTCAGTGAGGCGCGGCCCGCATCGCCGGGCAAAGTCGGAATGGGCTTGTGCAGGCTTTGCGCCGCAGTGGTGAGGTAATCGTTGACAGATGTCACCGTCAGAGTCGACTTGGCACGGAAGGTGGACTCTGGCTCCAGGTTCAGTGCCAAGCGCTGGTCATTGCCACCGTTGATCTGGGTGCCCACAGATGTCTTGTAGCCCGACACCAGCACACTGCCGTCGTCGCTGTTCTGCAGCGCGGCGGTCAATTTGGTTGGCGTCTTCAGGGCGGCAGCAGACACCAGCACCGCGCCTGGAAGCACCGCATAGCGTGCCGGCAAGAGGGTGTAGCGCCCAGCAGCCAACACGGAACTGCCTGTCAGCACGTCCACCTGGTCGCCGGCACTCAAATTGGCGCCAACGGCTTTGGTGGAGGCGTTGATTTCAGCATCGTTGGGCGCAAAGTCGTAGGTGTAGCCAGGCAAGATGGCAAACACGTTGGGTCGGTTCAGCGTGTCGGTGCTGCCGCCCACACCCGCTGAGAACTCCCACGCCAACACGTCACCGCCAGCCTGAGCCTGCACCCCGGCCTGGCTGGCAAGGGTCAGGCCCTTGCCTTTGACCAATACCCCCTTACCAACGGGCACGCCATCCAGCTTCAGAATGGCCGTATTGGCGCTGGCGTCTTGAGCGTTGCCATCACCGAATACTGTGCCCTGAGTGTCATAGAACCACTGCGCGCCGTTGATGGTCGTGCCCACCGGCACGTTCACGCCGTTGCCGGTGACAGACAGCACACTGCCATCAGCCAAAAATGCGTTGTTCTCGGCTTTCAGCGCCACCGAGCCGAACGGCTGGCGTACCACCCCTGCGTGATGGATGTCGTAAGCACTCAAGGTCAACTGACCAAAGGCGGACAAGGGCGTCTTGCTGGTCGAGCCATTGGCCGGCTGCAAGGTCGACAAGGTTGAGTCACCCTCCAGACCATGGACATCAAATTGCGTCAACGTGGTGGCATAGGTTTGCCCGGCGGTAATGGACAGGTCACCGGCAAAATTGAGCTGCCCTAACAACAGCTTATCTGTGTTATTGAACGAGGTTCCCACCAGGCGAACTTCGCCGTCTTGACGTTGGCCGACCAAGTTCTGTGCGCTCAGGGTAGCGTTCAAGGCCACTTTGGCGTCGGGCGTGCTAGCGGAGCCAAACCCTTGCAAGGCGCTATAGCCATACAGCTCGATCAAGCCCGCATTCACTGTCAACCCAGCATCACCCTTGGCAGCGCCGGGGACGGGATACGCGGTGATGCCAGGTTCGGGCTTCAGGTCTCGATTGCCCAAGGACACATACGATGCTTGCAGTACATGGCGTTGAGCATCTTCGGCTGCCAATACTGGCGAATTCAGAATCAAGGAACGCAGCGGGATCGAGCCCGCCAACGCCGAATTGGCCGCCAGATTGACACCTGAACCCAAGGTGATCTTGTCATCCGACCGCAGTTCGATTCGATCGAAGCCTGCCGACAGCATCCCATCAGCAGATACCACTGCTTCGTTGACATGGGCACCGTAGCTCGCCACATCAACGGCGGAGCCCAACACCGTTAGGCGTCGCTCGGCAGTGGAATAGGTTGGCACATCTGGTCCTGCGACCACATCTGAGTACCCGTTTGTACTCAAATCCACCTTGATCTGCCCTCCGGACACGGTGGCGTCAGGCCGATTGGCTTTGAGGGTGCCTGCCAACTGGATGCCGTCGGCCGATGCCACTTCCACCGTACCGGCACCGGCACTCAGATGCGTCTTGCCGGGTGTTCTGCCAAGATCCAGATCACCGGCAGCACCGCTGACGTCAATGGTTGAACCAGCCTCAGCGATCACCGCGCCCTTGGCATTACCGTCAGATCGAACATTCAATTTGACTGTGCCGCCCCCCAAAACCTTGCCTGTGACGAACGTGCCCGCCGCACTGGAAGTCGTCACAGTTTTTGCGACACCGGATGCATCCAACAAGCTACCATCGTGCAAACGGATTGCTTGGTCTGCAACAAAGCCGACCCCATCTGACTCTGGTGTCACCTCCAGGCCTGTGCTGCCATGCGAGCCCAGAAGGGACACATTGATCCCCCCACCTTTGGCTCGCACCGTGCCGTACACATCAGCCCGATATCCTGCCGTCAGATTGACCGATCCTCCGATGCCAGAATCGATCAGGGCCCCTTTGCCAATGTACAAACTTCCGCCAGATCGCAGTTCTTCATTGAGCAAAGCATCATTAGGCTTCAACTTCGCTGTCAGCGTCAGCTTGACCCCTTCACGCACGCCTGCTTCCAGCAATTGAATGCTGGTCATGTCATTGCCAGAGGCGGTCCGACTTGGCTGCAGCACCAGGTTTTTCATTTTTGGTGCAAGTGTGGCGCCATCTGCGACCTTCACATCACCCAGGGCCGACAGGCTGATTGAACCAAAACCGTCATCGGTGAACAAACCGCTGCCGATGGTCAGGCCCCCATCAGAGGCTCCAGCCCCATAAGTCAGCGTTTTGATACCCGACACAGATAAAGCGCCACCGGACTTGAAGTCAAACGCAGACATCACGCCGTTGAGAGCCAAGGTACCACGCGGTTGTTGTGCAACTAACTGGTCATTTACAGTGAGGGCAATGGCGCCAGCCTTACCCAACACGGTGGAACCTGCAGCAGATCGCCAAGCTCCCGCAGAGACATCTAATTCACTGCCCTCTTGCAAGTTCAAAGAATTTCCGGCTACCAGACTGACCGTGCCGCCATCAACCCGGATAGGCTGCGCACTAAATGGGGTTCCGCGCTCATCCAGCATGGAGCCAGACACATCCAGCTTGGCGCCGGACAGTACGTCGATATTGCCGTCACCACCAGCAAACGTGTTCAGTGCAATACCTCCGCCCGCCGCCGCAATACGGGCACCCACATCAATGTGCTGAGCACTGACGGAGAGAGAACCAACGGCACCCAAGTCCAACGCCACACCGCGCTCAAGCGACACCTGGCGGGCATTCAGCACCAATTGACCAACCTGGCCAGCCGCAAGCATATCGGCACCAATTTGCGTGCTGCCGAACTGGTCAAAATAGGCGTCTGCCCCCTGTGCATCGACTTCGGGAATGGCGTCAACCTTTGCTGACTTGGATGCAACCAGATCAATCTCTTGGCCCAAGACAAGGTGATTGTCCTTCACCCGACCGATGGTGACCTTTCCTCGGGCCGGCAGAAGCTGTCCATATAGGTCGGGACGTTTGAGTAGGGTTTTAGAACGCCCCAATTCATCAGTGCCCTCCGTCAAGTCATTCGATGCATCCATCGAAGACACGTAACCCTGATTGGTCTGACCACTGCGCTGATTGGCGCCCACAACGACACCGGCTTTGATATCGGAACCAACATAGGTTCTGGTGCCACCGATGATCAGCGTACCCGCATCAGCGCCTTGCACATAGCCATCAATTTTGGTCTGCCCGACCTGATCGGTGGGCGCCAGCAACTCGTCGTACTTGACATCGGCTTTGGCGTTCTCAATGGCGATCAATTGATTGCCCTTGCGCAAGAACGACGATGACACGGCTCCGGCGGAATAGCTCACACTGCCCCCGGAGATGTCGATCTTTGCACCATCAGACAGCACCGTACTGCCCAGCGACTCTATGCGCACGTTACCACCGCGGGTCGACAACTCCTCGGCTGTTCTTTCGATCAAGTTGTATTGCCCTGTGACGTTGGCAACGGAAATTTGGCGGTTGGCATTGGCCAACACTTCCTGACGGTAGAGAACGCCACCGCGCTGGACAGGAGAATCCGCCAACTCAATCTGGAAAAGCCGACCGTCGATTTGATTTCGACTCATCTGCAGTTTCACGTTCTTTTGACCGGATGCGTCAATCAATGCGCCTGACTCGATCACCAAATGGCTGTCGTCGCTGTCAAAGCCAACGCCCTGCGCCATCACTGGGTTTTGGGTATCGGAAGCTGCCAATATATTGATATTGCCAGACGTGGCACGAACGGTCGAACCGGCTCGGACCCGTACATCTTTGCCACGAATATCAATCTTTGATCGGTAATAGGCTTCTGCATCTTTCTGTGTTGCCCCGGACGCAGATTCAGGTGTGACCTCTGTGATGCTTCCCTTGCCAAGCTCAACCGTACCCAGCTCATTGCCTCCCTTCGGGGCAGCCGTACTGTCGATGGCCGAGTTGCCTGGGCTGATATATGGCGTCGCCGATTTTTGCGCCTGCAAATAGATGGCGCCGTTCTGCCCCTTGACTGCCGTGGTCGCCGATATCACACCGTTCTGCCGAACTGTCATGCCCACAAGATTGACCGTACCTTGCTCTGCCTTGATGTGGTTGAGCACGGACTGGCCGGCGCTGTTGACGTAGCTGCCAGCTGCAGCTTGCTCCACGGTGTTGACGTCGTTGCTGCTGTCCGCAAATGAATCCACCGCGACAACCAAGCCGCGCTGAGCGGGATCGACAGAGTTGTACAGATAGACCTTCTGGCCCGCGGCCAAGACGGTCTGCCCCTTCGGGGTCTCAATGGTGCCTTCGTTGTACACCTTGGGCGCAATCATCAGCACGTCGCCACCGGCCAGGGCCTTGATCTCGGCGCCGCGCTCGATGGTGATGAAGCCCGTCGGCAACGATTCATCATCACCAAAGACAGCATTGCCTTGTCGCTCGTTGCGAATGCCTTTGTTGTAAGTGTCGTTGGCCAGCTTCAAGGCCGTGGTCACAAAGCGAGCGGTGTCAACACGCGCGGTGGGCCCGAAGATCACGCCATTGTGGTTTTGCAGGATGACCTCGCCATTGGCCTGGATTTGACCCAGGATGACGGAGGGGTTGTTGTCCCAAATGTTATTGAGCACGCTGGCCGAGGCATTGGGCTGAATGAATTTGACCGTATAGCCTTGGCCAATGTTGAAGCTGTCCCAGTTCAAAATGCCTTTGGCGCTGAACTGGGTGATGTCCAATTGCCTGGAGGCGATTGCCTGCGAGTAATCACCGATCAGGAAGCTGCCCTGGTTTTTCTTCAAGTCTGTATCCGACAAGCCAATCTGGCTACTGGCCCACGGCAAATTGCGTTGTGGTGGCGGCGTCATGGCCGTTACCGAGGCGGCACGGGTGACGTTGTTGACCATGGTGCGCGTTTGGGCATCAGCGGCGTCCGGTATCAGCCCTAACGCTACGGGGCCTGCGGCAGCCATCGTGGCCACCAGCGCTTGCGCAGCGCGCGCCACAGCACGGCTTTCGCCGCCACCGGCCTTGCCAGCGGAGCGCACATGCTCTGCAGCCGGCACACGCATGCCGCGACGACGATCAAACACCAGACGATGGACTTGCTTATTCATGACGCTAACTCCTTAGACAACGCTCAGGCGAACTTCAAAATGCCTGGCGAAGGACCAGATCCCAATGCACTCGGCGCTTAGACGCGGGCTCAAAGCCGCCCGACTGAGCGGCCCTCTCTGTCTCAATCAATGGCAAGGCGGCATTCAGCGACAGTTGCAACCCATGACCGTTGTCTGCTCGCAGGCCCAACCCAGTGCCAGCCATGTGCACATGGCCGTGCTGTGACGCCGCAGGGTCTTTCAACAAAATGAAGCCTCGGTCATAGAAGGCCAACCCGGTGGCTCGCCAGTCGCCAAAGGGCGCCCAAGCGGGTGTCACCAATTCAAAGCGGCCAGACCACCCCATGTCACCCGCTTGCTCGTATTCGTAGTAGCCACGAATGGTGTCCATGCCGCCCAGGCTGTATTGCTCACCCGAGGCCAAAGGGCCAGAGGCCAGCTGTGCATCGGCCTTCGCGTTGAGTTGCCACTTGCCGATGATTTCCGTTTGGACACCCAGGCCGGCCTTCCAGACCATGAAGTCAGGGCTGGAGCCAGCGCGCTTGCATTCAAACTGGTCCATCTCACCACGGCCTTCGCAATCGACGGTACGACCTGCCAGCGAACGATTGGATGTGGCGACTGATGTGTTGGCCTGCCAGCTTGTTTGTGGCGAGGCCTGCCAGAACAGGTTGTAGCCCACCGACACCACGGGGTAGCGCAAAGGCGGCTTGGCGGTGGTGAAGCCACCCACGTCTTGGTTGCTGTCGTGGTTGTCTTTGTAGTCGAGCGCCACGAAAGTGCTGTGGCGGACTGGCCAATTCAGTGCGTCAAGCTGATGCTGCCACCGGGCGCCGTAGAACCGGCCGCGAGTCAGCGTGGCGCCGCCCAGGCTGGTATTGGTGGGTGTGTCGCTGCGACTGTCGGTCAAGGACAGGGTCAAGTCATCAGCCTCAGCCAAAGGCAGGCCATAGATGAACGTCAGCGTGTTGGCATCAGATGGCCTTGTGGGGGCGTACTGCCAGCTCAAGGCCGCGGTATGGCCCTTCTGCCACAAATTGGTGTAGCTCAAGACCGATTCAATGCGGCCACGTCGGGTGTTGAAGCTTTGCTTGGAATTGGCTTCCACCGAGCCATGCACGGCGACCTTGTCCTCCACCTTCAGTTCAACCTGCAGTTTGTCTGCCTCATCACCCGCACCAATCAGGGGTGTCACTTGAACGTCGGACGACTGCGCCTTGGCCAACTCTTCTTGCACATGCGGGAAGTAAGGCGTCTGACCCGGCGCCAGGCTGGGCACCTTGGCCTTGATGCCACTGGGCAAGGCGTATTGAGCCCCGGTGACTTTGAGGCGATCTACTTGCGCCTCAACCACATCCAGTCGTACTTCGTCGTTCTGAATCTTTTGATCCGGCAGGCTGACCACCACGGACAAGTAGCCCGCGTCTTGATAAAGCTTTTCAAGGGCTGCACGAGCAGCCTCAATGTCTTTGAACGTTTTGTCCGGCCCCAGAAACGGCGCAAGAGCCTTTTCAACCATGGCGGCTGGCAACACGGAGTTGCCCTGCACGACGAACTCGTACACGTTGAATCGGGGGGTGGATGGGGCTTGAGCCAATGCGGATGCGGCCAAGACAGACCATGCCAACAACAAAGCCGTTTTTTTCATTTGCTGATACACACAAAGAAACAGTCCCCAAAAGGGGACTGTTTGAATCACCGGGGATACGCCCCTGTTGATGATCGCGTCATCAGGCGACAGCCTGATGACAAATCAGCCAACTGAATTAACGGGTGATGTAAGGAGCAGCAGAGTTACCGTTGCGGCCGAAGGTCGATTCCACGCCGGTCAGGAAGATGCCAGGGCTGGAAGTGCCTGGAGCAACAGCGCCTTGCAGAGCGGTCAGGATGTCAGCGCACACGCCAGCTGGGCAGTAGGCAGACAGTTCGTACACGTAGTCGTAACGGCCAGAGACGGCAGTGGCGGTTTGCGACGAACCAGCTGTGCCTTCAGCACCTGCCACTTCGTTGATGCGAACGAAGCGATAGGTGTCGGTGCCACCGAGGGGGTTGTTCTCGAGCGACAGGGCGCCGAACTTGTAGGCGGTGGCGTCGTTCAAGCAAGCCTTGACGTCAGAAGAGCCGTTGTTCAAGACAGCTTCGTACTTGCCGGAAGGAGCAGCACCAACGGCGTGGACGGCCTCAGCGCCACCCAGAACGCCGTTCAGAGCCTGACCCAAGAAGTACAGCTGAGCCGATTGCTGCGTGCCAGACGATTGAGGACGCATGCAATAGGTGATCTTGGCCGCAGTAGAGCTGGGGATCAGGTACTTGCCGCCCTGGGTCTTGGCTGCGCTGGAGTTGTCAGCGTTCATCAGAGCGCCGAGTTGGGCGCGGGTCAGGCTGGGTTGGCAAGCAGCGGTGGCGTCACCAGCAGCACAAGTCGAGGGAACGATGTTGCCGCCAGTAGCCGTCTTTTGAAAGGCTTGCAGGTCGTTGTACAGGGTGCTGTTCACAGCGATGCCAAACACCTGGCTGAAGCCAGCGACTTGGAAGTCGGCGGGATCGTACTTGGATGCATTGAAGACGGGGCCTTCGACGTCCAAGAAGCCGCCATCAGACTTGCTGGTGTCAGCCAGCGTGGTGCCGCAGTTCTTCATTTGGCCAGCAGCCAGGAAGCTCAGGGCTTCGGTACCGGCGCCCAAAGCGGTGCAAGAACCGGAGCCAACCAGGAACTTGGTGGTGGTGGAAGCGGGATAGGCAGCGGCGTTGGTCACGGCGCTTTCAGAGCCGCCAGCCACGTTGAGGCGGGCTTCGTCCAAAGACGTGCCGGAGAAGTCTGTCGAGCACTTCACGGTGACTTGGTTGCCCAGGCTGGAAGTCGACGACGAGGTCTTATAGACGGTGGTAGTGCCACCAGCGCTGGTGCACAGGTTGTTCAAACCGCGCACAACGTTGATCGACGAAGCGGAAGAACCGGTCAGGCGGGTCACGCCAGCAGCGTGAGCTTGGGCCACGCCGCACACGGCGACGGCAGCGATCATGAGCTTGGTCAGTTTCATTGGGATGTCCTTGGGTAATGCAACAGGGAAATAGCCGATCGAAGAGGGAGCCGCATTGATCGGCTCCCCATCCATCAATTACTTAGCGGCACGGCGGCGAGCAACGAAGCCAGCGGCAGCCAGGCCGACCAGAGCCAGAGCGAAGGACTCGGGCTCAGGGACAGCTGGGATCGTCGTGGCGGTCGACCAAGTCAGGGTGCCTGCAGCCTTATCGAAGGTGAAGGTACCTGCACCGTTCAACAGGCCAGTGGTGTCGTAACCGCTTGGTGCGTTATATGCAGGATTGGTGATGTCGCCAACGCGATACTCCGAACCTTCGCCGACAGCCATCCAGAAGTTGTTTTGGGCGTTGGTGGTCAACGAAGCCCACTTCAGCTTGTTCTGCCAGTTGGTGCTGAAGTTGGAAGTCTTCGCAACGTAGGAGTTATCGCCAGCGTTGTTGGCGTAGTACGAGCTGTTGTCAGCCAGGGCCGACACGCCAGCGTTTTGCCACATCGAGTTCACGAGGATCATGCCGGAAGTGGCGCTGCCGTTTTGCTGCGACAGAGCAGTAGCAGAAGGCGTACCGGTGGTCAGCATGCGTTGGAAACCAGACAGCGAGTCACCAGCGATCACACCCCACTTGGTGGTGTCGTCGGTGCCGGCCACGAAAGAAGAGAAGGCCGAGAAGTCGTTGTTGGCGGCCTTGGTCACGCCGTTCACGGTGATGGTGCTGTTGTTGAAGTTCCAAACGACCTTCTTGTCAGCGCGAGACAGGTTGTTGGTGTCGAAGGGTGCCGAGAACTCACCTTGGACGGGAGCGAAGTCGGTCAGGTTGACGCCGAGGTCAACAAACACGGAACCAACGGTGGTACCAACGTTGTCGATGGCGATGAAGGCCACCGAGCTGTTGCCGCCGGTCATGTCGTCCAAAGAGGCGTGTGCGACGCCAGCGGTAGCCAAGGCGACGGCGGCAGCGATGTGTTGCAGTTTCATGTGATTGCTCCGAAAGGAAGGTCAAAAAAATTTTGGGCTTCGAGGGGGACTGCATCCCGAAGTGAACGCAGTGTCGAAAAGGCGTGTGACAGGCGTTGGGGGTGAACCCTGAGCAACCATGATCCGTTTGGACAACCGTGACCATTTGTTCGGCGCTGTAGGTCAAGATAGCCAGCGCACATGACTTGATGGGGCCCCTCATCCGCCCCCGGTCATGAGCCATTCGGATCACGGCGGGTGAAAACCGCCTGGTATCCGTTCAACAAAGCGCGCCACCCCCTTGACCCGGGGGTGCCCCCACATGTCCCGGGAACCGATTGGGGTGTGGGGGCTCGCCTTGCCTCACTTTGATATTTCAATTAGCATTGAAATATGCAAGAACAAGCCGTCGTTACCGCCCTGTCTGCCCTCGCCCAGCCTGTGCGCTTGCGGGTCTTCCGCGCCTTGGTGGTGGCTGGGCCTGAGGGCTTGACCCCCGGCACGCTGGCACACGACCTCGACGTACCGGCCACCGCGCTGTCCTTCCATCTCAAAGAGCTGACGCATGCGGGCTTGATCTCGCAAGAGCGAGATGGCCGCTATCTGATCTACCGGGCCATGTATGCCCACATGAACGCCCTGATCGGCTACCTGACCGAGCACTGCTGCCAAGGCCAGCCGTGCAGTTCATGCTGACCTCTTCTCTATTCAGAGCATCCCCATGAACACCACCATTGCCGGCGCACCGCCGCACAAGGCGTCGCCCGCACCCATGAGCGTCTTCGAGCGCTACCTGACCGTCTGGGTCTTTCTGTGCATCGTGATCGGCATGCTGCTGGGCCAGGGACTGCCAGGAGTCTTTCAGGCCATCGGCCGCATGAACGTGGCGCAAGTCAACCTGCCAGTCGGCCTGCTGATCTGGGTGATGATCATTCCCATGCTGGTCAAGGTGGACTTCGGCAGTCTGGCGCAGGTCAAGCAGCACTGGAAGGGCATCGGCGTCACCCTGTTCGTGAACTGGGCGGTCAAGCCGTTCTCGATGGCACTGCTCGGCTGGCTCTTCGTGCGCCATCTGTTTGCGCCCTACCTGCCGGCTGACCAGTTGGACAGCTACATCGCCGGCTTGATCCTGTTGGCCGCGGCGCCCTGCACGGCCATGGTGTTCGTATGGAGCCGGCTCACCGGTGGCAACCCTTTGTTCACGCTCTCGCAGGTCGCCTTGAATGACACCATCATGGTGTTCGCTTTTGCGCCGATCGTGGCCCTGCTGCTGGGCTTGTCGTCCATCGTGGTCCCATGGGACACCCTGGTGACCTCGGTCGTGCTCTACATCGTGATCCCCGTTGTCGGGGCTCAGTTGCTGCGCAAGAGGCTGCTCAAGCGAGGTCAGGTCGCCTTGGATACCGCACTGGCCAAGATGGGCCCGTGGTCCATCGCCGCCTTGCTGGCCACGCTGGTCCTGCTGTTTGCCTTTCAGGGTCAAGCCATCGTCAAGCAGCCGCTGGTGATCGCCATGCTGGCGGTGCCCATCTTGATTCAGGTGTTGGGCAACTCGGCACTGGCTTACTGGCTCAACCGCCGCCTGGGCGAATCGCACGAGGTGGCCTGCCCCTCGGCCTTGATTGGCGCCAGCAATTTTTTTGAACTGGCGGTGGCGGCCGCCATCAGTTTGTTTGGGTTTGAATCGGGCGCCGCCCTGGTCACGGTGGTCGGCGTGCTCATTGAAGTGCCGGTGATGCTGCTGGTCGTGCGCGTGGTGAATGACAGCAAGCGCTGGTATGGACAAGGACAATGCAAGACATGAACACCGACACCCTCATCTATCACAACCCTCAATGCGGTACGTCGCGCAACACGCTGGCGCTGATCCGCAATGCGGGCATCGAGCCCCAGATCATTGCTTACCTGGAGACACCGCCCACTCGCGATCAACTGGTGCAGCTGATTCAAGCCTGCGGGCTGACGGTGCGCGAGGTCTTGCGCAGCAAGGGCGAGGTCTATGACGCGCTCAAGCTGGCCGACCCGAAGTGGACCGACGATGAACTGATCGACTTCATGGTGGCCCATCCGATCCTGATCAACCGCCCCATAGTGGTCACCCCGCAAGGCGCACGACTGTGCCGCCCGTCCGAGCTGGTACTCGACATCCTGCATCGCCCCCAGCAAGGCCCGTTCAGCAAGGAAGACGGCGAGGTGGTGATCGATGCACAAGGGCGCCGCGTTTCATGACGCCCTCGCCCTGCCCGCCACTGCATGCGGCCGACGCCCTGAATCAGGCTTGCTATTGCCGCACGCTGAATTCCAACCGTCTGCAACAGCATCTGGAGACCGATCCCAGCCTGGCGGGCATGGCGCAGCACATTGCGCAGACACGGCCGCATCTGTTTTCGTCGACGGTGGTGTTTCTGTCTCGATCGGTGGCCGACCAGATCGGCGCCGCCGTGAACGCGCTGGCGCGCTGCATGGCGCTGCCAGCGTATCAGGAGCAGGCACTGGCCCACGCGCCGTCGATTGCGCGGCTGGATTGGGGGCCGCAGGGCGTGTTCATGGGGTACGACTTTCACCTCTCTGAACAGGGCCCCAAGCTCATCGAGATCAACACCAATGCCGGTGGGGGGCTGTTGAACGCGGCACTGGCCCGCGCGCAGCAGACCTGTTGCGAGGCCATGGACTGGGCTTTTCAGCCCGACCCGGCGCTGGCCAGGCTGGACGAGACCTTCATCGAGATGTTCGTTCGCGAATGGCAGCTGCAGCGCGGTGGGGCGCCGCTGGGACTCGTGGCCATCGTTGACGATGCGCCGAGCGAGCAATACCTGGCCCCCGAATTTGAACTGTGCCGCCAGATGCTGCAGCGCCACGGCATCGAGGCGCGTGTCGTCGATGCGGCCGCCCTGACGTGGGACAAGGGCCAACTCAAGCATGCGGGGGTGGTCGTCGACATGGTCTACAACCGCCTCACGGATTTTGATCTGGCCGAGCCTGGGCATGCCGCCTTGCGCCAGGCTCACGAAGCGGGCGCCGTGGTGCTAACCCCGCACCCGCGTGCGCATGCCCTTCATGCCGACAAGCGCAACCTGATCGCCTTGAGCGATCCCGAGCAGTTGGCATCATGGGGTGTGAGCGAGGCGGACCGCGCCCTGTTGCACGCCGTGGTGCCTCCAACCCTCCGCGTCACCCCTGACCGTACTGAGGCGCTGTGGGCCGCACGTCGCCAATGGTTTTTCAAGCCCGAGGCGGGCTACGGAGGCAAACAGGTCTACCGAGGCGACAAACTGACGCGCCGGGTCTGGCAGGAGATCACTGCAGGCGGCTTCGTGGCACAGGCCATGGTGCCGCCCGGTGAGCGCCTGATCGAACTGGATGGGGTGCTGACCGACCTCAAGTTCGACATCCGCGCCTATGCATACGCTGGCAAAATCCAGCTTCTCGCGGCCAGGATGTACTCGGGACAGACCACCAATTTCCGCACCCCGGGCGGCGGGTTTGCGCCTGTGGTGATTGTTTCGTAGCAAGCGCGCCGTCTTCCATCTGCAGTCCCATGAAGCACCACGATCACGACCACCCCCACGATGACCACGACCACCATCACCACGGTCATGGTCATGGTCACCACGGTCACGCCCACCACCCGGCGCCCGGCGCGTTCAATCGCGCCTTTGCCATTGGCATCGCGCTGAACGCCGCCTTCGTTCTGGTCGAGGCGTTTTATGGCTGGAAGGTCAACTCTCTGGCGCTGCTGGCTGACGCGGGGCACAACCTCAGCGATGTGGCTGGGCTGGTGCTGGCCTGGGGCGGCGCCCTGGCCGGCCGCATTCAACCGGACACGCGTCACTCTTATGGCTTCAAGCGAGCCAGCATCGTGGCGGCCTTCATCAACGCACTGGTGCTGCTGGTGGCCATGGGGTCTCTGGGCTGGGAAGCGGTGACCCGTCTGCACTCGCCCGAGCCTCTCGCCGGCGTCACCGTGATGGTGGTCGCGGGCATGGGCATCGTCATCAACACGGCCACGGCCCTGCTGTTCATGCGCGGCAGCGAACACGACCTGAATTTGCGCGGAGCCTTCTTGCACATGGCGGCCGATGCCTTGGTGTCGGCCGGTGTCGTGGTGGCGGGGGCGTTGGCTCTGTGGCTGGGCTGGTCGTGGCTGGACCCGGTGGTCAGCCTGCTGATTGCAGCCGTGATCGTGATCGGGACCTGGGGCCTGTTCAAGCAATCGGTGCATCTGCTGTTTGACGGGGTGCCCGCTCACATCGACTTGATCGCCGTTCAGACCTTGCTGGAGTCACTGCCCGGGGTCGACCATGTGCACGACCTGCATGTGTGGGCCATGGGCACCTCGCACATCGCCATGACGGCGCACCTGGTGATGCCCGCTGGCGGGGCGGGCGATGCCTTCTTGCAAAACGCCACGGAGCAATTGAAGGCGCGCTTCAAGATTGACCACGTCACGCTGCAAGTGGTGCAGCACCCCTTCACCACGCCCTGTGCGCAGTTTCCGCACACCGGCGCTCAACGCGGGTGAGGCGCCACGTCGGTCTTGCCCTGCTCCACACGCTGCGCCTTGTAGATGCCGGTGTGCCCAGACACCAGATAGCTCACGACGCAGGCCAGCGCAGCATAGACACCGATCTGCGAGCCAAACAGTTCCATGGCCATGAAAGTGCAGGCCAAGGGTGTGTTGGCCGCACCCGCAAACACGCCGACCAGGCCCAATGCGGCCAGCACCGCGAATGGCATATGCAGCAGAGGCGCCAGCGCATTGCCCAAGGTGGCGCCAATGTAGAACAAAGGCGTGACTTCGCCGCCCTTGAACCCCGTGCCGATCGAGGCCACGGTCATCACCGCCTTGGCAGCAAAGTCCCAGGGCAGAACCGGCTGCTGAAAGGCTTCGACAATGACCGGGATGCCCAGGCCAGCATAGCGCCAGGCACCCAGCCCCCAGATCGCGGCGGCCAGCGCGATGCCGCCCAGCATGGGGCGCAGCGGCGCATAGGCGACCTGTTGCTTCATGAAGGCAGACAGGCCATGCGCACCCGCCGCGAAAGCCCGCCCCGCCAGCCCGAAAGCGCAGCCGGCCAGTGCCGCAGCGATCAAGGTCCAGGCGGTGATGGCCGGCACAGCCGGCACGGCATAGTGCGCATGGTGGACACCCCACAGCAAGCTGACCTGATCGGCCACCACGGCGGCCACAAAGCAAGGCAGCAGCGCGTCATAGCGCATGCGCCCCAGCGCCAGCACTTCCAGGCCAAACACCGCCCCGGCCAAAGGGGTGCCGAACACCGAGGCAAAGCCGGCGCTGATGCCGGCCATCAGAATCAGCCGACGGTCCTCGCGCCGCAGATTGAAAGCATGCGTGAGCTGGTCAGCCAGCGCGCCCCCCATCTGCACCGCTGTGCCTTCGCGGCCCACCGAGGCGCCAAACAGATGCGACACCACCGTGCTGATCAGAATCAGCGGCGCCATGCGCAAGGGCACCACGGCTTTCGGATCGTGGATCTCGTCGATCAAGAGGTTGTTGCCGCTTTCGACCTCCTGTCCCACCTTGAGGTACACCCAGCCGACTGCCAAGCCGGCCAGGGGCAACAAAAGGACCAACCCGGGATGGGCCAGTCGGGTTTGCGTCGCCAGCTCCAGAGCCCACAGGAAGCCGGCCGAGGCCGTTCCCGCCAACCCCGCGACCAACACCGACAGGCACAACCATTTGAGCAAATACGTCATGTTTGCAAGGGCCCTTCGACCCGGACCCAGAACTTCAACAACAGCGCGGCCAGGCCGGCGCAGCCTGCCGAGAAGCCAAAGGCCCAGGCCGGCGACACCGATTGATAGAGCGCACCAAACACCAACGAGGCGGGCAGCAGGAACAAGCCGGCAACCAGATTGAACCACCCAAAGGCGGCCCCTCGCCGCTCGGCCGGCGCCAGATCGGCCACCAGGGCCTTTTCAACCCCCTCTGTGGCCGCCATGAACAGGCCATAGAAGCCGAACAGCGCCAGCAACCAGAACCCATCCCGCTGCAGTGTCCCCATCACGGCGTAGAACAGGGCGTAAGCCAGGTAGCCGGCCACCAGCAAGCGAACGCGGCCGATGCGGTCAGACCAAGCCGACAAGGGCGTGGCAAACAGCATGGCCACCGCAGACACGGCCGCCCACAGGATGGGCACCTGCGCCTGGGGCACACCCAGCTCTTGTGCCCTGAGCAGCAGGAACATGTTTGACGAATTGCCCAAGGTGAACAGCGCCACCACACAGAGGTAGCGTTTGAACACCGGGGACAGGTGCTGCAGCTGCCAGTCGAATTGCGGGGTGCCCGGCTGCCGCACCGAGGCCGGCTCACGCAGGGCGCCGGCCAGGGCCAGGCAGAGCACGGCCGGGACAAACGACCACAGGAACACGTCACGCAGGGGCACATGGGCCGCCAAGAGGACGGCGGCCACCAAAGGCCCGACCACGGCGCCAGCGTTGTCCATGGCCCGGTGCAGGCCAAAGGCCAGGCCGCGTTGGTCCACCGGTGCGCTGGCGGCCAGCATGGCATCGCGCGGCGACGAGCGAACGCCCTTGCCCACGCGGTCGGCAAACCGGATCACCATCAGCCCGGGCCAGGAGGTGACAAACGCAATCAGTGGTCGCCCCAGACCCGCCAGGCCATAGCCGAACACGATCCACGGTTTGGCACGCCGGGTGCGGTCCACCACCACGCCAGAAAACAGCTTGAGCAAGCTGGCGGTGGCCTCGGCCACACCCTCGATCACCCCCAAAGCGCGGGGACCGGCCATGAGCACAGACGACAGGTACAGCGGGATCAGCGGATACAGCATGTCGCTGGCGCTGTCATTGACCAGACTGATCAGGCCGATGAGCCAGACCGTGCGAGGCAGTGACAAAACGGAACGAAGCATGTGCACCTTCCCAAATGCGGAGGGCTCATTATCGCCAACGCCCGGAAACTTGATCCGCATGTCATCTGTGGGTCATCAAGATGTCCGATCGTAGAGGTCTCTCCATCAGAAGTACACCTATGAGACGTTCTCTGCGCGCAGACATCAGCGCTCTGACCCTGTCCGCTCTGGCCACCCTGTGGCTGCCCGGGATGGCCCATGCCAGTGCCGAACAAGCCAATCTGGTCTCCCCGCCCGCCAAGCTGGCGGTCAAGGGCAGCCTGACGCCTCCACCGGCCGGCGTGGCCGATCTGAAGTTCGGCGAAATGTTCAAGATGCCGGTTGGCCCCAAGGGGCTGGAGGCCAGCGACAAGCTGACCGCCCTGACCGGCCAGCGCGCGCGCATGGTGGGCTATGTCGCCAATGCCGAGGCGCCCACACCCGGGATGCTGGTGCTGACCCCCTTGCCCGTGACGCTGGGTGACGAGGACGAAAAGCTGGTCGACGACCTGCCGCCCACGGCCGTCTTCGTGCACCTGAGCCCGGCCTACGCCAAGCAATCGACGCCGAATTTTTCGGGCCTCATCCAGTTGACCGGTCGACTTGAAACCGGCGCGAAGGAAGAGGCCGATGGCCATGTGTCCAGCACCCGACTCGTGCTCGATGACGCCACATCGCGCCTGCTTGTCCAGCCCGCCAGGGGCCAGACCGCACGCCACGCCAAACACTGACCTCTCTGTCCCTCCCATCTCAGCCTTTCAAATAGGAGTTCACATGTCCTCTACGTTCTTCCAACCCCGCGCCTTGAGCGTGGCCGTGCTGACCGCACTGGCGACCCTGGCCGGTGCTGCCGATGCCGCTCCGGTCATCTCGCGCCTGACCCCTCCCAGCAACCCGCTGATCGCGTCGGCCAACACCCTGGCGCGCTTCCTGCCCGGTCAGCGCTTTGACCTGCAGGCCACGGTTCAGACCGACGGCGCCAACAAGATCGCCACGGTCGTGTTCGCCGTGGACGGCACCACCGTCGCCACCCTGACCAATGACCTGACCACGGCCGACCAGTTCAGCGGCAAGACCGGTCTGGTCAAGAATGGCCTCGTCGGCGGCCTGACTGCCAACAGCGTGGTGGCCTCGCTGCGCGGCTATGCCAACAGCACGGCTGGCGTCCACACCTTGACCGTGACGGCAACAGACGTGGCCGGTGGCGTGACCACCCGCACGGGCAACTTCGAAGTGATCGGCCTGGTGGCCAACAACGGCCGCCCCGCCAAGAACATCATCATCATGCTGGGCGACGGCATGGGCGCGGCCCACCGCACCGCAGCGCGCGTGATGGCCAAGGGCTACCTGCAAGGCAAGGCCCAGGATCGCCTGGCGATGGACACCTTCCCGAACACCGCCATGGTGATGACCGCCTCGCTCAACTCGATCGTGACCGACTCGGCGCCCGGCATGGCCAACTATGTGACCGGCAACAAAGCCAACAACAACCAGGAAGGCGTCTTCCCCGACGACACCACCGCCAAGTTCGACAACCCCCGCGTGGAATACCTGTCGGAATACCTGCATCGCACCAAGGGCACCTCGACCGGCATCGTGACCACCGCTGACGTCTTCGACGCCACGCCGGCCGCCATCGCCGTGCACACCCAGGATCGTGGCGCCGGCACCGGCATCATCGACCAGTACCTGGACGACCAGAACGCCAGCGGCCTGGCCGTGTTGATGGGCGGCGGGCGCAAGTGGTTCCTGCCTTCCGGCACGTCCGGCTCGGCGCGTTCGAGCGGCACCGACTATGTGCTCTCCAGCGACATCACCACTGGCTGGGGCGTGGCGGCTGGCGCCATCGACACGGGCCGTGATGTGATCGCGGACTTCCAGACCGCCGGCTTCACCTACGCACCGGACAAGTCGACGCTGGACAGCGTGGGCACCCCCGACAAGCTGCTGGGCCTGTTCTCGCTGGGCAACATGAACGTGGCGCTGGACAAGATCAACGGCCGCCGCGGCACCTCGAGCGTGACCGCCGATTACGGTTTCCCCGACCAGCCCATGCTGCACGAGATGACCGACAAGGCCCTGCAAGTGCTGAGCAAGAACAGCAACGGCTTCGTGCTGATGGTGGAAGGCGCCTCGATCGACAAGCAGGCTCACCTGATGGACAGCGATCGCTGGATCGTCGAGACCATCGAGTTTGACAAGTCGATCGAAAAGGCCAAGGCTTTCGCCGCCGCCAACCCTGACACCATTGTCATCGTGACCGCTGACCACGAATGCGCGGGTGCCGCCATCATCGGTGCCTCGGTCAAGACCGCGCAGCAGTTGAAGGACCTGGCCACCGGCGCCGCGACGGGTACGCCCAACGCCAACACCGTGGTGGGTACCTACGACGCCGCCAAGTTCCCCGCCTATTCGATCGCTGCGGACGGCTACCCCGTCACGACTGACATCGACTACAAGATGTTGATCGGTTACGGCGCCAATGCAGACCGCTACGAAACCTGGCTGACCAGCGCCTACCCGGTCGCCGACAGCAGCCATCCTTTCGCTGGCACCGCACCTGTGTCCACCAACTCGCCCAGCTCGGTCTACAACCGCAACAACCCCGCGGCAACTTACAGCACCAACACCGCCACCAACAGCTACCTGGTGACCGGTCAGGTGCCAGGCGGTGGCGGCAACCAGGCCACCCACACCGCGACGGACATTCCGCTGTCGGCCTTCGGTCGTGGCTCGGCCTTGTTCAGCGGCGTGATTGACAACACCGATGTGTTCTTCAAGCTCGGCCAGATCGCCATCGGCGGCGCCAAGTAAACCCACACGGCCTGATTGGAGAAATCAAGATGATCAAGTTTTCTTTCAGCAAGGCCGTGGCGCTGTCCACGCTGGCTTCGGCATGCGTGGCGGCCCACGCCGACATCACGTTCAACGCGTCAATGAACTTTGACAGCGTGGCCAGCGGCACCACGGCCAACCAGTACCTGGCCGGCCTGGGTCTGGATGGCGCCATGCACTTTGGCAATGCCGACCGTGTCGATGACGCGCCACTCTATGACAGCGTGGGCAACCTGCTCAATGACGGTGCCTTCCACTGGGTGGACGCCTCGGACGTCTACGGCGACGTGCTGGTCAAGTCGGACAGTGCGGCCGTGTCGGCCAGCAACGTGCTGTGGAACGACCATGCGCCGATCCTGTTGACGTTCTCGGCGCCGGTCAATCTGGCCTCGTTCTCGATCCAGCAAGACCTGAGCGGCTTGGGCAACCTGCAGGACATGGGCAGCTATCTGGCCTTCCTGGACAACACCGGCCACGTCATCACCGCTGACAATGTGTTTTACACACAAGGCGGTCACCCCGGTCTGACGATCGCCTCGGGCGCCGTCAATGGGGTTTCGGGTGTGTTGCTGTCCGCTGGCGTGCATTACGACAACCTGAGCATCAGCACGGCCACCGCTGCGGTGCCCGAACCCGAATCCCTGGCGCTGCTGCTGAGCGCACTGGGCGTGTTTGGCCTGATGCACCTGCGTCGCACCCGCGGCGCCTGATCGTCATCCATGCAAAAAGGGGGCTGACCAAGCCCCCTTTTTTTGGCCGCGCGGTATGCGTCAGGGTGTGGTGGCGGGCTGTTGCGCCTGGTCAATGAGGACCTGCGTCAACACGGAAGGCACCGGCACTTGCTGGCGCGCCAGAAAGGCCAGCACGTCCTTTTGCTGGCCCAATGCCGCCGCGTGCACAGCATTCAAACGGTACAGATCGGGTTCGGCATAACGGGCGCCCGCTTGCGCCAGCGTCTGCATGGCGGCGAGCTGGCCAAACAGGGCCGCCTCGTCCATGGCATGCCGGCCTTGCCGGTTGACATCATGGTAGCTGGCACCGGCTTCAAGCAGGATCTGGATCAGGCGCGTCTGGCCGGTTGCGCAGGCCAGGTGCAGGGGCAGCTGTCCGGTGGCACCGGGCGCATCGACACGGGCCCCTTTGCGGATCAGGTCCTTGACCACCAGTTCATGACCATGAAACACCGCCGCGCCCAGCGGTGTGGCACCGCCTGCGCCCACGCGGTCCAGTTCGGCCCCGCGTCGGATCAATTCGCGCACCACGTCAAGCTGACCGGCGCTGGCAGCCAGGCTCAGCGCGGTCGCACGGGTCACCGGGTCTTGTGCATTGACGTCGGGATCGGTCTGCTTGAGCCATTCCTTGGCCGCCGCGCCATCACGCGCCTGCAGCAGCGACAGCAGCTTCGCCTCGGCCGGGCCCAGGCGGTTGAACTCGACCTCGCGCCACGGCCCCGGCTGCTTGATCAAGGCATAGGCCTGATCGGCAACCGGCCCGGTCCGCTCCGGGGCGGGCGCAGGCGAGCCGAACGAAGACCACGCGCTCACATCTTGCGACGAAACCGGGCCCGGCTCGATCTGAGCCCAGGCAACTGGGGCGCACCATGCGCTGGCCGCTGCCACGATGGCAGCCCGAATGACAAAGGGATTCATGGATCAGGTCAGAAATTCGCCGCCCGGTGAGGCCGAACCGAACGCGTTCATGGTCATGGCCTTGGCCACGGCCTGAGCCCGATTGGCGGCCCCCAGCTTGCGAAGGATTTTTTGAACGTGGTTCTTGACGGTCAGCGCACTGATGCCCAGCTTCTCGCTGATCTGCTGATTGCTCAGGCCGTCACGAACCCACAGCAGGATTTCGCGCTCGCGCTCGGTGATGGGCGTGGTCCGCTGATACGGGGCGCTCAGCACCGCCTGCATCGACGCATTGCGCAGCGGCACCATCTGCCGCTCGGTCACGCACACGCGCTGATAGGTCAGATGCACACAGGGAAGGAGCATCTCGAGTGCCGAGACCGCCTCGTCGCCATAGCTGGACGCGGGGTGCGCAAACAAGAAGAAGCTCTCGATCTCGTCGGGGCGGCCCGGACGGGTCACCCCATGCGCCAGTACTTGCCGATAGCCGAGCTGCAACAAGGTTCCCCAGACCGGGTGCCCGTTGGCAAATTCCAGCAGATCCAGGCGGCACGATTGTTGCCGGGTCCGCTTCCACGAGGTCAACGCGGCGGCCATGATCTCGGAGCGGCCGTCCTTGAGCCCCTCCATCACCTCGGGCGGCACCGGGATGCTGTTGAAGATGTCGAACACCACATCCCGCTGCTCCCGATCATAGGTGCCGCAGACACTGACTTTGTGTGGCAACCAACGCTGCAGATCCCCTTGACTCCACATGAAGAACTGGTGGCGTCGACGCACTTGCGGCGCCGCTTCGATGATGCGAAGCAAGCACTCTGATTGCTCGGGCGCGATGTGTGGATGTGACATGTTGGTTGTTTCGATAGCGCATTCAGTCTATGCAGCTTGAATGACGGTTTGTTGACGATTGACACGTTCAACGGATCCGCTCGGCGGCTTGCCCGAACTCGAATCGCCACTGCTCATAGGACTCGACCCCCTCGGGTGCCCGCACCGGCTTGCGTTGGGCCGTGCTGTAGACGCCTTTGATATAGGGCCCCTCCCGGATCAATCCCCACGCCTGACCCGTGATCGGATCGGGCCACAACTGGCGCAAATGGCGCACCACCTTGGCTTGCCGGGGGTCGAGCAGCAGGTCCTCCAGCCGGCTGGGCAGCAACTTGGGCTGCCCTTCGGGGGCCTGGTTGTAGTAGTCCGTCAAGGCCTGGCGGATCTGGTTGCCGCGAAAGGCCAGTTCCAGGTCTCTTTGGCGCCGCGCCTCCATGGCCCATTGCTGACCCAGCGCCGCCAGCACCACCGAACTGATGGCCACCCACCACAGCACCATCAGGTAGGTCATGCCGCGCGGCCGGGCCATGGGTGTCGGCGCCCTCACCATGCGTTGAACAGGCTGCCGTCTTGCGACGCACCAGCCGCGCCACTGCGCACGTCGGCCATCCGCCCGCCCATCGCGCCATCGGCCGGCGGGGGCAGCATCATCCAGCTGTCGGTGCGGCCTGTCATCGGGTCGGCGGGCACTTGCCGCAGGTAGCCGGCCCGCACCAGTTGATCCAGCGAGTCGGGGTAGTGACCCTTGTCGGCCGCGTACTTGTCGATGGCGTCGCGCATCGTGTTGAGCGTGGTCCGCAGGCTGGCTTCGCGTGCATTGTCGACCGCATGGTTGTACCGCGGCGCGACCAGGCTGGCCAGCAAGGCAATGATGGCCAGCACCACGATCAGCTCGATCAAGGTGAAGCCACGCAGCCGCTTGACAAAAGAGGGAACATGCATGGTTGGCGCCCTCACCAGCGTCGATACGGTGTGCCATCCAGGCCCACACCTTGTGTCAGGGAATAGACGTCAAACACGTCCGAGCCGGGCTGGGGCTCGTCGGGCGGACTGGCGTAACTGCGCAGCCCCCAGGTGGCCGACGCCGCCAGATCAGGCGGTGCAAAGGGGTCGCGCGGCAGGCGGCGCAGGAAATAAAGCCGTTGCGGCTTCGCCGACGAGACATCCACCACCCCATTGACCAGGACATCGAGATTGGGTGGGTAGCCGTTCTGATCGGACTTGTGCTCGATGCGCCCCAGGTCCCATGCGTGCTTGTAGTCGTCCAGCGCCGTGCGGATGGTGCGCAGCGCCTGGCGCAGTTCCGCCTCCTGCGCACGCCGTTTGGTCATCGCTGCCAAAGGCATGGCCGCACTGGCCAGGATGCTGACCATCAGCACCACCACCACCATCTCGATGAGCGTGAAGCCCCTTTGGTCAAGGCTCATTGGGCACCACGGGCTCGTTGGGAACCGCCGGGTCGGCCGGCTGCGCAGGCGGCGTCGGCGTCGGCTCGGCCGGAGCGGGCGCCTCTGTCTGCGGCGTCGCACGGGGGTCGCGCACCCGCACCATCCAGGGCTCACCCCCAGAATCCAGATTGATCTGGGCTTCGGCCTGGGTCACCCCGGGTCGCACGCCGAGCCCCACACTGACCTGGCCGTGGGCCGGCACGTCAACGGCCGCTCGCCCACCCGCCTGCTTCGTATCGGTTGCATCCAGCACCCCGGCGTCATACAGCAGGGCCACGCTCACTGGCGCGTCGGTGGGGTTGTAGACAGTGACCTGAAAGGTCGAGCCGGGCAGGACCTCGTCCGGGCCACTGACACGCACGCCGCGTGCCCGGGCGGTCGCCCCCGGAACACCTTCACGCGGCGTCGCACTGGCCACATTGCCCCCGGTACTTCCGCTGGCGCCCGGATTGGAGCCGGCCACCCCATCGCGGATGAACAGCGCCTGCGCACCCGGCTGGGCTTCGGTTCCTGAGGGCATGGCCGAGCCGGCCGATGCGGGCTGCGTCACATTGCGGACAATATGCGGGGTGATCAACAACACCACTTCGGTCTTGTTGTGGATGTCTGTCGTGGTGCCGAACAGCCGCCCCGCCAGCGGCAGGTCATGCAAACCGGGCAAGCCCGCTGAGCTGCGGCTTTCCTGGTCATTGATCAGACCGGCCAGAATCTGGGTTTCGCCGTCCTTGAGTCGCAAGGTGGTCGAGGCCTGACGGGTGCCCACCTGGTAGGCGAGCGAGCCACTGGGTCCCGATACCTTGCCAGTGATGCTGCTGACCTCCAGCTCGATCTTGATGCTGACATCGTTGTCAAGCTGCACACGCGGCTCGATGTCCAGCTTCAGGCCGACGTCCAGATAGCTGACCGATGCGGACACCCCCACGTTGGCCGTCGAGGTAGTGGTGAAGACAGGCAGCTTCTCGCCCAGCAGCACCTTGGCCTTTTCGCGGTTGCGGGCGCGGATCTTCGGGTTGGCGAGCAGATTGGTTGAATCGGACGAGCCTTTGAGGGTGGCCACGGCCAGCGGGTTGGCGGCACTCCAGCGCAGGCCCTGGGTCGAATCCACGATCGTCGCCATGGAGGAGGCCGGCAGGCCATAGTTGATGGTGGTGGGCCAGCTCAAGCCCAGCTGATCGAGCTTGTTGCTTGAGACCTCCATCACTTGCAGGTCCAGCATCACCTCGGGGTCGGGCAGGTCCACGTTCTGTACCAGCCGCTCGACCAGGCGCATCACGTCGGGGGTGTCACGCACCACCAGCAGGTTGAGGCGATCGTCGACAAAGATGTCCCGTGATTTGGCGACGGTGCGGATCAGGGTCTGCACCTGCTTGGGATCGGCATTCGTCAGGTAGAAGCTGCGCGTGACCGTGTCCATCAGGTCACGTTGCTTTTGCTGCGTGTTCGGAAAGATCAGCACCGTGTTCGCGTTGAGCAGCTTGTAGCCAAGCTGTTGGGTGCTCAGGATCACCCGCAGGGCCTCGTCCACCGTGGTCTGGCGCAAGAACAGGGTGACCTTGGCTTCGCCCCTGACATCCTTGTCAAAGACGAAGTTGACATTGGCAGCGCGCGCCAGCGCCTCGAACACCGTCCGAATGGGGGCGTCGCGGAACTCCAGGTTCACGGGCTGGGCGGCGGTGGCCAGTTGCAGACTGCTGCGCTGGCGCACTTGGCCTTCGCGTGCCTCGTCGATCTGACTGAGCAGGGACTTGGCCAGGGTGTTGCCGGGGTCTTCGCTCAGCACCGTGCGCAAAGCGGGCTCGGCCTTGGCGTAAGCCTGATCGGCCATCGCCTGCTGGGCTTCGCGCATCAGCCGTTGATGGCGCTTGAGGCGGTCCACCTCCGAGCGCAACCACACGGCGCGCGGGTGGCCGGGGGCGGCCTTCTCCAAGCGGATCAGCACGGACTCCACATCGGCCAGGTTGCCCGAGGCACGCGCCGACTCCGCCAGATAGACCAGATGGGTCACCGTGGTGTCGCGTTGCTTGACCCAGGCGGTGCGCACCGCCTGATCGTCCTCGTGATCGTCGATGCTCTTTTGCAGTCGCGCCAGGGCCGCTTCGTGCTGACCCAGATAGGCCAGCTTGTCGGCATCGCGCACGGCGGTGTTGGCACAGGCGGCCAGCAGCGACGCGACCATCAGCGTGGTCAGGGTCACGCGCACGCCAGGATGAAACCAGAACTTCATGGTGTTTGCATCGCTACGGTTTGGGCCTGTTTGAAAGGCAGATAAGTCAATTGCATTTGTCGTTCACGAATCTGATCGACCCGCCATTGCCCCTCGATCACCTGGCCTTCGGCCAGAACCCAGGTGCTGCGCGGGCCGGACACCACCGCCATGTCATTGAAACGCCCCACCCATTGGTGTGGAAAGCGGGGCGCCTGCGGCGGCGGAGGGGGCGCGGCCTCCGCGACCTTGACCACCTGCGCAGGAGCGGGACGGGGCAAGGAGGGCCCCCAGGCAGCCAGCTCGCGCTCGCTCTTGAGGCCGAGTGGCTCACGCTGCTTCCACGCGGCGATCCCTTGGGCCAGCGCAGGCGCCAGCGCCGGGGCGACGGGGGGCTGCGCGCGGGCTGCAGAGCGGGCCTCATGCGCCCCCCCTTGGCCCCCGCCTGGGCGCGATGCGGTTCGTCCCGTCGACTTCACCGGCTCGACGGTCTCGCCCCCCTCGTGCATCGCGGCCCACAAGGTGGCCGACAGCGCCACGGCAAAGGCGATCCACACGGGCTTTCTCATGGCTTGACTCCTTCCTTCGCGCGCCACCACAGCGACAGGGCCACGCGGCCCTTGACCTGATCGGTCGTCGTGTCGGATCGGTTCACCTCGACCGCGTCCACGCTCAGGTTGGACTGATTGAGCAAGGTGCCCAGCCAGGCGCGGACGTCGCCATAGCGACCTTCCACCGGCAGGGCCACACGCTCGCGCCACAAGACCTGCCCCTGATGGGCTGACCAAGGCTCGGCCGCCCCGCGGTATTGCACCGAGGGCACGCTCACCGTCAGCTGACCCGCCGAGGTCGTGACGGCCTTGAGCAAGCTAAGGCGCTGGGATTCGTCCGGCAGCGCGTCCCAGACCGCTTGCCAGGCCTGGTCTGCAGGCAGGCCGCTCACATCCCATGCCGGCCGGGTCGATCGCGTTGCCCCCCGCTGAGGATCAGGCCCATCCTGCAGCGCGTGCCGCAAGCGGCGCACATCTGACGCGAGGCTGTCCGCCTGCGCCTGATGTGCGGGCAGCCATTGCCATTGCAGCCAACCCCACAGCACGATCAGTGTCAGACCCAGGGCCCCAGGCAAACCCAGCGCACGCACACGCGTCCACGCCTCACGGCCGGTCATGCGAGCCTCCTATCCAGCTGACCTCAGCCCGCCATGGGTAGTCACCTTGCGGCGACGGGGCCGGCGTGCTGAGGCGCTCGCGCGACAACAGTTGCGCGCCGTCACCATGCGCCTGACACCAACGCAAGGCAGCCTCGTCGGTGGGCACCGCCGCGGTCAGGCGAACGGCCACGGCAGCACGCGCATCGGTCAGCGGCAGATCCTGATTGAGGCTGAAGCTCAGCAGCAAGGCCTGCTCCTGCAAGGCGGCCTGCTCGACGCGATTGACCACGCTGGCCCACGGATAAGCCAACAGGCGCACCACGCCTTGCGCGGACTGAAGGGCCTCGCTGGACCATGCGGCCTGGGCACCCGACGCCGCGCGCAGCGGCGCAGCCGCCACCTGACGCTGATGCTCGGCACGCTGCAGGCGGGCCAGACTGGCTTGCTCATCGGCCTGCGCCTGCTGCAGGGACCGCACTTGATCGGCTCCCTGCAAGGCCAGACAGAGCCCCACCACCAAGAGCCCCCAACCCCACACCGAGGTCGCCACACGCGGCCCGACGAAGTCCAATTGATGGGCCCAGTTCAAGCGCCCGGCCCCGGAGGGGCGCAGCCTCAGGCGCATCACGCGGCCTCGGCCTCGCACCAGACCTGGCGCAACTGAATCGGTGGGCGAGCGGACTCATTCCAGCTCAACGAGGCATGCACCCGCAGCCCCGGCTCATGTGCCGACCAAGGCTGCACGCTGGCACCCGCCAGCACCTGTTCATGCACATGCCGCTCCAGATCGTGGATCCACCAGGGCCCCGCCCATTGAATGGTCACCCCATGCGCCCGGGCCTGAGCGGTGAGGCCTTCGATCAGCGCGCGCGGCACCGCACAGTGCAGTTGCCCCGCGCCCGTCGACACGCTGCGAACCAGCCAGTCTCGCGCCAGATCCTGTGTCGACACACCGTAGTAGTACTGCCAGGTCTCGGCGGCGTCTTCGGCCACGGCGATCAGCAGCCAGTGGGCAGACAGCCCCACTTGCGCGCAAGCACCGGGGTGCGTGGCGCACCAGTCCGACCAGGTGGCCAGCGCGTCTTCCACTGCGGGCATCCATTGGCCAGGCGCCGCCTCCAGCTGAACCGGACGCAGGCTGACAGGCAAGGGTCGCCATTGCGTCCGCAGCCGCCTTGAGAGGGTTGAGATGCGCAATTTCATTCTGCCAAGGTCACGCGGTTGAGTTCATCGAGCGTGGTCTCACCACGTAAGACACAGGCCAGCGCCGCTTCGCGCAACAGGCGGGTGCCACTGGCGCGGGCGTGGGCCTTGATCTTGATCAGCGAGGCACGGGTCACGATCAGATCGCGCAAGGTGTCGTCCATCAGCAGGATCTCGGTCACGGCCTTGCGCCCTCGGTAGCCCGTCCCCCGGCAGTGCGGACAGCCACCCGCCTGCATGAAATGCCCCTGGGTGTCCATGGGCAGCATGGCCGCCTTCAGGTCCAGCGCTTGCGGCTGCCAGCGCTGCGCGCACAAAGGGCACAGCTTGCGAATCAGGCGCTGCGCCACCACCCCGTTCAGGGCCGACACCATGTTGTACAGATCGACCCCCATGTGCATGAAGCGGCCCACCACGTCGAACACGTTGTTGGCGTGGATGGTCGACAGCACCAGGTGGCCGGTCAACGCCGCTTGCGAGGCGATCTGAGCCGTCTCCGCATCGCGGATCTCACCGACCATCACGCGGTCCGGGTCGTGGCGCAGGATGCTGCGCAGGCCCCGCGCAAAGGTCAGGCCCTTCTTGTCATTGACCGGGATCTGGACCACCCCGGGCAGCTGGTATTCCACCGGGTCTTCAATGGTGATGATCTTGTCGCGGCCATCGTTGATCTCTTGCACGACGGCATACAGGGTGGTGGTCTTGCCGCTACCGGTGGGCCCGGTCACCAGCAGCATCCCGTAAGGCTTGCCGGCCAGGCGGCGCACGACCGCGCTGTCTTCCGGATCGAAACCCAGCCCTTCCAGGCTCAGCGCCTGAGCCTCATCCGACAGGCGGCTGCGATCCAGAATCCGCAAGACGGCATCCTCGCCAAAGCTGGAGGGCATGATCGAGACGCGGAAGTCCACATCGCGCACGCCCGCCTCGGCGCTTTGCTGCACGCGCAGCTTGAAGCGACCGTCCTGCGGCAGGCGGCGCTCGCCGATGTCCAGCTCGGCCATGACCTTCAGGCGCGACACCAATTGCTCGGCCACCTCGCGGCTGGAGACCTCGTCGACCTGCACCATCACCCCATCGAGCCGATGACGGATGACCAGGCCTTGCGCGGTCGACTCCATGTGCAGGTCGCTGGCCTGCGCCTTGAGGGCATCAAACAAGGTCGCGTCCAGCAGCTTGACCACCGGGCTGCTTTGGCGGCTGATGGTATCGACGGACAAGGCCTGGGCGACGGCCTCGCTGGCCTCGTCGTCCGGGCGCGCCAGCTGCACCAGCGAGCCGCGCGCATCAAAGCTTTGTTCGCCCTGCGCGAGCACCTCGTTGAGGACGGCGTCCGACACAGCCTGCCAAACCAGACCCAGGCCCACGCGGCGCTCGACCACTTCGCGCAGACGCACGTCGTCCACCGCGACCGCCAGGCCCCACAGTTGCCCCATCGGGTCTTTGGCGACGACCACGCGCAGGCGCAGGGCCTGATCCAAAGGCCAACGCGACCAGTCAGGCAGCCACGCCGGCGCAGGGGCGGCCGACTCGATGGGGTCCCGCAACACCGCGCTCATTGGATCTGCTCCGCCACCTGAAAGATGGGCAGGTACATCAGGACCACGATGCCCCCGATGAGCACCCCCATGATCAGCATCAAGGCTGGGCTGATAACCTTGCCCACCCATTCGGTAAAGCGGGCCACCTCTTCGTCATAGAAGGTCGACGCGCGCTCCAGCATGGGGCCCAGCTCACCCGTCTGTTCGCCCACCCGGATCATGCGCAACGACACGGGTGTGGTCAGTGCCTGCTGGTGCAAGCTGTCGGACAGGCGCGTGCCTTCTCGCACCAAGCCGGTCGCCCGGCTCAATGCGGGCCGCAAGCTGGCCCCCACCAATTCAAATGAGGCCTCCAGCGCGGGCACCACGGCCACACCGGCTTGCAGCAGCAGACCCAGCGTGCGATACAAGGCCGCCAACTCGACCAGCCGAAGGCGCGGTCCGATGACCGGCAGCTGCCACACCTGCGCCAAGGCGGCGGACCGCACCGCAGGCGCGCGCCAGGCCGCGACCACAGCCATCACCAGGCCGACCAGCCCGCCCAGCACCAGCCACGGATGCGCCCCCACGCCTTTGCCCACGCTGAGCAACACCCCTGACAGCCATGGCAACTCGCCACCCATGCCTTCGTAGATGTCGGCAAAGCGCGGCACCACAAAGACCGTCAGAAAACTGATCACCAGCACGCTGGCGCCGATCAGGATGGCGGGATAGATGGCCGCACTGACCAGCTTGTCGCGCATGCCCCCCAGCCAGGCCAGATACTGCGCGTGCTGGCGCAAGGCCAGCGCGGTCTGCCCGGTGCGCTGGCTGGCCTCGATCGAGGCGATCAGCAAAGGACTGAACGCCGCCGGCAGCATGCGCATGGCCTGCGACAAGGTCTTGCCTTCCGACAAAGCCTGCGTCAAGGTCGACAGCACCTCAACCGTATCGGGCGAAGACTCCTTCTCGCGCAAGGTGCTCAGGGACTCGTACAGCGGGATGCCCGAATCGAGCAACACCGCCAGTTCCTGGCAGAACAGGCGCCGCGGAAAGGTCTTACCAATTGGTGATGTCCTGGTCTTCACCGTCGCCACCTTCCCGGCCGTCTTTGCCCAATGAGTAGAGGTCGAAGTCGCCATGCTCGCCGGGCGATTTGTATTGGTAATCGCGCCCCCAGGGGTCCTTTGGCGGAGCCTTGCGCAAATACGGCCCCCACCAACGGGTTTCATCCGCCGGCTTGGTCCACAGGGCAGCCAGCCCTTGTTCGGTGGCGGGGTAATGCCCGGTGTCGAGCCGATACTGGTCCAGTGCCTTGCCCAGGGCATCGATCTGTGCGGCAGCCGCCTTCACTTCAGACTTGCCGATCTGCGAAAAAAAGCGCGGCCCCACATACCCAGCCAGCAAGCCGATGATGACCAGCACCACCAGCAACTCCAGCAGGGTGAAACCTTTTTGACGGACGTGTTCAACCCGCACCCACTTGGCGGGCGCTACGGCAATGTTCATCTTGGGAGATCCTTTTGGCGCCGAAACGATGCATTCGACGCGTTGGGCATGATCCTATTGGGCTATTGCTGACAGCTTTGTGACAATGCGGGGGTCAACCCTTGTCCGGCATCGATCATGAGCACGACCCACATCCTTTACCTGCACGGCTTTCGATCGTCCCCTCGATCGAACAAAGCCCAGCAGATGGCCCGCTCCATTGCGGCCTGTCAGCGTCCCGAGCGGCCCCTGCATTGGGCCTGCCCGCAACTGCCGCCCTCGCCGCAACAGGCCATCGACGAGTTGATGGCTTTGACCGCCGACTGGCCGCGTGACCGCATGGCCGTGATCGGCTCATCCCTGGGCGGGTTTTATGCGACCGTGCTGGGTGAACGCCTGGGCTGCAAAGTCGCTGTCATCAATCCCGCCGTGCAGCCCGCGCGCGATCTGGCCCGCTACATCGGCGAGCAAACCAGCTTTCATGATCCGGCCGAGCGCTTCTTCTTCCGCCCTGAGTTCATCGACGAATTCAAGGCCCTGGCGCCCTACCCCATCACCCGGCCCGCGCGCTACTGGGCGCTGATCGCCAAAGGGGACGAGGTCTTGAACTGGCACGAGATGGTGGCTCACTACCCCGGCGCGAACCTGACCTTGCTGGAGGGCAGCGACCACGCGGTCAGCGATTTCGAGCCGCACCAGGCCGGGCTGCTGGCTTTTTTGGGCTTGTCCGCAAATTCGGATGGCGAAATACCTGGGTGATGGGACAATCCCCCTCTGATTGAACCCAACCCATCCAGATTGATGTTTGCCCTGTTTGATGATGCTGGCAAGTTCCTCGCCGGCCGCGTGATGTCCGAAGCTGACAGTTCGATGCAAATCGAGCTGGACTCGGGCAAGCGCGTCAAGGTGAAAGCCGCCAACGTGCTGATCAAGTTCGCCAAGCCTTCGCCTGCCGAAGTGCTGGCGCAAGGTGCTGCGCAAGCGGCCGACATCGATGTGGACCTGATCTGGGAAGTGGCCCCCGAAGACGAGTTTGGCTTTGACGACCTGGCGCGCGAGTATTTCAGCGCCAGCGCCGATGCGGTGCAGCAGGCCGCCATGCTGATGCGCCTGTTCGAGACCCCGCACTACTTCCATCGCCGGGGCAAGGGGCGCTTTCGCAAAGCGCCGGAAGACATCCTCAAGCAAGCCCTGGTCGCCATTGAGCGCAAGAAGCAACAGGCCTTGCAGATCGAACAATGGGCCCAGGAGTTGGCCGCCGGCACCTGCCCGCAGCCGATCAAAGACCAGCTCTACAAGATCCTGTTCAAGCCCGACAAGAACGGCCCCGAATACAAGGCTGTGGTCGAAGCGGCCAAGACCGCGCAACGCGCCCCGCTGGACCTGCTGAAAGACGCCGGCGCCATCGACAGCCCGTATCACTTCCACTTCAAGCGCTTCCTGTTCGAGCACTTCCCCAAGGGCACGGGCTTCCCGGCTCTGGATGCGCCCCCGATCAAGGATGAACTGCCTGTGGCGGCTGTGCAGGCCTTCTCGGTGGACGACTCCATGACCACCGAGATCGACGATGCCCTGTCCGTGCAAGGCCTGGGCACCGGCACCGTCACCTACGGCATCCACATTGCCGCGCCCAGCCTGGCCATAGCGCCCGGCTCGCCCATTGACGCCGTGGGCCGTGGCCGCATGTCGACCGTGTACATGCCCGGTCACAAGATCACCATGCTGCCCGATGACGTCGTGCAGACCTACACCTTGCAAGAAGGCCGCGACTGCCCGGCCGTGTCCCTGTACGTCAGCTTTGACGAGGCGACTTTGGCCATCAAAGCCAGCGAGACCAAGCTGGAGCGCGTGCCCATTGCCGCCAACCTGCGCCACGACAAGCTGGACGGCGTCATCACCGAAGCCAGCCTGACCGGCGAGGCCCCGGCCGACTACGCCTTCGCCACAGAGCTGGCCTTTGCCTTCCGCCTGGCCAAGCACCTCAAGGCCCAGCGTGAAGTCGTGCGCGGCAAGCCCGAAACCTTCAACCGCCCCGACTACACCTTCAAGTTGCTGAGCGCCCAGGGCGAGAACACCATGAGCGACGGCATCGAACCGCAAGGCAACGAGCAGGTTGTGATCGGCACCCGCCAACGCGGCGCCCCGCTGGACCTGATCGTGGCAGAGGCCATGATTTTGGCCAACAGCACCTGGGGCGGCATGCTGGCCGACTTCGGCGTGCCCGGCATCTACCGCAGCCAGGCCAGTTTGCAGCCCGGCATCAAGGTGCGCATGAGCACCAAGCCCGCCCCGCACGCTGGGATGGGTGTGGCGCAGTACACCTGGGCCACCTCGCCGCTGCGCCGCTATGTCGACCTGGTCAACCAGTGGCAGATCGTCGCCTGCGTCAAGCATGGCCGCACCGCCGCCCTGGCAGCGCCGTTCAAGCCCAAGGATGCCGAGCTGTTCTCCATCATCTCCAACTTCGATGGGGCCTACAGCGCCTACAACGGCTTCCAGTCCAGCATGGAACGCTACTGGACCCTGCGTTACCTGAGCCAGCAACAGATCACCGAACTGGACTGCGCTGTGATGATGAACGGCCTGGTGCGCGCCGACACCCTGCCGCTGGTCTTCAAGGCCATCGGCTGCGACAGCCTGCCCCGCCACGCCAAGGTGCGTGTGCGCATCACCGGCGTCGACGAGCTGACCCTGGATGTGCACGCCAGCCTGCTCACCCGCCTGGACGCATCCACACCCGCAGATCAGGGTGATTCAGAGGGTGGCGACGACGACGAGGTGCTGGACAATGCAGGACCGCTGACGCTGGCCATCGACGTGACTGACGCCGACACGCCCGCCCCCGACACCGCCACACCGTAACCCGCGCCCATGTTGCAAAAACTGCGAACGGCCCTGAGCCAGATGACCCTGTTGCACAAGACCTTGGTCATTTCTGTCGGCATCCACGCCGGCTTGCTGGGCTTTCGCTTTGTCGACCCAGAGGGTTTCAACCGCACGTTCAAGGACACGCCACTGGAAGTGATCCTGGTCAACGCGGGTGGCGAGCAAGCCCCGGACAAGCCACAGGCCCTGGCGCAGCAAAACCTGGCCGGCGGCGGCGAGGCGGACAAAGGCCGTGCGACCTCGATGTTCAAGCCCGACGAGATGAGCGAGTCGGGCGACTCCCTGGAGCAGACCGCCCGCATGATCGAGCAGATGCAGCAGGAACAGCAGCAGATGCTGGCGCAGATCAAAAACGAATTGGCCGCCCTGCCGCCGCCTGACCCGCGCCAGAAAGCCGAGACCCAGCAGGCCCAGGCTGAAGAAGAGCGCCGCCGCCAGTTGACCAAGCTGATGGCCGAGATCGACAAGAAGATCCACGAAGAAAACGCGCGCCCCAAGAAGCGCTACCTGAGCCCTGCCACACTGAAGTCGGTCGACGCGCTGTACTACAGCCAGTTCCGCACCGTGGTTGAGCGCGCCGGCACCGAGCACTTCCCCACCAACAGCCATGGCCAGAAGCTGTATGGCGAGTTGGTGATGGAGGTGTGGATCAACCGCCAAGGGCAGATCGTCGACGCCATCGTGACCCTGCCCTCGCGCAGCCCCATGCTGGACAAGCGGGCTCAAGCCATCGTCAAGGGCGCGGGCCCCTTCCCGCCCGTTCCGGCCGAAGTCATGGCGGGCAAGGATGTGCTGCTCATTTCGTCGCGATTCAAGTTCACGCGTGACGCGGGCGTCTCGGCCACCACCGAAGCGGCCGCCCCCACCGCCACCCCGGCCCAGCCCTGATTCAAGCGCATTGCCTCGTTGTATGACTGCAGACCGCTACGCCGTGGCCGGCAACCCGGTTGAACACAGCCGCTCGCCGCTGATTCACAGCCTGTTCGCCCAAGCCACCGGGCAGGCCATCGACTATGGGCGCTTGTTGTGTCCACTGGACGCCTTCAAGCCCACGATCCAGGCCTTTGCCGATCAGGGCGCCAAAGGCTGCAATGTCACGGTGCCGTTCAAGTTCGAAGCCTTTGAGATGGCGAGCCGCCGCTCGCCCCGTGCAGAGTTGGCCCAGGCCGCCAACACTCTGCGCTTTGACGCTCAAAGTGGCACAGAAGGCGGCTGGCTGGCCGACAACACCGACGGTGTGGGCCTGGTGCGTGACATCACCCACAACGCGGGCGTGGCGCTGCAAGGCCAGCGCATCTTGCTACTGGGCGCAGGCGGTGCCAGCGCCGGTGTCATGGGCCCCTTGATCGAAGCCCGGCCCGCCGAGATCGTGATGGCCAACCGCACCCTTGAAAAGGCGCAAGCCATCGTCGACCGCCATGCGGCCTGGGCTCAACAACACGGCGTGAAGCTCAGCGCCCGTCCCTTGGCCGATCCTGGCGAGGGGTTTGACGTGTTCATCAACGGCACGGCCGCCAGCCTGTCGGGCAGTGGTGTGCCGGTCGGCCCGCAGGTCTTGCGCCCGGGCACCCTGGCGCTGGACATGATGTACGGCCCCGCCGCCCACGCGTTCTTGCAATGGGCGCGTGACCATGGCGCCGTGGCGCGCGATGGCCTGGGCATGCTGGTCGAACAAGCCGCCGAGAGCTTCTTCATCTGGCGCGGCGTGCGCCCGGATACCGCACCGGTTCTGGCCCACATGCGCCAACTGGTCGACGCCCCCAAGGCTGACGGAGCGCAGTGAGATGGCCGCGACGATGCGCCATCCCTGGCGCCTGGTCGGCGTCATCGCCCTCAGCGCCCTCTCCTTGCAGTTGTACTTTGCCGGCCGCATCGCCTTGATGAACGTGCTGGACCCGCAGTCCACCACCTTCCAGCGCACCGAGATGAGCCGCCTGCTGCGCGAGCAGGGCCGCATCCTGTGGAGCCAGGACTGGGCGCCCGGCGACCGCATCTCCGACAACCTGCGCCGCGCCGTGATCGCCAGCGAGGATGCCAACTTCGTGGACCACAGCGGGGTCGAATGGGACGCCCTCGAGAAGGCCTGGCGCAAGAACAGCGCCGCCCAGGCCAAGGTCGACAAGATCAAGACGCAGGCTCAGGCCCGTTATGAGCGCGCGGTCGAGCGCGCCAGAAAGCGCGGGCGCCCGCTGCCGCCGCCCCCCACCGCCGTGACGCAGGCCGCACCCAAGATCATCGGGGGCTCGACCATCACGCAGCAGCTGGCCAAGAACCTCTTCCTGAGCAGCGAGCGGCAGATGCTGCGCAAAGCGCAGGAGCTGGCCATCACCTTCATGCTCGAAGGCCTCTTGAGCAAAGACCGCATCCTGACGATCTACCTCAACAACGTCGAATGGGGCGAAGGCATCTTCGGTGCGCAAGCGGCGTCCCGCCATTACTTTCGCACCGATGCGGCGCAGTTGTCGCCCAGCCAGGCGGCTCGACTGGCGGTGATGTTGCCGGCCCCCAAGCGCTTTGAAAAGCAGCCGGCGTCGGGCTACATCCTGAGTCGGTCGGGCACGATCGCGGCCCGCATGGGAGCCGCCGAAATCCCCTGATCAGGCGGCCGCGCGCAGCGGGATGAAGTCGTCCTTGGATGCGCTGCAGTCCGGGCAAGTCCAGTCGTGCGGCACATCGGCCCAGGCGGTGCCCGGCGCGATGTGGTCGAACGCCAGACCCTCGGCTTCGTCATAGGTGAATTGGCAGCTGCCGCATTGCCATTGCTGAGACACCGCCATGATCAGGCCTCCGAAGGGACGAGCGCCGCGGCTTGTGCCTGCTGTTGCCGGGCGTAATCGCCGTACTGGGCCATCAGGGCATGACGCCGGGGCTCATACACATGGATCCGCGAGAAATCACCCTTGTAGTGGTTGATCAGACGCTTGTCCATCACCTTGAACCACAGCGGCGGCACATAGGCCAGCAGCAGCATGGCGGCGTAACCTGAAGGCAGTTGCGGGGCGTTCTCGAAGTGCCGCAGTGCCTGGTACTTGCGCGTGGGGTGGGCATGGTGATCCGAGTGGCGCTGCAGGTGATACAGGAACACGTTGGTCACGATGTGGTTGCTGTTCCATGAATGCTCGGGCAGGCAGCGCTCGAAGCGACCGTCGGCGCCTTGGCGGCGCAACAAGCCGTAGTGCTCCAGGTAGTTCACCACCTCGAGCAAAGAAAAGCCATAGACCATCTGCACGATCAGGAAGGGCAGCACCTTGGGGCCCAGCCACGCGGTCAGGGCGCCAAACAGCACCACCGTCATCGCCCAGGCTTGCAGATTCTCGTTGTGCACGCTCCAGGCCGAGCGCCCCTGCCGCGCCAGGCGCTCTGACTCCAGATGCCAGGCCGAGCGGATGCTGCCCATCACGCAACGGGGCAGGAACGCCCAGAAGGTCTCGCCCATGCGCGAAGTGGCGGGGTCCAGAGGCGTCGACACATTCTTGTGGTGCCCGCGGTTGTGCTCGACGTAGAAGTGGCCGTAGCCGGTTTGCGCCAGACAGATGCGCGCCAGCCAACGGTCGAACGCGTCCTTCTTGTGGCCCAGCTCATGCCCGGTGTTGATGCCAAAGCCACCCACAATGCCCACGCCAATCATCAGACCCAGCATGTCGTACCAGGTCAGGTCCATCGTGGCGGCCAGATAGGCGCCACCGATCAACACGGCGTATTGCAAGGGGGCAAAGGCGTACAGGATCCAGCTGTAGTAGCGGTCGTTCTCCAGATCGGCCACCATCGACTCGGGCGGGTTGGCGCGGTCCTCGCCCACCAGCCAGTCCATCGCCGGGATGCAGATGTAGAAGAACACGAACAAGGCCCACATGCCGTAGGCCGAATGAAACTGCCAGATCGACCACAGGCCGATGGCCGCCAGCACAGGCACCGCCATGCCGAGCTGCCACACGTAGCGCTTGTTGTCCGTCCAGGGGGGTGGCGAGGCCACGGCTGTGTTGCTCATTGTTCTGTCTCCGTTGAAGGTCAGGGTATCGGTCAAGGTTGCAGCCAGTGTCGACCGATCGCCCCCTTTTCGGAAGCCTCGGAAAGCCGCTCGGCTTTGTCCAAACGCCGGCATCGATTGGGTGACAACCCTAGGATCAATCCGGATCGGAAACCACGCTGGGGCATGCGATGCTGACCGCATGGACAGCCTGAGCTTGATTCTGGACGACATGCATTTCGACGGCGTGGTGTTCACCCACACCGAAATGTCAGCCCCTTGGGCCTGGCAACTGAGCACCCCAGGGCTGGCCTGTTTTCATGTGGTGACCGGTGGCCAGGCGTGGCTGATGCGCGAGCACGAAGCGCCCACCCTGATCGAAGCGGGCGACCTGGTCATCCTGCCCGCCGGCAATCCCCACACCATTCAGGACAAGCCGCAGAGCCCCGCGCAGCCGGTGGATCTCTTGCCCTATATGGACCAGTCTGAGTTGAGTCCTGTGCAGCAGCAAGGTGGCGGCGCGGCCTGCAAGCTCATCAGCGGCCACGCGCGCTTCGATGTCGACATGGCGGCCCCTTTGATCACAGCGCTGCCGCCTTTGATGCATGTGCAATCGGGCTGCGCGATGCCGCCCTTGTGGCTGGCCATTGGCATTCAGTTTCTGGAGCAAGAGATCGCCGCCGTGCGGCCGGCCCAGCAAGCCATCCTGAACCGCGTGGGCGACATCCTTTTGATGGAATGCCTGCGGGACTATGTGGAGTCGGTGCCCGAAGGCTCGGGCAACTGGCTGGCGGCCCTCAAGGACAAGGCCTTGTCGATGGCCCTGGCGCGCATGCATCAGCAGCCCGGCCACAACTGGACCGTCCCAGAACTGGCTCGGCATGCCTGCCTGTCGCGGTCGGCCTTTGCCGATCGTTTTGGTCAGGCGCTGGGCGAGCCACCCTTGACCTACCTGACGCGCCATCGCATGCGGCTGGCCGCACGCCAATTGCGCAACACGGCGCTGACCGTCAGCAAGATCGCCGAGCAGGTGGGCTACGCCTCAGAGGCGGCCTTCAGTCAGGCCTTCAAGCGCGAGTATGGCGAGGCGCCGTCCATCTGGCGCCAGACCAATCAGCTCAGCGGCGCACCGCGCCAGAGCCGCCCAGAAGGGCCGCAACCTTGCGCTTGGGCTTGATGAAGCGAGACAGACCGGTGCCACTGGACGTAGACGTCTGCGTGGCAGGCGCGCCGCCCTTTTGCTCCCAGGACGGATCCGCTGCGGGATCGGGCTCATAGGGCTTGTCAAAGAACGGATCGGCAGGGGCACGGCGCACGGGCGCCGCGCGCACATAGCGAGACTCGCGAGGGGCCGCATCGTGGCTGGCCGAGCGACGGTCATCGTCTTCACGATGCCGCTCCTGGCGCCGCGGACGGTCGCTTTCGACCTCAAAGGGCTCGACGTCGATCTTCTTTTTGATCAGCTTTTCGATGTCGGCCATCAAGCGCGCATCCGAGCCGCTGACCAGCGACACCGCCAGGCCACTGGCACCGGCGCGACCGGTTCGGCCAATGCGGTGCACGTAGTCTTCGGCGTTGAAGGGGATGTCGAAGTTGAACACGGCTGGCAAAGCGGCAATGTCGATGCCACGCGCCGCCACGTCGGTGGCCACCAGCAGGTCCATCTCGCCCGCCTTGAAGGCGGCCAGCGCCTTCATGCGCTCTTCCTGAGATTTGTCGCCGTGCAGGGCCGTGGTGCGCAGGCCATCGCGCTCGAACGTGCGCGCCAGGCGGGCAGCGCCCAGCTTGGAGTTCACGAAGACGATGCTTTGCGTGATGCCGCGGTCGCGCAGGATCTGGCGAATCACAAACCGCTTGTTGTCGTCGTCGACGCGGTAAAAGCGCTGCTCGACGTTGGTGGCGGTCTGGTTGGGCCGGGCCACTTCGACCAGCACCGGGTCTTGCAGATAGCTTTGCGCCAGCTTCTTGATCTCGGGCGAGAATGTCGCCGAGAACAGCAGGGTCTGACGTTGCTTGGGCAGATAGCTCAGGATGCGCTGCAGGTCCGGCAGGAAGCCGATGTCCAGCATGCGATCGGCCTCGTCCAGCACCACGTACTCGACTTGCGAGAGGTTGCAGTTCTTGGCTTCGATGTGATCGATCAGGCGGCCGGGGGTGGCAATCAGCACCTCGACGCCGGCCTTGAGCTCGATCGTCTGCTCTTTCATGTTCATGCCGCCAAAGACCACGGCCGAGCGCAGATTGCACTTGCCTGCGTAGGTCTTGACGTTGTCGGCGACCTGCACCGCCAGTTCGCGCGTGGGCGTCAACACGATGGCGCGCACCGGGTGACGCGCCGGCGACATGCTGGCGTTTTCGTGCTTCATCATCTTCTGAAGCAGCGGAATGGAGAAAGCGGCCGTCTTGCCGGTACCGGTTTGAGCGGCGCCCATGACGTCACGCCCGGCCAGCACCAGGGGAATCGCCTTAGCCTGAATGGGCGTCATCGTCGGGTAGGTGATGGCGCTCAGGATCTTGGGATCCAGGGGCAAGGTGTCGAATCGCGCGGGCGCCTCAGGGGCGGCCTCGGGCGAAGGAGTGGTCACGTCGGCTTGGTGGGCCAGGTCGGCCGCTTGGGAGATATTTGAATTCATCGGTTGCGGATTATCCGCTGGTTGCTGCATTTTTGCGCAGGTTTATTAAAAGGGCGATTTCAGAAGGTGTAACCAACCTGGGTCTGGGCCCCGCCATGGGCGGCTTCGGCTCGCTCCAGCAGCTTGGCCAGGGGCCCCAGGCCCTGGTAGCGCGAGCAGACCCGGTGAGCGTATGTCCACACTCGCGGAATGTCATCCAGATAGGCGCGCTTGCCGTCGCGCAAGGCCAGGCGGGCAAAAATACCCAGGACCTTGAGGTGGCGCTGCAGGCCCATCCATTCAAAATCGCGCCAGAAATCGCCGAAATCCTCGGCCACCGGCAAACCGGCCTGACGCGCCTTCTGCCAGTACCGAACGGCGTAGTCCAGTTGCACGTCTTCGTCCCACATCACATAGGCGTCGCGCAGCAAGGACACGAGGTCGTAGGCGATCGAACCCCATACCGCATCCTGGAAATCGATCACGCCCAGGCGGGCGGCCGGATCCGCCGGGTCGGCCATCAGATTGCGGCTGTGGTAGTCGCGGTGCACCAGCACCTGCGGCTGTGCCAGTACCTGGGCTTTGATCAGGGCGAAGGTGCGCGTCAGCATGGCCTGGTCGTCGTCACTGAGCGTCAAGCCGCGCAACTGCGTCAGATACCACTGCGGCAGCAGGTCCATTTCGCGCTGCAGCAGGGCGTCGTCATAGGGCGGCACCTGACCTTGCGCCGCGACGTGCTGGATGCGCACCAGCTCGTCGAGCGCCGCGTTGTAGCGCGCGCGGTTGCCCGCGGCATCGGGCTGATCCAGCTGCAAGGTCGACAGGAAGGTGCTGGCCCCCAGGTCGCTGATGAGCATGAAACCTTGCGCCTCGTCCCAGGCCAGAATGTGCGGCACGTTGACGCCGCCCGCTTCCAGCAGGCGCGCCACGGTCACGAAGGGGTGGCAGTCTTCGTGCTGCGGGGGCGCATCCATGATGATCAGGGAGCCGGCCGCCCCCCCGGTCACCCGGAAATAGCGCCGAAAGCTCGCATCGGCACTGGCCGCCCGCACCGTCTCGGTTTGCACGCCATGCTGGGTGGCCTGCACCGCCAGCCAGGCGTGGAACGCCGCCTCCCGGGCCGGATCGGCCCAGGCGATGGCCGGCAAGGAGTCAGAGGATGAAGACGAAGCTTGAGACATGAATGAGTCACCTCAATGGCGCGGGAACGGATCCCGCATGAAATAATGCGTCGATTTTAGGCAAGGCCGGATCGCCATCGCGGACGCCCAAGCCGCAGACCGTCTGCGACGCCCACTTTGTGACTGTGACCCGCTTTTTCGACCGCCCCTCCGCACCATGGACCCCGATTGCCCAGGCCGCCTGCCTGGTCGCACTCGCTTGGGCCGGGTTGACGCCCGTGCGCGCCCAGGCTCCTGGGGGCGGCGCCACCACGCCGCCCCCCCGGACGGGCTTCAGTGTGCCGACGGCGCCGCACAACGGCGGCCTGCCCCTGTATTTTGAGGCCGACACACTCGAAGGCTCGACCGGCTCGCAGACCCGCGCCGCCGGCTCGGTCAAACTCAAACAGGGCGACATGACCCTGGAGGCCGACGAGCTGGTTCACACCCAGGTCGACAACACCGCCAAAGCGACCGGACACGTCCAGATCAAGCGCCAAGGCAATGTATTCAGCGGCCCGCAGCTGCGCCTGGCGTTGGACACCATGGAGGGCGAGTTCATTCGCCCGACCTACTGGTTCTCGCGCGTGCAGGCCGGCGGCAAAGCCGATCTGATCGAGTTTCAGGGCTCGAATCGACTGATTGCCACCGGTGCCACCTATTCAAGCTGTACCCCGGAAAACACGGCCGACCTGAACACCTTCGAGCCAGCCTGGGAGCTGGCGACGAGCAAGGTCGACATGAACTTCGAGACCAACGAAGGCCGCGCAGAAAACGCCGTCGTGTGGTTCAAGGGCGTGCCCATCCTGGCGGCCCCGGTGTTGACCTTCCCGCTCAACGACCAGCGCAAGTCGGGCTGGCTGCCCCCCAGCTTCGACCTGGACAACCGCAGCGGCTTCGAATTCTCGATCCCCTATTACTGGAACATCGCCCCCAACTACGATGCCACGCTGACGCCCACCTTGGCCGTCAAGCGGGGCTCCGGGCTGGACACCGAATTCCGCTACCTGTTGCCGCATGACCGGGGCACCCTGCACGTCTACGCCTTGCCCGACGACCAACTGGCCGAGGGACGCAACCGGGGCATGATGGACTTGCGCGACACCGGCGCCATCGTGTCCTCGCAAAACCCATCGGTCACCGCTTACGACCTGCGGTGGCGGCGCGTCTCGGACGACAACTACTGGAAAGACTTCCCGCGCAACCTGCCCACGATCACCCCACGGCTGTATGACAGCCATGCCAACATCGAGCACCAGCTCAATGCGCGCAACTGGGGACTGGGCTCCAGCCAGACCACCGTCTATGCCAACGTGCAAGCCTGGCAGACCCTGAAGGATCTGGACCCGGCAGCCGATCCGGCCCTGTCGTCCATCATCAGCCCCTATGGCCGTGAACAGGTGGGCCTGCACAGCCGCAGTGCGCAAGACAGCGGCGTGACCTGGAACCTGCAAGGCGAGCTCAACCACTTCACCAACCAGGACAGCAGCCAGATCACCGGCAGCCGGCTGCATGCGGTCGCCAGTGTCGAGAAGATGTTTGGCTCGCCTGGCGGCGTGATGCTGCTGCCGCGCCTCAGCGTCAACTCGGCCAGCTACAACCTTGACCGCGCCCTGGCGGACGGCCGCCGTGAAGTCTCTCGCACGGTGCCCACTTTCAGCCTGGACGCCTCCGTGGTGTTCGAGCGGCCCCTTCACCTGTTCGATCAGGACCTGGTCCAGACGTTGGAGCCGCGCATTCGCTACGTTCGCACCCCCTATGTGGACCAGAGCGACATCCCCTTGTTTGACAGCGCCGCACGCGACTTCAACCAGTACTCCATCTACAGCGACAACGCCTATACCGGGGTCGATCGGATCTCCGACGCCAACCAGGCCACGCTGGGCGTGACCTCGCGCATGCTCAATGCCGACAACGGCAGCGAAGCGATGCGGCTGGGCGTGGTGCAAAAGGTGCTGCTGGCCGACCAACGCATCAACCCGGACAGCGATCAACCTCTGAGCCAGCGACTGTCGGACATGCTGCTGCTGGGTTCCACCACGGTGATCCCCAACTGGAGCCTGGACGGCACGGTGCAATTGAGCGCGCTCAAGCACAAGACCGAGCGCGCCGTGATCGGCACCCGGTTCTCGCCGGGCCCCTGGCAGACCGTGAACGTGGCCTACCGCTACACCCGCAACAGCAGCGAACAGCTCGACGTGGGCTGGCAATGGCCCTTCGCCGGCGCCACGCCCAAGTTGACCAACCTGCTCAAGGACTCGCTGGCGGCGTCCGGCGGCGCGGTCGGCGGCGGCACCCGTTGCGGGGGAACCTGGTACGCCGTCGGGCGTCTGAACTACAGCGTGCGGGACAAGCAGTTCGCCAATTCCCTGCTGGGTGTCGAATACGACGCCGGCTGCTGGATCGCGCGCGTCGTCTCCGAGCGGGTGTCCGTCGGCCGTGACACCTCCAGCTCCCGCATCATGTTCCAACTGGAGCTGGTCGGACTGTCTCGCATTGGCGCCAGCCCCTTGAAGGCATTGAAGGACAATATCCCCGGATACCGACTGCTGCGCGAGTCCAACAGCCTGCTGTCACCACAAGGCTCCCAGCCCACACTCAACGATGACTGAATCAAACCAAACGTCTGCCGGCCCCCTGCTCTCGCGCTCGCCCCGTTGGCTGGGTCGCGCCCTGTGTGGTGCCCTGGCTCTGTGCCTGAGCCTGGCCGCAGCGCCCAGCCACGCGCAGTTCAAGCGCGCCGACCCTTCGACGATCACGCCTCGCATCCAGAGCAATCAGGAGCTGGACTCGAAAGCCAGCGACTACGCCAGCCGCAAGACCACCGCGGACTACATCGTGGCCGTGGTCAATCAGGAAGTGATCACCCGCACGGATGTGGACCGCCGCGTGGCGCGCATCCAGCAGTCGGCACAGGGCCAGGCCTTGCCCCCCATGCCCGAGTTGCGCAAACAGGTGCTGGATCTGCTGATCGACGAAAAGGTGCAGGTCGCCCAGGCCAAGGTGCTGGGCATGGACATCTCGGACGCCGAAGTCGACGGCACGATCGAGGGCATCGCCGCTCAGAATCAGATGACCGTGCAGCAGATGAAGGCCCGCATGAAGTCGGACGGCATGGACTTCACCCGCTACCGCAACAGCCTACGCGAACAACTGCTGCTGCAACGCGTGCGCGAACGCGAAGTCACCGCCCGCATCAAGATCACAGATGCAGAACTCGATGAGCTGATCAAGAAAGATGCGGGCAACGGCATCGAGGTGTCCTTGAACCTGGCCCATATCCTGATCCGGGTGCCCGAACACGCCTCGCCTGCCGAGGTGGCGCAAGCCCAGGCCAAGGCCAATGACATCCAGCGCCGAGCCGCCTCCGGCGTGAACTTCACCGATCTGGCTCGCCAGTACTCGGACGACAGCGGCACGGCCAAGAGCGGCGGCGTCTTCGGTGCGCGCCCGGTCAGCAAATTGCCCGAACTGTTCGTGGACGCCGTGGAAGGCCTCAAGGTGGGCCAGGTGTCCCCCGTGGTGCGCTCGGGCGCAGGCTTTCACATCATCAAGTTGATCGAGCGCGAGAACGCCGCTAAGGCCACCTACACGCAGCAGCGCGTGCGCCACATCCTGATCCGCACGTCGCCGCAGCTCGATGCCAAGGCCGTGATGGAGCGCATGATGGACATCCGCCGTCAGATTATCGAAGGACAGGCCAGCTTCCCCCAGATGGCCCGCCAATATTCTGAAGATGGCAGCGCAACACGGGGCGGCGATCTGGGCTGGTCTTCGCCCGGCCAGTTCGTGCCTGAGTTTGAAAAGGCCCTGGCCCAACTGCAACCCGGCCAGGTGTCCGAGCCCGTGGTCACCCGCTTTGGCGTGCACCTGATCCAGTTGCTGGAACGCCGCGAGGTCGAGCTGACCCCCGAACAAAAGCGCGAAACCGCGCGCAACCTGCTGCGTGAGCAGCGCTTCGAGTCGACCTACGCCGACTGGGCGCGCGAGTTGCGCGCCAGCACCTGGGTGGAAGTGCGCGATGCGCCCTGACCGCGCGGCCAAGCGCCCGGCGGGGCCGTCCCGGCAAAGCACGCAGGGCCACATCGCGCGCAAGCGCTTTGGGCAGAACTTCCTGTGCGATCAGGGCGTGATCGATGAGATCGTGCGCGCCATCGATCCCCGCCCCGGCCAGCCCTTGGTCGAAATCGGACCGGGCCTGGGTGCCCTCACCAATCCGGTGGTCGAGCGCTGCCAGCATCTGACCGTGATCGAACTGGACCGCGACCTGGCGGCCCGCCTGCGCAAGCGCAGCGAGCTGACCGTGATCGAGTCCGACGTCCTCAAGGTCGACTTCGGGGCCCTGAGTCAGCAGATGCAGGGCGCCAAGCTGCGCGTCATCGGCAACCTGCCCTACAACATCTCCTCGCCCATCTTGTTCCACCTGCTGCCCTGTGCTGACCAGGTGCAGGACCAGCACTTCATGCTGCAAAAGGAAGTGGTCGATCGCATGGTCGCCCAGCCCTGCACCAAGGACTACAGCCGCCTCAGCGTGATGCTGCAGTGGCGCTATGACATGGAGTGTGTGGTCGACGTCCCGCCCGAATCCTTCACGCCTCCACCCAAGGTGGATTCGGCCGTGGTCCGCATGGTGCCCCTGGCGGTGCCGCCCGCTGTCAATGCCGCCCTCCTTGAAGAACTGGTGGCCGTGGCGTTTTCGCAGCGCCGCAAGATCTTGCGCAACACATTGGGCCAATGGATCGAGGCCCGCGGCTTGCAAACCGGTTTCGACCTGCAACGCCGAGCAGAAGAAGTACCGGTGGCCGACTACCTCGACCTGGCCCGATTGGCCGAGCAGACGCCCCTTTGATCCGGCTTGCCGGATGCGCCGGCAAGCCAGGACGTCGGCGGTGACAGGTAGCACGTGACAGCCACGCCCGCTAAACTGCGTCCATGAAGATCTATCTGGTAGGCGGCGCCGTTCGAGATGCCTTGCTGGGCCGCGAAGGGAGCGACCGGGACTGGGTCGTGGTCGGCGGCACCCCTCAAGAACTGTTGGACCAGGGCTATGTGCCTGTGGGCCGGGACTTCCCGGTTTTCTTGCACCCTCGCACCAAAGAGGAACACGCGCTGGCTCGCACCGAGCGCAAAACCGGCCGGGGCTATCACGGCTTTTCGGTCTACGCGGCGCCTGACGTCACGCTCGACGACGACCTGGCCCGGCGCGACCTCACCATCAACGCCATGGCCCAGGATGAAGCGGGCCAGATTGTCGACCCCTACGGGGGCCAGCAAGACCTGCGCAACAAGGTGCTGCGACACGTGTCGGCCGCCTTTGAAGAAGACCCCGTGCGCATCCTGCGCCTGGCTCGCTTTGCCGCCCGCTTCACCGACTTCCACGTCGCCGAAGACACCCTCGCACTGATGCGCAAGATGGTGGACCAGGGTGAGGTGGACCACCTCGTGCCCGAACGCGTCTGGCAAGAGTTGTCGCGCGGCCTGATGGAAGCACGCCCATCGCGCATGCTCGATGTGCTGCGCGACTGTGGGGCGCTGCATCGCCTGCTGCCTGAAGTCGATCGCCTATGGGGCGTGCCGCAGCGCGCCGACTACCACCCCGAAGTGGACACCGGCGTGCACCTGAACATGGTGCTGGACATGGCCGCCCGCCTGGGCACCGCCCTGCCCGTACGCTATGCCGCCTTGTGTCACGATCTGGGCAAGGGCACCACGCCGGATCACATCTTGCCGCGCCACCTGGGTCACGAAGGTCGCAGCGTCGACCTGCTGCGCACGGTGAGCAACCGGCTGCGCGTGCCGGTGGAATGCAAGGAACTGGCCGAAGTGGTGGCACGTGAACACGGCAACATCCATCGCAGCGATGACCTGGGGCCGGCTGCGCTGATCCGGTTGCTGGACCGGTGTGATGCGTTTCGCAAACCCGATCGCTTCATCCAGATTCTGCAAGCCTGCGAATGCGATGCACGCGGGCGTCTGCATTTTGAAGACAAGGTCTACGCTCAAGGCGAACGGCTGGCGCAAGTGCTACGTGTGTGCCTGGCGGTGAACACCGCAGAAGTATCTGCGCGCGCTTTGGCCGACGGCCACCAAGGCCCGGCAGTGGGGCGTGCGATTGCGCATGCGCGTGAACAGGCCATCGAGGCCCACCTCACCTTCCCAGGGGAGGAGCGCCAAAAGCCCCCACCCGGCACAGGTGGGGGCCAATCACTGGCTTAGGTACGACTCACAGAGGGCATTGCGCCCCCTGTGCTGACATCAGTCAGCTTGCTTGCGCAAGAAGGCAGGGATCTCGATCTCATCCATGCCGTTGCTGGCCAGGGCGTCCACCTTGGCTGCGGCTTGGGTACGGCCACTGCGCCACACGCTCGGTGTGTTCAGACCGCTGAAGTCGCTGGTGGCACCCATGCCCAGGCCTTGATGATGACCTTGTCCCACGGCGTGGTTCAACACCGGGATGTTGTCCGTGCCGGTGCGAGCGTACATGTGCGCGTTGGTGTTGGCGGCACTGTGGACCACGGTCATCGGGGTCTGAGCGCGCTTGCCCGAGCTCAGGCCGGTGGCGATCACGGTCACGCGCAGCTGGTCGCCCAGGCGTTCGTCGTAGGCGGTACCGTAGATGACGTGTGCATCTTCGGCCGCATAGCGACGGATGGTGTTCATGGCGTTACGCGATTCGCTCAGCTTGAAGGTGGCCTTCGAAGCGGCGATCAGCACCAGCACGCCACGCGCGCCCGACAGGTCGATGCCTTCCAGCAGCGGGCAAGCCACAGCGGCTTCGGCAGCCTTGGTGGCACGGTCAGGGCCGCCAGCGGTGGCGGTGCCCATCATGGCCTTGCCCGGCTCGCTCATCACGGTCTTGACGTCTTCAAAGTCAACGTTCACCAGACCGGGGATGTGGATGATGTCAGAGATGCCGCCCACGGCGTTCTTGAGCACGTCGTTGGCTTGGCCGAACGCTTCTTCCTGGGTGATGTCATCGCCCAGGACTTCCAGCAGCTTCTCGTTCAAGACGACGATCAGCGAGTCCACATTGGCTTCCAGCTCGGTCAGGCCCGCGTCAGCTTGCTTGAGACGACGGTTGCCTTCGAACTCGAAAGGCTTGGTCACCACGCCCACGGTCAGGATGCCCATCTCTTTGGCGACGCGTGCGATCACAGGGGCCGCACCGGTGCCGGTGCCGCCGCCCATACCAGCGGTGATGAACACCATGTTGGCGCCTTCCAAGGTCTCGCGGATCTGGTCCACGGCCTCTTCGGCAGCCGCGCGGCCGGCTTCCGGCTTGGATCCAGCGCCCAACCCGCTGGTACCCAATTGCAGTTGCACTTCCGCAGACGAACGGTTCAGGGCTTGCGCATCGGTGTTGGCGCAGATGAACTGCACGCCTTGCACACCTTCCGCAATCATGTGGTCCACGGCGTTGCCGCCGCCACCACCGACCCCGATCACCTTGATCTGGGTTCCCATGTCGAAGCTTTCAATCATCTCGATTGCCATGTCGTACCTCTTTTATATGTAAGCAGTTGCCAGTTAAAAACGTGCCAGTGATGTCTTAAAAATTACCCACAAACCAATCGCGTACGCGACCAAACAGGGTCTGGACGGACCCGGCCTGTTGCGCCGCTTTCATCCCGCGCGTGCGCGCGAGTCTTGCTTCTTCGAGCAATCCCATGACGGTGGCCGAGCGCGGACTGGCCACCATGTCGTGCAAGGCGCCCGAATACAAGGGCGTCCCCTTGCGAACGGGCTTTAAAAAGATGTCTTCGGCCAGCTCGACCATGCCCGGCATCACCGCCGAGCCACCGGTCAGCACAATGCCCGACGACAACAATTCTTCGTATCCGGACTCGCGGATGACCTGGTGCACCAGCGAGAAGATTTCTTCCACACGCGGCTCGATCACGCCAGCCAGGGCCTGACGCGAGAGCATGCGCGGTGCGCGGTCACCCAGACCCGGCACTTCGACTTGTTCGTTGGGGTCTGCCAGCAATTGCTTGGCCACACCCCAGTCCACCTTGATGTCTTCGGCATCTTTGGTGGGTGTGCGCAACGCCATGGCGATGTCGCTGGTGATCAGGTCGCCAGCGATGGGGATCACAGCGGTGTGACGCACCGCGCCATCGGTGAAGATGGACACGTCGGTGGTGCCCGCGCCGATGTCCACCATCGCCACGCCCAAAGACTTCTCGTCTTCGGTCAACACGGCCATGCTCGAGGCGCTGGGGTTGAGCACCAACTGCTCGGCTTCCAGCCCACAACGGCGCACGCACTTGACGATGTTCTCGGCCGCGCTTTGCGCACCGGTCACGATGTGGACCTTGACTTCCAGACGACCACCGCTCATGCCGATGGGCTCTTTGACCTCGTGGCCGTCGATGATGAACTCTTGCGGCTCAACCAGCAGCAAGCGCTGGTCGTTGGGGATGTTGATGGCCTTGGCGGTTTCGACCACGCGTTGCACGTCGATGGGCGCGACTTCCTTGTCGCGCACGATGACCATGCCGGTGCTGTTCTGGCCCCGGATGTGGCTGCCGGTGATGCCGGTCCAGACGCGACTGATCTTGCAGTCGGCCATCAGCTCCGCCTCTTTGAGCGCCTGCTGGATGGACTGCACGGTGGCGTCGATGTTGACGACGACGCCGCGTTTGAGGCCATGACTGGGCGCCACGCCGAGGCCAGCCAGACGCAGGTCGCCGCCCGGCATGACCTCGGCCACAACTGCCATCACTTTGGCAGTGCCGATGTCCAGCCCGACGACCAGATCCTTGTATTCCTTAGCCATGGTTTGTGTGGGTAAGTCAGGTTGAGTTCAATGAGAAGGTTTGGCCTGCGGCTTGGCTGGCTTGACGACTGGCGGCTTGCTGCCGTCCTGCCATGTGCTCAAGCCTTTCAAGCGAACGGCGTACCCTTCGGGATAACGTAAGTCTGCGTATTGGAGCGGCGCCGAATACTGGCGCTTGAATTCGGGCAGCGTGCGCACAAAGCGCTCGGTGCGTGCCAAGACCTCGTCGGTGGTGCCGCGGCCCAGTTCAATGCGGGCGTCATCGTCCAGCACCACACTCCACGAACCGCGATCAGTCAGACGCAAGGTCTCGATTTCAGCACCCAGGGGGGACAGCACGGGCCGCAACTTTTGCAGCATGTCCAGCATGGTCTTGGCATCAGACGCCGTCGCTTTGGCCGGTGCTTGTAGGGTCGGCAGTCGCTCGTCCTCTACGTCACCAATGTTCGCGTCAAACACTTCGCCAAAGGTGTTCACGAGTTGGTCATCACGGTCGTCGTGTTCCCAGTATGCCGCAGGGCGATGTTCTTCCAAAGTGATGCGTAGTTCATTTGGCCACACTCGCCGAACAATCGCTTTGCGAACCCATGGAACGGACTCGAAAACCTCTCGGGTTTTCATCAAGTCCACGCTGAAAAAGCCACCCGCCAAACGCGAGACCACATTGGCGCGAACCGTCGCCACGTTGTTGCGTTGCAGGTCGCCAGCGAGCTCCACCCGCTTGAGGTTGAAGAAGGGTTGACGCGTGATCATCAACAGCACCGCAGCCAGCACCATGGCCAACACCACCCACACCATGAAGGCGGAGGCGGCGTTCATCCACCGGACGTCTTCAGGCGTCTCGGGGGCGGCGCGGTAGGTGTTGAGGGCGGCGGCGGCAAGCATGTTGATGCGGTCTGTTTGGCCTTAACGTCCGGCTGAGTCGAGGCTGGCTGCAGCCAGCAGATGCACACACAACTGCTCGTAGCTCAAGCCGGCCACACGCGCCGACATCGGCACCAGCGAGTGACTTGTCATGCCGGGCGCGGTGTTGATTTCAAGCAGAAACGGTTGACGGTCGCCGCGGCGAATCATCACGTCCGCGCGGGCCCAGCCGCGGCAGCCCAGGGTCTTGAACGCGCGCACCACCTGGCGGGCGATCTCGGCCTCTTCATCGGCATCGAGCTGGCTGGGGCACAGGTACTTGACCTCGTCGGTGAAGTACTTGTTCTGGTAGTCGTAGTTGCCATCAGGCGCGACGATGCGGATCAAGGGCAGCGCTTGCGGCTGACCGTTGACGATGAGGACCGGGCAGGTGGTTTCATCGCCATCGATGAACTGCTCGCACAGCACTTCGGGGTCATGTTGAGCGGCGGCGGCATAAGCCGCTGCGCACTGGCTGGGATCGGTCACCTTGGTCAAACCAATCGACGAACCTTCGCGGGCGGGCTTGACGATCATCGGCGCACCCAGCACCGACAGCGCGTGCACGCAGTCCTCGGCGCTGGAGACCATGCGCCAGTCTGGCGTGGGCAGGCCTTCAAAGCGCCAGATGCGCTTGGTCATGATCTTGTCCATCGCGATGCTGGAGGCCATCACACCCGAGCCGGTGTAAGGGATGCCCAGCAGCTCCAGCGCACCTTGCACCGTGCCATCTTCACCACCCCGGCCATGCAGGGCAATGAAGCAGCGATCAAAGCCTTCGGCCTGGAGGTCTTGCAGCGGACGCTCGGCGGGATCGAAGGCATGTGCATCCACGCCTTGCGACTGCAAGGCCTTGAGCACGCCCGAGCCCGACATCATGGAGACGTCGCGTTCAGCCGAGGTGCCGCCAAACAGCACCGCGACCTTGCCCAACGAGCGGGGGTCGACGGTGGGAGCGGGTAGTTGAGAGAGACTCATGGTCAGGCTCCATCCTTCAACAACTCGACGACCTTGGCCGGCACAGTGCCAATCGTGCCGGCGCCCATCGAGATGACGACATCCCCGTCGCGGGCGACCTCGGACAAGGTCTGCGGCAAGGCCTGGATGTCGTCGACAAATCTCGGTTCGACCTTGCCGGCCACGCGCACCGCGCGGGTCAGGGCTCGGCCATCGGCGGCCACGATCGGGGCCTCACCGGCGGAATAGACTTCGGTCAGGATCACAGCATCCGCCGTGCCCAAGACCTTGACGAAGTCTTCAAAGCAGTCACGTGTGCGGGTGTAGCGATGCGGCTGGAAAGCCAGAACCAGACGGCGACCGGGAAAGGCACCGCGAGCCGCGTTGATGACGGCCGCCATCTCGACGGGATGGTGACCGTAGTCGTCGATCAGGCTGAAGCGACCGCCATCGGCCGCCCGCAGTTCGCCATAGCGCTGGAAGCGGCGCCCCACGCCCGTGAACTCGGCCAAGGCCTTGGCCATCGGCGCGTCGGGCAGCTCCAGCTCGGTGGCCACCGCGATGGCCGCCAAGGCATTGAGCACGTTGTGCTCGCCCGGCAGGTTCAAGGTGATGTCCAGATCGGGCATCACCACCCCATTGCGACGTTGCACCGTGAAGCGCATCTGGCCGCCAGGCAAGGCCTGGACATTGACTGCGCGCACTTGCACGTCGTCGCTGAACCCGTAGGTGATGACCGGACGCGAGATCAAAGGAATGATGGACTTGACGCCTGGATCATCCGCACACAGGATGGCCGCGCCGTAGAACGGCATGCGATGCAAGAACTCGACAAACGCCTGCTTCAGGCGCGCGAAGTCATGCCCGTAGGTGTCCATGTGGTCGGCGTCGATGTTGACGACCACCGACAGGATGGGCAGCAGGTTCAAGAAGGACGCATCGGACTCATCGGCTTCGACGACGATGTAGTCGCCCTTGCCCAATGCGGAATTGGCACCTGCGCTGTTGAGCTTGCCACCGATCACAAAGGTGGGGTCTACGCCGGCCTCGGCCAGGATGGATGTCACCAGCGAGGTGGTGGTGGTCTTGCCGTGCGTGCCGGCAATCGCGATGCCCTTGCGCAGGCGCATCAACTCGGCCAGCATCACCGCACGGGGCACCACCGGGATGCGACGTGCACGCGCTGCAATCACCTCGGGGTTGTCGCCCTTGACCGCGGTGGACGTGACCACCGCCTCAGCGCCCTCGATGTGGGCGGCATCGTGCCCCACATGCACCTTGATACCCAGCGAGGCCAGGCGACGCGACGTGGCGCTGTCGGATTGGTCGGAGCCCGACACGACATAGCCGAGGTTATGCAGGATCTCGGCGATGCCGCTCATGCCCGCACCACCGATGCCGACGAAATGGATCTGTTTGACGGCGTGCTTCATGCGGACGCCTCTTTCTTGGAAGGTTTGACGAGTTGCTCGATGGCATCGGCCACCGCAGCCGCCGATTGGGGGCGCCCCAGGCCGCGCGCACGCTTGGCCATCACCAGCAGGTCCGGGCGATTCAGTTGACGCAACTGATCGGCCAGCATCTGCGGATTGAGTTTGGCCTGCTCAAGGTGCATGGCCGCGCCATGCTGAGCCATGTACTCGGCGTTGTCGCGCTGGTGCGCCGTCGTCGACACGATCAGGGGTACCAGGATGCTGGGCACGCCTGCCGAGCAGAGCTCGCTGACGGTGATGGCGCCCGCGCGGCAGACGATCACATCGCAATCGGACAGGCGCTGCGACATGTTGTTGATGAAGGGCAGCACTTCGGCATCCCGTGCGGGATCCAGACCCGCTTGGACATACGCCGCTTTGACTTCTTCAAAGTTGGCCGTGCCCGTCTGGTGTGTGATGAGGGGACGCTGATCCGCTGGCAGCAGGGCCAGGGCCTGGGGCAGGGTCTCGTTGAGCACCTTCGCGCCCAGGCTGCCACCTACGACCAGCACCCGCAGGGGGCCTTGGCGTTCTGCAAAGCGAACCGCCGGCTCGGCAATGGCCTCGATGTCTGCGCGCACCGGGTTGCCGGTCACGCGGGCCACTTTGGACTTGCTGGCCGGGCCGTCGAAACCACAAGCCAACACATCGGTGATGGGCAACAGCGCACGGTTGCTCATCAGCAGGGCCGCATCGGCATTGACCAGCACCAGCGGCAAACCACGGGCAGCGGCCATCACCCCACCGGGGAAGCACACATAGCCGCCCATGCCCAGCACCGCGCTGGCCTCGCGCGACTTGAGGATCTTGAAGCAGTCCGCGAACGCCTTGAGCATGCGCAGGCCACCCGTCAAGGTGTGCAGCAAGCCCTTGCCCCGCAATCCGCTGAATTGCACTTTGTCGAGCGGGATGCCGGTGGGCGGCACCAGGCGGTTTTCCATGCCTTGCTCGGTGCCCAACCAACTGACGGTCCATCCGCGTTTTTTCATTTCATCGGCCACGGCCAAGCCGGGCATGATGTGCCCACCGGTGCCGGCCGCCATGATGACGAGGTGCTGACTCATGCGCGGCCTCCGCGCATCAACTGTCTGTTTTCGATGTCCACTCGCAAGCAGATCGCCAAGGCCACACAGTTCAACATCACGCCCGAGCCGCCGTAGGACATCAGCGGCAAGGTCAGCCCCTTGGTCGGCAAGACGCCGAGGTTCACGCCCATGTTGATGAAGGCCTGACCGCCCATCCAGACCGCTACCCCTTGCGCCACCAGACCGGAGAACACCCGGTCCAGCGCAATGGCCTGCCGCCCGATATTGAACAAGCGCACGATCAGCCAGAAGAAAGCCAGGATGACCAGGCCGACGCCCACGAAGCCAAACTCTTCGCCGATGACGGCCAGCAGGAAGTCGGTGTGCGCCTCGGGCAGGTAGTGCAGCTTTTCCAGGCTCGAGCCCAGGCCCTCGCCAAAGATTTCGCCCCGTCCAAAAGCAATCAAGGAATGGGTCAACTGGTAAGCCTTGCCCAGGGCGTTTTTTTCGGTCCAGGGATCGAGATACGCGAAGATGCGTTCACGCCGCCAGGGGCTCAGGGTCACCATCAAGGTGAAGGCCCCAATGAGAACGGCGGTGATCAAAAAGAACATGCGCCCATTGACGCCGCCCAGGAACAGGATGGACATGGCGATCGCGGCGATCACCATGAAGGCCCCCATGTCCGGCTCAGCGAGCAGCAAGAGGCCCACCACGCCGACCGCGACTGCCATCGGCGCGACAGCCCGGAAGAAGCGCTCTTTGACGTCCATCTTGCGGACCATGTAGTCGGCCGCATACAGGGTGATGGCGAGCTTGGCCAGTTCGGACGGCTGGAAGTTCATGACCCCCAATGGCAACCAGCGCCTCGCCCCATTGACCCCTTTGCCCACATGCGGGATCAGGACCAGGATCAGCAGCACCAGCGAGGTGACAAACAGCCAGGGCGCCCAGCGCTCCCAGACCACCAGGGGGATCTGCGTCACCACGGCGGCCACACAGATCGCCAGCAGAATCGAAAACAGGTGGCGCGAGAAGAAGTGCGTGGTGGTGTAGTTCGCGAACTTGGGGCTGTCGGGCAGCGCAATAGACGCCGAGTACACCATCACCAGGCCCATGGCCATCAACGCCAGCACCACCCAGATCAGCGCCTGATCGAATCCCATCACGGTCGATGGCTGCGCGTTCACGTTGACGTAGTCGCGCACCGGCAAAGGCCCTGCCAACGAATCCGCCGCGGCCCCCTTGCCGCCGCGCAAAGACTGGATCCAGCTGGACCAGAAGGGACGGGCTGCTGCGTCGCTCATGCCACCTCCCCTTGGTCGAGGCTCAGTTCGCGTACCGTGTTGACAAACACTTCAGCGCGATGGGCATAGTTGCGAAACATGTCCAGGCTGGCACAGGCCGGGCTCAACAACACCGCATCGCCTGGACGCGCCTGCGCGAAGGCCCAACGGGTGGCGTCTTCGAGGGTCGCGTGGCTTTGCATAGGCAGCGGCTCGCCGAGCGGCGTGGTGGTGAGTGCCAGAACCTCACCAATGGCTGAGGCATCGCGGCCGATCAAAGCAACCGCGCGGGCAAAGCGACCGACCGGATCGGCCAGCGGGGCAAAGTCCTGCCCTTTGCCGTCGCCACCGAGAATGACCACCAGCTTGCCCGGCGACAGATCGGAGCCCAAGCCCATCAAGGCGGCCACCGTGGCGCCGACATTCGTCCCCTTGCTGTCATCGATGGCGTCAATGCCCCCCACCGTGGCCACCAGCTCGACGCGATGCGGCTCGCCGCGGTATTCGCGCAAGCCATGCAGCATCGGCGCGAGCGGGCAGTCGATGGCTGTGGCCAACGCCAGTGCGGCCAGGGCATTGGACGCGTTGTGGCGTCCGCGGATCCGCAGGGCATCCGCAGGCATCAGGCGCTGCAAGATGATTTCGGGCGCTTCACCCTTCTTGAGCTTGATGGTGGGATCGACTTCGCGCGCCCGCATCAACCAGGCCATACCGGCTTCGTGGACCAATCCGAAGTCGCCCGGATGCGAAGGGGCGTCGAGCCCGAAGCGCACCACATGACGAGGCACGATCTTGGCAGGCCGGCCCCGCACCGTCGACTTGATCACTTCGGGCGCGGGCACCATGTTCGACACCACCGGATCATCGCGGTTGATCACCATGATCGCGTGCTTGCCGTAGATTCGGGCCTTGGCCTCGGCATAGGCTTGCATGCTGCCATGCCAGTCCAGATGGTCCTGCGTGATGTTCAGCACCACGGCTGCGTCTGGCTCGAAATTGCTGACGCCATCCAGCTGAAAGCTCGACAACTCCAACACCCACACTTCAGGCAAGACCTCGAAGACGGGATCTTTGGGAGGTGGCGGCGCCAACACCACCAGCGGCGCATCGGCATCGTCGTCCAAAGCGGGCAGCGCACCTGCATCGGGATCATCCAGCGCGGCCTCATTGGTCTCGCGGGTGTCTGAGGTGTCCGCATCAGAGGCGGGCGGGGCCGACGATTCCACGGCCTCGACAGGGGTCGCCTGCTCAGGCTGGGCCTCCGGCTGAGGCTCGGGCTGTGGCTCGGGCTCTTGCTCCAAAGCCACACGCAAGGTGTCCAGCAAGGTGGGGCCGATGTTGCCCGCCATGCCCACGCGCTTGCCGCAGCGCTCGATCAACTGAGCCGTCAAAGACGTGGTCGTGGTCTTGCCATTGGTGCCGGTGATGGCGACCACTTTGGGTGCATAACGCAGGTCGGCCTTGAGATCGGCCAAGGCAGACGCAAACAAAGACAACTCACCGCGCACGGGAATGCCGCGCTCAGCCGCCGCATGCAGCAACGCGGCCACGTCGGGGGCTTGCGGCATCAGGCCAGGGCTCTTGAGCACCAGATTGACGCCGTCGAGCAAGCCCACATCCAGACCATGATGCAAGGTTGCAGCCGGCACGTCCTGCGCCAGCGTGGCGGCCTGCGGCGGCTGCAATCGGGTATCAGCCACGCGCACCTGCGCCCCACAGCGCGCACTCCAGCGCGCCATGGCCAAGCCCGAGTCGCCCAGACCCAGGATCAGCACGGTGAGGTCACGTAAGTGATGCATGGTCAATCCATCCACATTCAACGCAGCTTCAAGGTGGACAAGCCCACCAGGCATAAGAGCATCGTGATGATCCAGAAGCGCACCACGACCTGGGTCTCTTTCCAACCCGACTTTTCAAAGTGATGGTGCAGCGGGGCCATCAGCAAGATGCGGCGACCTTCGCCAAACTTTTTCTTGGTGTACTTGAAATAGCTCACTTGCAGCATCACCGACAGGGCTTCGAGCACGAAGACCCCACCCATGATGGACAGCACGATTTCCTGACGAACGATCACGGCGATGGTGCCGAGTGCACCTCCCAGTGCCAACGCGCCGACGTCGCCCATGAACACTTCGGCCGGGTAGGCGTTGAACCAGAGGAAGGCCAGCCCCGCCCCACACATGGCGGAGCAAAACACCATCAGCTCACCCGCACCGGGGATGTGGGGCAAGAACAAGTATTTGGCAAAGATCGCGTTGCCGGTGACGTAGCAGAACAAGCCCATCACCGCGCCGACCATGACCACCGGCATGATGGCCAGGCCGTCCAGACCATCGGTCAGGTTGACGGCATTGCTGGTGCCCACGATCACGATGTAGCTCAGGGTGATGAAGCCCCACACGCCCAGCGGGTAGCTCACCGTCTTGAAGAAGGGCACGATCAAGTCGGCCTTGGGCGGCAGATCATTGGAAAAGCCCGAGGCGATCCAGCGATAGAACAATTCCAGCACGCGCAGATTGTTGGACTCGGACACGCTGAAGGCCAGGTACAGCGCGGCCAGCAGACCGATGACCGATTGCCAGAAGTACTTCTCGCGCGAAGGCATGCCTTCAGGGTCCTTGTGCACCACCTTGCGCCAGTCATCGGCCCAACCGATGGCGCCGAAGCCGGTGGTCACGATCATCACGATCCACACAAAACGGTTGGACCAGTCAAACCACAACAGCGTTGAAATCGCAATGGCCAACAGGATCAAGGCGCCGCCCATGGTGGGGGTGCCGCGCTTGCTCAGATGCGACTGCATCGCGTATTCGCGAATGGGCTGGCCGATCTTCAATTCGGTCAGCCGGCGGATCACATAAGGGCCCAAGGCCAGGCCGATCACCATGGCCGTCATGGACGACATCACCGCGCGGAAAGTCAGGTACTGAAACACCCGCAGGAAGCCCCACTCCGGGTGCAGAGTTTGGAGCCATTGCGCCAGACTAAGCAGCATGGGCACCTCCGGACAGCTCTTGTACGACTTGTTCCATCTTCATGAATCGAGAACCTTTGACCAGCACCGACGCCACCGCGTTCGGGCCTGTTTGTTGCTGCAATGCGGCGACGATCGCGGCCGCATTGTCAAATTGACGGGCGCCCGAGCCGTAAGCTTGCGCGGTGTGCTGGCACAACTCGCCCGCCGTCCAGACGTGTTCGATGCCACGCTCACGCGCATAGGCACCGACTTCCGCATGAAAAGCCGGGCCTTGGTCGCCCACCTCGCCCATGTCACCCAATACCAGCCAGCGCGGCGCGGGCAAGCCTGCCAACATGTCGATGGCGGCGCGCACGGAATCGGGGTTGGCGTTGTAGCTGTCGTCGATCAGGGTCACGCCCTGCCCTTGCCAGGTGATGCCGCGCAATTGCGACCGGCCCTTCACGGGCTCGAAAGCATTCAATCCTGCAGCCACCGCCGACAAAGGCACACCCGCCGCCAGCGCAGACGCTGTGGCCGCCAGGGCATTGCGGACGTTGTGCAGGCCCGCCATGCGCAGGCTCACACACGCATCACCCTGCGGCGTGTGCAGCGTCAGGGACCAGTGCGGCTGCGGCTGGGCCTGCCATTGCGCCGAACCGGTGACCGCCGCAGCGCCATCGAGCGCAAAGTCCATCACCTTGCAGCCGTGCGCCAGTTCGCGCCAGATGGGGGTGTAGTCATCGTCGGCAGGGAACACAGCCGTGCCGGCAACGGACAAGGCCTGCAGCACCGCGCCGTTCTCACGCGCGACGGCGTCCACCGTGTGCATGAACTCCTGATGCTCACGCTGGGCGTTGTTCACCAAGGCCACCGTGGGTGCCGCCAGGGCGGCCAGCTCAGCGATCTCACCGGGATGGTTCATCCCCAGCTCGACCACCGCACAGTGATGGACATCCTCGCGCAGGCGCAGCAGCGTCAAGGGCACACCGATGTCATTGTTGAAATTGCCTTGCGTGGCCAGGGCACCATCGGGCCGGTTCAACGACGTCTGCCAGGCTTGCAAGATGGTGGCGATCATCTGGGTCACCGTGGTCTTGCCATTGCTGCCGGTGACCGCGACCAGCGGCAAATCAAAGCGTGCGCGCCAGCCCGCAGCCAACCTGCCCAATGCGGCTCGCGTGTCGGACACCCGCAGCGCCGGCAAGTCGGTCTGGGGGGCGCCGTTTTCGATCAGCACCGCCACGGCCCCGGCTTGCGCGGCCTGAGGCAAGAAGTCATGCGCGTCAAATCGCTCGCCGCGCAGCGCCACGAACAAGTCTCCTTGCTGCAAGGACCGGGTATCGGTGTGCACGCGAAGCAGCGGGGTGGCCGGATCGCCCTGCAGGGTCGAGCCCGACAAGAGCGCATGCGCCAGACCCAGGGTCATCATGGTGGGACGCGTCATGCAGCACCTCCAACAGGCTTTGCGATCGCTTGTGCCCGCAGGCGCAAGGCGCGGATTGATTCGTCTTCGTCTGAAAACGGATGCTTGATCCCGCCGACCTCTTGCGAGGACTCATGGCCCTTGCCGGCAATCAGCACCACGTCGCATGCCTGCGCATCGGCCACGGCATGGGCGATGGCGGCGCGGCGGTCTTCAAAGACATCCACGCCCTCGCGACGCGCCACGCCAGCCAGAATCTGCGACAGGATGTAGGCCGGCACCTCGTCTCGCGGGTTGTCGCTGGTCAGCACGACTTGATCGGCGTATTGATCGGCGACCGCGCCCATCAAGGGCCGCTTGATGGGATCACGGTTGCCCCCGCAGCCAAAGACGCACCACAGGCGCCCTTGACGCGCCTGCGCCACGGGACGCAGTGCCTCCAGCGCTTTTTGCAAGGCGTCGGGGGTATGGGCATAGTCCACCACCACCAATGGTTGTGCCTCTGGTGAAGCGGCATCGGGCAGACGGACCAGCTGCATGCGGCCAGGCACGGCTTGCAACGCGCGGCAGGCTTGCGCCGCTTGTGCCAACGGCACGCCCAGCGCACGGAGGGCACCGACCACCGCCAGCAGGTTCGACACATTGAAGGTGCCGATGACAGGCGCCGCCATCTCGACCTGCGCGACCGTCGCTGAGCCCTGCGCGTCGCATTCGCTGACCTTGAAGGACACGCCCTCGCCTTCATAACGCACGTCGCTGGCTTGCAGACGTGCCGGGTGCTGGACGCCGTAGGTCCAGACTGCCAGACCTCGCGCCTTGACCTGATCCAGCAGCATGACACCCATGGGGTCATCCAGGTTGATCACCGCGGCTTGCAGGTTGGGCCAATTGAACAACTCGCGCTTGGCGGACCAATAGGCCTCCATGTTGCCGTGGTAGTCCAGATGGTCTTGCGTGAAGTTGGTGAACTGCGCCACGGCAATGTGCGTGGCGTGCAAGCGCATTTCTTCGATACCGATCGATGAGGCCTCGATCGCCGCTGCTTGCAGGCCCTGGTCCACGAACTGACGGAAGGTGCCGTGCAGGGTGATGGGATCCGGTGTGGTCAGACCGGTGGCCAGTACGTCGCCCTGATCGACGCGCCCCACCCCCAGGGTGCCCACGACGCCACAAGGTCGGCCCAACTGCGTCAACGCTTGCGCTGTCCACCAGGAGGTCGAGGTCTTGCCATTGGTGCCGGTCACCGCCACCACTTGCAATTGCGCACTGGGCTCGCCGTAAAAACCATGGGCGATCTCGGCGCTGGCCGCCTTCAAGCCCTTGAGTGCAGCAATGCGCGCGTCCTGGAAGCCAAATGCTTCGATGCCATCGGCTTCGACCAGACAGGCGCACGCGCCGTCATTGAGCGCCGACTGAACATAGCCCCGACCATCCCGCGCGGCACCCGGCCAGGCGATGAACCCCACCCCTTGCGCGGCACGCCCGGCGACGGCGCGGCTGTCCACGGTGAGCGCGTTCACGCCGCGCTGACGGAGCCACTCGAGCGCCTCGGCGACCGTGTTGAGCATCAGAGGGTGCTTCAGATCGTCTGACATCAGAAGCTCTCCGGTTCGGCTTGCACGATCTTGGGCTGCACAGCCAGATCAGGCAGGACGCCCAGGCGGTTCAGGGTCTGTTGCACCACCTTGCTGAAAACGGGTGCGGCGACGTCGCCACCAAAGTAGACGCCGTTGCTCGGCTCGTCGACCATCACAGCCACCACGATGCGGGGTTTGTCGATGGGCGCAATGCCGACGAACCAGGCGCGGTATTTATTGCCGGAGTAACCGCGACCCTCCTGCTTGTGAGCGGTCCCGGTCTTGCCTCCCACGCTGTAACCCATGGTCTGGGCTTTGGGCGCGGTGCCGCCAGGGCCGGTCACCATTGACAGCATCTTGCGCACCTCACGGGCGGTCTGGGGCGAGATCACCCGTGCACCTTGAACCGGCACCGGATCTCCACCGGCGTAGCGGTTGCCATCCGACTCGTCGTTGTAGCCAGCGTTCATCAGACCTGCCGCAGCCTTGGTGGCCTTGATGTCTTCCAGGCCGCCACGCTTGAGCATGGTCACCGGGGTCAGGGTGCCATCGGTGGCAAAGATGGTGTAGGCATGCGCCAGCTGGAACAGACTGGCCGACAGGCCATAGCCATAGCTCATCGTGACCTGCTCGATGCGGCGCCAGCTCTTGTAGGGGCGCAGCCGGCCCGTCACGACCCCCGGAAAGCCCAACTGGGGCTTCTGTCCCAGACCCACCGCGGTGAACATGTCCCACATCTCTCTGGGCTGCATCTGCAAGGCCAGCTTGGCCGTGCCCACGTTGCTGGATTTCTGGATCACCTCTTCCACCGTCAGATCACCATGGGGGTGAGAGTCGGAGATCGTGGAGCCGTCGATGGTGAGTCGACCTGGCGCGGTCGAGATGACGGTCTCGGGCTTGACCCGGCCGGTTTCGAGCGCAATGGAGATCACCAGCGGCTTCATCGTCGATCCGGGCTCGAAGGTGTCCGTCAAGGCGCGGTTGCGCAATTGGGCGCCAGTCAGGTTGCGACGGTTGTCGGGCGTGTAGCTGGGCACGTTGGCCAGCGCCAGCACCTCACCCGTCAACGCATCGAGCACCACCACGCTGCCGGCCTTGGCCTTGTGTTCCAGCACCGCGTCGCGAATGCACTGATAGGCGTAGAACTGGATCTTGGCGTCGATCGACAGGTGAACAGGCTGACCATCCTCGGCCGGCACGAGATCGCCGACCGACTCGACCACGCGGCCCAGACGGTCCTTGATCACATGCCGCACGCCATCATGGCCGGACAACTGCTTCTGGTAGGCCAGCTCGATGCCTTCCTGCCCCTGATCTTCGATGTTGGTGAAGCCGACCACGTGAGCCGCCGCCTCGCCTTCGGGGTATTGGCGCTTGGATTCGCGCAGGTCGTACACGCCATTGATCTTGAGTGCCGCCACCTGCTGCGCGACGCTGTCATCGACCTGCCGGCGTAGCCAGACGAAATTGGGATTGGTGCCCAGGCGTTTTTTCAAGTCAGCCAAAGGCATGCCCAGCAGCTTGGCCAGACGCTTGAGGTCGGCGTCAGACGCATCCATGTCCTTGGGGATCGCCCACAAGGACGGCGCGGGCACGCTGGACGCCAGCAGTTCGCCATGGCGGTCGGTGATGCGGCCGCGTGCTGCCGGCAGCTCGATGCGCCGCTCATAACGGCTGGCGCCCTGCTGCAGATAGAAGTCGTTGTGGATGATCTGGATCCAGGCCGCACGGCCGATGAGCACCATGAAGCCCAGGCCGATGCCGCCGATCAGGAACTTGACTCGCCAAGGTGGGGTGCGCGACGCCAGCAACGGACTGGTGGCATAGCGCACCGTGGGCATGGCGCCCGAAGCCTGCCGACGAGGCTGGCCGCGCAAGCGGCGGATCAGGTCACCGAGGCGGCTCATGGCGCCTCTCCTGCCGACGAAGCGGCCGCGTCCGCAGCCACAGGCGCCGACGCACCCGTGACGTAATGCGTCACGGCGGGCGTGTTGCTGAACATGTGCAGCTTTTCGCGCGCCAGCTTTTCGACCCGCAGCGGGGTGGCCTGGGCTCGCTTGTCCACTTGCAGGCGGTCGTATTCGATCTGCAATTCGTGCGATTGCGACTGCGCCTTCTCGAGGTCCACAAACAGATGGCGCGCGTCATTGCTGGAGCGAATCAACCAGAAACAGCTCAGCAGCAACATCACGGCCAGGACCACGTTCAGGCGAGACATCAGCGACGCCCCCCTTTGCGAGCCGGCGCACGCGAACGGGCGGCGCTGGCTGCCTGACCGCGGGCCAATTGCGCCGACCAGGGCACATCGGTACGCTCAGCGATGCGCAGCACCGCAGAACGCGAACGGGGGTTGGCTGCGATTTCGGCCTCGGAGGGCTTGACCCGCGCAATGGCCTTGAGCATCAAGGGCTTGGGCGCGGCGAAGGGCGCGCGGCGGTCCACCTCATCGCGGCTGTGGCGTGCGATGAAGGTTTTGACGATGCGGTCTTCCAGAGAATGGAAGCTGATCACCGCCAGGCGACCGCCAGGAGCCAGCATGGTCAGCGCGCCCTCCAGAGCGTCTTCGAGTTCGCCGAGTTCACGGTTGACGTGAATCCGAAGAGCCTGAAAGGTACGGGTTGCGGGATCTTGACCAGCTTCGCGTGTCTTGACTGAACGAGCCACGAGCGCTGACAACTCGCCAGTGGTGCGAATTGGCTGTCCGGCCTCGCGGCTCGCGACAAGCGCCTTTGCAATGGGGCGAGCAAACCGCTCCTCGCCATAGGTCTGGATGACGTCTGCCAATTCATCTTGTGTCGCTCGCGCCAGGAAGTCGGCCGCACTCTCGCCCTGCGTCGTGTCCATGCGCATGTCCAGCGGCGCATCGAAACGGAAACTGAAGCCCCGCATCGGGTTGTCGATCTGCGGCGACGACACCCCGATGTCCATCAGTAAACCCTGAACCGGCCCCAGACCCAGATCGGCCACAACCTGCGCCCAGGACGAAAACGCCGCATGCTCGATCTGAAAACGTGGATCGCTGATCGCCTGCGGCCCCTGAGTGGCATGCGCAACGGCCTCCGGGTCGCGGTCCAGAGCCAGCAGGCGGGCCTGCGGTGACAGCTTGGACAAAATCAGCCGGGAATGCCCGCCGCGACCAAATGTGGCGTCCACATAGACACCCGTCGGGGCCGGACCGACACTCGGATCCCACAAGGCATCGACTGCCTCGTGCAGCAGAACCGTCTGATGCTGCCAAGGTGTGCATGAGGACTCCATGGCGTCAGAAGGTGAAATCCTGCAGGGCGTCCGGCATGGCTTGCGCCATCACTTCGGCCTCGTGGGCAGCGTAGCGCTCGGCATCCCACAACTCGAAGTGACTGCCCATGCCCAGCAGCATCACATCCTTGGTGATGCCTGCAGCGGCACGCAACTCAGGCGACACGAGCACCCGGGCCGATCCATCGATTTCCACATCCATGGCATTACCCAGAAAGATTCGCTTCCAGCCCGATGCCGACATGGGCAGGGCCGCCACCTTGTCGCGGAAGGCTTCCCACGATGGGCGCGGAAACACCATCAGGCAGCCGTCGGGGTGCTTGGTGATGGTGAGCTGCCCTTCGCAAAGCGCTTGCAAAGCGTCGCGATGGCGCGAGGGAACGGCCATCCGCCCCTTTGCGTCCAGCGTCAGCGCTGAAGCCCCTTGAAAGACCAGATTCACCACAAAACTCCACCAAATTGCACTAAATCCCACTTTAACCGATTCAACCCCCTAAAACAAGGCGAAAAGAGAAAAAATCTCTAATGAAATCAAGGACTTAGGCGCGTTTCTGCAGGCAACCACCAAGCAAAAAGTCGTTCAAAAATAAGCACTTGCAAAGGTGTCTAAAAGTGAATGTTGAGAAGTCGCCCCCTTTTGGAGGAGGGTTCCCCCCAGTGCGACGCTGCCCAAAACCGCCAAAGACTCTGACGGCTTTGGCTATCGCCAGGCGGGGGCCGGCTTCCTAGACTGGAAGCGGTCAAAAGGACACCAAGATGACCGACCTGTCTACGCAAATCCAAGCGCTGTCGCTTTACCGCCCCGTGCACAAAATCCGCTTTGTCACGGCCGCAGCGCTGTTTGACGGACACGATGCCGCCATCAACATCATGCGGCGCATCCTGATGAGCATGGGTGCCGAGGTCATCCACCTGGGACACAACCGCTCGGTCGACGACATCGTGACCGCCGCACTGCAAGAAGATGTGCACGGCATCGCGGTCAGCAGCTACCAGGGTGGCCACACCGAATACTTCCAGTACATGGTCGACTTGCTGCGCCAACGCGGCGGCGAGCGCATTCAGGTGTTTGGTGGCGGCGGCGGCGTGATCGTGCCCGATGAGATCCGCGACCTGCAGGCCTACGGCGTCACGCGCATCTACAGCCCGGAAGACGGCCAACGCATGGGCCTGCAAGGCATGATTGGCGACATGCTGATGCGCTGCGACCAGGATCTATCTGGGCACGCGCCGACCGACCTGCGCCTGATCCAGGGTCACACCGAGAACGCCTGGCGCTGCCTCGCCCAATTGATCACCACACTGGAAGCGCGCCCCAATCAGCCCGACACGCTCGAGGCCTTGCGCACGCTGACAGCGGACCGCCATGCGCCCGTGCTCGGCATCACCGGCACCGGCGGAGCCGGCAAGTCGAGCCTGACCGACGAGCTGATCCGCCGCATTCGGCTGGACCAGGACGACATCCTGCGCATCGCGGTCATCAGCATCGACCCGAGCCGCCGCAAGAGCGGGGGGGCTTTGCTGGGCGACCGCATTCGCATGAATGCGATCACGCCCTGGCGCCAAGGGGCACGCGTGTTCATGCGCAGCCTGGCCACCCGCGACACCGGCAGCGAAATCAGTGCCGCCTTGCCTTCGGTGCTGGCGGCCACCCAGGCGGCCGGCTTTGACCTGATCATTGTGGAGACCTCTGGCATCGGCCAGGGCGACTGCGCCATCGTGCCGCATGTCGATGTCACCCTGTATGTGATGACGCCTGAGTTCGGCGCGGCCAGCCAGCTGGAAAAGATCGACATGCTGGACTTTGCGGAGTTTGTGGCCATCAACAAGTTCGACCGCAAGGGCGCCGCCGACGCGCTGCGCGATGTGGCCAAGCAGGTGCAACGCAACCGCGAGGCCTTCAACGTGATGCCGGACACCATGCCGGTGTTCGGCACCATGGCCAGCCGCTTCAACGACGACGGCGTGACCGCGCTGTACCAGGCGATCAAGCCGCGCCTGCGAGCCCTGGGCATGCCTTTGAGCGAGGGACGGCTGCCGCAGGTTCACACCCGCCACAGCACCCACCAGACGCCCATCGTGCCCGCCGCCCGCGCGCGCTACCTGGCCGAGATCGCCGACACGGTGCACCAATACAAGAAGCGCGCGCGCACGGAAGCCACCTTGGCCCGCGAGGCACAACAGTTGCGGGCTTCGGCCACGATGCTGCAGCAAGCGGGCCGTGCGGATGCCGCCACACAGCAAGCGCTGCAACAGATGGCACAAGCGCGCCACGATCGAATCAGCCCCCACGCACGCCAGATGCTGGCGCAATGGCCGCAACTCAAACAAGACTATGCGGGTGACGAGCTGGTGGTGACCGTGCGCGACAAGACCCTGCGCACCGCCCTGACCACCACCTCGCTGTCGGGCACCAAGATCCGCAAAGTGGCCCTGCCCGGCTATGAATGCCAGGGCGAGTTGCTCAAGTGGCTGCTGCTGGACAACGTGCCCGGCGCCTTCCCCTACACCGCCGGCACCTTTGCATTCAAGCGTGAAGGCGAAGACCCCACCCGCATGTTTGCCGGCGAAGGCGATGCCTTCCGCACCAACAAGCGCTTCAAACTCTTGTCTGAAGGCATGGAGGCCAAACGCCTGAGCACTGCCTTTGACAGCGTCACCCTGTATGGCAACGATCCGGACTCTCGACCTGACATCTATGGCAAGGTTGGCAATTCGGGGGTATCCATTGCCACCCTGGATGACATGAAGGTGCTGTACGACGGCTTTGACCTATGCAGCCCCAGCACCAGCGTGTCCATGACCATCAATGGCCCGGCCCCGACCATCCTGGCCATGTTCATGAACACGGCCGTCGACCAGCAACTGGACAACTTTGAATCAGGCAACGGCCGCGCCGCGACGCCTGAAGAAGCAGCCCAGATCAAAGCCCGCGTGCTGAAGAATGTGCGCGGCACCGTACAAGCCGACATCCTCAAAGAAGACCAGGGCCAGAACACCTGCATCTTCTCGACCGAGTTCTCGCTCAAGGTCATGGGTGACATCGCCCAATACTTCGTGCAAAACGAGGTGCGCAACTTCTACTCCGTCAGCATCAGCGGCTATCACATTGCCGAAGCGGGCGCCAACCCGATCAGCCAGTTGGCCTTCACGCTCAGCAACGGCTTCACCTTTATCGAAGCCTATCTGGCGCGCGGCATGCACATCGATGACTTCGCGCCCAACCTGAGTTTCTTCTTCAGCAATGGCATGGACCCGGAGTACACCGTGCTGGGCCGCGTGGCTCGCCGCATCTGGGCGGTGACGATGCGCGACAAGTACGGGGCCAACGAGCGATCGCAAAAGCTCAAGTACCACGTGCAGACCAGTGGCCGATCCCTGCACGCCCAAGAGATCCAGTTCAACGACATCCGCACCACGCTGCAGGCGCTGATCGCCATCTACGACAACTGCAACAGCCTGCACACCAACGCGTTCGACGAGGCCATCACCACCCCCACCGAAGACAGCGTGCGCCGGGCCATGGCCATCCAGCTCATCATCAACCGCGAGTGGGGTCTGGCCAAGAACGAGAACCCCAACCAGGGCGCCTTCATCATCGACGAGCTGACCGAACTGGTGGAAGAAGCCGTGCTGGCCGAATTTGAAAAAATCGCCGACCGCGGTGGCGTGCTCGGCGCGATGGAGACCGGCTACCAACGCGCCCAGATCCAGGAAGAGAGCATGCACTACGAGATGCTCAAACACACGGGCGAGTACCCCATCGTCGGCGTCAACACCTTCCGTCATCCGCACGGCGACCCGGTCCCCGAGAAACTCGAACTGGCCCGCTCGACCGAAGCCGAGAAGCAGTCTCAACTGGCCCGACTGAAGGACTTCCACACCCGCCACGCGGACCAGGCCCCCGCCATGCTGCAGCGACTGCAGCAAACCGTGATCGACAACGGCAATGTGTTTGAAGTGTTGATGGACGCAGTGCGGGTGTGCTCCCTGGGCCAGATCACCTCGGCCCTGTTCGAGGTGGGCGGACAGTACCGGCGCAATATGTGACGCGCAATGTGGTGTGAAATGCGCCCCTCGCTCAAGGGGTGTCAAGCGCCTTGCAGTGCATTTTCGTGACTTATGTCAAAAGACCTCATTGCGAATTATTCGCATTTAGTCTTAGAATGGGGCCATGAAATCGCACCACGCCCATCACCCCAAGACCGGCGAGCCGTCCATCACCTTGGACAAACTGCCCGTGCGAACCCTGGCGACGATCCAGGGCATCCGGCATGGTGTGCATGACGGTGGCGCGCTCAAGCGCCGCTTGATGGAGCTGGGTTTCGTGCCCGGCGAGAAGGTGCAGGTTCTGCGTCGCATTTTCGCGGGCAAGGGGCCTTTGGCCGTGCGCGTGGGCACCAGCACCTTTGCGATGCGCAAGCTCGAATCCTCTTTGATTGAAGTGATTCCAGCCTGACTGCCTTCGCCCCCAACCGATCCCCAAGGAGTGCGCCATGACGGTTGCGGCACCGACTGTGTCCACCCCCCCGTTGATCGCGCTGGTCGGCAATCCCAATTGCGGCAAGACCGCCCTGTTCAACCGCTTGACCGGCGCGCGCCAGAAGGTGGGCAACTACGCTGGCGTGACGGTCGAGCGCAAGGAAGGCCAGTTCGTGTCGCCGTCTGGGCAGAGCTGGCGGGTTCTGGACTTGCCCGGCGCCTACAGCCTGCTGGCCGCCACCCCTGACGAAGCCATCACCCATGATGTGATTGCGGGTACCCGCGCGGGTGAAGCCACGCCGGTTGGCCTGGTTTGCGTGGTCGACGCCACCAATTTGCGCCTGAACCTGCGCATGGTGCTGGAGATCCAGACCCTGGGCGTGCCCATGATCTTGGCCATCAACATGATGGATCAGGCACAAAAGCGGGGCATCCACATCGACACCGCCCGCCTGCAGGCCGAACTGGGCATCCCGGTGGTCGAGACCATCGCGGTGCGATCGGGCGGCGAACAAGGCCTGTTGGCGCAACTGGATCAGCTGAACTGGTCGCAATTGCCTGCTGTAAGCCACCCCCGACCCATGGAGCGCATCGCGCAGACACCGGTCGAAAGCACCCACCAACGCGTCGGCCAATTGCTGGCTCTGTGCGTGAAGATGCCCGATCAGTCCACCTCGCACACCGCGAAGCTGGACCGCTATGTGCTGCACCCGGTGCTGGGTCCCATCATCCTGGCCGTGCTGATGTTCCTGGTGTTCCAGGCCGTCTTCAGCTGGGCTGCCGCCCCCATGGACTGGATCGATGCCCAAGTGGGCGCGGCGGGGCAATGGGTGCAAGCCCACATGGCTGACGGGATGCTGCGCAGCTTGCTGGTGGACGGCATCATCAGCGGCGCAGGCAGCGTGCTGGTCTTCCTGCCGCAGATCCTGATCCTGTTTGCCTTCATCCTGGCGCTAGAAGACTCCGGCTATCTGCCCCGTGCCGCCTTCCTGCTGGACCGGGTGATGGGCGGCGTCGGGCTGTCCGGCCGAGCCTTCATCCCGCTGCTGTCGAGCTTTGCCTGCGCCATCCCGGGCATCATGGCCACGCGCACCATCGCCGACCCGCGCGATCGCCTGGTCACCATCCTGATTGCGCCGCTGATGACCTGCTCGGCCCGCTTGCCGGTCTACGCTTTGCTGATTGCAGCCTTCATCCCTGATCGACGGGTGGCAGGCATCTTCAATCTGCAAGGCCTGGTGCTGTTTGGTCTGTATGCCGCCGGCATCATCTCGGCCATGCTGGTGGCCCTGGTGCTCAAACGGTTCATGAAGCACAAGGGTGGACAGCCCTTGCTGATGGAGCTGCCCGACTACCACTGGCCCCATCTGGGCAACCTTGCCCTGGGTTTGTGGGAGCGCGCCCGGACCTTCGTGCAACGCGTGGGCACCATCATCCTGGCCCTGATGGTGGTCCTGTGGTTTCTGTCGAACTTCCCGGCGCCCCCCGCTGGCGCCACAGACCCCGCCATTGAATACAGCCTGGCCGGCATGGCCGGTCGTGCCCTGCAAGTCATCTTTGAGCCCATTGGTTTCAATTGGCAGATCTGCATTGCGCTGGTGCCGGGCATGGCCGCCCGCGAAGTGGCCGTCAGCGCCCTGGGCACCGTGTATGCCTTGTCGCAAACGGGTGACGCCCTGTCGGGCGCGTTGACCACACTGATCCAGCATGCCTGGTCGCTGCCCACGGCTCTGTCGCTGATGACCTGGTATGTGTTCGCGCCACAGTGCCTGTCCACCCTGATCGTGGTCCGCCGGGAAACCAACGGCTGGAAGACGCCGCTGTGGATGACCGCCTACCTGTTCGCCCTGGCCTACGTGGCCAGCTTTGCGGTCTACCGACTCTCCAGCCTCTGGCTGGGTTGACGCAACCGGGAGCGCCACCATGAGCCCCTTTGTGCAAGACCTGATCGCCCTGGGCATCGGCCTGTTGGCGTTTGTGTATCTGGCTCGGCGGTGGTGGCCCAGCGCGCGTGCCCTGTTCAAACCGAATGCGCCCCAGGCGGGATGCGCGCCCAGCACCGACGCCGCCTCATGCGGCTCCGGCTGCGGGCAATGCGGCAGTGCCAGTCCACGCGCCGCCAAAGACCACCGGGTGCACGTGGTCAAGCGCCTCGACGGCGAGACCCGACTGCGCGACTGATCCCCCACGGTCAAGGGAGCGAAGTCCCCCGTATTAGGGATAACCAGATAGAGCGACGGCTCCTACACTTCTGCCGTCATGAGACCTCTGTTCGCCATCGCCCCTCTGGCATTCGTGCTGGCCCTGCTCAGCCCTTCACCGGTTGAGTTCTCCGCCAGTTTCGAATCCTTCAAAGCCATGTTCGCATCCAGCGACAAATCGGCTCCTTCGCGCGCGCAGCCCTCTCCCGCCCGCAACCCGCTCGCCATCGATCATTGATCTGATCGCAGCGTTGGCGCTACACTGGCGCCTTGCTCCGGGGTGTGCCTCGCGCGATGTGCGCAGGGCGCTGAGATGGATGTCCGAACCCGCTGAACTTGATCCGGTTCATACCGGCGAAAGAAGAGCCGTCCCTGCCAGAGGCCCGTCCGGGTGCCGTCGGTGGGTGCAGCCCTTCAAGCGCGCTGCACGCCAGCCGCTTGCAGGCGACATGCACTCACCCGGTCCCTGTCATGGCCCCTCTTGTGGGCACCCCTCGGAGCCTGTGTCCTCACACTTGCTGCCCAGGAGAGTCGCCCATGAACGCCCCCGATCCCGCTGTTGCCCTGCAGACGCTCAACGAACTCACTCGCTTGACGCGTGAACCCTTGCCCGCTTCACGCAAGGTGTATGTGGAAGGCAGCCACCCCGGCGTGCGCGTGCCGATGCGCGAGGTGTCGCTGACCAATGGCGAGTCGGTCACGCTGTACGACTGCTCCGGCCCCTACACCGACCCGAACGTCAGCATCGACGTCACCAAAGGCCTGCCGCCAGTGCGCGAAGCCGCTGTGGTGGCGCGTGGTGACACCGAAACCTATCAGGGCCGCTCCATCCAGGCCGTGGACGATGGACTCAAGCCCGATGAGCGCCATGACGAGCGCATGGCTGCCCTGCGTGCCGCTGCCGCAGGCCTGCAACGCACGCCCCGCCGCGCCAAGGCCGGCCACAACGTGACGCAGATGCATTACGCACGTAAAGGCATCATCACCCCCGAGATGGAGTTCGTGGCCCTGCGCGAGAACCAGCGCCGTCTGGACCTGGCGGAAGACTGGCGCAGCAAGTACGGCGTGGATGCAGAACGTGAAGCGCGCCTGCGCGGCAACCCGATGGGCGCGATGATCCCGCGCGAGATCACGCCCGAGTTTGTGCGCGATGAAGTGGCCCGAGGCCGCGCCATCATCCCCGCCAACATCAACCACACCGAGCTGGAGCCGATGGCCATTGGCCGCAACTTCCTGGTCAAGATCAACGCCAACATCGGCAACTCGGCGGTGACCTCATCCATTGAAGAAGAGGTGGAAAAGCTGGTGTGGGCGATCCGCTGGGGCGCGGACAACGTGATGGACCTGTCGACCGGCAAGCACATCCACACCACGCGCGACTGGATCGTGCGCAACAGCCCCGTGCCGATTGGCACCGTGCCGATCTACCAGGCACTGGAAAAGGTCGGCGGCGTGGCGGAAGATCTCACTTGGGAAATCTACCGCGACACGCTGATCGAGCAAGCCGAACAGGGCGTGGACTACTTCACCATCCACGCCGGGGTGCGCCTTCCCTTCATCCACCTCACGGCCAACCGCCGCACCGGCATCGTCTCGCGAGGCGGATCGATCCTGGCCAAGTGGTGCATCGCGCATCACAAAGAGAACTTCCTGTACACGCACTTCGAAGAGATCTGCGAGATCATGAAGGCGTATGACGTGAGCTTCTCGTTGGGCGATGGCCTGCGCCCTGGTTCGCTGTCTGACGCCAATGACGAAGCCCAGTTTGCCGAGTTGAAGACACTGGGCGAGCTGACGCAGATCGCCTGGAAGCACGATGTGCAGACCATGATCGAAGGCCCTGGCCACGTGCCCATGCACATGATCCAGGCCAATATGGACGAGCAGATCAAGCACTGCCACGAGGCGCCCTTCTACACCCTGGGCCCGCTGACCATTGACATCGCGCCCGGTTATGACCACATCGCCTCGGCCATCGGCGCGGCGATGATCGGCTGGATGGGCACGGCCATGCTGTGCTACGTGACGCCCAAGGAACACCTGGGCCTGCCCAACCGCGATGACGTCAAGCAGGGCCTCATCGCCTACAAGATCGCGGCGCACGCGGCTGACATCGCCAAGGGCCACCCGGGTGCCCGTGCGCGTGACGATGCGCTCTCGCAGGCGCGCTTCGACTTCCGCTGGCAGGACCAGTTCAATCTGGGCCTGGACCCGGAGACCGCACGCGACTTCCATGACGAGACGCTGCCCAAGGACGCCTCCAAGGTGGCGCACTTCTGCTCGATGTGCGGCCCCAAGTTCTGCTCGATGAAGATCACGCAGGAGGTGCGCGAGTTTGCCGCGGCACAAGGCGTGGCCGAAGGCGAAGCCCTCAGCCGCGGCATGGCCGCCAAGTCCGAAGAGTTCAAGAGCGTGGGCGGCGAGCTGTACATCCCGATTCAGCTTGACACGGGTGTCAAACCTGTCTGAGCCATGACCACACAACAACGCATTGGCATCGCGGGTGCCGGCCTGTTGGGCCGCCTGACGGCCTGGACGCTGGCCCGCCAAGGCCACCAGGTCAGCGTGTTCGACCCCGCTGAAGGGCCCGGCCCCAGCTTCGATGGACAAGGCGCTGCCGGCTTCACGGCCGCAGGCATGCTGAGCCCTCTGGCAGAACTGGACGCGGCAGAAGCAGACGTGGCAGAGCGCGGCTGGCATTCGATCGAGCGTTGGGCGCACATCACGGCCGAGCTGGCGCGCCTGCATCGACATGCGCCCCACTTTGATCGCCACGGCAGCCTGCTGGTGGCCCATGGCTCGGACCTGGGGGCTGCGCGGCGGGTGCTGGCGCGCATCGAATCGGGCGCGCGCAACTGGCCCCAACAACCGCAGGGCTTGTCCCCGGCCCAACTGCAAGAGCTGGAGCCCGCCCTGCATGGCAGCAATGGGCCGCTGCATGCCTGGCTGTTGCCCGGCGAAGGCGCCATCTGCACCATTGGCACGCTCAAGGCCATGGCAGCGACGGCGCCCCATGTGCAATGGCATTGGGGCCACCGGGTCGAGTCCGTCGAGCCCGGCCGCTTGCACTGCACGGGCCCCGATGCTGCATCGTCCAGCCATGACTTCGACTGGGTCTTTGATCTGCGCGGGGCGGGGGCCCGGCCCGCTGCGCCGGTCCGCGGCGTGCGCGGCGAAGTCATCTGGCTGCATGCCCCCGGCGTGAAGCTGACCCGGCCCGTGCGCTTGCTGCACCCTCGCCATCGGGTCTATCTGGTGCCGCGCCCCGGCGATGTCATCGTGGTCGGCGCGAGCGAGATCGAAAGCGAAGACCGCTCGCCCGTGTCGCTGCGCAGTGCCGTCGAGTTGATGGCGGCCGCCCACAGCGTGATCCCCGGCCTCGCCGAAGCCCGCATCATTCGGCTGGATACCAACCTGCGTCCGGCCCTGCCCGACAACCGCCCCGAGATCCACTCGGTCGCGGGCCTGACCCGCATCAACGGGCTGTACCGTCACGGCTGGCTGCTGGCCCCCTCCCTGGTGGACGAAGCCCTGTCGCAGATCCCCGTGCTGAACGACTCTCCCTGCCCCGCTTGATCTCATGAGCGCCACCATCACCATCCAGACCGATCGCGGCCCATTGGACCTGCCCGCTCCTTGCACCCTGGCACAGGCGCTGGACACCATCCTCGGGCCTTCCGGCCCGTGCGCGGAAAGGGTGGCCACCGCGGTCAACGGCCAGTTCGTCTCTCGCACAGACCGGGTCGCACACTGGCTCGCCCACGGCGACACCGTGCTGTGCTTTGCGCCCATCACCGGAGGTTGATCCACCATGTCCCCATCATCCACGCCCGCCGACACCTGGCGCATTGGCGACACGCTGCTGACCAGCCGCTTCCTGTTGGGCACGGCCGGCTACCCCTCCCCCCAGGTGCTGCGCGAAGCCATCGAGGCCTCGCAAAGCCAGGTGCTCACCCTCGGCCTCAAACGCACGCTGGGCGTACCCGGCGGCGGTGACAACGGCTTTGTGCAGATCATCCGGGACACGGCCCGTGAACACGGTGCCCACCTGCTGCCCAACACCGCAGGCTGCCGCAGTGCGCGCGAGGCCATCACCCTGGCCCACATGGCCCGCGAGTTGCTGGGCACCCACTGGATCAAGCTCGAAGTGGTGGGCGATGAGCAGACCCTGCAGCCGGACCCGTTTGAACTCGTCGACGCGGCCCGCCAACTCATTGCGGATGGCTTCGAAGTGCTGCCCTATTGCACCGACGATCTGGTCAGCGCACAGCGCCTGGTCGATGCCGGGTGCCGCATCCTGATGCCCTGGGCCGCCCCGATCGGCTCGGGTCTGGGCCTGCTCAACCCCTGGGCTTTGCGTACCTTGCGCGCGCGCTTGCCGGGCATCACCTTGATCGTGGACGCCGGCCTGGGCGCGCCCTCGCATGCGACGGCCGCGATGGAGCTGGGCGTGGATGCGGTGCTGTTGAATTCGGCGGTGTCCCAGTCACGCGACCCCGTGGGCATGGCACGCGCCTTCCGCCATGCGGTCCAAGCTGGCCGTGAAGGCTTTCAGGCCGGCTTGATGCCGACCAGCGATGTGGCCGTGGCCACCACACCGGTGGGCGGTCAGCCCTTCGTTCTGCTGTGAGCGACACCCGCCCGATCATCTGGAGCATCGCCGGGCTGGACACGGCGGGCGGCGCCGGCCTGAGTGCCGATCAGCGCGCCGCAGATGCCCTGGGTGTGCACCTGTGCCCCGTGGCAGCAGCCCTGACTGCCCAGCATTCGCAAGGCGTGCAGGCCGTCAGCCCGGTCGACCCGGCCTTCTTGCAGGCGCAACTGCAAGCACTGGCCGACGACCTGCCGCCTCGCGCCATCAAGACGGGCTTGCTGGGCAGCGTGCGCGCCATCGAACAGGTGGCCCACTGGGCGGACCACTGGCGCGCCCGCACCCCGGCGGGCCTGGACCCACACAGGCAACTGGCCTTGATCGTAGACCCGGTGCTGGGCGCGTCCAGCGGCGGCGCGCCGTTCAGTGACGACGCCATCGTCGCGGCCTATCGCCAATGGTTGCTGCCCCGCGCCACCGTGCTGACGCCCAACCGGGCCGAAGCCCGCCGCCTGTTGGGACAAGCCGCTCGGCACGATGGTCCGCGTGAAGCGCTGCCCGAACTGGCCCGGGCGCTGCAAGCGCTGGGCGCCCGCAGTGTGGTCATCACCGGGGGCGACGGCCCTGTGCAAGCCGATGCTGCATCCGCCCCGCATTGCCTGGACTGGGTGCTCACGCCCCATGCGCAAGGCTGGCTCAGCGCCCCACGCATCGACACCCCTCATGCCCACGGCAGCGGGTGCACCTTTGCCAGCGGGGTGGCGGCAGCCTGCGCATTGGGGCACGTCGAAGCGGACGCCATCGTGCTGGCCAACATGCTGACCCGGCACGCGCTGATGCACAGCCGCGCAGCGGGCGGCGGCGCCGGCCCGGTCCTGGCTCAAGCCGGCTTTGCAGCCGGGCCCGCGCATGGCGGAGCCCCCCTGCCCTGGCTCGGCCTGGGCGATGAATTGCCCTGGCGCCTGACCCGGTCACAGGTCCCCTTCCGGCCTTTCACGCCGGCGGCCGACAAGCTCTACGGCATCCTGGCGGACGGCCCCCAGGTCGAGGCCGCCGTGCAAGCCGGCCTGCGCTGTGTGCAATTGCGCCACAAGGCGCCAATGGACTTGTCGGCAAACCTGTCGCACAGCCTGCGCAGCGCAGCGTCCGTGGATGCACAGCTCTTCGTCAACGACCACTGGCAGGCCGCCTTGGCCCTGCTGCCCGATCTGGCCCCCACGGTCCGACTGGGACTGCACCTGGGCCAGGAAGACCTGCTGAGCCTGCGTCCCGCCGACTGCCAGGCCTTGCTGGCGGCCGGCTCCCGGCTCATGCTCGGCCTGAGTTCGCACAGCCTCTGGGAACTGGCTCGGGCGGCCGGCTGCGGCGCCAGCTACATCGCCTGTGGCCCCGTTCAACCGACCACCACCAAGGACATGCCCTGGCTGCCGCAGGGTCAAGACAACCTGGGCTGGTGGGTTCGACACAGCCCGGTCCCGGTGGTCGCCATTGGCGGCTTGCTGAGCGCGCAAGACGTCGCATGGGCCGCCGCCTGCGGACCGGCCGCAGTGTGCGTGGTACGCGGACTGGGTCAGACCAAGCAGCAGATGCAAGCGGCCTTGCCGCAACTGCAGCAAGCCGCGCAGACCGCGGTCCGGTCTGATGTGGCCCACGCGCCCTTGCCTCACCCCGTTTTGCCTTGACATGGCCGTCGGGACGACAACCCCGGGTTGCCCATCAGTGGCAAGGTCCCCCGCCTCAGCCTAAACTGAGACGATCCCACCCTCCAACTTATCAGGGGAACACCAAGACATGGCAGTACAGCTGGCCCGGACCCATCCACGGCGCCTGTATCTCAACGTGCTGGGCCCCACCCTGGCGGTGGCTTGCCTGGTCGCCGCCCTGGCGGTGATCAGCGTCAAAGTGCTGGGATCCGTGCGCGGCTACGCCACCGGCGAAAGCGCCTGGTCGAAGTCCTGCGGCAACGCCCTGCTCCATCTGAGCCACTTTGCCCTCAGCCGTCATCCTGCGGACTTCTCGCGTTTTGAACAGTCGCTACAAGCCCCGCTGGGCAGCCGGCGCGCGCGCGAGGAACTGCTCAAACCCCACCCCGACAAAGCCCTGATCCGCCAGCTGTTCATCCAGGGTGGCAGCCACGCCGATGACATCACCGGCATGATCATCCTGTTTCGGCACTTCGGCTCGCTGCCGCTGTTCGAGCAGACGCTGTCCGCCTGGGTCGAAGGCGACCGCCTGATCGACCGGCTGAACCGGCTGGGGCAACAGTTGCGTGCGCAAGTCGACGCCCATGCCGACGATGCCACCATCCAGGCCAGCTTGCAGCAGATCCGACTGCTGACCGATGACTTTTCGCAGGCCGAACAGCGCTTTCGTGTCAATCTGGACGATGCCGGTCGCTTCACGGAGTGGGTCTTGATCGGCGCCATCTTGCTGGCCTCGGCGATCTTGTCGTGGGGCTCGCTGACACTGGTACGCCGGACCCTGCACAAGCAGGTCCGCCATGAGCGCGCCCTGGCCGCGGTCACCAAGCGCTGGGAGCTGGCCGCCGAAGTGGCCGGCCTGGGCCTGTTCGAGCAACAGGGGCGCAGCAACGACGTGGCCCTCGATGCCAAAGCCGCGCGCCTGTATGGCGTCAGCGACACCGCGTGCGTGGCACCCCGCGAGCAGCTGGACAGCCTCATCAGCGAAGACCAAAGGCGCCAGACCCGCCAGGCCGTGGACCGCGCCATCGAGACGGGGCAAGCCATTCGCAACGTGCACCGCATCAACCGGCCCGATGGCAGCACGCGGCAGATTGAACTCATGGGCCGTCAGGACCTCAACGAGCGCAATGGCGAGACCCGCCTGATCGGCGTGGTGCGAGACGTGACGGACGAAATGGCACAAGCTCAATTGACCATGCAGCGCGATGCGGCCGAACAGGTTGCCCGGGCGCAACGCGACTTCCTCTCTCGCCTCAGTCACGAGTTGCGCACGCCGCTCAATGCCATTCTGGGCTTTGCCCAACTGCTGGAACTCGACCCCCATCACCCCTTGCCGGCCCATCAGCACCAGCAGGTCAACATGATCATGATCGCGGGCCAGCAACTGCTGGCCTTGATCGAAGACGTGCTGGACCTGTCCAAGGTGGAGGCCGGCGAAATCAGCATGGCGTTGCAGCCCGTGGACCTGAGCCAGACGCTGCGGGCCAGCATGGCCATGATCGACGGAGCCCGGCAGTTGCTGCGCGTGCAGTTTGTCGACCATCTGCCGGCGGCCGCCCTGTGGGTGCAGGCCGATCCCCAGCGCTTGCAGCAGGTGTGCCTGAACCTGCTGTCCAACAGCTGCAAATACAACCGGCCGGGCGGGCGTGTGGTGGTCAGCGCCGTCCTGCAAGAGCCCCATGTGCTGCTGCACATCAGCGACGACGGCCAGGGCATGACCGAAGAGGAGACGGCGCAGTTGTTCCAGCCCTTCAAGCGCGTGGCCTCCACCGCCGTGCAAGCCGAAGGCACGGGGCTGGGCCTGTACATCGTCAAGCAATTGGTGGAACGCATGCACGGTCAGGTCACCGTTCAGAGCGAAAAAGGCAAAGGCTCCACGTTCTCCATCACTTTGCCCACCTCCAGGCCCTTGCCTGACAGACACACCGCCCCCGCTTGACTAAACTGGTCCCCACCTTTCCAACACGACGCGACCCCATGAACGACAAAGCCGTCCGCACGGCCTCATGGCGCATTTACGCCGGGCTCTTGGGCTCGCCCCTGCTGGTCGTCCTGCTCGTGGCCATGCTGGCCATCGCGGCAGTGAACGTGCTGGGTGCGGTGCGCGCCTATGTGGCGGGCGAGAGCATGTGGTCCAAGGCCCGCTCCGAAGCGGTGGAGCAGCTCTACCGTTACGCCAAAACCCATGACCCGCGAGACATGGCCCGCTTTCATGCCGCCCTGCAGGTCAACATCAACGACCGGCTCGCGCGCGAAGCGATGGAGCGCGACGACCCCAACACCGCGCGCACCCAGCAGTGGCTGATCATGGGCCAGAATCATCCGGATGACGTGGCCAGCATGGTCAGCCTGTTCCACTGGTTTGGCGAGCGCTGGGTTCTCAAGGACGCCCGGCGGACCTGGGCAGAAGGCGACGCCCTGATCGACCAACTGCAGGCCGAGGGCCGCCAGTTGGAGGTGGCGATCCAGGACCAGGCCAGCCCCGCGCAGATCGACGCCCAGTTGCAGCGCATCACTCAACTCAACACGCAACTCCGCGCGGCGGGCATCCACTTCAGCACGGTCTTGGGCAATGCGGCCCGCGTCGCCGAAGCCCTGCTGATCGGCGGCATCGCCAGCGCAGCGGTGCTGCTGTCCCTGATCAGTCTGGTGCAAGTGCGGCAGGTTCTGCTCAAGCAGACGCGCCATCAGGATCACCTCAACCAGATCCATCGGCGCTGGGAGCTGGCCTCCAAGGCGGCCGGCTTTGGTCTGTACGAAATCGACAAGGCGACCGGCATCATCCGGCTCGACGACAAGGCCGCCTCGCTGCACGGGCTGGGGCCGGACGCCGTGGTGCTGCCCCGCGAAAAGCTGCGTGAGATCATCGTGCCGGAAGACGCAGCCCGCGCCCGCCTGGAGACCGACATGGCCTTGCAAGCCGGCCAGGACTACAAGCTGGTCTATCGGATTGCCTTGCCCGATGGGACGCTGCGCTCACTGGAGGCCACGGGCCGGCTGATCGAAGCGGAAGAAGGCCTCCCACCTCGGCTGGTGGGCGTGCTGCGCGACATCACCGAAGAGCTCAATCAGGTCGAGACCGCCATGAAGCGCGACGCTGCGGAACGGGTGGCCCAATCGCAGCGTGAATTCCTGTCGCGCCTGAGCCATGAACTGCGCACCCCGCTCAATGCCATCCTGGGTTTTGCCCAGCTGATGCAGATGGACGCCGCCCACAATCCGCCCACGCATGCCCGCCAGATCGAGATGATCCTGGATGCGGGCAAACAACTGCTGGGCCTGATTGAAGACGTGCTGGATCTGAGCAAGGTCGAGTCCGGCCATGTCCACATGAACCTGCAGCCGGTCGACGTGGTGAGCTCGATTCGGGCCTGCACCGCGCTACTCACCAGTCACCTCGCGCCCAGGCGGCTGACCTTGAACGAACAATTGCCCGAGACGCCGCTGTGGGCCGAGGCCGACCCCAAGCGATTGCATCAGGTTCTGATCAACTTGCTGACCAACGCCTGCAAGTACAACCGCGAAGGGGGGCAGGTGACCGTGCGGGCCGACATCGCGCCCGGCGACGCGCACCGCATCGTGATCCGCATTGCCGACACCGGCGTGGGGCTGGCGGGACACGAGCAAGCCGAGCTGTTCCAGCCCTTCAAACGGGTCAACCCCTCGGCGCACATCGAAGGCACGGGCCTGGGGTTGTACATCGTCAAGCAACTGGTCGAGCGCATGAGCGGCCAGGTCGAGGTGCGCAGCGAGCCCGGTCAGGGCTCCGAGTTTTCGGTCACGCTGCCGGCCGCCCGGCCCGGCACGGCCCGGTCACAGCCCCTCGTCTGACAGCCACTGGCGCAGGGTGCGCACCATGTCACGGTCGTTGTGCAGCCAGGCGTTGTGGCGGTAGTCGTTGTAGTAGGCCTCTTCGGCGGTCTGCTCAGCCAGCGCCTCGTAGACAAAGCGCAGCACCATGCGCCCCGCGTCCGGCTCTTCGATGGTCATCGTCAGGCGAATGGGTGCCGTGTCGCCCTGCGCCTGGGGTGTGAACACCAGCCGTTCGAGCGGTGTGGCGCGCACCTCGTCGTGAAAGACATGCTGGCCAAAGCTCAGGGTGCGCTGGTACACATCGGGCTCAACCTCTTGCCAATCACAGCGCTCGGGCCCCATCGGAAAGCGCTGCGGCTCCTGCACCCGCCCCATCAGGCCGCGCCAGAGTTGTTCACGTGAAAAAACTGGCACCACCATCTGAACCGAGGTGGCGGGGGAGTTGATTTCAATGACGTGTTCGAAGCGCATGGCCAAAGCTTAACGCCAAGCTTGAACTGCGGCACTGTTCAGGGGCCGTCAAGCACACTAAACTTGCGCCAGCATTACCGGAACCCAACATGTCTCAGTGCGCTTCATCGGCTACCCCTTCTGATTCCTCCGTGGCACAGCCCATCAAACTGGTCCCCAAAGGGATCCTGAATGCCCACGGCTGCGGGGGCGACTGCAAAGACCATGACGACAGCCAGGCCCGCTGGCCCCGCGCCCAGGTTCTGGCGCTGTTCAATCTGCCCTTCAACGACCTGATGTGGCGCGCCCAGCAGGTGCACCGCGAACACTGGGATGCCAACGAGATCGAGCACGCCACCTTGCTGTCGGTCAAGACGGGCGGCTGCCCCGAGGACTGCGGCTACTGCCCGCAATCGGCCTCGCACGATACCGGGGTCGAAGCGGGCAAGCTGATGTCCCCTGACGAAGTGCGCGAAGCCGTGGTGGCCGCGCGCGAAGCCGGCGCCAGCCGCTTCTGCATGGGCGCCGCCTGGCGTGCCCCCAAAGACCGCGACATCGAAAAAGTGGTGGAGCTGATCCAGGTCGTCAAAACCGAAGGCCTGGAGGCTTGCTGCACCCTGGGCATGCTGACCGACACGCAGGCCCAGAGCCTGAAGAACGCCGGTCTGGACTACTACAACCACAATCTGGACACGGCCCCCGAGCTGTATGGCGACATCGTCACCACGCGCGACATGCAGGACCGCCTGGACACCCTGGACCACGTGCGTCAGGCCAACATCAAGGTCTGCAGCGGCGGCATCGTCGGCATGGGGGAAACGCGCGAAGGCCGCGCTGGGCTGATCGCTCAACTGGCCAATCTGCCAACCTACCCCGAATCGGTGCCGATCAACGATCTGGTACGCGTGCCTGGCACCCCGCTGGCCGATACGCCTCAGCTGGACCCGCTTGAATTCGTGCGCACCATCGCCGTGGCCCGCATCACGATGCCGACCGCGCGCGTGCGCCTGTCCGCTGGCCGCCAGCAAATGAGCGAAGCCGTCCAGGCCATGTGCTTCCTGGCCGGGGCGAATTCGATTTTCTATGGGGACAAATTGCTGACCACCGGCAACCCCGAGGTCGATCGTGACCGCCAGTTGATGGACAAGCTGGGCCTGCGCAGCGGTCAGGCCGTCACAGCGCGTGTGAACGCCGCTTGAGTGGCAGAGCCCCTCGGGGGCTCGTCGGCTCGCTCAGTTCGGCGCCTCAGTGGCCCCACACCCAGATGCGACTGCCACCGGCATCGAAATTCTGAATGCTGATGTTGCCCATGCCCGGGGCATCGTATTTCACGCCGGTCATCGACGAGATGAACTGCGAGAGCTTGATGGTGGTGCTGACAGGATGAGAGGGCAGCGTGACTTCGGTCACAGGCCGGCCGTCGTACACCGCAGCAGGCAAGTCCGTCACCCCCGAGGCCGCCATCGTCGCGACGAACTCTTCGCGGCTCAGAATCTTGGTGTTTTTGGCACTGATCTTGAGCAGCGCGGTCGCAAAGTTCAAAAAGGGCGACTCGGCCAGCTTGGTGGTGTCCGTGCCGTCTCCGGCGTAAGAGTTGCTCAGCGCCTCGTCGTCCATCGGCTCGATGGCGGCGCAAGCCGTGCCTGCCAGGGTCAGAGAGGCCAGGGCCAGGGTGGTGGACAGGAGCAAGCGGGCGGCTGTTTTCATGAGACTACCTCCAGGGAGATAGCTTTCATTTCGGCGTCCGCCGCCCGCCCCGTAGGACCGAAACCGTTAACAGTGCCGCAAAACCGTGCTTATTTCAGCGAATAGGCACGCTGCACCCGCAGTATCGAACGCACGACAACAGGGGGCTTCCCCGACGCGCCTTGACCGAAATTGCCAGCCATAATGGGCTGAGCCCAAAGAGGCAAAGCAGAGGCAAAGGTCTAGGAGCGTTCCCATGTCGGTCTCTCGTCGTCAGCTGTACAGCCTGAGAGCCACCGCCGCTTATGTGGTCTTCGCGGCCGCCTGGATCCTGCTGTCGGATCAGGCCCTGAGCCTGTTTGCCGACCCACAAACCCTGACGCGGTTTTCGTCCCTCAAAGGCCTGGTCTTCATCGCGATCACGGCCCTGATACTGTGGGCGGCCCTGCAAAACACCCCCAACGACGAAGATGCCAGCCTGCCCGATGCGGTGTTTCGCGCCCCGCGCGCCCAAAGCCTCGCCTGGGGGGTGATCCTGCCTGTCGCGGCGGGCGTGGTGCAGTGGGCCTTCTGGCCCTCGATCGAGCCGCGCTCCTGGTTGTTGCTGTATCCGGCCGTCTTCCTGGCTTCCGTGCTGGGGGGCGCCTGGGCGGGTGCCATGGCCGCGGTGTTGTCCACCCTGATCGGCTGGTTTGTCTTCACAATTCCTTATTGGTCCTGGCAAATCGACCGGCCCAGCGCGATCCTCGGCGTGGGGATCTTCTTTGGCATGGGGATCCTCTTCAGCCTGACCCATGAATGGCTGCGCCGCGCCCACGAGCGGTCCGACGACAACAAGTTCAAGGCGCTGGTCGAGCAGTCGCTCGCCGGGATCTACATCATCCAGGATGGCGTGTTCCGCTACGCCAACCCGGCGTTGGCCAAGATCATGGGCTACGACAGCCCGGATCAGATCATCAACCGCCTGCCGGCCACCGCCCTGGTGATGCCCGACCAGCGCGAGCAACTCGAGCGCAACCTGCGGCGCCGCACGGAAGACATGGCGCACCACATGCGCTACTCCGTCAAAGGGCGGCGGCGCGATGGCTCGCAGGTCGAACTGGAAGTTCATGGGCGCGGCGTGGAGACCCACCAGGGGCCTGCGGTGATCGGGCTGGCCATTGACGTCAGCGAGCGCCTCAAGACCGAGGCCGCCCTACGCCGCAGCGAGCAGCTGTTTCGCTCGGTGGTGGAAGGCACCACCGACGCTGTCTTCGTCAAAGATTTGCAGGGCCGCTACCTGATGGCCAATCGCGCCACGACAGAGATCTTGGGTTGCACGCAAGACGCCATCATCGGCCACGACGACACCGAGGTGTTCCCGCCAGAGACCGCCCGGATCGTGATGGACCGCGACCAGGCCATCATGAAAGGCGGCGTCACACAGACCACGGAAGAGTATCTGACCACCCGGGACGGCAAACAGTGGCTGTTCCTGGTGACCAAGGGGCCGATGTTCGATGACGAGGGACAGGTGATCGGGCTGTTCGGCCTGTCGCGTGACATCACCGAGATCCATGAAGCCCGCAAGGCCTTGCAGCACCACCAGGAGCAGCTGGAAGCCACGGTGCAACAGCGCACGGCCGAGCTGGAAGCCGCCCGCCAGGAAGCCGAGCGCCTGGCCGAGGTCAAGAGCAGCTTCCTGGCCAACATGAGCCATGAGATCCGCACGCCGCTCAATGGCGTGCTGGGTCTGGCGCAGATCGGCTACCAGGACCCCTCCGGGTCGGCGAAGGCCTTGTTCGGGCAGATCCTGCAATCCGGCCAGGTGCTGCTGGGCGTGGTCAACGACATCCTGGACTTTTCAAAAATCGAAGCCGGCAAGCTGCAGATCGAGCAACTGCCCGTTCACCTGCCCGACCTGCTGCAGCGCGTGGTGCAGTCCATTGAAGAACGGGCTCGGACCAACGGGCTGGCGCTGCGCGTGACCGTGTCCCCCGACTTGCCGGCGCGCATGAGCACCGACCCCTTGCGCCTGGAGCAGATCCTGCTCAACTTGCTGACCAATGCGGTGAAGTTCACCCGGCAAGGCCACATCGACGTGACGGCCACGCGCCGAGACGCGACCCTGGTCCTGACCGTGGCCGACACGGGCATCGGCATGACGGAGCAGCAACTGCAAGGACTGTTCTCGCCTTTCACGCAAGCCGACAACTCCACCACGCGGCGCTATGGCGGAACGGGCCTGGGGCTGACCATCACCAAACGGCTGGTCGAAATGCTGGGCGGCCAGATCCAGGTGCTCAGTGTCCTGGGCGAAGGCTCACAGTTTGAAGTGACACTGCCTTTGGTCAGCGCGACCGAGGCCCCTGCCCCGGCATCCCTCCCTGCACCGCCCGCCAGGCCCAGCTACGGGGGCCGGCTGGCAGGGCTGAACGTCCTGGCCGCAGAAGACAACCCGATCAACCAGATGGTGCTTCATGAGTTTCTGAAGCTCGAAGGCGCCGAGGTCACCTTCGTGGACAGCGGTCAGGCGGCCATCGACCTCGTTCGCGCGCACGCGCCGCCGCCTTTCGACCTGATCCTGATGGACGTTCAGATGCCCTTGGTCGATGGCTACGAGGCCACCCGCCAGATCAAGCGACTGGCCCCTCACCTGCCCATCGTGGGGCAGACGGCTCACGCCATGGAAGAAGAGCGCGACAAATGCGTCGCGGCGGGCATGGTCGACCTGGTGGTCAAGCCGATTGAGCTGGATCGCCTGGTTCAGACCCTGCGTCGCAACTGGCCCGCGCAGCGAGTGCAGCCTTGAGCTGAGCGTTTTCAGCCCGCAATTGCGCGATGGTCTGTGTCAGCCGCGCGATGACCGCCTCGGGCGATTCGTCCGCGTGGGGCGCATCAGCCAGGGCATCCGCGGGAGCAGCGGCCGGCGCCCAGGGTGGCTCGGCCGCTGCCGGGTCCGCCGCTGTCGCCTTGGTCCGTGCCTTGGCTTCGCGCACCTGACGGGCGGCTTGCTGCAACTCTTTCTTGCCGCCGGCGACAGCGGCCACCTGCTCGTCCACCGGCAAGGCGGCGACCGCCGCTGCGGCGTTGATCGAGATCACGCCCGACTTGACGGCCTCGACCAGCTCGGGGGCCGCTGCTTTCTGAATCTTTTCGATCTGGCTGACCGTGGTGCTGCTGATGCGGGCGGCCTTGGCGATCGCTTCGCGCGTGACCAGGGGCGCGGGCGCCGGGGCGGCGTCCTCGGTGGGTTGGCGCGCGGACAGGAGCTCCTTCTTGCGCAAAGCCAGCACGCCCCGCTGAAAGTCCGACACACTGCGCCGCCCCAGGTGCTGATCGATCATCCACAGATGCACGTCTTCCATGGATTGGAAGCGCGTGTTTTGCACCGTGTTGAAAGGCAAGCCGTGCTTTTGGCAGATGCCATAGCGGTTGTGCCCGTCGACCAGCACGTCGCCCCACAGCACCAACGCATCGCGACAGCCCTCGGCCAGGATGCTGCGCTCCAGCGCATCGTGCTCCTCGGGGGTGAGCGGATCGATGTAGGCGCGCAGCGCTTCGTTGACGGTGATGTTCATGACACGGAGGAACCAACAGCTAGGGTCGCCATTGTAAGGAGGTCGGGCTCGGATCAACCCTGGGCCAGAACGGTGGCATTGCGGCCGTCGCGCTTGGCCTGATAGAGGGCCTCATCGGCGCGCGCGATGGTCTGCTCGACCGATTGATTCACATGGTGCGCCGCCACCCCGGCCGAAAACGTGATGCGCAAAGCAGGCGCCGTGGCCGACGGAAAGACATCCTGCATCAGGCGCCGCAAGCGTTCCAAGGCCACCAGGGCATCGGGCTCGAGCGTGGTGTCCGGCATCAGGATCAGGAACTCTTCGCCACCCCAGCGACCCAGGATATCCGTCTCGCGCAAGGTGCCCAGCGCCGCCTGCGCAAAGCCGCGCAGCACCTCGTCGCCCACCTGGTGGCCATGCGTGTCATTGACGTGCTTGAAGTGGTCCAGATCGATCAGGGCCACGCAAAACGGCTGGCCCGTGCGCCATTGCCGTTGGTGCTCGCGCTCCAGCAACTCCTGCATGTGCTTGCGATTGAACAAGCCGGTCAGTGCATCGCGGGTGACCAGTTCATGCACCTGCGCCACCGCCTGCGCCAGAGCCTTCTTGCGCAGGCTCAGACGGCCTCGGACCCGGCTGTGCACGATGGACATCCAGGTGATCAGGGCGACAATGAAACACGCGAAAATCACCTTGAAGGTCTCTTCGCGGGGGCTGAACGCCGGCCCGTTCTGATGCGCCATCACGCCCAGCATCGCCAGGAGCATGACGACGCTGCTGCTGCCCGTGATGAACAACTGCCAGGGCCGCAGGGTGAACAGGCCAAACAAATGAACGAAGCACAAACCCTGCAGGTAGGCCGTTCTCAAAGGCGGGTTGAGCAGATAGCCCAGGATGGTGGAACAACTGCCCCAGATGATCTGCGGCATCACCAGCCCCGAATCCTGCAACTCGGCGGTACGGCCGCTTCGCACCCAGGGATAGAAGGCCACCATGCCGATCACATGCAGCGTGATCATGAAGCGCGCCGCCGCGACAGTCATGTAGCCCATGCGCGCGCTGTAGACCGTGACCCCGCACCAGGCCAGATAGATCAGAATGGGGTACAGCCCATGCAGCACGCGGGAACGGACCTTGGGGTTCGTGCCCAGCACCCCATCAGAGAGGCGCTGCATGAGGGGGCGGGGGCCTTCAGGCAGATTCGACACGATTGCGGCCGCTTTGCTTGGCACGGTACAGGGCGGCATCGGCCAGATCGATGCTGCGCTCGACATTCATCGGGCCATCGTGCGCCACCACCCCGGCAGAGAAAGTGACGCGCAGCCCGGGTGAGAGGGCTTGCCAGTCCTGCTCGGCCACCTTCTGGCGCAGCCGCTCCACGATCTGGCCGGCCTCATCCAGCGTCGTCACGGGCAGCATCAGCAGGAACTCTTCGCCGCCCCAGCGGGCCATCACATCGGCCCCGCGCAAGGTGTCCCGCGCGAGGTGGGCCAGTCGCTGCAAGACCTGGTCGCCCACGGCGTGACCATGGCCATCGTTGACCTGCTTGAAATGGTCCACGTCCAGCATCGCCAGACAGAAGCCCCGGCCCGTGCGGCGCTGGCGCTTGAGCTCCTCGTCCAGCAGCTCCAGCATGTAGCGGCGGTTGACGCACCCGGTCAGGGCGTCATGCTGAGACAAAGTCTTGAGCTCGCCCAGGACCTTGTCCAGCTCGGTGCGCTTTTCCATCTGGTTGACGTGGACGCGGCGTACCGCGCTGCTCACGCCTGCCAGCATCGGGATCACCAACATGGCCATGCCGATATTGAGCGCTTCCTGGCGCAGATCCAGCCCGTCACGCCGCCACACCCACATCGCCGCCACCGCCAGGGTCAGCAGCACCGCGGTCACGCCGCCCACGATGCGGATCTGCCGAATGGTCAGTCGGTGCAGGTCATACACCAGCAGCACGAACAGCACCTGCAGCGACGAGCCCTGTGCAAAAGGCAGAAAGACATACCCCAGCACCACCGAGACCACGCCAAACAGCACCTGCGGAAAGCACAACAGCGGGTCCGCCATCTGCAGGGTCAGGCCTTTGCGCAGGATGGCGTAGAACACGCTTTGACCCACCACACCGTAAGCCACCACCAGCCAGGCCGCAGGGCGCGACATGCCCGCATGAATGGACACCGCCACCAGCAACCAGATCACGGCATAGGCGTGCGACACCAGCAACAGCCGCTTGACCGCGCGCCGTTGTATGGGGTCTTGCCCCAAGATCCAGTCCGCCAGACCCAGGCGGCGAGGCCTTGCCTCGCTTGCGTTACCGGTCGCAGCCAGCATGTTCCACACCCCACTTTGGATGGCGCCCGCTGCATTCGAGGCGCATTGCAAGGGTTTATCGGACGAAATGGTCGTCCGCTTGAACCATACCGCAACCGGCCGTCGGCTTCAGCCCAGGCCAAAGCGGTCGCGCAGCGCCTGGCAAAAAGCCTCGGTCCCGCTCAGTGACAAGGTCACCGTGTGACGCGGCTCGCCGGGCTGCTGACGTGAGGTCAGCACCAGCCCCATGGCGGCGTCGAACTGCCAGCTCTCCTGTGTGCTGTATTCGATCTGCGCCTGCAGGTCATAGTCCCACTCAAAACCGTCATCCAGGGGGCCTCGCGAGGGCCCAAAGTCATGGAAGGCCCAGCTCAGAACCTGGGCCACCTCGGCCTGCACGGCGGCCACCTGTCCGGCTGCGACCGAGGCCATGGCTTCGAACGTGCCAACCCCTTCAGTGTCCTCGCTGTACTCGAAATCGAGGTAATGCAGACTCATGATGCGGGCGTCCCGGCCGGGGCCTTCAAAGCCTTTCGGTAGGCGAGGTATTGCGGCTGGAACATGGCCATCCGCAGCACATCGCGGTATTCGCCGTCGACGAAGAATTCGTCGATCAGGCGCCCTTCTTCCTTGAACCCCAGCTTGGCGTAGACCTTGACCGCGCGCTCGTTTTCGCAATCCACGATCAGGTACAGCTTGTACAGGTTCAACACCATGAAGGCGTAGTCCATCGCCAGCAGGGTGGCCTCGGTGGCGTAGCCTTTGCCCTGGTGATCGGGCGCGATGATGATCTGAAACTCGGCGCGACGGTGAATGTGGTTGATTTCGACCAGCTCGACCAGGCCCACGCGTTGCTGCGCGTGCTCGGCGATGAAGCGCCGCTCGCTCTGGTCGTGGATGTGCTTGTCGTACAGGTCGCACAGTTCGACAAAAGCCTCATAAGGCTCTTCGAACCAGTAATGCATCACCGACTCGTTGTTGTCCAGTTCATGAACAAAACGCAGGTCTTCCCGCTCCAGCGGGCGCAAGCGGAGGGCTTCAGGCATGGCCTGATTCTAGTCCCAAGCCCTTCAGTGCAGGACCGGATGGGCGCCCAGGTCGAAGTCCATCAGGAGACTGGCTGATTCGAGGGCGCGCCACAGATGCGCCGGCATTTGCAGGATGCGGTCGGGGGTACGCGCCTCGCGCACCCAGGCACCGATCTCGGTATGCTGATCGGGCGTCAGGAGCTTGAGCGCGAGCATTTCGTCGAGTAGTTGCATGGCGACATCCTCCACAGCGGGACCTGATCCCAATATGGCACAAGGCAGCCTGTCACGGCGTGCGAAATGCGCGGCAGGCGCTGCATATTTCAGCGCATTGGAGACAAATCCACGCCAGCCGCCCGGCAGACACGCAAAAAAAAGACCGGGCGCGCGGCCCGGTCCTGCATCACGTCCGACCTGAAATCAGGCGGCCAGACGCTGTTCGATCTTGGCCTTGGTCGCAGGCATTTCGGCCGGCAGGTGGTAGGCCAGCTGGGTGAACAGCTCTTCGTGCAGCTTGAGTTCTTGCGTCCAGGCAGCCTTGTCCACGCCGATCACCGATTGGAACTGCTCTTGCGTGAAGTTCAGGCCCTTCCAGTTGATGTCTTCGTAGTTCGGGCTGATGCCGAAGGCGTTTTCGCTGCCCTTGGCGGTGCCACCGATGCGGCCCAGGATCCATTCCAGCACGCGCATGTTCTCGCCGTAGCCAGGCCACACGAACTTGCCGTCGGCGCCCTTGCGGAACCAGTTCACGCAGTAAACCGGCGGCACCTTGTGGCCAGCGGCTTGCAGCTTGGCGCCCACGTTCAGCCAGTGCTGGAAGTAGTCGCTCATGTTGTAGCCCATGAAGGGCAGCATGGCGAAGGGGTCACGACGCACCACGCCTTGCGCGCCGAAGGCGGCGGCGGTGGTTTCGGAGCCCATGGTGGCAGCCATGTAGACGCCTTCGGTCCAGTCACGGGCCTCGGTCACCAGTGGCACGGTCGTGGAGCGGCGGCCACCGAAGATGAAGGCGTCGATCGCCACACCAGCGGGGTTGTCCCACTCGGGGTCGAGCGCAGGGTTGTTGGTCGCGGCCACGGTAAAGCGGGCGTTGGGGTGGGCGGCCTTGGCGCCAGTTTCCTTGGCGATCTGAGGCGTCCAGTCCTTGCCTTGCCAGTCGATCAGGTGGGCAGGCGGCGTGTCGGTCATGCTTTCCCACCACACGTCGCCGTCGTCGGTCAGGGCCACGTTCGTGAAGATCACGTCGCGGTTGAGCGAGTTCATGCAGTTCAGGTTGGTCAGCGTGTTGGTGCCAGGAGCGACGCCGAAGTAACCGGCTTCGGGGTTGATGGCGTACAGCTTGCCGTCGGCACCGGGCTTGATCCAGGCGATGTCGTCACCGATGGTGGTGACCTTCCAGCCGTTGTAGCCCTCGGGCGGGATCAGCATGGAGAAGTTGGTCTTGCCGCAGGCCGATGGGAAAGCGGCAGCCACGTGGAACTTCTGGCCCTGGGGGTTGGTCACGCCCAGCAGCAGCATGTGCTCGGCCAGCCAGCCTTGCTCGCGGCCCATGGTGGAGGCGATGCGCAATGCAAAGCACTTCTTGCCCAGCAGCGCGTTGCCGCCGTAGCCGGAGCCATACGACCAGATTTCGCGGGTGGCGGGGTAGTGAACGATGTACTTGACGGTGGGGTTGCAAGGCCAGGTCACATCCTTCTGACCGGCTTCGAGCGGGGCGCCCACGGTGTGCATGCAGGGCACGAAGTCGCCATCGGTGCCCAGCACCTCGATCACGCCCTTGCCCATGCGGGTCATGAGCTTCATGTTGACGGCCACGTAGGCGCTGTCAGACAGCTCGACGCCGATGTGGGCGATGTTGGAGCCCAGCGGGCCCATCGAGAAGGGCACCACGTACATGGTGCGGCCCTTCATGCAGCCCTTGAACAGGGCGCCTTCGCCCGTTTGCAGCTTGGCGCGCATTTCAGCGGGCTCACACCAGTTGTTGGTGGGGCCGGCGTCTTCCTTGCGCTCGGAGCAGATGAAGGTGCGGTCTTCCACGCGGGCCACGTCCGACGGGTCGGTGATGGCCAGGTAGCTGTTGGGACGCAGTTCGGGGTTCAGCTTCTTGAACGAGCCGGCGGCAACCAATTGGGCGCACAGGCGGTCGTATTCTTCTTGTGAACCATCACACCAGACGATGTCCTTCGGCTGAGTCAGGGCGGCCATCTCGGCAACCCAGGCGATCAGCTTGGTGTTTTTGACGTAGGCAGGTGCGTTCACCTGAACTGCGGCAGTAGTCATGACAAAGCTCCAAAGTTAAAAAACAAGGTCTCGACAACGCGGCTCAACCGCACTCTCGACACCCTGCTCCATCCCCATCAGTCGGACCCTTCTTGAGCCAGGATCTGGCCAAAACTGGCCCGGGGGGCAAAACCGGGAACCTCGCATTTTAGTCCACTCGGGGATTTTTAGGCTCCCCCCGGGTCCAAGGGGAGGCGGATTTATTCAGGGCGCACGGTGCCGACTCCGTCACGAACCGCGCTTCTTTTTGTATGCTGGAAGCCCTTGCGACCTTCTGTTGATGCCGATGTTCGATCCCCTTCGCCGCTCACTGATTACCCTCACCACATTAGGGGCTTGCCTGCCCCCGCAGGCCTGGGCGCAGGCCCGCGGCAAGCGGCCTCTGACAGAGGGGCCGCGCGTGTCGGCCGACCCCGCCGTCATCGATTCGGGTCTGAGTGCGCGTTGGCAAGCGGCGATGTCACACGATCTGGGTTGGGCGGCCCAGTTCAATCCGGTGGAGTCCAGCCTGGTGCTGGATCAGCTGGACCAGGGGCAGACGGATGTCGGCCTCTTCCTGAGCATCCCCAAGGCGGACAGCCTGGACAGACAGGGGCTGATTTACGAACGACACACGCTGGCCGTGACAGAGGTGGTGCTGGTGGGGCCCACCGATGACGTGGCCGGGATCCGGGCAGAGACCGATGCCGGGCGGGCCCTGACCCAGGTGATCGTGGCTGCCAGCGCAGGCAAGGCCGCCTGGAAAGCGCCGGCGGCCGACTCTGCCGTGGCCAGTCTGGCCGATCAGTTGACGGGAGGACTGGCCAGCAAGGGCCTGCGTGCCGGCACGGCGCCCGCCATCAAGGGGCCCGCTTATCAGTTGCTGACCCGTGCCGCACTGGCGCGCGGCGGCCAGCCCGCCGGCACGAAAATCTGGCCCTTGTCCGACCCGCGTCTGGCGCTGGAGTTGCAAGTGGCGCTGTCGTTCCGCTCCCGTCACGCCGCCGGCAAATTGATGGTGACCTGGCTGCAGTGGCCGCTGGCACAGGGCATCGTGGGCAAATCCCAACCGGCCTGGCGTCGGGTCGCCAAATCCTGAGTCCGGACAGGGCGGAGCGCAACCGTTATGCTGCGACTCCCCCCTTGAGCGGAATCAACGATGTCTTCTTCACACCGTTTGCTGTCCATCAACACGGCGCAGGCGCAAGCCATGCTGATCAACGAGCGCCGCGTCATGACCGGCATCGCCAAACGTCCCGTCAGCACCCTGGACCAGCCCCAGCGCATCGAGGTCAAGCGAATGGGCCTGGAGGGCGACGAGCAGTCTGACCTGACCGTGCACGGCGGCTTGAGCAAAGCGGTTTACGCCTATCCGCATGAACACTATGCGTTCTGGCAGACGGTACGCAGTCAGGCGCGGGCTCAGGAGTGGGGCGAGCCCCTGCCGTACGGCATGCTAGGCGAGAACCTCACGATCACCGGCCTGCTGGAAGGCGGCGCGTATGTGGGCGACGTGCTGCAGTTTCCGGATTGCCGGCTGGCGATCAGCGAGCCGCGCCGGCCCTGCTACAAATTTGAAGCGGTGATGGGCTTCAAGCAGGCCGTCAAGATGATGGCGCAATCGGGCTATTGCGGCTTTTACCTGTCCGTGCTGCAGCCGGGCACGCTGGCCGCCGGCGAGTCCTACGAGTTGATTCCAGGCCAGCGCGAGGTCAGCATCGCCGAGTTGTTCAAGGCCAAAATGCGCCGGGTCTGACGGTCAGTCTTCGTCGTCCCAACGCTTCAGGCTGCGCTTGACCTCATCGAGCCATTTGCGCAGGTCGGCGCTGGTTGTCAGGGTGAGCCGCGCCCACTCAGGCCGCTGACTGGGCCGCTTGGCGAGCGCCACCGCCAAGGCGGGTGGGGCGTCCGTCGTCAGATTCAACTCGATCACGGGCAGGCTTTTCCATTCGAAGCGCACCACGGGGCCCGTGCCCTTTTCGGCCAAAGGCTTGAGCTCGCGCAGATCGCGCCGCAGTTTGACCAGGGCCTGATCGGCCTGGAAGGGTGGCAAGGCAAAAAAGCTGCCCAGGTCGTCGCTCATGATGTGGCTCCTTGGTTGGCAATGCCCGACGCCACATGCCCCGAGGGCACATGAGGCGCCGCATTGTCGACATGCCCGGTCTGGTCGTCAAAGAAGAAGTCCGGCTCGAACTCGCGCAGGAAGGCCCCTTTGGGCAGACCGCCCAGGAACAGCGCCTCGTGAACTTCGATGCCCCAATCCATCAGGGTGCGAATGGCCCGTTCGTGGGCCGGTGCGCCGCGCGCCGTGACCAGTGCCGTGCGAATGCGCATGGCCGGCGCGGGGGCAGCCGGCCCGTGCTGCTGCAGTTCATGCAGGGCTTGCAGCAAAGGCTTGAACGGCCCCGCCGCCAGCGGCTTGGCGGCCCGCTCGACCTCATGGCGCTGAAAGGCATCCAGGCCGCCAGACTGGTAGACCCGCTCAGCCTCGTCCGAGAACAGCACCGCGTCGCCGTCGAAGGCAATGCGCACCTCATGCGGATGGGCGTCGCCGGCGCGGGCGGCGTGCGGCAGCACCCGCGCGGCTGGTACGCCGGCTTGCAGGGCCGAGCGCACATCGGCCTCGTTGGCCGACAAGAACAGATGCGCCTGCAAGGGCCGCAAATAGCGCCAGGGACTTTGTCCGCGCGTGAACACGCCTCGCTCAATGGGCAAGCCATAGTGCTTGGCCGATCGAAACACCCGCATGCCCGACACAGGATCGTTGCGAGACAGGATCACCACTTCGACGCGCGGCTGCGCGCCATCGTTGAAGGCGAGCAATTTGCGAACCAGAGAAAACGCCACCCCCGGCCGCGCCGGCACGTCGATGTGGTCGAGCTGGTATTGCATGTAGGCGTGGTCATCCGCGCCCTCGAATAACTGGTTTTCTTCTTCGAAGTCGAACAGGGCACGCGACGAAATCGCCACGACCAACTGTCCGGACAGACTCGCCGGCATGACAAGAGACCTTCTGCGTTCACAAGGCTCACATCATTGCACGAAGCCCATCGGCTGGCGCCGCGCCTGATGGTCGGGCAGGTCGCGCGGCTCCAGCACACCGCGCGCATCGAGCTTGGCATTGCCAAAGGCCGTCATCAACGCCCGGCGCATTTCACGCGGGGCGCAATGGCTCAGCGCATCGAGCACCTCCTCGCGCAATTCGGGCTCGAAGCGCTTGCCCCAGTCGTGTTCGGCGCGGATGCTGCGATAGAGCTTGCTGGCGATCTTGCGCGCCGCCTCGTCATCGGGCATGTCGATGTCGAAGACATTCATGCGATTGAGGATGGGATCGGGAATGCCGCGCGCATCGTTGGCCGTGGCCACCCAGATGACCTGGCTGGCATCAATGGGCACTTCCGCGAACTCGTCAATGAAGGTATGGGCGGTGTCGTGCTCCAGCAGGCTGTACAGCGACCCCAGGGGATCGTAGGCATGCTCGCCGCCCGTCTTGTCGATCTCGTCGACCACCATGACCGGGTTGGCATACTGGCCTTCGACCAGGGTCTCGAAGACCTTGCCGGGCTTGGCGCCCTTCCATTGGCTGGACGCGCCGGACAGCACCCAGCCTGCTGTCAGCGAACTCATGGAGACAAAGCCCATGCCGGTGCCCAGCAGCTGCGCCATCTCCCGCGCAAAGTGGGTCTTGCCGACACCGGGCGGCCCCAGCAAAAGCATGGGGGTGATCTCCAGGGCATCGCGGCTGTCGCTGCACAAGGCCAGTTGCCGCTTGAGGTCATCGAGCACCGGGTGGAAGTTGGGCAACTCCTCATACAGGTGCGCCATGGCGGGCAGCCCCGAGGGCTTGACCTGGAAGCGCTCCGGCCCCTTGTCAATCATGCGTTCATAAGTGGCCCGCAGGCTTTCGTGGTCGCGGGGCGGCAACTTGCCCAGGCGTTTTTCCACCTCGTCGACGCGGTAGACGTTGCGCATGTGCGCAATCGGGATGCGTCCTCGCATGTCGTCGTGCTGAACCAGCACCAGCTCACAACCATCGCTCATGTTTCGACCTCCGCATGGGCAAGATGTCTGGAAATCATTGCAGCAAATTGCCACCGAGCCAAGAGCCTGAACAACGGGCTCATCTGCTACCTTTATCGCTGATTCACGGCGGACTGACCAGCGCGATCTCCCGGATGGTGTCCGCCGCAACGCGCACAATGGCACGCTTTGCGCCATTGCCCCCGTCCCGCTGACTTCATGCCGTATCTGATGCCTCCCTCTTTGCCGATGGCTTCGCCCCCCGCAGACCGCGGGCGCTGGCTGCGGTGGGTCCTGCTCGGCGTGTTGATGCTGAGCGCCGTCTGGGGCATCAGCCAGGCGCAAAAGCCCACGCCTTCGTCGGATCAGGTCCGCTGGGTGCTGTGGGAGCGACTGGCTCCGCGATCGGCCCAGGCTGAGCCGGGCACCACCAGCGAACGCGTCACCCTGCCTGACTCCTGGAAGGCCCATGGCTTGCCGCCCGTCGGGGATGGCCTGTATCGGCTGGTGTTCGAGCTCTCTGCACAAGGGGTCGACCACAGCATCAGCCACCCCTGGTCATTGCGCATCGACCGCCTGTGTGCGGCGCACGACGTGTTCCTCAATCAGCGGCGGCTGCACAGCACGCTGATCACCGGCCCGTGGCTGGGCGAGCCCGCACCGGCCCTGCTCGACATCCCGGGCGGCATGCTGCAGGCCGGCCGCAATGAACTGCGGCTAGAGGTGCGCTGCACCCTACACGGCGGCCTGTCGCTGCCCTCGCTCGCGCCCAAGGCCTCGCTGCAAGGCGCCTTTGTGCGTCACCAGATCCTCACCCAATACCTGCCGCTTGCGCTGAATCTGTGCAGCATGGCGTTCGCGGTGTTCGTGATCTGGCTGTGGTGGCTGCGTCGTCAGGAAGCGGCCGCGGGCCTGTTCGGCATGCTGTACCTGCTCGTGTCGGTGCGCAACTGCACCTACTACGTCACGGCCGATGTGGGTATCTCACCGGCCCTGAGCAGTTGGCTGTATCTCACCGCCCATGTCGGCAGCGCGGTCTTGCTGGGCTGGTTTGCCCTGACCTTGTCCAAACGCGACCTGCCCTGGTTCAATCGCCTGCTGTGGGCGGTCGCCTTGGGTGCCCCCTTGGTGGCGCTGGCCGCCCTGTGGGTCGACCCGCATCTCAACATCACCCGCGCGGTGCTGCAACCGGGCCTTCAATTGCTGGCCCTGCCATCCCTGTGGATCTTGCTGCAGCTGTGTCGGCAACTGCCGATGCGCTCGCTGGTCGTGCTGCTGCTGGGCTTCATCAGTGTGCTGGTGTCGGCGCTGCATGACCTGATCGGCATCCGCATCCTGGGACTGGTCGACCACAGCTACTGGATGCCCTGGACGGTGCCGCTGACCCTGCCGGGCTTCACGATGATGTTGATGAACCGAGTCGTCAAGGCCTTCAACGACATCGAGCAGGTCAACCTGACGCTGGAGCAGAAGGTGCAGGAGCGCACCCGCGAGCTGGCCGCGGTCAATGCCGCCAAAAGCCACTTCCTGGCCGCCGCCAGCCACGATCTGCGCCAGCCCGTGTCGGCCATCGGCCTGATCACCGATCTGCTGCACGAACGCATGACCGACCCGAGCCTGCGCGGCCTCACGGACCGGCTCACGCGGGCGGTGGTGTCGATGGAGAGCCTGCTCAAGGGGTTGCTGGACCTCTCCCGACTGGATTCCGGCACCGTCGAAGTCCACGCCCAGCATGTGCAACTGCAGACCTTGCTGGACTCCATCGCCAGTCACGAGACCGAGTCCGCCCATCACAAGGGGCTGAGCCTGCGTGTGCGCCCGACCACGGCTACGGCCTGGACGGACCCCATCCTGCTGGAACAGATCCTGCGCAATCTGGTGGGCAACGCGGTGCGCCACACCGAGCGGGGCGGCATCCTGGTGGGGGTGCGGTCGCGCGACGATCACTTGCTGATTCAGGTCTGGGACACCGGATCGGGTATCTCTGCCGCAGACCAGGCGCGGATCTTTGATGAGTTCGTGCAACTCAGCAACCCCGGGCGCGAGCGCCGCCGCGGGCTGGGCCTGGGCCTCGCAATCGTCAAACGCGCAGCCAAATTGCTGCACCACCCGATTCATGTGCAATCGCGCACGGGCAAGGGCTCTTGCTTCAGCGTGCGGGTGCCGCGCGCCCCAACTGAGCCGCCCCATGAGCCCGACCCCCTGACACCGGGCGCCCCACACAGCGGCCTGGCTGCGCCCTGGGTGGGCTTGCGCGCCTTGGTGGTGGAAGACGACCAGACCATTCGCGACGCCCTGTCCAACCACCTGCGCTCATGGGGCTTCGCCGTTACCTCGGGCGCCAGCCTGAACTGGCTGCGTGCGCACGGCACCGGCCAGCATTGGGATCTGGTGATCTCGGATCATCGCCTGTCTGACGGCACAGGGCGGGATGTGGTTCAACTGGCGCGGGCGCATCACCCCAGACTGGCGGCATTGATCGTGACCGGCGACACCTCGCCCGAGCAGATCAGCATGCTGGCCCAGAGCGGGCTGCCGGTATTGCACAAACCGTTTCGGGCCAAAAAATTACGGGCCATGATCGAAGAGACCATGGCCCGCAGGTGATGACAGCGTCCGAAAACTTCTGAAAGATTAACCCGTCCAAGGGGCGAAATCCATCAGCCATTTGGCCGACAAAAGGTTTAAACCCTCCGGTCAAGGGCGAAATGGCGCGCGCAAGCTCCAACCCGCCTGCGCCACCGCCACCACCGCCTGGGTTCGGCTGTTGACGCCCAGTTTGCGAAAGATCGCAGCAAGATGGGTTTTGACGGTCGATTCAGACAGATCCAGCATCCGGCAGATCTCCTTGTTGGCCTTGCCTTCGACCAACAGACGCAACACGTCAGCCTGGCGGCCGGAAAAGCCCCAACCCTGTTCGGCGATTTCGCCACCGCGCAAGGCTTGCCACTCGGGCAGATAGACGCCGCCAGCCAGCACGTGGGTCAAGGCCTCTTGCATGACGCGGGCCTGAACCGTCTTGGGAATGAAGCCCGAAGCGCCCCCATCAATGGCCGCCATCACCACTTCAGGCCGATCATCGGCCGACAGAACCACCACCGGGATTTGCGGGGCCATGGCCCGCCACGAGTCCAGCGTCTGCAGCCCCTGGTGCTCAGACAACCCCAGATCCAGCAACGCCAGGGCCACGTCGGGATGGTGACCCAGCAACTGCCCCGCCTGCGCCAGACTGCCTGCCTCGAGCACCTCAACGGGCGCCCCATTCGGAAACAACCGGGTGGCGATCAACAGGCTCAGCCCATCGCGGAACAGCGCGTGGTCATCAATCAGTAACAGTTTCATCGCAAGTCCAGCGCTACCAGCAACATTCGGTCACATCCTAGCGCTTTGCGCCCCCGAAACAAGCGCCGTCCCCCGATATGCGTCCCCCCTCGAAAGAGGGACAATCCCGCCACAAAAAAGCAAAAGGGATGACATGCTGTCGCGTTCTACATCGCTGCCCCTGCCTTTGGGCACGGGCCAGAGCAGCCGCTTTCGGCGGCACGCGCTTGCCGTGGCGGCCTGGATCGCCGTCGCCACCGCGCTGACGCTGCTGATCTGGGCTCTGTTCCCGGGCAACACCGGTCAAAGCAGCCACCCTGCCGTGCAGTGGGGCGCCCAGCGCTTTCGCATGCTGCCCAACGCCACCGACGCGGGCAGCAACTGGCAGGCGGTCGCCCTGCCCGACACCTGGGCGGCCCGCCAGATTCCCAGCAAAGGCACAGCCCGCTATGAGCTGGCCTTCGACCTGCGCAGCCTGCCGGCCTCCACCCGCAATCAGACGTGGGCGGTGCGCATCGACCGCCTGAGCTTTCAGCATCGCATCTGGCTCAATGGCCACCTGATCCACACCGACCTCCCAGGCGAGGAGCCGACCGGTCGCCCGCTGGCCTATCTGGCGCAGTTTTCGCCCGATCTGCTCGTCGTGGGTCCCAACCAACTGGCCATCGAAGTGCGCTACGGCAGCCTGGGCGGCCTGTCCCAACCGGTCATCGCGCCCGCCGATGATCTGGCGATGGGCTACACCGTGCAGGCCTTGTTGTCCCAGCAACTGCCGCTGATGGTCAACATCGTGGCCGCCGCGTTCGCCACCTTCCTGATGGTCATCTGGCTGCGCCGCCGCAGCGAGGTGGCCATGGGCGCGCTGGGCCTGCTGTGCGTGGTCGTATCGGTGCGCAACTGCACCTACTACATCGTCCATGGACCCACGCTGCCCGCCACCTTGAGTGCCTGGCTGTACTTCACCGCGCAGACCTCGGCCACGGTCTTGCTGGGCTGGTTTGCCATGGCCATTGCAGACAAGCGCCACCCGGTGCTGACGCGGGTGTTGTGGGCCGTGCAGATCGGCTATCCCCTGCTGGCCGGCTTGGCGGCTCATCAAGGCTATCTGGCCGAGGTGCGCGCGGTGCTGTATCCCGGCCTGCTGTTGCTGATGATTCCGGCACTGGCCTTGCTGTTGCAGCTGCACAAGCGCTTCAGCCGCTGGTCGGCCATTGGCATGGTGCTGGGCATCGCGGTCTCGCTCGTGGCCGGTGTGCATGACTATCTGCGTCTGGTCGGCAGCGTCTCGGTGGTGCACAGCTATTGGCTGCCCCTGGCCTCGCCCATCACCCTGGCCAGTTACGGCATCGTGCTGATGCACCGCTTTGTCGAGGCCAGCAACCAGGCCGACGAATTGAATGTTCAACTGGAAGCCAAGGTCGAAGAACGCACGCAGGCGCTGACTGCTGCCAACGCCGCCAAGGGCCACTTCCTGGCGGCAGCCAGCCACGACCTGCGTCAGCCCGTGGCCGCCGTCGGCCTGCTGTCCGGCCTGTTGCGCGACCGACTGAGTGGCAGCCCCCTGCAGGACATGACCTTGCGGCTGTGCGAAGCGGTGCGCGCCATGGAAGGCCTCCTCAATGGCCTGCTGGATCTGTCCCGCCTGGAGGCCGGCGCCATCAAGCCCCATATCCAGCCCGTCGATCTGCAAGCCATGTTGACCCGCATCCAGAGCCACGAACAAGAGGCGGCCGCGCAGAAGGGCTTGCGCCTGCGTGTGCACCCCACCGAAGCCTTTGCAGCCAGCGACCCGGTCCTGCTCGAGCAGATGGTGCGCAATCTGGTGGGCAATGCGCTGCGCTACACCCGCAGCGGCGGCGTCCTGGTCACCGTGCGCAGGCGGATGGACCAATGGATGATCCAGGTCTGGGACACCGGCTCGGGCATCGCGCCTCAAGATCAGAAGCGCATCTTTGAAGACTTTGTGCAACTGGACAACCCGGAGCGCAACCGCGCCAAAGGACTGGGTCTGGGTCTGGCAATCGTGCAGCGTGCCGCCCGACTGTTGAACGCCGACGTCGGCTTGCGCTCTCGCGTGGGTCGCGGATCGTGCTTCAGCATCATCGTGCCGATGGTGAAGCCCACCGCCGCCTCGCAGCAGACGGCGGCCCCAGCGATATCAGGCCAGCGGCCACTGGAAGACCGCCACATCGTGGTCCTGGACGACGATGACACCCTTCGCATGGCGCTGCGCGAGCGCCTGCGCGACTGGGGCGCCTTTGTCAGCGCCGTGTCCTCTCTGGAAGACCTGGACGAGTTGCTGCAGCGCGTGATGTCTATCGACTTGCTCTTGACGGATCACCGCTTGCGTGATGGCGACGGCCTGCAGGCCATTGCCCTGGCGCGACAGCATCATCCGCATGTGCCGGCCGTCGTGATCACGGGCGACACGGCTGCCGAGCCTTTGCGGCAACTGCAAGAAAGCGGCGTCCCGGTGCTGCACAAGCCCTTCCAGTCCGAAGAGCTGTTGCACGCACTGCAATCATCGTGGCCGACGTCGCGCGACCTGGGCGGCCGAGCCGCCTGAGCCTCACTTGACCCAGGTGTTCATCTGCATGATGGGCAGCATCACCGACATCACGATCAGCATCACCACCAGGCCCATGACCACGATCAGCAAGGGCTCCAGAATCGTGGCGATGGCAAGCGCCTTGCGCTGCACTTCCGTGCTCAACTGATTGGCTGCGCGTTGCAGCATGGTGGGCAACTGCCCGGTCTGCTCGCCCAGACGGGCGAACATCGACAGCAAGCCTGGGAACCGCTTCTTGGCCGCCAGCGCAGAGGCAAGGGGTGCCCCCTCGCGCACTTGCACCAGGGCATCCATCGCGTCGGCCCGCATCGCCCGGTTGGACAGGGTTTCAGCCGCGGCCTGCAGAGCCTTCAGGATGGGCACACCCGAGCCAGCCAGCATCGCCAGCGTGCCAGCAAATCGCGCCGCGTTGTAGCCCCGCGAAAGGCGTCCGATCAAAGGCAGCCCCAGCCAGAACGCATCGAAACGCTGACGAAAGCCTTCATTGCGCCGCGCCAGCATCAGCCCCGCGAAGCCCCCGATCAGCACCAGCGCCATCAGCCAGCCCCAGCCGCGCATGAAGGCGCTGAGCGCCAGCATGACCCGGGTCAACATCGGCAAGGCATGCTTGCTGCTGGTGAACACCTGAGCCACTTGCGGCACCACAAACACCAGCAGCGCCACCACGATCAAGACCGCAAACACCGACACGATGGCCGGGTACAGGGTGGCCCCGATCAGCTTGGACTTCAAGGCCTGCTGCTCTTCCAGATCGGTGGCCAGCTTTTCAAGCACGATGCCCAGTTGACCGCTTTGCTCGCCAGCGGCCACGACACCGCAGTACACCTCATCGAACTCGCGTGGTGAGCCCGCCAAAGCACGCGCGAACGGCGAGCCGGCATTGACCTCGGCACGCAGATGCGCCACCAGTTCACGCTGCTTGGGGTCTTCTGCCTCATCGGCCAGAGCGGTCAGGGCGCGCTCCAGCGGCAAACCCGCCACGACCAGGCCGCTGATCTGCCGCGTCCAGATGGACAGCGATGAGGCATTGAACACCCGGCGCGCAAACAAGGCCCGAGATTGCTTCTCCGACTCGGCCACCACCACGTCCACCTTGAGTGGCACGAGTTGCTGCGAGCGCAACTGCGCCCGCGCGGCCTTGGGGTTGTCGGCATCGACCAAGCCCGTGACGGTCTTGCCCGCCGCGGCGTCCAGGGCTTCAAATCGAAAGGCTGGCATCGCGCTGCGCCCTTATTCGCGAGTGACACGCAAGACCTCTTCGAGCGAGGTCACGCCCTCGGCCACCAGGCGGTCGCCGTCTTCACGCATCGTGGTCATGCCTTGCGACTGCGCGTGTTCGAGCAGCTTGGATTCGGCGGCCTGACTGTGAATCAGCGAGCGGATCTGATCGTCCGCCACCATCAACTCATACACACCGGTGCGGCCCTTGTAGCCTGACATCCCGCATTCGGTGCAACCCACCGGGTGCCAGCGGCGCTGGTCGTCCTGACGCTTGCAATGCGGACACAGTTTGCGCACCAGACGCTGGCCCAGCACGCCCAACAAGCTCGACGACAACAGGAAGGGCTCGATGCCCATGTCTGTCAGGCGGGTGACGGCACTGGGCGCGTCATTGGTGTGCAAGGTGGCTAAGACCAAGTGACCGGTCAGAGAAGCCTGCACGGCGATCTGCGCGGTTTCAAAGTCGCGGATTTCGCCGATCATGATCACGTCCGGGTCTTGACGCAGGATGGCGCGCAGGGCCTTGGCGAAGGTCAACTCGATCTTGGCGTTGACCTGCGTCTGACCGATCCCGGGCAATTCGTATTCGACGGGGTCTTCCACCGTCAGCACGTTGGTGGTCGCAGCATCCACGGTGCTCAGGCCCGCATACAGCGTGGTGGTCTTCCCCGAACCCGTCGGGCCGGTCACCAGCACGATGCCGTGCGGCTGGCGCAGCAGGCGCTTGAACTTGTCCAGCGAATCGCCGCTCATGCCCAGCGATTCCAGGGTGAACTTGTTGGCGTCGCCCTTGTCCAGGATCCGCAACACGGCGCGCTCGCCGTGCGCTGAAGGCAGCGTCGACACCCGCACGTCGACCGCTCGCCCGCCAATGCGCAGGCTGATGCGACCGTCTTGCGGCAAGCGCTTTTCAGAGATGTCCAGCTCGGCCATGATCTTCAGGCGCGAGATCAAGGCGGCATGCAGAGCCCGGTTGGGTTGCACCACTTCGCGCAAGGTGCCGTCGACCCGAAAGCGCACCGCCGACGAGCGCTCGTACGGCTCGATGTGGATGTCCGATGCGCCGTCTTTGGCAGCCTGCGTCAGCAAGGCATTGAGCATGCGGATGATGGGCGCGTCGTTGGACGACTCCAGCAGGTCTTCCACCGCAGGCAGGTCCTGCATCATGCGAGACAGGTCCACCGCGCTCTCGACCTCGCCCACCACAGCCGCGGCACTGCCTTCGCCGCCCGCATAAGCAGCCGCAATGCGCTGCCCCAGTGCTTCGGCCGGCTCTCGTTCGATGGCGTTGACCACGTAAGAGCGCATCACTTCAGACAGGGCCGAAGGCGATACGCCCTCACTGGCCCACAACGTGGCCTGGTCGGCGTCATGCTCCAGCAACAGGCCATTCGCCTTGGCAAAGGCATAAGGCAGAGGATGACGTGCGCTCATCGGGGGCTACCGGCTTGAGGGGTCTTGGGCGCCAGCTTGCTGCCGTAACCCGAGTCTTTGGGCATCACGATGGTCGGCGCCGCATTGGGATCATCCAGGGGCTGGACCACATTGGGCACGGGCTTGGCGGCGCCGTTGCTCAAGGGATCAATCAGCGGGGCCTCGTTGATGGGCAAGACCACACTGTGCTTGGGCGACAGGTCGACCTGGCGCTGACGGATGAAGTCATAGCGATCGACCGTCAGGTCGTTGGCCGCATCCTGATTGCGCAGCACCACCGGCCGCAGGAAGACCATCAGATTGGTCTTGTCGCGCTTGCGGGCCCGGCTCTTGAACAGGTTGCCGATCACCGGGATGTCGCCCAGCAGCGGCACCTGCGAATCGTCATTGCCGTATTGATCCTTGAGCAAGCCGCCCAGGATCAAGGTCTGGCCATCGTCGATCACCACCGTGGTTTCGATCGAGCTCTTGGTGGTGGTGGGGCCCTGGGTCGAGCTGGTCGACTCCACGTCCGACTTTTCCTGGAACACCGTCAGGCGCACGGTCCCGCCCTCACCGACCTGCGGCTTGACACGCAAGGTCAGGCCCACGTCCTTGCGTTCGACGGTGGTGAAGGGGTTGACGGTACCGGTCGAGGTGCTGGTCGAGCCGTTGGTGTAAGAGCCAGTCACGAAGGGCACGTTGCGACCAACGACGATCTTGGCCTCTTCATTGTCCAGCGACACCATGTTCGGTTTGGACAGGATGTTGGCATCCGTCTTGGTTTCCAGGAAGGTGGCCAGCGCAGCCAGGCCATAACGCCCGTCGCCATAGTTGTGCACCAGCCCGATGTTCAAGCCAGTGGCCTGACCCAGCGCATCCAGGGGCGAGACGGCCGCAGTGACCAGCCCTTGCACCTTGTCCTGCGGCAGGTTGGTCACCATGCCGACCGCGTTGCGCGAATCCTTGTTGCCCAGCAGACCGGACCACTGGAAGCCGGCCTCGGCCAGCTTTTGCTCGTTGACCTCGACGATCATGGCTTCGATGTAGATCTGAGCCCGGCGACCGTCAAGCTGATCGATCACCGCACGCAATTGCTTGTACAGCGAGTCGGTGGCCGTGATCACCAGCGAGTTGGTACTCGGATCGGCTTGGATGAAGCCGCCCGTCGAAGGCTGCGCCGAGGCCGCCACCGGCGAGGTCGCCTGTTGGCTCATGCCACTGGAGACCGCGCTGTTGGCCCCCGGCATCTGCGTGTTGACCCCCGAAGGGCTCAAGGCCGACGGCGACGATGAGGCCGACGCCCCACCGCCCGAGGCGCCGCCAGGGAAGGCCGCGCGCAGCACCTGCGCCAGCTTCACGGCATCGGCATTCTTCAGGTAGACCACGTGGATGCCGCTGCCACCCAGGCCACTGGTGCCCGGCTTGTCGAGACGCTGCACCAGATTGCGAACCATGTTCATGCGCGCCACATTGGGCGCCCGCACCATCAAGGTATTGGTACGCGGATCGGCGATCACCAGCGTCCCTTGGGTGCCCGCCCCGGCCACCCCCGGGGTGGCGCCGCCATCGGCAAGCTTTTGCACCACCGGGGCCAGATCCGACGCGATGGCGTACTGCAAAGGCAGCGCCTCCATGTCGGTTGCCGAGGGCACATCCAGCGCCGCGATCATCTGGCCCATGCGCTTGAGGTTGTCCGCATAGTCGGTGATGACCAGGGTGTTGGTGCCCGGGTTGGCATTGATCGTGTTGTTGGGGCTGATCAGAGGCCGCAGGACCGCCACCATGTTGTTGGCGTTTTCGTACTGCAGGCGAAAGATCTGGGTGATGACCTGATCACCTGACTTGGTCACGCTGCCCACATCGACCGTGCCGGTCTGCAACTTGGCTTCGGCTTCGGGCACCACCTTGAGCATGCCGGACACCTCGACCACGCTGAAGCCTTGGCCGCGCAGGGCGGCCAGATAGTTCAGATAGGCCTCACGCGGCGTCAGGGGCTGCTCGCTGTAAAGCGTGATCGTGCCTTTGACTCGCGGGTCGACCATGATCTGGCGGTCCACAATCGCCGCCATCGCCCGCGACACCCCTTCGATGTCGGCGTTGACAAAGTTCAAGGTGACACTGGGAGGCGCCTTTTTGACTGCAGCCGCCATGGCCAGGCCGGCAAACCCGGGCAGCAATCCCGTCGGGCCAAACGTCAGGGCCACAGCCGTGGCCAGCGCGATGGCGCGTGGGCGAGACAAAGCGGGATGGGTCTTCATGACTTATCCGATCGAAATGACAGAGTGGTCGCCCGAGCGGCGGCCAATGATGTTCAACAGGTTATCGAGGGCGCCCCGATCGGCTTCAACTGCCGTGGCGTCCCCACGAAATCGCGTCCCGCCAGGGCCCACGGTGCCCTGCCCGTTCAGCAGCAGAGAGCCGTCCAGCGTCGTCAGGTTCAATTGCATCTGACCCTGGTTGTCGCCCAGCACGTCCAGGCGGTAAGACCCCAGACGGTCCAGCGTGGTGATGGGCGAGGACACGTTGTCCAGCATCAGATCGGCCTGGCCCTCCATTCGCAGACGCCCTTGCACCCATTCAAACGCCAGATTGCGCGTGTTCATGCGTAACATGCCGCCCAACTGCAGGGTGTTCCAGGGCGTGCCCAGGCCACCCAGCCAGGCGGCCGGCCAATGTCCCACCGGACCGACGGCCGGCAATTCTGCCTCGTGACCCGAGGGGTTGAGCTTGAGTTCGGCGCGCACGCGCCCCCAACCCGGCAAGACATCGAGCACCACCGGCGTCGGCAGGCAGCAGTCCTGCTGCAACGCCACGCGCACCCCCAGGCCTTTGAGCCGGATGCGCCAGGTCAACCGTCCAGGCAGGGCGCGTGCATCGCGGCTGCCCGATCCACCGGTCAGGATGGCCACCGCGTCGCCGTGCCAGATGGTGCCCTGGGACTCCGCCAGCAACAGCCGGCCGCCCGTCAGGTCACTGACACTCTGGGCCAGCCAACTGGCCGGCGCAAACAGGATCAGGCCCAGCAAAGCACCCAATGCCGCGCCCCACTTTCCCCAGCGTCGGCCCGCCTTGCGCATGTTCTCCCAGCGCGCCACTTCCAGCGTGGACTCGAGCCAGCGGGTGGTCACCGCCATGCCGCCTTTGAGCCAGGCTGGACGTCGCCGCAAGAAAGAAGGAACTGCCATGCGGATGCCCTATCGACCTTCCGACCCTGGGCCCAGGGCCAGGATCACGGTACCGGAATAGCGCCCGGGCTCGGTTTGGGACAAGTTCGCCTCGACCGGCTTGGCACGCGCCGCCGCCCGGATTTCATCGAGCCACATGGCCAGGGCTTCACCCGACACGGCATTGGCAGTCAGCGTAGCCCGATCGCCTTGAATCATCAAGCGCCCCGATTGCCCCAGTCGCTCCGTCGCGGCGCGCAAGGCGGCCTCGACCTGCACCGGCGGCACGGGCGGGCGTTGCCGCAGCGACTGCACCTCTGCGGCCTGGCTGCGCATCGCCTCCAGTTGGGCGTTCAACTCGTTGAGCTGACGGGGTGTCTCCTGCAAGGTCTTCCAGGCCGGACGAATGCCCAGCATGACCAGCAGCACCGCGCCCGCCAGCCAGGCGGCCACCGTGACCAGTTGACGCTCGCGCGCGGGCATGGCGGCCCACCTGGTCTGCCACTCCTGCTTGAACGCCTGCAGTGTTTGAATGTGTTGAGACATGACTCTTCTTAGAACAACGCGTCAGGAACGGGCCGCACGCCGCAAGACCAGCCGGCCATCGCCACTGGCCTCCAACTGGATACCCGACGCACTCAGCCGCTCGCGAATCTGTTCGATGTCGGCGGGACTCCAACTGGGCGGCTGGGCCAGCGACAGCGCCACCCCGTCGTACTGGATCAAGGCGGACGGCTGGTTGGGCGGCCACACGGTCGCCGCCGCCGCCATCAGGCTTTCCAGATCGTTGTCGCCGACCTGGCCGGCCGCCGCCCGCAACAGATCGGTTTCCTTCTGCATCTGCGCGTAGGGATCAAACACGCCCCGCACCTGCGGATGGGCCTGCTTGAGCACCGCCACCATCTCGGTCCGCTTTTGCTTGACCGAGCGGCTCTGGTGCCACGCCCACAAATTCAGGCCGACCACCTGCGCAACAGCCAAGCAGACCAAGCCCACGCGCACAGGCCGCCATTGCACGCCCATGAAGCGGCGCCATTGGTCGCTCAAGGCATACCAGCCCTTGCTTTGCGGGGTCAGGTCGAACTGCAGCAGGTTCCACATCGACCGTGCCGACAACAGCAGGTGCTCGCCCTGCGTCTGCACCGTGACCACGCGCCCCAGCCAGCGCTCCGCCGGCGAAGCCACAGGCGGTGTGGCAAAGAATCGAATCTGATCGGGCACCGGATCGGGCAGCAGCGCACGCGCCAGGCTGCCGCTGATCGGCCAGGTCGACACGCCATCCGCGTTCGACCAGGTCAGCAACACGTCGTTGGACGCGGCATCCGGCGTGTCGCCACCCCAGCCGGCATCATGAAAATAGGCGGTCGCGGGCTCGTCCGGGCACACCGCCGGCACCACGCGCTGCACGCGGATCTTGGCCTTTTCAAGGGCCATGAGTTGGCTGGTCAGCCAGGTGTGGTCACACACCGCCACCCACGTGGGAGCGCCGGGGCGCCCCAGCGGATCGACGGCGTAGTGGAGGTTGTCCGGCTCGTCCAGCACCGCGTCTTCCAGCATCCCTGCCAGGGCCGCGCGCAATCGCCCGGCCGGTGCCTTGGGCAAAGGCAGGCGGTGCCAGCTGACGTCGGTTGGTGCCATGACGGCGATCACCATGTCAGCCCGGGGCAGCATGTTGGCCACACAGCGCCCTTGGCGTACGACCGCCTGCCCATCCGGACTCAGCACATAAGCGTACTCGCGGGGCGAAGACGACGTCGCGCCCGGTTCGGACTCGGCCGATTGGGCACTCAGGCGCGTACGCGCTGGCAGTTGAAGGATGAGAAAGCTCATACCTGGATAAAGGAAACCCTGGTCATGTGGACACTTGTACTCGCCTAGCTTAGGCGCAATCTGATTGTAGGAGCCGCCGAATAGGGCGCTTTTAGGTACTGATACTTGCCAAAACAACGCAAGCCCACCATGTTCGCGGGGGGATCAGGGTGGGGGTGAGCCCTCATTGAGCTTGTCGACCCCCGCAAAGCGGGCGCGGCTGCGCACGACCACATCGTCGCCCGTGCGCTGCACCAGATGCCGCTGCTCGATCACGTTGTCTTCGTAGCGCAGGCGCCCGCGCACTTCAAAGAAGTCAGAGGCGACGGACACCCGGGTGAGGTTGAGGCCCGGCATGGCCAGCAGCGCCTGTGCTTCGTCGGGCGCCTTGAACGCGTTGCGCTGACGCGCTTGCACCAGGCGCGCCGCCCGGGCCAGATCGAGGCCATCGATGACTGCGGCGATCACTTCCTTGGAGGCGGTGTTGATGTTGACCTGCGTCTTGTCGGGCAGCAAAGTCAGATACGGACGCAGCTTCTCGACGGTGCCCGCGTCCAGCCCCAGCCAGGTCAGCTGGTCCATGTTCTGCGGCAAAACGGGCGCCTGCGCACGGGCGATGGCGCCACCCAGCTTCGCCAGCGTGTCGGCATCCTCGCCTTGGGCTGCCAACGCCGCCTTGCGATAGGCTTGCGCCAGGGTATTGGCCAGCGAGGTGGGCAAGCCCGCCAATTCACACACCCGCTTGAGCACGGCCAGCTCCTCGGGGATCACGTCACCCTGGTCACTCATGACATTGCGCAGGTTGTAGCGCGAGGTCATGTCCTCCACCTTGCCTGACAAAAAGGCCTCCGGCGCATCATCGGAGTTGTCCTTGTCGGTGGCCAGAAAGCTCGACAGCCGCGCCTCAGCCAGCGGGATCGCCCACGGCTCACCCAGGTGGTCGGGGCCGCCATTGCGCTTGTCTTCTTTCAGAATCAGCCGCGCCCAGTCCAGCGCGCCAATCAGCACCCATTGGGACTGCGATTGCACGCGCTCGGCGGCTTCGATCTGCACGGCGCGCCATTGTTGCCAGACCATCGACGCGGAAAAGGTGGCCACCAGGGTCACGATGACCATGGCCATCAACAAGGCAGCCCCCTGCTGCTGTGAGGGCAATGCCGGCCGGGTACGCCGATGGAGGCTCATGACCCGCTTCCTTGATTGGGCTGGGGTGGCATGATGACATCGCGGGTCACAGGCCCCGTGAAACCACTGTCTCCCCCCAGTGTCATGACCAGGCGGATCGCCTGGGGCAACACCTCACGGGTCGTCGCGGCGGGTGTCGCGGTGGGCGTCGGCCCAGACGCGCCGGAAGCACGCGACGCCGGCGGTCGCACCCGCGTCACATCATTGGACGACTGACAGTTGGACCAGCTGCCGTTGCGGTGGCAGTACACCTGCCACTGCTCCAGGCCCTTCAGCGCCACCAAGGTCCCGGGCTCCCTGCCTTGCAATTGAAAAGACCGCATCCAGTACTGCTGCAGTTCGCCCACAGTGGTCGTGGGCTCGCTGGCCCAGCGCATCCATTGCCCATTGCGCAAGGACCAGACCACCATCTGGGCCCCTGCGCCCGTGCGTCGGGTCAGGCGCACACTGGCGCCGTCGAACTGCCAGGCGGGCACGACCATCGTGTCCATGACCGAAGCCAGATCCGCCTCCCACTGGGTCACCACCGATTGCAGTCGCAAGGTCTGCTTCAGCTTGCCATCGGCGACATCGCGTGCCTTGGCAATGCCATCCATCCCCTTCCAGGCGGTCGCTGACATGACAGCCAGAATCAACAGGGCCACCAACACCTCGATCAGGGTGAAACCGCGAGAGCGCGAGGGCAGCAGCGAAGGAGAAACCCGCTTCATCAGAACCTCGGCAGGATGGTCGACAGCCGCACGATGGGCTGCTTGTCTTCGTCGAAGACCTGCGCATCGACCCGGCGGAAGTTGATGTTAGGCGTGGGCCGCACCACCATGTGCCCAGGCAGATCGCGGCCCATCTGCTGGCACGTGAAGTCGCTGTCCCCGACCGAGGGGTAGCTGCGCGTCAGGCGCAAAGCGGTGAGCTGGTTTTCGGCGCACCACTGGGCAATGGTCAGATCCACCATGCGCTGGGCATTGACCGTCAAGCCGCCGGCCGCCTTGATGCCCGCCGACAAGGTGATGGCGACCACGGCCAGGGCCACCAGCACTTCGATCAGCGTCATCCCGCGGTACTGAAGGGACTTAACCACCGGTCGCCTCCGTTGCCCCATTGGACTCTTCGACTTCTGGACGCACCACATCGAAGGGCGCCAGTCCGTCTGTGCCGATGGTGATCTGGCGATCTTGCAAGGTCAGCACCACCTGCTGGGGGCCGATGACCGGCTCAGGCCCCAGCACGATGCTCTTGGCACCGACGACATGGGCCGACACCTCCGGCTCCATCCACTTGAGGCTGGGTTGCAAGGCGGGGGGCAGGCCCACAAACTGGTAATCGGCATCGGCGCCATTGGGCTGAGGCACCCACAGAACCGTCATGGCGCCGGCTCGCGCCTGCGTGCGGGCCGCTTCGAGCTGCGCGATCAGGCGCGCCGCTTCCCGCTCCAGGCGCGTGGCCGAAGGATCGGGAATGGCCAAAGACACGACGGCCGTGGTGATGGCGATCATCGCGATCACCACCATCAACTCGAGCAGCGTGAAGCCACCCAAACGCCGGCTGTTACTGCCAGGAACCGATGTCGGCATCCCGTCCTTCACCGCCACTTTGGCCGTCCGCACCAAAGCTGAAAACATCCACAGGCCCCTTCACGCCGGGGTTGGCGTATTGATAGGCGCGGCCCCATGGGTCGTTGGGCAGCTTTTCCAGGTAAGGCTTCCAGTTGGGGGGGATGGGCCCGGTGCTGGGCTTGGCCACCAATGCCTGCAGGCCCTGCTCAGCCGTGGGGAAGCGCATGTTGTCAAGCTTGTACAGCTTCAGCGCCTGCATCAGGTTGGCCACGTCGGTCTTCGCCGCAGTGACACGGGCATCGTCCGCCCGATCAAGCACATTGGGCACGATCAGGGCCGCCAGCAACCCGATGATGACCAGCACCACCATCAATTCGATCAGCGTGAAGCCGCGCTGCACCTGCTTGACCGTTGCGCGGGCAACGTTCGGAAGTTTCACAATCAGTTTCATTTTGGGTCCGTCTCAGTGCTGTTAAAGGACTGCGATCGAGGCCTTTGACCAACGAGGGCCAAGCATGCCCGACAGTTGAGGCGCTCGTATGGGGGATCTACCCGGAGTCCCCCTAGCTGTTTGGCCCCTCAGCCACAGTGTTCTCCCATCATAATGGCCTCACCATGGCATCACGCATCCTCGCACTCATCATCTGGGCCGCCGTCGCCGCCAGTCTGGCGTTCTGGGGCCTGCGCTGGTTGGCCCAGCCAACCGCGGTGCCGCCCAACGCCAGCGCCGTCTCGCTGGACAATGCGGGCAAGGGCGATCCTCACAAATTGCTGAGCGGTCCTGCCAAAGCCTCGGGCCCGGCCGCGCCCGACAACGGGCAGAACGCCATGTTGGCCGGCCGCATCAAGTTATTGGGCGTGGTGGCGCCCAAACGCCCCGAAGATCAAGGTGGCGTGGCCCTGATCAGCGTCGACAACAACCCGCCCCGCGCGATTCGCGTCGGCGGTGTGGTCGACGGCCAGAACGTCTTGCGTAGCTTGACCCAGCATGGCGCAGAAATTGGTCCTATCGACGGCCCCACGGCCCTGACCCTGGATCTGCCCTTGCTGCCCGCTCCCGCAACGGGCGTGCTGCCTGCGGTCAGCGGCTTGAGCACCGCGTCGGCCGCGCCACAACCCATGGCAGGGATGCCGGGCGCGCCCGGGGGCACACCGCCCGGAGCCGTGTCCGACGACGTGCTGCGCAACAACGCGGGCGGCATGCGCAGCCCCCAAGCCAATTAACGCAAGAACAGGCGATACACCGGGTTGCGTGTCTCGTCGACGTAGGCGTAACCCAGTCCATCCAGGAAAGGCTTGATGGCCTTGGTCTCGGCCTTGGGCACCTGCAAACCCACCAGGATGCGCCCGTAGTCCGCACCCTGATTGCGGTAGTGGAACAGGCTGATGTTCCAGCCCGGCGGCAAGCTGGTCAGGAAGGTCATCAAGGCACCCGGACGCTCCGGGAAGATGAAGCTGTACAGGCGCTCACCCTCGGCCAGCGACGAGCGCCCACCCACCATGTGGCGGATGTGCGTCTTGGCCAGCTCATCATGCGTGAGGTCGGCCGTCTGAAAGCCCTGCTTCTCGAACAGCTTGGCGATCTTCTTGGACTCGCCTTTCTCGCTCGTGGTCAAACCCACGAACACATGCGCCTGCTTCTCATCCGAGATGCGGTAGTTGAACTCGGTGACGCTGCGCGGGCCGATGGTCTCGCAAAAGCGCTTGAATGAACCGCGCTCTTCAGGGATGGTCACGGCCAGCAAGGCTTCGCGTTGCTCGCCCACCTCGGCACGCTCGGCCACAAAGCGCAGCCTGTCGAAGTTCATGTTGGCGCCGCAATTGATCGCGACATAGGTCTTGCCCTGGCCGCCATGGCGCTCGGCATATTGCTTGATCGCAGCCACGCCTTGCGCACCCGCCGGCTCAACGATGGAGCGCGTGTCCTGGTAGATGTCTTTGATGGCCGCGCACACCTCGTCGGTGCTGACCACCACGAAGTCGTCCACCAGCGCCTTGGTCAGGCGCATCGTCTCCTCGCCCACCAGCTTGACCGCCGTGCCATCCGAGAACAAGCCGACTTCAGGCAGCGTGACGCGCTTGCCTGCCTTGACCGAGCGCACCATGGCGTCGGAGTCGCTCATCTGCACGCCGATGACCTTGATCTCGGGGCGCACGGCCTTGATGTAGGCGGCCACGCCGCTGATCAGCCCGCCGCCACCAATGGCCACGAACACGGCATCAATGGGGCCACTGTGCTGGCGCAGGATCTCCATGGCCACGGTGCCCTGCCCGGCGATCACATCTGGGTCGTCGAACGGGTGCACGAAGGTCATGCCCTTCTTGCGCTCCAGCTCCTTGGCGAACAAGGCCGAATCCGAATAGCTCTCACCGTGCAGCACGATCTGCACGTTGTCGCCACCGAAGTAGCGCACGGCATCGATCTTGACCTGCGGCGTGGTGGTGGGCATCACGATCGTGGCCTGGCAACCCAGGCGGCGCGCGCCCATCGCCACGCCCTGCGCATGATTGCCAGCCGATGCACAGATGACGCCCTTGGCCAGCTGCGCGCGGCTGAGCTGCGCCATCTTGTTGTAGGCGCCGCGCAGCTTGAAGCTGAACACGGGCTGCTGGTCCTCGCGCTTGAGGAAAACCTGGTGCCCCAGGCGGCGCGACAGGCTGCGGGCCTCGTCCAGCGGGCTTTCAATCGCCACGTCGTACACCTTGCTGGTCAGGATCTTTTGCAGATAATCCTGGACGGTCAACGGGGTGGTCTTGAGCGATGCCTTGGATGAGGCTGCCGGCTTCTTGCCTTTGGCGGGGACGGCGGCCTTGCGCGCGGTGGACATTGATCTAACTCCGGCAAACGAATCAAACGGGGGAGCCTCACAGTCTACTAGCCCGATGGACTCAAGCACCACGACTCAGACAGAACACATCGGCTTTGTGACCATGAAAAAAGCCCGCAGGATGAGCTGCGGGCTTGGGGGGATGCGGCCGATGTGCATGGGCCGATCTCAGATCAGTATCACTTCTTGCGCAAGCGCTGGATCGCAGCCAGCTGAGCAACCATGACAGCCAGTTCGCTCTGGGCCTTGGCCAGATCCAGATCGCCCTTGGCGTTCTGAAGTGCCTCTTCGGCCAAACGCTTGGCTTCATTGGCTTTGGCTTCGTCCAGATCGGCACCGCGGATTGCGGTGTCGGCCAGCACGGTCACACAGTGAGGTTGCACCTCCAAGATGCCGCCTGCCACGAAGACAAATTCTTCTTCGTTGTTGTCAGCACGTTGGATGCGCACAGCGCCGGGCTTGATACGGGTGATCAAGGGGGTGTGGCGGGGCAGAATGCCGAGCTCACCCACTTCACCAGGCAGCGACACCAGCGTGGCTTCGCCCGAGAAGATGGACTCTTCGGCCGAAACGACGTCTACGTGAATGGTGGACATAGGGCTCTCTCTGTTGGTTCAAGCGAAACGGATACCGGACGTCCGTCCAGCATCCGCGGGCACTGATTAGTTCAGGGCCTTGGCCTTCTCGAAAGCTTCGTCGATGGTACCCACCATGTAGAAAGCTTGTTCAGGCAACGCATCGCACTCGCCGTTCACGATCATCTTGAAACCACGGATGGTTTCCTTCAGAGGAACGTACTTGCCAGGTGCGCCGGTGAACACTTCGGCAACGTGGAAAGGCTGCGACAGGAAGCGCTGGATCTTACGAGCACGGGCAACCAGTTGCTTGTCTTCAGGAGCCAGTTCGTCCATACCCAGAATGGCGATGATGTCGCGCAGTTCCTTGTAGCGTTGCAGCGTGTTTTGCACGGCGCGCGCCACTTGGTAGTGCTCCTCACCCACCACGTGTGGGTCCAGCTGACGCGAGGTCGAGTCCAACGGGTCCACAGCGGGATAGATACCCAGCGAAGCGATGTCACGAGACAACACGACGGTGGAGTCCAAGTGAGCAAAGGTCGTTGCGGGCGAGGGGTCGGTCAAGTCGTCGGCTGGCACGTACACGGCTTGGATCGAGGTGATCGAACCAACCTTGGTGGACGTAATACGCTCTTGCAGACGGCCCATTTCTTCAGCCAGCGTAGGTTGGTAACCCACGGCGGAAGGCATACGACCCAGCAGAGCGGACACTTCGGTACCGGCCAAGGTGTAGCGGTAGATGTTGTCCACGAAGAACAGCACGTCCTTGCCTTCGTCACGGAAAGCTTCAGCCATCGTCAGACCGGTCAAAGCGACGCGCAGACGGTTGCCTGGAGGTTCGTTCATCTGGCCGTACACCATGGCGACCTTGGATTCAGACAGGTTGTCCTGCTTCACCACGCCAGCGTCCGACATTTCATGATAGAAGTCGTTCCCTTCACGGGTACGCTCACCCACACCAGCGAACACCGACAGACCGCCGTGGCCCTTCGCGATGTTGTTGATGAGTTCCATCATGTTCACGGTCTTGCCCACACCGGCACCACCGAACAGACCCACCTTACCGCCCTTGGCGAAAGGCGAGATCAAGTCGATCACCTTGATGCCGGTTTCCAGCAGCTCGGTCGAGGGCGACAGTTCGTCGTAGGCGGGAGCCTTGCGGTGGATCGGGGCGGTCAGGGCCTGGTCCACAGGACCACGTTCGTCGATGGGGTTACCCAACACGTCCATGATCCGGCCCAGGGTCGCCTTGCCCACGGGCACGGTGATCTGAGCGTTGGTGTTGAACACTTGCATGCCGCGGCGCAGGCCGTCGGACGAACCCAGCGCGATGGTACGGACAATGCCGTCGCCCAATTGCTGTTGCACTTCGAGGGTCAGCGCGGAGCCGTCCATCTTCAGGGCGTCGTACACCTTAGGCATCTGGTTACGCGGAAACTCCACGTCCACCACGGCGCCGATGCACTGAACGATCTTGCCCACTGTTTGCGTGTCAGCCATTTTTCGTTCCTTCAATCAATTCAAAATCTTCGGATCAGACCGCTGCCGCACCGGCGACGATCTCGGACAATTCGGTCGTGATGGCAGCCTGACGGGTCTTGTTGTAGACCAGCTTCAGTTCCTTGATCACGTTGCCAGCGTTGTCGGTGGCGGCCTTCATGGCCACCATGCGAGCCGACTGCTCCGAAGCCATGTTCTCTGCCACAGCCTGGTAAACCAGCGCTTCGACGTAACGCACCATCAGGTCGTCGATGACCACCTTGGCGTCCGGCTCATAGATGTATTCCCATGCATGAGTGGACTCCCCGGCGAACTCGCTTGCCGTCAGAGGCAGCAGCTGTTCCACCAGCGGCTCCTGCTTCATCGTGTTGATGAAACGGGTGAAGCACAGGTAGACCGCGCTGAGTTCACCAGCGGCATATGCATCCAACAGAACCTTGACCGGGCCGATCAGCTTTTCCAGATGGGGGGTGTCACCCATGCCGACCACTTGCGCGACGACATTGGCACCGATCCGATTGAAAAAGCCAGTGGCCTTGTTGCCAATGGTGACCACGTCAGCTTTGATGCCCTGCCCGTCCAGCTCTTTGAGCTTGTTGGTCACGGCACGCAGCACGTTCGTGTTCAAACCACCGCACAGACCCTTGTCTGTGCTCACCACGATGAAGCCCACCTTCTTGCCGCCCTGGTTGGACGACATGAAGGGGTGGACGTACTCGGGATTGGCCTTGGCCAAGTTCGCCGTGATGTTGCGCACCTTTTCAGCGTAGGGGCGAGCCGCAATCATGCGATCTTGCGCCTTGCGCATCTTCGAAGCCGCAACCATTTCCATGGCCTTGGTGATCTTCTTGGTGTTCTCGACGCTCTTGATCTTGTTGCGTATTTCCTTGCCTACGGCCATGGTGCGCTCCTTTAGGCGAAGGTCTTCTTGAACGCGACGATGGCCGATTGCAGTTCGGCTTCAGCGTCCTTGTCCAGTGCCTTTTTCTCTTCGATCTTGGCCAGCAGAGCAGCGTGGCTGGTCTTCAGGAACTGGTGCAGACCAGCTTCGAAGGCCAGGATCTTCTTGACTTCGACGTCGTCCATGTAGCCCTTGTTCACGGCAAACAGGGTCGCGCCCATCAGGGAGATCGACAGAGGTTGATACTGAGCTTGCTTCAGCAGTTCGGTCACGCGGGCACCGCGGTCCAGCTGCTTACGGGTCGCAGCGTCCAGATCGGAAGCGAACTGCGCGAAGGCAGCCAGTTCACGGTACTGGGCCAGGTCGGTACGGATACCACCGGACAGGCTCTTGATGACCTTGGTCTGAGCTGCACCACCCACGCGAGACACCGAGATACCGGCGTTGATCGCAGGACGGATACCGGCGTTGAACAGGTTGGTTTCCAGGAAGATCTGACCGTCGGTGATCGAAATCACGTTGGTCGGAACGAATGCGGAAACGTCACCGGCTTGCGTTTCAATGATAGGCAGAGCGGTCAAAGAACCGGTCTTGCCCTTCACTTCGCCGTTGGTGAACGCTTCGACGTAGTCGGCGTTCACACGAGCGGCACGCTCCAGCAGGCGGGAGTGGATGTAGAACACGTCGCCAGGGAAAGCTTCGCGGCCGGGTGGGCGGCGCAGCAGCAGCGACACTTGACGATAGGCCACAGCTTGCTTGGACAGGTCGTCATACACGATCAGGGCGTCTTGGCCACGATCGCGGAAGTATTCACCCATGGCGCAACCGGAGTAGGCCGACACGAACTGCATGGCAGCCGAGTCAGAAGCCGAAGCGGCCACCACGATGGTGTATTCCATGGCGCCGGCTTGTTCCAGAGCGCGCACGACGTTCTTGATCGACGATGCCTTCTGACCGATGGCAACGTAGATACAGGTCACGCCTTGACCCTTCTGGTTGATGATCGCGTCAATGGCGACAGCGGTCTTACCAGTCTGGCGGTCACCGATGATCAGCTCGCGCTGACCACGGCCAACGGGCACCATCGAGTCGATCGACTTGATGCCGGTTTGGAGAGGTTGATCCACGGATTGACGTGCGATCACGCCGGGGGCGATCTTCTCGATGGGAGAAGACAGCTTGGCGTTGATCGGGCCCTTGCCGTCGATAGGCTGACCCAGAGCATTCACCACGCGGCCGACCAGTTCGGGGCCAACGGGCACTTCCAGGATGCGGCCCGTCGTCTTGACGGTGGCGCCTTCGGAGATGTGCTCGTAGCCACCCAGAATCACGGCGCCGACGGAGTCGCGCTCGAGGTTCAGGGCCAAGCCGTAGGTGGGGACGCCAGAAGCGTCAGCGGGGAATTCCAACATTTCGCCTTGCATGGCATCGGACAAGCCGTGCACGCGGACGATACCGTCGGTCACGGAGATGACGGTACCTTGGTTGCGAATGTCGGCAGCCGCGCCGAGACCTTCGATGCGGCTCTTGATCAGTTCGGAAATTTCTGCGGGATTCAGTTGCATTGCTTAGCTCCCAGTCTGGTCAAGGGCTGCACTTGGGCGAACCGCGTTGACAACAACCGGTGGCGCAATACCACCGGTAGGGTTGAGCGACTATTCTTGGTTGAGGCCGGGCTCCGGATCACGCCAGGAGGGCCGACTTCATGCGTTCCAGGCGGGCCTTGACAGAAGTGTCAAGCACTTCGTCGCCGACCACCACACGCACACCACCGATGAGATCAGCGTCGATTTCGACCTTGGTCTCGAGTTTGCGACCGAAGCGCTTTTCAAGCGGTGCCACGATGTCAGCCAATTGATCGGCGTTGATCGGGAACGCGCTGATGATCAGCGCTTCAGACTTACCCTGGCGGGCGTGCACAAGGCTTTGGAACTGTTCAGCCATCAGCGGCAGAGCCGCCAGACGACCATTGTCCAGAACGGTGCGCAGGAAGTTGGCCACAGCCGGAGCCAGAGCCACCTTGGCAGCCTTCGTGATCACCTCGAAGACCTGGTCTTGGGTAACACGAGGGTTGTCAGCAAAGGTGCGCAGCTGCGGGTCGCATGCGACCTGAGCCAGCGCGCCCACTTGCTCGACCCAGGCAGACTGGTCTGCCGTGGCGGCGGCCTTGAACAAGGCTTCGGCGTAAGGACGGGCGATGGTGGCAAGCTCGGCCATGATCACAGCTCCGACTTCAAGCGGCTCAGCAGGTCGGCATGGACCACAGCTGAGACCTCACGACGCAGAATCTGCTCAGCACCCTTGACGGCCAGACCAGCGACCTGCTCACGCAGGGCTTCACGGGCCTGAACAACCAATTGATCGGCTTCTGCCTTGGCATCGGCGACGATCTTGTTGGCCTCGTCAGAGGCGCGCTTCTTGGCGTCTTCAACGATCACGGCTGCGCGCTTTTCGGCGTCAGCGATGCGTTGAGCGATTTCGTCGCGCGACTTGGTGAGCTGCTCCTGGACGCTCTTATTGGCGTTCGCCAGCTCCAGCTTGGCTTTGTCAGCCGAAGCCAGACCATCGGCGATCTTGCTTGCGCGCTCGTCAAGGGCCTTCGTGATCGGGGGCCACACGAATTTCATCGTGAACCACCACAGGATCCCGAAAACCACGATCTGCGCGAACAGCGTTGCGTTCAGATTCACGGCTCGGACCTTTCTCGGTTAATTGAAAAATTCAGTCGAGAAGGGACCGATTACTTCAGTGCAGCGATGAAGGGGTTGGCGAATGCGAACAGCATAGCGATACCAACACCGATCAGGAAGGCAGCGTCGATCAGACCAGCCAACAGGAACATTTTGGTTTGCAGTTCGTTCATCAACTCAGGTTGACGAGCGGTTGCTTCGAAGTACTTACCGCCCATCAAAGCGATACCGATACAAGCACCGATAGCGCCCAAAGCGATGATCAGACCACAAGCCAGAGCGACGTTACCCAACACCAGTTCCATGATTGCTCCTAAAAGAAAGGTTGGTTAGAGAAAAGAAAAAGGAAAAAGAAAACCAGAGGATCAGTGACCTTCGTGGGCCTGACCGATGTAAACCAGGGTCAGCATCATGAAGATGAACGCTTGCAGCGCAATGATCATGATGTGGAAGATGGCCCAGGCGGAACCCGCCAGCACGCCGGTCAGCCAAAGGCCGACATCACCCAACGAAGACAGACCGGCTGCGCCCAACAGAGCGATCAGCATGAAAACGAGTTCGCCAGCGTACATGTTGCCCCACAGCCGCATGCCGTGAGAAATGGTCTTGGCGCCGAATTCAACGATATTGAGGAAGAAGTTGGCAGGAGCCAGGGCGATGGTGCCCACGAGACCGTGCGCATGGAAAGGAGCCGTGAACAACTCTTTGATCCAGCCGCCCACACCCTTGATCTTCATGTTGTAGTACAGGCAGATCAACAGCACAGAAATGGACATGCCCAAGGTGATCGACAAGTCAGCGGTGGGCACCACACGCATGTAGGCGTGATGCGCGTCGTGACCAGCAGCCTTGTAGTACTCGGTCCAGATGCGTGGCAGCAAGTCGACGGGCAACAAGTCCATCGCGTTCATGAAGAAGATCCACGTGAACACCGTCAGCGCAACCGGCGCCACAGCCTTGCGCGAAGTGGCGTTGTGCACGATGCCCTTGGCTTGCGTGTCAACCATCTCGACCAGCAACTCAACAGCAGCCTGGAAGCGGCCGGGGACACCCGAGGTGGCCTTGCGCGCAGCGCGCCACAGCAAGAAGATGCCCAGGGCACCCATCACCACCGACCAGAAAATCGAGTCATAGTTGATGTAGTTCCAATCAACAATAGCTTGCTTCTCGGTGAAGTTTTGCAGGTGGCGCAGGTGGTGCCCGATGTAGTCGGGCGCGGTCAACGCGTGTTCAGCGGCTTGAGCTTCAGCAGACATCAGCAACTCTCGTCAAACAAAATTCTTCTTGCGACCCTGCCACACCAGCAGCGCCACCCCAATGACTTTCAAGCACAACACCAAGGTCACCAGCAGCGCAATCCAATCAATGGGACGCACAACCACCGGCGCAAGTACCAACAAGGCACAAGACAAACCCAATTTGAGGATCTCCCAAACCAGAAGACCCCCAACACCGCGCCCCGCATTTCGACCGAACACCCCGCGCGCCATCAGCAAGCCGGGCAAGACGACCACCATCACCGCATAAAGCGAGGACCACAGGGCCGAAGTTCGATGAGACAAGGCACCCCATACCAGCGCGACCAGCAAGCCGAACCCCGCCTGCAAGGCCAAAACCTGCCAGACGGACAAACTGCGTTGCTTTGCGATCAAGGCTTGCGCCTCTTCTCGCGTCAGCTGCCGGACGGGGATGTCAGCATCTAGATCCCAATCAGAGTCGTCAAACGCTGAGTGCCGGGGGTCACGCGCCGCGCCTGGCAAATTACTGGGCAACTTGCTTGGCTTTTGCTGCATGACCGATCGCAATCAGCAGCGGTGACACGCTGCTAGAACACAAGATACCGACCTTGGTGTCGGCAAAACCTAAAGATTATACGCACTTACCCGGACTTCAGCCAAGCCCTATCTGTGCATCTCGTTTGAAACACCCCCGGCCACGGGTGGAAAGTGTCACGCGTTCTTGTTTGATTCGACTCAGGCTCGCGTGTGCAAGGCTGCCTACAATCACGGGATGAGCGCCTCTACCCCCCCCGTATCTCTCTCTTTGCCCCCTCTGCATAACGACAGCTTCCTGAAAGCCTGTCTGCGTCTGCCCACCAACTACACCCCTGTGTGGCTGATGCGTCAGGCGGGCCGCTATCTGCCCGAGTATCGCGCCACGCGCGAAAAGGCCGGCAGCTTCATGGGCCTGGCCACCCAGCCGGAGCTGGCCTGCGAAGTCACCTTGCAGCCCCTGGAGCGTTACGCTCTGGATGCCGCCATTTTGTTCAGCGACATCCTGACGGTGCCGGACGCGATGGGGCTGGGCCTGAGCTTCGCCACTGGCGAAGGCCCCAAATTCGCCCACCCGCTGCGGGATGAAGCCGCGGTCAAGGCACTGGCGGTGCCTGACATGAACAAGCTGAAGTATGTGTTTGATGCGGTCAGCACCATTCGGCGCGCATTGAGCGATGCCCAAGGCAAGGGCCGCGTGCCGCTGATCGGCTTTTCTGGCAGCCCTTGGACCTTGGCTTGCTACATGGTGGAAGGTGGCGGCTCGGATGACTATCGCCTGGTCAAGACGATGATGTATCAGCGCCCCGACCTGATGCACCAGATTCTGGCCGTGAACGCCGACGCGGTGGCCCTTTATCTCAATACGCAGATTGAAGCGGGCGCGCAGGCCGTCATGATTTTTGATTCTTGGGGCGGCGTGCTGGCCGATGGCGCCTTCCAGGCCTTCAGCCTGGCTTACACCCAACGGGTGCTGAAGCAACTGAAGAAGGAACACAACGGGTTCCGCATCCCGCACATTGTGTTCACCAAAGGGGGAGGCACCTGGCTGGAGCAGATTGCCGCAACCGGCTGCGATGTGGTGGGGCTGGATTGGACGCAGAACCTGGGGCTGGCCCGCGCCCGTGTGGGCCACCAGGTTGCCCTACAAGGTAACCTCGACCCCATGGTGCTGTTTGCGCAGCCCGAGCAGATTCGCGAACAGGTCATCCAGACGCTGGACAGCTTTGGTTCACCGAAGCAGGCCGATGGCAGCACCGCCGGCCACATTTTCAACTTGGGACATGGCATCTCGCAGTTCACGCCGCCGGAGCATGTGTCCACGCTGGTCGATACGGTGCACGCCCACTCGCGCAAGCTGCGGGCCTGAGATCAGGCATCGTCCCGAGCGGCCAGCAATGTCGCAGACAGGATCAGAACCGCGCCCGCCACGACGGTGGGCGTCAGTTGCGCATCGCCCGCCCACACAGAGGAGGCGGATGCGAACAGCACTTCGGTCAGCATCAGAACGGACGTGACCTGAACCGGCAAATGGGAGGCCCCGTACTGGAGGGCGAGGTTGGCCATGAAGAACAGGCCGCCGAGCGCCACCACCGGGATCACCCAAGCCCCCTCCAAGGCCGGCCAGGCTGGCACCACGCCTTGCCAGTACAAGAACCCACCCAGGAGCCCTGGCAAGGCGGTGCACCCGAAGAACATGGCGAAGGCGCGTTCTGCGGAAGGCAGGTGGGCTTGTCGACGCAACAGGACGTTGGTCAGAGCGAAGCCCATGCCGCCCACTAAACCCAGCAGGTCCGGCAGTCCGGCGAAATGCGGCCAGCCCTGCCCCTCTGGCTTGAGCACCAATATTGCACCCGATAAGGCCAGGCCCATGCGCAGCACGGCGACCCGTGTAATGGGCTCATGCAGCAGCCAGCGCGCCAGCAACGCGGCCCACAACGGCATCAGGTAGAACAGCAGGACCACGCGAACCACGTCTCCCGTCGAGACGCCCCAGTTGAATGTGGCATTGGTGAACCCTGACACCAGGGCCAGACCCATCAGCGCCGGCTGGCGAAACAAGGCCGGCAGGACGGCGGGGCGCCAGCCTCCGAGCAACAGCACACCCAACGAGAAGAACAGCATCGTGGCCCAGACAGGATGCAGCCCGTGGGACTGCAGGTAGCGCAAAGGCCACCACGACACGCCCCACACCAGCGCGTTGAACAGCAAGGACAGGGAAGCCAGGGACCGCACTCAACGCCTCTCGATCACCAAGGGGACCAGACGCATCGCGTCGCGCACATAACGGGCGGCCTCCGCCGCTGCTTCGCGCGTGCTGTAGGGCCCGACCTGAAGCTTGAAGACGGACGCCTCTTTGAACACCGCCATCATGGGTGCCATGGCGGACGCCTCTGCCGTCACGCGCTGCTGCAGTCGATCGACCCCTTCGCGTCGCGACAGCGCCCCCAGCTGCACCCAGTAGCCTTGGGCCGCGGGTGTGTAGGCACGCTGTGGGTCGTCAGAGACGGTGGGCTCCCCAGCGGGCGCCATGTCTTGCAGCGGAGCGGCTTTCGCCGCGATGTCGGCAATCGGGTCTGCTGGCAGCACATCGGGCTCGGTGCCTCGGCGCCAGGCCCCGGTGCGGATGTCATCGAAGGTCAGGCGCTCGATCTCGACCGTGGCGCTGCCTGCTGAAGAGATGCCCAGCTTGACTGCTGCCGCGTAGCTCAGGTCCATCACGCGCGAAGAATGGAAGGGCCCACGGTCGTTGACACGCACGACGATCTCTTTGCCGTTGTTGACATTGCGCACGCGTGCGTAGCTGGGGATGGGCAGGGTGCGGTGCGCGGCTGTGACCCCGTACATGCTGAACAGCTCGCCGCTGGCCGTCTTGCGACCATGGAACTTGGTGCCATACCAGGAGGCCAGGCCGCGCTCTTTCCAGGGGACATCCGCCGCCATCGGCTCATAGGCCCGCCCCAGGACCACGTAGGGCTTGTTGGGTCCGCCTTGCCGAATGGGCTCGATCTGGGGCTCGGGATCGGGGGTCTGGGCGAGGTCAGCCGGCGGACTGGCCGGTGCACCATCGCGATCAGGAGAGGGCCAGACACGGACTGGCGGCGACGTGCGCGACGCCCCACCCTTGGCGCCCGGGCCTGACGCGCAAGCAGCCAGTGTTGCCGCCAATACCATCAACGCAATCCAGGACAAGGTCCGGCGGGATGCTTGAGACAAGACAATATGAATCCACATGGTGCGCACCATAACCGAACTGCCGCGAGCGCGTCGCACCGGAGTCGACCTGATGCGTTTCGCCTGCTGCACGGCACAATGTCGGGCATCGCCTCTTTTTTGGCCTCGATCACGACCATTCACATGACCCGATCCCAGGAACACGATTTTGACCACCCGTTCGAACGCGGCATGCGCAATCGTCGCGCCGCTTTGGGCGACGCGTGGGTTGACAAGTCCGTTGCCAAGGCGAACACCTTCAATGCGGAGTTCCAGCACTTCATCACCGATTACGCCTGGCATGGCGTGTGGGGGCGCCCGGGTCTGGATTGGAAGACGCGCCGCATCATCGTGCTGGCCATCACCAGCGCGCTGGGCCGATGGGACGAGTTCGAGATTCATTTGCGGGGCGCCCTGACCCCTGGCAACGACCACACCCTGACCGTGGAGGAGGTCCGTGAAGCCCTGATCCAGATCGCCATCTACGCCGGCGTACCGGCGGCCAATACGGGCTTTGCGCGCGCCCTGGGCGTGATGCGCGAGTTGGGTCTGGAGCCCGCTCCCCATTCCGCCGATGTGGCGTGGCACCCCGGTGTGGGCCGGTCCGTGTTCACGACCACACGCCCCAAGCTGCACAGCACCGTGCGTGAAGCTCGCAACGGGCAGGCCGAGCACACCATCGTGCTCAGCCATGCGTTGGGGCAGGACAGCACGATGTGGGATCTGGTCGCCAACGAACTGGCGGCGACTTGCCGGGTGATCTGCCCCGACACCCGCGGCCATGGGCGTTCGCAGACACCCCAGGAGCCGCTCACCCTGACCGAGCTGGCAGCCGATGCGGCCCGCCTGATCGACGAAGTGGCCGATGGCCCGGTGATCTGGGTCGGCCTGTCGATGGGCGGGCTGATCGGCCAGGAGCTGGCGATCCGCCACCCGGAGAAAGTCCAGGCGCTGGTGCTGGCCAACACCACGAGCAGCTACTCGGGCATGGGCCGCGAAGCCATTGGGCAGCGCATCGCCACGGTCGAAGCGCACGGCATGGGGGCGATCAGCACCAACACGATGACGCGCTTCTTCAGCGAAGCGTTCCGGGCTAGCCATGCCGCCACGGTGGCGCGTCATCAACGCCTGCTCGAGTCCACGGACCCCGACGGCTACACCGCCTGCGCAGCCGCCTTGTGCGATGCCAACACCACCTCGCGCCTGGGACAGATCCGCGTGCCCACACTTGTGGTGGCGGCCAGCCACGACATCAGCACGCCGGTGGAAACCGCCTATGCGCTGACCAAGGGCATTTCTGGCGCCCAGATGGTGACCTTGCAAGGCTGCGCCCACCTCAGCGCGGTGGAGCAACCCCAGGCTTTTGCCAACGTTGTTGGCGAGTTCGTCGCCGGCATCTGATCTCCGGTCTTTTTTCAAGGGCGCCGTGCACTATGCTGGGCGCCCTTGGTCGTTTTTGTTCCCTGCCCCGCCATGTCCTCGCATTCCCCCAGCGCCCCAGCCACCATGAACCCCGCCCAGATGGCGGCTGTTCAGCACCTGGATAGCCCGTGCCTGGTCCTGGCTGGCGCCGGATCCGGCAAGACGCGGGTGATCACCCAGAAGATCGCGCGGCTGTTGCAGCCGGGGGAAGGTGCAGACCTGGCTCCGGCGCAGATCGCGGCGATCACCTTCACCAACAAGGCGGCCGCAGAAATGCGCGAGCGGGCCAAGGCCCTGATCGGCCCCAAGGCAGCTGGCAAGCTGTTGATCTGCACCTTCCACTCGCTGGGGGTGCGCCTGCTGCGCGATGACGGCGAAGCGCTGGGCCTGAAGCCGCAGTTTTCGATCCTGGACAGCGACGATGTGACCAGCATCTTGCGTGATGCAGGCGGCACCACCGACGTCAAACAAGCCCGCAACTGGCAGTGGACGATCAGCCTGTGGAAGAACATGGGCCTCAACAGCGCCCAAGCCCTGTCGCAGGCGCAAAGCGATGACGAGCAGGTGGCCGCACGCGTGATGAAACTCTATGAAGAGCGCCTGGCGGCCTACCAGGCGGTGGACTTCGATGACCTGATCGGTCTGCCGCTGAAACTGCTCGCCGACCACGAGGCGGTGCGCATGAAGTGGCAACGCCAGTTGCGCCACGTGCTGGTCGACGAATACCAGGACACCAATGCCACGCAGTACGAGTTGCTCAAGCTGTTGGTCGGCCCCCAGGGCATCTTCACCGCGGTGGGGGACGACGACCAGTCCATCTACGGCTGGCGCGGGGCCACGCTGGACAACCTCAAGAAGTTGCCCCAGGACTATCCGAACCTGAAGGTGATCCCGCTGGAGCAGAACTACCGCTCCACCAGCGCGATCTTGCGTGCGGCCAACCACGTGATCGCCACCAACCCCAAGCTGTTTCAGAAGACGCTGTGGTCGGATCTGGGCGAAGGCGCCCCCGTCAAACTGATGGAGGCCGACAACGAAGAGCACGAGGCCGAGCGCACCGTGGCGCACTTCATGGCGCTGCGCATGAATCTGCTGGAAAAACACCCGGGCGACCTGGACAAGACGGCCTGGAGCAATTTCGCCATTCTGTATCGCGCCAACCACCAGGCTCGTCCCTTTGAACAAGCGCTGCGCAAGGCCAACATCCCCTACAAGGTGTCGGGTGGCCAAAGCTTCTTTGACAAAGCCGAAATCAAAGACCTGTGCGCCTGGCTGCGCCTGCTGCTCAACAACGACGACGACCCGGCCTTTTTGCGGGCGGTCACCACCCCCAAGCGGGGCATTGGTCACCAGACGCTGGGCACGCTGGGCGAGTTCGCAGGCAAGTGGAAGGTCAGCCTGTTCGAGGCGCTGTTTTCAGAATCGCTGGCCGCCTCGCTCAACAAGCGCGCGCTGGAGGGGCTGCATGAGTTCGGTCGCTACGTGAACGACTTTGAATACAAGGCGCGCCAGACCTTCGGCGGCGAAGATGCCAAGGTGCTGCTGTTGGAGTGGCTCAAGGACATCGAATACGAAAAGCACCTGTACGACAACGAGGAAAACGAAAAGGTCGCGGCGGCCCGCTGGACCAACGTGCTGGACTTCATCGACTGGGTGGCCAAACGCTGTGGCGGCGAAATCGAGAATGACGGCGGCATGACCGTCGAGACGGAAAAGAAGAGCGTCATCGAAGTGGCCCAGACCATCTCGCTGATCACCAGCCTGGCCGAGCGCAATGCCGACCAGAATGTGGTGACCCTGTCGACGCTGCACGCCTCGAAGGGGCTGGAGTGGCCCCATGTGGTGCTGGCCGGCGTCAACGAGGGCTCGTTGCCGTTTTCGCGCGAGGAAGGCGAGATCACGCCGCAGCAGATCGAAGAAGAACGCCGCCTGATGTACGTGGGCATCACCCGCGCGCGCCTGACGCTGGGCGTCAGCGCATTGAAGCGCCGCAAGAAGGGGCGCGAATATGTGCAGGCGATCCCCAGTCGCTTCATTGCCGAGATGAAGCTGAGTGAAGGCGGCGGCCCCAAGGAGGACCCGCGCGAGAAACTGCGCCGCCAGCGCGAAGAACTCGCCGCCCAGGTCAAGCGCAGTCAGGATGCCGCCGCGGCCAAACCCCATGGCCCTGGCGCCTGACGCACCCGGTGCCCCCTAGAATCCCGGCCAGCAGGGGGAGCGGGATGTGTCGAGGCGAAAAAAAACCCGAGACATGCATCTCGGGTTTGAATCCACCTTTGGAGGAGGGTGGAGGAGACAAACGAAACAAGCAAAGATATGAGCCCTGGAGTTCAAGCAAGTTCACATCTATAGGGTTTATTCTAATGACCCGAATCGCGAAATGCAAGGGATTTCCCTAATTTCGCTCATTTCGCCGCCTGCGCCGCCAAATTCATCACACATCGTCTGGAGACACCTCAATGGAATGCACGATCCACTGGCAGCCCGCATCGGGCATGGCTTTCATGGCTGAAACGGGGAGCGGCCACATCATCAACATGGATGGCGCCCCGGAAGGCGGCGGCCGCAATCTGGCCCCCCGCCCGATGGAGACCGTGCTGGCCGGTACCGGCGGCTGCACGGCTTATGACGTGGTGCTGATCCTCAAGCGCGGACGCCACGACGTGCGCGGCTGCCAGGTCAAGCTGACGGCCGACCGCGCCGAAACCGATCCCAAGGTGTTCACCAAGGTCAACATGCACTTTGTGGTGAGCGGCGTGAACCTGACTGACACGGCCGTGCAACGCGCGATCCAGATGTCGCACGAGAAATACTGCTCCGCCTCGATCATGATCGGCAAGACCGCCGAAATCACGACCAGCTTCGAAATCGTTCAGATGTAATGCGCGGTGGTGGTCATGACTTTGGCCGCCAGACGCATCAGCCCCCGAACCGGCGCAGGCAATTCGGCCCCGCCCGCCTTGAGCGCCGCATTGGCGTGTGCGACTTCGTCGTCGCGCATCTGCGCCACGATGGCCCGCGAACTTTGATCGCCTTCGGGCAGCTTGTCCATGTGGCTGTTGAGATGCTGCTCGACCTGCCGCTCGGTCTCGACCACAAAGCCCAGGCTGACCTTGTCGCCCGCGCGCGCCGCCAGCAAGCCGATGCCAAATGCGCCGGCATACCAAAGCGGATTGAGCAGGCTGGTGCGTCCACCCAGCTCACGCAGGCGCTGCTCGGTCCAGGCCAGATGATCGGTCTCCTCACGCGCGGCGGCGTCAAACTGCGCCTTCAGGTAGGGATCCTTGGTGCCCCAGGCCTGTGAGGCATACAAGGCCTGCGCGCAGACCTCGCCGACATGGTTGACGCGCATGAGGGCCGCGGCAGACCGCTTCTCCTGGTCCGACAGCAGGGCGCTCTCCGTGACGGCCTGCGGGCAAGGCCGCGCCGCCGAATGGTCGGCCCAGACCGTGCGCACCGCCGAATCCAGCGAAATCAGCAAACGGTCGATCGCGCTGTGCTGGACGCCCGAAGGCGCAGAGTGACTCAATGACATGACGGCCCCCTTGGTGGCAATGACGGAGATGGTGTTCTTGTGGAGCGGATCTTAGCGCCCGGCCCTCCCCTCGCCTAGCGCTGCATCAAACCCCGGCTTCTGGCAATGGACATCAGCATGCCGATGCCCAATCCCAAGGTCACCATGGCGGTGCCGCCATAGCTGATGAAGGGCAGAGGAATGCCAACGACCGGCAGGATGCCGCTGACCATGCCCATGTTGACGAAGGCATAGGTGAAAAAGCTCAGGGACACACTGCCGGCCAGCAGGCGCGAAAAGAGCGTAGGCGCCTGAGAGGCGATGTACAGCCCTCTGAAGATCAGCATCAGAAAGCCCACCAGCAAGGTCAGGCAGCCCACAAGGCCGAATTCTTCGGAATAGGCCGCAAACACGAAGTCGGTGGTGCGCTCGGGGATGAATTCCAGGTGCGTCTGCGTGCCCTTCATGTACCCCTTGCCGGTGACCCCGCCGGAGCCGATCGCGATCATGCCCTGGATGATGTGAAAGCCTTTGCCCAGCGGGTCTTTGGTCGGATCGAGCAAGGTGCAGACACGGTTCTTTTGATAGTCGTGCAGACCGATCCAGCTCACCTCGGGCTGGCAGATTTTCGACTCGGAATACACCAAAGCCGAAATACCCAACGCCCCCGCCAGCACCACCGGCAGGATCAGACGCCAGCTCAGTCCCGCAAAGAACATGACGTACAGGCCGGAACTCATCACCAGCATGGCCGTGCCCAAGTCGGGTTGCTTCAGGATCAAGGCCGTCGGCACCAGCAACACACCGGCTGCGATGACAAAGTCCTTGGGCCCGCGGTGCCCCTCGCGGCGCTGAAACCACCAGGCCAGCATCAGCGGCATCGCGATCTTGAGGATTTCAGAGGGCTGGATCACCATGCCGACGTTGAGCCAGCGCGTCGCGCCCTTTTTGGTGATGCCCACGTGCGGGATCGCGGTCAGGATCAGCAGGACCACCCCGACCACGTACAGTGGCACCGCCAACGCCATGAGCCGTTGGGGCGGGACCTGCGCCACCACAAACAGCACCACCGCAGCCAGCACCATGTTGCGGGACTGATCGCCAAAGCGGGTACCGTTGTCATAGCCGGCCGAATACATCGTGATCAACCCAATGGCGCACATGATCGTGGCCACCAGCAGCAAGGGCCAGTCAAAACCCTGGAAGATCGGCTTGAGGCGACGCCACAGGGGCGGCTTGTCGAAAGTGGGGGTCATGGGCGGCTCCCGCCGGACGTGGCAGCAGAGACAGGCACCGGCGCGGGGATCGGCGCCGGAGGGGGGGCCGGCACGGGCCTGGGTGCAGGGGCTGAGGCGGGCGCAGAAGCCGGCGCCGAGGGGCGCGCGGGAGTGGGCGCCGACGCCACAGGGGACGAAGCAGGAGAAGCTGCCGAGGCCGCTGAAGCGCCCGCAGCCGGCTCACTGCTGGCTCGCGCACCTGGCTGGACCGGCACATCGTCGCCAAACGCATCGAGCCCGCGTGGCAGCGGCATCTGAGACGCCTTGCGCGGCACCCCCAGGGGACTGGCCGCTTTGCCGATGCGCACAGCTTCGATGTCTTCCTCGCTGGGGTATTGGTCCAGCAGCAGATAGTCCAGCACGCGTCGCGCAATGGGCGCCGCCGCCTCGGAACCAAAGCCCGAGTTTTCCACGATGATGGCCAGCGCCACGCGTGGATCATCCACCGGCGCAAAGGCCTCGTACAAGGAGTGATCGCGCTTGTACTCGTCGACCTTCGAGGCCACGTACTTTTCGTTCTGCCGCAAGCCGACGGCCTGCGCCGTCCCGGTCTTGCCGCCGCTTTGATAGCCCGCGCCCATGAAGACCCGGGTCGATGTGCCCTCTTGCGTCACCCCATACATGGCCTGCCGGATCAGGGCGATGTGCTCGGGCTTGTAGTTCAAGGGCGGCAAGGCCTGGCTGGACAGCACGCGCTTTTCCTTGGTCAGCACGCTTTCGATTTCGCGCACCAGCCGGGGGATGAACCGCTGCCCACCCGACGCCAGCGTGGCATTGGCGCAGGCGATCTGCAGCATGGTGAAGTTGTTGTAGCCCTGCCCGATGCCCAGAGAAATGGTCTCACCCGCATACCACTTGCGTTGCTCGGGGCGCTTGTAGGCTTTGCGCTTCCACTCCGTGGAGGGCAGGATGCCTGTGACCTCGCCCTTGAGGTCGATGCCCGTCAGGCGGCCAAAGCCCAAGGGCTCCATCTGGTCATGGATCAGGTCCACGCCCAGCTCATTGGCCAGCGAATAGAAATACACGTTGCTGGACTTGACGATCGCGCGGCGCATGTCCATCGCCCCGCCCAGCTCGTTTTCAGGACTGCGGAAACGGTGTCCGCCGAACATGAAAAAGCCGTTGTCCATGATGATGGTGCTGGGGCTGCGCTTGTTGGTATTGAGCGCAGCCAGGGCCATGAAGGGCTTGTAGGTGGAGCCCGGCGGGTAGGTGCCCCGCAGGGCGCGATTGAGCAGCGGCTTGTCGGGTGACTCGTTGAGCTCTTTCCAGTTCTCGCTGTCGATGCCATCGACAAACAGATTGGGATCGAACGTGGGTTTGCTGACAAAGGCCAGGACTTCGCCATTGCGCGGGTCGATCACCACCATGGCGCCGCGGCGATCGCCGTACAGGCGCTCGATCAAGGCCTGCAGCTTGATGTCGATGGACAGATGAATGGTCTTGCCCGGGGTCGCCGGATTGGACTTCAGGCGGCGCACGGCGCGCCCGCCCGCGCTGGTCTCGACTTCTTCAAAACCGGTGATGCCGTGCAGCTCGGTCTCGTAGCTTTGCTCGATGCCGAGTTTGCCGATGTACTCAGTGCCCCGGTAATTGGCGTAGTCCTCTTCGGGCCAGTCTTCCATGGCCTCGGCTTCTTTCTGGTTGATCCGCCCGATGTAGCCCAGCACATGGCTGGCCAGCTCCCCGTAGGGATAGTGGCGAAACAGCCGCGCCTGAATGTCGACCCCGGGGAATCGGTAGCGCTGGGCGGTGAATCGGGCCACCTCTTCATCGGTCAGACGGGTGCGGATGGGAATGGACTCGAAGCTCTTGGATTCGTCGCGCAGCCGCTTGAAGCGGCGTCGGTCCTTGGCCTGGATGTCGACAATGTGTCCCAGCGCATCGATGGTTTCCTCGACGTCGTCCACCTTGGACGGCGTGATCTCGAGCGTGTAGGCGGAGTAGTTGTTGGCCAGCACCACGCCGTTGCGATCGACGATCAGCCCACGATTGGGCACGATGGGAACCACCGAGATGCGATTGTTCTCTGCCTGGGTGGCCAGGTCGTCGTGCCGAACCACCTGCAGCACGAACAGCCGAAATGCCAGCAAACCGAAACAGAACAGGACGAAACCGGCTGCCGCCCAAATCCGGGCGCGAAACCGCCCCAGTTCGACTTCCAGGTTCTTGAGTTCTGTCATGGGTGCGCGCTACCGACCGGGCACATCAAAGTGGGCGGTTCTTGTCACGATCGGGGGGCCGGCGCTGCGGCGCCAGCAAAACCCAGGTCGCCACCGGCCACATCAGCGACTCCAGCATCGGCGCGAGGACCACACCCCAGCCTGGGAAGGCCGAACCCGCGAGCATCCGCACCAGCACCGACACCGCGTGCCCCGCCACAAACAAGGGCATGACCTGCAAAGCCTGCGAACCCGTGCTGAACCACAACAGGCGGCGGTGAATCGTGATCGCGAAAAAGCTCAGCAGGGTATAGGCCAGTGCGTGTTGCCCCAGCAAGGCACCTTGATGCACATCCATGATGATGCCGAACAGGAAGGCCGCGCCCACGCCGACTCGTCGCGGTTGGTGCACGTTCCAGAACACGACGGCCACCGCCAGGACATCGGGCACCCCGGCCCAGCGCCCCCAGGGGAACAGATTGATGCAGAAGGCCAACAACAAGGACACCCAGATGAAGACCGGGTTGGCCGGCATCAGCAATTCGTTGCCACGCGGCATCATGGTCGGGCCCCCTTTGCGGCTGCCCCATGGGATTTGCCCCGCTTGCCCAGTTCGGGCGCAGAAGAGGCGCCGGACGCGGCCCCTTCCGGACGGGCCGGCATGTCAGCCGATTGCGGTTGCAGCAACAAGACATGCCGCGGGCGGTCCGGGTGAGCGAGCGGGGTCAGGGCAATGCGCGCGAAAGCGGTGTCGGCACGGCGGTCCACCGCCACCACCTTGGCCACGGGCATCCCGGCGGGGTAGATCCCGTCCAGGCCCGAGGTCTGAAGCATGTCGCCCACCTGCACGTCGGCGTTGCTGGCCATGAAGCGCAGCTCCATGGCGTGGGTCTGCGGCGAGCCGTAAGCCACGCCGCGCTGTTGGGAGCGCACGTTGATCACCGGCACGGCGGCATCCTTGTCGGTCACCAGCGTGACTTCAGAAGTCAGAGGATAGACCCGCGTGACCTGGCCCAGCACCCCCACGTCGTCCAACACAGGCGAGCCCAGCAGAACGCCCTGCGAGCTGCCCCGGTCGATCACCACCTTGCGGGTGAAGGGGTCCTGCGCGTCGTACAACACCTCAGCGGCCAGGCTTTTGGTTTCCAGCCTTGGCCGCAGATCAAGCAAAGCCCGCAGCTGCGCGTTTTCGCGCGTCAGTTGATCGGCCCGCATGATGCCTTCGGCCTGGGCCGTGAGCAAACGCTGGGCCGTCTTTTCTGCCGCCAGGGCCGCGTCCAAACCAGCCAGATAGTGCCCCAGCGACGTCCACCAGCGTGAAGGCGACATCGCCGCTTCCTGCAGCGGCTGAACCACAGTGGCGACCACCACGCGCAAAGGCTGGGTCACCTTCCAGCGGACATCGGCCACCATCATCAACACGGCCAGGGCCGAATAGAACATCAGGCGTGTGAAGGCCGACGGTCCTTGCTTGAAGAAGGGAGGCGGGGAGCGCTCCAGGGTGGACAACGGCATTGGAGGTCCGGCTCCTCAGCTTGCGTCTTATTCGGAGGTGAAGATGCTGCCCAGACGTTCCATGCGCTCCAGCGCCATGCCGCAACCGCGCACCACGCAAGTCAGCGGGTCTTCAGCCACGTGAACCGGCAGGCCGGTTTCTTCGGCCAGCAGACGGTCCAGGTCGCGCAGCAAGGCGCCACCACCGGTCAGCATCATGCCGCGCTCGGCGATGTCGGCGCCCAGCTCGGGCGGGGTCTGTTCCAGCGCGTTCTTGACGGCGGACACGATCTGGTTGAGCGGATCGGTCAGGGCTTCGAGGATCTCGTTGGACGAGATGGTGAAGCTGCGGGGCACGCCTTCGGAGAGGTTGCGACCCTTGACTTCCATCTCCTTGACTTCGGAGCCGGGGAAGGCGCTGCCGATTTCTTTCTTGATGGCTTCGGCGGTGGGCTCACCGATCAACATGCCGTAGTTGCGGCGGATGTAGTTGATGATGGATTCGTCGAACTTGTCGCCGCCGACGCGGACCGAGCCCTTGTAGACCATGCCGCCCAGCGAGATCACGCCGACTTCGGTCGTGCCGCCGCCGATGTCGACCACCATGGAGCCCGAAGCTTCGGACACGGGCAGGCCGGCGCCGATGGCCGCAGCCATGGGCTCTTCAATCAGGTAGACCTCGGAGGCACCGGCGCCCAGCGCCGATTCGCGGATGGCGCGACGCTCGACCTGGGTGGAACCGCAAGGTACGCAGATGATGATGCGGGGGCTGGGCTTCAAGACCGAGCGGGGGTGCACCATCTTGATGAACTGCTTGAGCATCTGCTCGGTCACCGTGAAGTCGGCGATCACGCCGTCCTTCATGGGGCGAATGGCTTCGATGTTGCCAGGCACCTTGCCCAGCATGGCCTTGGCTTCAGAGCCGACGGCCTGGATGGTTTTCTTGCCGTTGGGGCCGCCTTCATGACGGATCGACACCACCGAGGGCTCGTCCAGCACGATGCCCTTGTCACGCACGTAAATCAGCGTGTTGGCGGTGCCCAGGTCAATGGCCAGATCAGTCGAAAAATACTTGCGAAACATTGAGTACATGCGCGGGTGCTCCGACAGGGCAACAGGACCAATTTGGCTTTGCGGAGGCAGCTCACGCCCAACTCAAATCCAGCCAGGCTAACGAAAGCCGGGTGACCTGAACCCTTTTCCAAACAAGACACGCAGCCCGCCTGAAGTCGTCAAACCTGTATCGACGATCCGCCTGGCTGCGCGGTGAAATTTGTATCACACCAGGCCACGTCTTCGTGGGACGATTAAGGCTTGTGGATAACCTAGGATAATACCCCAAGGACCTACCTTTTCAGAGGGATTAAAGGGCGTTCTCGCCCCTGTATCGCCCCAATCTGGGTCCCATTTACAACCCTGGATGCAACCCATGGCCTTGACCTCTCAAGAAGTCAGCCGCATTGCACAGCTCGCTCGACTGGAATTGAGCGATGCCGAGCAAGGCGCGATGCTGACGCAGTTGAACGAATTTTTCGCGATTGTCGAGAAGATGCGCGCCGTCGACACCTCAGGTGTGGCGCCTTTGTACACCCCGTTGTCCGCCATCGAAGACGTCACACTGCGGCTGCGCGAAGACCGGGTCACCGAATCCAATCACCGCGAGGCCAATATGCGCAATGCGCCCGCCCAGGATGAGGGCCTGTTCCTGGTTCCCAAGGTGATCGAGTGAGCCAACCCATGACGACCCCATTCCATGACCTGAGCCTGGCGCAATTGAGCCAGAAACTGGCCAGCGGCCAGGCCACCAGCGTGGCGTTGACTCAACACGCGCTGAATCGGATCGAGGCCCACGCCAGCCTCGGCGCCTTCCTTCATGTCGACGCGCAAGGGGCGCTGGCTGAAGCCGCCGCCTCGGACGCCCGGCGCGAAGCCGGCCAGAGCCTGGGCGCACTGGATGGCATTCCGCTGGCACACAAGGACATCTTCGTGACGGTGGATCACCCCACGACCGCGGCCTCGAAAATGCTCAAGGGCTACATGAGCCCGTTCGACGCCACCGTGGTCGACAAGCTCAACCGCGCCGGCACCGTCCGCCTGGGCAAGCTCAACTGCGACGAGTTCGCGATGGGCGGCGCCAACGAGAATTCGGCGTATCAGGTGGCGCGCAACCCCTGGGACACGACCCGCATCCCCGGCGGCTCGTCGGGTGGCTCTGCCGTGGCGGTGGCTGCGCGTCTGGTGCCCGGCGCAACAGGCACCGACACCGGCGGCTCGATCCGCCAGCCCGCGGCGCTGACCGGCATCACCGGCATCAAACCGACCTATGGCCGATGCTCGCGCTACGGCATGATCGCATTTGCCTCGTCGCTGGACCAGGCCGGCCCCATGGCCCGCACGGCGGAGGATTGCGCCATGCTGCTGCAAGCCATGAGTGGCTTTGACGAGCGGGATGCCACCAGCGCCCAGCAACCGGTGCCCGACTTTGTGGCCGCCCTGCGCGCCTTGCGCCCGGGTGCCAACGCTGCGCAACCCTTGGCCGGCTTGCGCGTGGGTGTGCCCAAAGAATTCTTTGGCGAAGGCGTGAGCGCCGATGTGGCCGCCGCCACGCGCGAGGCCTTGGCGCAGCTGCAAAAGCTGGGCGCCACACTGGTGGACATCAGCCTGCCGCGCACCGAGTTGTCCATCCCGGTGTACTACATCATCGCCCCGGCTGAAGCCTCGTCTAACTTGAGCCGCTTTGATGGCGTCAAGTTCGGTCATCGCGCGGCAAAGTATGGGGATCTGACCGATATGTACCGCAAAACGCGGGCCGAAGGCTTCGGCCCGGAGGTCAAGCGGCGGATCATGATCGGCGCCTACGTGCTGTCGCACGGGTATTACGACGCCTACTACCTGCAGGCGCAGAAGCTGCGTCGCATGATCGCGGACGACTTCCAGGCCGCATTCCAGGTGTGCGATGTGATCGCCGGGCCGGTGTCCCCGACTGTGGCGCGTCCATTGGGGTCGCAAACCGATCCCGTGGCGGATTACCTCGCCGACATCTTCACCTTGCCCGCCTCGCTGGCCGGGCTGCCCGGCCTGAGTCTGCCAGCCGGTTTTGGCGAACACGGCCTGCCTGTGGGCCTGCAATTGATCGGCAACTACTGGCAAGAAGCGGATCTGCTGAATACGGCGCACGCCTTCCAGCAAGCGACCGATTGGCATCAACGCACACCGACCGCCATCGCGGCCTGAGAACGACATGAGCACCGTCAAAACACCCGCATTGATCCGCGGCTACGAGGTCGTCATCGGACTGGAAACCCACGTCCAGTTGTCGACCCACTCCAAAATCTTCTCGGGCGCGTCCACCCAATTTGGCGCCGCGCCCAACACCCAGGCCTGCGCTGTGGACATGGCCCTGCCCGGCACCCTGCCCGTGATGAACAAAGGGGCGGTGGAGCGCGCGATTGCATTTGGCCTGTCGGTCGATGCCGTGGTCGCCCCCCGCTCGATTTTTGCGCGCAAGAACTACTTCTACCCTGACCTGCCCAAGGGCTACCAGATCAGCCAGTACGAGATCCCCGTCGTGCAAGGTGGCCAGGTCAGCTTCTTTGTGGGTGACCAAGAGCACACCGTGCGTCTGGTTCGGGCGCATCTGGAAGAAGATGCCGGCAAATCGCTGCATGACGACTTCGCTGGATTCAATGGCGAGAAGTCGTCGGGCATCGACCTGAACCGCGCGGGCACCCCGCTGCTGGAAATCGTGACCGAGCCGGATATTCGATCGAGTGCCGAGGCCGCCGAGTACGCCCGCGCCCTGCACACCCTGGTGGTGTGGCTGGGCATTTGCGACGGCAACATGCAAGAGGGCTCATTCCGCTGCGACGTGAACGTGTCGGTGCGCAAGCCGGGCGCCGCCCTGGGTACCCGCCGCGAGATCAAGAATCTCAACAGCTTCAAGCACATCGTTCAAGCCACCGATTACGAAATCAACTGGCAGATCGATGAGATCGAAGACGGCCGCGCCATCCAGCAAGCCACCATCTTGTTCAACCCCGACACGGGCGAGACGCGCGCCATGCGCACCAAGGAAGATGCGCACGACTACCGCTACTTCCCCGACCCCGATCTGCCGCCCCTGGTGATCGCCCCCGAGTGGGTGGAACGCGTGCGCAGCGAGATGCCCGAACTGCCTCGCCTGATGGCCGCTCGCTTTGAGAAGGACTATGGTCTGCCCGCCTACGACGCCACGATGATGACGCAGTCCAAGGCGTTTGGCTCGTTCTTCGAGGCCGCCGCGCAGGCTTGCAAGCAGCCCAAGCTGGTGTCCAACTGGCTGATGGGTGAGGTGTCACGCCGGCTCAATGCACATGAGCAGACGATTGATGACAGCCCCATCAGTTCTGACTTGCTGGCCGCGCTGATCACCCGCATTGCCGACGGCACCATCTCGAACAACGGCGCCAAGCAGGTGTTTGAAGCGTTGTGGTCGGAGCAGGAAGAGTCCGAGTCCTTGCCCCCATTGGCTCAGGTCGACGCTGTCATTGAAGCCAAAGGCCTCAAGCAGATGAGCGACACGGGCGAGCTGGAAAAGATCCTGGACGACGTGCTGGCTGCCAACGCCAAGTCGGTGGAAGAGTTCCGCGCCGGCAAGGAAAAGGCGTTCAACGCGCTGGTTGGTCAAGCCATGAAAGCAACCAAAGGCAAGGCGAACCCCGCCACGGTCAATGAGCTTTTGAAGAAGAAGCTGGGATGACGCAGTCCTCACCCGTCATTTTGCTGATCAACCTGGATCGCTCTCCCGAGCGCCTGGCGCGTTGTGCCGCCATCCTGGACCGGCTGGGCTTGCCGTGGGAAAGGGTGCCTGGGGTGGATGGCGCTCAGCTTGATCCGGCATATCTGAAGCGCCTCAATCCCCAGCCAGCCCCCCATGGGGAATGGTTTCGCGGCTTGAGCGCCGGTGAATTAGGGTGCTTCCTCAGTCATCTCAAGTGCTGGCAATTGATCGCCGATCGCCAGCTGCCCTGCGCCATCATTCTGGAAGATGACTTTGATCTGGAGGGATCGTGTACGGCGGCAGCCCTGCAGGGACTGATCCGCTCCTGCGCCCAATGGGATGTGCTCAAACTGACGCGCCTGCGCAACGGAGCCAAGCTGGAAGCCTCACTGGGGGAGGGTATCGAATTGCGTCGGGGAGGCAAGGGCCCCGAGGATTGCTGTGGCTACATGGTGTCGCTTCAAGGCGCACTGAAGCTGACGCCCCTTCGGGACACCTTGCTCCGCCCTGTCGACTTCGATCTGAAGTTTCATTGGGAGCGTGACCTCAACGTGCTGTCCGCCAGCCCCAACTTCTTCAGACAAGTGAGCCACGAAGAAGCCGCCTCCGTGATCGGGGATCGTAGCGAGTACCGCCGCTACCCCTGGCGCCAAAAATTGCAGGTTTATTGGCGCAAGCACCGGTATCACATTCGTTTTTGGCTGGCTGACAAACTGCACATAGGGCGCCGCTCTGTGCTTGCTGCGGCCCTGCTTCGTCCGCAGCAAAAGACTTCACCGTGAGGCTGCTGAGGCGGCGCTGGCCGGCTCCGCTTGCGGCACCGATCCGGGGGCTGCGCCGGCCCACAGCCGTTTGAGGCGCGCCAGTTCGGCGTCATACAGGGCGTTGATCCGCACGATCTCGGCCTTCTGGCTCAAGATGGCATCCGTCTGAGCCTGTTGGGCGGCGTCGTTGGCTTCGAGTTTGGTGCGCAACTTGGGCGGCAGCCGCTTGCCCTTGTAGAACTCGGCATCGGCGTCCAGCGGCTTGCGTTCGGCTTTCAATTCCGACACCCGCAGTTCCGACGTCTTGATGGCATTGTGGAGATCGTCGAGCGCCGCTTCGCGAGCCTTGGTGTGCACCGCCTCATTGGGGTAGCGCATCATCAGGTTGCGATCGCGCCGGATGGCGTCTTTCAAGGCCGCTTCCTGGGCCTGACGCTGGTGTTCACGTTCTTCGGCCAGCGCCCGCTCTTCGGCATTCATGCGCGGCGGCACCACCTGGCGCTGCGAGCCGTCTTTGTTGAGCACGCGCTGCTCGCGATCCAGGCACTCGGCGATCGGGCGGTCCGAGGTGTGTTTTTTGCCCTGCGAGTCCACACAGGTGTAGATCGAGGCGGCCGTGGCCCCCACACAGGACACTAGGCAGACACAAGCAGCGAGCGCTCGGCATCCGTGTGCCCAGCCCGATCGATGTGCGCTACCCAGAGTCTGCGTCATGCCCATGTGCCTTTGTGGTGACAGGTGTTCAACGCGATCAGACGCCGTAACGTTGACGGTAAGCCAGCACCGCGGGATAGCTGGCACTCAAAGCCGGATCAGATTGCGATTGCAGATATTGCAACAAATCACCCAGGGTGGCGATGGAAACAACCGGCAGTTTGTAATGCTGTTCGACTTGTTGCACCGCGCTTTCGGCGGCGTCCTGCCCATTGGCGGTCGCCTTTTCCTGGCGATCCAGGGCGATGGTCACCCCAGCAGGCGTCGCGCCGGCCTTGACGATCAGGTCAATGGACTCACGCACCGACGTGCCCGCGGAAATCACATCATCGATGATCAGGACCCGGCCTTGCATAGGCGCGCCCACCAGGGTGCCGCCTTCGCCATGGTCCTTGGCCTCTTTGCGGTTGTAGGCAAAGGGCTTGTTGTGGCCCAAGCGGGCCAATTCGATCGACACGGCGGCGGCCAGCGTGATGCCCTTGTAGGCGGGGCCGAACAGCATGTCGAACTGCACGCCGGACGCGATCAGGCGACGTGCATAGAATTCAGCCAGGCGGCCCAGCTTGGCGCCGTCATCGAACAGACCAGCGTTGAAGAAATAGGGCGACAGGCGCCCGGCCTTGGTCTTGAACTCTCCAAACCGCAGCACCTTGGACTGCACCGCGAAGGCCACGAAATCCTGGGCCAGCGTGTCTGAGGAAGGGGTGTTGCTCATGATGAAAATGGTGCCTTGTGTTTCGACTGGTTTCCCTCAACCTCAACGGCATTCGATCTGCCGCCAACAAAGGCCTGTTGCCCTGGGCTGAAGCACTGTCTGCCGATTGTATGGGCGTGCAGGAACTCAAGGTCCACGCCAACGACATGCCCGAGCCGCTGAAAGCACTGGGTGGCTTGAAGGGCCACTTTCATCACGCCGAGAAGAAAGGCTACTCAGGCGTCGGCCTGTACACAAAGCATGAGCCGTCCGATGTGATCATCGGCCTGGGCGCGGGCGACCCCAGCGGCGAGTTCGACCCCGAAGGCCGGTACGTGGAGATGCGCTTTGACAAACCCGGGCGCAAGCTGTCGATCATCAGCTGCTACTTTCCCAGCGGGTCGAGTTCGCCCGAGCGGCAAGAGGCCAAATTTCGTTTCCTGGACATCATCGAGCCGCATCTGGCCAGACTGCGCGACGAGCGCGAGTTCATCCTGATCGGTGACGTCAACATTGCCCACAAGGAAGCAGACCTGAAGAACTGGAAGGGCAACCTCAAGAACAGCGGCTTCTTGCCTGAAGAGCGCGCCTGGATGACGAAGTTGCTGGACCCCGCAGGCAGCACCCGCCTGGTGGATGTGTACCGGACCTTGCATCCGGACACCACCGACGCTTGCTACACCTGGTGGAGCAACCGGGGTCAGGCCCGAGCCAAGAATGTGGGGTGGCGCATCGACTACCACCTGGCCACCCCCGCTTTGGCCGAAACCGCCCGGCAGGCGGCGGTCTACAAGGACCAATGGTTCAGCGACCATGCGCCGCTGACCATCGACTACGACTTGACGATCTGAGCCCGCCTCACCGCTTGGGGGCGGCCGCCCCGGCACCGCCACGTCGCTCTTGCGACTGGTTGGCCGAGCCGACATGCGCCTCTCGGTCGTGGCGGCTGTCCGATGTGCGCTGCCCCTGATTCAACTGGGTGGCGTCCTTCTCGCCTTGCTTGTTGAAGTCGTTGGCGACCTTGCCGGTGTGCGGCTCCTGCGTGTCGCGCGGATTGTGTTTGCTGGTCATGGTGAGTCCTTCACAGGGTTGAACAAACGCGTACTACAGCCACAAGCCTGACGGTACAGGAAGCCCGCGTCGACTGCAAACATGTCCCTTTGACGGGGTGGCTGCCACGGCGCCATGAATTGCCGGGCTTTCCTCCCGCTGATCCGGGCATCGGCGCCCCGCCCGCGCCCCTACATTGGCTGGCTTGCAAGTTCAACCATTGGGAAGCCGTGTCATGACTGCTCAACGTTCTACTCGTGTGGCCTTGGGTGCCGCCTTGACCTGCCTGACGCTGGGCTGGGCCGCCACCGCTGCGCAAGCCGGCGAGATCTACACCGGCCTGGGCCTGCCGGGTCTGATGGTGGGCTATGCCCAGGCGATCAACCCGATGTTCACCGTGCGCGGCGACTTCGCCTCGCTGGGCAACTACGAGAAGAACCAGACCGAATCGGGCATCGACTACAAGGCGAAGCTGGCATTTCACCGTCTGGGCTTGTTCGGTGACTACTTCCCGTTCAACGGCGGCTTCCGGTTCACCGGCGGCCTGACGATCAACAACCAGAAAATTGAAATGACCTCGACCGCGCGAGCCGGCTCGACGATGACCGTGGGTGACCGCACCGTGCTTCTGGCACCCGACGACCGCTTGTATGTGCAAATCAAGATGCCGTCGACCACGCCCTACATTGGTTTGGGCTGGGGTCACCAGCAGGCGGACAAAGGTGTGGGCTTTGTGGCCGATTTTGGCGCCACGCTGGGCAAGGCCAAGCTGGATGTACAGGCCACCGGCACCAATCTGGGCAACCGCGCGTTGGTCACCCAGGCCGACATCGACAAAGAAACACAACAGTTGCGTGACGGGGTCGGCAAGATCACCTTCATTCCTCAAATCAGTTTGGGCCTGAACTACCGGTTCTGAGCCCAGTTGAGCCGGCTGAAGCTCCCAGGCTCAGCCAACCACCTGTTCCCGACCAATCGGACACCGATGGCGGAGCTTTGTTCAGGTTTGGGTGTTTGCACCCCGATGCCGACCAGCCCCTTGGGTTCGTCGGCATTTGTCATTTGGAACGTTGACGCGACTGCCTGCCATTTGACAATTGCCCCTGGCCCTCCGCCAAACCTAGGGTTAACCTTGACTCTAATTGCCTAGTCAAGGAACAACCATGAAAAGATCAAATCGGGGTATCTGGGGGTTGCTGGGGGCCTGCGTCGTGAGCGCCGCTTATGCGGGTGCGCCGCTGAGCGACCAGGATCTGCGCTCGGTGCAGGGACGGGACGGAGTCACCGTGATGGGCGACCTCAAAATCAAGACCGACGCCTTCACCTACACCGACACGGACGCCAGCGGCGGGGCCATTTCCTTCAATGGCATCGCCATCCAGGGCATCTATGTCAAGCGCTACGACATCCTGCGGGGCCTGCCCATTGCCGGCAGTCTGGTGACCGAAGCCAACACGCCCGGCACCTTTGGCTCGGCCGTCGCGCTGTCGATGCAGCCCTATCTGGGCGAGTCCGGCACCGTGCTGCCTACCAGCCAGACCGCCCTGCAGATGTCGACTGCCATGGCTGCGGGGCTCTACACCAGCGGCGATGTCGTCCAGATTGCCTTCCCCAATGCCGGCCTTGACAGCGCGCTGATGCCCTCTTTCACGGTCCATTCGGTGACGATGGGTCACGGCAGCGCATCCTTTGGCTCGCTGACGCTGGACAAAATCGACATGCAGGGGACGAAGCGCTGGTTGTGGTCGCATTGACCTGAGCAGATCAGTCGGTCGGACACATCCCACCTGGGGCACCCGAGCAACTGACATACTGCGTTTCGACCCCCAGGCCGTCGCGGGTGCGGCCAAACAGAGACAGCAGCTTGAAGCCGCCCGCTGTCAGCGTTACCGCCGACGCATCCAAGGTCTTGCTTTGGCTGCGGACATCTGCCAAAGAGAAGTCGTCGTGGGCACGAGGTTCGCCCGCGCCTGACATCGAAATGTCCTTGGGTGACACGATTTTGTTGGCCGCCCAATTCACCTGAATGGACTGGCTGCCAACCGTGCTGCTGTCATACGACATGAGATGGGTTTTGGTCGCACTGTCCACCTCCAGCCAGGCTACGCTATCCAGATCGGCCCACTTGGGGGGCACGCCTTCCACTCGCTTGTACACGGTGTCGACCAGGTGGGTCGCGAGCGTGTCCGAGTACAAATCGATTTTGACTACTCGGCCGCGCTGGAAGAAGGCGTCGATCACCGCATCGCCATTCATCGACGCGCCAGAAATGAGTCCGCCGCCGCCCGCATTGCTGTCTAACCCCATCCAGGTCGAGCCGCATTGGGACCCGGCATAAGTCAACCGCACCTCAGCGGAGCAATCCGTCATCCCCGACGCGTCTGACAGCGTTGCGATCGGCGTCGCCTCCCACCCGGAACCTTGACTGTCGTGCAAATAGACTTTGGCAGCGCGGATGGCATGCGGGTCGCCATTGGCCATGGATGCAATATCGAAGGAGATGGCGCGGTAGTAATGCGCCACCGGGCTGGTGAGGTCGACTCTCACTTTGCGCTGAACCGCGGCATTGACATGAACCTCATACTGAGACGGCATCCCCAGCAGCTTCCAGGCTGTCTGGCCATTGCGCTGCACCACCGCCAGTTCGGCACCGTCGAACACCACGTCGCCGTGGATCACGTCAAAGCTCACCGTGCAGATCTTGTCGGCATGGCTGAAGTCACAGTCATGGACCACCGGATGGGCGACGCGGCCGCCCAAAAGCCCGCCCATCGCCCCCATGTGGCACACCATGGTTGGGAATGTCCCGGCCGTGACGGAGGAGCCCTCCATGTTCATGATGAACTGAGCGTCAAAGATGCTGGCCCACCCTGCGCTACCCAGACATCCCGCCTCTGAATTCTGGCCAATGGCGGTGGACATGCCTTCGAACGGCGCGCTCATGCCACTCATGTCCACAGCCATGTTGCCGCCAGTGAGCGAGCTGGTCGTCGACGTGCCGGTGTCGTCAATCAGGAAGTTGCCTGCGCTGACCCGCCCTTCGAGTTGCACAAAGGCGTGGCCGCCACTGACTCCCGCGTTGACCTTCACCGCGTCCAGCACCTTATCCATGCCGGTACGGTCGGCGTTGAAGCTCAACGTGGCCAGATCGGTGGCGCTCGACAGGCCAGCAGCCGTCAGAACAGGCGCCAAGGCCGTCTGCAGTGCCTGCATGTGAGTGCGAACGTCATCCACAGCCGGAGGGGTCGACGAAAAAGCCGAAGAGGCATCGCCATGTTGCGCCAGCGCCAAGGCGGCATGGGTCAGCGGCGTGACATTGGCGACCCCGCTGCCCGAGACCATGGAGTAGTAGCAAGTCTGCGCGCCGTCGACGACGCCGCAGGCCTCGACCCGGTAGGGCGCCGTGAGGCCCGTCAGGTTCGCACCGCTGTAATGCCCATCATCGCCAGCCGTCGCAGTCACCGTCACATTGTTCGCGCCTTTGATCGTGACCGTCGCGTTGGACATGGGTGCGCCCACTGCGACCGTGCCCGACAGGGAGGACGGGGCTGCGGGGGAACCCGTTGTCCCACTTGACCCGCCCCCACAGGCCACCAAAATGGCGCATGACAAGAACGAGACGGGCAATTTGCAATGGGACGGGCGATTGATCATGGGAGCCTCAAGATAATGGGACACAGCTTTGGGACTTTCGGTCGCAGCGCCGTCCGGTTAAATCGTTTTTGTCCGATTAGGACGGTCGTTCGTGATTTACTGGCGAAGGTCAAAGCCCTTACTCAAATGGCGGCCATACTGACAACAGTCGTAGCTGGAAGGGTGGCCGAAACGTGAGCAAGACTTGGTGGATCGCGGGGGTGGTCGTGTTGGCGGCGGCAGCGGGGGGCGCGTATGCCTGGCGGCAACGGCCTTTGGACGTGGCGCTGGCCCAGCCCACCCGCGGGCCGGCGGTCGACGCGGTCTACGCAGCGGGCTCGATCGAGCCCACGGTGACGCAGCCGATTGCCTCCAAAGTGATGGGGCGCTTGACCGCCATCCTGGCCGACGAAGGTGACACCGTGCGCAAAGGGCAGGTGCTGGCTCGGCTGGAAGCAGGCGATCTGCAAAGCACCGTTGACGAAGCCCAGGCCCGGCTCAAGCTCGCGCAAGCGCAATTTGCCCGCACCCAGGAACTGGTCAAGCAGCGCTTTGTCGCCCCCGTCGAACTGGACCGTGTGCAGGCCGATCTGGATGCGGCGCAGGCGACCGTCAAACGCACCCAGGCCCTGCGTGATGTGCTGACCTTGGTGGCGCCCGCCGACGGCACCGTGCTCAAGCGCGACGGCGAGGTCGGCCAGGTCATCCCCGCCGGCCAGGTGCTGATGACGATGGCCTGCTGCGCACCCTTGCGGGCCACCGTCGATGTGGATGAAGAAGACATTGGCCGCGTCTACAAAGGTCAGCGCGTGGTCTTGCGGGCCGACGCCCTGCCCGGCCAGACCTTGCAGGGACAGGTCAGCGACATCACGCCCAAGGGTGACCCGGTCTCGCGCAGCTACCGCGTGCGCATCCAGCTCAGCCGCACGCAAGGCCTGCTGGCGGGCATGACGGTCGAGGCCAATCTGATCGTGACCCAGCGGGACAAGGCCTTGCTGGTGCCCAGCACCGCGGTGCAAAAAGACGCTCATCAGAAAGACGCCGTGTGGGTGACCCAGAACGGCCGCGCACATCGGCAGCCCATTCAAGTGGGCATTGCCGGAACCAGCAAGACCGAGGTCCTGTCTGGCTTGAGTGATGGCGCCCACGTGGTGACCCTGCCACCGCCAGACCTGGCTGAGGGCCGCGCCATCCGCGCCCTTCAACCTTGATCAGACGGCCATGAAGATCCAGCTGGAAGTGGCGGTCGGCCACCTCACCAGTCGGCGCCGGCAGACCTTGGTGTCCCTGTCGGGCGTCATCCTCGGGGTCGCGTTCTTTCTGGCGGTGTCATCGCTGATGCGCGGGTCGGAGAAGGACTTCCTCAAGCGCATGGTGGACAACAGTCCGCACATCACCGTGTCCGATGAATTCCGCCGCGCACAGGCGCAGCCGGCATCGCTCGCCTGGCCAGATGGCGCGGTGCGGGTGGTGCACGTGAAGCCGCCCAACGAGACCCGCGGGATCCGCGGCTACCGGCAGATCCTCGAGTTCATCGAAGCGCTGCCCGGTGTGCGCGCCGCCCCCGTGCTGCAAGGCACCGCGGTGCTCACCTTTGCCGGCAAACAGCAAGGGGTGACGCTGTCAGGGGTGGTGCCCGCGAAGATGCGGCAGGTCACCACCATCGACGAGAAGTTTCTCGATGGCGATCTGGAGGCGCTCAACGCCACGCCCAACGGCATCATCATCGGCAAGGGGCTGGCAGACAAGTTCAGCCTGCGCATGGGCAGCACCTTGAGCGTGCTGGCCCCCAGTGGCCAGAGCCGCACCATGAAGGTGGTGGGCATCTTTCGCACGGGCAATGCCAGCTACGACGAAGGTCAGACCTTCATGATGCTCAAACGCTCACAAGGTTTGCTGGACAAGCCCAATCGCATCAACCGCATCATCGTGCAGATGAACGAGCCTTACGAGGCCTCGGACATCGCCAAGCAGATCGAAGCGCGCTATGCCTACAAATCGGTGTCTTGGATCGAATCGTCGGAAGACATCCTCAGCCTGCTGCTGGTTCGCAACATCATCATGTTCAGCGTCGTATCGGCCATTCTGGTCGTCGCGTCGTTCGGCATCTACAACACCATCTCCACCATCGTGATGGAAAAGACCAAAGACATCGCCATCCTCAAATCCATGGGTTTTCACGCCAAGGACATCCGGCTGATCTTCTTGTTCGAAGGCCTGATCGTGGGCGTGATCGGCAGCGCGGCGGGTCTGGTTCTGGGCATGCTGTTGATGACCTTCCTGTCACGGGTCGAGATCAAGGCGCCCGGCATGACAGAGATGGTGCACCTGCCCGTCTGGTGGGGGGCCGAGCAGTTCTTGCTCGCCGCCGTGTTCGCGATGAGTTCATGCATTGCCGCGGCTTACCTGCCCGCTCGCAAGGCCGGCCGCGTTCACCCGGTGGACATTCTGCGGGGGGCCACATGAGCACCGACCTGACCGCCGCGCGCGCCGCCGGACCGGTGCTGCGCGCCGAACACGTTGTGCGCCGCATCGAAGGCGAAGTGCCGGTGACCCTGATCAACGACGTCAGCCTGGACATCGAGCGCAGCGAGTTCGTCTGCATCATGGGCCCCTCCGGATCAGGCAAGTCCTCGCTGCTGTACATGCTGGGCTTGCTCGATCTGCCGACCGAAGGGCGCATCTATCTCGATGGCGAAGACACCACGCATTACCGCGAAGATGATCTGTCCGACCGACGTCTGGCCAAGCTGGGCTTCGTCTTCCAGTTTCACTTCCTGCTGGCCGAATTCAGTGTCATCGACAACGTGACGCTGCCCATGCGCAAGCTGGGCCGCCTTCACGATGAGGCCGCGCGTGCGCGGGCCCTTGATCTGCTGGACCATCTGGGTGTGAAAGAGCAAGCCTACAAGCACCCCAGCCAACTGTCGGGTGGACAGCGTCAACGCGTGGCCATTGCGCGGGCGCTGGCCAATGATCCGCTGGTCATCCTGGCCGATGAGCCAACGGGCAACCTCGACTCGGCATCCAGCCAGAACGTGCGTGCGATGCTGCAGAGCCTGACGCGTGACATGGGCAAGACCGTGGTGGCGGTGACGCATGACAGCTCGTTTGCGTCGGGCGCAGACCGCGTGGTCGGCCTGGTCGATGGCCAGATCAACGACGCATGGCGCCACAGTTGAGCCGCCCGCCGAGATGAGTGGGACTTGATCCCGGACAAGGCATTTTTCTGGCCGGGGCGCACACTGGCGCCCATCATGTCTATCCCATCTTCACCGATGGAGCTGGTGGCTCCAGCCGGTAGCCTGGCTGCGCTCAAAGCTGCCTTGGCTGCTGGTGCTGACGCGGTGTACGTCGGCCTCAAAAATGGCACCAACGCCCGCAACTTTGCCGGGCTCAACTTCGACACCAACAGCCTGCGGCAAGGGGTGGAACTCGCCCACAGCCTACAACGGCGCGTGCTGTTCGCCATCAACACCTATCCCCAGCCGGGTCGCACGGCCGAGTGGCGTGAAGCGATTGATCAGGCTGTCTTGCTGGGCGCCGATGCCATCATCCTGGCCGACCCGGGCTTGCTGCGTTATGCACGCGATCGCTACCCGGATCTGCGTCTGCATCTGTCGGTGCAAGGGTCGGCCACGCATGCAGACTCGATCGCCTTGATGCACGAGCAGTTCGGCATTCAACGCGCCGTGCTGCCCCGTGTGCTCACGCTGCGCGAGATCGCCCGGCTGATTGAACACAGCCCCGTCGAGATCGAAGTGTTCGGCTTTGGCAGCTTGTGCGTGATGGCCGAGGGGCGCTGCCTTCTGTCGTCCTATGCCACTGGCGATTCGCCCAACAACAAGGGCGTGTGCTCACCTGCGCACGCGGTGCGTTGGGAAGAGAAGAACCAGAACCTGGAAGCGCGCCTGGGCGGCGTGATGATCGACTGCTACGGCCCTGGCGAAAACGCCGCATACCCCACGCTGTGCAAAGGCCGCTTCGAGGTCGAGGGTGAGTTGGACCACGCGCTGGAAGAGCCCACCAGCCTGAACGCCATCGGCCTGCTGCCCCAACTGGTCGAGATGGGTGTGGCCGCGCTCAAGATCGAAGGACGCCAGCGCAGCCCGGCCTACGTGTCGCAAGTGGTGCAGGTGTTGCGAGCCGCCGTGGACTCGGCGTGCGGCAACCCCCATCGCTACAGCGTGCGCCCCGAATGGCAAGCCCGTCTGGCCGCGCAGGCCGAAGGCGCACAAGTGACTCAAGGCGCGTACGAGCGCCCCTGGAAGTGATTGAGCTCAGATGACCACGCCACACGCTTATCAAATCTCGGTCGGGCCGCTGCTGTACTACTGGCCCCGTGCCGATGTGCTGGCCTTCTATGCACAGGTGGCCGACAGCGATGCCGACATCGTCTACCTGGGCGAAACCGTCTGCAGCCGCCGCCATGAAATGCGCCTGCCCGACTGGCTTGAATTGGCTGCCGTCTTGCGCGATGCGGGCAAGGAAGTGGTGCTGTCCACCCAGACCCTGATCGACATGGAAACCGATGCGCACACCATGCGGCGCATCACCGGGCAGAGCGACTTTGCGGTCGAAGCGGGTGATCTGGGCGCGATCCGGTCCATGCAAGGTCGCCGCTTTGTCGCCGGCCCCCACCTGAACGCCTATCACGCCGACACCGTCAAATGGCTGCAAAGCCTGGGCGCGTCGCGCTGGGTGCTGCCCTTTGAGCTGAGCGGCACCGAGATGCAGACCCTGATCAGCAGCCTGGGCGAGGACCGACCTGAAGCCGAGGTGCTGGTCTGGGGGCGACTGCCCCTGGCGTTCTCGGCACGCTGCTTCACGGCCCGCCATTACTGCCTCAAGAAGGATGACTGCGGCTTCCGCTGCATCGAGCATCCCGACGGCCTGGCGCTCAATTCGCAAGAAGGCCAGAAGTTCCTGACCATCAATGGCATCCAGACCCAATCGGCGGCCTTGCACGATCTGATTGGCCACACACAGGATCTGGTTGACATCGGTGTCAATGTGATGCGCGTCAGCCCGCAATCGCAGGGCACCCTGCAAGCCATTGAGGCGCTGTCGCGGATCCGCTCGTCACAGACACCGCCCGATATCCCGCTGCCCGCGCAGATGGCTCGCTGCAACGGCTACTGGCAGGGCCAGCCCGGCATGAACTGGGCCGAACCCGCAGGTGTACACGCATGAAGCCTTCTGCCCCCTCTTCGCAGCCCACGCTCTTGCAACGACTGGGGCGTCTGGTCCCCCCGCCTCTGGCTGCTGTGCCGCTGGCGGCCGGTTGGCGCGTGGCCGAATGGCTGCAGTCCTTGCCCATTCCCACCGAACTGCACGGCCGCGTGTTCGAGATCACGGTGCGCGATCTGGGCGTCTGCATGCGTTTCACCTGCCAGGGCTCGCACCTTCACCCATCCTGGAAGGGTGTGCCGGAGCTGAAGCTGGCGGCCAGCCTGAGTGACTTCATGCGCATGGCCGCGGGCGACATCGACGCTGACACGCTGTTCTTCCAGCGTCGGCTGTCGATCGAGGGGGACACCGAACTTGGCCTGGTCGTCAAGAACTGGCTGGACTCGGTCGAGCGCCCACCGCGTCTCGTCGCCTTGATTCACGTGCTGATCCAGTCACCCTCCCGAGAGGCGGGCGCGTAAGCCTTTTCCCGCCTCCAGAACCAGCCAGACCGCGGCGCCCAAGCCGATTGCCGCCAGCAGCGTGTTGAGGGGCAAAGGCGCAAAGCGGAACAAGGCCTGGGCCGGCTGCCACGTGAGCATCACCGACAGCATCGCGGTGGTGGCCCCCAACATGCCCCACAGCGCCCGATTGGGCCGCAGCATGGCGGCCAGCGGGTTGGCTGCCAAAGAGCGATTGCCCAGTATCAAGCCCACATTGCAGGCCACCAAGGCGAGAAAGCCGGCGCTGCGCGCCTGCGCGTCTGCCACGCCCTGCCCCAACAAGCCCCAATAAAACAGCGCCACCAGCAGCCACACCAGCAGGCCCTGCGCCACACTCCACAGCAGCAAGCCGCGCGAGAACAGGGGCGTGCCGGGCTTGCGGGGCGCCTTGCGCATCACCTGGGGCTCGGCGGGCTCCGCCTCGAACACGATCGAACAAACCGGGTCGATGATCAATTCCAGAAACGCAATGTGGACGGGCGAGAAGATCAAGGGCCAGCCCATGATCAGCGGCAAGATCGACAAGCCGGCAATGGGCACATGCACAGCCAGCACAAAGGCCATCGCCTTGCGCAGGTTGTCGTCGATGCGGCGCCCGTGCGCCACGGCGTGAGCGATCGACTGGAAGTCGTCGTCGAGCAGGACCAGCGCCGACGCTTCGCGGGCCACATCGGTGCCACGCCCACCCATGGCCACACCGATGTCGGCGGCCTTCAGCGACGGGGCGTCGTTGACCCCGTCGCCGGTCATGGCGACCACCTCGCCCTGGCTTTGCAGCGCACGCACGATGCGCAGCTTCTGATCGGGCATCACCCGCGCGAACACGCACACCTCGCGAACGCGGCGCTGCAACTCCGCTTCGGTGAGGTCTTGCAACTCGTCGCCGCGCAACGCACCCGCATGGGTGTCGATCCCCGCTTGCCGCGCGATGGCCAGGGCGGTGACGGGGTAGTCACCGGTGATCATGGCGACACGGATGCCGGCCTCTCGACAGGTCTTGACCGCGTCGGGGACCGACTCCCGCAGGGGATCGACCAGCCCGACCAGGCCCAAGAATTCGAAGTCGAAATCATGCTGCCAATCGGGCCAGGCTTCATCCGGCGCGTGGTCGAGGGGGCGCTGGGAGCGGGCCACGGCCAGCACACGCATCCCTTGCGCAGCCAGCGCCTCGACTTGCTGGCGCCACGGCTCGCAATCTGCTGCTGAGAGGTGGCACAGGTCCATCACGGCTTCGGGTGCGCCCTTGGCCGCGATGACATGGCGCATGCCGCCCGGTTCATGCCACACATGCGACATGGCCAGCAGTTCCGGGCGCAAAGGGTAGGCCCGGGCCAGTTCCCAGTCGGGGTGCAGGTGGACCTGCTCGGCGCCCACCAGGTAACGATCGGCCGTGGCCCAGAAGGCTTTCTCCATCGGGTCGAACGGATCGCGCTGGCTGGCCAGCAGACCGCATTCCAGCAAGGTGTGAAAGCATTCGGGCAGGCTGTCCTGCCCGCCGCGCCACTGCTGGCCCGCGACCACCAGCGCGGCGATGGTCATGTTGTTCTGCGTCAGCGTGCCGGTCTTGTCCGTGCACAACACGGTGGCTGCGCCCAATGCCTCGATGGCGGTGGCGCGCCGCACCAGCACGCGGTGCTGGGCCATGCGCCACGCCCCCATGGCCATGAACACGCCCATGATCAAAGGGAACTCCTGCGGCAGCAGGGACATGGCCAAGGTGATGCCGGCCAGCACCGCCGCCAGCAGGTCGCCCCGTTGCCACCAATACAGCAGGGTCACGCCGCCACTCAACAGCACACCCGCAACGGCAAACCAGCGCACCCATTGGCGCGTCTGCCTTTGCAGCTCGGTGGCCTCGGGCGCGAGGGTGCTCAGCGCGGCGCCGATGCGCCCCATCTGCGTGCCCGAGCCCGTCGCGGTCACCTCGGCGGTGCCATGCCCACGCACGACGAGCGCGCCCGCAAACACCCAGGGCAAGTCGTCTCCGCCGGGCTGGACCGGCTGCGTTGCCGCCTCGCTGGCCAGCTTGCGCACCGGCACGGACTCGCCCGTCAGCAAGGACTCATCCGTTTGCAGATCATGCGCATCGAGCAAGCGCGCGTCGGCGGGGACCCGGTCGCCTTCGCTGATCACGATCACGTCCCCTGGCACCACCTCGCGCCCGGCGATGCGGCGGGGCGTGCCGTCACGGATGACCAGTGCCCGCGGGCTGCTCAGGTCCCGCAAGGCTTCGAGGACGCGCTCGGTCCGCGAGGACTGGATCAGGCCGATCGACAGGGACAGGATCACAAAGCACAGCAGCACGGCCGCCTCACCCAGGTCCCCCAGGAACAGGTAGGTGAGGCCGGCGCCCAGCAACAACTGGAACATGGGCTCGGACAGGGCCTCTTTCAGCAAGCCCCAGGCGGAGCGTCGCTCCGGGCGCGCCAGCTCGTTGGGACCTTGCTGCGCAAAGCGGCGTGCGGCTTCAGCCTCGGTCAGGCCGAAATAGGGAGGAGACGGATGAGACATGGGACAGGCCGGTGGTAGATCCCATGATTGTCCGGGCGAAGCGAGCTGGCGAGTTTTGTTACACCTTGATCTGCATCCTTGACATCCAAATCACCCCACAGCGCGTTAAAGGACGAAAATCATCGTTTTCACCAACCCCTCAGCATGAAGGAGATGTCCATGTCTGATTCCAACACCCCCGCCTCGTCCAATGGCCCCCGCACCGCTTTGCTAGCCGGTGGCGGCGTGGCGCTGGTCGGTTTGGGGCTGGCTGCAGGCATGTTCTTGCGCTCCCCCTCGAACACCGCCGACAAAGCCGCCGACGCGCCGGTGATGGCGGCGTCCGCAGCCTCTGTCCCCATGGCGGCCCTGGGCGCCAGCCCGGTCGCAGACACCCGTGACGGTGCACCGGCTGCCGGCCAGCGCCACGAATCGACCAAAGCGGCGCGCCGTCATGAAGCCGCCCGTCACAACAGCGAAACCGCTCAAGGCGGCGAGCCGGGGGTCGCGCAGACCGCCCCGGTGTGCGAGGTGTGCGGGACCGTGGACAGCGTGCGCGCCGAGCAAGTACAAGGTGAAGGCTCGGGTGTCGGCGCGGTCGCCGGTGGCGTCCTGGGCGGCGTCGTGGGCAACCAGATGGGCAAGGGCAGCGGCAAAACCGCCATGACCATCCTGGGTGCCATTGGCGGCGGCGTGGCGGGCAACGAGATCGAAAAGCGCCAGAAAGCCGAGACGGTGTACGACGTGACCGTGCGAATGGACAACGGCAGCGTGCGCACCTTCAAGCAAAAGACGGCGCCTGCTGTCGGCAGCCGCGTCGAAGTCGATGGCCACGTCCTGCGCTCGCTGAACCGCTGATCGGCAGGTGACGCAGCGATGCAGATGACAGAGATGTCATCTGCATGTCAGCTTGAGGACAGCGGGCCGGTCTATCCTGATGCCGAAGGCGCGCGCTTTGCGCGCAACAGGAGTGATCTATGCCAAATCCCGCCGGACTGCCTCGCCGCCAATGGCTGGCGGGCGCGCTGATATTTGCCACCGTGGGCGCCTGGGCCCTGCCGACCCGACCGCTTGTCGAAGTCTGGAAGGACCCGCAATGCGGCTGCTGCCAAGACTGGGTGGCCCATCTGGAACAAGCCGGTTTTGCGGTGCGCGTGCATGAGACGGGCAACACCGAGGCCCGCCAGCGGCTGGGCATCCCGCAAGCACTGGCCTCATGCCACACCGCCTCGGTAGGCGGCTACGCGCTGGAAGGGCATGTCCCGGCCCGCGAGATCCAGCGCCTGCTGAAAGAAAAGCCCAAGGCCGTTGGTCTGGCCGTGCCTGGCATGCCGGTGGGATCGCCCGGCATGGACGGCGCCGCCTACGGTCATCGCCACGATGCTTACGACGTCCTGCTGATCAAGACTGCGGGCAGCCCGACGGTCTACCAGCGCTATCGTTGATCGCCCCTGCTCGGGGCCGTCACCCATGGCCCGATTGACCGGGCCCTTTTTTTTCGGTGCGAATATCAGTGCGAATGGCCGCTGTTTGGGGCCGCGCCGGCGCGAGGCGCCAGAGGCGTGAAGCGCGCTTGCTGTTCATCCTGCCCAGCCAGTTTGATCTTGACCACCGCCTTCAAGGTGGGGCCCGATGCATAGGCACCGCGGCCGCTCAGCTTGTTGGGCCCATCGGGCTTCAGGGTCACGTTGAGCTTGGTCTTGCCATCGAGCAACGTGACCTGGCCGGACGCGCCCGCCACGGGGATCGGGGTGCCGGCATGATCGGTCACATACACGGTGACCGGCTTGTCCTGTGCGGCAGCGGGGTCCTTTGCCACCACCAGTTCGTAGTGATTGCCGCCGGCCATGCGCAACTGCCCGCCATGGGGGGCCGTCACCGTATCGAGGTAGGCATCGTCGTGGGCTTGCGCCAGGGGGCTCATCACCAGCGCGGCGATCAGGCCCATTGCGCGCAGGCTGCGTTTGAACGACTTCATACAAGCACTCCTTCCAGTCAATAACTCTCGCCCGTGTGGGCCATCAACAGACGCTCCAGCGGCTTGCGCCCCCAAAGCCAGAACATCACCGGCGTCAGCAAGGTGTCCAGCAAGGTCGAGCTGATCAGCCCACCGAAGATCACCACTGCTACGGGATGCAGCACCTCTTTGCCGGGCGCATTGGGCGTCAACATCAAGGGCACCAGCGCGAAGGCGGCCACCAGGGCGGTCATCAGAACCGGGGTCAGGCGCTCCAGCGAACCACGCACGATCATGGCCTGCCCGAACTGCTCGCCTTCCAGGGCGCACAGGTTGACGTAGTGGCTGATCTTGAGGATGCCGTTGCGGGTGGCAATGCCCGTGAGCGTGATGAAGCCCACCAGGGCCGCCACCGACAGGGGCTGCCCTGACAACCACAAGGCCACCACGCTGCCCACCAGCGCCAGGGGGATGTTGCCCATGATGATGGCCGTGAACGCCACCGACCGGTAGCGGCTGTACAGCACCATGAAGATCAGGACCAGTGAGATGGCCGCCAGCAAGGCCATGAGTTTGGCCGCTTGCTCCTGGGCCTGGAATTGGCCTTCCAGCGCGGTGAAGTAGCCCTCGGGCAGGGGCTTGGCCGCCACTTCGGCGCGGATGGCGCGCACCACCTCGGCCAAGTCGCGGCCATCGGTGTTGGCCGAGATCACCATGCGCCGGCGGGCGTTCTCGCGGCTGATCTGATTGGGCCCGTCGCTGTCTTCGATCTGGGCCAGTTGCGACAGGGGCACATGGCCGGTGGGCGTTTCGATCAGCACATGGGCCAACTCGGTCGGACTGCGCTGTGAATCCGGCAGACGCACCAGCAGATCAAACCGGCGGTGCCCCTCGACGATCTGGGTGACGCGTTCACCCTCGACCATCTCTTGCAGGGCACGCAGCAAGGCGCCCGGGGCCACACCCAGACGGGCAGCCTGGTCATAGTCGATGCGAATCTTGACCTGCGGAATGAGCACCTGCTTTTCAACCTGCAGATCGGTGATCCCCGGGATGCGGCTGAGCCGTGTCTGCAGGTCGGACGCCAGGCCGCGCAGGGTGTCCAGATCGTCGCCATAGACCTTGAGCGCAATCTGGGCCCGCACGCCGGACAAGAGGTGATCCAGCCGATGCGAAATGGGCTGTCCCACGTTGGTCACGGCGGGCAGCACAGCCAGCCGCGCGCGCAAGTCGGCGATGATCTCATCACGCGACCGGTCGGACGGCTTGAGGTCCACATCGATCTCGGAGGAGTGGACGCCTTCGGCATGTTCGTCCAGCTCGGCACGGCCAGTCCGGCGCCCCACCTGCGTCACTTCGGGCACCGTCATCATGAGCTGCTCGGCCAGCGTCCCGATGCGGCTGGATTCGGCCAGCGAGGTGCCGGGATTGAGCAACAGGCTGACGGTGAGCGTGCCCTCATTGAACGGCGGCAAGAAGGCCCGGGGCATCCAGGCCAGCGAGGCCCCGGCCATGACGACCGCGACAGCCGCCCCACCCAGCAACCACCGGCTGCGCGAAAACGACCAGTGGAGCAGCCGGGTGTCGCCGCGCTTGAGCCATTGCACCAGCGGGCTGTCGCGATGACCTTGCAACTTGAGGCGGGGCAGCAGGTAGTAGGCCATCACCGGGGTCAGCGTGACCGACACCAGCATGCTGGCCAGGATCGAGACGATGTAGGCCAGGCCCAGGGGGGTGAACAGGCGGCCTTCGATGCCGGGCAAAACGAACAGGGGCACGAACACCAGCACGATGATCAGCGTGGCATACACGATGGCCGAGCGCACTTCGAGCGTGGCTTGCGCAATGACCTCGGCCACGGGTCGAGGGGCCGGTAGGTCGCGGTTCAGGCGAAGGCGGCGCAGCACGTTCTCCACCCCCACCACGGCATCGTCCACCAGCTCGCCGATGGCAATGGCCAGCCCACCCAGGGTCATCGTGTTGATGGACAAGCCCATGGCATGGAACACCAGCGCCGTCACCAGCAGTGACAGCGGAATGGCCATCAGCGAGATCACGGTGGTGCGCACATTGAGCAGGAAGAGAAACAGCACCACCGCCACCAGGATGGCGCCGTCGCGCAGGGCCTCTTGCACGTTGTTCACCGAATGGGCGATGAAGTCGGCCTGCTTGAACAGGATCTGCGGCGCCGCCACGCCTTGGGGACGCGATTTGGCCAGGTCAGTCAGGGCCTGCTCGACGGCGCGCGTCAAGCTGACGGTGTCGGCACTGGGTTGCTTCTGGATCGACAGGATGACGGCGGGCTTGCCCTTGTAACTCGCATCGCCCCGCTTGGTGGCGGGGGCTTGCGCCACATCGGCGACTTGCTTGAGCAAGATGGGCTGGCCATTGCGCACGGCGACCACGAGGTTCTGCAAGTCTTCGATGCGGCTGGTTCGGCCCAGTTGCCGGATCAGGTATTCGCGGCCATTGGCCTCCAGAAAGCCGCCGCTGGTGTTGGCACCAAAGTCCTTCAAGGCGGCGGCCAGCTTCTCGCGCTCGACGCCCAACAGCTGCAACTGATCGGGTTTGATCTCGACCCGGTACTGGCGCACCTCGCCGCCAATCGGGATGACCTGCGCCACACCGGGCAGCGTCAACAGCCGCGGGCGCATGACCCAGTCGGCGTACTCGCGAACCTGCATGGGGCTACCGGTCTGGGGATCGGCCGGCAGCGCGATCAACATGATCTCGCCCATGATCGACGAGATCGGCCCCAATTGCGGCACGACCGCAGCAGGCAATTGCTCGCGCACCAGGTTCAGCCGTTCGCTGACTTGCTGACGGTTGCGATAGATGTCCGTGCCCCAGTCGAACTCCACGTTGACCACTGATAAGCCCACGCCCGACACAGAGCGAACCCGGGTGACGCCCGGCATGCCGTTGAGGCTGGATTCGAGCGGGACCGTGACCAGCTGCTCCACCTCTTCAGGGGCCATGCCGCCGGCTTCGGTCATCAGCGTGACGGTGGGCTTGTTGAGATCAGGGAACACGTCCACCGGCATCTGACGCACCGTGAGCACGCCATACAGGACCAGCAGCGCCGAGACCACCAGCACGATCAGGCGCTGTCTCAGGCTGGTGTGGATCAGGAAGTCAAACACGGCGAGGCCCTTTTCTTCGTTTGTCTTCGATCACCGAATCTGGGCCAGCAAGCTGGCACCCTGGGTGACGACCCGATCGCGGTCATGCAGGCCTGAGGTCACGATGACCGTCTGAGCATCCAGCGCCTGCGTGCGCACCACCTGTGGCGCAAAGCGCTCGGGCGCCACATGCACCCACACGACCGTGTCACCGGCTGCGTTGCGGCTCAGCGCCGCCTGAGGCACCGCCACGCCAGACACGCTCTGCGTGGTGCGCGCCGTGACCTTGACAGCTTGCCCCACCGCCAGGGGCGCGTCTGCCTGGGTCACCCGAAACAGCAAGGGGATGGCTTGCTCGCGCAACTGCCGCCCGCCCCCGATGAACTGCAGCTTGATCTGCCCGCCCGGTACCGCCAGGCTGGCCTCGCTGAGCCCTTGCGTGAGGGCCGCGTCATAAGCCAGGGCTTCGATCACCAGGCGTGCGGGGTTGACCACTTCAAACAGCACATCTTTGGCGTCGACCACCTGGCCGGCCACAACGTGGGCCGCCGCCAGCGTGCCCGTGGCCGGCGCGATCAGCGGCTCGGGCGCCGTGATGCTGGCGCGAATGGCTGCGCGCTGTTTGCTCAAGGCATCGCGCTCATCACGAGCGGCGTCGATGTCCTTTTGCGGCACGGCGCCTTCCAGTTGCACGTAGCGGGCCAGCTTGCGCTGGGCCACGGCGTATTGCGCCTCCAGATCGGCCAATGCCGACTGCTGGTTGCCTCGCTCCAGACTGCTGGTCGACGGCCGCACATAGGCCAGCACCTGCCCCCTGGTCACGCGTTGGCCCAGAAGGGGCAGCCCTTGGGGACCCGGCTCGATGCGGCCGGCCTGGGTCGCCTGGATGCGGCCACCGGCATTGGGATCGGGCAGCACGCGGCCATTGAGAACCACGCCCACGGCATGCGACTGGGTTTGGGCCAGCAGGGTGCGCACCGCCAACCGGCTTTGCACCGGCTTGGGCACCCAGACGCTGCCGTCAGGCTGCCGCCGGGGCATCGCCGTGTCCATGGGGGCCGCTTGCCCACCCTGTGCCACTGGCGCTGCAGGTGGCGCGGGGGGCGCCGCGCCGTGGTCTTCATCACCATGGGCATGCACGCTGGCACTGCTCACGGCCAGCCCCAGCGCCATCGTCAGCGCATTCACCCAGCTCAGTTTGCTTTTCACGGCTTGTCCTTCATGTCCTTCATGTCCGGCGTGCGAGGCGGCGCCAGGCCAGTCCACCCAAGGCGAGGGCCACCAGGGCCGCTGCGCCCCACCCCGCCAGACGGCCCCAGCCGCGCGTCGAGGGCGCATGCGGCGCGACAGGCGCCTCGTATTGCAAGATGGCGTCGAGCAGATCGGCCGCATCATCGGTCTGCACCGACACGGTCAAGGGGTAGCGGCCGGGCTGGCTGAACGCTTGCCCCGGCACCGTGTACACCCCCGGCGCCAACGGCTTGGCCACGGCCTTGAAGGCGCCGCTTTCCAGCTCGACGGTGGCACCTGCGACCGGCTCGTTGCTGTCAAAGCGATCCACATACAAGGTCAAGGTGGGCGGGGTGCCCTGCAGCACCGCAACCAGCTCGAACGCCTCGGTCTGCGCGGTGGCGCGGGGCATCGTGCCCACGGGCGCGGCGGCCGCAATGGCTGCGGTTGGCGCGTCGTGATCGTGGTCCTCACCGCCATGGGCACGGGCCACACCGGCCGCCATGATCAGCAGCATCGCGATCAGCGTGTTCATCCAGATCTTGTTCAAGGCGATACCCCTTGGGCTTGACGCAGTCGGGACCAGGCCAGAGCACAGGCCACGTCTTGTCGTTTGAACCAGGCCTGCGCCTCATGCGCTGCGGCCCGGGCGCGCATCAGATCAGGCAGACTCGCCTCGCCCAACTCGAACGAGCGCTGCGCCAGGCGCAAGCTGTCGTCGGTCAAGGTCAGGCGCTGCTGCGCCAGATCCCTTTGCTGCTGCGCGGCTTGCCACTGTGCCTGGGCGCCCTGCACGGCCTGGTCGATGCGAGCCTGTGCTTGCGCCAACTCGGTTTCAGCCTGCGCCAGCTCGGCGCGCGCAGCGGCACTGTCCTGACTGACGCGTGCTGACGACGACAGCGGCACCGTCACTTTCAGGCCCACGGCCTGATCGTAGGGTGTGGTGCCATCGCTGCGCTGCGTGGTCCATCTGACCGCCAGTTCGGGGGCCTCGCGCCGGCTGGCTGACACCACGTCCAGACGACTGCGCGCCAGCTCGGCCGCCGCCTGCCAGGCCTGCAGGCGTGGGTGCATGGGCCGGTCGGGTGCCACGCCGGTGGCGGGCTCGGCCGGCAGCACGGCCGGAGGCTCCGCGCCCACCAGCAGCCGGTAAGCCTGCTGCGCCTGCTGTACCGCGACATCGGCATCGAGCACCTCGGCCTGGGCAGCCAGGCGCTCGGTCTGCGCCAGATTGGCATCGAGCCGGGCCAGATCGCCCGTCTTGAACCGGCGCTGCACACTGCGCTCCAATGCCTGCGCCGTTTCAAGACGCTGTCGGGCCAGCTGGGCCCCTTCGCGGGCCAAGGCCAGCGCCCACCAGGCTTCGCGCACGTCGGCCGCCACCTGCAGTTTGATCAGGGCTTGGCGCGCTTCGACCTCGGCCGCGGCCTGGCTGGCCCAGGCTTGACGGGCGGCTCGTTGTCCCGGCAGCCACAAAGGGGTGGCCACTTCGACCTCCCATTCGCGCCGGCCCAGGTTCTGATTGAATCGGTCGCTTAGATGGTTCAGGGACACCGAGGCCGGCCCCGGCGTCAGGTTGCGTGCCTGATCCAGCCCCGCTTGCGCCTCGGCTTGCCGAGCCGGCAAGGCCGAAGCCTCAGGCCAACGGGCCCAGGCGGCATCCACAGCCTGCCCCAGGGTCTGCGGCACGGCCTGCGCCCACGCCAGGGGCACGCAGCCGGCCAGCACCAGCAGCGCAATCAGGTGCCGTGTGTGGGTCAACAAAGGGTGCTTGCTCAACATGCCTGCATCATGCCCACCGCCAGCCAACACCCGACTGACCGCCAGATGACAATGTTGTAATGTTCAGGTCATCTTGCTGGCAGCGCCCGCGCCCTACAGTGAGACCGCATTGAAGGGGCCTTCATGAAGTTACTCGTCGTCGAGGATGAAAGCAAAACCGCAGACTATCTGCGCCAGGGCCTCATGGAGGCCGGCTTCGTGGTCGACCTGGCCCGCACCGGCCTGGACGGTCACCATCTCGCCATGACCGAGGCCTACGACCTCGTCATCCTGGACGTGATGCTGCCTGACATCGATGGCTGGCGCATCATTCAGTCCCTGCGCGAGGCGGGCAAGCGCACCCCCGTGCTGTTTCTGACCGCGCGTGACAGCGTGGAAGACCGCGTCAAAGGGCTGGAGCTGGGGGCCGACGATTACCTGGTCAAACCCTTCGCCTTTGCCGAATTGCTGGCACGTGTGCGCACCTTGCTGCGCCGGGGGCACGCGCCCTTGCAGGCCGACCAGCTGCGCGTGGCCGATCTCGTGCTGGACTTGGCCAAGCGGCGCGCGACCCGCAGTGGCGCCCGCATCAACCTGACCAGCAAGGAGTTCGCGCTGCTGGAGTTGCTGGTGCGTCGCCAGGGCGAGGTGCTGCCGCGCTCGCTGATCGCCTCGCAGGTGTGGGACATGAACTTCGACAGCGACACCAATGTGATCGACGTCGCCATCCGGCGCTTGCGCGCCAAGATCGACGACAGCTTCGAACCCAAGTTGATCCACACCATTCGTGGCATGGGTTACAGCGTGGAAGCCCCCGATGGCGTCTGAACGCATGGCCGCCCGGCCGATCTCGCTGGCGCTGCGACTGACGCTGTCCATCGGCGCCATCATCGCGCTGGTGTTTCTCGCGCTGGGCTGGCTGATCGAACGCTCGCTCGATCACCACTTCGCGATGCAGGATGCCGAAGAACTCGAAGTGGTCGCGCGCTCGATCCAGCAGGTGCTCACCACGCTGCCCGATCCCGCCTCGCGGGATGAGGTCACGCACCGGCTCTCGGACGCGGTCAAAGGCCATCACGGCATGTACTACCAGGTCAAGGATGCCGGTGGCCGCACCCTGTTCGCATCCCCCGGGCCGGACCTCAACCGGCTGGCTGCCGCTCCCGCGCACGGTGTGGGCATCGGGGCGCATCAACTGCGCACGTGGCAAGAAGGCGGCCAGTCCTATCGCGGCACGCGGGTCACCTTTGCGCCCTCAGAAGGCGCGCAGCAAACCTATACCGCTGCCGTCGCCGCGGGCACGGGCTTTCATGATCACTTCCTGGCGGGCTTTCGCCACACCATCTGGGCGGCAACCAGCGTGGCTGGGCTGTTTGCCATCCTGGCGACCTGGCTGGCGGTGTATCGGGGCCATGCGCCGCTGCGCCAGATCAGCGCGCGCATTCGCGGCATCTCGGCCAACCAGTTGGATGTGCGCCTCGACCCGGCCAAGGTACCCATCGAGCTGTCCGAACTGGTGGCGTCGTTCAACGTGACGCTGGAGCGCATCGAGCAAGACTTCACCCGCTTGAGCAACTTCTCGGCCGACATCGCCCACGAACTGCGCACGCCCATCACCAATCTCGTCACCCAGACGCAGGTGCTGCTCACCAAGGGCCGCAGCGTCGAGGCCTATCGCGAGGTGCTGTACTCGAACCTGGAAGAGTACGAACGCATGGCCAAGATGATCGGCGACATGCTCTACCTGGCGCAAACCGACAACCATCTGATCAAGCCGGACCTGGCCAGCCTGGACCTCTCATCCGAGGTGGACGCCTTGTTCGAGTATTTCGAGCCCTGGGCGGACGAACGGCATGTCAGCCTGACACGTGTTGGAAGCCTGCCACCTGTGCCCGGCGACCGGCTGATGCTGCGCCGGGCTCTGAGCAACCTGCTGTCCAACGCCGTCCGGCACACGCCGGCAGACCAGACGGTCACCGTGACCTTGCTGACAGACGCGGCAGGCGCCATGGTGCAAGTGGCCAACCCGGGCCCCACCATCGCGCCCGAGCACCTGCCGCATTTGTTTGACCGCTTCTATCGCATCGACCCCTCGCGACAACGCAATGGTGACGGGGCCGGCCTGGGCCTGGCCATCGTCAAGTCCATCGCTGAAGCGCATGGGGGCAGCATCGGTGTTCGGTCCGAGCAAGGAGTGACCACCTTCGAGTTGAGACTGCCGGCGGGCGGGTGACAAACCTGTCAGGCGGGCGCAGAATGTTTTTTTTCACTGACCAGGAGATCGACATGCATCACACGTCCCGCATCGCCACCTTGCTGGCACTGAGCTGCCTGCTGTCTGCCCCCGTCTGGGCCGCAGCCAAGGCCAAGACTCCGGCCAAGGCGGCCTCGGTGGCTGAATCGGCATCGGCCGCCGCATCGGCTTCGACCATGGGCTGCGGCATGCTCACGCCGCCTGAATGCGACAAGCGGCAGGCCGAGATGCAGAAGATCCGAGACACGAAAGACCCCGTCGAGCGCCGCAAATTGATGGAGCAGCATCGCCAGGAGATGCATGACAGCCACATGGGCCGCGGCGGCATGGGCAAAGGTGGCATGGGCATGGGGATGGGCGCCTCCGCCCCCATGATGGGCGCCAGCAAGTAAGCGCCCCGCCATGGCATGGAGCCGCCCGGTATGACCCGCGGGTCTTGGCACGCTTGGCCAGCCTTGCGCGGTGGCCTGCTGGCCTTCGGGGCGGCCCTGCTGTTCGGCATCAGCACGCCGCTGGTGCAGCTCGCCGGTCAGGGCACCGGCCCGTTCCTGACGGCTGCGCTGTTGTATGGCGGGGCGGCGGGAGTGTCGGTTTGGCTGCGTCGGCCTGTCGAGCGCGAGGCGCGTCTGGCCCGGGGTGATGCCCCTCGCTTGCTGGCGATGGCGGTGGCCGGAGCCGCGGTCGGCCCGGTGGCACTGGCCTGGGGCCTGCAGCACACCAGCGGCACAGCCGCATCGTTGATGCTCACGCTCGAAGCCGTGTTCACGGCCGTCCTGGCCTGGGCCCTTTATGGCGAATCGATGGACCGCCGGGTGATCATGGCTCTGCTGCTGCTCACGGCAGGGGGCATGGCCCTGGTCTGGGATGGCGGCGCCTGGGGCGGCACGCAAGTGTGGGGCCTGCTGGCCGTGATGTTGGCCACGCTGGCATGGGGCATCGACAACACCCTGTCGCGCGCCCTGGCGGATCGTGATCCGGCACAGGTCGTGATGGGCAAGGCCTTGATCGGCGCGATGCTGACCTTGCTCATGGGCCCTGTCATGGGCGAAGCGCGGCCCTCCTGGGGCGACGCTGCGGCCTTGGTGGCCATTGGCGCCACGGGATACGGTCTGAGTTTGCGCCTGTACCTGCTGGCCCAACGCGCGATTGGCGCGGGCCGAACCGGCTCGGTCTTTGCGTTTGCCCCGTTCATGGGGGCCGCTTTGGCTGCCGTGCTGCACGGCGGCTCAGTGAGCGCGGGCTCCGTCTGGGCGGGTGGCCTCATGCTCGCCGGGGTGATGCTGCATCTGGCCGAATCCCATGCGCATTGGCATGAACACGCGGCACTCGAACATGAGCACGCGCATCGGCACGATGACGGTCATCACGACCATGTGCACGACCCCATGCCGGTCGGCGTGCACAGCCACCGGCATCGGCACCAGGCCATCGGGCACAGTCACCCGCATGCGCCCGACTTGCACCACACCCACTCACATTGAGCGAGACGGTGCAACCGTGCGCGGTTGGGTCGGGGCTCAGTAAGAGCGACGGTCGCCGCGGTAGCCACCGCTACCACCACCGAAGCCGCCCGAGCGTTCTTCACGTGGCTTGGCCAGGTTGACGACCAGCGCGCGGCCGTCGACCGACTGGCCATGCAGGCCGCGAATGGCGGCTTGTGCTTCTTCCGCCGAGCTCATCTCGACGAAGCCGAAGCCCTTGGAGCGGCCGGTCTCGCGGTCCATCATGACCTTGGCGGACGTGACGTGGCCGAACTCAGCCAGATGTTGTTGCAGGGAGTCGTCGCGCATGTTGTACGACAGATTGCCGATGTAGAGCTTGTTTTCCATGGAGAGGTCTTTCAAAAAATCAAAGGGGGTGGATCAGCGGAAGTTGCGGCGCGCCGGTGGTGGGCTGCCGTCTCGACGCGGTTCCAGGTGACGGAAGGTGATGCGGCCTTTGCTGAGGTCGTAAGGCGACAGCTCCAGCGAAACCTTGTCGCCCGCCAGGATGCGGATGCGGTTCTTGCGCATCTTGCCGCCTGAGTAAGCCGTCAAGGTGTGGCCGTTTTCGAGGGTCACTCTGAAACGAGAGTCAGGGAGCACTTCGCTCACTTGACCTCGCATTTCGATCAAATCTTCCTTGGACACATGTTTCCTTGGTTGGGGACGGCGCGCACGAACTGGCGGCCTTGAGCCAGCGCGTACTGAATCGCTTCATCGCTGGTAGGGAAAGAGGGCAGAAAACGGAACACGCGGTCGTGGGTGCCGGAGCCGTGGCCGCTGCGAATGGAGAGCGAGGCCGCGTATTGGCCCGTCTCGGTGCGCTTGGTGAGTGGCGACAAGAGGAACTTGCCGACCGATAGGGAGTGGTCTTGGGTGATATTCACAAATGAGGCACGGGCGCGCTCACGCGCTGTGCGGTCGAAACAGAAAACAGACAGGAAGCGGCAAACAGCAGGTGCCGAGCGGGGTGTGTCTGGTTAAGAGGGGAGAGGCAAACCAGACATGGGGCTTGCCGATAGAGAGATGACGATCGCAGTCTGTCGGATCGTGTGCCTGAGCGGATGGGCGATGCCAGGTTGGCGGGCCCCTGAGGTCAGGCAAAGGGTGCTGCTTAGGTAAGCAAATTGCAGCAACTCAGGTCACTATAACAGCGCTGCCAAATAATTGCTGGTTTATTTCTGGGTGGCCGCTGCCGGGGGCTCGGCCCCATGGCCCCGAGGCGAAAAAGGTCATGGCCCCTTCGGTACCATGTGGACATGGTTTGACCGCGCCGCTGCATCATGCTCACACTCAAGATCGACCTGGTTTCCGACGTTTCGTGCCCCTGGTGCGCCATCGGACTGGCCTCGCTGGAGCAAGCGCTCGATCGACTCAAGGACGACATCCGCCCTGAATTGCATTGCCAACCGTTCGAACTCAATCCCAAGATGCCGGCCGGCGGGCAGGACATCGGCGAGCATCTGAGCGAAAAGTACGGCAGCACCCCGGCCCAGCAAGAGCAGGTTCGGGAAACCATTCGCCAGCGGGGGGCCGAGGTCGGCTTCACCTTCCATGCCGATGGGCGGGGCCGCATCTACAACACCTTCAACGCCCACCGGCTGCTGCAATGGGCTGGCGCGGAACACCCCGCGCAACAAATGACCCTGAAAAAGGCGCTGCTGGTGGCCTGCCACCAGGACCGCCGGGCCATGGACACCGACGAGGTGCTGCTGGACGCGGTGCGGCAGGCCGGACTGGATGTGGGCCGCGCACAAGCCATTCTGGCCAGCGACGAATGGGCCGACGACGTGCGCCAGCAAGAGGCGTTCTATGCCTCGCAGGGCATCCATGCGGTGCCGGCGGTGATCGTGCAGGATCGTTACCTGATCTCGGGCGGGCAGCCGGTAGCGGTGTACGAGCAGGTGCTGCGAGAAGTGGCGGCCGAGGTGGGCCGCCGGTCGGGCTGAGTCGAACCAGCCGGTTCACGCGGCTCGCCGCGATTCACAGCGCCTCGTGTGGCACGACCAGCAGATCGTGCAGCATGCCGATGGCCATGGACACGATGGCCGGCCCCAGGAACAGCCCCACGGGCCCGAACAACTGCACCCCGCCGATCATAGACATCAGGATCACCACCGAGTTGATCTTGACCTTGTGTCCGATCATCTGCGGCTTGATGATGTTCTCGAACAGGAACCACACCACCCCCAGGTCCACCGCGCCGACGATGGCCCAGGTGTGCTCGCCCATGAAGTAGATGTAGGCCAGGCACGGCACGATCATCATCGGCATCAGCAGCGGAATCACCCCGGCCAGGCCGGCACACAGGGCGATCAGAAAGCCGGACGTCATGCCCCCCATCACCAGCGGAATGGACAGCAGCAGCCCCTCGACGATTCCGATCAACACCACGCCGTTGATGGTGCCGCGCAAAGCCTGGATGCCGTTGTCGATGTAGGTCACGCTGCGGTCGCCGATCCAGTATGCGAACACCTCACGGTAGTTCGCCTTGACCTGGTAGCCATTGCGGAGCATGAAGAACAAGGCGCCCAGCATCACCACCACCGTGACCAGCTTGTCCAGCAACTGGGTCCACAACACCGACACGTAGCTCAGCAGCTTGCCATTGCTGACACGCTCCAGTGCGTCGATCACGCCGGAACTGTGGGCGACGTATTCGTCCCACATGGCCAGCAGCTTGCCGCTCATGGGAACGTGGCGCAGCACCTCGGGCGGCACCAGCACGCCTTTGACGCGGTTGTTGTCCATGTAGCTCACCACCGCGAAGTACAGGTTCTTGATCTCATAGGCGCCGTAGGCCAGCGGGATCACGAACAGCAACACGATCACGAGCATGCAGGCCCAGGCGTAGCGCCCCATCGCGGCGCCATCGCGATGCCGGGCCACCGTCAGGCGTTCAAAAATGGGCCAGACCGACAGGGCCGTGATGCCGCCCCACAGCATGCCGAACAGAAAGGATTTCAGGATCAGAAATGACGCAATGATGAACAGCGACGCGAAGATCAGGTAGTTCACGCGGCCTGCGCGGAGGTCTTTCATGTTCGCTTGTCTCCCATTTTTCAAACGTTTGACGCCCGAGTGAGGTGAAAATAGATCTCATTTCCATCCCCCAACCTTCAGGCCGTCAGATGAATCGTATCCCCTCGTGGCCGTCGCTGTGTGCGGCCTGCCTGTGGGCGCTCGCCAGTGTGGCGCACGCCGGCAGTCCGGCCGCCCTCCTCACGATGCTCGAGGGATCGGCCTGGGTCATCCACGGGGCCGCCCGATCGTCGACGCCCGAAGGGGCCCGCCTCGAAGCCGACGACTTCTTCGAAACGGCCCCCACCACCACCCTGGCGCGGCTGGAGTTCGAAGATGGCACGGTGGTCGACCTGGGGCCATCGAGCCGGGTCTGGGTGTCGCCCGTATGGCCGCATGCCTCGCCAGCCGATCCAGCCGGCGCGGCGGTCGCCTACCTGTTGCAAGGTTGGGCGAAGGTGTCGTCTGAGCAAGCGCCCCTCCGTGGTCGGGCCTGGCTGGCCACGCCCGCCCTGGATGTGATCCAGATGGCGCGCGGGGCGGTGGTGCGGGTGCAGGGCCAGGATGCCGAGGTGTTTGCCGAGTCGGGCGACGCCGCGGTGCGTCCGCGCGGCAAACGCGCCTCAACGACGCCCCTCAAACTGGGCCGTGGTCAGTTCCTGAGCCAGCACGGGGAGGCCGCCGCCCAGGTGTTGCCGCGCCCTTCGGCTGACTTCCTGGCCGCCGTACCCCGCCCTTTCATGGACACCTTGCCTGCGCGCCGGGATGCCTTCAAGGGCAAGCGTGTCAGCCTCACGCCCGGGGCGCCCCTGAGCTATGCGGACCTGCAAGCCTGGCTCAATGCCGAACCGCGCGTGCGCGCCCGCCTGCCGCAGCGCTGGCACGCCCTGGCGCAGGATCCGGCCTTCCGTCGCCAGTTGGCGGCACAGTTGTCGCTGCACCCCGAATGGGCTTCCGTTCTGTCCCCCCCTCCTTCTTCTCACACGTCTGCGCAACCATGAAGCTGCTGCTCAAGTTCAATCTGGTGTTCCTGGTGGTCTTTTTACTGGGCCTGGGGGCGTCTGCCTACGTGGCCCGTGATCTGCTGCAAAGCAACGCCGAAGCCGAAGTGCTGGAAAGCGGCCGGCTGATGATGGAGAAGGCCGACGCGGTTCGCGACTACACCGGCAGGCAGGTGGCCCCTTTGCTTCAAACGCAGATGCGCTACACCTTCTTGCCTCAGTCGGTGCCCTCCTTCGCTGCGGCCGAGGTGCTCAAGGGATTCAGCCAGAAGCACCCCGAGTTCACCTACAAGCCGGCCATGCTCAACCCGACCAATCCGCGTGACCGGGCCTCGGACTGGGAGGCCGATCTGGTCGCGCAGTTCAAGCAGCAACCCGATCGCAAGGAGCTGATCGGCCAGCGCGACACGCCCGCCGGGCGCGCGCTGTATGTCGCCCGGCCCATCGTGATCACCAATGGCGCCTGCATGCAATGCCACAGCACGGTCTCGGCCGCGCCGCCCACCCTGGTCGAGAAGTACGGCCCGGCCAATGGCTTCGGCTGGGCAATGAACGAGCCCATCGGGGTGCAAGTGGTGTCCGTGCCCCTGTCATTGCCCATGCAGCGTGCCGACAAGGCGTTTCGCGTGGTGGTGGCGCTGCTGGCTGGGGTCTTCTTGCTCATCGGCCTGACCTTGAACCTGATGCTGTGGAAGCTGGTGATCCAGCCGGTGACGCAGTTGTCGGCGCTGGCCGACCGGGTCAGCCTGGGCGAGATGGACGCCCCCGAGTTCCAGGCCCGGGCGCGCGACGAAATCGGCGTGCTGTCGGACTCGTTCTCGCGCATGCGCAAAAGCCTGGCCCACGCGATGAAACTGCTGGACGCATAAGGCCGTGGCGCATCCATTCAAACTGGGCAAGTACGCCATCGAGGGCGTGGTGGGATCGGGCGCCATGGGCATGGTGTACCGCGCCGTCGATCCGGTGATTCAGCGCCCGGTCGCGCTCAAGACCATTCACCGCTCGCTGCTGGATGCCGACGACGCGGCGGTCTCCATCGCGGCACGGTTTCGCAATGAAGCGCAGGCCGCCGGACGCCTGTCTCATCCGGGCATCGTCTCGATTTACGAGTACGGCGAGGAGGAGCAGACCGCCTTCATCGCCATGGAATATGTCGAGGGCCAGGATCTGTCCAAAGTCCTGGCGGCCACTCCTGCCTTGTCCGAGCCCGTGCTGCTGCAGGTGATGGACCAGTTGCTGGCGGCGCTGGACTATGCGCACCAGCAGGGGGTCTGGCACCGGGACATCAAACCGGCCAACCTGATCGTCACCCGCTCGGGCCAGCTCAAGATCACCGACTTCGGCATCGCGCGCATTCGCGACGCTTCGCTCACGCAGGTCACGTCGACGATCGGCACGCATGGCTACATGGCCCCCGAGCAATACACCGGGCAGGACATCGATCACCGCGTCGACATCTTTGCCGCAGGCGTGCTGCTGTATCGCCTGCTGACGGGTCAGCCGCCCTATGCCGGATCGCCCGAAGCGATCATGTACAAGGTGCTGCACGAAGCGCCCCCGCTGCCCAGCAGCCAGCGCGTCATCCCGCGCACGCTGATGCTGGATGCGGTGGTGGCCAAAGCCATGGCCAGACAGGCGGCAGACCGCTATGCGAGTGCCGGCGCGTTTCGCGAAGCCCTGAAGCTGCATGCAGCCAAATCGCGGCCGGCCAGTGCGCCGCCCGACGGCGAGGACACCATCGTGATGAGCCTGCCGGCGCACGCACCGATGGTGACGCCGTCCGGATCGGGATCCGGCTTTGACGCCGATACGCTGAGCCGACTGGAGCGCTCGCTGGCCAGCTATGTGGGCCCGATGGCCAAACTGCTGGTCAAGCAAGCGGCGGCCGCCCACTCGGATTTGCCCGGTCTGGTCGAGGCGGTGGCGCAGCATGTGCCATCGGCCCCCGATCGGGCGCTGTTTCTGTCGCGTGTGGCGGCGGGGGGCAGTTCGGCGACGCCGGTCTCCCCCACGCCCGGTTCAACCAGCTCGGGCGCCACGACTTCGGGCGCGGGCACCGCCTCGGCCATGGACGACGCGCTGGTGGCCCACGCCACGCGGGTGCTCACCAGCCACATGGGGCCCATCGCCAAGGTGGTGGTCAAAAAGGCCCGCGCGCAGTCTCAAGATGCCGAGCAGTTCTTCGCGCTATTGGTCACCCACAGTGCCGAAGGCGTCGACCGGGTGCAGTTGCTCAAAGAACTCCAACAGGGGCAGCCGCCCGTGTGAGGGCTGCCCCGGTGGGGCTCACTTGTAGAAGGCCTCGACTTTGCCCTTGAGGGTCAACATCAGCGGGCGGCCCTTGCGGTCGACCTGGCGGCCGGCGGGCACCTTCACCCAGCCTTCGCTGATGCAGTATTCCTCGACGTCACCGCGCTCTTTGTTGTTGAAGCGGATGCCAATCTCGTGCTCGAAGACCGCCGCGTTGTAGTGCGGGCTGCGGGGGTCGATGGACAGGCGATCGGGGATGGCCGGTTGCGTGGCGGGGGCTTCGCTCATGGGATGCTTTTCAATGGGGTTCGAACAAGGTCCCGATTTTCGAGGATTTTTCAGGCCCGTCGCGCTTGGGTCACCGGCTTGTTGCTCGCACGGCCCGCGACGGCGAAATGCAGACACGGGTCTTCCACCGGCCCCTGCCTGAGCACCTGGGCATCGTGCAGGTAATCCATGGACATGAGCCACGGCGCGCCGGCGCCTTGTCGGGGCAGCTGCGGCAGCGCACGCTGCACATACCCGGCACCGAAGTCCAGCAGCGGCCGCGTGGGCATGTCGGGCGACGGCAGCTCAGGGCGGCAGATCGCATAGCCCTGGCGATCCATGTAGGCCAGCAGGCGACAGAAGTGCTCGCTGAGCAGGCCCACCTTCAGCGTCCACGACGAGTTGGTGTAGCCGACGATGAAGCCGAAGTTGGGGATGCCATCCAGCATCATCCCCTTGTAGGCCACCTTGCGCGACAGGTCCACCGACTCGCCATCGACGCTCAGGTGCATGCCGCCAAACAGTTGCAGGTTCAGCCCCGTGGCCGTGATGATGATGTCCGCCTCCAGCTCCCGGCCGGACTTCAGGCGCACACCGTGTTCGGTGAAGGTCTGGATGTGGTCGGTGACCACCGAAGCGCGGCCCGCCGAGATGGCCTTGAACAGATCCCCATCCGGGACGGCGCACAGACGTTGATCCCAGGGGTTGTAAGGCGGGTTGAAGTGCTCGTCGACCGGGTAGCCCTTGGGCAACTGGCTTTTGTTGGCCAGGCGGATCAGCCGACGGGCGAAGCGCGGGTGCTTCTGACACAGCCGCCAGATCGCGCGCGACAGCATGATGTTCTTGCGCCGGGTGATGGCGTAGGCCCAGGTGTCGGGCAGGATGCGGCGCAGGCCGTTGGCGATGGGGTCGGCCGATGGCAGGCTGACCACATAGGTCGGGGTTCTCTGCAGCATGGTCACGTGTGCGGCCTGGTCGGTCATCGCAGGCACCAGCGTGACGGCGGTGGCGCCGCTGCCAATGATCAACACGCGCTTGCCCCGGTAGTCCAGGTCCTTGGGCCAATGCTGCGGGTGAATCACCTGCCCCTTGAAGCGCTCAACGCCTTCGAATTGCGGCGTGAAGCCTTCGTCGTAGCGGTAGTAGCCGGCGGCCGAAAACAGCCACTTGCAGGTCATCGTCTTGCGCAGCCCCGTGCCCAGCACCTCGACGTCGACCGTCCAACGGGCCTCTTCGCTGGACCACGACGCGCCGCACACCTTGTGGTGAAACCGGATGTGGCGGTCGATGCCGTTTTCTGTGGCGGTCTCGCGCAGGTAATTCAGGATCGCGCCGCCGTCGGCGATCGCCTTCTTGTCCACCCAGGGCTTGAATTCGTAGCCGAAGGTATGCAGGTCCGAGTCGGAACGGATGCCGGGATAGCGAAACAGGTCCCAGGTGCCCCCCGTGGCTTCGCGCGATTCCAGGATCACATAGGTCTTCGACGGCTGCTCCTTTTGCAGGTAGTAGGCCGCCCCGATGCCCGACAGGCCGGCCCCGACGATCAAGACATCAACGTGCTCGACAGCGGCAATGGAATGAACTGACACAGGAACTCCTTCAAACGGCGGACATGAACCGCAGCCCATGTTCTTGATTTGTCACAAGCAGAGCAAGGTATAAAGTGCACCATAGTTTTGTCAAATTGGTGCATTTCACACCCACCCGCTGGGTGGCAGGTTGCGCCGGCATCCCCCAGAGTTTCCCTAGGACCGCCATGAAACCCGCCCGAGTTCGCCCGCAAGCTGCCAGATGGTCGCCTCCGTCGCCCCGGGTCCGCGATCTGCTGCGCCAGGGGGCCGAGATCGCACTGAGCGCGCCGCAGGCCTGGCTTGACGAGATCGACCAGGCCAGCCTGGCCACCGACGTCCTGAAGTTCGTGGCTGATGACCCGGTGCTGATGGCGGCCTCGCGGCGCGCCACGCGGGCCAGCCTGATCCACTGGGCCGCGGCCAACATCGAAAAGCCGGGCGCGCCGGTGGCGCCCTATGTCTCGGCCGACATGCTGGCCAACGCCCGCGAACTGGTTCGCCGTGGCGCCACCGATCTGATCTTCAATGCCTCGCGAGCGGCGGCGCCGCGCAGGCGCTGGCCCGTTGTGCCGGCGCGCAGACCACGTTGACCGTGATCGTCAATGCCGCCACCTTGTGGGTGTGGGTGCCGGGCGACAAGGCCCTCGATCTGCCGCTGTTGCGCCAGACCCTCAAAGGCCTGCCTGGCGTACGCGTGGCCATCAGCTCGGCCGACTGCGGCATCGAGGGGTTTCGACGAGCCCATCTGGACGCCCTGACCACCCAACATGTACTGGGCCGGCTGCATGCGCCCGCGCCCGTGGTGCACTTTGACATGGTGCGCCTGGTGGCACTGATGTCGCAAGATGCGGAAGCGACCCAGCAGTTCGTGGCGCACACCTTGGGTGACCTGGCGCTGGCGCCACAAGCCTTGCGGCGAGCGCTGCTGACCTTCCTGAGCAGCGGCTGCAATGCAACCGAGGCCGCAGACCTGCTGCACACCCACCGCAACACCTTGCTGCGCCGCCTGGCCCGGGCCCAGGAACTGCTGCCCCGGCCCCTGGCGCACAACCGCATCCATGTGGCCGCCGCGCTGGAGGCGCTGAACTGGACGGCGCAGGAGCCCCGTTAAAGACTATGGGCCGCGATGGGGCTGGCGCAGGCGATCCGATGGGCCCACCAGCGCCGCTCGCCTGAGCGCATCCTGCGCGGCTTGCACACCAGCCTCGGGCGTACGGGCATCCATCAGCGCCTTGCCCAATTGATTGAGCTGGCCCGACACGGCAATCACACGGCCGAACAGCTCTTCGCGATCGGCGTCGGGCACCTGCGCAAACTCAGGCGCATACATCGTGGCGCAAATGGCTTTGCGCGCCTCGTCCAGCGTGTAGGCGGCCGAGCGCAAGGTCTCGGTCTGGGCGGCGTCGTAGCGCACCTGGCCGACGGTCCAGCTTGTGCCATCCGGCAGCCGCGTCAAAGGCAGCGACGCGCCTTCGATGGACCATCCCTGCGCATCCCGAAACGACAGCTGGCAGCCTTCATCGGCGCGGCTGGCCAGATGGCCGCAGCCCGACATCACCACGCTGGCGCACAGCGCAGGCAACAGCTGAAGAGACCGTCGTGTGTTCATGCGGAGCCCCCATCACGCTTCATTGATACGCTTCATTGGTTCGGGTCACCTTATCAACGCGGCCCGCTTTGTCAATCCCTGACTCTGCCTGTATGGAGAGCCGCCGGTCGAGTAGAGTGGCCGCCTCTGCCTCGCCGCCTTTTTCAGGATCTCACCATGGACAGATTGCAGTCAGAATTGCGCCGCCTCTACCTGCCCCACCATCTGGCCACGTCCCACCAAGGTGACAGCGTCAACTTGCTGGACACCCAAGGACGCGTTCGGGCCATGGTGCTGGAAGTGGGCCGCCCGGCCTCGTGGCGCACCACCTGTGCGGTCTGGCAAGGCGTGCAGACAGAACTGAGCCTGCCGGCCCCCGCCATTGCCGTCTCCGGCGTGGATGCCTATCAGCTGTGGTTCTCGCTGGTCGAGCCCGTGTCGGCCGACGAGGCCACCCGCTTTCTGGCGTGCCTGTGCCAGCGGTATCTGTCAGAGTTGCCCGCCGATCGGGTTGCCTGCGTGCCGGCCCCGCCGCGACTGGCGGTGCCCATGCCCCCGCGCCAGACCGGCACGGACCAGTGGTCCGCCTTCGTGGCGCCCGATCTGGCCCCGGTCTTTGCCGAGTCACCCTGGCTGGATTTACCGCCGAGCACAGAAGGGCAAGCGGACCTGCTGGCAGCGCTGAACAGCATCGGCCCCGCCGATTGGCGCACCGCCTGGCAGCGCTTGACGCCGCCAGCAGCCACGCCGGCAACGGCATCCAGCACCGCGCCAGGGGCCCTGGCAACGCTCGGCCCCTACGCCCACCCGCACGATTTTTTGCTGGCGGTCATGAACGATGACGCGGTGCCGCTCCACTTGCGGATCGAAGCGGCCAAGGCCTTGCTGCCGGATCGCAGCGCGACACGCTGATCCCACTGGGGCTGTTTTTACCGCCTTCTTTACTTCCTCTTCGGATCGACCTGGTTGCCGATCACGCCCCCTACCGCCGCGCCGCCCACGGTACCGGCCGCGCTGCCACCGGTCATCACGGCGCCGGCAGCGCCCCCGATGGCTGCACCCGCTGCGGTGTTGCGATCGCGGGTAGACATGTTGGAACAAGCCGTCATTTGAGCGACGGCCAGCAAGCTGGCCAGCAACAGGGCTGGACGAGTAGAGACTGTGTTCATCATGGGCTCCTCAATGAAATAGACAACACCACGCTCCCTGCCCTGCTGGTAGCAATCGATGTACCTTTTCGCGGCCCGGTGTGGGAACGCCACTTGCCTGTACCTGATCGTCACATCGCAACAAAGGAGAGCTGACATGAACAAGGATCAAGCGAAGGGCGCCGTCAAGGACGCCGCAGGTAAGGTTCAAGAGGGTGCCGGCAAGCTGGTGGGCAGCACCGAGCAGCAGGCCAAGGGCATTGCCAAGCAGGTAGAAGGCAAGACCCAGAAGACCTACGGCGATGCCAAGGAAGCCGTCAAGAAGAGCCTCAATCATTGAGCCTGGCCTCACCCTTTGAGGGTGAAAGCAACCCAGACAGAGCCCGCGACAGCGGGCTCTTTTTCATGGTGCGGCCTCTTCGGGCACATGCCTTGCCACAAGCGCATCATCCATCTACTCGGAGAATGCCATGTCCTCTGTGATTCGGTCTGATAGCTCGGTGGCGCACATGCCGCAAACCGAGCCCCTGGCGGCGGCAGCATCCACAAGCGGCGTGAGTTGGGCTGCGGCACTGGCCGGCGCGATCTCAGCGGCCGCCTTGTCCCTGCTGCTGATCGTGCTTGGCGCCGGCCTCGGCTTGTCCAGCGTGTCGCCCTGGTCCAACCGGGGCATGAGCGCCGGTGCGTTTGGTGTGTCGACCATTGTCTGGCTGACCTTCACGCAGATTGTGGCGTCCGGTCTGGGCGGTTATCTGGCGGGCCGGTTGCGCACGCATTGGAGCCGGCTGCACACCGATGAGGTTTACTTTCGCGACACGGCGCAGGGCTTGCTGTCGTGGAGCCTGGCGACCTTGGCCACGGCGGCGCTGATGGGCTCGGTCATCGGCAACGCGGTGGGCACCGGCGCGAAAGTCGCGTCCACCGTCGCGGCGGGTGCCGCCGATGTGGTCTCGCCGCCTGCAACAGGATCGGGCGCGGGCTCGACTGCTTCGGGCGCCGATGCCAGCTCTGGCTGGACCGCCTATTGGGTGGATGCGCTGTTGCGGATGGAGCCCACGGCCACCGCGTCCAATGGGGGACCCAACAGCTTACCGATGGACCCACCCGCTGCCGGCCCGACCACCCCGGCGCCGCTGGATGCCAATGAACTGGCGTCCTTGCGCGCCGAGGCCACCCGCATCGCCTTGCATGGCCTGCCGGATGGACGCCTGGCACCCGCCGACGTGACTTACCTGGGAAGGATGGTCGCGCGGCGCAACGGCACCACGCAGGCAGCCGCAGAGGCCCATGTCAACGACGTTTTCGCCAAATTGAAGAAATCGGCGGCTGACGCGGCCGACATGGTTCGCACCAAGGCCGATCAGGCCCGCAAGGCTGCTGCCTACTCCTCGCTGTGGACCTTCGTGGCCCTGCTGGCCGGCGCCTTTGTATCGGCGATCTGCGCCACCCTGGGCGGGCGCCGCCGCGATCAGATGGCCCTCGTGCGTTGACTTTCTTTCAACCCTTTCTACAGGAGAAAAATCATGCGTTCACTCTTGCTGTGGTTCCTTGGGGTACCCATTCCCATCATCATCCTGCTGGCGCTGTTCATGCATTGAGGTCGGCGATTGATAATCGGGCCTTCGACGCCTCTTTGGTCTGCCCATGTTCCAACGCCTCACCCTGCCCGTCACTGCCTTTGAACAAAACTGCTCTCTGGTGTGGTGTGATGCCACCGGCGATGCCGCCCTCATCGATCCCGGTGGCGACATCCCGGTGCTGGAACAGGCGATCCGCGAACAAGGCGTCAACCTCAAGGCCATCTGGCTGACCCACGCCCACATCGACCATGCGGGTGCGACCGGCACCTTGGCGCGCACGCATCATCTGCCCATCGTGGGCCCCCACCCGGGCGATCAGTTCTGGATCGACGGGCTGCCCAAGCAGTCGCAGATGTTCGGCTTCCCGCAGGCCGAGGCGTTCAAGCCCACCCAGTGGCTCAAGGATGGCGACGAGGTGCAGATCGGCCAGTGCAAGCTGCAGGTGCTGCACTGCCCCGGGCACACACCCGGTCACGTGGTGTTTTTCGAGCCGACCACGCGCCACGCCTTTGTGGGCGATGTGCTGTTTGCCGGCAGCATCGGGCGCACCGACTTTCCGGGTGGCAACCACGCCGACCTGATCCACGCGATCAAGCACAAACTCTTGCCGCTGGGCGATGACGTGACCTTCACGCCTGGCCACGGCCCGGAGAGCACCTTCGGCGAAGAGCGCCTGACCAATCCTTATCTGTGAGGAACCGCAGCGGCGGTGGCCTCGGTCAGCCCCCCACGCCCCAATAGATCAGGTGGCGATAGGGATCGGGATTGTTGTAGGCCTCACCCGTTTTCTTGGGTGCGTCAAAGCGCTGCGTGGGCTTGGCGGCCCGGTCATACAAAGGCAGGACCTTGGGCAGATTGGCCTCGATGTCCTGGATGCGGGTGTTGCCCGAAGGGTGGGTCGACAGCCATTGCGGCGGCGCCCCCTTGGCCGCGGCGGCCATCTTGTTCCACAGGCTGACACCGGCACGCGGGTCATAGCCCGCGCGGGCGGCCAGCTCCATCCCGACCAGGTCGGCCTCAGATTCGTTTTCGCGGCTGAACTTCAAGGTCAGCAACTGGCCGCCCATGTTCAGTAGGGCATCGCCCGTGCTGCCCAGACCGAGCAGCCCCGAGATCAGGCCCGCGCCCAGTTTGGTGGCCGAGGTCTTGCCCATGCGTTCGCGCGCATGTTCACGCAGGGCGTGAGCGATCTCGTGGCCCATCACCATGGCTACCTCGTCGTCGGTCAGCTGCAACTGGTCCAGGATGCCGGTGTAGAAGGCGATCTTGCCGCCGGGCATGCAAAACGCGTTCAGCTCCTTGGAGTTGATGACGTTAACCTCCCACTGCCATTGAGAGGCTCGGCGGTTCCACTCCAGGCTGTAGGGAATCAGCCGCTTGGCGATGGCCCGCAGCCGCACCACCTGCGGGCTGGTATCGGGCAGCAGCGCGCCTTTCTGGCGGGCCTCCTGCCCCAGCTGCGCATACTGTTGCTGGGCGGCCTGTTCCACCTGGTCCGCCGGCACCAGCCGCGTCGCCCACGATTGCTTGCCGACATCGACCCCTTCTCGGGCCCAGGTAGGGGTGCAGACCAGAGCCGACACCGACACGGCCAGAGCCAGGGTCAGCTTCGAGGCTCGCGAGGGAACACGCTGATTCATGATGTGATGACAAATCCAGATTGAACAAAGGACCCGACTGCGGTCCGGTCAGTCGCGGTCAAGCATACGCCGAACCGCCGGAAGCAGCAGATACGCCGGGAAAGACAGCCAGAAGGTCAGGAAAAAGAAAGCGGCATAGCCCATCTGCTCCACCCCCAGACCACCGGCCCAACCCGCCACCGCGCGCGAGAACGCAAAAATGGACGACAGGATGGCGTATTCGGTGGTGCCCCGCCGTTTGTCGGTGATGCCCATCAAAAACGCCATGAAGGCGCCCGTGCCCAGGCCACTGGTCAGGCTTTCCAGGCCACTGGCCAGGTAGACCGCAATTTGGTAGCCAGGTTCCACAACCGTGCCCGGCGCTGCATGTGGCACATACCAGGCCGCCAGCGCGTAGCCCAGATTGGACACGGCCTGAGCCAGGCCCAGCACCCACAGGCCTTTGAAAATGCCCTGGCGGTCCACATACCAGCCACCGATCAGCCCCCCCAGGATCGACAGGCCCAGCCCCACGTTGACGCTGACCAGCCCGATCTGCGCCGGCGTGAAACCGCTGTCCACCCAGAAGGGCTTGACCATGAAACCCATGGCGGCATCGCCCAGCTTGAACAGCAGGATGAACAGCAGCACCGCCAGCATGCCCGGCCGCGCCAGCAGGGACACCCAGGCGCCGAAGATCGGCCCATCGGCCAGGGCGTGGGCCTGGGGACCGCGTGCCGCACGCACCATCAGCCCCGCGCCGGCAAACATCAGGCCGACCGGGATGGCCCCCTTGAACCACCAGGTGCTGCTGTAGGGCAACACCTGCGACCACGCCAGCGACTTGGCCACCGGCCCCAGCACCGGCCAGAGCAAACCCGCCAGCACCAGGCCCAGGGCCACCAGCCACAGCGGCTGCTGTTTCAGGGCCAGCCATTCGCGCGCCGATGCGCCTTCCACCTTGGCCGGCGCCAGGGCCTGTCGCGGGGCCATCAGCATCGCCAGCCCGTTGACCATCATCAGCACGGCCCCCAGGCCGTAGGCTGCCGTCCAGTTGGGCTGCCCGGGCTGGCCCATCGCCCCGGCCACCACGAGCAGCCCGCCGGCTGCCAGCATGCCGACACGGTAGAACCCGATGCGCAAACCGTTGGCCACGCCGTATTGCCCCTTGGACAACAACTCGATGGTGTAGCCGTCGGTGGCGATGTCGTTGGTGGCGGACAAGACCGTGAACGCCGCCAGCAAGGCCCAGGGCCAGGTCGCGCCCTGCCCCAGTGCCTGGGGATTGAGCGCCAGGGCTGCCAAGGTCGCGGCCATGCCCCAATTGGCGCCGGCAATCCACCAGCGGTGGCCCCGCCAGGCGTCCACCAGCGGCGCCCACAGGAATTTGACCGTCCACGCCAGACCGATCAGGCTGAGCAGCCCGATTTCGGAGGGGCTGACGCCGGCCTGGCGCAGGTTGACGGGGAACAGGTCATAGAACAGACCCAGCGGCAGGCCTTCCGAGAAGTACAACAAAGCCACCCAGGCCATCAGGCGCTGCGCCCCCCAGCGGGTCGGGGCTGCGGGGGGGTGACCGGCCGAGGCAGCACGGTCTGGGGTCGAAGACGAGGGTGATTGCATCCCCCGATTCTAGGAACACCTGCGCCATGGCCGGTTTTACCGGGTCTAAACCGGGCTTTTCTGACCAACGCGCTTCAGTTCTGGCGAGAAGATGCCGATAGCGTCGTCTGGGTACCAATGGATGTTGTATGCAGTACCCACCGCAGGAGGCACAATGAACTTTCGTACCAAAATCTGGATGTTGCCCATCAGCGCAGCCGTCGTCTTCGTCATCGGAGTCGGGGTGAGTTTCGCGGTGGGCGAGCGCACATCCAATGTGCTCAAGCACCTCCATGAGGTTGACAATCCGCACATGGTGTATGTCAACGCCGTGGACCGCAGCGCCGAACAGATCCGTCTGACCTTGCAAACGGCCGCCGTCGAAGGCGACCCTGAAAAGCTCAAGGAAACCGACGCCATGGTGGCGGCCGCGCACGACGCGCTCAACGGCATGCAGAAGCTGCCCGAGAAGACCGCCATCGCCCAGGAGCTGGGCAACGCCTTTGACACCTACCAGAGCGCGGCCATCGGCGCCATTCGCGGCATGCTGACGCAGCAGCCAGCGGGTGACCGTGTCCAGAAGATGCAAAGCTCGCTGGCTGAGCTGCAAAAGCAGCTGGAGTCCAACAAGGCCGCCGCCAAGGCCTCGATCGACGACATGCAGAACGCGGCCCGCCGAGGCGTGAACACCAATCTGTGGGTCACCATCGTGACCGGGGTGATCGTGCTGGGCGTGCTGGGTCTGGCGTCGGCTGCGATCGTGTCCTCGGTATGGAAGGACCTGGGCGACGAGCCCTCCAACCTGCGCAACATGGTGCGCCGCATTGCCGATGGCGATCTGGACATCGATCTGGGCCAGGTCCAGGCGAATGATCACTCCCTGCATGGCTCGGTGATCGACATGACGCACCGTCTGCGCGACACCATCGCCCTGATCCGCCAGGCGACGGATTCGATCTCGACCGCCTCGACCGAGATCGCCAGCGGCAACGCCGATCTGTCGTCGCGTACCGAAACCACCGCGTCCAACCTGCAGCAGACCGCCAGCTCGATGGAAGAGCTGACCGGCAATGTGCGCCAGAGCGCCGATGCCGCCCGTCAGGCCAATCAGCTGGCCTCGGGCGCGGCCACGGCCGCCCAGCGCGGCGAGGAAATCGTCTCGCAGGTGGTCTCCAACATGTCCGAGATCGACAACGCCAGCCGCAAGATCACCGAGATCATCACCGTGATCGACGGCATCGCCTTCCAGACCAACATCCTGGCGCTGAACGCCGCCGTGGAAGCAGCCCGTGCCGGCGAGCAAGGTCGCGGCTTTGCCGTGGTGGCCGGCGAGGTCCGCTCCCTGGCCCAGCGCAGCGCCAATGCGGCCAAGGAAATCAAGACCCTGATCAACGCCTCCAGCGAGAAGGTCGAATCCGGCTCCAAGCTGGTCAAGGACGCCGGCTCGTCGATGCTGGAGATCCTCAACAGCGTGCAACGGGTGTCCGACATCATTGGCGAAATCTCGGCCGCCTCGACCGAGCAGAGCCAGGGCATCGGCCAGGTCAACCAGTCGGTGACCCAGCTGGACCAGATGACCCAGCAGAACGCCGCGCTGGTCGAACAATCGGCCGCCGCTGCCGAGAGCCTGAAGGACCAGGCCAGCCGCCTGGCCAACGCGGTCTCGGCGTTCAAGCTGGAGCAAGGCGCGACGGCACAGGCATCCTCGGCACGGCAGACCGCGCAGACGGTGATCGCCAAGGCCAAGAGCAGCCCGCCCATCATGGCCACGCCCATGATCAGCAAGCCCGTGATGGACGCCCCGGCACCGCGCGCCCTGCCTGCCGTGCGCCACGAGCCGATGGACACGCCAGTCGCCACGCCGAAGGCCTCGCCCGCGGCGGATGCCGACTGGGAAACCTTCTGAGCCCCTGCGCGCTCATCCCCTGCACGCCGGCCCATGCCGGCGTTTTTCATGGTGCGCGCCAATCTGCGCTACGCTTGCGGCCCTGATGAACGCCCCGCACGCTCCCCTGCGCTTTGCCGCCAACCTGTCCTGGCTGTACACCGATCTGCCGTTTCTGGACCGCTTTGAAGCGGCCGCGCGAGACGGTTTCACCGGGGTGGAATGCCTGTTCCCGCACGAACACCCGCGCCACGAAGTGGCCGCGCGCCTGCGTGAGCATGGCCTGCAACTGGTGCTGTTCAACGCCCAGCCGGGGCAATGGGCGCAAGGCGAGCGCGGCCTGGCGGCGCTGGCCGGTCGCGAGGCCGACTTCCAGAGCGCAGTCCTGCAAGCCCTGGACCTGGCCCAGGCGCTGGACTGCCCGCGCATCCACCTGATGGCCGGCTTGTGCATGGACGCGGACACGGCGCCGGCCTGGTCCCGCTACGAACGCAATCTGGCCTGGGCGGCCCACCAGGCGGGGCAGGCTGGCCGCACGGTGATGATCGAGCCGATCAACGGCCGCGACATGCCCGGCTACCTGTTGCAGCATCAGCACGACGCCCACACCCTGATTGAACGTATCGGATCTCCGCATTTGCAAGTGCAAATGGACCTTTACCATTGTCAGATCGTGGAGGGGGACCTCACCACCAAGCTGCGGCACCACCTGCCCAGTGGCCGAGTGGGCCACCTGCAGATCGCGGCCGTACCCGATCGGGGTGAACCTGACCAGGGCGAGTTGTCCTACCCCCACCTGTTTGCCGAACTGCAAGCCTTGAACTGGGCCGGCTGGATCGGCTGCGAATACCGCCCGCGACAAGCCGGGCCAGGCGGCACCACCGCCGGGCTGGATTGGTTGCGTCGGGCCACACCCAAGTCGTGAGGATTGAATGTCGAACGCGCTCCCTGCCACCGTCGCCGCCCGTGACGGCACCAAGCTGGTCACCCACCATTGGCCCCTGCCTGCGGGTGCCACGCCCAAGGGCGTCATCCTGGTGGTCCATGGCCACGGCGAACACGTGCGCCGCTACCAGCACGTGGCCGCCCACCTCAACCAGTTGGGCTGGGCCGCGGTGGGCTACGACCATCGCGGTCACGGCCAATCCGAAGGGCCACGCGGCGGCTTGAACCAGTCGGACGACTACCTCTACGACCTGGCCCAGATGATCGACCTCACGCGCGCCGCCTACCCCGGCGCCAAGCTGGTGCTGCTGGCGCACAGCCTGGGCGGCCTGATTGCCGCGCGCTTTGTCGCCGCCACCGCCGCGCCCGCTGAGTCTGCGCCCTGGACCCGGCCCGTCGACGGCCTGATCCTGTCCTCGCCCGCCCTGCTGCTCAACGTCAACGCCATCCAGAAGTTCCTGTTGAACACGGTGGCCAAATGGATGCCCGACTTTGCCGTGGCCAGCGGGCTGAAGGCCGAATGGGTCAGCCACGACCCGGCCGAAGTCCAGACCTATCTGGCCGACCCGACCGTGCACGACCGCATCACCGGCAAGACCAGCCGCTTCATGATCGAAGCGGGCGAACTGGTGCGTCAGCGCGCGCCCAACTGGACCGTGCCGACCCTGCTGCTGTGGGCCGGCTCCGACAAATGTGTGGCGCCCGCGGGCTCGGCCGAATTCAGCGCCAAGGCGCCCAAGAGCCTGGTCACCAGCCAGCCCTTTGCGCACATGGCCCACGAAATCTTCAATGAACCCGATCGCGACAAAGCCATGGCCCCGCTGGGCCCCTGGTTGAAGCAAGTGTTTGGAACCTGACCCTATGGCGCTCAAAGCCACCATTTACAAAGTTCAGATCAACCTGGCCGACATGGACCGCAACGTCTATGCCGACCCGGCCGTCACCATTGCGCGCCACCCCTCCGAGACCGACGAGCGCATGATGGTGCGCGTGCTGGCGCTGGCGCTGGGCTGGCCCCAGGACACCAACGAAGGCACGCTGGAGCTGGCCAAGGACATGTGGGACCCCGATGAGCCCGCGCTGTGGCACAAGAGCTTCTCGGACGAGATCATGCATTGGGTGGACGTGGGTCAGCCCGACGACAAACGCCTGATGAAGGCCAGCGGCCGCGCCCGTCAGGTCACGGTCTGGGCCTTTCAGAACAGCACGCCGATCTGGTGGGACAACCTGGCCAACAAAGTCAGCCGGGCCCACAACCTGACGGTCTGGCAGATCCCGACCGATCAGAGCCAGGCCCTGGGCGCGCTGGCTCAGCGCAGCATGCAGTTGCAGATGACGGTGCAGGACGGCACCGTGTGGGTCAACGACGGCCAAACCACCGTCGAGATCACGCCCGTCAAGCTCAAAGGCTGACGCGGCCCCCTTCACACGGGCTCAGGTCCCGCGCAGCTCCCGGCGCAGGATCTTGCCCACCGGCGTCTTGGGCAAGGTGTCGGTGAAGACGATGACCTTGGGGCGCTTGTAGCCTGTCAAATGCTTCATGCAATGGGCGCGGACCTGCTCCTCGGTCAGGCTGGGGTCATTGCGAACGATCACCAGCTTGACGGCCTCACCGGAGTGGGCGTCCGGGATGCCCACCGCCGCGCATTCGAACACGCCGGGGCATTGCGCCATCACGTCCTCGATTTCATTGGGGTAGACGTTGAAGCCCGACACCAGGATCATGTCCTTCTTGCGGTCGACGATGCGAAGGTAGCCGTGCTCGTCCATCGTGGCGACATCGCCCGTGCGAAAGAAGCCATCCTGGGTCATGACCTGCGCCGTCTCTTCGGGCCGGTGCCAGTACCCCGCCATGACCTGCGGCCCGCGCACCGCCAGCTCGCCCGGCACACCGAAGGGCACGGGGTTGCCCTCGTCGTCCAAGATGAGCACATCCGTCGAGGGCAGAGGCAAACCGATCGAGCCCGTGAACTGTGCGCTGTTGACCGGGTTGCAGGCCACCGAAGGCGAGGTCTCCGACAAGCCATAGCCCTCGGCGATGGTGCAGCCGGTCTTGTCTTTCCACAAACGGGCCGTGGCTTGCTGCACCGCCATGCCGCCCCCCAATGACAGCCGCAGCCCGCTCCAGTCCACCTTGTCGAAGTCAGGGTGGTGCGCCATGGCATTGAACAAGGTGTTCACCGCCGGAAAGCTGTGAAAGCGTTGGCCCTTCAAGGCCTTGAGCATCGCGGCGATGTCGCGCGGGTTGGGAATGAGGATGTTGCGCGCGCCCACATGCAGCCCAAACATCAGGTTCACGGTGAAACCGAAGATGTGATACAGGGGCAAAGCACAGACCATCACCGGCTGCTCGCCCTCGGGGATCTGCTTCCACAAGGGGCTGTTCCAGGCCTCGCCCTGCAGCAGGTTGGCAATGATGTTTCGGTGGAGCAGCACCGCGCCTTTGCTGACGCCCGTGGTGCCCCCGGTGTACTGCAACACCGCGATGTCTTCGGGGCCCGGGTTGGCCTCCAGCAGGGTCATGTGCCGGCCCTGCTCGATGGCCACGTTGAAAGGCACCGCCTTGGGCAGGCGAAAGGCCGGCACCATCTTCTTGACATGCCGCACCACCAGGTTGACCAGCGCCCCTTTGAGCCCACCCAGCATGTCGCCCAGCGAGGTCAGCACCACATGCCGCACCGAGGTGTTGTGCACCACCGATTCCAGCGTGTGGGCGAAATTTTCAAAGATCAGAATCGCCTTGCTGCCCGAGTCATCCAGCTGATGCGCCAGCTCGCGCGGTGTGTACAAGGGATTGACATTGACCAGCACGAACCCGGCCCGCAGAATCGCCAGCACCGCCACCACGTACTGCGGCAGATTGGGCATCATCACCGCCACCCGGTCGCCGGGATGCAAACCCAGCGATTGCAGGTAACAGCCCATGGCCCAGGAGGCCTCGTCGATCTGGGCATAGGTCCACGAGCGGCCCAGAAAGTCGCACGCCGTGCGGTCGGCATACTTGATCAGCCCCTCGTCGATCAACTCGACCAGCGATTGGTAGACCGACGGGTCGATCGTGAAAGGCACGCCAGGCGGATAGTGGGCCAACCAGACCCGGTCCAACTGGCGGCCCGACAGGCTTGAGCGGTGTGCGGCGAGGTTCATGCAAGACATTCTTCTCCGTCTTGCCAGCCGCCGTTAGGGGGATGCCCCCTATGGTCGAACCCGCACGCATGCTGCCATGCACAAAATGCGCCCCGTCGTGCTCAGGCGGTGCGCAATACGGCCGCAAACGCCTCAGCCACCCGGTCGACGTTGTTGGCGTTCAAGCCCGCCGCACACATGCGCCCGGACCGCAGCACATAGACACCGAAGTTCTCGCGCAGGGCATCGGCTTGCTGGGGGGTGACACCGGTGTAGCTGAACATGCCACGCTGATCGATGAAGTAACGCACATCGCGATCGGGCAGGCGTGCGACCACGCCGTCATACAGCCGCTGGCGCATGACCTTGATGCGCTCCCGCATCTGCGTCAGCTCATCCGACCACAGCTGGCGCAAGGCCGGCGTCTGCAGCACCCGGGCGACGATCTGGCTGCCATGGGTGGGAGGGCTGGAGTAGTTGCGGCGCACGGCCGACATCAATTGCCCCAGCACCAGCTGGGCCTGCGCCCGGTCCGGGCACACCACGCTGAGTCCGCCCGCGCGTTCGCCATACAGCGAAAAGCTCTTGGAAAATGAATTGGCCACAAAGAAGCTGACGCCCGCATCGGCCAGGGCACGCAGGGCAAACGCATCTTCGTCGATGCCATCGCCAAAGCCCTGGTAGGCGATGTCCAGATAGGGCAGCAGCTGGCGCAGCTTGATCACCTCGATCAGTTGCCGCCATTGGTCGTTGCTCAGGTCGACGCCAGTGGGGTTGTGACAGCAGGCGTGCAGCAGCACGATGCTCTTGGCGGGCAAGGCGTCGATGGCCGACAGCATCGCGTCGAACTGCAGGCCGCCCGTCGAGGCGTCGTAGTAGGGATAGGTGTTGACCTGAAAGCCCGCGCCTTCGAACATGGCCCGGTGGTTGTCCCAGGTGGGGTCGCTGACCCAGACCTGCGAGGCGGGGAAGTAGCGCTTGAGAAAGTCAGCCCCCACCTTCAGGCCGCCCGAGCCGCCCAGGGTCTGGATGGTGGCGATGCGGCCGCTTTGCACGGCTTCATGGTCGGCGCCGAACAGCAGGTGCTGCACCGCTTCCCGGTAGGCGGGGTTGCCCGTCATGGGCAGATACGGCTTGGGCCCGATGTGCGACAGCAGGCTGGACTCGGCTTCGCGCACCGCGTTCATCACCGGCAGGCGGCCTTGCTCGTCAAAGTAGATGCCGATGCTCAGGTTGATCTTGTCGGTGCGGGGGTCCTTCTGAAAATCCTCGTTGAGCGTGAGGATCGGGTCGCCCGGATACGGGTCAACGTGCAAAAACATGGGGTTCTCCATCCAAAAGCCGGTGTGGGGTCTGGTTCGCATTATCTGACCGAGCGCGGATGAGAAATAAGCCGCAAATCCCGGTTTGTGCCGCGGATTGATCCGGGCGGTCCAGGCGCAATGTAGCGGGTGACTGCGTCCTTGCTTCGAGGCCCCTATGCCCCCCTCTTGCCCCACCCGAATCTGCTCCCTTCGCCGCGCCAGCCGAATCCCGCTGGCCGGGCTGTCCGCACTGGCGCTGGCCACCCTGGTGGCTTGCGGGGGCGGTGGAGGCGGCGGGGGGGCGAGCAGCGACGGCGGTGCGACCGAGCCTTCCACGGTCGGGGGCGTCGGCGCGGGGTTCCCGCTGGGCGTGACCGCCCATTCGCCCACGGCATTGAGCGGCACCACCTCTGCCTACGCCCAAGGCAGCAGCGTCGTGACCGCGGTTGCCGAAGGCAGCCAGAGCCTGGACAGCACCTTGATCACAGTGGGCGGGCTGTTCGGTTCAGGCTATCTGACGCACGCCGCCTGCTACGGGCCAGCGGTGGCGTTTTCGCATCACGATGACTTGCCCACCGCGGCCGATGGCACCCTGCCCCTGGGCGACGTGGCCATGTGGACCGACGACGACGCACTGGCCCCCGGCAACCCGGCCTGCGCCGTGGCCGAACTCGACGCCGAACTGGGGCCGGTGACCCTGCAGGTGCGCCAGGGCTTGCTGCTGACGGCCGCCCTGCGGCGCCTTGCCGCGACATCGGGCGCCAACACGCTGCCTGACCCCGGCACCACCCGGGACCTGACCGCGCCTCTGGCTGCGCAACTGGCCAGCCTGCTACCCGGCGTGGTCGTGCAAAGCGCTACGCTGGCAGCACAGTCGGACGCCTCTCAGTACACCTATCGCCTGGTCCTGTTGCGCGGATCGGGCGCCAGCGCCGAGCAACTGGAAGTGGTGCTGCTGCACACGCCCAACGACACGGACGCCCGCTTTGCCGGCGTGCTGCGCGTGACGCACAGCCACCTCAGCACATCCACCGACTACGGCTGCACCGACGTCGTCGACGGCAACACGGGCCGGTACCGCGTTGCCCATGTGAGCACGCTGGGCTACAACCGCTACGACGACGCCCTGTCTCACCGCCTTCGCTCGGCCCAGTACTGCGGCGGGGCGGCCATTGGCTCCACCAGCCACTTTGCCGACGTGGCCACCCCCACCGAATCCGGCGAGCTGGACCCCACCTTCTCTCTGGACGGGTCGGGCCGGCGTAATGGCATCAAGGGCTGGAAGCGCGAGTTGTTGCGCTACAGCGCCGATGTCAACCTGAATGCCTTGAGCGGCGACCATCTGCAGTCCTGGCAACTCACGCCCCAGGACGGCAACAGCCGGCTGTTTCTGGTGCACGACAGCGGTGCCGGCGCCACCCACACGGCCCGCGTGTTCCACGCTTATGGCAGCGACCTGAGCACCTCGGACGGCTCCTTGATCGGGATGATCTGCAACTGGAGCGGCCCGGGCGCTTCTCACACCAGCGTGACACCGGCCTTTCAGTCGCAGGTGTTGAGCCTCAGCGGCGGCCGCTGGAGCCGCACCAGCTCCGCCATCCACTACGCCCCCACGAACATCTGCAGCGCCAGCGCGAGCATGCTGTTTGACGCGGACGGCGACGGGGCGCTGGTCGGCCTGGAAGGCTCGGGGGCGGGATCGGCGCTGGATGGGCCCTCGGGCGGGCGCGACGTGCAGAGCGAAGCGATGGCGCGGGGCTACTGGCCTCCGTCGCTGTATTAAATGGCGCATCTGACGGGGTCGTAACAGGAGGCAACAGTCTCCGGATCCCTCGCTCAACCGCTCGACAGAGCGGTTTTTTTTCGCCAGAATCCGCCCATCCCCATCAAATGTGCAATTGACACATTTATAAACACGCTTCATGAGGACCATCATGACTTTGCAAACGCTTCGCTCCCAACTGTCCGGCCTGTGGCTGGCCGGCCTGACCTCTGTCGTGGCCGCTTCGCTGGTCGCATGCGGAGGCGGCGGCAGCGCCGCTTCTGACAACGCCACTGCGGCACCCCAAACCTACACCGGCACGGTCTCGGGTCTGGGCTCGATCGTGGTCAACGGGGTGCGCTTCAGCACCACCGGCGCCGAGGCGACCGACGCCGATGATCCCCGCCTGCCCTACACCCAGGCCTTCAAGCTGGGCAGCACCGTGGTCGTGAACGGCTCGGTGGACAGCGACGGCGCCAATGGCCAGGCCACCTCCATCCAGGTTGAGGGCGGCGTGCGGGGCCAGATCGCCCCCGGATCGTTCGTGTTCAGCGCGGGCAGCACCGTCGCCGGCACGCTGATCGTCGCCGGTCAGGTGGTCAGTTTTGATGCGAACACGGTGTTCGACGGCGAAGGCGCCCCCAACTTCACCGCCGTGGGATTGGCCGCCACTGACTTTTCGGTCAACCCGATCGCCGTGGAAGTCTATGGATCGGTCGACGCCTCGGGTGCGCTGGTGGCCACCCGCATCGAAAAGAAGGATCTCACCAGCCTGGTCTATGCCGTCAAGGGCTACGTGGTCAACGGCACCATCGACACCACGGCCAAGACCTTTGACATGCTCATCAAGCGTGGCCTGACGCTGACCGACACGGTCCACGTCAGCTATTCGGGCGCCACGGTGCTGCCCGTTGGCGCCACCTTGCACGATGGCGTGGGAGTGCGGGTGCTGTCGGCCAGCGATCCGGCCGGTCAGTCCAGCATCGCGGCCAACAAGCTGCTGATCAAGTCTGACCGCGGTGTCAATGGCTCGGCCGCCAAGCTGCACGGTGTGGTCACCGCCATGACGGCCACCACCTGGACCATCGGGGACGTGACCATTGACGTGACCAAGAACCCCATCTTGCGTGGCTTCACCAGCCTGACCGATGTTCAGGTGGGCACCGAAGTGCGCGTGGCCGGCCTGTTCAAGGACAACGTCCTGACCGCCAAGATCGTCGAGTCGGATGACTACGACCACGATCGCGACGGCGGCGGCGTGAAGCTGTTCGGCGTGGCCACCGGCGTGGACCCGAACGCTCGCACCTTCTCCGTGCAGGGTGTGACGGTCAAGGTCCCGCTGTTGCTGGCCATGCCCACCGATGGCAGCTACGTTGAAGTGGTCGCCACCCAGATCAACGGCGTGCTCACCGCGCTGCGCATCGGCAGCAACACCACGCGTCCGTTCGAACTGTTCGGCACCACCGCCTGCACCGGCGGCGTGACCGACCTGCAGACCACGTTCGCGCTGGCCCTGCCGGTCAACACCGTGGCGGTCAATGGCAGCGCGGCCCGCATCGTCGTCGAGAACCTCGTCGACATGAGCGCGTCGACCTCGCCCAAGACCTGCCTGCTGGAAGTCAAGGGCAGCATGACCACGGTGGGCAGCGTCAAGACGCTCGCCGCCACCCGCATCGAGGTCAAGCGCCGCTTCTGACCCCTCTCTCCTGTTCCCTCCCTTTTGGCCACCTTCGGGTGGCCTTTTTTATCGCTTGCCAGCCGGCGCGCTCAGGCTGCCAGGGCTTTGTCGATGTCGGCTTTCAAAGCGGCGGGCTTGTCGGTGGGCGCATAGCGGCCAAGCACCTGTCCGTCCTTGCCGATCAGGAACTTGGTGAAGTTCCACTTGATCGATTTGGTCCCCAGAATGCCGGGCGCCTCTTTGACCAACCATTGATACAGCGGGTGAGCCTTCGGCCCATTGACGTCGACCTTGGCCATCATGGGAAATGACACCCCATAGTTCAACTGACAGAACGAGGCGATCTCGCCGTTGCTGCCCGGGTCCTGCGATCCGAACTGATTGCATGGAAAGCCCAGCACCACCAGCCCCTTGTCGCCATGCGACTTCCACAAGGCCTCCAGTCCTTCGAACTGCGGGGTGAAGCCGCACTGGCTGGCCGTGTTCACGATCAACAGCACCTTGCCCTTGTATTGGTCCAGCGCCACGGGCTGGCCCGTGATCGTCTGAGCCTGAAAGTCGTACACCGATGTCATCCTTGAATCCTTCGTATTGAACACAACACATCAGGGTAATCGATGTGCTCAAACCTCTGGTGCAAACAGGGTTAAGGCTCCTACACTCGTCAGATTCTCAATGAGACAGCTGGGCCAGGGGGCCCGAGGAGCATGACCCTTGACACCCCAAGACCTTGAACTGGGCATCGAGCGTTTGCAACCCAGCGGCAACGCCCTTTCCTATGCCCACCGCGCCAACCCGCCTCACGATGCCGTGTGGGCGGACGCGCCCGTCCCGCTGTGCCGCATCGGTGCGCACGGACTGATCCTGCAGGCCAATCGCCACGCCGCGCAATTGCTGGACATGCGAGCTGAACAGCTGATCGGCATGCCCCTGCACGAGTTCGACATCAGCGACAGCGTGCGCAGCCACATCGAACACCTTGCCACGCGGGTCACCCTGGGCGAAGGCCACCACGAGGTGCGTCGCCAATGCCTGCGCACCCCGCACCGCGTGCTGCATGTCGACCTGCACTTCAGCGAAATCCACGACCCCGCCGGCCGGCCGCAATGGCTGGTCGCGCTGATTGACCAGACCCATCTGCAGCAAGAGCATGAAGCGCTGCGCCACACCATGCAGGCCTTGCGGCAGGCGCACGACACCAATCAGGAACTGGCCCTGGTGGCCGACCGATCGCCCAACCTGATCGTGATCTGCGATGCCGATCGGCGCATCCGCTGGGTCAACCCCAGCTTCACCCAGACCACCGGATACAGCCTGTGCGAGGCCATCGGGCAACGCGCCACCCGCTTGTTCCAGGGCGCCGACGCGGACCCGACATTGCTCAACCGGGTCAACCGCCAGCTCGACCGGGGCGAAGCCATTGACCGCCTGATCATCCAGCCCCAGCGCAAGGATGGCTCGGTGTACTGGGCCGAACTGGCCATCCAGCCCGTCAAGGACGACAGCGGGCGCGTGGTGCGCTACATCACCATCGGTCAGGACATCACCGGGCAGTTGCAAGCACAAGCCGAGCGCGAGGCCCTGGTGCGCGCCGAAGCCAGCCACGCCATCAAGTCCGAATTCCTCTCGCGCATGAGCCACAACATGCGAACCCCGCTCAACGCCGTGCTGGGTTTCAGTCAGCTGCTGGGCCTGTCAGGTGACCCGGGCCTGTCGCCCGACCACAAGCAAAAGCTCGACATCATTCACAAGGCCGGCAAGCAGTTGCTGTCGCTGGTGGACCAGGCTTTGCAACTGGCCTATCTGGAGCACCAGGCCGAGCCCTGCGAAAGCCGCCGGGTGGACCTGCTGCCGGTGCTGACCGAAGCCGTCGACCTGCTGCGCGAACGGGCCTCGGCCCACCAGCTCAAGATCATCCTGGAAGCGGCGCCCTGCGCGGCGTGGGCCGAGCCGCAACGCGTGCGTGAAGTCGTGCTCAACCTGCTGAGCAACGCCATCAAATACAGCCAGCCGCAACGCAGTGTGTGGCTGCGCTGCGGCCCGGTCGCCGGCAACCCCAGCCAGGTGTTCATCGAAGTGCAGGACCAGGGCGCCGGCATCGCCGCCGATGCCCTGCCCCTGCTGTTCCAGCCCTTCACCCGCCTGGAGCCCACCCGGGCCATGGCCAGCGGGCACGGCCTCGGTCTGGCGATCTCGCGCCGCCAGGCCCAGTTGATGCAAGGCGACATCACCGTGGACAGCCATGTTGGTCAGGGCAGCGCCTTCCGCCTGATCCTGCCTGCCGATCTCAACCTGGGCGAACTGGCCCTGCGCCCCGCCGCAGCGGACCACGAGGCGGACACCCCCGCGCTGCCGGCGCTGCAAGTGGTCTATGTCGAAGACAACGCCATGAACCGCACGCTGGTCGAGGCGGTGCTGGGCGCCTACCCACAGGTTCGGGTGGCCCTGGCCAGCACGGTCGCAGAGGGCCTGGCCGCCATCGCCCGCACGGCCCCGGACGTTGTCCTGCTGGACATCGCCTTGCCCGATGGCTCCGGCCTGGACATCTGCAAGCGCCTGCGTGCCGATCCGCATCGCACGCCGCCGCTGCTGGTGGCCCTCAGTGCCGACGCCCTGCCCCAGCACATCGAAGCGGCCATGGAAGCCGGGTTCGACGAGTACCTGGTCAAACCACTGCAGATCCACCGCCTGCTGGACATCCTGGCTCACGCCCAGCCCGCGCACGGCAGCTTGACCACACGACATTGAACCGCGGCTGGGCCATGATTAACGCGCGGCATCGCCCACGTTTCCCCCAGTGTCCGCTCATGGCAGATCTTGTCTGAAAGACCTACACTAAAGACTCCGAAGGCGCATTGCCGCAGGAGCTTTGCCATGACCGACTTCATCCCCGCGTCACCCTCTGACCCGGCGCCCTGGCGAGGAAGTACATCCGCCCGACGCTCAACACTTCCGACTGGTATCTCTGACACCATGGCCGACGATACCCAACGCTTGCTTGACGAGCTGCACGTGCGCCACGACGCCTTCGAACAACAAGGGCAGGTGCTCAAACAGGTGCAGGCGGCCTTGTCGCGCGCCCAGAGCACCAACCAGGAACTGGCGCTGGTGGCCGACCGCGTCACCGATGCCATCCTGATCTGCGATGCCCAACGTTGCATCAAGTGGGTCAACCCCAGCTTCACCCGCCTGACCGGCTTCTCGCTGACCGAATGCCATGGCCAGCTGACCGAAGAGCTGCTCAGCGGTCCCCACACCGACCCGGCGGTCATCACCCGTGTCAATCAGACCCTGGCCCAGGGTCAGTCGGTCGACAAGGTGCCCGTGTGCCATCACCGCAAGGACGGCGAGCCCTTCTGGGTCGAGCGCTCGGTGCAGCCCATCATGGGCCCCGAAGGCCAGATCAACCGCTACATCGAGGTGCTGACCGACATCAGCGCGCAACGCCGCGCCGAAGCCGAGCATGCCTTGCGCCTGCAAGCCGAAGTGGCCCTGGCCACCAAGGCCGACTTCCTGTCCCGCATGAGTCACAGCATGCGCTCGCCGCTGAACGCCATCCTCGGCTTCACGCAGCTGCTGGACATGCTCGATGACCAGAGCCTGCCCGAAGCCCAGCGCCGCCAGATCAGCCATATCCACACCGCCGGTCAGGAATTGCTGTCGCTGCTGGATCAGGCCCTGGACTACGCCCGTCTGGACGAGCGCGCCGTCGGCATCCGCCCGCAACGGGTGGACCTGGGCATCCTGCTCAAAGAGATCCGCGCCGCCCTCGAAGACGAAGCCAAGGCGCAGGACATCACCGTGGTGCTGGACAGCCAGTGTCCGCCCGTGTGGGCCGACCCTCAGCACACCCGCGCGATCTTGCTCAATCTGATGAGCAACGCCATCAAGTTCAGCCCCACCGGCTCGACCGTCTGGCTCAACGCCCACGTGTCGCAGGACGAGCGCATCGGCGTCGTCGAAGTACGCGACCAGGGCTTTGGCATCGAGCAAAACGACCTGACCCGGCTGTTCAAGCCCTTCACCCGGCTGGACACCACCGGCGGCAACAAGACCCGTGGCCACGGCCTGGGCCTGGCCGTGTCGCAACGTCTGGCCGAATTGATGCATGGCAGCATCGAAGTCAGCAGCACCCTGGGCCGCGGCAGCGTCTTCGCGCTGAAGTTGCCCCTGGCTGAGGGCCTGAGCCCCAACCGCACCGGCGCCAACCGCAGCAACGAGCCCGCCGTCATGTTGCCCCCGCTGCGCGTGGTGCACATCGAAGACAACCCGCTCAACCGCAGCCTGGTCGAGGCGATGTTCAGCGCCTACCCGCAAGTGCGCCTGCACTCGGCAGAAACGGCGGCAGAAGGCCAGGCAGCCATCGAGTCGATGAACCCCGATGTGGCGCTGGTCGACATCAACCTGCCTGACGGCAGTGGGCTGGACCTGTGCCGCCGCATCCGGGCGCAATCGCAGTTCCATCACCTGCCCATGATCGCCCTGAGCGCCGACGCCTTGCCCGAGCACATCGCCAAGGCCCTGCAAACCGGCTTCAACCACTACCTGGTCAAGCCCTTGCAGATCACGCGCTTGCTGACGATCCTGTCGACACTGCCGACCACACAAGCCGCCCCGCCGCACCCCTGATGGGCTGAGCCCGCAAACGGTGGGCCGATGATCAACCGGCGCCCAGCCGGTCGCCCATCCACCGCACCAGATCCAGCCACATCTGCCGGATCTCGGCGTCCTGGGGCGTGCGCAAGGCGCTGGGCAGCTCAATGGTCACCACGGGCACTTTCTTGTGCACGCCGCCGTAGTTGCCCAGGCTACCGGGATAGATGCCAACCTGGTCCAGATACAGCCGCCCCAGCTTTTCGGGCGGGGCGGTGGGGCCATCAAAGTCCAGCAGGCCATAAGGGGCATGCACGGACACGATTAGGTCGGGCTTCCACTGGTCCATCTCGTTGTAGACCCAGCGTGATTCGGGCTCGGACAAAGGTTTGGGCCCTGGGAAGCGGCGCGGGTCCTTGCGGGTGCGCTGGTTCCAGTAAAACGGCGCTTCCTTGTCCCAATTGGGCGTGGGGAAGTTGCGGTTCAGGTCCACCCCGTTGGCATTGGTGCGTTTGGGCTGGTCCAGCATCATCCCGTCGGGGTTGACCAGCGGCACGAAGCGCCAATGCACGTTGGACGGAATCTCTTGCGCGTTGGCGATCCAGCGCAGCACCAACGAGGTCGACGACAACTCGTCGCCGTGGATGCCACCGATGACCAGCACCTTCAGGCGCGGGTTGGAAGACACCACATCGCGCTGCAGCAAGGGGCGGCCGCGCACCGATCGCCCCGGGTTGTTGCTCAGATCGGCGGCCAGGCAGACCGATCTGGGCAGATTGGGCAGACGCCGGCTGACCAACTCGCAAAAGCCGGCGGAATTGGTCCACGACCGTCCGGCAGCCGATGGCACGCCCGCGCCGTGAGCCAGGCTCATTGCGGCGCAAGCAGACAGCGCCAGCCAGAAGGACCGAATCCGAAGCGCCACGCGGGGGTCTGACACGATCTCGCCCTTTCCGGATCAGCGCGCCAGAGCCTTGAGCGCCTGTTTGATGCCATCGCTCACCGACACATCGGCGGGCAATTGCTTGAGCGCGGCCTGCGCCTCTTTGTCGGAATAACCCAGCGCGATCAGGGCCTGCAGGATGTCACCCTGGGTGTCGCTGACAGCGGCAAACCCTGGCGTGGCCAGGGCCGGTGCCAGCTTGCCTTTGAGTTCCAGCAGCAAACGCTCGGCCGTCTTCTTGCCCACGCCGGGCACCTTGACAAGGCGGGAGGCGTCTTGCGCGGCCACGGCTTGCGCCAGCTCGGTGGTGTTCAAGCCCGACAGCAGAGCCAGCGCGATGCGCGGGCCCACACCGCTGATCTTGATCAGTTCGCGGAAGGATTCACGCTCGCCCGCGGTCATGAAACCGAACAGCAGCTGCGCGTCCTCGCGCACGATGAACTGGGTCAGCAAGGTCACCTTGCCGCCCAGTTCAGGCAGGTTGTAGAAGGTGCTCATGGGCACCTGCACTTCGTAGCCGACGCCGTTGACGTCAACCAGCACATGGGGTGGTGACTTTTCAGCCAGCACCCCGACCAGACGCGAAATCATCAGGGCAGACTCAGCGGCGGAACAGGCCCAGACGCTGCGCTTCCAGCGCGGCTTCGGCGCGCGAAGACACGTTCAGCTTGCGATAGATCTGTTTGACGTAGTCGGCAATGGTGTGGCGCGACAGGTTCAACTGCTGGCCGATCTCGGGCAACGTGAAGCCCTTGGCCACGCGCAGCAGCACTTCGTTTTCACGGTCGGTCAGTTGCACGTGCGGCGTCACGGTGTCGGGCTGCAAGGCAGGCTGCATGCGGGCCTGAGCCGTGAAGTACTGGATCACGCGGCGCGCGATGGACGGCGACAGGGGCGGCTCGCCCTGGCTGATGCGGTGCAATTGCTCGGCCAGTTGCTCGCGCGATTGTTCCTTGAGCAGGTAGCCAAACGCACCGGCTTGCAAGGCGGGGAACAGATGATCGTCGTCATCGTGGATGGTGACCACCACGGACTGCACATCGGGCTGCTTTTCGCGCAGGGCCTGAACCACTTCAACCCCCGAGCCATCCGGCAATCCGAGGTCGATCATGGCCACGTCAAAGCGCATGGCGCTGACCAGTTCGAGGGCGTCGTGAATGCGGGAAGCTTCGCTGATCTGGGCCTCCGGAAACACTTGCAAGGCCAAGGTCTTGAGCCAAGCACGGATCTCGGGCAGGTCTTCAAGTAACAGGATTTGCTTCATGGATAGGCCTCAAGTCAAGATTCAAAGTTACTGGCAGAAAACACAGATGGGTAACCCGATGCCGCCGCCGCACCCCGCATGCTAGCAGCCACAGCCGCGGCAGCTGGCGAAGAGGCGGGTTTCGGTGTTTGCATCGTGGCCACCTCCAGCGGCAAGGTCAAGCGAATCACGGTGCCAAAACCCGGCCCCGACTCGACCAGGCACTGCCCATTGAGCTGTTTGGCCCTGTGCTTCATGCTGGTCATGCCGTGGCCGCGGTCCAGACGGCCGTCGATCTCCAGCGGGATGCCCTTGCCGTTGTCCTGAATGAGCAACACAAAGTCATGCAGATCCAAATGCACCTCTGCCTGGATGATGACATGCGAGGCGCTGCTGTGTTTGATGATGTTGCTGACCGCCTCGCGCACGATCCGTGTCGTTTGCACGTAAGTGCGTGAGGACAGCGGCTCTTCGATGGTGTCGTTGGGATTGCGCCACTCACATTCGATGCCAGCCTGCCCCAGGCGCGACACGACTTCAGACCGCCAATCGGCCAGCGCATCAGACAGCACCATGGGCCGGCCGGTCAGGCCCCGCACCGACAGACGCATCTCTTCCAGCGCCTCACGGGCCAGGGTCGAGATGCGATCGTTGTCGCTGGTGTGCACGATGGTCAGCAATTTGGCGCCCAAGTCATCGTGCAGGTCGGCCGCGATCCGCTTGCGCTCCTTCTCGGCAATCTGCTCGACACGCAATTCGGCGATCTGATTGAAGTTGCGCTCGATCTCGGCGCTGATCTCCTGCACGCGCTTTTCAAGTTGGGCGCGGGCCCCTTCTGCGGTTTTCAAGGCGCGGGCGTAGACCTGAATCAGGCGAACCGCCACAGCGGCATACAGCAGGGGCATCACCAGATGGGTGACATGCACGCCCCACAGGCGAACCAGCCCGTTCTGGTACGACAACTCGATGCCCATCACCGCCGCGACCGCGCCCAGCGCCCCGCTCATCAGCCAGAACTCAGGCCGCCGCCCCTGGCCGGTCACCCACAGGAAGCAGCCGATCGCCGCGAACAGCTCGACGGCAAACAACACGTACCAGACGCGCGCAATCAGGAACAGCCGATCCGGGCCGGCCAACAGGCTCAAAGGCAGCAGCAGGCACTGCGCCCACAACAGCCAGTTGAGCTGGCGCCGGCGCTTGCCCCGCGACAAAAACCGCATGCCCTGCCCCGCATACCCCAGCAGGAACTTGATGGCAAACGCCGTCATGGGCGGATACATCATCGCCAGCAAGACTTCCATGGCCGTGTTGGCCACGGGCGTGTCCTGCAACCAGAACTGGCCGGAGATGACCGACCAGCCCAGCGTCAACAAACCAAAATAGACTAGGTAGTCAAGCCGGCGAACATAGGCCAGCCCCAGCGCAAACAGGCCCAGCACCGCCAGCACGCCCCCCAAGACCTGCGACACGGTGCCGGTCCAGAAGGCGTAGTCGCCGTGCATGACGCGGATGTCTTCCATCGGTCCCACGCGCACCACGGCCAAGCCGCCGGCCCGTTGACGGGCGGTCACACGCTTGACGGGATACCCCACGACCTTGAGGTCCAGCTGGTTGGCCCCGTCCTTCAGCCAGGTGGCCGGCAGCGGCACCACGTGGGACAAGGCGCATTGGCGCGAATACGGCTCGGTCATGCGCCCACCGCGATAGACCAGGTGACCATTGAGGTGCACCTCGACCGTCGAGCAGGCCCGCTCGATGTAGGCCCCGATCAGACGCGACTCATCGCCGCCCTGGCTGTGGCTGGCATCAAACTCGAACCGGTACCAGACCGGGCCCTGGTATCCCGGATGGGACATGGACCAGTCATCGGGCAGGCTCTGGGGCTGCGCGGGCGCATCGGTTGGAAACGAGGCCGTGTCGGCAGCCACCGCCACACCGGACTGCATGGCCTGCACGGGCGAGTCGGGCGCCGTGCCCACGCCCCGGCCCAGCCGGTTGGTCTCGGCGTTGAGCACCACCATCGCCCATCCGACCAGCAGCGAAAAGGCCAGGCCCATCGCCAGGATCAGCCACAGGCGGCGTGAAGAAGGCGCCGGCGGCACGGACTCCTCGGCGACATCGGTCTCCCGGTCGGACTCGTCCGAAGGGGCACGCTGGATCAGGGTGCGCCACACCCACTGCAATATGTTCAAAAAACGCTCCGACGCCCTCGTGGCACACCATGCGCCACTGTGATCCGGATGATTCTGCAAGATATGTCACGCATTGAAACCCGGGGCAAGCGACAATTTGCAGGCTTTCTTCAATTTTGCGGGCCACTCATGCAACTGCGCCACAGCTTTTCCCCTCCCGACAACGCCCGGTTGGCACATTTATGCGGCCCCCTGGACGAGCACCTGCGCACCATCGAGGCCGCCTTCAATTGCACCGTCACACGCCGCGGCGAGCAGTTTCGCGTCGAAGGCGCGCGTGGCGTGCCCCCCTTGGTGATCGAATTGCTCGAAGCGCTGTACGCCCAGGCCGCCCGCCCCATCAGCCCGGAGATGGTGCAGCTGGCCGTGACCTCGGCCATGGCCACCCAGCAGCATCACAAGCACCACCCTGGCAAGCACGCTGAGGAGCCCCCGCTGCCCGATGAGGGCGCCGAAGGCCCGACCTTGCACACGCGCCGGGCGGACTTGCATGGCCGCACGCCCAATCAGGTGCAGTACCTGCGTCACATCCTGGGACATGACCTGAGCTTTGGCATTGGCCCGGCCGGCACCGGCAAGACGTTTCTGGCGGTGGCCTGCGCGGTCGATGCCCTGGAGCGCAGCAGCGTGCAGCGCATCGTGCTGACCCGTCCCGCTGTCGAAGCCGGCGAGCGCCTGGGTTTTCTGCCGGGGGACCTGACCCAGAAGGTCGACCCATATTTGCGCCCTTTGTACGATGCCCTTTATGACCTGATGGGCTTTGACCGCGTCACCAAGGCCTTTGAAAAGGGCCTCATCGAGATTGCGCCACTGGCCTTCATGCGGGGCCGCACCCTGAACCACGCCTTCGTCATCCTGGACGAGGCGCAGAACACCACCCCCGAGCAGATGAAGATGTTCCTCACCCGCATCGGCTTCGGGTCGCGGGCCGTGGTCACGGGCGACATCAGCCAGATCGACCTGCCGCGGGGCGCCAAGAGCGGGCTGATCGAGGCCGAGCGCATCCTCAAGCGCGTCAAAGGCATCGCCTTCACCCGCTTCACCGCCGCCGACGTGGTGCGCCACCCGCTGGTCGCCCGCATCGTCGAAGCCTACGACCGCGCCCAGGCCTTTGAAGACAAGGCCGCCTCGTCCCCCTCCTTGCCCGCTGACAACCAAGCATGAAGCCTGAACTGAGCCTGAGCCTGCAATTTGCCGACAAACGCCACCGCGAGGTGCTGCCCCGCCACAAAGTCATCCGCTGGATCAAGGCCGCACTCGAATCCGATGCTGAACTGACCGTTCGCCTGGTCGATGCCGAAGAGGGTCAGTCGCTGAACCGCGACTACCGGCAAAAGGATTACGCCACCAATGTGCTGACGTTTGACTACGCCCAAGAGCCCGTGGTGATGGCCGACCTGGTGATCTGCAGCCCGGTCATCGAGCAAGAAGCCCAGGACCAGAACAAGGACCTGCTGGCCCACTACGCCCACATGCTGGTGCATGGCACCTTGCATGCGCAAGGCTGGGATCACCTGGAAGACGACGAAGCCCAGGCCATGGAGGCGCGCGAACGCGTGATCATGGCGGCGCTGGGCTTCGAGGACCCCTACGCCCGCTGAGCCGCGACATTCAGAAGGCGCTCAGGCCGCTTTCAAGCCACTCAGGAAGCCTGTCGTGCCGCCATGCAGGCAGCGCGGCTGGTAGGCGCTCACCCGCCTCGCAATGGCGGCGATGTGATCCGGCGTGGTGCCGCAACAGCCCCCGGCGATGTTCAAAAAGCCCGCCTTCGCGAACTCTTCCACCAGCCCGCCGGTGATCTCGGGTGTTTCGTCAAAGCCGGTGTCGCTCATCGGGTTGGGCAGGCCGGCGTTGGGGTAGCAACTGATGAAGGTGTCGCCCGCGATCTTGGCCAGCTCTTCCACGTAGGGCCGCATCAAGGTGGCGCCCAATGCACAGTTCAGCCCGATGGCCAGCGGGTGAGCGTGGCGCACCGAGTGCCAGAAGGCGCTCACCGTCTGACCCGACAGGATGCGGCCGGAGGCGTCCGTCACCGTGCCCGAGATGATGATGGGCAGGCGCTCGCCAGTGTCCTCGAACAGCTGGTCCACCGCGAAGATGGCGGCCTTGGCGTTGAGCGTGTCGAAGATGGTTTCGATCAGGATGACGTCGCAGCCGCCTTCCAGCAGAGCCTTCGCCTGCTCGTAGTAGGCCGTGCGCAAGGTGTCGAAGTCGACATTGCGGGCGCCGGGATCGTTCACGTCGGGGCTGATGCTGGCTGTCTTGGGTGTCGGGCCGATGGCGCCGGCCACGAAGCGAGGCTTGTCAGGCGTGCTGTATTGGTCGCAGCAGGCACGGGCGAGCTTGGCAGCCGCCAAGTTCATTTCATAGGCCAGCTCGGGCAGGTCGTAGTCCTCCTGCGCCACGGTGGTGGCCCCGAAGGTGTTGGTCTCGATCAGGTCGGCCCCGGCAGCCAGATACTGCTCATGGATCTCGCGAATCACCTCGGGCTTGGTCAGCTGCAGCAGCTCGTTGTTGCCCTTCAGGTCCTTGGGATGATCGGCAAACCGGGCGCCCCGGTAGTCGGCCTCGCCCAACTTGTAGCGCTGAATCATGGTGCCCATGGCACCGTCGAGCACCACGATGCGCTGGCGCATGATCTCGGGCAACTGGGCAGCGCGGGTGTAGGGACGGCGCGCAACGGGCGCAAGGGAGTCTGACGTGTTCATCCGGCCATTTTAAGGAGTTGCGGCGGACTCGGCTTATAAATGCAGCCATGAGCATCCCATCGGACAAACCGGGTCAGGGCTGGCGACGCCGCCTGTACACCGTCATATTCGAGTCAGACACCCCGGCTGGCCGCCGTTTCGACCAGGTTCTGATCGGCCTGATCGTCGTCAGCGTGGCGGCGGTGGTGCTGGACAGCATGGCGTCGGTTCAGGCCCGTCATGGGACCACGCTGGACGTCCTGGAGTGGCTGTTCACCTTCGCCTTCACGGTGGAATACCTGCTGCGCCTGACCTGCACCGACCGCCCCCTGAAATACGCGCTCAGCTTTTTCGGGATCATCGATCTGTTGTCGGTGCTGCCGTCCTATCTGGCCCTGGTCGAACCGGGCGCCCTCTTCTTTCTGGACGTGCGCATCCTGCGCCTGATGCGGATCTTTCGGATCTTCAAGCTCACGGGCTATGTGTCCGAGTACACCTCGCTGGGGCAGGCGTTGCTGGCCAGCCGGCGCAAGATTCTGGTGTTCACCTCGTTCGTGCTGATGGTGGCACTGTTGATGGCCACGGCGATGTATGTGATCGAGGGCCCGCAAAACGGCTTCAGCAGCATCCCCACGTCCATGTACTGGGCCATCACGACGATGACCACCGTCGGCTTTGGCGATATCACGCCCAAGACCGACGCGGGCCGGCTGATCTCGTCGCTGGTGATGCTGATGGGCTGGAGCGTGCTGGCGGTGCCCACCGGCATCGTCACCGCCGAACTGACCTCACGCCGTGGGCCGCGTGCCTGGCTGCCCGAGCCCGGCGCAGACCGACGCTGCACGCAATGCCATTGCGACGACCATCGCCCTCAGGCCCACCATTGCTGGCAGTGCGGCGCCAGACTGCCCCAGACTGACGACGTTCAGACCTGATCAGGCGGGCGGGATGCGGCCCCGGCATCGCCTGCCGGCTCATCCGGATTGAACAGTGAATCACTGAAGTTGGGGCGCATGCCCGTCTCCACTCCTTGGCCCGCGTCCCCGGTGGGGCGGTCGGATTCCTCGCCCAGGGCCCACAGCTCCAGCTTGCTGGCCGACATCGGCTTGGCATACAGAAAGCCCTGCAACTGGTCGCAGCCGAGGTCTTTGAGGATGTCCTGCTGCGCCCGCGTTTCCACGCCTTCGGCCACCACCTCCAGGCCCAGTGCATGCGACAGCTTGATCACCGCCTTGACGATGGAACGCGCATCTTCCTCCCGCTCGAGATCCTGCACGAAGCTGCGGTCGATCTTGAGTTGCCGGGCCGGCAGCTTGCGCAGGTAGCTCAGGCTCGAATAGCCCGTCCCGAAGTCATCGATGGACAAGGACACCCGGATCTGGGCCAGGCGCTCGAAGATGCGCAGGGACGCCTGCGGGTCTTCCATCGCCGCCGACTCTGTCACTTCGAAGGTGATCAGTTCGGGCGGCACCTGATGGCGATCGAGCGCCTCCTGCACCTGCTCCGCCAGATCCGCCTGACGCAATTGATGCACCGACAGGTTGATCGCCACCCGCATGCGCAGCCCCTTGCTCATCCAGTCATGAACCTGACGGCAGGCGTCGTCGATCACCCATTGCCCCAGGCGCGCGATCAGGCCAAAGCGTTCGGCGATCGGAATGAACTCCACCGGGCTGATCGCGCCCAGTTGCGGATGCTGCCAGCGCAGCAGGGCTTCGGCCCCGGTGACCTGGCCAGTGTGGCCATCGATCTTGGGTTGATAGTGCAGGCTCAAGCCCTCATGCGTGTCCATGGCTCGGCGCAGATCGCGCTGCAGGTCGACCGACCGCTGCGCATCGTGCTCCATGTGCTCTTCATAGAAGCACAGCGCGTTGCCGCCTGCGTGCTTGGCCGCGGTCATGGCCGCATCTGCGCGTGCGATCAGCTTGCCCTTGGGCCCGTGGTCCGGGTAGAGCACCACGCCAATGGAGCACGACAGATGGACCTCGCGCCCTTCGACCTCGAACGGCCGGTGCAAGGCATCGCGAACCCGCGCGGCCACCAAGGCGGCCGATGAAGCATCCGGGTTGCCATTGATCAGGATGACGAACTCGTCGCCACCAATGCGCGCCACGGTGTCCCCCCGACGGCCCACGTCCTGCAAACGCCGCCCCACCGCGCACAACAGGTTGTCGCCAAAGTGATGCCCGAACGAATCGTTGATCGGCTTGAAGCCATCCAGATCGATGTACAGCAGCGCCACGCGACGTTGCCTCTCCTCGGCGCGATGCACCGCTCGGGTCAGGCGGTCCTCCAGCACGAGGCGATTGGCCAGGCCTGTCAGCCCATCGACCTCCGCCACGCGCTGCAATTGCGCGTCGGCACGCTGCAAGGACTGGCTCAGGTGGGCCGCGCGTTGCTGGTGGCGGGCGTCCAGTCGCGACGTCAACCACGTGCTGGTCAGAACGATGGCAGACGCCAAGCCGATCAGGATGGCCAGCGAGGAACCGCCCAGACCATCGGTCGACAGGCACACCGTGCCTTCGGGGTAAGACTGCGCCTGAATGCCGGCAAAGTGGGTGGCAGACAGCACCACGCCAAGCAGGATCGAGGCACCGAACTGGCGCCAGCCATACAGCGCCCGGCGCCGGCCGCGAAACCAGGGGGTGACCAGAAAAGTCAACAGACCGGTGGCCAAGGCCAGCACGATGGACGCGACCAACCAGGGCACATTCCAGACCACGCCGGGCGTCACCCGAATGGCCGCCATGCCCGTGTAGTGCATGGCCAAAAGGCCGACCGCCATGCCGGGCGCGGGCAACAGCCAGACCCGACGCAACCAGTCGTCACGCGAGGATGACCACAAGGCCCAACCCGACGTGGCGATGCTCAGCAGCAGGGACAGTGCGGACAAGCCGGGGTCATAACCGGTGGCAAATGGCAGCGAGTGCGCCAGCATGCCTTCAAAGTGCATGGACCAGATGCCCAGCCCCATGATGAAGGCGCCGCCGATCATCCAGCCGCGCACGACCACAGGGTCCGCCGAGCGCACCCGCTTGGCCATGTCCAGCGAGACGAAGGCGGTGTACATCGCCAACAAGATGGCCAGCCCCGTGGTCAAGGGCTCGTAGCCAACAGCAGGAACGGGCAAGGTCATGATCAAGCCCTTCGGTGAGTTCAGGTCAACCGCATGGCTTGATTGTCGTGCCCGGGGTTGCTCAATGCATCACAACGGGCTGCAAAGCCATCCCGGCATAGCGCTCCAGGTAAGCATCGAACTCCTCGATGCTGGGAGAGGTTTCGATCAGGGCTTCCACCCCTTCCTTGAACTGCTCGGCCATGGCCCCTTCGATGAAAAACTCCTTGCGGGCGAATTTGTCGACGATTTCGTAACCACCGCGAGTCAAACGGTCTGCCTCCATGCGCGAAGGCAGCACCTCCTGCAAGGCAGGCATCTCGATCTGGACAACCGCATAGTTGTCAGAGTTGTAAAGCATGTGCATGGACAGTACTCCAAAGTCCTGGACCTGCGGCGGTAGATGGGGATCACCCCAATCACCTCAAGGTCCATGATGATCTGTCCATCGGCCTCGTCATCCCCCAACTTGAGGGAAGGCCCCGCGATGTCGGCCCCTGCCGTGTGGAACTGCACAAGCCCGCCCGGACCGCCCCCTCATTCAAGGGCCGGGATCCCCGTCATCGGGCCTCTCTCCCTGGGGGCCGAGACACACTTTGTTGCACCCTCCGGTAACCCCCCTCCAGCGGGGGATGCCAAGTGATGAGGATATCCCTACAGTCGCGCCCAGTGCTGTCACACGGAACACAAATCGAGGGAGAGGCTGACAACAGGCCCGGACGTGATTGCCGAGCCACACACAATTAGAACGATCGCTCCAAAGCCCCGCTGGTCACCGCAGGGCTTTTTTTTGCCCATCATTTCGCTGCTTGAAACGGCTGAGCCAGCGCTTTTTCCACATCGCTGATGAAGGCGGGCTCCTTGGGGTTGGTGGCCGTCGAGTACGCCTTGACGGTCTTGCCGTCCCGGCCGATCAGGTATTTGTAGAAGTTCCACTTGGGCCGCGTGTCCGTCTGCTTGATCAGATCGGCGAACAGCGGGTTGACGTCGTCCCCACTGACATGGGTTTTGGCCATCATCGGGAATTTGACGCCGTAGGTGTTCTGGCAGAACTCCGCGATCTCTTTGCCGGACTCGTATTCCTGGCGCATGAAGTCTGCCGAGGGAAAGCCGATCACCACCAGCCCCTGATCCTTGTACTTGGCGTACAACGCCTCCAGGCCCTCAAACTGCCCCGCGAAGCCGCACTTGCTGGCCGTGTTGACCACCAGCAGCACCTTGCCGCTGTACTGGCACAGGTTCTGCGGTTTTTCGTCTTGCAGACGCGCAAAGGTCTTGTTGAGCAAGGCCGGGCAGGTGGCGGCAGGCTGCCCAGCAGGCGCGGGCGCGGAAGCCGGCGGCCCGGCTGGTGCGGCCAGGGCGGGCGCGCCGAGGCTGGCGGCGCCCAGACAGAAAAGGATGGGCTGAAGGAGAGAGGCGATGGAACGCATAGAGGTGACCCAGGGTGATGCAAGGTTTCGGCTTTACAGGCATCATGCGCCATTGACATGATGTCCATCAAACCGTCATGTTGCCGCATTACGCTGCTGCCGTTTGGACCGTTTGAAATACCCACGCGCTTCGTTGGAGACCCTTGATGCTTTACCCCGAACTCTTCAAGCAACTGGAAGCCGTGCGCTGGAACATGGCCACCGACATCCCCTGGGACCAATTCGATCCCCAGCAGTTGTCTGACGAGCAGGCGAAAACCATCAAGATGAACGCCATCACCGAGTGGGCCGCCCTGCCTGCCACCGAGATGTTCCTGCGTGACAACCAGGGCGACAGCGATTTTTCCGCGTTCATGAGCGTCTGGTTTTTTGAAGAACAGAAGCACTCACTGGTCCTGATGGAATACCTGCGGCGCTTCCGCCCCGACCTGGTCCCCACAGAGCAGGAACTGCAGGAAGTGCGCTTCGAATTCGACCCCGCGCCCGCGCTCGAAACCCTGATGCTGCACTTTTGCGGCGAGATCCGCCTGAACCACTGGTACCGCCGTGCCGCCGAATGGCACACCGAGCCCGTCATCAAGGCCATCTACGAAACCCTGGCCAAGGACGAGGCCCGCCACGGTGGCGCCTACCTGCGCTACATGAAGCGTGCCCTGCAGAACTTCGGCGACGAAGCCCGTGCCGCCTTTTCCAAAGTGGGCGTGCTGATGGCCAGCGCACGACGCACAGCTCAGGCGCTGCACCCCACCAATTTGCATGTCAGCCAGAAGCTGTTCCCGCGTGACACGGTGCAGTCGCGTCTGCCCGACCCCGCCTGGCTGGAAAACTGGCTCGACAAGCAGATCCAGTTTGACGCCGTGTGGGAAAGCAAGGTGGTGGACCGCATCCTGCACAACCTGAGCCTGTTGATGGAGCGCAGCTTCACCAGTGTGCAAGAGCTCAATCGCTTCCGCAAAGAGATGGCCAGCAAAGGCTCGGTGGCCGCAGCGGCCGGCTGACCCTGTGCGGCCCTGCCGCATAGAATGGCCGCTGGATTTGCACCTCGCGGCATGACGTCTTTTCTCAGCTCTTATGAACGCCACTGCGCAGCCCTTGCCGAGCAAGGCTTGCTGCGTCAGTTGCCGGCAGCGACCGCCCCATGGCGGGCTGACTTTTCGAGCAACGACTACCTGAGCCTGGCGCAGCACCCCGAGGTGATCGAAGCCGCGCGTGAAGCCGCCTCGCGTTATGGCATCGGCGCCACCGGCTCACGGCTGCTGTCGGGCAATTCACCCTTGTACGAAGCCTTCGAGGCGCGCATCGCAGCCGACAAACATGCCGAAGCGGCGCTGATTCTGGGCTCAGGCTATCAGACCAATGCCACCGTGCTGGCCGCGCTGATCAACGCCAAAGTGCTGGGTGCCGAGCCCCTGGTGTTCACCGACCGCCTCAATCACGCCAGCCTGCATCACGCCTTTCGGGTGGCCGGGGTCAGGCAAATTCGCTTTCGCCACGGCAGCCTGGAGCACTTGCAAGAGCTGCTGAGCAAACAGGGCGACAGCACGCAGCCCAAGTTCATCGTCGCCGAGACCGTGTTTGGCATGGACGGCGATTGTCTGGATGTCCCCGCGCTGGTGCAGCTGGCACGCCAGCACGACGCGTTCTTGTACCTGGATGAGGCCCATGCCACCGGCGTGATGGGCGAACAAGGCTACGGCCTGACCAGCGCCGTGGGCGGCGACGTGGACCTGGCCATGGGCACCTTCAGCAAAGCCCTGGGCGGATCGGGTGCCTACATCGCTTGCAAGCAGGCGGTCAAAGACTATCTGATCAACACCTGCACCGGCTTCATCTACTCCACGGCCTTGTCGCCCATGGTGATCGCGGCCATGCAAAAAGCCTGGGAGCTGCTGCCCACCCTGACCGCCGAGCGTGAACGCCTGACAAGCATGTCAAGGTATCTGCGTGACCGCCTGCAGGCAATGGGCCTGGACACCGGCACCTCCACCACCCACATCATCCCCATCATCCTGGGTGACGAAGCGCGCACACTGGCCGCCCGCGACCGGCTGCAAGCAGCGGGGATCAATGTCTCGGCGGTGCGCCCACCCACCGTGCCGCCCCATACCGCAAGGCTGCGCCTGGCACTTTGCAGCCACCACACCGCGCAGCAGATCGATGCGCTGCTCGATGCGCTCCAGGCGGCGTGATGATGCCCGCCCCCATCGGACTGGCCTTCTACCATGGCTGGGGACTGAACAGCACATTCTGGCAGCCCCTCGCATCGCGACTGTGCGACCACCCTCAGACCTTCTTCGATGCTGGTTACTGGGGGGGCCCGCCCTGTCAGCCCGACTTTCGGGCCGCGACACATTGGGTGGCCATCGGGCACTCGATGGGGTGGGCTCGGGCCCTGACCCAAGCGCCTCCGTCCGGCTGGTCGGGGCTGGTGAGCCTGGGCGGCTTCACCCGCTTCTGTGCCCACCAACCGGGTGATGCGGGCCAGAGCCGGCGGGTGGTGGATCGCATGGCGAAGGTGCTCGCGCGCACACCGCATGCTGTGCTGCAAGACTTTCTGAGTCGCTGCGGGCTGTCTGCGCTCTGCCCTGATGAGGCCACGCCCTTGCAGACCGACCGGCTGCTGGCCGATCTGCTGCATCTGGCTGAACTGGACCTGTCCCCCCAGTGGCAGCAAACCGCCACGCCCACACTGGCTTTGGCTTGTCTGGACGACCCCATCGTGCCGGCGGCGCTCACCACGGCGACCTTCGCCCAGCATCCCGGCGCGCAATTGGTCTGGCACTCACAAGGCGGCCACGCATTGGGGCATGATCAAGCCTGTGACTGCGCACAAGCCATACAAGCCTTTCTGAGCACGCTGGACGATGGACAAAGAACGCATCAGCCATAGCTTCGCCTCTGCGGCCCATGCTTACGACCGGTATGCGGGTGTCCAGCGACAGGCAGCACAGCAACTGGCACAGCGCATCGTGGCACGCTGGCCCAAGCTGGCGCATGTTCTGGAAATCGGTTGCGGCACCGGCAACCTGACAGCCCGGCTGGCGCAGGCCTATCCGCAGGCCGACATCCTGGCCACCGACCTGGCCGCCGCCATGGTGCGGGCCTGCCAGCAACATGTGGGCGATCAGGTGCGTTATGCGCAACTGGATGGTGAACAGGCCGACGGCCAAGGCTTCGATCTCGTGGCCTCCAGCCTGGCGTTTCAGTGGTTCGACGACCAGGCTGCGGCGATGCGACGGCTTCGGCAACAAGGCCCCAGATTGGCCATCGCCACCCTGCTGGAAGGCACCTTCTGCGAATGGAAGGCCGCCCACGCGCAACTGAATCTGCAAGACGGCGTGCTGCCCTTCATGAGCGAGGCCGATTTGCAAACCTTGTGTGATGAACTGGGGGCCTCCTGCGAGATCGAGACGCTTCAGGAGTCCTATCCCGTGGCCATGGATTTTGTGCGGGCCATCAAAGGCATCGGGGCCGGCACCCCGCGCGAGGGGCACCGTCCGGCCCCACTGGGCAAGGTGCTGCGCGCGTTCCCGGACGGCATCACCGTGAGCTACCGCGTGGGCTACGTGCTTGCCGGTCCGGCCTGATCAATCCACAGTCATCCAGGGCTGCCGCCGCTGACCCGCGAACAAAGGGTGGGCCTTGGCCTCTGCCAGGGTCAGCACCGGAGTCACGCAGCAGTCTGCCGTTTCAAAGCGATCGGCCCACACCGCCAAGGGCTGGCTGGCGATCAGTTTGGCCACATCGGCCTTGAGTGAATCGGAAGGCGGTGTATGCGGCAAGATGCCGCGTTGCCAATGCACATCAGCCCATTCGGGGTGCCCGAAGACTTCGCTGGCGAGCTTCCAGAACTTATGCTCCAGCGCGCCCACCGCCAGCGTTCGGCCATCTTGCGTCGTGTAGACGTTGTAGCAAGGCAGGGCACCGTTGAGCATGTCTTCACCCGCACCGGGCCAGCGGCCCAGCATCGACTTCATCATCGGGCCCGTGGCCTTGGGCATGACCAGGTGCGCGTACAAACCGTGAGTCATGCTCACATCGAGCGCGCGGCCGTGGCCGGTGCGATGAGCCTCGAACACGGCCGACAAGATGGCGATGCATGCCATGGAGCTGCCGCCGGCGATGTCACCCCATTGCACATTGGACAAGGCCACCTGGCCCGTGGGTGCACGAACCTGATCGAGCACGCCGGACATGGCCATGAAGTTCAAGTCATGGCCCGCCTTGGACGCCCAGGGGCCCTCCTGGCCATAACCGGTGATCGACACCGCCACGAGTTTGGGGTTGAGGTCTGACAAGGCCGCGTGATCCAGGCCCAAGGCCTTCATGACTCCGGGCCTGAAGCTGTCCACCACCACGTCCGCATCGCGTGCCCATTCGTGCAAACGGGCCAGGTCATCGGCATGCTTGAAGTCGATGCGACGGCACTCCTTGCCATGGTTGAGGGCTTCAAACAAGCCGCCCAGGGGGCGTGCCGGGTCGCCGTCTGGCGGCTCCACCTTGACAATGGAGGCCCCCAGATCGGCCAGCATGCGCGTGGCAAACGGGCCAGGCAAATTACGGGTCAAGTCCAGCACACGCAGGCCAGATAGCAAGGCCGGCATCACGGCTTGGCTCATGTCGATCCTTGTCAGCGGGTCAGAGGTTCATCTGCTTGGCGATGATCTCGTTCATGATTTCATGCGTTCCGCCGCCAATGGACAAGATGCGGTTATCCCTGTAGAGGCGCTCCACCAGCGATTCACGCATGAAGCCCATGCCGCCAAAGATCTGCACCGCCTCGTGCGTGACCTCATCGGCCACCGTGGTGGCAAAGTTCTTGGCCATCGACACCTCGGTGATGGCCTGCTTGCCAGCGGCCATGCGCGCGGCGCAGCGGTAGGCGTACTCACGCGCAACATCCACCTTGGTCGCCATCTCAGCCAGCTTGTGGCGGATGACCTGGTGCTTGGACAAGGGCTTGCCAAACGTCGTGCGTTGTTTGACGTACTCCAGGCACTGCTCCAAGGCCAGTTGGGCCGTCATGTAAGCCATGATGGCCAGACTCAAGCGCTCGGCCTGAAAGTTGGCCATGATGGTGAAGAAACCTGAGTTCTCAGGCCCCAGCAGGTTGCCGACCGGCACGCGGCAGTCTTCAAAGAACAGCTCGGCGGTGTCCGAGGCCCACCAGCCCATTTTCTTGAGCGGCTTGCCTTGCGTGAAGCCGGGGGTGCCGCGCTCGATCAAGAGCAAAGACACACCGGCGAAGCCGGGCTCGCCCGTGCGGACGGCCACGGTGTAGTAATCAGCCCGCGTGCCGGAGGTGATGAAGGTCTTGGACCCATTGACCACGTAGTGGTCGCCATCACGCACGGCGCGGGTTTTGAGGTTGGCCACGTCCGAGCCACCACTGGGCTCGGTGATGGCCAAGGCGGCGATCTTTTCGCCAGACAAGACTTGTGGCACCACGCGGTCTTTGAGCGCATCCGAGCCCATGCGCCACACGGGCGGCAGGCCGATGTCCAAAGAGCCGATGCTGGCCACAAAACCGCCCGAGCCACTGCGCATCAGCTCTTCGCTGACGGCCACCTTCAGGAACACATCGGCCTCACCCGTGCCGCCATAGGCGGTGGGGTGGCCGATGCTCAGCAGACCCAGGTCGCCCGCTTGCTTGTACAGCTCGCGCGGAAAGGTGCCCGCCTCTTCCCATTCGTCAATGTGCGGCTTGACCGCTTGATCGATGAACCGGCGCGCGGTTGCACGCGCCATCTGGTGGGTCTCGTTGAAATAGTCGACGAAACCCGTGGCCACGTTGGTATCACTCATCTTTGAACGATCCGCCTTCTTGGGCTTGCTTCACGACGATGGCAGCCGGTGTGAAGCGATCACCATAACGTTGCGCCAGCTCACGCGAACGTTCCACAAAGCGCTGGGCGCCCATGGCGTTGATGAACTGCAAAGCGCCACCCTGGTGAGGCGCAAAGCCCCAGCCAAAGATGGAGCCGATGTTGGTGTCGGCCACCGAGCGCACCACGTTTTCTTCATAGCAACGCGCGGCTTCATTGGCCTGGATGAACATCAGGCGGTCCACCAGTTCTTGCTGCGAAGGCTGCTCCGCCTTGGTCGGGAACAGCTTGGTCAGCTCTGGCCACAAGGACTTCTCTTTGCCGTTGTAGTCATAAAAGCCCTTGCCAGCCTTCTTGCCGATGCGGCCTTGCTGCTCACCCACCACCGTCAACACGGCGTTACCGGGATGCTCAGGCATGGTCTTGCCTTCAGCTTCCAGATCACGCTTGGTTTGCGCGCCGATGTGCAGTGACAGGCTCAAAGACACTTCGTCTTGCAGTGCCAGGGGTGGCATGGGCATGCCAGCCTTCAAGCCTGCGACTTCGATGGAGCGGGGATGCACGCCCTCGCCCAACATGGCCAGGCCTTCCATCACATAGGTGGCAAACACGCGCGAGGTGTAGAAGCCGCGCTTGTCATTGACCACGATCGGGGTCTTACCGATCTGCAGCACATAGTCAAAACCACGAGCCAGCGTTTCGTCCGAAGTCTTTTCGCCCACGATGATCTCAACCAGCGGCATCTTGTCGACAGGCGAGAAGAAGTGCAGGCCAATGAAGTTCGCGGGGCGCTCGCTGGCCTGCGCCAAGCCAGTGATGGGCAGTGTGGAGGTGTTGGACGCAAACATGGCATCCTTGGCGATCACCGCTTCGGTGCTTTGCGTGCACTTGGCCTTGATGGCGCGGTCTTCGAACACCGCTTCGATCACCAAGTCGCAACCCTTGAGGTCGTCGTAAGACGTGGTGGTCTGAATGCGGGCCAGCAACTGGTCGCGCTTTTCCACGGTGCTGCGGCCACGGGCCACGGCCTTGTCCAGCAAGCCTTGCGAATAGGCCTTGCCCTTGTCGGCGTTCTCTTGCGAGGTGTCCAGCAAGACCACATCGATGCCGACCTTGGCCGACACATAGGCAATGCCCGCCCCCATCATGCCGGCGCCCAAGATGCCGACCTTCTTGACCTTGCTCTGTGGCAAATCCTTGGGACGCGATTGGCCCTTCTTGATGGCATTGAGCTGGTACCACAGCGTGTTGATGATGTTCTTGGACACTTGCGAGGTGACGCAAGCGGCAAAGAAGCGCGACTCAACTTGGCAGGCCGCATCAAAGTCCAACAAGCCCCCTTCGAAGATGGACGACATGATGTGCGTCAGCGCCGGGTAGTTGCCATGCGCCTTGGCATTGGCCATCGACGGCGCAATCGCCAGCATCTGCACCACACCGGGGCTCTTGCTGTCGCCACCAGGGAAGCGGAAGCCCTTCTTATCCCATGGCTGCTCGGCCTTGGGGTTGTCCAGACACCATTGGCGCGCCTTGGCCAGCATCTCGTCACGCGTCTCTGCGATGTCGTTGACGATGCCCATTTCCTTGGCCTTGGCTGCGGTCAGCTCCTTGCCTTGGGTGATCAGCTCAAATGCCTTTTGAATGCCGATCATGCGGGGCAGACGCTGCGTGCCGCCACCGCCAGGCAACAGGCCCAGCTTGACTTCAGGTAGCCCGATCTTCAGCTTGGGGTCGTTCAAAGCGATGCGGGCATGGCAAGCCAATGCCAACTCCAGACCACCCCCCAGGGCCGTGCCATTGAGCGCCGCGACCACGGGCTTGCCGCACTTTTCCAGGCGGCGCATCATGGCCTTGAGGTCTTCGCACAGGCGGAAGGTTTCTTCAGCCGTGGTCAGCTTGGCCAACTGGTCGATGTCGGCCCCCACGATGAAGGTGGGCTTGGCCGAGGTGATGATCAGGCCCTTGATCTCGGGCTCCTTTTCCAGACGAGACACGATGGCTTCGAAAGGCACGGTCAAATCAGGGTTGAGCACGTTCATGGCCCGGCCGGGCATGTCGATGGTGGCCAGACCCAGACCGTTTTGGTCAATGTCGAATGTGATGGACATGTTGTGGGTCTCCTCAAACACGTTCAATGATGGTGGCGATGCCCATCCCGGCACCGATGCACAACGAGGCCAAAGCCGTGGCCTTGCCGGTGCGCTCCAATTCATCCAAGGCCGTGCCCAGGATGATGGCGCCGGTCGCACCCAATGGGTGGCCCATGGCGATGGCACCACCGTTGACGTTCACGCGGTCCAGCGACACGCCCATATCGCGGGCGGTCTTCATGGGCACAGTCGCGAAGGCTTCGTTCACTTCCCACAGGTCGATGTCACCGGCGGTCATGCCCAGCTTGTTCAAAGCCTTTTGGCAAGCGGGTGTGGGGCCGGTCAACATGATGGTGGGCTCAGAGCCGATGACCGACGCCATGCGTACCTTCGCACGGGGCTTGAGGCCCGCTTTGATGCCGGCTTCTTTGCTACCCAACAACAGCAAGGCTGCGCCGTCCACAATGCCCGACGAATTGCCAGCGTGGTGGCCGTGGTTGATCTTTTCAATGGTGGTGTACTTGTCCAATGCGGTCGCATCAAAACCCATGGTGCCCATCATTTCAAACGATGGGTTGAGCTTGGCCAGCGATTCAACGGTGGTGCCTTGGCGGATGGTTTCATCCTTGGCCAACATCGTCATACCGGCAATGTCCTTGACAGGGATGACAGACTTGTCGAAACGGCCTTCGGCTTGCGCCAAAGCAGCACGGCGATGGGACTCGGCCGCAAACGCGTCCAGGTCCTGGCGGCTAAAGCCTTCCAGCGTGGCGATCAAGTCAGCGCTGACGCCTTGAGGGATGAAGGACAAAGCGTTGTTCACGCGTGGGTCCATCACCCAAGCACCACCGTCGCTGCCCATGGCCCAGCGGCTCATGGATTCAACACCGCCCGCCACGACCATGTCTTCCATGCCGGACATGATCTTGGCGGTGGCCAGGTTGATCGCCTCCAGACCCGACGCGCAGAAGCGCGACAGGGTCACACCGGCCACGGTCTCAGCCCAGCCGGCATCCAGCACGGCGGTGCGTGCGATGTCGGCACCTTGTTCGCCAATGGGGGTTACGCACCCCAGCACCACGTCGTCCACCAAAGAGGTGTCGAGGTCATTGCGTTGTTGCAGGGCTTGCAGCAGCGTGCGCAGCAGCCACACAGGCGTGGCCTGATGCAGGCTACCGTCTTTCTTGCCCTTGCCGCGTGGGGTGCGAACGGCGTCGTAAATGTAGGCTTCAATCATGGAAGCTCCTTCAAGGTAGGTTGCGTGGCTGGCCGATCACAGGAAGCGTGAGGCCAGTTCCTTCATGATTTCGTTGGTGCCACCGTAGATGCGCTGCACGCGGGCATCGGCATACAGACGGGCAATCGGGTATTCCTTCATGTAGCCATAGCCACCGAAGAGCTGCAAGCACTCGTCAATCAGCTTGCATTGGTTGTCGGTGATCCAGTACTTGATCAGCGCCGCGCGGTCCACACCCAGCTCACCCTTGAGGTGCGACACCATGGCCGCGTCCACCAAAGCGCGTGATGCCATCAGCAAGGCCTGGCATTCAGCCAGCTTGAAGCGGGTGTTCTGGAACGAGAAGATGGGCTTGCCAAAGGCGGTGCGCTCTTTGACGTAGGCCAGCGTTTCCTTCATGGCCAGCTCCATGGCGGCAATGCCGGCCACGGCCACGATCAAACGCTCTTGGGGCAGCTCCTGCATCAGCTGGAAGAAGCCCATGCCTTCCTGCTCACCCAGCAGGTTGTGCTTGGACACGACCACTTCGTCGAAGAACAGCTCGGAGGTGTCCTGCGCCTCCATGCCGATCTTGTCCAGATTGCGGCCGCGACGGAAACCGGGGGCCTCGTCGGTCTCGACCACAAACAACGAGATGCCTTGCGCGGCCTTTTCCTTGTCGGTCTTGGCCACCACGATGATCAGATTGGCCAATTGGCCATTGGTGATGAAGGTCTTGCTGCCATTGATCTTGTAGGTCTCGCCATCGGCCGACTTCAAAGCCAGCGTGCGGACCCCTTGCAAGTCGGAGCCCGTGCCGGGCTCGGTCATGGCGATGGCGCCGATGTACTCGCCCGTGGCCAGCTTGGGTAGCCAGCGCTTCTTTTGCTCTTCCGTACCGTAATGCAGGATGTAAGGGGCGACGATGCCCGAGTGCAGCGAGCCACCGAAGCCGCCAATGGCCGCCTCGCCTTGCGCCAGGATCAACGCCGCTTCGTGGCCGAAGTCGCCGCCCGCGCCGCCGTACTCCTCCGGCATCGACGCGCACAGGAAGCCGTTGGCGCCCGCGTCCTCCCAGGCCTGACGGTCCATCATGCCGGCGGCGCGCCAACCCTCATCCTTGGGGCCCCACTGCTCTTTGAAAAATCGCGTCGCCGACTCATAGAGCATCTTGTGCTCGTCGTTCATCCAGGTGGGGGTAAAGCATTGAATCGCCACGAAATGTCTCCTCGGCCTCGATCAGTTCACAAACGCCTACCTCACCCGGGCTTCGCTCGTCCGATGCGGTAATTCAAATTACCGATAGTAGAAACCCGACCCATTCGCACCCACCGCGCGCACAACCGTGCATTTGTCGCAGCTTATGCCTCTCGTGATCAGAAGGTTGGCCTGCCTGTGATCTTGAACACTCGAACCCCTCTCGGCAAGAGGGTTGGGCCAAAAAAATAGTACGACCGTTCATTTGGTAAGATTGATTTCCGATTCGGAAAGCCCGCGTGCCATGCTCGACAAGACGCCCCACCCTCCCGTTCCCAGTGCCCAGGCGGCTCACAACGACCGACGGGCCATCCTCGCGCGCATGCGGGGTGACACGCTGGTCCGCATCGAAAAAGCCGTTCTGGACCTGTTCTCCGACCAGGACTTTCACGAAGTCAGCCTGCTGGACGTGGCCAAGAAGGCGAACGTGTCCTTGCAAACGATTTACAAGTACTTCGGCAGCAAGGAGGTGCTGGTCTACGCGATGCTGGACGTGATGCTGGGCCGCCTGGCCGAGCGCATGATCGATCACCTGCAAGGCATCGACGATGCGCGCGAGCGCTTGCGCAAAACCTGCTGGGTTACCCTGGACTACATGGACAAGCATCCCGCTGTGATGCTGCTGCTGTTCACCGCGGTGCCGGTGTCCCGTCACAAGAACATCAGCATCTACGAAAGCCCCGACCTCATGGGCGCGTTCCTGAGCGTGTTCAAAGATGGCCAGGCGCGCGGTGTGCTCAACAACCGCGTCTCATCCAAGATCCTGCTGGACATCTTCATGGGCATGATTGGCCGCATCGTGCTGATGCACATCGTGCGCGGCGAAAAGCGCCCCCTCATCGATCAGTTCGATGAGTTGTTCAACATCCTGTGGCGCGCGATGTCGGCGGACTGAACTCAGGCGTCTCGGGTGGCGCACCAATCGCGCCAGATCTGACGGTAGATCTGCTCGACCTCCCGCACCGTGTCCAGCGAATCGTCTTTCACCAAACCACCCATCAGCCCACGCACACTCTGGCGCACCTGATTCAAGCCCGTCAAATCACAGGCGTATTGCACAGCCAGGCGCACATACTCGGCCTCGTCCTTGGCGACGAATTGCGGCAGGCCGACATGGGACACATTGGCCCCGCCCTGGAGCGCAGCCGGACGATCCCCGCGTAGCGTGACCACCGGCACCCCCATCCATAAACTGTGCATGGTGGTCGTGCCGCCGTTGTAGGGATAGCAGTCGAGCGCCAGATCAATCTCGTGATGCAAAGCGAAATAGTCCTGCTTCGACAACCTGGGCTTCAAGACCAATCGATCAGCCTCGACACCACAACGATCAAACTGATCTCGCAACCATTGCCGCGTGCCCTCGTCACCGGCATTGCCCAAGATGAGGCGAGAGCCCGGCACTTGCTTCAAGATGCTGGCCCAGGCGGCAAACACCCGCTCATTGAGCTTGGAGATGTTGTTCAAACACGCGAACGTGAACGCCCTCCCTGACAAGGCCGGCAAGGTATTGACGGGCGGACAATCCGGCGAGGGTTTGAACGGAATCATGGTGGACAGGCGCAGCAGCTTTTCGGTGTGCTGTGCCTCGGTGACCCCCACTGGATCAACATGGTGATCAGAGAGGCGATAGTCCATGGCCGTCAGGCCAGTCGTGCCCGGATAGCCCACCCAGGTGACTTGGATGGGCGCGGGCTTGCGGGCAAAGGTCAGCAAACGATTGCCTGCCGTGTGCCCCGACAGATCGATCAAGATATCGATGGCATCGGCCTGAATCCTGGCCGCCAGTTCGTCATCCGACATCGTGTCGCACCGAACCCAGCGATCCACATCCGCCTCGATCTGGTCGGTCACCGCATCCCGAAAGGCATTGCTGTAATAACAAGAAACCTCAACCTGTCCCCTGTCATGTTGACGTAAAACCGGGCGAATGAAGCTGGCCACCGAATGCGCCCGCAGGTCCGGCGACACGTAACCGATCTTCAGGCGCCGATCGGGATCGGGATCGTTGCCATGGCGGGGCCAGGTCGCTTTGCGGTGCGCCTCAAAGCGCTCACCAAATTGGCGATGCTTGTCAAACAGCTCGGCCGCGGTGTAGCCATGGAAGTACTGCGAAGCCAGCAACTCGTTGCTCGCCGCGATGGCAAAGTCTGGCTGGATCGACAAGGCTTTCTGAAAGCAGGCCAGAGCCTCAGCCACCTTGCCCTGCCTTTGCAAAATCAGCCCCAGGTTTGACTGGATCTGAGCCGAGTTCGGCATCACCTCCAGAGCCTGTCGATAAGCGTTCACCGCCTCATCGAGTTGACTCAACTGCCGCAAGGCATCACCCAGATTGGCCCAAGCCTGCGCAAAATTGGGCTTGACCTCGATGGCGGCACGGTAAGCCGCGACAGCCTCGCTGTTGCGCCCGCTGCCGCGCAGGACATTGCCCAAATTGAAGTGCGCCTCGAACATTCGAGGCTGGCGCTTGATCGCTTCACGCAACGCTGCAATGGCCTTGTCAGCCTGCCCCAACTTGTCATGCGCGGCACCCAGCGTGAACCAGTATTTGGCCTCGCCTGGGACCAGCTTGGTCGCCTTCTGCAGACTTTCCAGCGCGGCGGCACCCTGGCCGGATTCCGATTGAATCGCCCCCAGAAAATGCCACAGATCCGCATTCTGAGGTGTCGTCTTGAGCAGCGGCTTCAACATCGCCTGGGCATCGTCAAACCGCCGCATTTGAAACAACTGCTGCGCCATCTGCAGCTTTTGCGCAGCCGTCATCGGTACGGCGTGCTGGGGCTTCGGCGCAGCCAAATTGATGCAGCAGTGCTTGTATTTCTTGCCGCTGCCACAGGTACAGGGATCGTTGCGGTTGATGTTTGCCATCGGCACATTATCCGCAATGGCGCGCACACAAGCCCTAACCGGTCCGACCAATCGGTGAGCTTATGTACGCGAGCCGGCCTTGGCCGCCGCCTCGCGCAACTTGTCCTTTTTGCTCTTGCGTTTGCCCTTGATGCCACCGTGGGGGTCCAGCCCTTTCGGGGCCTGGGCCGATGGAGCGTCATCAGAGGCGTTCCCCTCGTCGGGGCTCATGAGCGTCGTGTCAGACTCGAAACCCTCGACCTGCTCGCGCGGCACACGTTGCCCCTGGCGCTTTTCGATCAGCCGAAAGTGCGCCTCCATATCGGGCGTCACGAAGCTGACCGCCAGACCGCTGGCACCCGCTCGGCCAGTGCGGCCAATGCGGTGGATGTAGTCTGCAGGCGAGCGAGGCAAATCAAAGTTCACCACCACCGGCAGGTTCGCAATGTCGATGCCCCGCGCGGCCACGTCAGTGGCCACGACCACCTGCAACTCGCTGGCCTTGAAGGCCTCGAGCACCTGCCGCCTGGCGCCCTGGCTCAAGTCCCCATGAAAGGCGGCCGCATGGATGCCAGCACGATGCAATTTGTGTGCGACCAGCTCCGTGCCATATTTGGTCGCGGCAAACACCAGCACGCGTTGCCACCCCTGGGTTTGAATCAGGTGTTTGAGCAGTTGGGCACGCCGATCTGGCGCCACCAGGATCGACCGTTGCGTGATGTCCGGCGCGGTTTCGGGCTCGGCTGCAATCTCGATGCAAGCGGGCTCATACAGCAGCGCCGCCGCCAGATCCTGCACGTCCTCCGGGAACGTGGCTGAGAAAAACAGGCTTTGCCGCTGATGGGGCAGCATATCCAGAATGTGGCCCAGTTCGTCAGCGAAGCCCAGATCCAGCAAACGATCCGCTTCGTCCAGCACCAAGGTGGACACGGTCGACAAGGACAGCGCGTTGTGTTCGACCAGATCCAGCAATCGACCCGGCGTGGCCACCACGATGTCGGCTCCGCCACGCAAGCTCATCATCTGCGGGTTGATGGACACGCCGCCAAAGGCCACCACCACTTTGATGGGGGCGCGCAGCCCTTGCACCAACTCCCGAAACACCTCCCCGACTTGAAGGGCCAGCTCACGGGTGGGCACCAACACCAGCGATTGCAAACGGCGGGGTGTGGCATGGCGGGCGCGCAGCAAGCGATCGAGGATCGGCAAGGCAAACGCCGCGGTTTTGCCGGAGCCGGTCTGCGCCAGGCCCAACACGTCCTGCCCGTCCATAATGACGGGAATGGCTTGCGCCTGAATGGGCGTGGGATTTTCAAAGCCCTGGTCAAACGCAACGCGAGCCAGGGAAGACGACAGACCGAGAGAGGCAAAAGGCATGCGCCATTGTCGCAGGCCAAAGGGGCGGATGGGCGGCCTGCGACAATCGAGGGCTGAAAGCGAGCACCTTGACTCGCTCCCTTCCCCGCTCATACAGAAAGCTGCCTCATGTCGACCGCCCCCGCCTGCCCCATTTGCGCCATGGAAAACACCTACCAGGACGGCGACAACTATGTCTGCCCCGACTGCGCCCATGAATGGCCCGTCGCAGGCGCGCAGGCAGCCGATGAGGACAACGGCGAAGCGGTGATCCGCGACTCGAACGGCACCATCCTGGCCGATGGCGACTCGGTCATCCTGATCAAGGACCTGAAGGTCAAGGGATCCTCTCAAGTGCTCAAAAAGGGCACCAAAGTCAAGAGCATCCGCCTGGTTGGTGGCGACCACGATGTCGACTGCAAGATCGACGGCGTGAGCATGTCGCTGAAGTCGGAGTTTCTCAAGAAGGCGTGATCTTCAAGTTACTCAGGCATTAAAAGACAGAGGGCCGCATATAGCGGCCCTCTCATTTGGTGCATCTTTCAGCTTGTTAGCGTCCAGAACACATATCCCGATGATCAATGCGGCGAATGCTAGCACGAGCCTGACATCAATGTAAACGGGGCCTGTGTGGAACGGAACCTGAAACCACATGCGCATCAACATGTCCGAATTTACACCACTGAAACCAGGGTACGGTGTTGACGATTGAAACGGATTGCATCTAGGATGCCTCCCAATAAACATTGACAGGGACTGGCATGTCGAAAATGCGTTACCGGCTCGCGCTCGATTTGGGCTCGACTTCACTCGGCTTCGCATTGCTCCGGCTAGACGATGCCTCCAACCCCTACGCCGTCATCAAGGCAGGGGTACGCATCTTCTCTAATGGCCGCGACCCGGATGGCAACTCCCTGGCCGTCACCCGTCGCATGGCCCGCGCGATGCGACGGCGCCGAGACCGCCTGTTGCGCCGTAAGGCCCGCATGATGCAATTGCTCGTTGCTCACGGCTTCTTCCCCCAAGACCCAGTCGCGCGCAAGGCGCTGGAAGAGCTCAACCCTTACGAACTACGTGCACAAGGTCTGGATGAAGCGCTTGCACCTGAAGAGTTCGCCCGTGCGCTTTTTCACCTCAACCAGCGACGCGGCTTTCAGAGCAACCGCAAGACTGACAAGAAGGACAACGACAGTGGTGCACTCAGGAGCGCCATCAAACGCTTACGGGATGCTCTGACCGAAGGTCAGGCCCGCACCGTGGGTGAACTTCTGTTCAAACGCATGCAAAGCGGCCAGACCGTACGCGCCCGCTATCGGGAAAACAAGTCTCTCAAACCAGATGGCAAGACCAAGATCGACAAGAGCTACGACCTCTACATCGACCGCGCCATGGTTGTCGATGAGTTCGAGGCCTTGTGGCGCAAGCAGGCCAACCTGAATCCGGCCGTTTTCACTGGCGCAGCCTACCGAGACCTCAAAGATTGCCTGACCAAACAGCGGCCGTTGCGCCCTGTTCGCCCTGGTCGCTGCACGTTCTTGCCCGATGAGGAACGTGCTCCGCTGGCCTTGCCCAGCACGCAGCGTTATCGCATGTACCTGGAAGCCAACCACTTGCGCATCCTGCGTGAAGGCTTGCAAGAAGAAGTGCTGACGCTGGCGCAACGGGACTTGCTGATTGAAGCACTGGAGCGCAACCCGAAGCGCACCTTCGTCCAAATCAAGACCTTGCTGGGGCTCAAAGGCGCCGTGCAGTTCAACTTTGAAGACCCGAAGCGGCAAGAACTCAAGGGCAACACGACCAGCGCCATCCTCAGCAAGCCTGCCCATTTCGGCCAAGCCTGGTTCACCTTTGACGAGGCCAAGCAGGACGACATCGTCGGCCACATCGTTCGCGAAGAGAACGAATCCGCGCTAATCGAATGGCTCATGGCTGAAACAGGTATCGATGAGGCGCATGCCGAAGCCGTTGCCAACGTGGGCCTGCCCGAGGGCTATGGCAGCCTGAGCCATAAGGCACTGGCGCGCATCATCCCCGCGCTCAGACAAGACGTCATCACCTACGACAAGGCCGTACAGGCGGCCGGCTTTGAGCATCACAGTCAGCTTGATGCAGCCGCAACAGGCGAGCAGCACCCAGCACTTCCATACTACGGGGAGGCCCTTCAACGACACGTCTGCTTCGGCTCTGGCAAGCTCGATGACCCCGACGAAAAGCGCTATGGCAAGATCGCCAACCCGACCGTGCACATTGGACTCAACCAGGTGCGCACTGTGGTCAATGCCTTGATCAAGCGCTACGGGCATCCCAGTCAAGTGGTCGTCGAAGTCGCTCGCGACCTCAAGCAAAGCCGGCTGCAACGTGAAGAAGCGAACAAGCGCCAGGCCGATAACCAGAAGCGCAAGGCCCGTATCCGTCAGGAAATCGCGGAAGCGTCCAACGGCGCGATCAGCCCTGAACGTGTCAAGGTGGCAGACATTCAGAAATGGATCTTGTGGGAAGAACTCAACCCATTGGACGTCCTCAATCGATGCTGCCCTTACTCGGGCGCGCGCATAACCGCACAGGACCTACTCAGCAGCGATGGTCGAGTAGAGATCGAGCACATCCTGCCTTATGCGCGCACTCTGGACGACAGCCTCAACAACAAAACTGTGTCGATGCGCTGGACTAATCGGTACAAGAGCAACCAGACACCCGCGGAAGCATTTGGTCGAAACCAGGTTGAAGGTTGCAATTACGAGGACATCCTCAAGCGCGCCGAGCAAATGCCCAAAGGCAAGCGTTATCGCTTTGCCCCAGATGCCATGGAGCGATGGGACAAAGAGGGCAACGGTTTTCTTGCCCGCGCACTCAACGACACCCGCTACCTGTCTCGCATCACCCGCGAATATATCGGCCTGATCTGCCCTCAAGCCACCTGGGTCATCCCCGGCCAGATGACGGCTCTGTTGCGCCATCAGTTCGGGCTCAACGGCATCCTCGGCCTACATGGCGAAAAGAATCGCAACGATCATCGCCATCATGCAGTGGATGCCTGCGTCATCGGCGTGACCGACCGCAAGACCCTGCAAGAACTGTCCAACGCCAGCAAACGCGGGCGCGATCAGCACATCATGGACTGGGCGGACAACATGCCGGACCCGTGGCTCAATTATCGTGAACACGTGCGCCGCGCCGTCAACCACATCTTGGTCAGCCATAAACCAGATCACAGCCATGAAGGCGCGATGCACAACGACACGGCGTACAGCCTGCTTGGCAATGGCCGTGTAGGCGTGCACAAGCTGGTAGAGGGCAAGCGGACGCTCATCGAAGACACGCTGAAGGTCATCGAATTCGATTACGCAAAAGCCAAACACGCCACCAATGCACCATGGTTCGACTCTGATCACAACCACAGAACGAGCGCTTACAAGGGCTATAAAGGCGACAGCAACTACTGCATTGAGATCGTTCGCAACGACAAGGGCAAGTGGGAAGGCGAAGTCATCTCCACCTTTGACGCCTACCAACTTGTGCGCAAAGAGAAGCATGCTGGCCGCGATGGCACAGCCCGACTCCGACACCCAACCTTGAGCATCAGCAACAAGCCACTGGTAATGCGCCTGATACGAGACGACTACGTCAGACTCGAAACCGAAGAGGGCATCAAGCTCATGCGCCTGGCCAAGATGGTGGGAGATGGTCGCATGTACCTGGTCGAACACAATGAAGCCAATGAAAGCGCCCGAGCCCGCGACAAGGATGACGCCTTTAGCTACACCGTAAAAACACCGGTTGGCCTTCAGAAGGCCAAGGGCCGCCGCGTCACCGTATCGCCAATTGGTGAGCTACGCGACCTAAGCTTCAAGGAATAAACACGATGATCGGCCGCATTGTGGAAGTGGCCGATGACCGGCGCCACCTGTTCGTATCACGGGGCTTTCTGGTCGTGCAAGACACGGAAGGCCCACGCAAGGAACTGGGACAGGTGCCACTTGATGACATCGCAGCCGTCATTGCCAACGCACATGGTCTGAGCTATACGAACAACTTGCTGGTTGCATTGGCAGAACGTGGCGCCCCTTTCGTGCTGTGTGGTTCGAACCATAACGCCATTGGCATGCTACTGAGTATTGAGGGTAACTTTCAGCAAGCCAAACGACTGGATGCACAGATAGCAGCCAGCAAGCCCACACACAAGCGTGTATGGGCCGACATCGTCCGATCCAAGTTACAGCAACAAGCAGCCGCACTGGAAGCTGCTGGTGCGCCAACAGCGCCACTGACCGCCTTGGTCAGCAAGGTCAAGTCGGGAGACACCAGCAACGTCGAGGCTCAAGGCGCCCGGCGGTATTGGGGCTTGCTCTTTGGCGATGACTTCCGTCGCGATCAAGATGGCGATGGTCTTAATGGTCTCTTGAACTATGGCTACACGGTCTTGCGTGCCGCCACGGCGCGGTCGATCGTGGCTGCGGGCCTGCACCCCACGCTAGGCGTATTCCATAGCAATGAGGGCAATGCCATGCGCCTGGTGGATGACGTCATGGAGCCGTTCCGACCGGTGATTGATCTAAAGGTCTGGCAACTGACCAGACAAGGCGAGCGCCATGTCACGCCAGACACCAAGCGCACACTGGTCAGGACCTTGTACGACGACATGCAAACTGCCATAGGTGCTACGCCGGTGATGTCCTGCATCCAGAAACTGGCTATATCCCTGGCCCAGTTGTACTTGGGCGAGCGCGACAAGCTCGATCTGCCCCTGCCAGGCCTACCACTCTCATTGGCCGCCAGCATCGCGGACGATGAATAGGTAGACCGGTCGCACCTCAGCACGCATGCTCAGCAGCTACCGACTCATGTGGATGATCGTCATGTTTGATCTGCCAGTAGTCGAAAAGGCCGAGAGGAAGGCGGCCACGGCATTTCGCAATGCCTTGCTGGATATGGGTTTCGAGATGTCCCAGTTTTCCGTATATGCCCGTTTCTGCACGAGCCTGTCACAGGTTGAAACCTACAGCAAACGCGTGGAAAACATCTTGCCCGAAGGCGGAAAGGTCAACATACTGATGTTCACCGACAAACAGTACGAACGCATCGTGACGTACTACGGCAAGTCCAAACAGCCTGCGCAAAAAGCGCCCGACCAGTTCGACCTTTTCTGATGTTGAGTCTCTTTTTTTACCCTCAGAAAGAGAAAAACCCCTTGACGAATCAAGGGGTTATCTCAACTGTAGTCTAGATCATCGGGATATGTGATCTGGCCGGAACCGGGGAACGATGCGGGGCTCTCCGACCGTCAGTCTAGATCATCGGGATATGTGATCTGGCCGGAACAGGTGCTGTACGGCCCAGGCGGCCAGACCGAGTCTAGATCATCGGGATATGTGATCTGGCCGGAACTACTGCACAGAGCACCCCGAAGCGCAGATGAGTCTAGATCATCGGGATATGTGATCTGGCCGGAACATGAAGTCCGCACTATCAATGCTCGCCTTGAGTCTAGATCATCGGGATATGTGATCTGGCCGGAACGCGGGCACGAGCGGCGACGCGGGCGCTGTCAGTCTAGATCATCGGGATATGTGATCTGGCCGGAACACCACACCAGCGCAACCACGTTGAGCGGGTAGTCTAGATCATCGGGATATGTGATCTGGCCGGAACTGTCGGCGTCTTCCCAGAGCTTGAAGACGAAAGTCTAGATCATCGGGATATGTGATCTGGCCGGAACGAGCGCTGCTGCAACCCAGCCGGGCACGCTAGTCTAGATCATCGGGATATGTGATCTGGCCGGAACCAAAAGCTGCGCGAGGCGTTTGAAGCGCACAGTCTAGATCATCGGGATATGTGATCTGGCCGGAACGTCATTCGCCGCATCATCTCGGCAACCGAAAGTCTAGATCATCGGGATATGTGATCTGGCCGGAACCAAACCGTCACTGTCTTACCGTTGACCGTGAGTCTAGATCATCGGGATATGTGATCTGGCCGGAACTGCACGACCGAAGCCCCGGCCGACTTCAAAAGTCTAGATCATCGGGATATGTGATCTGGCCGGAACGGTCGTCCAACATCGCGTATTGGCGATCCAAGTCTAGATCATCGGGATATGTGATCTGGCCGGAACGGGAGCACCGTCCCATTGTTTTTTTGATCCAAGTCTAGATCATCGGGATATGTGATCTGGCCGGAACTGAAAGACAAGATCCTCGCCGCGCTTAATGAGTCTAGATCATCGGGATATGTGATCTGGCCGGAACAGGCCATGCGCTTGGCTTTTGCCTCGTCGGAGTCTAGATCATCGGGATATGTGATCTGGCCGGAACTCTGGTTTGTGTGGCACATGTTCATCGGTCAGTCTAGATCATCGGGATATGTGATCTGGCCGGAACAAGTATGCCTTGATGTCGTCAGCCAGCCATAGTCTAGATCATCGGGATATGTGATCCGCCGGAACAGGCCGCGGGTCTTGATAAAGCAGTGGGCGAGTCTAGATCATCGGTATAGAAGCCAAAAGAAAAGCCAGGCAGCAAGCCCGGCTTCTCTAAAGGATCAAATCACAACACCGATGAGATGGCCATCACTCAATGGCCTTGACCATTTCTTCCACAACCTTCTTGGCATCGCCGAAGACCATCATGGTCTTGTCCATGTAGAACAGTTCATTGTCCAGGCCAGCATAGCCCGAGGCCATGGAGCGCTTGTTCACGATCACGGTCTTGGCCTTGTAGGCTTCCAGAATCGGCATGCCATAGATCGGGCTGCCCTTGACATGCGCAGCAGGGTTCACCACGTCGTTGGCGCCCAGAATGATTGCCACGTCAGCCTGACCAAATTCGCCGTTGATGTCTTCCATCTCAAACACTTGGTCGTAAGGCACTTCGGCCTCGGCCAGCAACACGTTCATGTGACCGGGCATGCGGCCGGCCACCGGGTGAATCGCGTATTTGACGTTGACACCCTTTTCGGTCAGCTTGGCAGCCAGCTCTTTGACTGCGTGCTGAGCACGTGCCACAGCCAGACCATAACCGGGCACGATCACGACGGTTTCAGCGTTGCCCAGCACGAAAGCGGCATCGTCAGCCGAGCCGCTCTTGACGGGGCGTTGCTGTTGCGCGGCGCCACCTGTTGCAGCGGCGGCATCACCACCAAAGCCACCCAGGATCACGTTGAAGAACGAGCGGTTCATCGCCTTACACATGATGTAGCTCAGGATCGCGCCCGAGCTGCCCACCAGCGAGCCGGCAATGATCAACATCGAGTTGTTCAGCGAGAAACCGATACCGGCCGCCGCCCAGCCCGAGTAGCTGTTGAGCATCGACACCACCACGGGCATGTCTGCACCGCCAATGGGGATGATGATCAGCACGCCCAGCACGAAGGCCAGCGCGATCAGAGCCACGAACACGTCCATGCGTTGGGTGGCCATGAAGGTGCCGATCAGGCCGACGGCAGCCAGGCCCAGCACCAGGTTCAGCATGTGCTGGCCAGCGAAGACCACGGGTGCGCCCTGGAACAGGCGGAACTTGTACTTGCCCGACAGCTTGCCGAAGGCGATCACCGAGCCCGAGAAGGTGATGGCCCCGATGGCCGCACCCAGCGACAGCTCCAGGCGGTTACCCACCGGGATCTCGGCAATGGCGTCACCAATTGGCTTGGCCACGATCTGGAAGGCATAGGGCTCGGCGACCACAGCCACGGCGATGAACACCGCAGCCAAGCCGATCATGCTGTGCATGAAGGCCACCAACTCGGGCATCTTGGTCATCTCGACGCGCTTGGCCATGATGGCACCGGCGCCGCCGCCCACCACCAACGCGCCCAGCACATAGCCCAGACCGGCGCCAAAGTTCACGCCCAGCGACTGGGCTTGCCCTTGGATCAGACCGACCGTGGTGAGCACGGCGGTGGTCATGCCGACCATGCCGAAGAAGTTACCGCGAATGGACGTGGTCGGATGGCTCAAGCCTTTGAGGGCCTGAATGAAACACACCGAGGCGACCAGGTACAGCAGTGCAATCAGGTTCATGCTCATTTACTTGGCTCCCGCCTTCTTGTCCTTCTTCTTGAACATCTCGAGCATGCGCCGGGTGACCAGGAAGCCACCAAACACATTGACCGCGGCCAGCGCGACCGCGAGCACACCCATGGTCTTGCCCAAAGGCGTGACGGTCAGAGCGGCGGCCAGCATGGCGCCCACGATCACGATGGCCGAGACCGCGTTGGTCACGGCCATCAAGGGGGTGTGCAATGCAGGGGTCACTGTCCAGACCACGTGATAGCCCACATAAATGGCCAGCACGAAAATGGTCAGGTTGATGACGACGTGTGAAACGGCTTCCATCGCGTTGTCTCCTGAAAGGGAAAGGTTGGATTAGTCGAACTTGCGGATTTCTTTGATCGCATTGCGCTCGTCCAGCAACACCACCTTGGGCTTGTAGCTGGCAGATTCAGTGTCGGTCATCGGCGCGTAGGTGCAGATGATCAGCAGGTCACCGACGTGGGCACGACGGGCCGCGGCACCGTTGAGCGAGATCACGCCAGAGCCACGCGGGGCCTTGATCACATAAGTCGAAAACCGCTCGCCGTTGTTGATGTTGTAGAGCTCGATGTACTCGAACTCTTTCATATCAGCCGCGTCGAGCAGGTCTTCATCAATGCCGCAAGAACCTTCGTAGTTCAAGTCGGCTTCAGTCACGGTGGCACGGTGCAGCTTGGCACGCAGCATGACGCGTTGCATATCAGTACTCCTTTAGGGCCTGCGGCGCAAAATCAGGCGCGCAGCAATTGGCCATCACGACACATCAAGCACGCTTTGACGATGTCGTCTTCCAGGTCAACGTGGAATTGACCTTCCTTGTTGATGACCAGCTTCAAGAAGTCGATCACGTTGCGTGCATACAGCGAGGAGGCGTCAGCCGCCACCAGCGCAGGTAAATTGGTCTCACCCACCAGGGTCACACCGTGCTTGACCACGGTCTTGTTGGCTTCGGTCAGGGGGCAGTTGCCGCCTTGGGCCGCCGCCAGGTCCACGATGACCGAACCTGGCTTCATGGCCTTGACCATGTCCTCGGTCACCAGCACAGGGGCGGCGCGACCGGGGATCAGGGCGGTGGTGATGACGATGTCAGCGGCCGCGACGCGCTTGGCGACTTCAGCCTTCTGACGGTCCAGCCAGGACTGGGGCATGGGGCGGGCGTAACCACCCACGCCTTCCGCGGCTTCTTTTTCTTCGGCGGTCTCGTAAGGCACGTCGATGAACTTGGCGCCCAGCGACTCGACCTGCTCCTTCACGGAGGGACGCACGTCCGAGGCTTCGATCACGGCGCCCAGGCGCTTGGCGGTCGCAATGGCCTGCAAGCCGGCCACGCCCACCCCCAGGATCACCACGCGGGCGGCCTTGACGGTGCCGGCGGCGGTCATCAGCATGGGGAAGATGCGCTGGTACTTGTCAGCGGCGATCATCACGGCCTTGTAGCCGGCCAGGTTGGCCTGCGAGGACAGCACGTCCATGCTCTGGGCACGGGTGGTGCGCGGCGCGGCTTCCAGGGCGAAGGCGGTCAGCTTGGCATCGGTCATGGCTTGCAGGCCGTCCTTGTCGAACGGGTTGAGCATGCCAATCAGCACGGCGCCGGGTTTCATTTGCGCACGCTCGTCCGCGCTCGGCGCGCGAACCTTCAACACCATGTCGGCGCCCAGGGCGCCTGCGGCGTCGGTGATCTCGGCACCGGCGGCCACGTAGGCTTCATCGGTCACGCTGGCAGCCACACCGGCGCCAGATTGCACACGCAGAGTGTGACCTTGGGCCTTCAATTTCTTGACGGTCTCCGGGGTCACAGCCACTCGGGCTTCGCCCACGGTGGTTTCCATGGGTATGCCAATGAGCATACGAGTCTCCTATGTCGATGTCAGCGTTGCCAAACGCGCCAGCATACACAACATTCCAGGGTTTTCCGCCGTAGGAATGACCTCAAATGCCAGTCCTGAGCGAGATCCCCGCGATCTGATGATAGAGATTGTCAAAATTTCCCACATCTAACGCACCGAATGCCCCGATTGGAGGACCCAGGTTGGAAAACGCCGATACATCTGTCACGGCAATGGCGGATAATGCTGGGCTCATGAAGACCGCGGAACTCTTGGCAGCAGCCCCCCAGCCCTCTGTGCAGGCCACGCCCTCCAACAAGGTGCGCTGGAAACCCAACGTCACCGTCGCCGCTCTGGTCGAGCGTGACGGCAAATTCCTGTTGGTCGAAGAAGATACGTCCGACGGCATCTTGCTGAACAACCCCGCCGGCCATCTGGACCCGGGCGAGTCTCCGATCCAGGCGGTCATCCGCGAGACCCTCGAAGAAACGGCCCGCCAGTTCCAGCCCGAAGGCTTCATCGGCATGTACATGTCGCGCTTTCGCCGCACCCGCAACGGCGAGGACACCACCTACCTGCGACTGGCCTTCCATGGCACGGTCTCCGAGGCCGATCCTTCGCTCGAACTGGATGAGGGCATCCTGCGCACCGTGTGGATGACGGTCGACGAGATCCGCGCCCAGCCTCATCGCCTGCGCAGCCCGCTGGTGCTGGAGTGCATCGAGGGCTACCTGGCTGGTCAGCGTTACCCGCTGTCCATCTTGAACGTGCACGACAGCGTCTTCTCTGCGCCGGCGACCCCAGCTCGTTCGTGATGTCGGCCAAACAACGTGTGGTAGTGGGCCTGAGCGGCGGGGTCGATTCGGCTGTGACCGCCTGGCTGCTCAAGCAGCAGGGCCACGAAGTGGTCGGCATCTTCATGAAAAACTGGGAAGATGACGACGACAGCGAGTTCTGCTCCAGCCGGCAGGACTTTCTGGACGCCGCCTCGGTGGCCGACGTCATCGGCATCGAGATCGAGCACGTCAACTTCGCGGCCGATTACAAGGACCGCGTTTTTGCTGAATTCCTGCGTGAGTACCAAGCCGGCCGCACGCCCAACCCGGACGTGCTGTGTAACGCCGAGATCAAATTCAAGGCCTTTCTGGACCACGCCATGCGCCTGGGCGCCGAGAAGATCGCCACGGGCCACTACGCCCGCGTGCGCGCGGTGGCTGATGGCGGTTATGAAGGCGGCCAGCGCTACGAATTGCTCAAGGGGCTGGACCCGCTGAAGGACCAGAGCTACTTCCTGCATCGCCTGAACCAGGCGCAGCTGAGCAAGACGATGTTCCCTGTGGGCGAGCTGCCCAAGACCGAGGTGCGCCGCATCGCCGCCGAGATCAAGCTGCCCAACGCCAAGAAGAAAGACTCCACCGGCATTTGCTTCATCGGCGAGCGGCCGTTCCGCGAGTTTCTCAATCGCTATCTGGCCAATCAACCCGGCCCGATCAAGGATGACCGGGGCCGCAAGCTGGGCGAGCATGTGGGCTTGAGTTTTTACACCCTGGGCCAACGCAAAGGCATCGGCATTGGCGGCGTGAAAGAAAAAGGCGCCCCGCGTGGCGGCGGCGAGCACGAGCCCTGGTTCGTGGCCCGCAAGGACATGGTCAGCAACACCCTGTATGTGGTGCAGGGGCACGACCATCCCTGGCTGCTGCAGCACGCCCTGGTCGCGCAGGATCTGAGCTGGGTGGCAGGAAAGGGCCCCGCTGAAGGCACCGAAGGTGTGGGCGCCAAGACCCGCTACCGCCAGGCCGACGCGCCCTGTGCCATCACTGCCAGCAGCGCAGACCAGATCGGCCTGCACTTCCCGCAGGCGCAATGGGCCGTCACCCCAGGCCAGTCGGCCGTGCTGTACCAGGGCGACGTGTGCCTGGGCGGCGGCGTGATCGCCAGCGCAGCATGAGCGAAGCGACCGACGCCCGACCCATCGTCATCCTGGACACCAATGCGCTGCTCGACTGGCGGGTGTTCAAAGATCCCACGGCTCACCCCATTGCGCAGGCGGTGATCGAGGGCCGCATGCGGTGGCTGGCGTGTCCGTCGATGGAGCAGGAATGGCACCAGGTCTGGCCTCGCAGCTATCTCAAGGCCTGGCAACCCGACCCGATGCTCACACTCACGGTGTTTCAGCACGCGGAGTTTGTGGACGAGCCGCCGCGTGGCCCGCTGCGCTGCAAAGATCCCGATGACCAGGTGTTCATCGATCTGGCGCTGCATGTCGGGGCCCAATGGCTGTTCAGCAAAGACGCGGCTTTGTTGAAATTGGCCCGCCGTGCCAAAGTACGGGGTGTGCAGATCATGAGCCTGCAACAATGGGCGCCCGCGCCCTGATGGGCTCTTTCCCGTTTCGTCGACTGGATGCCCCACCATGTTTGAAATGACTCGCCGCCGTGCCATGCGCTTCAGCGCGCTGGCTTCGCTCATCGTGCTGACCGCTTGCGCGGGCATCCTCGGGCCCCGTACGGTGCTGATCACCAAAGAAGAACTCACCAGCAAGATCGCCAAGCCGTTTCCGGTGAGCAACCGGATCATGGACTTGCTGGACATCCAGGCCCAGGCCCCGCGCCTGCAATTTCTGCCTCAAAACAACCGCGTGGCCACCGAGTTTGACCTCAGTGCCAGCGAGCTGCTGATGGGCCGCACCTACCAGGGCACGATCGGCGTCAGCTTCGGTCTGCGCTTCGAACCCAAGGACCTGACCCTGCGCCTGACGCAGGTGAAGGTCGACCAGATCAACGTGGCGGGCCTGCCCTCCTCGGCCTCGCGCTACCTGACCAAAATGGGCGCCTGGCTGGCGCAGGACAAGCTGCAGGATTACCCCGTCCACCAGTTCAAGCCCGAAGACCTGCGCTCAGCCGATCGGCTCGGCTATGAAGTGGGCGACATCCAAGTCACCGACCAGGGGCTGGAGGTTCATCTGAACCCCAAGAAGTGAGCCCCACGACGCCCTGATTTTTCGCGAAAGTTGTCATGAGTCTGTTTGCATCCGATCCCCAAGCCAAAGACGTCTACCAATGGGTGGACATGTTCATCAAGGCCATCCCCTATGCGCAGGCGTCGGGCATGCTGGTGACCGATCTGGATAAGGGCCGCGCCAGCCTGATGCTGCCCGCGCGCGACACCTGGAGCGGCGACACCGAACGCAATCGCATCCACACCGGCTGCCTCAGCGTGCTGGCAGACACGGCCTGCGGCATCGCCGTGGGCACGGCGCTGGAAGAGATGGAGCCGTTTGCCACGCTGGATTTGCGCATGGACTACCTGCGCTCTGCCGACGCCGGCAAGAACCTGATCTGCCACGCCCATTGCCATCGACTGTCGCGCAGCGTGGCCTTTGTGACCGGCGAATTGCGCCAGCCCGGCAGCGACGAGGTGATCGCCATCGCCAATGCGACCTTCATGCGAGCCACGGCCAACAAGCGTCGCACGGATCTGGAGCCCGGCGCTGCACGCGCATCCAACCAGGGTGCCAAGCCTACGGTTCAGACACCGCCCATCCATGTGGTGTCGATGGAAGCCATCGCGGCGGCAGCCAAGTCCCAACAGCCAGCGATCCCGGAAGGCCGCTCGCCTTACGTCGATTTTCTCGGTGTGATGCAGCATCCGCAGGTCAACGCCGGCCCCATCTTCCGCCTGCCCTTCCGCCATGACCTCATTGGCAACCCCATGCTGCCGGCGCTGCATGGCGGCGTGCTGGCGGGCTTTGCCGAAACGGCCATGATCATGCATGTGGTGGCCACCAATCCGCACCTGGAAAAGGCCATCCCCAAGGCGATCGATTTCTCAATCGACTATCTGCGTTCAGCCAAACCGGTGGACACCTATGCGCAAGGCATCACCGTGCGCCAAGGCAACCGCGTGTCGCTGGTGCAGGTCAATGTCTGGCAGGATGACCCGAGCCGTCCGGTGGCCTCAACCCGCGGCCACATCCTGATGCCGCAGTAAGGCTACGGGCTCAATGCCCGCCCAACTTGGCGGTGATCCAGCGATTCCAGCTGTCGGGCGTCAACTTGGCCGCCACGTAAAACAGTTTGGTTTGCAAACCCACGGGTGAGTGGACCGCCAGGCCTTGCGCCGACTCAGGCCGCGCCAAGGCCCACACGGTCTGCGCGACATCGTCCGCGCTCAGATGGACGCCCAAAGTCTTGACGGTCTTCATCTTGCTGACTTCATCGCGCACCATGGCTGTGTTGACGAACAGGGGCAGCACATCCAGCACGCGGATGCCATGGCGTTGCCATTCGATGTCCAGGGCTTCGGTCAGGCTGCGCACCGCTGCCTTGGTGGCCGAATAGGTGCTCAACATGGGTTGACCAAACAAGGCCGAGGCCGAGCACATGTTGATCACACGCGAGCCAGGCGTCTGCTTCAGATACGGCAAGCCGGCATGGCACCCGTTGATCACGCCTTTGAGATTGATGTCAATGAGGCGATGGTGGCGCGCCAGGGGCGCCTCTTCAAACAGCGAGGTGACCGCCACGCCGGCGTTGTTGAACAAGACATCCAACCGGCCCGCTGCTTGCGCGAAGGCGGCCAGTTGGGGCGCCCAGTCTTCTGCCACCGAGACATCCAACCGTCCTGAGACCGCGCGGTCGCCACCGAGTTGCTGACGCAAAGCCTGCACGGCCGCCTCGTCGACGTCATACAGGCCGACAAACCAGCCGGCCTTGGCGAACCGTTCGGCCACGGCGCGGCCAATGCCAGCGGCGGCGCCGGTGATGAAAATGCTGCGAGACGGGGATGTCGACATGCAAAGAACTCCGAGAGTCGGTGGCCACAGCATAGGCAAAAGCGGGAGATCCCGTCTTGACCGGGCCGCCCTGATTTTTGACAATTTCAACCATGCTCGATCGGATTCATCAACGCAGCGCCGTTCATGGCGTGGTGCCTCACACGCTGGTGAACGCCCTGGCCAGCTATCTGCGTGCGCAGGGGGTCGACCCGGCCCCGTTGATGCCCAAGGGCCTCAAGGCGTCAAGCGCCCACGCGCTCGAACGCGTCCCCGCCGAGGCCTATTGCCAGTTCCTGATCGCGGTCGCCGAACACTTGCAAGACCCGCTGCTGGGCCTGCACCTGGGCCAGACCATCCAGCCCCTGCACCTGGGGGCCCTGGGCTACGCCTTGCTGGCTTGCCGCAACCTGGGCGAGGCCTTGCTGCGCATCCAGCGCTATCACCGGCTGATGCATGACATCAACCCGATCGAATACCATCACACCGACACCCATCTGGAACTGCGTTGGGGCGTGGCCATGGGCCGCCCCGGGGCCCTCTTCGATGAAGCCGGCGTGACCGCGATCGTTCAGTTCGCGCGCGATCTGTGTGGCCGCAAACTGCCGATTGCCGAGCTGGACTTCGTCAACCCGCCTCCACACGACAGCCGCCCCTATCAGGCATTCTTTGGCTGCCCCGTGCGGTTTGGTCAAGCCATCACGCGCTTGAGCCTGCCGCTGGCTTGCCTGCAGTGGCCGCTGCGGCAGCATGATCCGCATTTGCTCAAGTTGATGGATGACCAGGTTCAGGCCTCGCTGGCGGCCTTGCCGGCGTCGGGCGATCTGGTTGAACAAACCCGACGGGTGCTGACCCACCTGGCCCCACAAGGGGTACCCGAGCTGTGGCAAGTGGCCAGCGAACTCAAGGTGTCGCCCCGCGTGCTGTACCGACGCCTGGCAGCGCAAGGCCATCAGTTTCGCGGCTTGCGTGAACAGGCTCTGCAGCAATCCGCCAAAGCGCATGTGCAGGAAGGCCGCCTGGCCATGTCAGACATTGCCCTGTTGCTGGGCTATTCCGAGCAGAGCGCCTTCACGCGCGCGTTCAAGCGGTGGACGGGCCTGTCGCCGTTGCAGTGGCGTCAGGCCCAGCAGGGTCACGCGGCCGTGCGATGAGCCTGGGCCCGGTGGCCCTGCATCCATTGCGCCACCGCTGTGCGTTGTTCAGCGGTGTAGTGCAAGCCCAGCTTGCTGCGCCGCCACAGCACATCGTCTGCGGTGAGCGCCCACTCGTTCTGCCGCAGGTAGTTCAGCTCGCGCTCGTACAGCCCCGGCGCGATTTGCTCGCCCAGGTCGGACACCCGCTTGGCCCCGTCCATCAAGGTCAGGGCCCGGCTGCCATAAGCATGCACCCAACGGCGCAACAGGCTCAACTCAACCCAGGGATAGCGGTGGCGCATGGCCGACAGGAACTCATTGAGGTCTTGTTCCGGATGCACATGCGTGCTCACAAGGCCACGCAGGTCGCCCCCGGGCAACAAGGCCTCGTCCGTCCAGGGCTTGCGCACATCGCCCAGCAACTGCCCGACCTTGTCGGCCGCTTCTTGCGCCAGCAAGCGGAAGGTCGTCAGCTTGCCGCCCCAGACCGTCAACCACGGGGCAGGATCACGTTGTGCCTGCACTTTGTAGTCGCGCGTCACCGCCGCCGCGTTGCCGCTTTCGTCATCCAGCAGGGGGCGCACACCCGAGAAGGTCCACACCACATCGCTGGGTTTGACCGGGTCTTTCAGGTAGCGGCTCGCCTGTTCGCACAGGTAGTCGATCTCGTCCTGATCGATCACCGCCTGACCCGGCGCCCCTTTGTGCTCGACATCGGTCGTGCCGATCAGGGTGAAGTCCTGCTGATACGGAATCGCAAAGATGATGCGGCGGTCTTGCCCCTGAAAGATGTAGGCGTGGTCATGCGAGAACTTGCGCGGCACCACGATGTGGCTGCCCTTGACCAGGCGCAGCTTCTCGTCTTGCTTGCGACCGGCCTGGTGGCCGCTGACGCCCATGTTGTCGTGCAGGACACGCTCGGCCCAGGGACCGGCGGCATTGACCACCGCACGCGCCTGAACGGTCTGACGCGAGAGTTCATTGTCCGTGTGCGCATCGCGTTGCACCAGCGTGGCCAGCCAGCCGCCGTCATGAGGCTTGACGCTTTCACAACGGGTGCGGGTGAGGATGCGCGCACCCCGTTCAGCGGCGTCTTGCGCGCACAGGGTCACCAGGCGCGCATCGTCCACCCAGCCATCTGAATAGATGAAGCCTTTGGTCCAATGCGAGGCCAAAGGCGCGCCCAAGGTGTGGCCCTTGAAGCGCACCGATTTGCAGCCGGGCAAAAATTCGCGCTTGGCCAGATGGTCATAGAACCACAAACCCAAACGGATCATCCAGGCCGGGCGCATGGACGCGTCGTGCGGCAACACAAAACGAAGCGGCGACATGATGTGGGGGGCAGACCGCAGCAGGCGTTCACGCTCGGCCAGGGCCTTGCGCACCAGTCCGAATTCCCCATATTCCAGATAGCGCAGGCCACCGTGGATCAATTTCGTCGACGCCGACGATGTATGGCTGGCCAGATCGTCTTGTTCGCAAAGCAACACGTTCCATCCGCGGCCTGCAAGGTCACGCGCCGTCCCGACGCCATTGATGCCACCCCCGATCACCAGCACATCACAGGTCGAAACCGGCGTGTCGGTCGTCGAAGCGAGAGGGCGGGAAGAGAGGGACACGTCCACAGCAAAGCTCCACAAACGGGTTCAATCACAACAAAATCGAATGCAAACCTCCGTTCGCATTGACGCGATCTTATTCCTTTTTGTTGTTATTTGCGCATAGAATTTGCGCTAGGCTCCCCGATTGAGTGAAAAATGCCTGAATCGGAGCCCGTTTTGTCCAACGTCTCATCATCCTGGTCGCCCAACCCCCGTCAAGTCGCCCTGCTTGAAGAAGTGCGCGCGCGTGGCGCGGTGTCCGTTGAACGTCTGGCGTCACGACTGAATGTGACGATGCAGACCGTGCGTCGGGATGTGCAGCGTCTGGCCGAGGCGGGCATGTTGTTGCGGTTTCACGGTGGGGTGAGCCTGCCGCGCCAGGCGCCAGCCGTGTCCGCCTGGAAAGAACGCCAGGCTCACAAAGCCGATGCCAAGGCACGCATTGCCCGCTCCGTGGCGGCCGCCATTCCCGAAGGCGCCACCTTGATGATGGGCGTGGGCACCACGGTGGAAGCCGTGGCGCGCGAGTTATTGAACAAGCCGGGTCTGACCGTGATCACCTACAACCTGCACGTGGCCACTTTGCTCAGCGAACACACGGACTGCAAGGTCCATGTGGCCGGCGGCATTCTGCGCGGGCGGGACAACGCCTTGGAAGGGGACAGCGCGGTTCACTTCCTCAAACAATACAAGGTCGACATTGGCATCATCAGTGCCCTGGGTATTGACCCCGACGGCACGATCCGCGACCGCGACCAGCGTGACCTGCCCGTGATCCAGGCCGTGCATGAACAGGCCCGCGAATCGTGGCTGGTCGCAGACTCCAGCAAATTCGCCCAGCAAGCGCTGGCGCAAGTCACCCGGCTGCAGGACATGGACCGCGTGTTCACCGAGGCCCTGCCCCCGCAGCACATCACTCAACTCCTGCACGAGGCCCAAGTGGCCTTGACCATCGCACCCTGACACACCATGGCATTGATTCTTGCTCTCGACCAAGGCACGTCCAGCTCCCGCAGCATCGTCTTTGACGAACAAGGCCAGATCCTGGCATCGGCGCAGCAAGAAATCAGGCAACACTACCCGCAGCCCGGTTGGGTCGAACACGACCCGCTGGAGTTGTGGAGTTCACAGCGAGACACCGCGGCAGCGGCCCTGACCCAGTTGGCGGCACAAGGGCGCGATCTGCGCGAGTTGCGCGCCATCGGCATCACCAATCAACGCGAGACCACGGTGCTGTGGCGCCGTGATACCGGTCAGCCCGTGGCCCGCGCCATCGTCTGGCAAGACCGCCGCACCGAACCTCAATGCGCCAAGTGGCGTGAGCAAGGTCTGGCCGACACCATTCGCAACAAGACCGGCTTGGTGATCGACCCTTACTTCTCGGGCAGCAAGCTGCAGTGGCTGCTGGACAACGTGGACGGGGCTCGTGCGGCGGCCGAACGTGGCGAGCTGGCTTTCGGCACCGTGGACTGCTGGCTGCTGTGGAACCTGACCGGCGGCCAGGTGCATGCCACCGATGTCAGCAACGCCTCGCGCACCATGCTGTTCAACATCCACACCAATGACTGGGATGATGAACTGCTGGCCTTGATGTCCATCCCGCGCAGCGTGCTGCCGCAGGTCAAGCCATCGAGCCATTTGTATGGCGAGGCGGCGCCCTCTATCTGGCACCACAACGCGGCCGGCCTGCCCGGTTTGGGCGCCTTGCCGGTGGGCGGCATCGCAGGTGACCAGCAATCGGCGCTGTTTGGGCAAGCCGGCTTTGAAGCCGGTCTGGCCAAGAACACCTATGGCACCGGCTGTTTCATGCTGGTCCACACGGGCGAGGCCGCCCAACCCTCGGCCAACGGTTTGTTGACCACCTCGGCTGCGCAGATCAACGCACAAAAAGCCTATGCGCTGGAGGGCAGCGTTTTCATCGGTGGGGCGGTGGTGCAGTGGCTGCGCGACGGTCTGCAGGCCATCAAGGCGGCCAGCGAGGTGCAAGCCCTGGCCGAAAGCGTGCCCGATGCCGGGGGCGTGATGTTCGTGCCCGCATTCACCGGCCTGGGCGCACCGTACTGGAACAGCGACGCCCGGGGCGCCATCGTGGGCCTGACGCGCGGCAGCACGGTTGCCCACATCGCGCGCGCCGCCTTGGAATCGATTGCCTTCCAAAGCGCTGCCTTGCTGCAAGCGATGAGCCGCGACGCCGTGGCGGCAGGTGCCCGGCCCGTGAGCGAATTGCGGGTGGATGGCGGTGCCTGCGTCAACAACCTGCTGATGCAGTTTCAAGCTGATCTGCTGGGCATCCCGGTGGTGCGGCCCCAGGTGGTCGAGACAACGGCGCTGGGCGCGGCTTATTTGGCCGGGCTGGCCACAGGTGTCTACGCCGACACCCAGGCCATTGCCCGCTTGTGGCAAGCCGAACGCACCTTCTATCCCACCTTGTCGTCTGACCGCGCCCAGGATTTGATGGCCAATTGGGAGCATGCGGTCCGCCAGGCCAGCGCCCGCTGAAGCGCGCCAGCCGCTGATCAGCGCCTGTAACGAGGCGCAAGCGGGGACGATTCCCTGCCGAATTATGGAATGCCTGATCTTGACGTTTGACGCCAGACAGGCATCCCTCGGCACATTGACGCAAGTTCTCCCCACGTCAAGCGTTTGACCGGCTCCCCGGCGGTGACAGGCATTAATGCACAGACGAGCATTTAGCGCCTTCCCCCATAACCACCAATTCGGGTGCACTCAACAGGAGCCGTTAAATGACCATCAATTCCATTTCTTTGCGTTCGTTCACCGTTGCCGCCGCGCTGGCCACCGTTGGCGCGTCGGCCTCGGCGCTGACTTTGCCCACTGAAGCCCTGCAAGCCAACTCGGTGCAGGCCTTCTCGCAAGCCGCGCTGGACCAGTTCGACATCTTCACCATCACCGTCACGCCCCTGGGCAATGCCACCCCCACCGCCACGACCGGCGCTTACAACCTGCCGGTCACCAGCATCTCCGTCAACTCGTCGTTGAAGGTCACAGCCGGAACCGCCACAGGCTCGGCCCTGGAAATCGCCCGCATGTATCGCGGCGCCAAAGTGGGCGTGACCATCGCCAACTTCAAGCTGAACTTCGAGACCAACCAGGTGCTGGCTGACGTCACCCCCATTGGCGGCACCACCATTCCTCAAATGGCCGTGTACAACTTCAACGTGGCCACGCCCCTGGGCTTGAAGTACAAGTTCCCCCTGAGCATCACGGGCCACGAAGTGCTGGACCAGTTGTTCCTCACGCCTGACGGCATCACCACCATTGCCACGGCGTTGGCTCTGCCCAAGTTCGCGCCTGAACTGATGCGCACCACCGACTTCGGCACCATCACGATCGACGTCGGCCTGGGTCTGCGCCTGCCCCCCGTGTCGACCACGCCTTACGTTCCCGCGAACTGATCAAAGGGACGAAAACACGTCAGATAGTGACATCCCTAACTTGAAGACGCGCCCCCTGACAAATGGCGCCTCCGCGTGGCAGGACATGTTCCCTGTCATCCGGGGGCGCCCCCTCATCCAAGGGTCGCCTCATCATCCTGCTCCCGCCAGCATTAAACACACATCAACACGGCTTGCTCGAGCAGGCCATAAATAGGAGCACTGAGATGAGCTTGTTGTCTGTCCGTTCGTTCACCGTCGCCGCCGCACTGGCCGGCGCCGCCACATCTGCCAGCGCCCTGACGCTGCCCACCGAATTCCTGCAGGCCAACTCCATTCAGAGCTTCTCTGAAGACGCCCTGGGCCAATACGACCTGTTCGCCATCACCGTCACCCCCCTGGGTAACGCCACGGCCACCGCCACCACGGGCGCCTACAACCTGCCCGTGACCAGCATCACCATCAACTCCTCGTTGAAGGTCTCTGCCGGCACGGCCACCGGCTCCGCACTGGAAATCGCCCGCATCTACCGCGGCAACAAGGTGGGCGTGACCATCGCCAACTTCAAGATTGACTTCATCAACCACAAGGTGCTGGCTGACGTCACCCCCATCGGCGGTGTGACGATCCCTCAGATGACGGTGTACACCTTCAACGAGGCCATTCCCCTGACCTTGAAGTACAAGTTCCCGCTGAGCGTGACCGGCACCCAGCTGCTGGACAAGCTGTACCTGACCCCCGAAGGCATCACCACCATCGCAACCGCCCTGGCGCTGCCCAAATTCGCACCCGAGTTGATGAAGACCACCGACTTCGGCAAGATCGACATCATCGTCAAGGTCGGTCTGCGTCAACCCGTGTCGACCACGCCTTACGTGCCGGCCAACTGATCGCAGGATCCAAGCGCGCCAGCGCGATCGTCCGGCAGCGTCCTGGGTGTCCGACACCTGGGGTCCTGCCGGACTTTTTATTTGTGTAAATTGACGCTTTCTTTCTGTCTCGCGGCTCCATCATGATCACCTACCAAAACGACAAAATCTGGCAACGCCCCTGGTTTCTGGCCATCGTGGGATGCCTCGCCATCGGGGGCGCAGCCTGGTGGTGGACAGCGCACAAAGACACGGCCACGCCCGATGCGGCCAGCGGCACCGCGGGCACAGCCGGCGGCTGGCTGACGCCGGGGACGGGCGCCTCCACCGCGCCTCAGACCCCCTCGACGTCCAACGCCCCCTTGCTGGCAGAAGGCCGCCCCACTGATGTCCCCGAGACGGACTGGAACGCCCTCAAAGGCGCCTTGGGCAAGCAGCAGGCCAATGCCGAAGCCGAAGCGGCCCGCGTGGTCGACTACCTGCGGTATCAAAAACGCTTCGAATACTGGCAAACCACCGAGGGGAGCAAGAGCCCCAAGGAGCGCGCCGCATTGGCTCGGGCCCTGCTCGAAGAAATCCCGGCCCGGCTGGCCAAGGGCGAGTTCACCGCAGCCGAGGCCGTGTTGATGAACACCGTGCTCATCACGGAAAGTGAACCCAACGAGAAGCTGCGTCAGCAGCGCATTGCCGCCATGCAAGAGCAGATCCTGAAGTCGGCGCCCCCGATGGACAACGAAAAGCTGCTGCGCCAGGCCGATCGCAACACCGAGCAAAAGCGACTGATCGCGACCACTTTTGCCGAATGGCAGGCCAAGCCCGAAGCCAGCAAGACCCAGGCCAATCTGGAGGCCGCTTTGGCAGAGGCGCAACGCAACTTCAACGCCAGCAGCCAATAAGTCGCCCTCTGCCATCCCTGCTGACAGCACGTTGTCAGCAGGGGGGCCGCACCATGCAGGCTTCAACCACAACACCTGGAGCCTGCCATGAGCCCAACCCTTCAACACGCCGTCCACTGGTTCGAGATCCCCGTCAGCGACATGGATCGCAGCGTGGCCTTCTATGAGCACATCCTGGGCGTCAGCCTGCGCCGTGAGGTCATCTCCGGCATGACCCTGGCCGTCTTTCCAGCCAGCGAGGACGGTGGCGTCAAAGGCTGCCTGATGGCCGTGGACAAAGTCGCCCCCCATGTGGATGGCGTCCTGCTCTACCTGAACGCCGGCGCGTCCGTCAATGCGGTGCTGGACCGCGTGCAAGCCCAGGGCGGGCGCGTGCTAACCCCACGTGTCCAGTTGCCCGATGGCATGGGCTGCTTCGCCCATTTCACCGACCCGGACGGCCAGCGCATCGGCATCCATGCAATGGACTGACACGCATCTGATGCCACACTGAGCGCATGCGCCGTGCCGACCGCCTCTTCCAATTGCTTCAACTGATCCGAGGGCGGCGCTTGTCGACCGCCGCTTGGCTGGCCGAACGCATGGAGGTCTCGGTGCGCACGGTGTACCGCGATGTGGCCGACCTGCAAGCCCAGGGCGTGCCCATTGAGGGCGAAGCCGGTGTGGGATACCGCGTGGCGCATGACTACAGCTTGCCGCCCCTCATGTTCACCCCTGAGCAAGCCCAGGCGCTGGTGGCCTCGGTTCGCATGGCACGTGGTCGCCTGGACCCTGCGCTGGCGGCCGGTGCAGACGAGGCGCTGAGCAAAATCCTCAGCGTGCTGCCGCTGGATTGCCGGACAGCAGCCGACAGCCTGCCGCTGCTGGCCCCATCGCGCCCCATGGACACCCAGGTACTGGATCGCTTGGGGCAGCTGCGCCGGGCCATTGAGGCGCGCCGCCTGGTCCAGATGGACTACGCCGACGCCCAAGGCGCACCCAGCCAACGCTTCGTTCGCCCCCTGGTTTGCCTGTATTGGGATTCGGTCTGGACCTTGTCCGCCTGGTGTGAACTGCGTGCGGCCTTCCGCCAATTTCGCCTGGACCGCATCGCGCAACTGGACATCCTGCCCCAGACCTTTGCCGACGAGCCCGGCAAGACCCTGGCCGACCTGTTTCGACAAATCCGCTTGAAGCCCCCCCAGTGATCGCCCCGGGGAGTGGGCCGCTCTTTCTATAATCGGGGGATTCCACCTTTCACAGGCTGTGCGCCTTTTGCGGGCAACAGCCTGAATTTGTCTTTGCGGTGACCGATCTCATGAGCGCTACTCAAGAAAACCAGACCTACGACCCACGTGCCGTTGAGGCCCGTGCCCAGCAGCACTGGCATGACCGCGACGCCTACCGCGTCACCGAATCCCAAGACAAAAAGGCCTTCTACGCCTGCTCGATGCTGCCCTACCCCTCGGGCAAGCTGCACATGGGCCACGTGCGCAACTACACGATCAACGACATGCTCACGCGCTACCTGCGCATGAACGGTCACAACGTGCTGATGCCCATGGGCTGGGACGCCTTCGGCCTGCCGGCTGAAAACGCCGCCTTGAAGAACAAGGTGCCGCCCGCCGCCTGGACGTACGACAACATCGCCTACATGAAGAAGCAGATGAAGGCGATGGGGCTGGCGATCGACTGGTCGCGCGAGATCGCCACCTGCCAGCCCGAGTACTACAAGTGGAACCAGTGGCTGTTCATCAAGATGCTGGAAGCCGGCGTGTGTGAACGCCGCACGCAAACGGTGAACTGGGACCCGGTGGACCAGACCGTGCTGGCCAACGAGCAGGTGATCGACGGCAAGGGCTGGCGCTCGGGCGCCCCGGTTGAAAAGCGCGAGATCCCCGGCTACTACCTGAACATCACGAAGTACGCCGACGAGCTGCTGAGCGCGGTCGCCAACCCCGAAGACCCGAACTACCTGAGCGGCTGGCCCGATCGCGTGCGCCTGATGCAGGAAAACTGGATCGGCAAGTCCGAAGGCGTGCGCTTTGCGTTTGCGCATGACATCAAGGGTGCGGATGGCCAGCTGATCAACAACGGACAGCTGTGGGTGTTCACCACGCGTGCCGACACCATCATGGGCGTGACCTTCTGCGCCGTGGCGCCGGAGCACGCCTTGGCCGTGCACGCTGCCAACGTTCACAATGGTGGCAACACCAAGCTGCAAGCCTTCATCGAAGAATGCAAGACCGGCGGCACCACCGAAGCCGAGCTGGCCACGCAAGAGAAGAAGGGCGTGCCCACGGGCCTGTTCGTCACCCACCCCATCACCGGCGAGCAGGTCGAGGTCTGGGTCGGCAACTACGTGCTGATGTCGTATGGCGATGGTGCCGTGATGGGCGTGCCTGCCCATGACGAGCGCGACTTCGCGTTTGCCAAGAAGTACGGCATCGCCATCAAGCAGGTGATCGGTGTGGAAGGTGAAACCTTCTCGACCGACGCCTGGGCCGAGTGGTACGGTGACAAGCAAAAGGGCGCGTGCGTCAACTCGCGCGAACTCGACGGCCTGACCTACAAGGAAGCCGTCAACAAGGTCGCCGAGATCCTGATTGCCAAGGGCGTGGGCGAGAAGAAGACCACCTGGCGTCTGCGCGACTGGGGTATCAGCCGCCAGCGCTACTGGGGCACTCCCATCCCCATCATCCATTGCGACACCTGCGGCCCCGTGCCGGTGCCCGAGAAGGACCTGCCCGTGGTCCTGCCCGAAGACGTGGTGCCCGATGGCAGCGGCAACCCGCTCAAGTCGCGCCCCGACTTCCTCAACGTGGGTTGCCCCAAGTGCGGCAAACCCGCCCAGCGCGAAACCGACACGATGGACACCTTCGTGGATTCGAGCTGGTACTTCATGCGCTACACCTGCGCCGACGACGCCAACGCGATGGTCGACGAGCGCACCAACTACTGGATGGGCGCCGCCAATGCCCCCGGCAACCGCGGCATGGACCAGTACATCGGCGGCATCGAGCACGCTATCCTGCACCTGCTGTACGCGCGCTTTTGGACCAAGGTCATGCGTGACCTGGGCCTGGTCAAGGTCGATGAGCCGTTCAAGAAGCTGCTCACGCAGGGCATGGTGCTCAACCACATCTACTCGCGCAAGACGCCTCAAGGCGGCATCGAGTATTTCTGGCCGCACGAAGTCGAAAACACCTTTGATGCCAACGGCAAGATCACCGGCGCCAAGCTCAAGGCCGACGGCTCGGCCATCGAATACGGCGGCGTCGGTACCATGTCCAAGTCCAAGAACAACGGTGTCGACCCGCAAGAGCTGATCGACACCATGGGGGCCGACACGGCTCGCCTGTTCACCATGTTCGCCTCGCCCCCTGAGCAAACGCTGGAATGGAACGACGCCGGCGTGGAAGGCGCACACCGCTTCGTCAAGCGTGTGTGGAACTTTGGCGCACGCAACGTCGAAGCACTCAAGACTGCCGGCAAGGTCGTCCAGTCTGAACTGAGCGCAGAAGCCAAGGCTCTGCGCCGCGAGGTATTCGTGGTGCTCAAGCAGATCAGCTACGACTACGAGCGCATGCAGTACAACACCGTGGCCTCTGGCGCGATGAAGCTGCTCAATGCACTCGAAGCCCACAAGGGCAGCACGCCCGCCGACTTGGCCGTGCTGCGTGAAGGCTATGGCATCTTGCTGCGTGGTCTGTACCCCGCCTGCCCCCACTTGACCCATGTGCTGTGGCAAGACCTGGGCTACGCGGCGCAAGACAACATGGGCGACTTGCTGGATGCGCCTTGGCCGACCGTCGTCGAAGAGGCTTTGGTGCAAGACGAGATCGAGCTGATGCTGCAGGTCAACGGCAAGCTGCGTGGCTCGATCAAGGTCAGCCCCAACGCCGACAAGGCCGCCATCGAGGCCGCCGCCCTGGCCAGCGAGGACTTTGCCAAATTCAGCGAGGGCAAGGCGCCCAAGAAAGTCATCGTCGTGCCTGGCCGTCTGGTCAACCTGGTGGTCTGATGCAAGTCGCTGCACGCCTTCTTTCTGCGCTGGCCCTGTGTCTCGTGGTGGCACTCACTGCCGGACTGAGCGCGTGCGGCTTTCAACTGCGCACCCCACCCACGATGAACTTCAAGACCATCCAGCTCACCGGCTTTGCGAGCAACTCGCCGTTGGCCGCAGAGCTGGCCCGGGCGATCGAAGCAAGCGGCGCGCAGGTGGTCGACACGACGCTGGAGGCCGCTCAGGCTGCGTCCAGCGCCACGGTGCCCACCAGCCACATCATCCTGGAGTCCCTGCGCGACACACGCGATGAAGCGGTCGCGTCCACCACGGCCTACGGCCAGGTGCGCGACATGCTGGCCCGCACTCACCTGCGCTATCGCATCTTGCGTGGCGACGGCTCGGTCATCGTCCCGCCCACCAGCCTGGAATTGGCCAACACCCTGACCTTCAACGAAAAAGACGCCTTAGCCAAGGCCGATGAATACGACGCTCTGCATCGCGCCATGCAGACCGACATCGTCAACCAGGTGATTCGCCGACTGGCGGCCCTCAAGCCAGCCCAACTGGTGCCGCCGCCTGCGCCGGCTGCATCCGGCCCGGTCAGCGCCGCATCGCAAGCCGCGCGCTGAGCCCCGGCACCATGCAACTGCGCCTCGACCAGCTCCCTGCCCATCTGCAAAAGGCTGCAGGAGCACTCAAGCCCGTCTACACCTTGTATGGCGACGAGGCTCTGCTCGTGCAGGAAGCAGCCGATGCAATCCGCACCGCGGCCCGTGCCGCCGGCTACACCGAGCGCCAGGTGCACACCGTCAGCGGAGCCCATTTCGACTGGAGCAGCCTGCTGGGTTCGGCCAGCGAGATGTCGCTGTTCGGTGACCGCCAGCTGATCGAGATCCGCATCCCCTCGGGCAAGCCGGGCAAGGACGGCTCGCAGGCGCTGCAGCAATACTGCGAATCGGCCGCCGGCAACGATGGCGTCGTCACATTGGTGACCCTGCCGCGTCTGGACAAGGCCCAGCAAAGCAGCGCCTGGTTCACGGCCCTGGACGGCTGCGGCCTGACCTTGCGCTGCGACCCCATCGAGCGTCAGGCCTTGCCGCTGTGGATCGCCCAGCGACTGGCGGCTCAAGGGCAACAGGTCGAACCCGGTGAAGCCGGCCAGCGCACCCTCGCCTTCTTCGCCGACCGGGTGGAAGGCAACCTGCTGGCCGCCCATCAGGAAATCGTCAAACTGGGCCTGCTGCACCCGCCCGGCACCTTGACCATTGATCAGATCGAAGACGCCGTCGTCGACGTGGCACGCTTCAACGTATTCAAGCTCAGCGAGGCGGTGCTGTCGGGCCAGATCGACCGCACCCTGCGCATGATCGATGGCCTGCAGGCCGAAGGTGAAGCCGCGGTGCTGGTGCACTGGGCCCTCGCCGACGACGTCATGGGGTTGCACAGGGCCCGCCAGGCCCTGGACGCCGGCAAGCCTCTGCCCATGGTCCTGCGGGAACAGCGCGTCTGGGGCCCGCGTGAGCGCCTTTACGAACGCATCCTGCCGCGCACGAAAACGGCCACACTGGTGCGTCTGGTGGCTGCCGCCAGCATCGTGGATGGGATCGTCAAAGGCCTGCGCCATCCCCAGTGGCCCCAAGACCCTTGGGAAGCCCTGCGCCGCCTCGCGCTGCAACTCGCAGAGGTCGCACACAGCGCCTGATGACGGAAACCACGATGCGCGTGAACAAGCGCACGAAATAGGGTCGATTCCCGGGCCTCATGCCCCAAGTGCCCCCATCAAGGGTTCGGTACCTTTGCCGATATCCCAAAGACCCAGTTAAGCGCTTGGATTTCAAAGGCATGTGTATGGACGCCCCCGACGCCGCAGTACCACCGTCATCCGTCATTCCTGAATGGTGCAATCCGGGCCTGTTGGCCGAGGATGCCCAGCCTTTGCCCACGCCGTCGCGCGCTGACTGGCTGCGACCGGCCATGTCGATCTGGTGCGATTCAGGGCTCTCCGAGCCGCGAACCACGCTGGCATACGCCAGACCCTTGCCCCTTCACAGCTGACACCAGCCTTACTCCCTGTCGACGGTCGGCATGCGCTTTCCCCAGTTCAATCCTCGCCGGCTCCAAGCCCGCATCGTGGTGGTGTACCTGGGCATGTTGCTGGCCGTTCAGGCCATCAGTTACTGGTTCATCCAGGACAGTCTGAGCCGCAATGCGCGCGCCACCATCCACACCGAACTGGTCAGCGGTGAGAAGGTGTTCAAGCGCCTGCTCAGTCAGAAGACCGAGAACCTCGAACAAGCCACGCGCGTCCTGGCATCCGACTTTGGCTTTCGGGCGGCCATCGCCAGCGGCGACCAGGCCACCATCGAATCGGCGCTGATCAACCATGGCGAGCGCATCCACGCCCATGTGGCGATCTTCACCGACGCCCAGTTCCAGCTCAAGGCCAGCGCGACGCCGATCAACACCGCCTCGATGGTCAAGGCCGTGCAAGCCTATGCCATGCAGGAAGGCCATGCCGGCCACAGCGCCCATCAGATCGAGGTGATCGACGGGCAGCCATTTCAGATCGTGGCCGTGCCGGTCAAGGCGCCACAGATCATCGGCTGGGTGGGCATGGGGTTCAAAGTCACCGACCAGTTGCTCAAGGACCTGAAGGACCTGTCTCAACTGGACGTTGCCTTGATGATGCAGCAGCCTCAGGGTGACTGGGTGGTGTCTGCCTCGACCATGAGTGCGGCCCAGTCCGCCAACCTGACGCGTGCCTGGCCCCCCGTCGAGCCGGACTCCGGCCGCGATGTGGCGCTGCATGTTAGCCAGGAAGAGTTCAGCGTCATGCCGATGGCCCTGCCCAGCAGCCATGGGCCCTCGCCGGTCGTCGCACTGCTGATGGAGTCGGTGGCCCGCGCCACCGAGCCTTATAAGCAACTCAAGCTCAATCTGCTGATCCTGTCGGCGGTGGGGGTCATTGTGTTTGCCATTGGCAGCGTCATCACGGCCAAGCGCATCACCACGCCGCTGCGGGTGCTCTCCACATCGGCTCGACGCCTGGAGCACGGCGACTACGGTGCACGCGTTCATGTGGCGTCCCAGGATGAAATTGGCGAGCTGGCCCAGTCCTTCGAGACCATGCGCCAGGCCATCCAGGCACGTGAAGGCGAGATCCGCCGGCTGGCTTATCAAGACGCGCTGACCGACCTGCCCAACCGGGAGCAGTTCCGCACCGACCTGCGCCATGCGATGGGCCGGGCGCGCGAAGGGGTACCCTGCTCCATCTTGCTGATGGACCTCGATCGCTTCAAGCACGTCAACGACGTCTTGGGGCATCGCTTTGGCGACCGCCTGCTGCGCGCCGTGGCCGAGCGTCTGCGTCTGGAAGCACTCGATCCCGAAGACGTCCTGGCGCGCCTGAGCGGCGACGAATTCGCCATCTTGCTGCCGGGCACCAGCCCGCACGCAGCCACGCTGCTGGCCAAGCGCATCCTGCAGGCCTTTGAGCGCCCCTTTGTGCTCGATGACCACACGGTCGACCTCAGTTCCGGTATCGGTGTGGCCTGCAGCCCGGAGCATGGCGTCGACGTCGACGTGGTGATGAGCCGCGCCGAGATGGCCATGTACGCTGCCAAGCAGACACAGTCGGGCTGCGTGACTTACCACCCAGGGCTGGACTCCACCAGCGAAGAGTCCCTGACCCTGATCAGCGAATTGCGCCAGGCCATCGACCGCGAAGAACTGCGGCTGTATCTGCAACCCAAGATCAATCTCAAATCCGGCAAAGTCATTGGCGCCGAGGCTTTGGTCCGCTGGCAGCACCCCACGCGGGGCATGGTGCCGCCCATGCGCTTCATCCCCTTTGCCGAGCAGACCGGCTTCATCCGCCTGATCACGATGTGGATGGTCGAACAAGTGGCCGCCCATTGCGCGGTGCTGCAGGCACAGGGACTGGACTTGAAGATCTCGGTCAACCTGTCCACCCGCGACCTGATGGACCAGGATCTGCCCGCCAAGATCGATCGCATCCTAGCCCAGCACAGCGCCGTGGCCGACAAGCTGGTGATGGAGATCACCGAAAGCGCGATCATGGACGACCCCCAGCGCGCCTTGCAAACGCTCAACAAGCTGCACGACATGGGCCTGAAGTTGTCCATCGACGACTTCGGCACCGGTTATTCATCGCTGGCCTACCTCAAGCGCCTGCCGGTCGATGAGTTGAAGATCGATCGGTCGTTCGTGATGAACATGGAAAGCGACGTCCAGGACGCCAAGATCGTCCATTCGACGATCGACCTGGCCCACAACCTGGGGCTGACCGTCGTCGCCGAAGGCATCGAGAACGCCCAGTCGTTGCACATGCTGGCGAGCCTCAACTGCGACGAGGCGCAAGGCTATTTCATCGCCAAACCGATGCCCTGTGATCAGTTCCCGGCCTGGGTTGCACAGTGGGCACCGCCCGAAGCCTCAGACGAAGGGCAAGGGACGGAATTTGCCGCCATGGTGTGATCCCGGGGGGCTCGCCAGGGGTCACAAGGACTGCGCCAGCTGCGTATAGGCCAGAAACTGGTCATCGGGCAGCCCACTGATCGGGCGGTGGTTGCCGCCATCCCAGCGCGCCACTTGCGCCTCCAGCAAACGGGTGGCATCACTCAGGCGCGGCAAAACGGGGCCGGCGAATAGCACCACGCCCCCATGCGCCACCATCAAGGTCGGAAAAGTCTCGACGTCAATGTCACCAATTGTGTCGGCCTCGTCTTCGATGTCGATCCATCGATAGCGGTGGCCCGGCATGGCGTGGCGCAGCTGTGAGAAGGTCTCCTGGTAGTCGCGGCAGGTTCCGCACCACTGCGCGCACAGACAGATGACATCCAACTCAGTAGAAGACATGAGTCGATTGTCGCTCAGAGATGCCATACAGTCGCGCCATGTCCCTGTTCAAATTTCTCAAGCCCAAGGCCGCTCAGACCCCGACGGCAACGCCCATTTCCCCCGTCGTAGCAGAAGACGCGGTCCGGCCAGCCCCTTCGGCGGCACCGACGCTCGCCCAGTTGTTGGAGCGCGCCGAGACGCTGCAGCTGGCTCAACCGCTGTATGAGCAGATCATCCAGGCCGAACAGGGCATCGAGCTCAGCGAGCAATCCCGGGCACTTGACGCCCAGCAGTTTGAAGCACTGGGCAACCTGCTACTGAGCCAACAGCGTCTGGACGAGGCGATCCACGCCTACCAACAAGCCCTGGCGCTGAACCCCAAGCTGGCTGCGGCGGCCAACCATCTGGCGGTGGCCTTGTCCCGACAGGGCGACCACGAAGGCGCCTTGCGTGCAGCGGATCTGGCCATCGAGCACGCCCCCCCAGAGTCCGACCTGCTGGCCGATGCCCACGACACCCAAGGCAATGCCCTGCGCCATCTGCAACGGCTGCCCGAAGCCCTGGCCAGCTATGAGCTGGCATTGGCCTTGCGCCCTCAGCACCTGAGTTACCTGGCCAACCGTTGCAGCGTCCTGGAGGACATGGATCGCTACGAAGACGCACTGGCCGCACTGCGTGAGATCCGCTCGCTCGACCCGCATTTCAAGTGCATCGACGGGCGCCTGCTGCACGCCCAGCGCCGCTGTCTGGACTGGCGAGACATTCGCCCGCTCACGCACAAGGTCATCCGCGACACCCTGGCCGGGCATCAAAGTGACACGCCGCTGAACATGTTGGCAGTCACCGCCAGTGCCTCCGTTCAACTGGCCTGCGCCCGTCAGGCCCTGGCCGATCAGCCGCCCGTGTCCCGGCAGGCGCTGCCTCTGCGCAGCCGCGCCCCTGGCGACAAGATCCGCATTGCCTACGTGTCGGCCGACCTGCGCGAACACGCGGTCTCTTACCTGATGGCCGGCGTGTTTGAACAACACGACCGCAGCCAGTTCGAGGTCACCGCCATTTCATTGCGTCCCCCGCAGGACAGCGACATGGGCCGCCGTGTTGAGGCCGCATTCGACACCTTTGTCGATGTCAGCACCTGGAGCGACGCCCAGATCATCGACCACATGCGCAAGCAAGGTTATGACATCGCCGTCGACCTGATGGGGCTGACCTTCGGCGCCCGCCCGGGCATCTGGGCGCACGGCATCGCGCCGGTGCAGGTCAGCTACCTGGGCTATCCGGGCACCACCGGCGCGCCGTACATGGACGTGATCCTCGCCGACGAGACCGTCATCCCGCCCGAGCAGCAGGTGCATTACAGCGAAAAGGTGGTCTACCTGCCCGATTGCTTCCAGGCCAACGACCGCCGACGCATCGTGGCCGAGCGCGCCCCGTCGCGATCCGAGATGGGCCTGTCCGATGACGCCTTCGTGTTCTGCGCCTTCAACAATCTCTACAAGATCGGTCCGGACACCTTTGACAGCTGGGCACGTATCTTGGTCCATGTGCCAGGCAGCGTGCTGTGGCTGGTCGACGACCAGGATGTGGTGCGACGCCACGCCCAACAAGAAGCGCATGCCCGCGGCATCGACCCCTCGCGCCTGGTCTTTGCCAAACGCGCCACCTATGCCGAACACCTGGCCCGCATGAAACAGGCCGACCTGTTTCTGGACACCTTACCCTTCAATGCGGGCACCACGGCCAGCGACGCCTTGTGGGCGGGCCTACCCGTGCTGACCCAGTCGGGCGAGGCCTTCGCATCCCGTATGGCAGCGAGCTTGCTGCGCGCTGCGGGCCTGCCTGAACTGATCACGTCGGACGCCGACCAGTACGAGGCCCTGGCCGTGCAACTGGCCAAGCACCCGGCCCAGTTGCAAGCCTTGCGCCAGCGACTGGTTGACCACCGCCTCACCTGCCCCCTGTTTGACACGGCAAGCTTCACGCGCAAGCTTGAGGCGGCATTCAGAAACATGCTGTAAAGGGGCGCCGTCCCATTGCGATAAGCTCGATCTCACAAATATCAATATCAGGGATCGACATGACCATTTGCACAAGCAGGCGCACCGCCTGGGCCTGCGGCCTCATCATGGCCGCCGCACTACTGAGCGCCTGCGGCGGGGGCGGCGGTGGCAGCAGTCCTAACGCTGACGCGGGGACCCTACAAAACGCCGATACCGAGGTGGCTTCACGCCCCACGGTCGATGGGCAAACCCTAGACGGCACCTTGTCCTACAAAGGCAGCCAGACCAGCGTCTATCAGCTGAACCTGGGCACCGGCCAAACCCTCGAGACCTACAACGAAAACACAAGCGCCATCGATGAAGAAGAACGGAGGGCCGCCCTGCGCTTCTCGGTGGACGCGACTGGCCAGGCGCGCGTGATCTACCGCGACCACGGTGTCGGCCCGCAGGGCATGCGCATCTGGGCCAAACGCTACAGTGGGCCCAGTGGCCAGACTTGGCAAAGCCTGTTTGACGTCAGCGGCAATCATTTCATCGACAACAAAAGCATCATTTCGCCAGACAACCGGCACTTGATGCTGCTGTGGCAAGCCGATGCCGAATCACCCATCACATTGCGGATCGTGAACACGCAAGGCGAGGTTGTGAACGAGTGGGGCGAACCCGCCCAATTCACCTGGTTGCCCGATGGCCGCGCACTGATTCTGGACACGGACCTCAGCATCTGGGTGACCTCGGCTGATTTCGCCACCGTGCAGTCCCTGGGCCGACTGTCCGACACAGGGACCATCCGCTATTTCACGCCCAGTCCGGACGGACAGCGTGTGGCCTGGGTTGGGCCAGACAACAAGGTGCGCGCCAGCAAATTGGACGGCAGCGCCGCTTTGCTGGTAGCCGACGTACGTGAAGCTTCTTTGCCCGTCCGTGAATTGACGTGGTCACCCGACGGCAAGGCTGTTGCATTCAACCACCCTAAGGCGGCGAACCTTCCGGGCTACGGCTGGACGGGTGGCTGCGAAGCCATTTGGGTGGTCCCCAGCACCATGACCACAGTCATCGATACCTATGCCAATGACACGCGACACATGCTCATCGGCCCGGACGGTCGCTTCTTGTGTGTGGGCGAGTCAGTGGTCAGCGGCGTGTTCGTCTTCCTGGACTGGCACTGACCCCGGTCTGGCAGACAGCAGGACTACCACTTGTCCGCCAAATCCACCGGGCACCTCGGGTCTACCCGGACTCTCACGAAACTTACAAAAAGTGGCAGGCGGCATGAGCCAAAATAATGCCCTTCATTAAGCCAGCCAACACGAGGACGCATTCATGCCGGTGATCGTGGTCGCCAACCCCAAGGGCGGCGTGGGCAAGTCCACGCTGTCCAGCAACATTGCAGGTTACCTGGCCCGCAAGGGGCGCACCGTCATGCTCGGCGACATCGACCGTCAACAGTCCTCGCGCAACTGGCTCAAGCAGCGTCCGGCCGACATGCCGGCCATTCACACCTGGGACGTCGATGAGAACCACGTATCCCGGCCCCCCCGAGGCGCGACCCACGTGGTGCTGGACACCCCCGCCGGCCTGCATGGGCGCCGCCTGCGCAACGTGCTCAAAAACGCCAACAAGGTGCTCGTGCCCTTGCAAGCCAGCATGTTCGATATCAACCCCACGATGGACTTCATCAACGAAGTCGCCGACCTGCACCATGAGGGCCGGCTGGAGCTGGCCGTGGTCGGCAACCGCGTCCGCGACAACACCCAGGCCGCCGACCGGCTCAAGGAGTTTCTGGACAGCCTGTGCGTGCCGGCCTTGACGATCTTGCGGGACACGCAAAACTACGTGCACCTGTCCGCCCATGGCTTGACGCTGTGGGACGTGATGCCCCACCAGGTCGAAAAAGACCTCGAAGAGTGGGCGCCGATCGTGAACTGGCTCAAGTAAGCGCCAGCACTAACATTTCCTTGCACATTGGGCCGTTTTGCAGTGCCCCCATGCGGGGGGCTGGCCCCTCTACGCCGGTCCTTTTGCGATAACTTCCCACATTCACCGCCAGACCGCCAACGATGTCTGGCCATAAAGAATTCAGGGATCCCGGATGACCGACCTTTCCAGCATCAAGGCTGCGCTCACCAGCGCCGCCCGCCAATTGCTTGACGGCTTGCTGGCCGAATTGAGCTCGCTCGGCCCCAACCAACACACCCGACTGCTGCGCTTGCACACGCCTCTGGGCCTGGACGTGCTTCTCGCAGAAAAAGCCGAGATCACCGAACACATTGGCCCCGCCAATCCCTCGACTGATTCTGCCCATCGTGCATCCGCCCCCGCCGGCTTTGCCATCGACCTGTTGGCGCTGAGCACGCGCGCCGACCTGTCCCCGCTGGACCTCATCGGCCAACCCGTGCTGCTGGAACTGCTCACCGCCCAAAGCCGCACCGACCTGCGCCCCTTCCACGGCCACGTCACCGCCATGGACCTGCTGGGCAGCGACGGCGGCTACGCCCGCTACCGCCTGACCATCGAGCCTTGGACCGCCTTCCTGGCCCACCGGCGCGATGCCTACGTGTTCCAAGACATGAGCGTGGTCGACATCACCGAAGCCGTGTTCGCCGACTATGCCGCCCAAGGTGCGCTGCAGCCGCAATGGCGGTGGCAGCTGGCGGACCCGAGCGTCTACGCCAAGCGCTCGCTGTGCGTGCAATTCAACGAAAGCGACTGGGATTTCTTGCAGCGCCTGTGGGCCGAAGAAGGCTTGTTTGCCTGGTTTGACCACGCGGGCAACCCCGGCGACACCGCCACCCTCGGATCACACACGCTGATCCTGGCCGACCACAACGGCGCCTTTCAGCCCAACGCGCAGCCCACCATCCGCTACACCCAGAGCAGTCAGGCGTTGAAAGAAGACAGCCTGACCCAATGGCACAGCCTGCGCAGCGTGGCTCCCACCACCTTGCACACCGCCAGCTGGGATTACCGCAGCGTAGACAGCCAACGTGCCAGCCTGGACGCTGACGCGGGTCACGATCAACCGATGCCCTTGGTCTATGCCGACCAGCCTGGCGCGTATGCCTACGAAACGGCCGAGCAGGTCGCACGCCGCGCCGAGATCCAACTGCAAGCCTTGTCCAACCAGCGCAAACAATTCGTGGGCAAAGGCACCGTGCGCACCCTGTGCCCTGGCACCACCTTCACCTTGTCGGACCATGCTGAGTTTGGTGCGCCCACGTCTTTGGTCGACGCGCTGAGCACCGCATTCCATGCCCTCAGCAGCCTCGCATCCGGCTCGGACGCCGACAGCCAATTCGTGGTTTTGAGCGTCACGCACCGCGCCCGCAACAACCTCAGTGCGGACGCCCAAGCCGGTTTGATGCACTTGCTCGGCCCTGGTGTGCTGGGCCATGCCAGCAGCGCGTCACGCGAAGGCGCCAATGCCACGCAAGAGCCTCTGTATGAATGCCGCCTGACCGCCCAACGCGCGAGTGTGCCCGTGCGCATGCTGGCCCGTACCAAGCCCACAGTGTGGGGCACGCAAACCGCCATCGTCGTCGGGGCCGATGGCGCGCCCGTCCACACTGATCGCGACGGCCGCATCAAGGTGCAGTTCCATTGGCAACGGGGTGCGCAGAGCAGCCACCGGCTGAGCCATCCCAGCGCTGACGCTGACAATGCGCCAGGCAACGACACGGCCGGCACCTGGGTGCGTGTGGCACAAGCCTGGGCGGGCGCCAACTGGGGCGGTGTGTTCATCCCCCGCGTCGGCCAGGAAGTGGTCGTCGCCTTTGTGGAAGGCGACATTGATCGCCCCATCGTGGTCGGCGCGACCTACAACGGGCAAGGTGCCGCCAACGCGCAAGGCAACCAAGTGGCGCAGGCCAACGCACCCGCCTGGTTCCCTGGTGATGCACAAGCTGGAGCCTATGAAGGCCATGCCCACCAGGCCACCCTGGCGGGCATCAAAACGCAGGCGCTCGATGCCAGCCAAACCGGCAGCGGCGGCTACAACCAATTGGTGATGGACAACACACCCGGCCAAGGCCGCGTGCTGGCGCACACCACCCAGCACCAGACCTGGCTGCAAATGGGCCACCTGCTGCAACAGGCCGACAATCAACGTTTAGCACCGCGGGGCCTGGGTCTGGAGCTGCACACACAAGCCCAAGGCGCAGTGCGCGCCGCATCGGGCCTGCACATCAGCGCGCATGCACGCCGTGGTGGCACACAAGGCAGCCAAGGCAAGCCTGCCGACACACGCGAAGCGCAGAGCCAACTGCAAGCCCATAGCGAGTTGGTCAAGGCTTTGGCAGAGAACGCCCAAACCCATCTGGCCCAACTGCCCAACGAAGCGGCGCCCGACAAACTACCCGCGATGGGTGCGCTGGGCGAAGCCTTGAGCAGCATGCAAGGCGTGCAAGCGCAAGGCGAGTTCAGCATCCCGACCCTGGGACGCCCCGACTTGATCGCCAGCGCACCCGGCGCCATCACCAGCCACACGCCGGTCAACACGGTGATCAGCAGCGCCGGTCAGGCGGCGATCAGCACCAGCGCTGACGCCAACTTGTTGAGCCAACGTCATACCGCCTGGGCCGTGAAAGACGGCATCAGCCTGTTCACACGGGGCGAGGCCAAAGATGCCACCCACCCCGTGCAAGACACCGGCATGAAGCTGCACGCAGCCAGCGGCAATGTGAACATGCAGGCGCAAAGCGGCGCCATCACGGTAACGGCTGAGAAGGCTGTTGATATCCAAAGCACGGCCGCGAACATCACCATCAGCGCGCCCAGTAGCTTGATGCTCAATGGCAGCGGCGGGTACATCAAGATCAATGGTGGGGATATCGAGATTGGGACGAGTGGGGCAGCTAGCTTTAAGGCTTCGATGAAGGAGTTGGCTGGGGGAAGTGAAATCTCAAACAGCCCTCCGAATTTACTTAAACCAGGAGCAATCCGGTCAACCACTCCAAGCCAGTTTAGTCAGCGAATCCAACTGGATGAGTCACTTACGGATATCCAAGATGGCGCTCATCGCTTCAATGTTCTCGCATACAGAGTAAATGGAAGTCTGCTCCATGAAGGTCTTATCAACGCAGATGGACGCTCCGATCGCATCTTCACTCAAGGCATTGAACGTCTGAACTTCTCACTTGAACGGAGTGACAAGCGTTGGCAACTCTTGTCCACAGACATGCCTGAAAACCTGTCCTTGATGCACGAATTGGAAATGGCAGACTTTACAGAGGAGTCAGAATTCGAAAATGAATAAGCGTCTTCCTATTATTGTTCTCTCGGTTTTTGCAAGCTTTCACATCGCCGCAGCGTGTGCAGAGACGGCGGCCATTTACTGGACCGCCAAAAGCGAACATACCCTCGTCGTTAATAACATCGTAACGATTGCACCTGGCACCTATTGTTTGGCCGGCGCTGACTTGGATACCGTATCGGCTCACACCCACGCCGTCATCCAACAACTGGACGCATCACGCAATTCACCAGTTTGGATCACCGATGTCCCGCCATCGGAGAAAGAATTCTTTCAGAATCGATTTACCAGTTGCGCCATCATGGGCGACTCGATATATGGACTGGAAGAAGTCGACACCCAGCCCAGTTCGACTACGTCCCAAACCCTGCTCTTTGTCAACCGATTTGATAAACAGGGGCGACGCACAGCCCGCAAACAAGTCAGCATAGCGGCAAAGAAGCCATGGACCATTGGCTTTGCCGCCATGGGAGAGAGCCTATACGCTTTGGTGGGTGAACAAGAGTCCAAAGCCAAGACTCCTGGCGGGATGCATTTGATATCGATGTCATCAGATCTAGATGTTCAGCGAGCGATCAGTATCCCAAATGGCGCGTTCTTCTATCCCAGCAAAATGCTCACGACTGAGCAAGGCATCCTGTTGGTAGGCCCGTTTGCTAAAAACGCTCAAGAACAAGACGCTGAACTGGCTGCTGCAAAGCTTTCGCCCAATGGCAAATACCTATGGGCGCAACATATCCCTTATCCGGCAAGCAAGGCAACGTACACCATGAATCCTGACACTCAGGAAATCCGTGTATCGGTCATACAAAACGGCGAGCTACAAAGTCAAGCCGTCAATGCTGCCGGTCGCATATCCGTCGCTATCAATGTGAAATCAACCGCCTGTCGCGCACTGGGCCACGCAGGCTCTCCCGATAGCCCCCAGATTCTTGCACTGAGCTGTGATAAGCCTCCTCAATTGGTCGCAACGAGCTTATCTACCGGCCTCACAACCCCTATCAAAAAACTGGATCAAAAACCCTTGAAAAGCTTTGATCTAACAGAGTCTGCCCTCATCGTTATGCGATCAGGCAATGACACTCCTGAGTACCAGTTCCTGCAGATTAAAAAATGAGCACTCCGAACCCAAAATTTGAGTTCATCAAGTCCATTTACTGTGATGCACGCCAAATTTCAAAAGAAACGGGCATGTCATGGGAACTGATCCTTGCCCAGGCTGCACAAGAAACAGGCTGGGGGGACAAAGTCCTTTCTGGTACAAACAATCTGTTCAATATCAAAGCAGACAAGAGTTGGACTGGCCCCAAGAAAACCTTCAATGTATGGGAAGTTGTCAAAGGCAAAAAAGTCTGGGTAGACGCGGACTTTCGCGTCTATGCAAACGTCCAGGAAGCCCTACGCGATCGAGTGGCCTTTCTCAAGCAAAACACACGGTATGTCAAAGCTGGTCTCTTTGAAGCAGACACATTAGGTAGCCTAGAGGATGAAGCGCAGGCTCTGAAGAAAGGAGGCTACGCGACGGATCCAAATTATGCCGAGAACTTGGCCGAAGTTTTTCGTGGCAAGACCATGCGCAATGCGATCGCTGAAGCTCAAAAGGCGGGCTGCGATTGCTGTACAGCGACTCATCAAGTAACAGTTCTTGACGCGGCAAAAGCCCCGATCAAAGACAGCAAAGTCCGATTGAACAATGGCTCGCAAACCGCCGAGGTAAAAACCAATGAATGGGGAGCCTTTTCCATCAAAACGTCGAAAGCACTCGACATATTCGTAGAGGTTTGGGATGCATGGTCAAGCTCCTGGATAAAAGCGCCAGAGCCCCTCTCCCTTCCTGAAAAGGCCCAAAGCCACACACTCATTGCTCCGACGGTTCGTGCGTCAGTGTCCACTGATCATCACGATCAATCTCATCCCGCCAGCAAAAGTAACGGTAAAACCAACGCTCCCGCAGCGGGCTCCGGTATCACCCACACTGTCGGAAAAGGCGAAACTCTGGGCGCCATCGGCAAAAAGTATGGTGTTAGCTACCAGTCCATTGCGACACTCAATGGACTTCGATCGCCATTCACCATATTCGTAGGGCAGTCCCTGCTTGTTAGCAGGGCATCAAATGGTGCATCGGCAACACCGCCTCCTATAAAAACTGCGGAAACTCACGTTCACAGTGGGAGTACAGCCTCAAATCACCCTGTGGTCGCTATCGCTAGCAACATACGCGCCCCATGGCTAGCCTACGCAGAGCATGAGCGAGCACTTGGCATTCACCGAGGCGGGGGACAGGAAAGCAATCAACACATCCGAAGTTATGCCACTGCAACGACGATGGGCCACACCAGTGACGCTTCCTACGCATACTGTGCAGCTTTCGCTAACTGGTGCTTAACAAATGCAGGCTTTGCAGGAACCAGAAGCGCGCAGGCTATCAGCTTTCGCAATTGGGGAAAAGGTACAAAGCAAAACCGCCCAGCCTTTGGTGCGCTAGCGTTGATTAAATTTCCAACCGGGGGCCACCACGTTACGTTCGTAATAGGTAAGGTAACAGGCAATCGAATTGCCACCCTTGGTGGCAACCAAGGCGGCAATCATGCGGTCTCGCAGAGTGCAGTGCCAGCAGCATGGGTCGTCGCTTACAGATTACCTTCAAACTATCCTGACAAGGATGAAGATTATTCGCTCCAAGATGTGCAACACGCAGGCACATCAATGAGCCATGCATCTACTCACTAAAAACCATGCCTCGTCGTTCTATCCAAATTTCCTCTCTGACATTTCTGCTGTTTTGCACGGTATCGGCATGTACAGCCGCTCCTCACCAAGTGATCCTTTCAGTCAAAGACACAGCGGGCCAACACACTTTGACTTTGACGTCAACTCAGCAGCCTATCGGAGACGCTGTAGAGTTCAGCTACCAACTCAAAGGTCGCAAAGCCGAATGCAACCTCATGTTGACCGGCCATGCCCATAAATTGACTGCCAAAGAAATCGGTCCTGTCGACATTGATTGGAACGAGTACCTACCCAATGGTGAATCGGTTCGATATGCCCGCTTCAAAAGTGACGGAACAGTATCAGCCGAACTAGATATCGACGTTCAGTCAAAGACACCTAAGTTCGCAACATTCTCTACCCCCCTCTCAGCGGAATTGAAAGCGCGCCACTGTGTTGGCGCGTCAGAAGCCATTGAGATTACTTTTTTCCGCTAATCGACTTGGAGATCTGGGTTTATTGGTCAAGGACGCCAGAGAAATCGTTGGGGAAAGGCGATAGCTCCCGCCCCTTCTGCTATTTACTTTGTGGTCTATTGTGGCAAGCCAACGTCTCATGGGCTCACCTCATAGACAGCGCATGAAGACCCATCCATATGCACGGATGGGCCGGAGAGCGAAATTAAGACGGCAAAAGATCCAACGGCCAGTTCACCACCATCTGGTCCACATCCTTGCCACCAAAGTCAAACTGACGGATGCGCGCCACCAACTTGGCTTCCAGTTCTGGCGAATGCAGGTCGCTCGACACGACGCGGCAAGCCAAGACTTCTCCGGTCGGGGCGATCTTCAACTCCACCATCACCTTACCCTGTAAGGTTGGGTCCTCGCGCAGAGCGCGGTTGTAGATCGAGTAGATCGCACCCTTGTTGCGTTCAAAGACCAGCCGGATATCTTCAAGGGGTCGTGTGGCTTTACCGCTGGTGCCGCGCTTGACCGTGCCCCCGACGTTGTTGGCCGCGGCCCGCGCGCCGGCATCCTCAACAACTGTCGTGGCGCGACTGGCCAGCCCGCCGCCATTGATGGTCCGGCTGCCGGTTCCCGACGTGGTCGCATAACCACCGCTGCCCCCCACTGCGTTGGACGTGATCATGGATCGTGCCAGCGAGCCAGGCTCTGATCCCCCACCAGACGCCGCACCACCGCCCACGCCGCTGCCCTGCCGGATGTCTGTCTTGACCTGGACGGCTACGTTTGTTCCGCGCACCTGCGCAATGTCATCCTTGGCGGCCAGCAATCCCAGGCCCGCCACTCTGCGCCGAGCGGTGTCGACTTCGCTGACCACGGGTTTGTTGTCCGCAGGCTCACGGGCATCGAGCACCGCCGCAGGCCGGGCCTGGTCGTTTGCACGCGCGGGCTTGGGGTTTGTCTCGGCTTTCACTGGCTCTGGCTTGCTGCTCTTTGCCGGTGCCTTCTCCGGGGTGGCTTCGGGCTGGGGTGGCGGCTCAACTTTGGGCGTCACCGGAATCGGCTCGGGCTTATGCTCCAACAGCATCTTGGCCATGGGCGCCGGCAAGGCGACAGGTTGCGACCGATCCGGTTTGGGCGGGGGCGACAACAGCAGCGCCAAGCACAGCACCGTCGTGATCACCAATACGGCGCTGGTGACGCGCCTGAACAGGCGCTGGTCGTCGGCCGAGTCGGTCCAGGCCAGGGCCGGCGTGCGAAAGGAGACCAAAGCGACCGCGCTCACGATGCACCTCGCTGGCGAACGGCAAACGACAGATCCCCATAGCTGGCGCTGGCGCTGGTGGCCATGATCTTGCGCAGCAACTGATAGGGGATCTCCTTGTCTCCCATGATGGTGAGCCTGCGGGCCTGCGATGCGTTTTCCTTGCGGATCACTTCGCGGCTGGCCATGTGCTCCAGTTCCGCCTTGAGGGGCGCGATGACCTCCTCTTTGCCGCTCATCACGTCGGCCACCGCCGCCACCTTGCGACCGTCAACCAGGATGTCGGTGGCGCTGACCGTGACCACCACTGTCTCATGGGGCGCAGTCTGTGACTCGGATGCGGGCAAGCGGACCGACTTGGGGCTGACCAGGGTCTCCACACCGCCTGAATTGGACAGCAGGAAGAAGATGAGGATGGTGAACACGTCGATCAAAGAGACGAGGTTCATGTCGACGGCGTTTTCGTGGCGCGAACGCCGCTCTGCACGTCTTTGTCGTGGGGTGAGTTCCATGGCCCCTGTGCCCTGTTAGCGTGTGGCGACCGGCGCATCGCCGATCGAGATGTTGGGGAAGAGCTCGCCGCGAACCAGCTTGTTGTTCTGCACTGTGTGCCCTTCACGCATGGCGTCCATGATCTGCACCAGGCTGTCGTAGGGCGTGTTGGGCTGCGCCAGCAAGGTGGCATCACGCTGATCCGGAAACTTGACTTTGATCTGCTGGATCAGTCGGGCCAGCGCGGCCACATCGGGCGCCGATCCCTTGTTGGGGATGCGGTCGATGAGCCCACCCACCCGGTCACCCACTTCCAGCCCATCTGGCTGGATGGTCACTTCAAGCTGCAAGTCCTGCACCTTGAGCTGCGACACGCCCGAGCTTTGAGCAGGCAAACTGAGGTCGATCACCGCCAGGCGCGAGAACACCGCGGTCGACAACAGGAAGGGCACCAGCACCACGATCAGGTTGATGAACGCGGTGATTTCCAGGTGGGCTGCGGATTTGCGCAGCCGTCGAGCACGAGCGGCCATGTCAGCGAACCGAGGCCTGTTGCTCTGCGCGGATCCGCGTGACGACGTTCAGGAAGCTCATCTTGGCGGCTTCCAGGCCATCGACGATTTCGCTGGTCTTCGATTGCAGGAAGGCGTGGATCAGCAGGAAAGGAATGGCCACCATCAGCGCGAAGGCGGTGTTGTTCATCGCGATCGAGATACTGGCCGACAGCATTTCAGACTTTTCAGCGGGGTTGACTTGTGCCACAGCCGTGAAGCCCTTGATCAGACCAATGATGGTGCCCAGCAAACCGACCAGAGTGATGACGTTGGCAAAGGTCGCGATGTAGTGGGTGCGCTTTTCCAGGCGGGGCACGATCTCCATCATGCCTTCTTCCATGGCGGCGTCGAAATCTTCACGGCGACCGGGGCTCTGCATGCGGTCCAGGCCGTAATGCACGATCTTGCCAACTGCGGCGTCGGACAAGGCGGTGAGCGACTGCACTTCCTTGAACTGCCCTTTTTGCAGCAAGGGCAACACTTGCGCCCACATCTTGCTGTTGTCACTGCGCGCCCGCGACAGGTAGACATAGCGCTCGATCGCAATGGCCAGGCCCACAGCCATGATCAGGATGCTGGGATAAATGAACAGGCCGCAATCCTGAAAAAACTTGACGGCGGTTTGAAAAGCATTCATGGCTCGGGATCTCCAATGACAGATGGGCAGGTATGGGTACGGCGCGTGCAGCACGAGCCGGTCAGGGAGGCGACGATGCACCCTTGGCTGATGGGTCGGCTTGTCGCGCCTGTTGTTGGGCTTGGTATTGCAGTTGACGGCGGAAGACGTCCGGGTCAATGGGGGCCAACTCTTCGTTGACCACGCTGACCAGTTGGCGGCCGGTGCCTTCACCCTGGACGGGCTTCTTCCACGGCACGATGTAGAGCACCTTGGGCAACTCGTGGTTGCCCAGGATGACGGCGGGCTCGAGGTTGGCGCGGTCCTGCGCTTGTGCAGCGCCACCGGCCAGCGCAAGGCCCACGATCAGGGTCAGACGCGCGGCGTTCATGAGGCCTCCTTGGACGCTGTTGCAGCCGCTGCAGGCTTGCGCTTTTTGATCTCGGCGAGCCACTTGCTGACCGTGGGGTCGCCTTGGGGCGTCAGCGAAAGGTAACGCTCGTACTGGGACTGGGCCCGCGCGGCGTCGCCCATGTACAGGTCGGACAAGATGCCCAGGTTGAGCACCGCCGGTGCATAGTGCGCGTCGACGGCGATGGCTTGCTCGTAGGCCGCACGCGCCTTGTCAAAGCGCCCCAGTTGACGATAGGTCACGCCAAGCTGGTTCAATTTGCCGGGCTGGTTGGGGTTGTACTTGACGGCCTGCTCCAGCGCCGTTGCGGTGGTCGCCAGCTTGTCGGCAGGCGCCGCCGCCAGATCGACGCCCTCACCGCGTTCGCGCTTGCCGTAGCGGACCGGCAGCATCTGCCCTAAGGCGTCGAAGCTGCGCTGCACCCATTCGTCGTAGATGCCGGCTGCGGCGCGACGGGCGTTGACTTCATGCATGTCGCTGGCCTTCTCTTCAAACGGCAGAGCCTGTTCTTCGAGCAGCACGTTGTATTGCTCCAGCTCCACCGCCGACAGCTTCTTGGGCCGCTGCGATTCCATGATGGCCTTGCCAAAGTCGCTGTACAAAGAGGCGATGTGGTACGACGCCGCCGTGCTCACATCGGCCACGCCCAAGTTGGCCGCCTTGGCATAGGCGTTGAGCGCCTCTTCCAGCTTGGCCTTCTTGAGCTTGAGTTGCTTTTGCAAAGGCTCTACCAGCGCCACCTGCCGATAGGCCTGGGCGGCCGGCTCGGCCAGCGCCAAAGCGGCCGTGGCGCCAAGGTAGCGGGTGCGGTCGGTACGCGCCGCGCCCCCGTTGAGATCGGCCTCGTAGATGTCCTTCATCAGGGCCAGTTCACGCTTGAGGTTGCCGTCCTCCTTGGCCAGGCCGGCCAGGCGGGCGCGCGTCTCCATCACCGAGACCAAGGGCAGCGGACGCTGGGCCAGGCTTTGTGCGAGATAGCGTTCATAGGCGCGCGCCGCTGCGGCACGCTCGCCCGCCTTTTCGTGGAACGTGGCCGCCTGCCACAGTGCGTCACGGGCGACGGCCGCATCCTTGCTGCTGGCAGACAGGCGCTCCATCTCCACGGCCGCGGGCGCCCACTTGGCCTGCTCGCTGTAGGCCAAGGCCAACTTGGGCGCAACCTGCGGCTGCATCGGGTGCTGAGGATAGCGTTGGCGGAAGTCAACCAGCATGGCTTCTGCGCCAGCCCAGTCCTTCGCCCCAACCAGTGCCGCGCCCGCGTCAAACTGCGCATTGGCGCGCGTGCCCAATTGCGGCGCAATCTTGGAGACGCGGGTGAAATGCCCCGCCGCCTCTTTGAACTGGCCTGCGGCCCGGGCTTGTTCGCCCAGCTTGTAGGCCGATGCAACCTGGTTTTCGACCAGCTCGCTGTAGCCCGGGGCCTGGGGCGAGGTCATCTCCAACACGCGGGTGTAGCTCTGCTCGGCCACGAAGTAGGCTCCCCGCTGGAACGCGGTATGGGCCAGCACCAGCCAGGCCACCCGGCGCTGTGCATCGGTGGCGGGCGGCTTCATGTCCAGCACCTTCAGGGCCACGCGGTTGGCTTGTTCGGCGTCCTTCAAAGCGTACAGCTTCTCAGCCGCATCACTGAGCACCGCGCCAGCACGCGGGTTACCCGGGAAGGCCTTCGCAAAGCGCAAGGCGCTGGCCACTGCAGCCCTTTGCAGGCGCGGCAGGTCCAGAGGGTCGGCCTTCTTTTGCAGCTCGGCGTGGCTCAACAACGCCGCGTAGCCCGCCTCGGCGCTTTGGGGATGCCAAGGGTAGTCGTACGCCACCTTTTCATACTCCACCGCCGCCTCGGCAAAGCGGTGATCCTCGAACAGCAGTTCGGCCAACAGGAAGTTGTTGCGCACGGCATGCGTGTCGTTGGGGAAGGCGTTGAGGAACTCGCGGTACCAACGTACCGCCTCCTGGTAGTCCTCGGAGCGCTTGCTGGTCTGCGCTTTGGCATGGTGGTAACGCGCCAGTTCAGCCAGCAGAACCTGAACGCGCGGCTGAGCCTGCAGCCACGGCTGCGGTCGAGAGACACGATAGGCGCTGTCGCGACCATAACGGGTCACGAAGACTTTTTTGGCTTCCACCGCCTGGTTGACGAAGCCTGCGCGTTCGTAGATCTCGATCACCCGAGCCTGCAGCTTGGGCGCCTGCACGTCCAGCGGAAAACGTTGGGCAAAGGCGTTGAACGCGTCGGCTGCGTCCTTGGGGCGCTCTTGCTTGAGGTAGAAATCGCCCAGCTGCTCATAGACCAGGATGGCATAGCTTTGGCGCAAGGGCTTGGTCGTATAAGCGGCGATGGACTCGGCGCCTTGCAGATTGGCCAGGCTCAGGCTGATCCCGCGGAAGGTGTCCACCAGCAGTTCGCGCTCTGCGCGGTTGAGGCTGTCTGGCGAGACCAGGCTGTTGCCACCGGGGCGGCTGGCGAGCTTGACGTCCAGCACACCAAAAAAGGCCTGCAACGCTTCATCGAACTGACCCAGCTTGAAGCGCGACCAGCCGAGCATGAAACGCGCGCGGTCACGATAGGGATTGGCACTGTCGGCACTCAGCAAAGCGGCATAGGCGTTCTCGGCGTCGGCGTACTGGCTGGCACTGAAAGCCAGTTCGCCACGGCGGAACTGCGCTTCGTCGATGTAGACCGTGTGAGGATGCGCCTGAACCAACTGGTTCAAGGACTTGAGCGCCGCTTCGAGATCGCCTGCCTGTTCTTGAGCCCGCGCCAGCTGGTACAGCACCTGATCGCGGTTGGGCGCATCCGGATGGTTGGTCAGGGTCTCTTGATAACGGGCAATGGCCGCGCGGTAGTCGGGCGTGCCCGCGGCGTCTGCGCTGGCCTTGTCGGCGCGGTCCATTTCCAGATCGGCCAGGCGCCGCAGGGCTTCGGCGCCTTGCGCGGAATGAGGGGCACTGTCCAGCAACTGGCTGTAGGCCTTGATGGCCTGCGCTTCGCTGACGACTTCGACCTCATCGGGCTTGACATTGAACTCTTGCGTGGCCAGGGATTGCAAGGTGGCGGGCTGCTTACCAGACATGCAGGCACTGAGCAGACAGGCTGCCGCCAGCAAGGTGAGGCTATGGCTTGGGCGCATCAGCAGCCTCCTTGTTACCGGTGCCGCGCGAGGCGCCTGATTGGGCCTTCGCGCTGGCTGCCGCCTGGTCGTACAACTGGGCCACGGCAAAACGTGCCTGCACCAGATAAGTCGCCAGGTTTTCTTTCTGACGAGTCAGCTCTTCCAGGGCCATCTCCTGCAACACATTCTGCTGTTCAACAGCGAGAGCGGCGACCTTGGGCCTGGCCACGTCGAACTGGGTGGCCAAGGTCTGAACGCGGTCATTCCACCGCGCCAGACGCTGGGGCTCATCGCGCAGGGTTTGGGTGATCACTGCCGCGCGCCCTTGGGCTTGGGCCAGATCGGCCTTGGCCGCGGCCAGCGCTGTTTGTGCCGTGCTCAAACGCGCGGCCTGCTCTTGCGCCAGTTGCCAGTTCAACAAGCCGGATACCAGGCGAAGCCGCTCTCGAGCGCGCACGATCTCGGGGGCATTGCCCGGCTTGTCGACAATGGCCTGGACACGGGCGATTCGAGCGAGTTGCTCGCGCTGCCGCTCATCTGCGAACACGGACACATCGGTCCGAAACTGGGCTTGGGCGATGTCCGCTTCGAGCGCATCCACCCGCTGGCGCAGAGCTGACAGGCTGGACTCGCTGGCCAGCGCATTGGCTCGGGCCGAGCGCTGATCCTGGGCCTGCCGACGCGCAGCCAACTCATCTTTGAAAGACCCAAGCTTGTCCTGACCCGCCTGTAGGCGCTGCTGCAACTGCCGCAAGTCGCGCAGGCTCTTGTAGGCTTGCTGGAACGCGTTCTGGGCGAACAGGGCTGTCAGGTAGTGCGTGTGCGGCACCTCGGGCAGCGCGTCCATGCGCCATCCCGAGCCACTGTCACCGCGCGCCGGCCCCGTCAGCAAAGCTTCAGCGAGTCGGCCTGATCGGACAAATTCGATCGCGGCATCCAGGCCCTGGCGCTCACGCTCGAACGATTGAATGGCTTCGTTGTATTGCTGCAGGGCCTTGCCGTTGGCATGCAGTCGCTCATAGGCATAAGGCACGGCCACTTTGGCTTCGAGCACAGCGGCATCGCTGGCATCGCGCTTGGCCAAGGCCGTCCAGGGCACCAGGGCCGCTTGCGGGGCCTGCTGGTCCAGTGCGGCCCAGCCGTAACCCAGCAGCGCCTTGTTGCTCTCAGGACCTTGCAGCGGCACGCGTTCGAGGTATCGGCGAGCAGCAGCGGGCTGTTGCGCGGTCAAGGCAGCAAAGCCCAGGGCCACGTTCGTGCGGTCGCGCAGCGCGCGTTCCTCATCGGTGTCGGCCGACTCGCTACCCAGTGCATCCAGGGTCGCCGTGCCCTCTGCCGTGTCGCCTGCCTTCGTCTGTGCCACGCCCAGGTTGTAGCGAACAAAGCGTGCACGGGGATGCTGCTCGAGCAAAGCCTTGAGCACGCGGACCGCGCCACGGTAGTCCGAACGGCTCATCAGCAACTGCGCCTGCAGCAGACCCCGGTCTTGTTCCAGTGCGCCCGGCAAGGGCCGCTGCACGCGGGCCAGCGCCTCTTCAGCCAAGGCGAACTGGCCCTTCTGATAACGCTGCTGGGCCAGGCTGAACCAGGCCCGATCACGCGCCTCCGGCGTGCCGCCCCGCTCCGCCAATCGGGCCAGGACGTCGCCCGCCTCTCGATGCATCCCGTAGTCCAGCAGCATGCGGCTACGCAGCGCTTCGACCTCGTCGTCCTGCAGGGCGATGCGACGGCGTTGCTGAGCGACCTGCAAACTGGTCAATGCAGCAAAGTCATCATCTTGGAAAAAGTGGTAGAGGGCCTGCCCATAGTCAGGCGTCTGCAAGGCTTTGGCCGGCAACCCTTCGGTCGGGGCCGCGTACACGGCACATGCCCCGCCCAAGGCCAGTGCGCTGGCGGCCCATCGGGCCGCGACACGACGCGCGCCAGGCAGGCTCGACAAGACGGTGGACCCCAAGGGTCGATGCAAGAAACGCATGACTGCTTACTGCCAGGCTTTGACGGTCAACTCGGGCTGCATGCGCGCGGCCGGGTCTTCAATGCGCAACTGGATGTACTTGGCATCGGCGCCCTTGTCGAATTTCAGCGAGGCGCTGCGCTTGTAGTCCCGCTCATTGGGGCCGGAGCCCGTGAAGGAGGCAGCCAGTTCATGCTCACCGGCGCGCACATTGCCCAGGTAGACACGCTGGACGCCGCCACGCTGCAGCGCGGCCAGCTCTTGGGGCTTGTAGAGGTAGTTGGCCACGACCTTGTCGTCGAGTTTGACTTGCACGGCGTCCAAGGTGAAGGACTTGGCCACATCGAGTGAGACGAACACCGCCACCTGCGTGCTAGCGGGGTACAGCAATTCTTCTTCCAGGACTTGCAGGTCCCGGTTGAGGGCAATCACATCGCGCTTGACGTCCTGCGCCCGGGCATCGAGTGTGGCTGGATTGGTCGCATTGGCGGCCGAGTTGGCACGGGCTGCCGTCGCGCGAGGCGCCGCTTTCGCAGGCGGGGTCGACACCGGCTCGGCGGCGTGGCCCGTGTGCACCGTGGTGAAACAGGTCACCAGTGCAGCGAGGATCAGTGGCAGGGCTCGTTGGCGCATGAAGTTGTACTCGTCAATCAGTCAGGGGTCGATACGGACGCGGGCACCGCACCAGCCATGAACCAGTGGGCGCCGGGACGCCCAGTAGTATTGGGCTAATGACGCCAGCTTGGGCAAGAAAACCCACCCTTGAATGAGCTAGGGGTAACTACCGCCCGCGGCCTGGCTTGCCTTATGTTCAACGCGCCAGCCGTGGTCAATCAGCCTTCGAGGGCTGTGCCCGGTGGAGATAGAAGACCTTGCCAAACTGCCCGAATATCACCACCTCGGGCAGCAGGCGTGCACCCCCGAATCCATGGGGCTGGGCCTCCGATACCTTCAGGCTGCGCCCCGTCGTGGCGACCGTGCCAGCCTGCAGCGCCACGCACGACGGCAAGGTCGCCGGTCGTGCCGTCGCGTGGACGATCTGCTCGGAGGCCTCGCGCGGACAGCCCCAGACTGAGCCCGCATTGGTATTGAAGTAGGCCGGTCCGCCCTGTACCCCCAAGCGGGCCCCGGCGACATCGATCTGGTTGGGCAGCAACCACCCCCGTCGCTCGGTGCCGTCCCGCCCCGTTTTCAGTTCGGTGAGGTCGAAAGCAGGGATGCGCGCCCCGGTGGTCACCGCATCAGGCGGCAGGCCTGTGGCAACCGAGCAGGAGCGGAACAAGGAAGGGTCGGACGCGATCACGTGCGCATAGAACGGCGCCAACAAGGGGCGCGCCACCACCTGATCGGGCAACTTGCTGTAGTACGACAGGATCAGCTCGTCGACAAAGCGCCCGTACAACTGGTTGCCAACCTGTGACAGCAAGGCCGCCTCTTTCGCCTGCGTGCACTGGGCTTGCGGGCCCAGGCCAAATTGCGCCCCGTCGATGCCGGCAAAGGTCGGGTCTGTCACCCCATCCAGGGCGGCACCGTCGATCAAGGCAGCCGACTCGCGGGCCTGCGTGCGCGCTTTGAACAACTGCGTTCGCATCAGTTGTGCGGGCGGGAATTCAGCGTCCGATGCACGGCGCAGCCACGCCAGCGATGCGTCGATGTCCGGGGCCTCACCGATGCCAATGGCTCGCAACTCAGCCAACCGAAACTCGGCCCGCGGGTCTTTCGCGGCGGCACCCAGTTGATAGAGCTTGTAGGCCTGGGCGAAGTTGCCAGGACGGGCGGTATGCAGAAACACCGACTCGCCAAGGATGAACAAGGCGTCGCGGTCACCGGCGCCAGCCGGCTTTTGCAGCGCGGCGATGGCCGCGTCATAGTCGCCTTTTTCGTAGGCCGCCATCCCAGCCGTCACGGCGGTGGCCGCGTCCTCAGGAGCGGCGGCAGCATGGGCGGCCCACGCCAGGCATACGGACCAGCTCAAGCCCCACGCAAGGGGCTTCACGACACGAAATGGGGCAAACACTGACGACTCCCGCACCGATGTTGGGTGGGGAGTGTAGCGCGGCAGACTGGGCTGCCGTTTAATGCAAGATCAACGCTGCGGGCGGGGCGCGTAGCTCGACGGACCGCTGCGTTCGATGTGACGGAAGGTGATCCGACCCTTGGTCAGGTCGTAAGGCGACAGCTCAAGCGACACCTTGTCGCCAGCCAGGATGCGGATGTGGTTCTTGCGCATCTTGCCGGAGGTGTAAGCAACCAAGGTGTGGCCGTTTTCCAAAGTCACACGGAAGCGAGAGTCAGGCAGGACTTCGTCTACCTTGCCTTGCATTTCAATCAGTTCTTCTTTAGCCATGTTCTCGGCTCCTCAGGCTGGACATCAGCGTCCAGCGCAACCTGCAAACAGGCAACAAAGGGCGTTCGGTCTAGTTTGTTAGACCGTCAATGTAACACGGCTGTCAAGCCCATGCCAATGGGTTGCCTTTGTCCGATTTCCACGACATCGCTAGCACAAAAAATTTAACGGCACCCGTTAGGGAAACTGCTTGTTGTGTCGTGATGTATTCCACATTGATAGTTGTAACTCCTTGTTGTTTTGCGAACATTCCCGGAGGTTTTGATGCGCCTTTCGATGCGTTCCGTGTGGGCCGGTGTGGCCGTCCTGGCCAGTTGTGCGGCTGCGGTTTCTTACGCCACCAACTATTCGCTGTGGGTCAATGGTCGAACCGGGGGCGGCACCGAAGGCAATTACGCCGACTTCACCTACTGGGGCCCCGCGACCACCGCTGCGGGCGTGAACAAGAAATCGGTCAACTGGGACGGCTACAGCCACATCGCCGACAAGAACTACCTGGTTCGCAATGCCCTGGACTGCTATTGCACCGGCACCAACTGGTGCTATATCGCCGCCCACAGCGCCGGCGACCTGATGGTGGGCTACACGCTGGCGATGTATGGCGGCACGACCCGCAGCATCAAGAATGCCTCTCCCGCGTCAGACGGCACCTGCGGCAATGCCAGCACGGGTGGCACGCAAACCGGCTGGAACATCAAGTTCGTTGACATCGCGGCGGGCGCCGGCGGGGGATCGGAGCTGTCTGATGCGGGCAGCTGGGCGGTGTCCGAACCCTTGGTCCAAGACTTGAAGACCACCACCGCGCGTGCGCTCTACAACCACAACAGCACCCGCTCCCTGTGGTTCTACATGTACGCCGGCGCCAAGGGCACTTTGTACTCGGGCATCTTGCCGGGCCAGGACGACGAGGCCGTGGCCTACCACTCCAGCGGTGGCGTATCGGGCAGCTCGGGCCAGAGCCTGTGCAACCCCAGCGACTGGTTCTGCAACGACCTGAGCCTGGGCACCGCCGCCAACGAAGGTGGCTCGACCAAGTGGAGCTACCACTCGGTGGTCTTCCGCGATGACAACGAGGCCTACAACCACTACACCAACAGCAACTGGGCTGGTGTCGTGGGCCTGGTGCGTAACCACATGGTGAACAACGCACAGTGACCCCTTCCTGACTTTCAACCACCCCGCCAGTCAAGGCGACGACAAGAGGAGATGACGTGATGCGCTTATCCAAAAGTTCCTTGCTGGCGGCGATCGCCGTGGTGTGCGGCGGCATGGCAGCCGTCTCGTATGCAACCAATTACTCGTTGTGGGTCAACGGCCGCACAGGCGGCGGCACGGCCGGCAATTACGCCGACTTCACCTACTGGGGCCCGGCGACCACCGCTGCCGGCGTGAACAAGAAGTCGGTCAACTGGGACGGCTACAGCCACATTGCCGACAAGAACTACCTGGTGCGCAATGCCCTGGACTGCTTTTGCACTGGCACCAACTGGTGCTACATCGCCGCCCACAGCGCCGGTGACCTGATGGTGGGCTACACCCTGGCGATGTATGGCGGCACGACGCGCAGCGTCAAGAACGCGGCACCGGCATCGGATGGCACCTGTGGCAATGCCAGCACGGGGGGCACACAAACGGGCTGGAACATCAAGTTCGTGGACATCGCGGCGGGCGCCGGCGGCGGCTCGGAGTTGTCCGACTGGGGCAGCTGGGCTGTGTCCGAGCCACTGGTTCAAGACTTGAAGACCACCACCGCGCGTGCGCTCTACAACCACAACAGCACCCGCTCGCTGTGGTTCTACATGTACGCCGGCGCCAAGGGCACTTTGTACTCGGGCATCTTGCCCGGTCAGGACGATGAGGCCGTGGCCTACCACTCCAGCGGTGGCGTATCGGGCAGCTCGGGCCAGAGCCTGTGCAACCCCAGCGACTGGTTCTGCAACGACCTGAGCCTGGGCACCGCCGCCAACGAGGGCGGCTCCACCAAGTGGAGCTACCACTCGGTCGCCTTCCGCGATGACAACGAGGCCTACAACCACTACACCAACAGCAACTGGCAAGGTGTGGTCGGGCTGGTTCGCAACCACATGGTGAACAACGCGAAATGAGTCAAAGAGGGGCCCAGTCAGGGCGTGCTGTTTGGGCTGTGGTCCCTGTTTTGATCGTCGTGGCGTTGCTGATCTGGCAGGTCCGCAGCGATGCGGGCAGTGCCACGGAACCGGTGGCCTCACAAGGGGCGGCGCCCGCCACGCCACAGCTTGCATCGGCACCGTCAGCACCCACCGAAGCCTTTGGCGACAAGGCCCGACAAGCTCGCCGCGATAAGCTCAAGCTGTTGCAGGCTCAACTGGCCGAAGCGCAGCAGCGACTGGACAGCTACAAAGCCGCGACCCGCTACCCCCACGATTCGCGACCCCTCAGCGAACATCAGGATCAGATCAAGCCCTTTGCGCCGATCACCGAAGACAAGCCCATGCGAACTCAGAAGGGCGAGGCCATCCCGGGGCAACATTTGCGCACCACGCAGGACCGGGTGTTCGTCAGCGGCCAGGAGAGCGTCCTGCTGACCGTGTCACTGGTCGATGACAACAACCGTGCCCTGCCCTTGCGCGTCTCCCGTGCCGTGGCCCATGAAACACAGGGCGGCGCCAACATCAACGCCTACCCGCCGGTGGCCCTGCAGTTCGAAGACCGCGGCACCAACGGCGACGCCGTCGCCGGCGACCAGACCCTGAGCGTGCGCTTTCAGCCCGCCACGCAAGGCTTTGCGACCTTGGCGGGCACGATCCGCATCGAGGTCTATCTGCAAGGCGATGCCGGCCCGGGTCAGACTTTCTTTGACATCGTCTACTCGCCCGTGGTGCCGGCCGTCTGGCTGGGTGGCGCGCACGAGATGATGGAAGGCGGCTCGCTGGCGTTCTACCTCAAGGCCAATGTCAAAGAGGCGGGGCGCTATGTGATCAGCGCACGGGCCTACGATGCCAACGGCAAACCCTTCGCGCTGCTGACCTTCAACGACGAGGTCGCGGCCGGCGCCAAGGAGTTCCGGCTGCCCTTGTTTGGCCGGCTGGTGCGCGATCTCAAGCCCGCCTTCCCGATCACCCTGCGCGACGTCGAGGGCTTCCTTTTGTACGAGAACCGGTTTCCCGACCGGGCCATGATGCCCCGCTGGCCAGGCGTCATGCACACCAGCGCAAACTACCCGCTGTCGAGTTTTTCAGACGCAGAGTGGACCAGCGAAGAACGCAGCCGCTACCTCAACGAGTACAGCAAGGACGTCAATCAGGCCCAGACCGGAATCAACGAGCTGGAGAAAGCCCAGCCCTGATCCGGCTCACAGCAAGGCGTGGATGGACCGGGCAGCCGCCCGCCCGGTCAGGATGCAGCCGGACAGGAAGGTGCCCTCCAGGGACCCTTCACCGTTGCTGCCGCCCCCACCAAAGCCGGAGGCCTCGCCCACCGCGTACAAGCCTGCAATCGGATCGCCAGCCAGCGACAGCACGCGGCTTTGCAGATCGGTTTGAATGCCGCCCATGGATTTGCGGGTCAGGATCTGGCAGCGAATCGCGATCAACGGGCCCGCCTTCGGATCGATGACCGGCTGGTCCTTGCAGGTGCGCACCCGGTCGCCCGTCCAGCGACGCAACTGCTCGATGCGCCGCAACTGGTCATCGTTGTGGAAGCGGTGTCCGCGGCGGATTTGATCGTCATAGGGCCCGATGGCCTGGGCCACGGTCTCGGCATGCAGGCGCTGATTGCCGGCCACCCGATTCATGCCTTGAACCAAGGTCGCCAAATCGTCAGCCTGCACGAAGTCCGCGCAATGCGTCAGCAGGTCATCGACCAGCGCAGGCTGACCCGACAGAATCTGCTTGATGAAGGCCAGGCGCCGGCGGTCTCGGATCGCCGGGTTGTGGTCCGCGCCTGAGGCGGCCAGCTCCTTGTCCGCAATGCGGCGATTGAGCACCTGCCACGTGTAGGGCCAGCCCGATTGCGAGACCCGCTCCACCATGACACGCGTGTCAAAGCCGGTGATGAAAGGCTCCGGCCCGATGCGACGGCCATCCGGGTCCAGCCACACAGCCGACTTGGGCGGCACCAGACTCAGGCCATGCCCCTCGAAAAGCGGCTGCGGGTGGCGCACCCCGGCGACGTAGTGCCACATCTGGTCAAGGTGCGTGACGCGGCCGCCGGCTTCACAGACCTCATCGTGCAGCCGGCCATCGGCCGTCGGGTGCGAGCCATTGAGCAGATGTTCTGGCGCCATTCCCCACTCTGCGGGCCAATGCTCGCGCACGCGCTCCAGGCTGCCCGTGATCCCGCCCGTGGCGACCACCGTATGCGAGGCGTACAACTCGAAGGGGCGGCCTCGCGCCTCGTCCACCCCCGCGACGCCCACGACCCGGCCCGCACCCTGCTGGATCAGGCGGTCCACGCGGTGTTCGCTCAAGATCGTCAGTCGGCCGCCCGGCTGCGCGGCTTGCTGCAAAGCCTGGACAACGGTCTGCGTCATGTGGCGCGAGCTGCCCCATAGGACGTGATACCGGGGCACGCTGTTACCGCGCTTCAGCCACCCGCGCTCGACCCATTGCACCGCCGGCATGAAGCGCACGCCCATTGCCTTGAGCCACTCATGGACCTCGGGCACGCAGCGAGACACGTAGTGCTCGGCCCATTGACGAGGCCACACGTCTTCGGGGCTAAAGTTGGCGAAGCTGAGCCAATCGCCCAGGGCCAGATCGGGCGAGTCCTGGATGCCCGACCAGCGCTGCTCGGGCGTGCCAACCAGCGCCATGCCGCCAAAAGCGTAGTACGCCAGCCCACCCAATTGGGCATGGCCCCGGCGATCAAGCAGCGTGACACGGCGCCCGGCACGCAGCAACTCCAGGGCCGTGACCAGGCCCGCCAGGCCTGCACCGATGATCAGAACGTCTTTGGATTCACCCGCCATCCCGGCTCTCCTCTCCATTGGGGAAGAGACAGGATCGCCGCAATCAAGAAAAAAGACTATCGGGTGTCAGACACTTAGCGTGGCGACGGACCGACACCGTGCGGCAGGTCCAGACGGGGGGCGCCTCCCGCGCTTGCGGCGCGCTCCCACTCGGACCAGTCGACGTAGGTCACTTCCGGCAGCGGAAGGGGACGGCCAGACTGCACCAGCGCCTGGCTGGCGGGGGTCAGGTGCGCCACGAACGGGCGCCCCGAGGGCGTTGTTGATCGGTTCACGACGGGATACAGCTTCGTCATCTTTCCACTCCCTGGAGTGCGCTGTTGAATTCTTGGTATCCGTGCAGTGTGCACGATTTGCCGTGAAAAGTGCATGAAATTTAAGTAGAAACCCTCTCCACCCTGAGTGGCATGGCGCCAAACGAAATGCCACGCCGCATCGCGAAAGAATCGTCCGCGATGAGGGGAAGCAGGGGGTACGGATCGGGGGCCCTGATTCCACAATACCTGCCGTGCTGACTTCTTGAGCACGAGCCTGCACTGGAGACGTCTCATGTCCGTCCGATTCAATGCCCTCACTGCCCCGGCCGTTTTGGTCTTGAGCGCTGGCCTGATCTGGCCCGCCGCCGCCTGGGCCAAGTCCAAGGCCAACGGCTCATCCGACTGCAATGGCTTACCGGGCCAGGCAGCCTTGATGGCGGGGTTGCGATTGGCGCATCAGACCGGCAGCGGCTCGCTCACCAACAGCAACGGGGTCAGCTGGATTGCGGTGGTGAACCGCCAGGGTGAAATGTGCGCTGTGGCATCCAGTAACCGCGACGCCGACGCCGCGGGCGTGGCGCCAAGGTTCGACAAGGGCTTGCCGCTGTACAACGCCAAAGGCGTGTTCATGGGCGCCATCGCCGTGGCCGGTGAAGGCTCGGCGTGCGAGCATCATGTGCTGGCCTGGCGTGCCCGCGCGGCCTACTACCTCGACTATGTGCCTGCCACCTACCCCGGCGCGAAAGCCGGCCCCATCAGCTGGAGCGGCAATTTGTTGCCCACCGCATGCAGCGGCTCGACCGCCGGCATGACCGCCCTGAGCGACCTGCCGGCTACGCGTCGTCACCCCTCGCAGGCGGATTCCACGCAAGCCTTGCAGGGGCCATGACCCTCAAGGTCTGGACCCGGCCCGTACGACATCACGGCACGATCGTCGTGAACAAGTAGACCGCGCAGATCACCAGATGGACCGTGCCTTGCAGCACGGTGGTTCGCCCGGTGCCCAGTGACAGCGTCGCCACCATCAGCGACAACATCAGCAACACCGTTGATTTGATGTCCAGCCCCAGCGTCAGCGTCCACCCGGTCATCAGCGACACCAGGGCCACGGCAGGAATCGTCAAACCGATGCTGGCCAGCGCCGAGCCCAGAGCCAGGTTCAGACTGGTCTGCAGGCGGTTGGAGCGCGCGGCCCGCAAGGCAGCGACCCCTTCGGGCAGCAACACCACCATGGCGACAATGATGCCGACCAGCGCCGGCGGGGCGCCCATGGCCGCCACCCCCTGCTCGATCGTGGGCGCCAGCGCTTTGGCCAGCATCACCACCCCGACCAGACTGATCAGCAACAGGCCCAGGCTGAGCAGCGCCACCTTGTTGGACGGCGGCTCGGCGTGCGAGGCGTCGTCTTGCGCCGCACCGCGCGGCAAAAAGTAATCGCGGTGCCGCACCGTTTGAACCAAGACAAAGGTGCCGTACAGCACCATCGAGACCACCGCGATGAACCCCAACTGGCTGGGACTGTAGTAAGGCCCCGGCGTGGTGGTGGTGAAGTTAGGCAACACCATCGTGAGCACGGCGATGGCGGCAAGCGTTGCCAGTGAGGCACTCACCCCATGCTGGCCATAGGTCTGCTCATGAAAACGGCTGCCCCCCACCAACAGACACAGGCCCACCATGCCATTGAGAATCAGCATCACGGCAGCGAACACCGTGTCGCGCGCCAGCGCCGTCGCGGCCGGCCCGCCTGACAACATCAGCGACACGATCAGGGCCACCTCGATCACCGTGATCGCAATGGCCAGCAACAAGGTGCCAAAGGGCTCGCCGACTCGGTGGGCGACGACCTCGGCATGGTGCACGGCGGCCGTCACGCCGCCAAACAAGGCAGCGGCCGCCATCAACATGTACCAAGGTCCGAGCCCCAGTTTGGAGCCAGCCAGAACGAGCAAGGCCACCAGCGGGGCGGCCACGGACCAGGGGGGCAAGAGCGTGTGGGTCTTCATGGGCCGATGATGGCACAAGGTGCCGTCGGCCCACCCTTTCAATCTACCCGGATGCGGCTGCCGTTGGGCGCCTTGGTCTTCTTGGGCAGTTGCAAGGTCAACACTCCATTGGCGAACTTGGCCGAGCACTCAGCCGCCTCGACCTCGGTGGGCAATTCGAAGCTGCGGCTCACGCTGCCGTAGTACCGCTCGCTGCGCAAGGTTCGCTCATCCTGGGTCTGGCTGTCCTGCTGCTTGACTTCGGCTCGCAAGGTGACCACGGCGCCATGCACGTCAACATGGATGTCTTCTTTGGGCACCCCCGGGATTTCGGCCTGAACGGTGTAGCCGTTGCCCGCCTCTTTCACGTCGATCTTGATCTGCGACGGCAGGGGATCGCCATGCAGAGGTTTGACGTAATAACCCGAGGCCAGATCCCGGAAGATGTCATCGAACAAACTGGTACGAGTGGGTAGCAGGTTCATTTGCGCACTCCTTGTCAGAAACGTTTGAAATCCGATTACTGCATGTTCGAAGATATATGGACTTCAGGATTGGTTTCAAGGGTGTTGTCCGATGAGGTTGACGTGCGTCAACGCGCACCAGTGCGTCGGTCCTCCAGCACCTCGCCGACTGCGAGGACGACCTGCTCATGTCCGGCCGGCGAAACCGGCTCGACCAAGGCCGCTTCAATCCAGGCACGCAAAGACGGCAGCTGGCGGATGCGCTCCGCGTAGCCTTGCGCGACCGCAGGCAAGGCCATCCCATAAGTGTCAAAGCGAAGGGTGACGGGGGCGAAAAAAGCGTCCACCGCCGTGAACCGGTCGCCGGCCAGATAAGGTCCACCAAAGGTGCTCAGGCCTTGTGTCCACAACGCGACGATGCGGTCCACATCACGCTGAACCGCTGCCGGCATTTCGTGCAGGCGAACGCGCAAGCCGCAGTGCATCGAGCAATGCTCGCGCAGTGCCCCGAAGCCGGCGTGCATCTCGGCCGAGGCACTGCGCGCCCAGGCCCGCGCAGCAACCGACTGGGGCCACACGCCAGCATGCTTTTCTGCCAGGTACTCGGTGATCGCGAGCGAATCCCAGACCACCTGTGCGCCATCGACCAGACAAGGCACCTTGCCGGTGGGTGACACGGCTCGGTAAGCTGCCCAATCGGCCTCGTCACCGAACCAGTGCAGCTGCTCCTGAAAGGGCAAGCCCAGTTCAGTCATCAGGATCCAGGGGCGCAGGGACCAGGACGAGTACAGCTTGTTGGCAATGTGCAATGTGTACATGGCGAGGGGCTCACAGTGGCTGGGCGATGACCGGACGGTTCAGGACGCTTACTTCGGTGGCGCCTTCATGAGGCTGTCCTTGAGTTTTTTCATGTTCTCTTGCAAGGGAGGATAAGGCCCAAAGCGGTGCTGATCGGCCGAGGCGCCGTCGACATAGGGCGGAAAGGCGGCATCCACCGGCTTGTTCCAGCGCGCCGGGAAGTCGCGCTCCGTGTGCGCCTTCTGCGGACGGGCATGGCTCAAGGCAAAGGCGGCCACGTCATAGGCCTCGTCATCGCTCAGCTTGGGCTGATCGTAAGTGGTGCCCAAGGGGCGGCGCACTGGGCCTGGAAGACTTTGGCTCCGGCGTCCAGGTCGGCCCGCCGATTGGGCGCCTTAAAGGGTGGCAGTCCCTGCCCCTCCACCTTGCTGCCCACCGCGATCCCTTTGGACAGGAAATGCATGTAGGTCACAAAGGCCTTCATCTCCTGACTGTCCAAGGGCAAGGCCTTGCCGGCCATGCTGCGCTCCATGCACCCGTTCACGCGCTCTTCAAGCGTGCTGATCTGGTCTTCTCGACCTCGGTATTGGGGAAAGGTGGCATGCGCACCCACCCACGGGATGGCGAACTTCTTGGTCGCCGAGGCTTCGTGGCAAGACGCACAGGCCAGGTTGTTGCCGGCGAATCGCATTTTGCGGTCCTTGACCTCGGGGCCGATGTAGGCAAACGTGCGGTCCGTCAATTCCTTGCCGTAACGCACCAGCCGGCCATAAGGATCATCCGGCAGACGAGAGACGTCATAGGGGTCGGCGGCCTCACCACCGGGTGAGTTCGTGGAAGCGGACGCCGCAGCCGCAGCGGCTGGCGCCGAGGCGGGCGACTGGGCTCGCGAAACACTGGCCACTGCCAGCAATGCCAAGGTAATCAGCCAGGTTCTCATGACGTCTCCTTTAAAAACGGATCCATGATGCACGGCTCAATGTACCCCAAGGGGTATACAACAGCAACGACTTGACGAACGCATGCCGTATTTCACGCCCAAGCCCGGGTCTTGGCAAGCGGCTCAGCTGACCACCACGGACTCCCACCCGTCATACACGCCATTGCGCAAGGTCGCCAGATCGAACAGGGGCAAGGTCACGGCGTCAATGGCGGCATAGCCAGGCACGTCGACCCTGAAGAGCTGCAGCACGTAGCGGCCGTCTTCATCAGGCGCGTCCGCCTGGTCGCGAACCTGGAAGCCCAATGCCGAGGCGGCGTCGATGAAGGCGTCCATGTCTTGCTGCGTGGCGAAATTCAGCCAGTGGTCAATTTCGCGCGGCTCTTTGAGCGCGTCGCCGTTTTGCTCCAGCGCCTGGCACACCCGGCGGTTCTCGATGGACTGGCCATCCCGCTCGCTGGGGTACAGGTAATTGAAGTAGGTGGACCAGTCCGGATCACCCCGCGTCCCCACTTCATAGTTGTAGTCAGGGAAGGCGCCCAGGCAAGAAGCCACCAGCTGGCCCCACTCGACGTCCGGATCAAGGTAGAACACGAAGTCCCGGTAACCGTTGGTGGTGCAGCGCCCAACGTAGACGGCGCGCTCGCTGGCCACCTGCTCGTTGATGGCGTCTTCCACGGCGCACAAGGTGCCGAACTCTTCGGGGCTGGACAAGCCATCGGGGCGCGGATGCCGCATGGTCAGGCGGATGAAGGCCATGATGGGCAGCCCTTCGACCGGCCCCACCTGCACCGCGTCCAGATCCAGGTACATGGATGCGGGCCGGTCATCGACCCGGCAGTAATAAAAATCCCAGTTGTCGCTCATGGGCGTCTCCGTTTTGTTCAGCCGTGTGGGGCCAGCCTGGCTTCCAGTGCGGCCTTCGCTTGCGGCCACTCTGGCCGCACGATGCTGTAGACCACCGAGTTGCGGACAAAGCCGTCGCGCATCACCATGTGGCTGCGCATGATGCCTTCATATTGCGCGCCGATGCGCTGGATGGCGTTGCGAGATTTGGCATTGCGCTCGTCGGTCAACAGCTCGACCCGGTTGCAGCCCCACACCTCGAAGGCATGTCGCAACATCAGATATTTGGCCTCTGTGTTGACATGCGTGCGCTGCCAGGACGCGGCCAGGAACGTGAAGCCGATCTCGGCACGGCGATGCGGCCGCTCGATGCAGCGAAACCGGGTGCTGCCCACCACCCGACCGCTCGGGATGTCGATGGTGGCAAAAGCCAGTTCACGGCCTTGGCCGAAGGCCACCTCGGCCTGATCCAGAAACATCCCGAGATCAGACGGATGCGGCACCACGGTCACGGGCAATTCCCACAGGCGACCGTCTTCGATGGCGGTGGCCAGGCCAGGCAGGTGCGCCGCGGTCAAAGGCTCCAGGCGCACGCGCGGGCCCAACAGGGTGGTCTTGTCGATGTTCACGAAACGGGCTTTCAGGGGTTGTCTACACGTTGAAGCAAGCGGGCCAGCCGCCCGTCGGCTCGCATCGCGCGGATGCCGGCATCGAGCTGGGGCACCAGGTCAGCATGCCGCTTGTTCAAGATGTGATACGAATGGGTCGACGTCAGAACCGGTCCCACCCGTTTGGCCTGGGTCATCATTCTGTCGGAGGGCGAGAGCAACTGGGTGCTGGTCACCAAGGCGATCTCGAACCGGCCAGCGGCCAGCATCTGATAAAAGGATTCCGAGCCGTTGGACACCACCGGGGTGACGCCCTGCCGGCGCGCGAAATCTTCAGACAATTTGGATCCTCTGAGCATGCCCAGGGTGTGGCCTTTCACATCCTCCGGCCGGCTCACGCTGAGGGCGGCGTCCTGCTTGACGTAGGCGAACAGCTCTGTCTTCTTCAATGGCTCGCGGGTGTGGATCACGTTGGGGTACAACTCCATCGCGAAGGGAACGCGGCTCAAGTCGGCGTCATACACCCCGCGGTTGGTTTCCGTGATGGCACGCTCGGATGGCACCAGGACAAAGGTCGGGTGCATCCCGATCTCCGCGTACAGGGCCTTCACCAAGGGCAGCATGGGCGCAGTGGTCTCGTTGTAGGCCACGATGTAGGGCGAAGGCTCGGCCGCCAGAGCCGGCCAGGCGACCAGCACCCACACAAACCCCATCCACACTTTGCGCATCGATGCCCCCGAGCCCTCAGTCCATCTTGGCACCGGCGGCCTCAAGCAGATGGCGCAGGATGGAGCGGTGACAACGCGATTCGTCGTCGCAATAACACCCTACTGAGAACGCGGCCTGCTGCGACAGGGCTGCCAGCAAGTCGATGGTCCGGCGGTTCTCCGGCGTGGCCATTTCGCTCTTGTAGCGCTGCTCGAACGCGCGCCACTGCTGGGGTGTCTCGGCAGCTTGGGCCAGCTTCATGGTCTCCACACTGGGCGCGAGATTGGGATACCAGACGTCGTACCAGTTGCGCGACGCGAATTCGGACTTGGGAACGCCACGCGGCGGGCGGCGAACCGTGCCGATGCGCAGCCCTTCTCCCTGGCTTCTGGGGGACCCCAACTTCACCACTCGGACCGTCATCCGCTGCTCCCTTTCCTGGCACCATCCCCGATGGCGGTTGGATGAAAGCACACCGGGGCCGTCAGTCTATGCCTGATCGGCTCGCAGAATGTGACGGCGGATGTCAATCGCCACAGCGGTGGCTATGATGGGGGCATGAAACTGATTCTGCGTTGGCTGCTGCTGGCAGCCGCCTTGATGCTGATCACCCAGTGGGACACGGGCATCCATGTCAAAAGCTTCGGTGCCGCGATGTGGACGGCCGTGGTCATCGGCTTGCTCAACGCCTTTGTGCGCCCTCTGTTGATCGTGCTGACGCTGCCGGTCACCGTGTTGACCTTGGGCTTGTTCCTGTTCGTGGTCAATGCCCTGACTTTTCAGATGGCCTCGGGCCTGCTCGACGGCTTTCACGTCAACAGTTTTGGCGATGCCTTGCTGGGCTCGGTGTTGTATAGCCTGTGGGGGCTGGTGATCGACGTTGCGCTGGAGCGTCTGATGCCGCCGCGCTGGCCGCAGCCCCCGTCAGACCCCCGGTGATTCGGCCGAGCTGCCCGCTGGAGTCGCTGCCGCCTGCTCGACCACCTGGCGGGTCAATGGGGGCGCAAAGGTTTCGATGAAGGCATACACGTAGCCACGCAGAAAGGCGCCGCGCCGGAACGCCAATCGCGTCATGTTGACCGCGAACAAGTGGCCCACGTCAATGGCGCGCAAGGTGCGGTCACGCTCTTCGTCGTAAGCGATCGATGCGACGATGCCCACGCCCAGCCCCAGTTCCGCATAGGTCTTGATCACGTCCGCGTCCATGGCGGTCAGCACAATGCTCGGATGGATGCCCGCCCGGTCGAAAGCCTGGTCGATGTGCGAGCGGCCGGTGTAGCCGGCGTCGTAGGTGACCAGCGGGTATTTGGCCAGGCGCTCCAGCGTCAGGGCCTGCCCGTCCAGCAAGGGGTGACCGATGGGAACGACCACGCTGTGGGTCCAGCGGTAGCAGGGCAAGGTGACGAGTTGGTCGTATTGCGCCAAGGCCTCGGTAGCGATGGCGACGTCCGCCTCACCTGACAGCAGCATTTCTGCGATCTGTTTGGGCGAGCCCTGATGCAAGCTCAGGGTGACCTGGGGATACAGCTGCCGGAAGTCCCGCACTGCGGCAGGCAGGGCATAACGGGCTTGTGAGTGAGTGGCCGCTATCGATAGAGGCCCCGAATCATGGGCCGAAAAGTCGCGCGCCGCATTGCGCAAGTTATCGGAATCGGCCAGCAGCCGCTCGATGATGGGCAGCACCTGCGCGCCCGGCTCGGTGAGCCCGGTCAGCCGCTTGCCGACCCGGATGAACAACTCGATGCCGAGCTCGTCTTCCAGCTCTCGAATTTGACGGCTCACGCCCGGCTGCGAGGTGTGCAGCACCTGCGCCACCTCGGTCAGATTGAAGCCTTGACGCACGGCTTCACGCACAGAACGCAGTTGCTGAAAATTCATGATGACCTCTCTCATGCGGTTAACGCATTTTGAAAGGCCTCATTTATTCATAAAACAACTATTTCGTTCTATCGATCTGCTCAAAACGCAGATGGGGCCATTACGAGATCAGTCAGGCGTGCAATAGCTCACAGGTACGGGCGTCACGCTGGGGCCGCTGCGGGTGAACGTCCCGACGGGGCGCACCGTGACATGGCAATGGGCATCCACATCGAGCTCAAAGAGGTTCCACCAATCCGTCTCGGCGCTCTCGCCCGATGTGGGTGGTACGTACAAGTCAAGCGTACGGCCTGGGATGTTCAACTCCACCCGTGCGCCAGAAACGGAAATAGCCCCGTTTCGATAGTGACTGTAGTTATAAATGGAATACTTATAAGTACCCACCATCAATTTGGTCAAGGTCACCACCTCAGGACCGAAGCTGTCGGTGTCGTCCACATCCAGGTTCGCAAAGGGCGCCTCGATCAAGTTGCCCTTATTGCTGTAATAGATTTCGGCGCCGTTGGGTGCACGCAGATGTGAATCCAGGTCAGAAGGCGCTGCCCCCCAGGTCAGCTTCATCGTGATGCCAGCGCCCGTGTTACTCAGCGTCAAACACGTCTCCATGGTCTCGTCGACCTCCGCTGTGGTCACTCTGACGGTGTTGGTCAGCAAGCCAGCGGAAACGCCTGTCAAGGTTGTTTGACTGCCGCGGCGGACCGGCAGAATGAAATGTCCCGTGGCATCGGTGCGCACGGTGCTGGCACCTGAATAGTCAATGCCATCACCAAAGATCTGGGCCGACGCGACGGTGTTCCCGGCGGCATCCTTCACGCATCCCAAGACACGGACTGTGTTGTAGATCTGGTCTGCGTTCCAGGTGCTGAAGTGGGCCACGGTACCTTGGTAGTACGCGCTGGCGCCCGTTCCCACCAGAGTGGCCTCGCCCTCTTGCACCCAGCGGCCCAGGCTTGCATCGAAATAGAACAAAGGCACGGTGGCCGGCGGCTCGCCATTGCGCGAGCCTACCGGGATTCGAATCGTGGCCGTTTGGCCAGCACGCAAGTTCAAGGTGCCGCCTTGCGCATCGGTCAACAAGACGTTGAGCGCGCCAAAGCTTTCAATGGGGGTTGGCGCGCCATTGACCACCGTGGTGAAGTCACCCGGCATGACAGCGGAGTCCACGCCCGGATTGATCGGGGTCAGCCGGACCGTGATGCTCCCTGTTGGCAAGCTTCCATCGGCGCGCTGGACGGCGTTGGCTGGCAGCACCACTTGTGCCGTGCTGCCCTGTACGGTGACCGTGCCGCCCGCCGTCACAGGCACTTGCGCGGTTTGCGCCACCGGCAGCAAACGGGCCTGGACGTCGGCGGTGCCGTTGGCAACCAAAGACGCGATGCGCGTGGTTTCGGCGTAATTGGCGCCATGGAACTGAACGCTGACACGCTCTGCCGCTGTGACGGCGGGCAGACTGAAGCGCCCTGTGTCATCGGTGGTGGTTTGAACCGCCCCAGCGGAAACGGTGATGCCGGCAATGCCCTGGCCGGTCGAAGCGTCGATGGCGCGACCGCCCAATGTACCGACGGCGGATTGGACTTGCCCTTCGGCAGCAGGCGCGGCGTCGTCGCCCCCGCCGCCACAAGCTTGAATAGACAGCACACTGGCTGCGATGAGGACGCGCGTCAGCGCCCTGCGCATGGACAAAGCCATTGATTTCTCCCTGATCACTGTTTTGGGTACCCTCTCGCGACAATGCGAGGTGCGCGCAGGCTAGCCCATTCAGGGAACAATGCCATCCCCACACTTGGGTGCCTATGCCTGATCCAGCAGCCGATTCAGTGATTGGAGGGCCTCCACCACCGTTGCCGACCGCACGGCCGAACGGTCGCCCGGAAACAGGCATCGCTTCGCGATCACTCGCTCGGCTTCTTGATCTGCGCCGGCCGAAGCGCGCGTGGCCCACGCCAGCCAAACCGTGCCCACCGGTTTGTCGACGCTGCCGCCGGTTGGCCCGGCGACCCCTGTCACGGCGACGGCCGCATGGGCCCGCGACCGCATCAGTGCGCCTTTTGCCATGGCGCGAGCCACCTCTTCACTGACGGCACCGTGCTGCGCAATCAAGGCCGCCGGGACGCCCAGCAAGTCGGTCTTGGCCTCGTTGCTGTAAGTCACCACGCCGCGATCAAACCAGTTGCTGGACCCGGACAGCTCGGTGCATGCGGCCGCGATGAGCCCGCCGGTGCAGGACTCGGCCGTGGTCATCAAACAGCCACGTGCTTGCAGCGCCCTTGCAAGGTCTTGAACCAGAATCATGGTATGGCCCGTGTCCATGCCCCGTCCTCATCAAGGCAGCAAGCTGACGCTGACACCGCCTTGGCGCAAAGCCACGGCAGCAGCCAGCAACAGCAAGGTGCACAGGGCGGCGACCAGGTCGTCGAACATGATGCCCAAGCCTTGTGACCACCCAATGGGCTGCCCGCGCTTTTGCTTGAACAACTGGTCGGCCCAGCGCACCGGTCCGGGCTTGATCGCATCGAAGGCACGAAACGCCACCACCGCCAGCAATTGCCCCTTCCAGTCGATGGGCGTGACGATCCACAGCACCAGCCAGATGGCCCAGATCTCATCCCACACCACGGCGCCGGGGTCGGCCACGCGCATGCTGCGAGCCGTGTGCGTGCAGGCCCACCAGCCGATGAACCAGGTCAGCGTCAACAAGCCTGCCCAGGCGAGGTCAGCCTGCGGCCCCAAGCCCAACCGCGACTGCAGGATGACGAAGCTGATCCAGCCCCACAGCGTGCCCACCGTGCCAGGCGCAAAGGGGCTGAGGCCACTGCCGGCGCCCAGCGCGATGAAGTGCGCAGGATGGCTCCACAGCAGATGGGCATTGGCGCGGCGCGGGGCATGGACCTCTTGGGCGTCTTCCACGTCGTATCGATACAAGGTCATGCCGCGCCTTTGAAGTGGTCGAAGGACACCCAACGATTGGGCACCGCCTGCTTGTCTTGCCACAAACGCAAGCCCGGCTCACTCTCGATGCAACCGATCCGCGTCAGGATCAGCCCCAGCTGTTGTTCGAGCAGGTGCACCGCGTCTCGGTGCTGCGGCGGCACCGTGAAGATCAGTTCGTAATCGTCGCCGCCGGCCAGTATGCAGTCCAGTTGCAGATCGCGGCTGCGGCTTTTCAGATGAGGGCTGACCGGCAAGGCGTCGAGCGCCAGGGATGCGCCCACCCCGCTGCGCCGCAGGATGTGGCTCAGGTCACCCAACAGCCCATCGGACACATCGACCGCACTGGTCGCCAGGCCTCGCAGGCCCTGGCCCAGGATCACGCGCGGCGTGGGCGACTCCATCGCGATGCGCACCGCATCGAATGTGTGCGCATCCAGGCCGGGATGCAGGGTGCCTCGAAACGCTTCCAGCGCGAGGCGCGCCTCGCCGGGCCAGCCGCTGATCCAGATGTCATCGCCCACCTGAGCACCCCGGCGCAGCAAGGCTCCGTCCACGGGGACCTCGCCCATCACGGTGATGCCGATGGTCAAGGGGCCCGCCGTGGTGTCGCCGCCGATGAGCTCGCAGTTGTGCTCGTCCGCCAGATCGAACAGGCCTTTCGAGAAGGCCGACAACCACGGCTCGTTAACCCGCGGCAAGGTCAATGCCAATGTGAAGGCCAGGGGCTTGGCCCCACAGGCGGCCAGGTCGGACAGGTTCACCGCCAGGGCCTTGTGGCCCAGCAGCGCGGGATGGACTGTCGACAGGAAATGCCGTCCCTCCACCAAGGTGTCTGTGGACACGGCCACCTGCATACCAGGCGCAGGCGCGATCACGGCGCAGTCATCGCCGTTGCCGATCACGGCACGATGCGGCCCCACACCGGCGGGGCGCCAGAAGTAGCGTTCGATCAGGTCAAATTCACCGAGACTCATGTGGCAATCATCGCATCAGTTTGATGGGAGCGGTACTTTCGGACAAGTCGCTTCAACTCGTCCTCATTCCTTGATCCATACCGGGTCCTGCAAAGCCTGTAACAGCTAAACTTCGCCTCACCGAAGCGTTGTCCCTGAGTCCTCTTGTAACCGGCATGCCCTCTCCTTTGTCTGTTTTGCTGGTCGATGACCACCCTTTGTTCCGCGAAGGGTTGAGCAACCTCATCATGGGCCTGGACCCTCAGGCCACCGTCGAACAGGTCGGCAGCCTGGAGACGGCGCTGTCGCGGGCCGATCAAAGCTATCGCCTCATCCTGCTGGACCTGAACCTGCCCAATGTGGCGGGGCTCGACGGTCTGACGCAGATGAAGGCCCAGTTTGCGGACACGCCCATTGTGGTCATCTCCGGTGACGACGACCCGCAGACCATTGCGCAAGCCATTCAAGGCGGCGCCAGCGGCTTCATCCCCAAGAGCACCAATGTCGCGGTGACCCGTCAAGCGATCCAGTTGGTGATGGCGCATGGGGTCTATCTGCCGCCTCAGGCGCTGAACCCGCAAAGCGTGACCAAGGCCGCTGGCCATCCCTTGACCAATCAGCTCAGCGGTCGACAACTGGCCGTGTTGCGGGGCCTGCTGCAAGGCAAGCCCAACAAGGTGATCGCGCGCGACATCGGCATTGCCGAAGGCACCGTCAAAGCGCATCTGTGGACGGTGTACCAATTGCTGGGTGTCAACAACCGCGCGCAGGCCATGTACCGGGCGCATGAGCTTCAGCTGTTCCAGAACCTCAACGGCGACTGAACGCGAAAGCGCACCGGGCGGCAGACAGCGTCTGGTTAAACCTCGGTTTACCGGGTTGAGTCAGGTTGGTCGATACGATCCGACGATGCAATCCGGCGTCCGCGTCCTCATCATCGACGATCACCCCTTGTTCCGCGAAGGGCTCAAGAGCTTGCTGCTGGGCCTGGACCCGGATGCCCAGACAAGCCAGGCCGCATCCATCGAAGAAGCGCGCCATCTCAGTGGCGACCCGTTCGATCTGGTGCTCATGGACCTGAACATGCCTGGTGTGCATGGCATGGACGCCCTGGCGCAGGTCAAGCGATGTTTTGACGATGCGGCCGTTGTGGTGGTCTCTGGGGACGATGCCCCGCAAACCATCCGCTCGGCCATCCACAATGGCGCGGCCGGCTATGTGCCCAAGAGCACCGACTCGACGGTGACCACACAGGCACTCAAGCTGGTGCTGGCTCAAGGGGTCTATCTGCCCCCCGAAGCCCTGCCCCATGTCGACGCAGTTCCCAACAATTCGGACACGTGGCGGACGGAGCTGAGCCCGCGCCAATTGGCGGTGTTGCGTTGCCTGCTACAAGGCAAGTCCAACAAGGTCATTGCGCGTGAAATCGGCATCGCAGAGGGCACGGTCAAGGCACACTTATGGGCGGTCTATCAATTGCTGGGCGTCAACAGCCGATCCCAAGCTATGTACCGTGCCCATGAGCTGCAACTGTTTGGCGTCTTGAGTCCCCCGGATGCGCCACGCACGCTCTCATAGGCCCCAGGTTTTTGCTTTGATAGACGGGGGTTTGTCATGAACCAGCCGTCCACATCCCTTCTCGCACCCGAATCGCAAGCGCCTCGGCAATGGTCTGTCGAGCGTCAGATCCTGGCTTTGCTGGCACGTCAGGTCACGCAAGTTCCCTGGCCGGTCGGTGCGGCCGCCCTGGTGGTGTGCATCATGGGCTGGTATCGCGCGCCCCATTGGGCCTTGCTGAGCTGGCTGGCGTCGATCTGGCTGACGCAGGCCTTGCGCTGGCAAGTCCTGCGGCGCCTGCCCACATCCGAACGTCCCTTGCAGCAACGCATGTGGATCGCGATGGGCCTCAGTGGTTTGAATGGTCTGTGCCATGCCTGCGCGGTGGGCTTCTTTCCTTATCTGACCGAAGGCCAGCGGGCCGTGCTGTCGCTGGTGCTGGCGGGCATCACCACGGGCGCGGTGGGAACGACCTCGGGCCACACGCGCATCTTTCATGCGTTTGCCTTGCCCACGATGCTGGCCCTCTCTCTGGGCTGGGCGGTGACCCCGCTGCCTGAACAAAGCCGCTGGATCGGCTTGTCGATGGCGATCTTCCTGCTGGCCTATCTGGGCATTCTGGCGTCACTGGCCAAAGGCACCTATCGCGCATTGCAGCGATCGATCAGCATGCAGATCAAGCAGTGGCGACTCAACGAAGAGTTGCGCGCGGCGCTGTCTCAGGCCGAAGAAGCCAATGCCGCCAAGACGCGCTTTCTGGCCGCCGCCAGCCATGACTTGCGCCAGCCCCTGCACACGCTCACCCTGTTCTGCGCCGCATTGATGACGCACAAGCTGGAATCGGCCACGCAAGGCATCGTCGGGCACATGGACTCGGCGCTGCAGGTGTTGCGCACGCAGTTGACCGCTCTGCTCGATATCTCGAAGCTCGACGCAGGCATCGTGGCAGTCAACCTCAAAGCGGTCGACCTCATCGGGTTTGTCCAACGATTGCACGAGGAATTCACCGCCGAGGCCAGTCAGAAAAAACTGGTCCTGGTGCTGGATAAAGATCATCTGCAGTCAGGCGATTTGTTCATTGAAACCGACCCTTTGCATTTGGAGCGAATAGTTCGCAATTTGATCGACAACGCCATCAAGTATTGCGATGCCGGGACGATCTGGATACGGGCCCGCGCCACCGACGACGGTGTGGACTTGACGGTACAGGACACCGGCTGCGGCATCCCCGCCAGCGAGATGGACAAGATCTACGAAGAGTTCTATCAGATCGACAACCCCGAACGGGATCGCGCTCGCGGTCTGGGCCTGGGCCTGGCCATTGTCAAACGCTTGACGCAGCTCATCCACACACCGATGTCGCTCCAGTCAGAGGTGGGCGTGGGCACCACGGTGACCCTGCGCCTCAAGCGCGTGCTGCAGCCTGTGCAAGAGCCCGTCCTCACAGAAGACAACGGCTTTGCGATGCCCATGTGCCACATGCTGGTGCTTGATGATGAGACCGCGATCCTGGAGGCCATGCAGACGCTGCTGCAATCGCAAGGCTGTCGCGTGACCCTGGCCAGCAGCACCGACGAAGCGGTCCACAAAGCGGCGCTGGACCAACCCGATGTCGTGCTGGCCGACTTCCGTTTGCGCGGCCAGGAAAGCGGCATCAAGGCGATCCGCCGGCTGCGCCATCTGTACCCGGACCTGCCCGCGCTGCTGATCAGCGGGGACACCGCCGAAGACCGACTCAAAGAAGCCCGCGATGCAGGGCTGCGCCTGCTGCACAAGCCCGTCTCGGTCGATGTGCTGCTGCAAGCCATTGCGCAATCACTGGACACAGAAGGATCGACATGACCCCATCCCCCTCGCCTGACAACGTGCTGGTGCGCCAACAACTGTCCGAGGGGTTTGAACATCTGCTCTATCAATTGGCCCAGGGGATTTTGCAGGCCGATGAGCAAGGGTTCCATTGCGATGTCCTGATCATTGGCAGTGGCTACGGCGGCGCCGTCGCGGCAACCGAGCTGTCGCGTCCCGCACAAGGTGAAGGCGCCAGCAACACCGGACGGGTCTGGCTGCTGGAGCGCGGACGGGCCTACCGACCGGGCGACTTTCCCGATCGGCTCGCCAGCCTGGCCGGGCATGTGCGGGTCAGCACACCGCAACTCGACACCCCACGTGGCAACCGCATGGGTCTGTTTGATGTGCGACTGGGGCCGGACATGCAAGCCGTCCTGGGCAACGGTCTGGGTGGCGGCTCGCTGATCAATGCCGGCGTGATGCTGTGGCCCAGCGATGAGGTGATGCAGGCGGCCTGCTGGCCCGAAGCCATCCGGCAGGACCCGGCTGCGCTGCATCGCGGGCGCGAGGGCTTGCTGAAGGCATTGGGTGCACAGCCAGCGCCCATCGAACCGGACGGCCATGGGGTGCTGCGCAAACATGCGGGCCTGCAAAGCCTGGCCGGTGAGCGGCCCTTCCAACGCTTGGAAGTGACCACCGCCGCTCACAGCGGGCACACCGAGCAGCAGGTGCCGGTGCGAGCCTGCCTGCATTGCGGCGACTGCGCCACCGGATGCAACCATGGGGCCAAGCTGTCCCTGGACACCACCTTGCTGGCCCGCGCGCATCAACAGGGTGTCCAGATCTACACCGGCGCCACCGCCCTGTACCTGGAGCGCGGCTCGGCCACCCACGGGCATGCGTCTGGCTGGACCGTCTGGTGCAACCACACCGATGCCAAGCTGCGGGCCGAGCAGGACCTGCCGGTGGCGCTGCGGGCCCGGCACGTGGTCATCGCAGCAGGCACCTTGGGGTCCACCGAGTTGCTCTTGCGATCGCGTGCGCGAGGCCTGAGCACCTCGCCGCTGTTGGGCCAGCGCCTGTCCGGCAACGGCGACATGCTCTTGTCCCTGTATGACGCCCCCGCGCCGATGCAGGCAATGGCCGACGAGAACACCGCCCCTCTACACCGCCAGGTCGGGCCCACCATCACCGGCATGGTCGACTGGCGCCAGCACACCCCCCACCCCTTCGTGCTGCAGGACTTGGCCATTCCTGGCCCTTTGCAAGCGATCTTCGAGGAATACAACGCCATCAGCCAGGCCTTGTGCGAACTGAGCGAGACCGACACGACCCGGCATGGTCTGGAGCAGCGCGACCCCAGTGCCATTGACCCACGCGCCATGGCGCACACCTTGCCATTGGCCATGATCGGCCACGACGGTGCCAATGGCCGCATCGAGTTGATCGGGACCGACCCGGATGGCGGCGACGGTGCTGTGCGCATCGTGTGGCCCGAGGTCAGGCGGGACCCGCGCTTCGGCCAACAACTGGCGCAATTGCAAGCCGCCTGGACAGCGCAAGACCCGGCCCACCGTGAAACGCGCTTGTTCGCCACACCGGGATGGCAGCCCTTCCCGCCCAAGTTGGCCAGCACCTTGGAGGCCGCTCCCGGCCCCTTGGTGACCGTGCACCCACTGGGCGGTTGTGCCATGGGTGAAGACTGCTGGTCCGGCGTCGTCAATCACCTGGGTCAGGTCTTCGATGGTCAGGGCGATGTCTATGCCGATCTGGCCGTACTCGATGGTTCCATCATCCCCACTTCGCTGGGCGTCAACCCTGCACTGACCATCGCCGTGATCGCGCAGCGCGCTGCCGCGCATTTGCGGACCCAGTGGCGCCTGCCGCCGGCCCGCTTGACTGACGCGTCTGGCGCCACTCATGCGGAGGCCCGCTTCGACCCCATCCTCCTGCCCGACCCGCATCGCACCGTGCAGCCACAGCCGACCGAGATCCAGATCACCGAACAGATGCGCGGCTGGTGCGGCGCCTATGGCATTGAGCTGACCCTGCGTTTCGAGCCCCTCGCCGCCCGCCACCTCTGGGCCGGCATGACGCACGAGCGTGTCCTGCAGGTCGACCCGGCACACAGCCATGTCCGCATCGTCAAGGCCCATCCCACGCTGCCGCGCGCCTGCTGGGACCGGCATGAGACCGTGATGCAGGCGCCCTTAGCCGGCACCCTGGCGGTGTTTCAACGTGAGCACAGCAGCCCACTGCAGCGTCAGGTGCGCGGCGCCTGGGCCTTTCTGTGGAATCGCGGCCTGCGCGACGCCTGGCAGAGCTTGCGGCCCACCCGTCGCCGCCGCACGGACCCCGCCTGGTGGCGCACCGTGCAGGACCATGTGAGCCAGGGCTGGGCCTTGGCTTCCCACGCAGGGCAAGCACGCCGCATGGACTATGCCCTGCAGATCGGCCCCGTGCCCGCCGGGCCCTTGCAGCATTGGGCCGGGCAAAGGCTGGAAGGGCACAAGCGCATCATCTATGGCCGACGCAGCAACCCCTGGCAGCAGTTGATGGACATGACCCTGACGCGCTGCCCGCCCCTCTCGCCTCTGCAAGCGACCACGGGAACGGTCTTGTCGCTGGACTTGGACTATCTGGCCGATCAGAGCGTGCCCTTGCTGCGCATCACGCAACAGACATCCATGCCCGATGCCATGATGGATCTCGCGCGGCTCGGGCTGCAAGTGGCGCGCATGATGGTGCCCGTCCATGCGTGGTCCATGCGCAAGCCCGAGACGCCCAAGCCACGCGTGATCTGCCGCTTGCCCAGTTCGCTGCCGGGCCTGCCCCACCCTGAGGTGACCGAGCTGGACGTGGCACCGGCTCTGGCCGATGGCACGCCGGTGCGTTTGCGCCTGACGCGCTATCGCCAAAAGCCGGGGCACCGGCACGCGCAGGGCAAGCCCATTCTGATGCTGCACGGATACAGCGCCAGTGGCACGACCTTTGCACACCATGCGCTGGATCCCTCACTGGCGCAGCATCTGTGGGACCGTGGTCACGATGTCTGGATCGCAGACCTGCGCACCAGTGCGGGCATGCCGACCGGCGCCCAGCCCTGGCGCTTCGAAGACGTGGGTTATGTGGACATCCCCCTCGCGGTGGCGCATGTCTCGCAAGCGACTGGCGGAGGGCAGATCAACGTGATCGCGCACTGCATGGGCTCGGCCATGCTGTGGATGGGCTTGCTGGGCGACCCCATTCCCGACTATCCGGCAGGCAGCCTGCTGCATCAGATTCGCATGGACATGCCGCGCCGCATACACCGGCTTGCCATGTCACAGGTCGCCCCCATTGTGGTGTTCAGTCCGGCCAATGTCCTGCGCGCCTATGTGTCGCAATACATTCAGACTTTGCTACCGATGGGAGCCTATCGCTTCCGTGCCGACGTCAATCGCGTCAACGATGGCGCCGACATGGCGATGCTGGACCGGCTGTTGATGACCATTCCCTACCCCATCGAAGACTTCGATGTCGAAAACCCGCCGTGGCAGGTGTGGCGCGACACCGCCTGGGTCGGCACGCGCCGCCGGATGGACGCCTTGTATGGGCGCGACTTCAAGCTCAGCAACCTCTCGCCCAAACTCTTGCCTTATCTGGATGACCACTTCGGTCCGCTGAGCCTGAGCACCATGCGGCAGGGCCTGCACCTGGCGATGAACCGCAGCATCGCCAACGCGCAGGGCATCAACACCTATCTGAACGAAGCCAAGATGCGGGCCGTGCTGACCCAGCTCAACGCGATGATGAGCTTTCACGGTGTGGACAACGGCCTGTCCGACATCCGCGGTCTGTACCGCTTTCATGAGTACATCCAGCGCCTGGGGCCGCCCTGGTCGGACAAGTACACGATCCACCCCATTGCCGACCATGGTCACCAGGACTGTCTGATCGGCATCCACGCGCAGGCCAAAGTGTTCAGATTGCTCGACGCCTTCTTTGAGGAGCGCGCATGAGCCGCCTGCATGCCGAGCAATTTCGCCTGCCCCTGCTGGGCCCGCTATGGGGCGTGGTGCGCGCGGGGCAAGCCGACGAGCAGATTCGCCTGAGCCTGGGCTTTGCGCCCTCCTGGGGCCCGCCGCAGGCCCTGGTGCTGGCCACGGCCATGCAGCACCATGGCATCTGGCAAACCGAGGTCGTCCAGGTGCTGCCCTGGCCCGATGTCGACGCCTCGGCCGACGGCTCGCCGTATTGCGTGCAGTCCTTCGACATGAAGCCGTCCATGTGGCGCGGTCATGCTGCCTTAACCTGCTTTCTGGCGTACGGCTTTGATGGTCTGGTTGACATCCGACGGGCGCGCCTGCCCTGGCCTCAAACCGTTGCGCCCTCCTGCTCTCTGACCTGGCCCCAACGGTGGCATGAGCGCACCACCCCAGGCACCTGTTTTGTGGTGTCCAGCTGCCAATACCCGTCGGGCTTGCTCGATGCCGCACCCGATGCCCATCACTGGCTGCCCGGCCCGGCCGATGCCAGCTTTGCGCGACTACAAGGCTGGCGACAACAAGCCGGCCAGGTCCAGCCAGCCTTTGGTTTGCTGCTGGGGGACCAGGTCTACGTGGACGCGACCGCAGGCATGTTCGACCCCCAAGCCTTGGGCGACCGCTACATCAAGCCCTATCTGGCGCAGATGCAGCGCAGCTACCGCAACGATGCGCTGCGCAACCTGCCCTTGCTCTGTCTGCCCGACGACCATGAATTACAGAACGACTGGCAGCCTGCACCGCACACCCGCATCGGCCCGGCGCGGCAGCAGATTCGCGAAGCCGGCCTCGCGCAGTACTGGCACTTCCAGCGCATGCAGGCGCCGTCACCCCAGGTATGGCAAAGCTTCGAGCGACACGGCGCCAGCTTCTTCATGGCAGACACCCGCACGGAGCGCAGTGCGCGCACCGCCGCCACCATCGACGCGGCCCGCATCATGGAGCCGGACCAGCAACGCGCCTTGACGCAGTGGATTGCCGACCAGGGCCCAGGGGCCCATCCCAAGTTCCTGGCCTGCCCATCGGCCGTGCTGCCACGGCATACCGCCGTGGACCTGAGCAGGCCGGCCTCGGCCTTGCGATCAGACGGCTGGGATGGCTACCCCCAATCGCTCTTTCAACTCTTGAGCGCCTTGTGCGATCACGAGGTGCAGAACCTGGTCATGCTTTCGGGCGACGAGCACATCGCCAGTCTGGCCCGCATCTCCGTGCAGCGGTTGGCACACCCCGGGCAGGCGCCCACCTCGTCGCCCTACCCGGCGGTGCAGATGCACGCCGTCCATGCCTCGGGGTGGTACTCGCCCTTTCCGTTCGCCAACGCCTCTCCGGCCGATCTGCGTGGGCAGGACCACTTTGCGTTCTCGGTGGGCGAGACCCACACGCTCAGGCGCCATTACCACTGCACGGTCGACACGACCTTCTACCCAGGCGACGGGTGTGTGCTGGTGCAGACCACCCCCTCTGCGCAGGTGCAATGTCGGTTTCTCAAAGGTGACCCGCGAGTCGAGCCGCCGGACTGGATCACCCTATAAGGACCTACCAGCCCAGAGGCCAGGACCAGCTCACTTGCCCGCCTCGGACATGCGCGGCGCTGTCCAGACGGTCGGTCATCACGGACAGCTTGAAGCCACCCTTGCTGACGCCCACTTGAACGGCGCCCGCAAAAGGCTCCACAGCCAAAGCCCATTGCCAGGGGCTCAGGCTTTGCCAGCCCAGCCAGTTCTGCCACAGGCCCAGGCGATTCCGACTCCGCCAGGACCACACCCCTTCCGCGCGGGTCCAGTCCAGTTGCATCTGTGCGCTCACCGGAATGCGCTCCACCAGGGTGCGCCGCGTGTACACGCCATTGATGGCGGCCCGGTATTCGATGTGACCATCGCTCGTGCGTTGCATCACATTGCTGTTGAGCACCGCATCGTCACCATTGATACCGGACCAGCTCAGACGCGACCAGGCATCGTCTACCTTGACGTGCACGCGATCCGGCCACCACAGGGCCTCGACGCCCGCCTCTGACCCCGCCGGCCTTTGCCATTGCATCGCCACGGACACCGCCTGGCCCAGGCCTTGATGAGCCGGCGCGGCCATGAAGGGCTCGGTGGTTCGGGAACTGTCGTCACGCACCCGACCCAGGTAGCTGTAGCTGTCATCGGCGTTGTAGCCGACCTGACCCCTGCTCTGCAAAGAACGCATGCGTTGCAACTTCAGCACGTCCCATCCCAGATGGAATTGCAGCCCCAGCCAGTTCAAGGAAGGCGTGTGCAAAGCCAGCCCACGGCCCTGCCAGAACAGGATGTCCGTGTCGGCGTTGTACGTGACGGGCTCACTCGGATCGGTCTTGCTCTGGTAGTGATACAGAACCTGCGCCGCTTCGCCGGACAGTCGCGCGCTGGCGTCGGCGCGATGGAGCAAACCCAGTCGCCAGGTTCGAGAGGCGTCTGCGCCGTCCACCTTCAGTTTCGCGCCGGCCTCTGCCCGCCCCATCACATAGGCGCGCTGAGTGCCGCTGCGGCGCTCGTAACCATGCGACCAGTTGCCATTGATGTCCACGATCGGAACACCGTTGGACCAAGCCTCCAGCTCGGCCTCGGCGTAGGCTCCCCATGCAAGAGGAGTGGGCGCGGTTTGCGCAGCCGAGGGTGCTGCGACGACTGCCAGGACCCAGGCAAGAGGCACCCACCTCAGAGAGGTCCAAAACGTTGGCGTTATTTTGAAATCAGGCATGAAGGCGTGACGGTGACAAAAAAAGCCCCCATCGCTGGGGGCTTGAAAGTGTCCTTCCCGTTCTGGGTTCAGAACTGCTGATAGGTATTGTCTGCGTAAGTCAGGCGGCTGCTGCCCACGTTGAATGAGCCGACCACCGTGTCACCCTTCTTGATGCTGACCTCGGAGTCGCCGTCCTTGTAGTTGAAGCCCACGCCTGACAGCGTGGAGAAGGAAAGCGAATCGTTGGTCGGCGTCAAATCACTGTGCACCACCGTGACGGTGAAGCTGGTGCCACCTTGCGTATAGACCCCCGCAGCCATGAAGTCCCCATCGACCGACGAAGAGGCAGTCAGTGTCAGCTTGACATTCAAGGTGTTGGTTCCGGTCGTGACCAGGTCCCCATTGAAGCCGGCCACCCAGCCCAGGCCAGTGTCCGTGGGCATTGTCAAGGTAATGCTGCCGTCGAACAGATGCGTGCTGGCGCCCATGTCCGTGAACCAGCCAGTGAACGATCCCTTGGTCGGGCCCCAACGGGTGGCCGTGTTAACAAAGGTGTTCAAGTCCAGTTCACCGTGGATGGTGAAGCCGCTCTTGATCTGCCCTTCCAGAATCAGGTGAATCTGATCGGTCGACACATCGACATCCGAGATGGTGTTCAGGTCTCCAGCGGTGGTGGTCTTGGCCTGGATGTAGCTGCCGGTCTTCACACTCAGGCGCGAGAGCGTTTGCGCGCCGTCGGTCACACTGATGTCGCCATTCATGGACAGGCGAGTCGTGGCCGTGTCGCCGGACAACGGGGCGGCTGCCAGGCTCAGGTTGACCGTCTGCTTTGCACCCAGTTGCACCATCTCAGGCCACACGGCCGACGGCGACCAAGCGCCCCACTTGGCCTCGACCCCTGGCGCCATGTCGCCCACCAACGTGAAGCCGGTGTAGTTGGGCGCGGTGCCGGTGCGAGTGGCCGTCATCGGATGGAAGTCGGACGCAGCGAGGGTCACACCACCAAGCGTGGTTTGCGCACCCACGCCGGTTGGCGTGACCGCCACCTTGTACAGCGCCGTGCTGATCGTGTAGGAATCAGCACCGCCCTTGGTCAGCCGGATCTTGTTGAGCACGGCGGCCTGGGGGGCATAAGTGCTGCTCATTCCAATCGTCACGGGCCCATAGATCACACGCTGCAGGATCTTGCAACCGACATAGTCGGTCACCACGCTGGAATCGGTCTGGAAGGTGGCATCCGTCTTGAAGCTGCAACCCGAGTTCAACGCCGCTGCGATGCTCGCCGCCACGGTGGTGTTGCCACCGGTGTACCAGGTCAGATCAGAAGCCGATGGCCGATACAGGGTCGACAGAGGGAAGGAGGTGGTAGCCGTGGTCGATTTATCGATCGCTTCCGAGACCGCGGAAAGCAGTCTCAAGGTGGCATCGTCCAATGGCGAGGGCACCCCCTTGGCGCCTTCGGCGATCAATTGCAGGCGATTGGCCAGCGTCCCGCTCGTGGTTTTGCTGGACATGGCCGCGCCGGTATCCCGCACGCTCTGGATCAGCGTCTTCGCTTCCTGAATGGCTGTCTGAGCCGCAGTCGGCACCACCGTGAGCTCAGGAGGCTGCTCGCTCACCGGGGCGGTGACCTTGGCCAGCTCGATCGGGTCGCTGATGACAGCCTTGGTCTTGGCGGTGTCCAGCGCGGTATTCAGTGCCGAGGTCACGGTGGATGACGTGCCGGCACTGGCCAGGTAGTCCACCACACACGAGACGGCGGCCAGCACCTGGGCGGCCTGCGCAGGGTCTGGCGCGCCACAGGTGGTGCCACCGTCAGCGACCCCCGCCTTGGCCAGTTCAGACACCGCAGCCAGCTTGACCGCCGCCGCGTTGGTGGCCTTGCCCGACGAATCGAAGGTGGGCTTGTCAGCCAGAATGGAGATACCGGCGAACGCTGAAATCTTGTTGTTGGCAGCAGCGACCACGTCGGCCTTGATCCCACCAGGGGCGGCGGCGGCCAGAGTCACCGCCATTTCAGAATAAGGCGTGATCTGGGCGCTGGTCGTGCCGGAGGTGTCCAGGCTGGTGGCCGCGCGCAGCGTGAACCCGCTGCTGACGGGCAGTGGCACGGCCTGACCGGTAGCTTCGTCCCTCATCGTGGTCGAGCCATCGGGATTGGGGGTGACTTCCAGCAGCACCAGGGCGCCCGGCGTCAGACCGCTCAAGGTGTAATTGCCTTGGGCATCGGTCGTGGCGGATTTGATCAGCGCGCCTTTGGCTCCGCCCGATGTGACGCTGTAGGCGCTCACGATGGCGTTGGCCAACAAGCCTTTGGAGGCGACACCCGCCACCGTGACCGACGACGGAGCGGCCGGCGCGCTGCCGCCTCCGCCGCCGCCGCAAGCGGCCAAAGTCAACAGCGCCGCCAATGCCACAGCGGTTCGCGCAGTCATCCAACCCTGGATGGTCTTGCTCATGGAGAATCCCCCTCAATGTCAAAAGAGGGTCCACTATTGCAAACAAAAACCTTCCCATCAAGGGGAAGTGACAGCAGATTGGGGCGCTGTTACATCAAGTTGACCCAATTCCCCAGACCTACCGTCAAACTGTCATGAACCTTTGCTGCTGACCAGCTTGAGCACGTCCCAATATCCGGGTGGCGCCGGCACCAGGCCGCGCTGTCGCAGGATGCCGTGCATGGTCTTGAGGCGGTAGTAGGGCACCGACGCCATCACGTGGTGTTCAATGTGAAAGTGCACGCGCATGGGCGCGACCGTCGCACGCGCCAACCATCCTGCGCGGGTGGTGCGGGTGTTGAAGAAGGTGTCGCGCGAGTTGGATGTGCAGGCGTGCTCGGCCATCGAGCGAATGCGCACAAACAAGGTAAAGGGTGTCAAATACGACAAGACCCACACGCCGTACAGCCAGCCCTCTCCGTACGCGTGAAGCGCGCCCCACAGCGCCAGGTTGGTCAGCACCATGGGCGTGATGTTGCGGACCAGGGTGACGGCCTGGTCCTTCAGGGTGCGGCCCTCTTGTGGCAACTTGTGCACCTCTTGCGCAATGGTCCATTTCAGGATGCCGGCGTCCATCAGCAGGCGGCCCAGCAAGAACTTCAAGCCCGTCAGCCCAGTCAGGTCTCGCAAGAACTTGCGCATCAACGAAGCGCGAGTCGTCGGAAAAGGCGCCACCAGCGAGATGTCCGTGTCCTGCGCCGACCCGGTCTTGCTGTGATGCTGCAGATGGTGCACCCGGTATTTGGCCAGGTCGTTCCAGATGGGGCGGGCGCACAGCCAATCGACCAGCACGTCGTTGCACCACTTGGTTTTGAACAAGGTGCCGTGCGAGGCCTCGTGCATCAGGATCGCCAGCGCCAACTGACGCCCGGCGATGACGACCATGCCGGCCAACACCACGATGGCCGCCTGCCAGGTGTCCAGATGGTGCGCGGCCCAGGCCATGGCGGCAAACGCCAGCGCCACGACACCCCATGTCGAGGCCACGGCCCACGCACCCCGCCAGTTCGATCGCTTGGTCAAGGCCAGGATCTCGGCGGACGTGAAGATCTCGCCCACCTTGCGGCGGCGGCCGGCTTGAGGCGGCACACGCCAGCGATCGGCATCGGGGTCGGCAACGCGACGAGCGAGGTTCATGGTGGTCTCCGGTACTGCTGATAGAGAGAGGAAAGGAACGCGCTTGCCTTCAGGCGGCGGCGCGTCGGCTGTCAAAAAAACCTTGCCAGATGGCGTGTCCCGCTTCGTCAAAGCTGCGGACGGTGTCGAAAAAACGTTGACGTGCGACCCCGTCCACGAGAGGATCCGGCAGCAAGGGGTCGAAGATGACTTGGCGGATGGCCTGGTGCCCCAACAGGTAGCACTCGCGCGCAGCGGTATCCAGCGGCAGCGCCGACGAGCGAGCCAGCCAGTCCTCCAGTTGGACCCGCCCATGGCGATAGCTGGAATTCAGCCGCCGGGTGTCCCACAGCGCACGCGCCGCCTGGGCACGCGGCTCGTCCAGTTCAGAGGCCACCAGCACGGCGGCCTGACGCTCCAGCCCCAGGGCGTACAAGCGGCGGCGCAGATCATCGACCGTGCCTGTCAAGTTGTGGGGGCGAAGCGCAATGCCCTTTTCCCATTCCTGAAAACCCAGCAAACCCAGCGCGCGCTCACGGCGTCGCAGCGCCTTGCGGTCGCTGCGTCCCAGGTTGGCGCTCAAGACCATCACCCAGTCGCCTGACCAGTCGCGCACACGGGCGCCGCTGTCTCGCCAGGTGGCCACATCCTGGGCCAGGTCCCACGCCTGCGGCCCCAGGCGATAGTGCCCACGCCCCACCGCCTCGACCTTGCCTTCGCTGGCCAGACGCACCAGCGACACCCGCACGCTGTTGTCGCTGAGGTCAAAAAGCTGACAGGCGGACACCAGCTCGCCCACGGACAGACCTTGAGCGGGGCTGCTGGCCAAGAGCAAATCCAGAATCAAAGAAGGGGCGGAGGGCTTGGAGGTGGGCATGGATATTACGCAGCATGGCATTTCTTGCTGCAGGTCAACATATTACACAACTTAACACTGTGTGCAAATATGCGAAAGCATGCGGTCATCCACAAGCCAAGGCCCGCCGAACTTCCTAGAATCGAGGCTCTGGCAGTTAGCCGGCATTTAGGGCCCTTGAATGACCACCCCCGAACAAAAACGCGCAGAGCTGAAAAAAGCTGCGCTCGAATACCATGAGCTGCCCACCCCGGGCAAGCTGGCGATCAGCGCCACCAAACAGTTGACCAACCAGCGCGACCTGGCGCTGGCTTACTCTCCCGGCGTGGCGGCGCCCTGTGAAGAAATCGTCGAGAACCCCGCAGCCGCCTTCAAGTACACCAGCCGCGGCAACCTCGTGGCCGTGATCACCAACGGCACCGCCGTGCTGGGCCTGGGCGACATCGGCCCCCTGGCCGCCAAGCCGGTTATGGAAGGCAAGGCCGTTCTTTTCAAGAAGTTCTCCGACATCGACGTGTTCGACATCGAGATCAACGAGAAGGACCCGGAAAAGCTGGTCGAGATCATCGCCTCGCTGGAGCCCACCTTCGGCGGCATCAACCTGGAAGACATCAAGGCACCGGACTGCTTCTACGTCGAGCGCAAGCTGCGCGAGCGCATGAAGATTCCCGTCTTCCACGACGACCAGCACGGCACGGCCATCGTGGTGGGCGCCGCCTTGCTCAACGGCTTGAAGGTGGCCAACAAGGACATCAAGCATGTCAAGCTGGTCACCTCGGGCGCGGGTGCCGCCGCCCTGGCCTGCCTGGGCTTGCTGGTCAAGCTGGGCGTGCCGCGTGAAAACATCTGGGTCACCGACCTGGCGGGTGTGGTCTACGAGGGCCGCACCGAATTGATGGACCCGGACAAGGCGTTCTTTGCCCAAAAGACCTCGCAGCGCAAGCTCAGCGAAGTCATCGAGGGCGCCGACATCTTCCTGGGCCTGTCTGCCGGCGGCGTGCTCAAGGCCGACATGGTGGCCAAGATGGCACCTCATCCCATCATCTTCGCCCTGGCCAACCCGACGCCTGAGATCCTGCCCGAAGAGGTCAAGGCCGTCCGCGACGACGCCATCATGGCGACCGGCCGCTCGGACTACCCCAACCAGGTCAACAACGTCCTGTGCTTCCCCTACATCTTCCGGGGCGCACTGGACTCAGGCGCGACCACCATCACCGATGAGATGGAAATCGCCGCCGTGCATGCCATCGCCGAGCTGGCCCAGGCCGAGCAGAGCGATGTGGTGGCCGCCGCTTATGTGGGCGCTACGCTGAGCTTTGGTCCGGAATACCTCATCCCCAAGCCCTTTGATCCGCGCCTGATGATCAAGATCGCCCCGGCCGTGGCCCGGGCGGCTGCCGAATCTGGCGTGGCTTCGCGCCCGGTCAAGGACTTCGTGGCCTATGGCGAGAAGCTGCAAAGCTTTGTCTACGCCTCGGGCCACACGATGAAGCCGATCTTCAGTGTGGCCAAACGCGCCAAGAACAAGCGCATCTGCTACGCCGAGGGCGAGAACGAAGGCGTGCTGCGCGCGGCCCAGATCGTGGTGGACGAGAACATCGCCCGCCCCACCCTCATCGGCCGCCCTGCCGTGATCGAGCAGCGCATCGAGCGCTTTGGTCTGCGGCTCAAAGCCGGCGTGGACTACGACATCGTCAGCACGGAAAACGACCCGCGCCACCGCGACTACTGGCAGACCTATCACCGCCTGGGCGAGCGCAAGGGCGTGACCGAGCAGATGGCCAAGATCGAGATGCGCCGCCGGCTCACCCTGATCGGCTCGATGCTGCTGCACAAGAACGAGGTCGACGGCCTGATCTGCGGTACCTGGGGCAACACCGCCCTGCACCTGCACTACATCGATCAGGTGATCGGCAAACGTCCGGGCGTCAAGACCTATGCGGCCATGACCGGCCTGATCCTGCCGGGCCGCACGGTCAACCTGCTGGACACGCACATCAACTACGACCCCACGGCCGAGCAACTGGCCGAGATCACCATCATGGCGGCCGAAGAGATGATGCGCTTTGGTCAGCGCCCGAAGGCCGCGCTGCTGTCGCACTCCAACTTTGGGTCGAGCAACCAGCCCTCGGCCGTCAAGATGCGGCAGGCCCTGGCCCTGATCCAGGAGCAGGCCCCCTGGCTCGAAATCGATGGCGAGATGCATGGCGACACCGCGCTGGACGAGCCCTATCGGCAGCAGCTGATGCCGCGCAGCACCCTCACGGGTGAAGCCAATTTGCTGGTGTGCCCCAACATCGATGCGGCCAACATTGCCTACAACCTGCTCAAGGTCGCGGCAGGCAACAACATCGCGTTGGGCCCGGTGCTGCTGGGGGCGGCCAAACCGGTGACGATCCTGACGCCGTCGGCCACCGTGCGACGCATTGTCAACATGACGGCGATGACCGTGGCAGACGCCAACGCGGTTCGTTAAACAAAACCCTCGATTTAAGCACAATCTGTCAACCCCCCACCAAAAGGCCCCGGATGCGCCCTATTTCGCGCGCCGGGGCCTTGAGCTTTTTGGGGGTTTTCTGTAGCATCACGGCTTTCACGAAGAGCTGCATTGCTGACTGATCAAGGCTGGAAACACAGCATCATGGTGACCCGTCTGACCCCCAGGGGAGCTGCCTCACATCGCCGTCAAACGCTGATGCAAGCACTCTGCGCCATTGTCCTGGGAGTCGCTGCAGTGGGGTCCGCCAGCGATGCATGGGCCCGCCGAACGCCTGATGTCGAGGCCTATCAGTCCCATCTGTCTGTCGTCCCTTTGTCCAGCTTGCCTCGGCAAGCCCAAGAGGTTCACAGGCGCATTTTGATCGGGGGACCTTTCACTTATGCCAAAGACGGTGTCGTCTTCGGCAACCGAGAAAGATCCCTGCCACGTCAGCCTCGCGGGTTTTATCGTGAATACACCGTCCGCACGCCGGGCGCTCGAGACCGCGGTCCCCGGCGCATTGTGTGCGGAGGTAAAGAAATACAAAGACCCGAAACTTGTTTCTACACCGAGGATCATTACAGCAGCTTCTACCAGATTGATCCCCAGCGCTGAAATCGGATTTCGTGTCGCCCTCGCTCTTTTTTTGTTCTTTCCTTGACCCTCTAACTTAGCCCCTAAGGGCACTGAGATTTCTCAATGCACCCGGGGCCCCAAGCGATCATGTTGTTGCAATCCGTTCGACCCAACATCGTTCAATCCATCCGCGCCTACCGCCCGGAAGACTTGCAACTGGCGGCCCAAGCAGCTGGCCAACACTTCCTGTACACCAACCTGAGCGAAGCTCAGAACAAGCAGGACGTGCTGGACATCATCGCCCGTGACTTCCTCTTCCCGGATCACTTCGGCAAGAATCTGGACGCCCTGTATGACTGCATGACCGACCTGGTCCACAAATCGGGCCCTCAGCCTGGTTTCGTGGTGGTGGTCGAGTTGCTGCCTGACGGCGCCAAGTTCGACCGCGAGACGCGCGAGCAATTGCTCGACGCCTTCCGCGACGCAGCCGATTTCTGGGCCGAGCGCAAGATCGCTTTCCGCGTGTTCTACTCGATCGCGGTGTCAGGCAAGGAATCCGCGGGAAACTGGGACAAGGCTGAAGTGGCGCAAAACGACGCCGCGGCAGTCAAACCCGTCAAGGTACCCAAGAACGCGCCGCAGCCCATGATCATGAACCTGCCGCCCATGAGCAGCGCCTTTGACACGGCGATGCTGCTGGTCGCCGCCTGAATCGCTGCAGTCTTTCAACGCCATGGCCCCGATGACGGGGGCCACTGAAAACGGCCCCGATGGGGCCGTTTGTCATGATGCGGCAGCGTGCGCTCAGCGCCCGGCCCGCGCCCGCCAGGTGTTGAGGCGGTCCGCCCAGGTCTGCTCCCGGCCCAGATAGACTGGCCCGATTGCCTTGAGTGAAGCCGGCACGATTCCCAAAGATGCCAGGCCGGGCAAGGCCCCGGTGGCCACATTGGGCACCCGCATCGAGTCCAGGTTGTCGCCCGACATCAGGGGCTCGCCCGGCAGGCACCCCAGGGCCGCCGCCTGCCAGCGCCCCACGGTCATCGGCACCGGCACGATGGGGCGGGGGTGCCCACTCCACTGCCCGGCCAATTTGACCAGCTCACCCAAGGTGAACACCTCGGGGCCGGCACACTCGATGGTCTGCCCTGCCGTGCGCGGCTCCACGATGCACTGCACGATGGCCCGGGCCACATCTTCCACCCAGACGGGTTGAAACCGCGCCTGCGACCCCGCCAACACCACCACCGGCAGCGCGGCCTGCAAGTGCGCGAACAGGTTCATGAAGCGGTCGCGCTCACCAAAGATCACGCTGGGGCGCAGCACGGTCACGTCCAGGCCAGACAGCCGCCAGACCTGCTCACCCGCCGCCTTGCTGCGCAGATACTGAGACGGCGCCGAGGCCTCATCCTGCACACCCAGGGCACTGACATGGATCACACGAGACACATGCTCGCGCAGGCAGATGGCCGCAATGCGCCGGGGCAAGGCCACATGCGCCTGCTCGAACTGCGAGGCGCTGCCATGCAAGATGGCGATCAGGTTGACGACCACATCGGCGCCGCGGATCAGTCGCGTCAGGTCCGCGTCATCATGCACCGAGGCCTCTTCGACGTGCACCGAAGGCAGAGGCAACAGATGTTTGGCCTTTTCACGGCGACGACTGGGCACGATCGCCGTCGCACCCGACAACATCGGGTGGGCGGCCAGTTGCTCGCACAGACTGGCTCCGACGAATCCCGAACCACCCAAGATCACGATGCGTTTCAAGTGAACCTCCGATTCCAGGCATCAAGGCAGATCTGACTCGGGTGGGGGTGCGCTGGCAGCGCGCGGTCCGATGGTGGCCCCCAGCCGCTTGCGCACACTCATGGGCACGCCATCGATGAGCTGGGCATAGACCACCGCATTACCCAGCACCTTCTTGACGTAGTCCCGAGTCTCGTTGAAAGGAATGTTCTCGACCCAGGCCGCCGCGTCGAGCTTGGCGCCTTCGCGCCAGCGGCGGGGACGAGAGGGCCCGGCGTTGTAGGCCGCTGCCGCCATGGCTTGCGAGCCGCCCAGGTCATCGAGCACCAGTTTGAGGTAGCCGGCGCCAATGCGCAAGTTGGTGTGGCGGTCCGTGATGAGGTCGGGGCTATAGGGGATGCCCAGTTGGCGGGCGGTCCATGAAGCGGTGCCGGGCATGACCTGCATCAGGCCGGAGGCCCCGACATTGGACTTGGCCGCCACGATGAAACGCGATTCCTGCCGCATCAGACCGTACATATAGGCCGGGTCCAGGCCCACATCCCGGGCCGCAGCCAGCACGTCGCGCTTGAAGGGCATGGGAAAGCGCTGGTTCAGGTCCACTTCCTGCCGGGTTTTGTCGCTGGTGTTGATGCAGCGGTCCCAGATTTCCTGATCACAGGCCAGCGAGGCCACCGCCATCAATTCGCGGTCGCTCATGCCGCCCGGTCGGGCATAGCCCACGGTGAAGTTCCACTCGCGCACGGCCTCGCCGCGCCAGCCCAGGGCAAACAGGCGCATGGCCCGGTCGATGCCCGGCAAGGTTCGGGCCTGTTCCAGCTCGACCTCATTGGGCGCGGCAGGACGAGGCGGCGCCTTGACCGGGCTGCCATACATCTCTTCGGCAGCCAACTGGCCGTAGAAGTGCAAGGGGCTGGCAATGCGGGACAGCAGTTCACGCCCTTGCTGGCGCACCGGATCGCTGGCACCCGAGCCAGCCCGGGCCTGCACGGCGCGCGCCTTCCAGTAGGTCCAGGCCGCGTCGGTCATCTGCTCAGGCGCCATGGCGTCCACCGCTTGCTCGACCAAAGCCCACCGCGCGGTGTCGCCTGCAGTCGCGGCCCGGATCCCGGATCGCGCCATCCAGGCCAAGGTTTCGGGCGACCAGTTGGCTGCCGTCCGGGTCCCCAGTTGCAGGGTGTTGACATTGGCCAGCGTGCGGTCCGCCAGGGCGCGCTCGAAGTACATGGGCGCGTCACTGGACAGCCGCCAGGCATGCGCCCGGCCGAGCTGGGCCCAGGCCCACGCCGACTCGTCCGCCGACCAGTGCCAGCGAATGCGGGCGGCCGGATCACTCATGGCCTGCGCCGCGGCCTGCGGATCGATGTTGGCCCAGCGGATGAAAGCCAGCAAGTTGAGCGGGCCCTGCGCCTCCGGCGGGATGGCCAGCGGCACGGGTGTCAGATTGGGGCGGTTGCGGGCGGCCTTGCCCTTGGCTTTGCCATGTCCCTTCTTGCTGGCGGGGACCGGTCCGATCGATGCCCCCGGCGGCAGGCGAGGGTCGCGATCCGAGGCATTGAGCAAGGGCTTGCCCAGCGCATCTTTGGGTGCCAGAAAGGCTTGCGGCTGCGACATCAATCGCCCCACGGCCTGGCTGATCACATCGCCCATCAGGCTGGCGCTCTGCTGCACCACGTTGGGCCGGTCCATCTCGACCGCCAGCCGCAGCTTGCGCCAGACGTCTTCCGGCGCAAGCACCCCGGCAGCCCACAGACCTTGCGCCATCGCGTGACAGCCTCGGTCGGCATCCTTTTGGGCCCACCATGCCTGCCGGGCCTGCTCGCGCCAGTCCCCCGGCCCCTCCATCAAGGCCCCGGCCTTCTGGCGGGCGAGCACGCCCCAGCAGACCACCTCGCGGTCGTCGTTCATGCGAAAGCTGGGCTGGATGCGCAAGAAGGTGGCCCAATCCCCGCGGTGTCCCAATTCCTGCAGCCAGTCATTGCGAAAGCGATCGGCCACATAGCTGTCGGGCCAGCGGGCCAGGAATTCATCAGCCTCGGTGCGCCCCAGCTCGGTCAGTCGGGCGCTGACCCACCAGTAATCGGCCCATGGAGCCAGGGGGTGGTGGGCCTCGATCAGGGCATTGCGCGCCGCCAGCAAACGGCCTTTGTCGCGCCCACGCCAGGCCTCGCGTGCTTCTTGAAAGCTCGCGTCGTCTCCCCCGCCCGCCCAGGCCTGAGCCGGCCACATCACCGCGCCCCAGCCCACCCATGCGGCCATGGCCGCCGCGATCAGAGGATGCCGCACGGCATACTTGCTTGTTGTGATCAATTGATTCGCCCTGTCTTGTCTGCCATGCCCGACCTCACTGCTCTCGACCGCCCTGCCTTGCGCCGCCAACTGCTGACGGCTCGACAGGCCTGGGCGACCACGCCCGAAGCCGCCGCCGCCCAGACGCAACTGCAAGCGCGGGTGATGGCGGTGCTGGCACAACTGGAGCCGATGTGTCTGGGTCTTTACTGGCCCATGCAGGGTGAATTTAACCCAAGGGATGTGGCCCTGTCGGCCAAACAGCAATGGGGTTGCCATCTGGCTCTGCCCTTTGCCCGCCGCGAGCCGGTCGACATGCACTTTCGGGCCTGGGATGGACAAACGCCTGATGCGCAGGACGAGTGCAAGCTGCCCAGCACCAGCGGTCGCCCCGTGCAGCCCGATGTGGTGTTGGTGCCTTGCCTGGGCTTCACCGAGGCCGGCTACCGTCTGGGTTACGGAGGCGGATACTTTGACCGCTATCTGGCCGCCCACCCCGGGGTCACCGCCCTGGGCGTGGCCTGGGAGCAGGCGCGGCTGACGCCGGCGCAATTGACGCCGCAGGCGCACGATCTTGCCTTGGTGGCCGTGCTGACCGAACGCGAGACGTACAGCGGCTGATTCACAGGGCCCCCTTGTTCAAGGGGAAATGCGCCTCCCCTGTCCTGTTTTCAGTGCTTACCCCCTGATCTGAAATGGGGGGCAACGGTACAACCCTCGCATGGGATGTCGTCAATCCATCCCACCCGAACAATAAGGACACATCGTGAACAAGCATGCCTATCCCTTGCTGGCTGGCCTGATGGCCGCCTGCCTGGCCGCTCCCGCCAGCGCCAACTACTCCAAGATCATTACCTTCGGTGACAGCCTGTCCGACAACGGCAATCTGTTCGCCCTGACGCATCAGCCACCCGCGCCTTACTTCAATGGCCGCTTCTCCAACGGCCCCGTGGCCGTCGAGATCATGTCCCAGACGCTGGGCCTGGGTCTGACCGACTTCGCCTACGGTGGCGCACAGACCGGCACGGGTAACCTGCTGGGCGCGGCCTTGAATGGCACCGGTGTCGCCGGACAAGTCGCCCAGTACGGCGCGCTGACGGGCGGTCATGCCGACGCTGCTGCGCTGTTCGTGGTGTGGGCCGGTCCTAACGACTTCTTTGCCGGCACCAACATGCTCAACCCGAGCACGCCGTTCACCGCGTCGACCAACCTGCTCAACGACATCCAGAACCTGTACGGCCTGGGCGCACGTGACTTCTTCGTGCCGCTGATGCCCAACCTAGGTGCGACCCCGATGGCGTTGAAGAACGACGTCACCATGCCCGGCTTCGTGACCCTGGCGACGGGCCAATCGGCCGTCTACAACGGCCTGCTGACCACCGGCCTGGCCAACCTCAATTCGACGCTGTCGGGCATCCACATCAAGACCTTCGACACCACGGCCTTCATGAGCGCCCAGATCGCTTTGATGAACGGTCAAGGCAAAGACACCACGCACGCCTGCTTCGACTCGTCGGTGCCTTCGCTGTGCGCCAATCCCGACAACTACCTGTTCTGGGACGGCGTGCACCCCACTGCGGCCTCGCACTACGTGTTGGGCAAGGCATTTGCCGCCGCTGTGCCTGAACCCGAGAGCTACGCCTTGATGCTGGCCGGTTTGCTTGTGGTTGGCACGGTGGCTCGCCGCAAGCGCGCCTGAATCGAAGGACATAAAAGCAAAAACCCCACGCAGATTTGATCGGCGTGGGGTTTTTGAATTTGACGGCTCTGACAGCAGTGTCACTTGCCCGCACTCATCAGGTCACTGCGATGCGGAATCAAGCGGATCGTGGAATGGAGGCCATGACCTTCAACGTAGATTGAACGCGCCTGGGCACGCTGGTCTACGCGCGCTCCAAGAGCAACGCTGGGCCAAATAGCGCGGGACAACCCCTTACATTGCACTGCCAGCGCGTTGGCGGCGGGGGCTTGATGCCCGGATGCGATATAACTGACTATGTCAATAGTCAGATGGGTGCATGAAGTTGGAAGCCGACACGTCTAAATTGCTGGCAGTGGATCCGTGGTTTTCCAAGCTGCCACAAGCTCTGCAGTCAAAGCTGCTGGCCATGGCTGTGAAGAAGCAACTGCCGGCCGGCCAGAGCATCGTGCACCGAGGGCAAGCCAACAGCGGCATGTACTGCCTGGTTGAAGGCGTGGTGCTGGCCATGAGTGAGCTGGAGCCTGGCAATGAAGCCGTGATGGCGCATTTCGCCCCACCGGCTTGGTTTGGCGAGATCGGCCTGATCGATGGCGGCCCCTACACGCACACGATGAAAACGGACTCACCCTCTACGGTGATGTTCTTCCCCAGATCGCCGCTCTTGTCTTTGCTCGACCAAGAGCCGAGCTTCTTGCACCATCTTGCCTTGCTGTTGACGGCCAAGCTCCGCGTCTCTTTTTTCGTATTGGACGAGTTGGTGAAGCCGCCCACCGAGCAGCGGGTGGCGCGTCGGTTGTTGATCCAGGCGGCAGGATTGGGCTTGCGACAGGCCTACCAATCCCACATCGACATCCATCAAGAGCAGCTGGCACAAACATTGGGCATGGGCCGCAGCACGCTCAACCCCATCTTGCGCAGATGGAGCGAGGCGAAGTGGATCCAGCTGACCTATGGGCGCATCACCATCCTGAACCTGGATGAACTCAAAGCGATTGCGGGTTACGACACCTGGCCCGAGGTCTACAAAGAGGCCCTGAATACGCCTTTGCCAACCCTGACGAGAGCCTGAGCACACATTTGTATGGGCTCTTGCGCTTCCTGTCACGCATTCCACCCGGTCAATCACCATCATCAATAACCCGGGCTTTGTCCAGGGCTGGACAGATGGATTGCAGCCAACGCCGCACGATCAACGTCTCAACAAATTTAGGAGAGAGACTGATGTCGTTGCGTATCGCCTCTAAAGGTCTTTTGCACACACTGGCCAGCGCCGCCATCGCCGCGCTCATGTTGCCGAGCATGTCGCAGGCCGCCACATCGCCCGCAGATGATCCCTTCTACCAATACACCGGCAGCACGCCCCTGGCCAACATCGCCCCCGGCACGGTGCTGAACACCCGCACGGTCAACTACCAGATCCTGGGTCTGTCGCTGGGCTTCAAGGCCACGCAATTGCTGTACCGCTCCACCGACGCGCAGATGCGTCCGGCGGTCAACGTCACCACGGTGATCAAGCCCAACTGCTTTCTGTACTGCCCCAACAAGAACAAGGTGGTCTCGTACCAATCGTTCTACGACTCGCTCAACCCGGCTGACCAGCCTTCCTGGGCCATCGCTGGCGGCAAGACCCTGGGCGATTTGATCCCCGGCGTCGAAACCGCCCTGATTGCCCCCTTCCTGATTGGCGGCCACACGGTGGTCATCCCTGACACGCAAGGGCAACAAGCCGATTTCGCCGCCGGCCCCGAGTACGGCTACAACACGCTGGACTCGATCCGCGCCACGCTCAAGTCACCGGCCATTGGCCTGTCCAGCACCGCCAAGTTCGCGATGATCGGCTACTCGGGTGGGGCGATTGCGTCGGAATGGGCGGCCGAGCTGGCCCCCACCTATGCCCCTGATGTCAACAAGAACCTGATCGGTGTCGCCATCGGTGGTGTGCTGGTTCACCCCAACCACAACCTCGACTACGTGGAAGGCACCCCCATGTGGGGCGGCATCGCCCCGATGGCCTTGATCGGCGTGGGCCGCTCGTATGGCATCGACCTGCCTCAGTACCTGTCTGACAAGGGCATGACCATCTACAACAAGATGCAGAAGGCCTCCATCGTCAACGTGCTCCTCCAGTACCCCAACACGTATTGGAAGGACATCGTCAAGCCGGAATACGCAGACCGCACCAAGCTCAAGCCCTATGTCGACGCGGTCAACAAGATCGTGATGGGCACCGGTGGCACGCCGACCATTCCGATGTTCATTGGCCAAGGCACCGGTGGTGAGTTGGAAGGCACGCCTGCTTCGCCCATCTGGGGCAAAGGTGACGGCGTGATGCTGGCTGGTGACGTTCGCGCGCTGGCTCGTCAGTACTGCGCCAAGGGCGTGCAGATCAAGCACGTCGAGTATTCCTTGAGCCACTTCACCTCGATGGTGTCCTGGCTGCCCCAGGCCATGCTGTGGGTCAACGACCGCTTCGGCGGCCTGTTCGGCACCACGGTGCCCGTGCCCAACAACTGCTCCAGCATTGCTCCGGGCAATGCGCTGGATACGGTGGTCTACACCGGCTCCTGAATCTAGCTGGCTGTCAATGACTGGGGGCGGGGGGGTTTTAACACCGCCCCCCCCCCACTCCAATTCAAAGAACAGAAGCGCTAGG
>JBLNAI010000016.1:0-14411 GCA_050259275.1 Acidobacteriota bacterium
CCATGGTGATCACCTCGTCTTGCTCCTGCTGAAAAATGCAGCAGGCACGTGATACACCCTGGTCAATTTTGGGTTGGCACAACCCTCAAAAAATGGTCAGTTTTCGGTTGGCGTCAACAGCCTTCGCCATCTGGCCGGTCCGGGCCAGCACGCTACGACGAAGCATATCGAACCGGGCTCGGATTTGTGGACTTTCAGTGCTCGGGTAAGCGAGGCACTCATCGAGCCGTAGGAGCAAGTACGCGGTCAGATTGCTGGGGGCGGCCACCCGCTGAAGGTCTTGCTGGATGATTTCAGGCTTCTGAACGACCCAACGCCGGTCGTCTTGACCGTTGGCAATCCGGATGCGAGCCGCATCCAGGACCTCTTCGTTCAGCCGCCAACCCGTGAGTTCCTCGGCCAGGCGTGACCTTTCATCATCAAGACGGTCGAGTTCTTCATCGGAGTATCGAGGGGGAACCGTGTCCATCGCCGACTCGACCTTTAGGGTGAGATCATGGAGCATCTCGTCAAACTCTTTTACCTTCGCGGACACCGCCGGCAGATGGTCGACCGACCGAACGGCGTACTGGCATAGGCCGCATCGACGCATGCCACGCCATTGTTTCACCACCTCCGGAGGGCAGTGGTTGCCGTACGGACAGATTTCTGTCTTGTTCTCCGCAGCATTGACTGCGCGGGTCTCACGCAGAACATCCAAACCACTCGTGGCGTCCTCGTTCATCGTGATGCTGATGCAGCCGTACGACACCAGGGTTTCCTGCAGGTTCTCCCGCAAGCTTCGCGAGAAGTTCGAATTCACGTCATCTGCGCGAATGTGCCGGACTGAGGCAGTTCCTACCGGCCCCCAGGTCTCATGCTTGCCTCGATAGGCCTGCTCACGTAGCCGCATAGCTTGGTGGGCCTGAGCGGCTTGCAGGTCTTCGGGGTCAATCACCACGTAGTGGTACACCGTGCCTGTCTTCTGTCCGGTGATGTGAGTGCCTATGAATTCCGCAGGTAGCAACGTGGCGTACTGGGATACCACCGAAACACGCGAGCTATGCGGAGTAGTGCGGCTCTTCACTCTTAGGTCGCATACATTCTCGCAGCTATCGCCGTACTCCTGGCGCTTCGAACGTGCAGCTGGGTCATTCATCTCAACGCCTGGAGGTTCCAGAGCAGATAGCTGCTTCAGGCCCCTCACCCCTAGGGAGGGCAACAAGGCATCGACTGCACTCACCAAGTCCGACCAGATGTTCATGTATCGGCTGTCGTGATGCGGCCGCCCAGCGACGTCTGCTGCAAACAGAGGGAGGATGGGCGGCCATTTGGTATTAGCGTTGTCGTTGTAGTGGCGCTTGTGCGAGAACCCAGGTAGCTCAATCAAATTGCGCCATGCAAGCTGGTCTCGCAGAACCTCGATGACGCGGAAGTTGACGTGTGGCGTCCAAGGCTTCCGCATCGATTTGTCCGTATTTACGAATAGAAGCGTGAACTCGTGGTCCTCAGGAGTAACCTTTGAATCGAAGGTGCCGGCGTCAAGCCATTGGATATGGTTGTGACGCAGGCCTGTGTAGAGGGCCACAAGGATTTGGTTGAGCGCATGCGGCTGCGGCAATTTAAGCCTACGCCCTCCCGCAACGGGAAACCAATCCAGGCTCAGACAGTCCGGGATGTACTGCAACGGGACTGTTTTGTCCTTCGTAAAAATCACCGGAACGAACCCTACCAACGGACTGGTAGCAAACGTGTCAATGATTGTGGTGCTCGTTTGAACGATGCGGCGGCTCAATTCGGCGCCATCAAGTTCTCCGCGAAGAGTCTTTTCCAGCACAACAGCTTGGTGCGCTCTGAGCGCCTCTATGTAGTCCAGGAAGACTCCGAACAGCCGCCGTGGGATGGGGCGTTTGTCAGTGCCCTTGCTACGCGTCAGCGCGGGATATGCATGGTCTGGTATCGGCTGACGGAACCCCGCGCACCCGCGCAAGTCATCGCCGTGCAGTTCCAAAAAGCTGAAGAACACCTCGACCTGTTTGAGATTTGCGTAGTGCGTTTGATGAGTCCATTGACGGGCCTCGGCCGCCAGTTCCAGGTACTCCACGAAGGTCAGAGGTACATCTTCCTTGCCGATTTTCATGAGCCTAGAGACAAAGATGCTCGCAAGGAGCTTTCGAGGCTCTGTCGGGTACGTGAGCCTGGTGTCTGGGCGGCGCTGGAACCAGTACGTCAGATAAAAGAACAAGTAGATGTTCAAGTAGCCCAGTGCCACCTCAGTCGGCCTGTAAGTCTCTCGTTTAACGGTTCTCTTGTACACATCCTGCAGCTCGAGCCAAAGCTCTGCGAAGGTCATCAGCTCCGTGTATAGCCCTGGAAGGCGTGGCCTACTCTTCAATGCTTTGGGAGAGGCCAGCGTTGGTGACGCCTTTATGATTTCGCTCACCAACTGCTCGTCATCGACGTCAAGGTTTATGGCCAAGCCTAGTTTCTTAGGCTTCTTGCCAGAAGAATTCTCCGCAGTGCTCAAAGTACCGCGGCGCGTCGGCAGCGAGGGAGTGACGCTATGAGCCAACTCACTGGACCAATCTTCCACCGTGATGTTGAAGTCCTTCCCGAATCTCTCGCGAAGCACATCAATCAACGCCTTAAAGGCGATGACCTCGGCCGGAACCCCCAAGCCTGAATCAGCCCTCTTGATTTCGATGAGGTCAGTGAGGCGGGCGTCCTGGGGACGCTGCCACCCCGTTGCCAGTAGCAGTTTTGTTCCGTAGCAAAGAAACCACTCGCGCCGCTTCTGCGTCATTCCGACTGACGAGAACGCAGGATGGGGAAGATCTTCAGTCGTCGCTTCCAGCAGTCGCAGGAAGGTGAGCAGTTCGCTGAATAGCCCTAAGTCTTTCGACCACAGCCCGGCTTTGGCAAGTCTGGGCGGCCAATCAAACCGCATTGGAAGAGTAATGGCGCCGCGACAGTGAAGAGCGACCAAGAGTAGCCCAAAGCCTCGGTACAGCCCATGCAAGTACGTGCGCCTGTAGCGGAAGTCTCTCACCCCCTCACTGAGCGTAACCGCATAAAACATCTCGGGAGTGACGTCCTCCTTGCGAGACTGATACAGCTTCCACAATGCCTCGAGATAACTTTCATCGAAGGTACGTTCCAGGCGCAGGATGTGTAGCAGGGCGAACTTGGGGAAGCTGGCCTCTAAATGCGTTCTGGTCGTCACGGAACAGAGGTCCAACGACTCCAAGTCAAGCAGCCTAAGCAGCCCCTTTGCAACGGCTTCCATGGCCTCTCGGACATCCTGATGAAGCTCTGCCCCGGACTTGAGGAATACCAGTTGACCGTTCGTGAGATTAAGCATGGGTCATAAGCTGGTGATAGAGCTTGCGCACCTGTGCATTCAAGGCCTCCAACTTCAGATGGACGATGGATTTATGCGCCGCGCCGTTGTAGATCATGGCGTTCGCGTGCCGCAGTTCGAGCTCTATAAGGTCCTTGTCATAGCGCGCGTAACGCAAGGTGGACTTTTCTTGCGCATGCCCCATCATCTGCTGCACAAACGCTAAGGGCAGGCCGTAGTCCCCACTGAGCCGCGGGAAGTAGTTCAGGAGGTAAGTGCCGTAGGCGTGGCGAAGGGAGTGCGGCCCCGAGACCACCCCTTCCAGCCCGACTGCCGCCGCAGCCCTCTTGAAGGATTCCAGGCGGGCGGCATGGGAACTTAGGAAATACGGACGCCCCTCCTTGCCCTTTTTCAGGTACTGGAAGACGAATCGGTGTAGGCCGTGAGGAACGTACTCCTTGGCCATGTAGTGCTCAAGGTTCTCGAAGAACATCGACACAAATGGCTCGATAAGCAGAGTGCGATCGGTCGTTCGCCCCTTCCACGCCAACAAGTCGCGGTCATCGGGGCTCAAGTAGAGGTAGCTCGGATGATTAGGCCGCAAAGCGGGGTCCCGCAATGCGACGGTTCCAGCACTAACATCGATGTCGTCAAACAACAACTGCAGCCCTTCATGATTCCGACAGCCGCTGGCCGCCAAGAAGGCATAAAGAGCTTTGTCGCGGAATGTGCTCTGTTCTTTGATAAAGCCTTCGATTTGGTCGTAGGGGAATGCCCTGCTCTCGTCGTAGCTCACCTGTGGGGACGTGGTAGGCAACACCGTGCTGTTGAGGAATTTGGGGCCGCCCGATATGACGCTCGCAATCATGGAGTTCGCCGTCATGGCCCGGTGCTGACTCGGTGTGACTGGCACCTTCGAATGAAGCTCGGGAAGCAAAGGCTCTGTGTCAACATCCCCCACCGGTGCCATGCCAAGTTGACTTAGCTCTAGCAGCTCCTGACGAATGCCTTCCGACAAGGAGAGAAACTTCTTAAGCGGCGCGTGCATCAAGGCCGACGTGGTCGCCGCGTATCGCGTAGAAGGCTTGCTCTGACTCACGAGCTTCGCAATCTCGCTCCCGGAGTCTTCGCCATTGACGAGATACTCGTCATAGGCTTCGAGGACGTTCTTCAGCTTGGCCCGCGTAAGGGGCTCCCCAGGGCTGATCGCCTTTAAGACAGCTTCCGCCTCAAAGATGTAGTCATAGAAGGCCGCCAGGTGTCGGCAGTAGCTAACTCGCGTGTTGAAACCATGCTTGCGTAGCAGCGAGTCGGCGAATGCTGTGAAAGAGTCCAACGGCACCCCGTTCGGACCGAGCAAGCGCCATGTGGCTTTGCCGTCTTTCGTATCCTTCACCAACGTCACGTTCTTTAGCATCCCGCCCCCAAATATGCACCTGGCTTTTCAGAATAGCATCGGGCCGTATAAATGCGCACTACTGTTGCGTATTGCACTCGAGCAGACGTGAAAAAAACCTCAACTTCCGCGAAGAAATTGAGGCTTTTTCATAGGGAAAATGCGCGGCGAGTAGGACTCGAACCTACGGCCGCCTGCTTAGAAGGCAGGTGCTCTATCCAACTGAGCTATCGCCGCATAGAAATCTAAAAATTCAGTCTACCAAATACGCAACTCCAACAACCTGGAATAAGAACCCCCGACCTATTGCTTAGAAGGCAATTGCTCTATCCAGTTGAGCTACGGGCAGCCAGCCGGGTAGTTTACCGCGCCCGCCAGCGGGACAGCAGCAAGGCGTTGCTCACGACGCTCACTGAACTGAAAGCCATCGCCGCCCCCGCCACCATGGGATTGAGGCCGCCCAGCGCCGCCAGCGGAATGCCCAGAACGTTGTAGCCAAAAGCCCAGAACAGGTTCTGATGAATCTTGCGGGTCGTGCGCCGCGAGATCTCCAAAGCGGCGGCGACCAACGACGGGTCACCGCGCATCAAGGTGATCCCCGCTGCGTGGAGGGCAACGTCGGTGCTGCCCTGAGGGTTGGCCATGGCCATGCCGACATCTGCCGCGGCAAGAGCCGGGGCATCGTTCAAACCGTCACCGACCATGGCGACAACGGCACGGGTTCCATCCGGCGCCTTCTGCAGGCGGCGGACCTGGTCGGCCTTGTCATTGGGCAAGACCTCGGCGATGACTCGACCGATGCCCAACTGCCGCCCCACCGATTCGGCCGCACCCCGGTTGTCGCCGGAGATCATGACCGTGGCGATGCCCAACGCGTGCAAGGCGGCCACCGCCTGTGCTGCGCCTGCTTTGATCTCGTCGCCAAAAGACAGGCCCGCGCGGATCACGCACCGCCCCGCCCCGTCCTGCTCCATCAGCCACGACACGGTCGCGCCCCGAGCCTGTTGCTGGTCCATCCATGCCTGCCAGGGCAAGACCGCATCCGGGCCACATGACTCAGTCATCCAACGGCTGCTACCCAGCAACCAGGTTGAGGGGCGCTGTGCCAGGGCGATCTGCCCTGTGATGCCTCGCCCGGGCACGGCCACGATGGCCTGCGCAGGGGCGTCAAGCGCCGGCGCCCCCTGCTGGGTCGCAGCCTCGATCACCGCTTGGGCCAAGGGGTGTTCGCTGCCGGCCTGCAGCGCGGCGGCCACGCTCAGCAGCGCGTCGCGAGACAGCCCGTCTGCATCACCGGGCACCTGAAAGTCCTGCAACGTGGGTCGCCCCCTCGTCAGCGTGCCGGTCTTGTCGAAAGCCACCACGGTGACGCGGTGTGCGGTTTCCAGCGCCTCGGGGTCTTTGATGAGGATCCCTGCTCGCGCCGCCGCGCCCGTGCCGGCCATGATGGCCGCCGGGGTGGCCAGTCCCAAGGCGCAGGGGCAGGCAATCACCAGCACGGCGACCGCACGGATCAACGCTTGTTCAATGGGGACACCATACCCCCACCAACCCAGCCAGGTGATCACGGCGACGACGAGCACTGTTGGAACAAAGACCGCAGAGACGCGGTCCACCACCCGCTGGATGGGCGCCTTCGTGGCTTGCGCCTCGACAACACGCCGGATGATCTGAGACAGCATGGTCTGTGCCCCGACCGCGGTGGCCTGCATCAGCAAGCGTCCTTCAGCGTTGATCGCGCCCCCTGTGACGCGGTCGCCCGCCTGCTTGCTGACCGGCAGGGGCTCGCCCGTCAGCATCGCCTCGTCGACATGGCTGAAGCCCTCGGTCACCACCCCGTCCACCGGGATGCGCTCACCGGGCCGAACCGAAAGGATGTCTCCCACCACGACCTGCCCCACTGGGACGTCGACCTCACCCTGCGGGCCCACGCGGCGCACCGTCTGGGGCCGCAGCGACTGCAAGGCCCGGATTGCCAGCGTGGTCTGTCGCTTGGCGCGCGCTTCGAGCGCCTTGCCCAAGAGTACCAGGGTGATGACCACGGCGGCCGATTCAAAGTACAACTGGGGCTGGGTGTGAACCATACCCGGCATGTCGCTCATGGCGGTGGCGGACTGCTGCCCACGCCACCACAACCAGCAGGACATGCCCCAGGCCGCCGTGGTGCCCAGCGCAACGAGTTGATCCATGTTGCCACTGCGGTCTTTCAGGGCCGCCCAGCCGGCCTTGTAAAAGCGCCATCCCAAGCCAAATTGCACCGGGGTGGCCAAGGCGAACTGGACCCATGCGGGCCAGAAGTCATGCAGACCCCAGAACATGGGTACGACCAGCGGCACGCTGGCCATCAGACCCAGCGTCACGGCGCCCCAGACCTGCCACCAGGTCTGCGTGTCGTCTTGCAGACTCGCGTCTTCTGCCTGCAGTTGCGCGTGGTAGCCGGCGTGTTCGACGGCGCTGACCAATTGCACGGGATCGAACCCAATGCCCGACTCGGCCAGGGTCACGGCGGCCGTCTCGGTGGCGAAGTTGACCTGCGCCTGAGCCACGCCCGGCACCTTCTTGAGCGCCCGCTCCACGCGGTTGACGCAAGCGGCACAGGTCATGCCCCGCACTGCCAATTGCAGGGGTGCAGAGGAGTCGCTGGGTAAAGAAACGTTGGACATGGCAGAACAATCGGAAACGGATGACAATGGAATGCAGTATCCGCCTTGCCATCATGTCAAGGTCAAGCACATCGTTTGACTCTGACACGATGTCAACGTTGACACTGTGGATGTGAGATTGACTCACCTCCATGAAAGGACAGAACATGAGCACGCCATCAACCCATCAATTGCAAGTCAAAGGCATGAGCTGCCAGCATTGCGTCAAGGCCATCACCCAAGCCATTCAGACGCAGGACCCGCAAGCCGCAGTCACCGTCGACCTGCCGCAAGGTCAGGTTTCAGTTCAATCGGCACTGTCACAGGATGCGATTGTGCAGGCCATCACGGAAGAGGGATATGAAGTCCAAAGCTAATCCAGAGCCACAGACGCCCATCAACATCGGTGAAGCCTCCCAGGCCACGGGCATCTCTCAAAAGATGATCCGCCACTATGAAAGCCTGGGACTGCTGGCGCACCCGCCGCGTACAGACACCGGTTATCGGCTGTACAACAGTGATGCGCTCAATACCCTGCACTTCATTCGCCGTGCGCGTGATCTGGGATTCGGCATTCCCGAAATCTCGGAATTGCTCGATCTGTGGCGCAACCGCCGTCGCTCCAGTGCGACGGTCAAGAAAATGGCCCAGGCTCACATTGACGCCTTGCAGCAACGCATTGATTCGCTGCAGTCCATGAAGCGGACCCTGGATCAACTGGTCAAGCAATGCCAGGGCGATGACCGGTCCGCCTGCCCGATCCTGGATGACATGGCCGCCTCAGGCGGCGGCAAGCGCTCCAAGAAGGCTTGATCGGGCTCGCGCGCGCTCAGGGGTGCAGCCATCTGAGCGCGTGTTGGCTGAGACTGGCCAGTTCGGCGTAGAAGCGGCCGACGTGGACACCATCGACCACGCCGTGATGCACTTGCACAGCCACCGGCATCACGACCTGACCGGCGCGCTCGGTGTACTGCCCAAGCGTGATCACCGGGATGTAGGCATAGACCGGGTCATAAGGGTGGGTAAAGGCCGTGAAGCTGAACCACGGAATGCTTGTGATGAAGAACATGTGGTTCTTGTCGCCCACCCCCAGGTCGGGCTGCACCTTCACCGCATCCATGCGGCTTTGGGCGTGTTCGCGGTAACGGCCAAAGTCTTCGTCATACAGTGAGTCGCAAAACGAGAACAGATCGCCCTCGCGCGCGACCGTGTAGCCGGGATCGATGCGCTCGTATTCATACAACACGCCGTCGACCACCCGATGTCGAAACGGGGCCACCGCATTGGCGGCGCGCGAGACGGCATAGCTCATGGCCATGAAGAACGACACATCCGCATCCTGAGCGGCACGCTTGATGCCCGTCACGTCGACCTCGCTCGTGGTGCTGAACTGCGGCATCAATCGATCGTTGAAGGCCTTGAAGATATCTGCGCGCGCGTAAGACGCCAGATCAAGAGAACGTTTGGCAGGCACCATCACCCGGGTCATTCAAAAAAATAAGTCGGTCAAAAGGCCGTGATCAGGGCAGCCAGCCCCAACACGATACCCGGTAGATTGGCCAGCACGATGGGCCAGTCTCTCTGGGGCCGAAACAGGCCGTAGCCGGTCCACAGCAGGCAGTTCAACACCGTGGCCGCGGGTTGCAGGAGCGAGCCCTTGTGCCCGTCCAGGTTCAGACGGATCTGGTCAACATAGGACACGTACATGGCCACTGCCGTGGCCGATGCCGCCCATCCCAGGGTTCGCAGCGCGTTTTCTTGCAAGATCATGTTGAGCAGAGGGTGAATCAGCTGGACAGGACCACACAGTTGCGGCCCCGCGCCTTGGCCCGGTAAAGCGCCGTGTCGGCCCGCGCCAGCCAGCCGGTGAGTGACAGCTCATGGGGGTCGAATTGTGCGACACCGATGCTCACGCTGAAGCGCAAGGGGCGTCCATCGACTTGCAGGTGACTGTCTGCGACGGCCTGCCGAATGCGCTCGGCCAGGGCAACGGCGTTCTCGGCGTGGATGTTGGGCAGCAGCACGACGAATTCTTCGCCGCCCAGACGGGCCACCATATCGACTTTACGCACCTGTTGCAGCACCGTCTGCGCAAAGCTCACCAGTACCGCGTCACCTGTCACGTGTCCATAGGTGTCATTGACGGCCTTGAAATGATCCAGGTCCATCATCAGCAGCGACAGCTCCGATCGGTATCGCAAGGCCCGCTGCATTTCGACTTCAGCGGCCTCCGAGAAAGCTCTGCGACTGGCCAGCCCGGTCAAGGAGTCGGTTCGGGCCGCCAGCTCCGCCGCTTCCTTCTGATGGCGAAGCTCCTGCGTGGCCTGGTCGATGCGATGTTGCAGGTCTTCCTGCGTCGTCGCGATGCGTTCGACCATCGAGTTGATGCCGAAAGCCAGAGGCAGCAAGATGCCGCTGCGTGCGACGTCGACCCGCGCATCCAGATGCCCTTGCCCCACCTGCTCGACAACCCGGTTGATCCGGCTGATCTGGGCCGTCACCATGGAGGCGAGGAATGATGCCAACCCTCCCGCCAGCAGCAATCCGCCTGCTGCCGTCACCAGAGACCAGATCCACAACTCGTGGCGCTGCTGCGCCAGCGTCTGCATGGACATCTCCAGCACCGCATAGCCGAGCAAGCGCCCCCTCTGCCCTGCAGGACCTGTTGCAGACGATGGCGTGGGCGCATACACATCGTCCGTGGGCAGGGAAATGGGATAAATGGGCTGTACCACCACCAGATGGCGACGCAGTTGAACCTGCGGCGTGCCATCCAGCGGCGGCAACTCGTCCAGCACCTCACCGACCGAGGCTTTCACCTTGCCCTGCGCGTCGTAGACCACCACGCCGCGCAATTGCGTGTCGCTGCGCATGGCCGCTTCGGCGAGATGAATCAGCGCCTCACGGTCGTCAGCAAACAGCATGAACTCTGCCGCGCTCCCCAACTGGCGTGCCGAGGCCACGCTGCGGTCCTTGAGCGCGTTGGCCATTCTTTCGCCATACAGCGATGCCAGCCCACCGACCAGCAAGGCGATCACCAGCATGGCGGGCAATGCGGTCGCCAGCCACAGGCGAAGGCGGATACCACCCAACTTCAGCGTCACCTCGATCCCTCCTGACGCCGCACGGCGTCAGTCAATTCTGTTACGTCGGGCACGGTCAACCCCAAAGAGCGACAGACCTGCTCATTGATGGCAACGGTGAACCCTTCGGCCAGTCGCGAAACCGGCCAGCTTTGTCCATTGATGGGCGCCTTGAGCATCCCCGCCACCTGCCGACCGACCTGGGCAGGGCTGGCATACAAGCCCAGCGCGGCGCCGGCTTTGACCAGCGCGGGCGAATAAGTCACCACAGGCACCCGTTTGCGGTAAGCCGTGATCAGCATGTTCTGCAGAGCGGTCGCGTCGGCCACCGTGCTGTCAGGCAACACCAGCAACACGTCCGAGTCAGCCAGCACCGTTCGCAAGGTGGGATACAGGTTGTCGGGTCGGGTCACGGTCCCTGGCACCAGTTGCAAGCCTCGATCGGATGCAGCCTTGATCCACGCCGGAGCGGATGCTGCGCCTTCGGCGCCGAGCAGGACGCCCACCCGGGTCAGGCCCGGAAAGGCCCGGCGGATCAGGTCGAGATAGCGCTCGAAAGGCTGGTCCAGATAGGCGGCCGAGACCCATGCGGGCGGCCGCCGCCACACGCCGGTGAACCCCTCTCTAGGCAGCAAGGCACTGAGCACCGGGACATGCGCCCAGTCAGGATGCGCCTCCACATGCTCCATGGCGGCGCGCAAGGCCGAGCTGCCCAGGGTCACCAAGGCGGCGGGCGGTACGCCATCCGGGATCGAGCGGGAGTTGAGCACCACCAGTTCTCTGCCCCGTGCACTGGGCCGCCAATCGGCCTGCAGCGCCGCGGCCGCTTCGGTGTAGGCCCAGGAGGTGTCTGACAACAACACCCACACCGACTCGTTGCCCGCCAAGGCTCGACCTGCCGTGACGGTCAGTGCGCCAGCAAGGGTCAGAGCAAGTGATTGGCGCCGGGTGATCAGGTCAGATCTCCCACTTGAGGCTGAAGAAAGTTCTGCGCCCAGCCTCCATGTTTTTTCTGGGCAGGAAGAACGGCCGCGAGCCCTCGGCCGATTGCACGGTGACCGCCGCCTCGATCTTGGCTGAATCGATGCGGAAGGTCCGCGCCAGGCGAAGGTCCGTGCGGTGCGAAGCCGCCAGCCAGTCGGCGTTGTTGCGCCAGGTCATGCTGCCCAGCCGCTGATGGATCACGGTGAGCTGCCACTGCGCCGGCAGACGCTGGAACCAGGCGACCGTGGTGGCGTACTGAGGCGGCCGGCGCTCACTGGTCTGATTCAGATCGACGTCGTCCCACCGCACATGGGAAAAATTCTGATTGAGCCAGATCTCGCTGGCATCGACGGGCTTCCATCGCAACTGGTATTCCAGTCCGGTCAGGTCCAGTCCCGGCTTGTTCCTGAAATCCCTGACATCGGAACCCGTTCCGGGCAAGGGCGAGCTGCGCGGGTACACAAAGTTGCCAATGACCGTGTCCATCCGCTCGTGATAGGCCCGCACATCGAGCGTGACCATGCGGTCCGGGAAGCGCCCATGGTAGCCAATCTCATGGCTGTTGAGTTTCTCCGGATCGACGTCTCCGCGGGCCGCGATGGTTTGACCAATGAGGGTGCCCCCCAGGTAGTAGCGGATGTCCCCAGCGTATTCAAACAGGCTGGGCGTTCTGACCGAATCCGTCACGCCCGCGCGGAAGGTGTGCTCGGGCGAGGCCAGCCAGTTCACCATCAGACGCGGTGCGGTATAGGTGCCGGCGATGCTGTGCTGCCCGATGAACAAGCCAGCGTTGAACAACCAATGGGGCGAGGCACGCCACTCCGCCGTCCCGAACACCCGTTCTTCGTGAAACGACAGCCAGTCCTCGCGGGCGAACAAGGCCACCGACTGGGCGCGCTCGTCCTTGTAGCCCACGCCCAGCACGGTTCGCACATCTGAACCCAGACTGGTCTTGCGCTGCACCTCCAGATTGGTGCGACGGCCCACACCGCTGAAGTCCAGCATGACCGCAGGCAAAGGGGGATAAGGCGCGAGGTCACGCGTCCAATCCTCCATGTAGTTGGCCGAGAGCTGCAGTTCGTCCGTGCTGGACAACTGGTGACGCCATTGCAGGTTCAGATAACTGTCGTGGGTCTCGATGACGTGCAAGGGGTTGCCATTCTCATCCGGGAAGCCTTCGCCCGCGGTCAGATAGGTCATCCCCGCCTTGACCATCACGTCATCCATCAGGTTGGGCTTGAAGTCGGCCCGCGCATGGAGCTGGCCCAGGTTCATGTCGTCAAAGACATGGAGATAGCCGGTATCACGCTGTTGGCCCACCGAGAGGCGGAAACTGGCCGATTCATCACCGACGCCAATGCGGGCTCGGCGGTCTGAAATGCCGCTGTCGCCCGAGGTGACCGACAGTTCGCCCCCCACGGTGTCGGCGCTGTGACGCGTGATGATGTTGATGACGCCAAACATCGCATTGGCCCCATACGCGGCCGAGTTGGCGCCACGCAGCACTTCAATGCGCTCAATGTCTTCCAGCATGACGTCCAGCATGCCGCGGTGGGTGTCACCCACGTGGGTGGACGAGTAGACCGAGCGGCCGTCGATGAGCACCAGATTGCGGGTGCCATAGTCGTCGATCGGGATGTGATACGCGGCGACCGGGTTGGCGCCATTCCAGCCACCCGACAGGTAGCCGGGCACGAGGCGCAAGACCTCTGCCACGGTGCGTGCACCGGACAAGCGGATCGTGTTGCGGTCGATCACCGTGATGGCGCCGGGTGCCTCATTGAGCGGCTGGTCCAGGCGGCTGGCGGTCAGGACCACGGGGACATTGGCGAAGTAGTCGTCTTCGGACGCAAGGACGTCAGCCCCCTTGGCGTGAGCCGAGACGGCGCATCCCAGGGCCATGCAGCCACTCAGCACCTTGTAGAACATCCGCATCCGCTCGCAATCCATTGGCATCAACCACTCAGGAACCAAATCGGTGCGGCGATTATGAAGGTGGCGGAAGATGGTTCAGATCGCGACAGACCCGCATTTGGCCGATGCTTTTTCAAAAAAAAGCCAGAAAAAAACAAAACGGGCCAGCACCAAAGATGCTGACCCGTTGACATTCAATGGTCGGGGCGGTGGGATTCGAACTCACGACCCTCTGCTCCCAAAGCAGATGCGCTACCAGACTGCGCTACGCCCCGACTAAGGCGCGCATTGTATCAGCGAGGCGGGGCAGATGCCAGATGCCGAATGAAGAAATTGCTGACGTGACGATGTTTCATGTCTGCAACTATGTATAACGTCATATTTACAATGGGTATGCGTTCGATAAACTGACGTTCGATCGATGCCGACCCAATGCTGGCTTGCCGGGATGTGGTGGCTTTACCCGTTACGAAACCCATCCTTGAATGCCTGAATCGCGCCGTTTGTTTTCCGTTTCGAAAATCCTGCTGGTAGAAAGTGATTCGGCCGTGGCTCAGGCCATCGAGGCGATTCTCCGGCCCCATGTCGAGGTACTTCTGACCGTCGCCGATGGCCAGCAAGCACTGGAAGTCTGGCGCACCGAAGGGCCGGACATCGTCCTTACCGAGATCCATGTGCCGGGCATCGATGGCCTTTCGCTCAGCGAGCAGGTGCGGGAGATCGACAATGACGCGCCGGTCATCGTCATTTCCTCGTCGCTGGATAGCGAGCACCTGCGCCGCGCCATTGAAATCGGCGTCAATTCCTACGTCTATAAGCCGGTCGATCCTGTGCTCCTGCTGGATGCCGTGAAGCGCTGCATGTCCGAGCACCAACGGAGCATGGATCTCAGGATGGCGCGCATGGTTTTCGAAGTAGCCAACGAAGGCATCCTGATCACCGACGAGCGTAGCCGGATATTGGCCGTCAATCCGGCGTTTTCAGAAATTACAGGTTATCGCCCTGACGAAATCGTCGGGCAATCTACCCGGATGCTTTCTTCTGGCGTTCATTCACGCGATTTCTACCGGGCC
>JBLNAI010000017.1:0-471871 GCA_050259275.1 Acidobacteriota bacterium
GCGCCCACCATGGCGGCAATGCCGGTCAGGGCGATGGGTTGGGCGCGCACGGCGGCAGACTGCACCACCGCCCGTTTGAATTCGATGCCGTGCGCCACCTGCAGCTCGATGAAGTCCACCAGCAGGATCGAGTTGCGCACGATGATGCCGGCCAGCGCGATCATGCCGATCATCGAAGTGGCCGTGAACTGCGCGCCCAGCAAGGCATGACCTGGCATGACGCCGATGATGGTCAGCGGGATGGGGGCCATGATGATCAGCGGCGTGCGGTAGGACTTGAACTGCGCCACAACCAGCAGGTAGATCAGGATCAGGCCCACGCCATAGGCGGCACCCATGTCGCGGAAGGTCTCGTACGTGATCTGCCATTCGCCATCCCACTTGAGTGAGTACGCCCGATAGGGATCGCTGGGTTGCTTGATCCAGTATTCCTGCAGATCGCCGGTGCCGGGCAGGGCGGCCTTGGCCAACTGCTTGCGGATGTCGAACAGACCGTACAACGGCGAGTCGAGCTTGCCGGCCATGTCGCCAAACACGTAGCTCACAGGCAGCAAGTCTTTGCTGAACAGCGGTTTGTCGATGATGCCTGTCTCTACGCTCACCAGCTCGGACAAGGGCACCAGCTTGCCGTTGGCGGCGCGCAGCGGCAGCGCCAGAACGGCATCCAGGCCGATTTGAGATTCGCGCGGCAGTTGCAGACGCACCGGCACCGGGATCTTGGATTGGCCGTCGTGCAAAAACGCCGCATCGGACCCCGACAGCGCGGCATACACCGTCTGGGCAACCGTGGCGACCGGGATGCCCAGCGATTCGGCACGCTGACGGCGCACGCGCAAGAAGGTGCGGGGTGCGTCTTCTTTCACGGAGGTGTCGATGCCCACGATGTCCGGGGTGTCGTCAAAGGCCTGAGCAATCCGGCGGGCCAGTTGCTGGCGGCCCGTCTCATCGGGGCCATAGACCTCGGCCACCAGTGGCGACATCACGGGTGGGCCCGGTGGCACTTCCACCACCTTGATGCGCGCACCGTGACGGGCGGCGATGGTCTCCAACGCGGGCCGCAGGCGCTGCGCAATCACATGGCTCTTGTCGTGGCGGTGGTGCTTGTCCACCAGATTGACCTGCAGATCACCTTGCTCTGCGTCCGCGCGCAGATAGTACTGACGCACCAGGCCGTTGAAGGTGATGGGCGAGGCGGTACCGGCATACCCCTGCAGGTTCATGACCTCGGGCTGCTTGGCCAGATAAGCGCCCATGTCGTGCAAGGCCGCTTCGGTGTCTTCCAGGGGCGTGCCGGCCGGCATGTCGACGATCACCTGGAATTCGCTCTTGTTGTCGAAGGGCAGCATCTTCATGACCACGCCGACCCACGATGAAGGCACGGTGGCGAGTCCCACAGACACGGCGAGCGCGGCCAGGATGCTCAGGCCCATGATCCAGCGCTTGCGCCGTTGGGTCAGCAGCGGCATCAACACGGCATCAAAAAAGCGCGACAGCTTGCCCGGTGTGGCTGCAGCAGAGTGGGCGCCATGCTCAGAGGCAGGCCCATGCGCCTTCATCAACTTCAAGGCCAGCCAAGGCGTGACGGTGAAGGCAATGGCCAGAGAGATGGCCATGCCCATGCTGGAGTTGATGGGGATGGGGCTCATGTAAGGTCCCATCAAGCCACTCACGAAGGCCATGGGCAGCAGCGCGGCGATCACTGTCAGGGTGGCCAGAATGGTCGGGCCGCCGACTTCATCGACCGCTTCCGGGATGATCTCGCGCAGGGGCTTGCCCGGGTCCAGTTGCTGGTGGCGGTGGATGTTTTCGACCACCACGATGGCGTCGTCCACCAGGATGCCGATGGAAAAGATCAAGGCGAACAAGGACACCCGGTTGAGAGTGAAGCCCCAGGCCCATGAGGCAAACAGCGTCGCGGTCAGTGTCAGGATCACGGCGGCACCCACGATCACCGCTTCGCGGCGGCCCAGCGCCAGGCCGACCAGCAAGATCACGGAGCCGGTGGCAAAGGCCAGCTTCTGGATCAGCTTGTTGGCCTTCTCGGCAGCGGTTTCGCCATAGTCCCGCGTGATGGTCATCTCGACATCAGCGGGCAGAACCGTGTTGCGCAGTTCGTCCAGACGAGCCCGTGCCGCGCGAGACACGTCTACCGCGTTCTGGCCGGGCTTCTTGGTGACGGTCAGCGTCACGGCGGGATAGGTCTGCCCAGGCGCTGAGGCGGCCGAGCCTTGCGTGAACCAGACATGCCGCTGGGCCTGCTGCGAGCCCGCCTCGATCCGCGCCACTTCATGCAGGTAGACCGGTTTGCCCTGACTCACGCCCACCACCAGGTCGCCCACATCCTGGGCGCTGCGCAAGAACTCGCCCGTTTCGACGGACAGCATCTGGTGTCCCTGACCGTCAGCCTGCAAAACGCTGCCCGACGGCATGCCCAGATTGGCCGCACCCAAGGTCTGCATCAGCGATTGCACGTCCACGCCACGCTCGCGCAGACGGGTGGGGTCCAGCAAGACCTGCACCGCCTGCCCGGGGCCACCGATGGTCTGGACCTCGCGGGTGCCAGGCACCCGTTTGATTTCAAGCTCCAGGCTGCGGGCCACCCGCTCCAGCTCCCAGGCGGATTGGCTGTCCTTGGACCACAAGGTCACGCCCAGCACGGGCACGTCGTCAATGCCCTTGGGCTTGACGATGGGGGGCAGGGCGCCGAGATTGCGGGGCAACCAGTCCTGATTGGCATTGAGCACGTCATACAGACGCACCAGCGCATCGGTACGGGGCACGCCCACCTTGAATTGAACGGTCAGCACCGCCACACCCGGGCGCGCGACCGAATAGGTGTGTTCGATGTCCGCAATCTGGGACAAGACCTGCTCGGCCGGCTTGGCGATCATGTTCTGCACGTCGGTGCTGGATGCCCCCGGGAAGGGAATCAGCACATTGGCCATGGTCACATTGATCTGCGGCTCTTCTTCTCGCGGGGTCACCAGCACGGCAAACAGGCCCAGCAGCATGGCCACGATGGCCAGCAGCGGGGTCAGCGCGTTGTCCTGGAAGGCACGGGCCAGGCGCCCGGATACGCCGAGCGTCTTCATTTGGCTTGCGGGGTGGCACCAGCCAAGCCCGCCCTCACGGCATCCACGGCAATCCGCTCACCCGCTTTGACGCCCGACCACAGCGTCACCGGCGCGGCGCCAGCGCTGGGGCCGGTGCGCACGGCCTGCAGCACAAAGCGCCCGTCGCGCATCACGTAGACCGCGCTCAGTTCGCCACGGCGCAGCACCGCGCTGGCTGGCACCGTCAGTGTGCCGCTCGCTGGGGTCGCATCCGGGCGGGCGGTCCCGCTCCACCGCACCGCCACGGTTTGGCCGGGCATCAGCCCTTTGACGGAAGCCGGCAAGTCCAGCCGCCATTCAACGGTCTGGGACACGGGGTCGGCACCCGGAAGCGCCGTGATCTTACTGGGTGTGATCCAGCCCTGTGGGGTCAGAACCTCGGCCCTTGAGGCTTGCTTGATGGCCTCGGCCTGAGAGGCGGGCACCTGCACCACGGCTCGCATGGCCTGGGGCGAGTACAGCGTCAGGATGGGCCGCCCCGGGGCAGCCAGGTCACCTTCTTCCGCGTCGGTGGATAGCACCAGGCCATCAAAGGGGGCCACCACATTGGCATAGCCCTTGGCCAAGGCCGCCTGGTTGCGCCCGGCTTGCGCTGCGGCCACGGCAGCTTGTGCCGCCTTCCATTGCGCTTCGGCACCGTCCAGCGCCGCGGCACTGATGAACCCCTGGGCGCGCAGCGACTGGTTGCGCTCCCATTGCAGTCTGGCGTTCTGCAACTGGGCCTGGGCCTGGGCGACTTCAGCCTGGCGCATGTCCAGAGCGGCCTGCGTGTCCCGGCTGTCGACCTTGACCAGCACTTGCCCGGCCTTGACGGCGTCTCCTGCCTTGACCAGGCGGGCCACGATGTTGCCCGGGATCTGCGCCGCCACGGTGCTCTGGCGAACGGCCTGGATCACACCGTCGAACTGGGTGCTGACCCCCATCTGCCCGGTCGCCAGGGTGACAGTCGGGACGGCAAAAGACGCACCATCAGCCGCCCAGAGGTTGGCGCTCAACAGTGTTGCAACGGCGATTGCCGCCAGCTTGTGTGCCATCTCGCACTCCCATGTCTAGATACGGTAGGGAGTATAAGCATACCCTGCAGGGTATGCAAGTGCGCCCCGCCAAACGGTATCAAACATCATGGGTGGCGGCTGACACGCTGCGATTTGCGCGAAGATGGCAGCCCTGACATCCATCCAACATCCAAGTCGCTTTTCCATGTCCCAGACCCCCGCTTCGTCCGGCCCATCGCACAGCCCCTTCTATGCCCATCTGTCTCGCCTGCGTTTCATCAAGCGCTGGGGACTGATGCGCAATGCGGTGGAAGAGGACGTGGCCCAGCACAGCTGGGACGTCGCGGTGCTGGCGCATGCACTGGCGGTGATCAGTCGCGACGTGTTCGGTCAGGCCATTGACCCCAATGCCGTTGCCACCCGGGCCCTGTTTCACGACGCCACCGAAGCCATTACAGGCGACTTGCCCACGCCCGTCAAATACTCGCCTGCGATGCGTCAGGCCACTGCCCATCTGGAAGATCAGATCAGCCAGGAAATGGTCGCGCTGGTGCCGCCCGTCCTGCGGCCGGCGATCAAATCGGTGCTCGACCACCATGAATGGCCCGATGCCGAGGCCCGGCTGGTCAAATCGGCCGACCGCCTGGCGGCCTGGCTCAAATGCCGCGCCGAGCTGCGTTACGGCAACCGGGAATTCGAACAGGCAGCCCAGCAAGTGCGCGCCAAGATCGACGAGCACATGACCCCAGAAGTGGACTACTTCTTGCAAACCTTCGGCACGGCGTACGAGCTGACCCTGGACTCGCTGATGCAGGGTGACGCATGAACGACATGACGCCTTTGCTCGACCCCAGTTTTGACGAGCCTGAAGCGCTGGCGCGGGTGCTCGAAGCCCACAAGGACTACCGCGTGCTGCGGCGCCTGCAACCCCGCAGCGATTTTGGCCGCAAGCCCAAGGGCGCTGACGTCATCAAGGTGGCCATTCTGGATACGGAGACCACCGGACTGGATACCACCCGGGACCAGATCATCGAGTTGGCCTTGATCCTGGTCGATGTGGACGCCCAGACCGGCCAGCCCCTCAAGGTGACGCATGTATTGGACGAGCTGGAGGACCCGGGGCGCCCGATTCCGGCGGACGCCGCGCGGGTGACCGGCATCACGGACGAGATGGTGGCCGGCAAGCGCCTGCCTGACGAGCGCATCGCAGACCTGATGTCGGGCGTCAGTCTGGTGGTGGCCCACAACGCGCGCTTTGATCGCGCCATGGTCGAGCGCCGCCTGCCAGGCTTTACCGACCTGGCCTGGGCGTGTTCGGTGTCCGATATCGACTGGAACCAGGAGGGCAGGGGCTCCGCCAAGCTGGAGTTCCTGGCCAGCGAATTGGGCTGGTTCTATGACGCGCATCGTGCCGAAATGGACTGCCATGCCCTCTTGGCCGTGCTGGCTTCCACGCTGCCCAAATCGGGCATGACCGGCCTCAAACGCTTGCTGGATGCCGCAGCCCAGACGCGCTATCGCGTCTTTGCAACCGGGTCGCCCTTTGACAGCAAGGACGCCTTGCGGGTTCGGGGCTATCGTTGGGATGCGGACCGCAAGGTCTGGCACACCACGGTGGCAGGCCCCGAGGCGGTCGATGCCGAAGCGGCCTGGCTCAAGCAAGCTGTCTACAAAGGACGCGCCGCCACGATCGACGTGGAATCGATCACCGCCAAAGAGCGGTATTCGATTCGCCCCGGCCAGTCCATGCAGCGCACCCTGTGAAGACCCTCTGGCGTCATCAGGCCATTGGTCGGCCGACCGGACAGGATCTGCTCGCAGGCCTGTCGCTGGCGGGGTTGCTGCTGCCCGAAGCCGTGGCCTATGCAGGCATCGGCAACTTGCCACCGCAGGCCGGCATGGTGGCCTTGTTTGCCGGTTTGCTGGCCTACGGCCTGTTGGGCTGCAGTCGCTTTGCGATCGTGTCGGCCACTTCTTCGTCGGCCGCGCTGCTGGCCGCGGCGGTGGGCACCTTGTCATTGGGGCATATGGACTGGCGGCAGTCGCTGGCCGCCGGTCTGGTCGGGCTGGCGGGTGCTTTGTTCCTCCTGGGTGCGCTGGCTCGCCTGGGGGCCGCTTCTGCCTTTGTGGCCAAGCCCGTGCTGCGGGGCTACACCTTCGGGCTGGCCATTGTCATCATCATTCGGCAATTGCCCAGCTGCGTGGCGGTTGCGACCCAGGGCAGCGATCCGGGGTCCTTGTTGATGCAACTGGCCGGCCTGCGCGCCCAATGGCATGGACCCAGTCTGGCCGTGGCCGCCGTGGCCTTGATCACCTTGTTCGGCCTGGGGCGGCACATGCGCTGGATGCCCGCTGGCCTGCTGGTGATGGTGGCGGGCATCACCGCGCAAGAGTGGGGGCCGCTGCGCCAGTTGGGCGTGCACAGCGTGGGCGCGATCACCTTGGCCCATGTGTCACCGCGTGTGCCTGATCTGGGCTGGACACAATGGCTGCGCCTGGGCGAGCTGGCCTTTGCCATGGTGCTGGTGCTGTACGCCGAGTCCTACAGCTCCATTCGCAGCCTGGCCTTGCGGCATGGCGATGCGGTCATGCCAGACCGTGACTTGCTGGCGCTGGGCGTGGCCAATGTGCTGAGCGGCCTGTTTCAAGGCATGCCGGTCGGGGCCGGGTACTCGGCCAGCGTGGCCAACGAGGCCGCGGGCGCCCAGACTCGGTGGGCCGGCATCATGGCCGCAGCCGCCGTCGGCTTGATGGTGTGGTGGTTTCTGCCATGGGTGGCCAGCACGCCCGTGCCCGTCTTGGCGGCCGTCGTGATCTGGGCGGTCAGCCACACGCTGCGGTGGCAGGCCTTGCGTCCCTACTTCATCTGGGAGCGAGACCGGCTGCTGGTGTGCGCGGCGGTGCTCGCGGTTCTGGTGCTGGGCGTGTTGGACGGTCTGCTGTTGTCCATCGGCGTGAGCTTGTTCCTGACCCTCAAGGGCCTGGCTGACGTGCGGCTGGCGGTGTTGGGGCGCCTCAAGGACAGCCACGACTTCGTGGACCTGGAGGTCTACCCCCGCGCGCACATCGAGCCTGACATCCTGGTCGTGCGCCCCGAGGCCCCGCTGTTTTTCTGGAATGCCGAACGGCTGATGACCCTGGTGCAGCGGCAACTGGCGCAGCGCGGTGGTGTCAAGGTGGTCGTGCTCAGCCTGGAAGAATCACCCGACCTGGATGGCTCATGTGTCGAGGCGCTGCGTGAACTGAGTTTGAACCTCACGCGTTCAGGACAGCGGCTGATTGTGGCCCGCCTCAAGAGCAAGGCCTACGTGGTGCTGCAGCGTGCGGGGCTGGTCGGGGCCACCTTGACGGTGTTGAGCATCGACGAAGCCGTCTCGCTGGCCAGGCAGCACTGCCGCTGACCGGGGCTTACTCGCCGCCGCCCATCGTTTCTGTGACCGTGAAAGCGGCTTCGGCGTCCTTTTTGAGGCTGCCCATGGTGCATTCCTTGGGCGTGGGGCAGTCCAGGCGGATGCCTTCCAGGCCCGAGTCGCTCAACTGCCCCATGATGCTGCCGCCCAAAAAGGCCGCACCCATCTTGGTTTCAGGCGAACAGGTCAGAACCGGGTTCTTGACATAAAGCCGTGCCGAGCGCGGGTTGTACGCCGCATCGCCCTCGATCGTGCAACCCGCCAGGCGGCTGATCAGCGACTCTTTGTCGGTTTCGTCAGAGGCTGCCACTAGAAACTTGACCCGCTTGAGGTCCCCGACCTTGAACACCTGCTTGTCCGCCGCCTTCAAGGGCAGTTGGGTACCAGCCGGTACAGTCGCCAGCGCGGCAGTCGACAAGGCCATGCCCATCGCAATGACGAGGCCCTTGTTCGTGAGCGTGCATGTCATGGGGATCCCCTCCAGGTCCATCAAATTTGATGTCGGGAAAAATACCATGTCGGGCGTTGTCGCGACAGAGAGCTAGGCCTGAGTTGGGGGGCTCGCTCCCCGGCTTGGGGGGGCTTTGGCGTCATCGCGCGCCCATAGGGTGAAAACCTGACCTATCTCAGGGCGCCGACCGGCTGGCGTTGGCATCATCGCCGATCGAAGGGGCCCCCATGAGCGAACGACTGCACCGGTATCTCGACCAAGCCTTGGAATGGCCCGGCGTGCGCGCCTGGCGTCACCGTCGATTCGATGCGGCCTTTGGCCGTGGACGCTATGACGGTGTCTGCCGCGGTGTGTATGCCAGCTACCAGGAAGCGGCTGCCGCGGCGCCCAAGGGGCTGCCCCTGGGTTACGACCACACCGGCCCGGCTTCGATGTACCGCAACCGGCTCAACCGGGTGTGGCCCAGCGACTATCCGATGATGCTGTGGCTGGATAAAGCCTGGCGTCAAGGCGCCCGGCAGGTGGTCGATCTGGGTGGCCATGTCGGCGTGGCTTATTACGCCTACCAGCGCTACATCGACTATCCGCCCGACTTGCGCTGGCAGATTCTCGATGTGCCGGCCGTGATGGCGCAGGGGCGGGCGCTGGCGCAAGAGCGGGATACCCGCCACGCCTTGAGCTTTGTCGACGACTTTTCCGTCGCTTCGCAGGCCGACGTGCTGTTCACATCCGGGTGCCTGCAGTACCTCGAAGCCACCCTGGCCGACAAGCTCGCTGCGCTGAGCAGGCGACCACCGTGGTTGCTGGTCAACCTCTTGCCTCTGCATGATGAACACGCCTACTGGACGGTGCAGAACATCGGCCAGGCGTTCTGCCCGTATCGCATTCAGCGCAAAGACACTTTTCTGGGCGAGCTGGACCAGCTGGGCTACGACATCTGCGACATCTGGGAGAACGCAGAAAAGCGTTGCGAAATCAAGTTTGCGCCGCAGTACAGCCTGGACCGGTACTTTGGTGCGGCGCTTCGCTTGCGTTGATCAGCGCAAGATCTGGCTCAAGGCCCGGTCGAGATTGGCAACGGTGCGATCGATGTTGTGCAGCTTGTCCAGGCCGAACAGCCCCACGCGGAAGGTCTTGAAGTCCGCGGGCTCGTCGCACCGCAGCGGGACACCGGCCGCAGTCTGCAGGCCTTGCGCGATGAAGGCCTTGCCCGTGTGCAAACCATCGTCATCGGTATAGCTGACAACCACGCCCGGTGCTTGAAAGCCTTCGGCTGCGACACTGGGGATGCCTTTGCCGGTCAGCAGGGCGCGGACACGCTGACCCAGCTCCCACTGTTCCGCGCGCACTTTCTCAAACCCATAGGCGCGCGTCTCCAGCATGGCGGCGCAGGTGCGGGCAATGGCATCGGTGGGCAAGGTGGCGTGATAGGCATGGCTGCCGCCTTCATAGGTCTCCATGATCTGCAACCACTTCTTGAGGTCGGCCGCGAAGCTGGTGCTGGTGGTGCTTTCAAGTGCCGTGCGGGCTCGCTCGCTCAACATCACAAAAGCGCAGCCCGGCGAGCCGCTCCAACCCTTTTGTGGCGCGCTGATCAGCACATCGACGCCGGTGGCTTGCATGTCGACCCAGATCGCACCCGATGCCACGCAGTCCAGCACGAACAGGCCGCCTGTTTCATGCACCGCCTCGGCCACCGCCTTCAGATAGGCATCGGGCAGGATGATGCCGGACGAGGTCTCCACATGCGGCGCAAAAACCAGGTCGGGCCGCTGGGTGCGGATGGTGGCGAGCACCTCGTCCAAGGGGGGCGGCGTGAAGGGCTGCTGGCGACCGGGCGCCACGGCGCGGGCCTTCAAAACGATCTCTTCAGAGGGGATGCGGCCCATCTCGAAAATCTGCGACCAGCGAAAGCTGAACCAGCCGTTGCGAATGACCAGGGCTTTGCGGCCCGTCGCGAACTGGCGGGCCACAGCCTCCATGCCGAACGAGCCACCGCCAGGCACCAGGGCGACCGAGCGGGCGCGGTACACCTCTTTGAGTACGCTGGACAGATCCCGCATGATGCCCTGGAACTTCTGGGACATCTGGTTGAGCGACCGGTCCGTGAACACGACCGAGTATTCAAGCAGGCCATCGGGATCGACATCGGGCAGCAAGCCAGGCATGGTTCTTCCTCTTTGAGCTATGGGGGATGTGACTTCCAGCTTATCACCCGCATGTGAATGGCGCATGGCACCTGGGCCCAAGGTGCGGGGAGGATTTCTACCCGGTGGCCCACCCGGTCGATAATGGGCAGCCCGACGGGGCTTGTGAAACGGCTTGTATCTGGGATGGCCACATGAAATCTTCCGTCAAGATGGCGCTGGGAGGCGCCGCACTGCTTCTGGCCGCGGGGGCCGCATTCTTCGTGTGGCAGGCATCGCGACAGACGGGCTCGGCCGCGAGCCTGGTGAGCGGCAATGGCCGCATCGAAGCGACCGAGGTGGACGTGGCCACCAAACTGGCGGGCCGGGTCGAGGCGATTCTGGTGTCCGAGGGTGAGTTCGTGAAAGCCGGTCAGCTTTTGGCTCGGATGCAGATCGAAAGCCTGCAAGCACAACGCGACGAGGCTGTGGCCCGCCAGCAGCAAGCGCAACAGGCTGTGAGCGGGGCGCAGGCACAAGTGGCGTTGCGAGAAAGCGACCGCGAAGCCGTGGCGGCCACGGTGGCTCAGCGCGAAAGCGAGTTGGATGCCGCTCAACGTCGACTGAGTCGATCCGAAGCCCTGGCCCGCGACGGCATGGCGACCGGGCAAGGACTCGACGACGACCGCGCCCGGGTTCGCAGCGCGCGCGCGGCGCTCGCCGCCGCCAAGGCGCAAGTCAATGCGGCGCAAGCGGCTGTGCTCTCGGCCCGCACACAAGTGGACGGCGCCAAAGCCAACGTCACGGCGGCTGCGGCCACCACCGCGCGTATCGATGCGGAGCTGACCGACAGCGTGCTCAAAGCGCCCCGCGATGGCCGGGTGCAATACATCGTGACCCAGGCCGGCGAGGTGCTTGGCGGGGGCGGCAAGGTCCTCAATCTGGTGGACCTGTCCGATGTGTACATGACCTTCTTTTTGCCCGAGACCGTGGCCGGCCGGATCGCCTTAGGCAGCGAGGTGCGCATCGTGCTGGACGCCGCGCCGCAATACGTGATCCCGGCCAAGGTGTCCTTTGTGGCCAGCACCGCGCAGTTCACCCCAAAGACCGTCGAAACGGCGAGCGAGCGCCAGAAACTGATGTTCCGCGTCAAGGCGCAGATTGATCGCGAACTGCTGCTGCGCCATCTGCAGCAAGTCAAGACCGGGCTGCCGGGCGTGGCCTGGATTCGGCTGGACGCCAATGCCCCCTGGCCGGCCAAGCTTGAACTAAAGGCGATTCCGTGAGCCTGGCCTCTGTCTCACCCGCTGTCGTCCGACTGCATGAAGTCGAATTGCGCTATGGCCAGACCGTCGCGCTCAGCGGCATCACGCTCGCGATCCCGGCCGGCCGCATGGTGGGCCTGATCGGGCCCGATGGCGTAGGCAAGTCGAGCTTGCTGGCCTTACTGGCTGGTGCCCGGGCGATCCAGCAGGGCCGGGTCGAGGTGCTCGATGGCGACATGGCCAGGCGGTCGCATCGGCAAGCGGTTTGTCCCCGCATTGCCTACATGCCTCAGGGGCTGGGCAAGAATCTCTATCCCACGCTCTCGGTTGAAGAGAACCTGCAGTTCTTCGCCCGCCTGTTCGGGCATGACGGGGCGGAGCGCCGTCGCCGCATCGACGAGTTGACGCGCAGTACCGGCCTGTACCTCTTTCTGGACCGCCCGGTCGGCAAGCTGTCGGGAGGGATGAAGCAAAAGCTGGGGCTGTGTTGCGCGCTCATTCATGACCCTGATCTGCTGATCCTGGACGAGCCGACAACCGGGGTGGACCCTCTGGCCCGATCCCAGTTCTGGGACATGATCGCGCGAATTCGCGGCAATCGCCCCGGCATGAGTGTGCTGGTGGCCACGGCTTACATGGACGAGGCCCAGCGCTTCGACTGGTTGGTTGCGATGGACGAGGGGCGTGTGCTGGCCACCGGCACCCCGGCTGAATTGTTGAGCCGCACTTGCGTGGACAGCCTGGAGGCCGCGTTCATCGCCTTGCTGCCTCCTGAGAAAAGCCAGGGCCACCAGCGGCTCGACATTCCGCCCTTGGCCATCAGCGATCAGGATGACATCGCCATCGAGGCGCAAAACCTGACCATGCGCTTTGGCGACTTCACCGCGGTGGACCGGGTCAGCTTTCGCATTCGGCGCGGCGAGATCTTCGGCTTTCTCGGCTCCAACGGCTGCGGCAAATCGACAACCATGAAAATGCTGACCGGACTGCTGCCGGCCAGCGAAGGCTCGGCCCGCCTGTTCGGCCAGGCGGTGGACCCGCATGATCTGGCCACGCGGCGCCGGGTGGGCTACATGTCGCAGGCGTTCTCGCTCTATGGCGAGTTGACTGTGCTGCAGAACCTGGTCCTGCATGCGAGGCTCTTTCATGTCCCCGAGGACCAGGTGCCCGCCCGTGTGGCCGAGATGCTGCAACGCTTCGGTCTGCAAGAGGTGCAAGACACCTTGCCGGAAAAGCTGCCCCTTGGCATGCGCCAACGTTTGTCATTGGCCGTCGCCATGGTGCACAAGCCCGAGTTGCTGATCCTGGACGAGCCCACGTCCGGCGTGGACCCCATCGCGCGGGATCACTTCTGGCGTCTCATGATCGAGTTGGCCCGTCGCGATCACGTCACGATCTTCATCTCCACCCACTTCATGAACGAGGCCGAGCGCTGTGACCGCATCTCGCTGATGCATGCCGGGCAAGTGCTCGACAGCGACACGCCTGCGGCCCTGGTCGCACGGCGTGGCAAGGCGACCTTGGAGGAAGCCTTCATGGACTGCCTGATCGAAGCCGGAGGAGGGGAGGCCCGTGCCGCAGAGCCCATCGCCCCGCAATCTGGACCGCTTGCGGGCATGTCGCAAGGGCATGTGGGGCTGCGGCTTCGGCGCAGTTTGCGGCGCATCTACAGCTACTTGTGGCGAGAGGCGCTGGAGCTCAAGCGCGACCCCGTGCGCGGTGCGCTGGCCATGCTGGGCTCCTTGTTGCTGATGTTCGTGATGGGCTATGGCATCAGCATGGATGTCGAGAACCTGCGCTTTGCCGTTCTGGACCGCGACCAGACGCTGCTGAGCCAGAACTACACCTTGAGCCTGGGCGGCTCGCGCTATTTCAGCGAACGGCCGCCGGTTGCCAACGAGGCGGAGATGGACAGGCGCATGCGCAGTGGCGAGTTGTCGCTGGTGCTGGAGATCCCGCCTGGTTTCGCACGCGATGTGCAGCGAGGCCGGCCTGTCCAGATCGGTGCCTGGGTAGACGGCGCCATGCCGCAGCGGGCAGAAACCGTGAGCGGCTTTGTGCAAGGCATGCATCAACACTGGCTGGTGCAACAGATGCGGGAGCGCACGGGGCAGACGCCAGGCAGCCTGGGTACGGTCGAGACCCGCTTCCGCTACAACCCTGACATCAAGAGCATGCCCGCCATGGTGCCCGCCGTGATCCCGCTGTTGCTGCTGATGCTGCCGGCGATGCTGACCGCCCTGGCGGTGGTGCGTGAAAAGGAGCTGGGCTCGATCATCAATTTCTATGTCACCCCCACCACGCGGACCGAATTTCTACTGGGCAAGCAACTGCCTTATGTGGCGCTGGCCATGCTCAATTTTGTGCTGATGTGCATGGCGGCCACGATGGTCTTCGGCGTCGCCATCAAGGGCAGTTTTGTCACCTTGTCGCTGGGGGCCTTGTTGTTCAGCCTGTGCTCGACAGGGATGGGCCTGTTGGCGTCGGCTTTGACACGAAGCCAGATCGCCGCCATGTTTTTCACGATGCTGGGCACCATCATTCCGGCGGTGCAGTTCGCCGGACTGATCAACCCCGTGTCGTCTCTGGAGGGCAGTGGCCGCTGGATCGGCGAGGTGTACCCGGCCACCTACATGTTCACGATCAGTCGCGGGGTCTTCAGCAAGGCCTTGGGTTTTGCGGACCTGCATGCGTCGTTCTGGCCGCTGCTGCTGGCCGCGCCGGTGATCCTGGGCGTGGCCGTCATGTTGCTCAAAAAGCAAGAGGGCTGAAATGAGACGGCACCTGGCCAACGTCTTCCGATTGGGCGTCAAAGAGCTCTGGAGCCTGTGGCGTGACCCGGCCATGCTGGTGTTGATGATCTACACCTTCACGGTGGCCATCTATGTCGCCGGGACAGCCATGCCCGAGACCCTCAATCGGGCACCCATCGCCATCGTGGACGAGGACGGCTCGGCCTTGTCCACACGCATCACTTCTGCCTTCTATCCGCCCCAGTTTGCCCCGCCCGTGCGCATCAGCCAGGCCGATGTCGACCCGGGTCTGGATGCTGGGCGCTATACCTTCGTGCTGACCATCCCGCCGGGTTTTCAGGCGGACGTCCTCGCTGGGCACGCGCCACAGATTCAACTCAATGTGGACGCCACTCGCATGAGTCAGGCCTTTGCCGGCAACGGCGCCATTCAGCAAATCGTGATGGGTGAGGTCAGTGAGTTTGTGCAAAGGCATCGCGGTGAAGCCAACTTGCCCATTGACCTGGCCCTGCGCATGCGTTTCAACCCGGCGTTGAACCCGTCCTGGTTTGGCTCGCTCATGGAAGTGGTCAACAACATCACCATGCTGTCCATCATCCTGACTGGTGCGGCCTTGATCCGCGAGCGCGAGCACGGAACGGTCGAGCACCTGCTGGTCATGCCGGTCACTCCCACTGAAATCATGCTGGCTAAGGTCTGGTCCATGGCTTTGGTCGTGCTGTTTGCCGCCACGGTGTCCCTGACGGTGGTGATTCAGCGCGTTCTGCACGTTCCCATCGAAGGGTCGCTGGTGCTGTTTCTGTGCGGCGCGGCCCTGCATCTGTTTGCCACCACCTCGATGGGCATTTTCATGGCCACCATCGCGCGCAGCATGCCGCAGTTCGGCCTGTTGTTGATGCTGACGATGATGCCGCTGGAGATGCTGTCTGGCGGTATGACGCCCCGCGAAAGCATGCCTGCCATGGTGCGCTGGCTCATGTCGCTGGCGCCGACCACGCACTTCACGGAACTGAGCCAGGCGATCTTGTATCGCGGGGCCGGGCTGGAGGTGGTCTGGTCCTCGTTCGTGGCCTTGCTATTGATCGGTTCGGTGTTGTTCGCCTTGTCCCTGGCTCGCTTTCGCAAGGCCATCGGCCAAATGGGGTGAGGCCCCCGCAGAAGGCCGCGGCAGCGTGAAGAAGAACGTGGCGCCGCCGCCTGCGCGCGACTCCGCCCAGACCCGTCCGCCGTGCCGCTCGACCGCGCGGCGGACGATGCTCAGGCCTACACCGTTGCCTTCGAACTGAGGACCATGCAGGCGGACAAAGGGATCGAAAAGCCGGGCCGCCGCTTCGGCAGAAAAACCGACCCCGTTGTCGCGCACGAAAACGGTCACCTCGTAGGGCCCGATGTCGGCGCCGATTTCAACGCAAGGATGCGCACTCAGGCGTGAGAACTTGTGAGCGTTGCCGATCAGATTGACAAACACCGGCAGCAACAGATTGGGGTCGGCGTGGACCTGCGGCAGGTCGTGAATCTTCACCTCGGCGGCCAGAGGCGAGGCGCCGCCGACTGTCAACTGCGCCAGGGCCTGGTCCACCAGGGTTGTCAGATGGACGGTCCGGCAGCTGAGGCGGTCGTCGCCCACATGGGCCAGGTCCAGCAGCGCGCCCACAAGCCGCCCTGAAGTGTCGGCCTGGTCGGCAATGATGGGCAGTACCCTTTTGGCGAGCGAATTGTCGCCAGCTTCCAGGGCGCTGAGTGCCACCCGCGCGGTGCCAGCAATGCCACCCAGAGGGCCACGCAGGTCGTGCGAGACGTTGCGGTTGAAGCTCTCCAGCCCCGCCACGATGTTTTGCAGGTCGGCGGTTCGCTGGGCCACCTGGTCTTCCAGAGACTGGTTCAGGGTCGTCAGCTCGGCCTCAGCTTGCGTCCGCCGCATCACCTCGTTTTGCAAGGCTCGTCGCTTGCGCAACAAGCTGGTGGTGAACAAGGTCAGACCAAAGAAGATCAGCGGGAACGACCCGTAGTACCGAATGATCACTGCGTCGATGCCCATCAGATAGCTGACGACGCTCACCAGCGGAATCGACAACAAGGCCAGGCCCACCAGCGCATGGCCCGCACCTTTTTCAACCCGGGCCATCGAGAACGCCATCAAGGTACAGCCGATGAACGGGATCGTGCCTGCTAGATTGGCATGCGATCGCAGCACGGGGATGCCCAGCAGGTATGCCACAAGCAAGGCCATGCCGGGTGCTAGCACCGCCAGCAGATAGCGCCACCGCCTGCGCGGCCCGGTGTACAGATAGTCGAAGATGCCGACAGCCATCAGCATGATCGCGCACAAGATCACGCCGGACCACAGCCGAGCCGTGACGTACGGCCCTTTGGGCAGATGCAATTCGTTCGTGGCAAACACCAGTGCCATCAAGCCGAAGCTCAAGGCCAGCCATCCCAGGCCTTGTTCGCGGTCGCGCCACCAGACCGCGCCAAACATCACGGCCAACAAGCCCAGCACAAACGCTGACATGTCAGTGGCGGTGACCATCGCATGTGGGGGCTGAAACGGCATGCGGCCTCGGCGGAACGGCAAAAACGTTCAAATTATTCGACACACGCTCAAGGATAAGACGGAATAGAGCCTGCCATGGGAAAACCGGTCAAAGTTGGGCCCGTGTTGGCCTGATTGCGGCGCAGTCGGTTGTTTTTTCCACGCTTTCGAGGACTTATCCGTTGTTTAACGGAGCGTTGAAGCTCTGATAATGGCCCTCTGCCTTAGCTCTCGATCCACATGACCGTAGCCCCGCCGAGCTCCATAGAAGACCGAATCGAAGTCCTTCGTTCACGTTGGGAGCTCTACCTCGCCGAGGGGCTGTTCGAGCAATTCATCGAGTTCGCGGTCGCGGTCAACAGTCTGGCCGAGCACTTCAACCGCATGCGGCTGCCGGGTCTCATGCGCATCTGCGAAGGGCTCGAAAACGCCGTGCTGGCGCACCTGGGCAAACAGGCATCGCATCCCATTGGCGAGCGAGACGTCCTGGCGTTGCAGCGCCAGATGGACACCCTCTTTGGTGCCGTAGCCAGCGCGCGGCCCCGAGAACCGGATCCGGAGCGGCGGGCGGAAGAGCAGGCCACGTTGTCGCCTGAAGTGGACTGGATCAAGCCACGCACCATCTGGCTGGTCAGCGCGCCCGAGCGGCGGGAGATGGTCGACGCGCTGTGCGGGCAATTGCGGTTTTTCGGGTTTCAGGTCTCGGAGATGGCGTGGGGTGCAGAGCAGCCCGCCGGAGACATGCCCTTGGCGGTGCTGTTCATCCCCGCCCACGGCGCGGCCAGTTCGGCCGATTTCGACTGCATTGCGGCCGTGCGCCTAGCCTGCCCGGCCAGCCAGCTCTTCTATCTGGGTGCACAACCGGCCATCGACCCCATCGTGGCGTTGATGCGAGCGGGCATCGATGTGGCCATCCCCGCCGAAGAGCAGTCGGCGATGGTGTTGGACCGCATTCTCGATCTGGTCCAGAACTTCGAGCAGGAAAAGCACCGGGTGCTCGTTGTCGAAGACTCACGTGTCGCGGTGGCGCTGATTCAGCGCACCCTCGCGCAACACGGCATTGACAGTCACGCCATCCGGGATCCGGGCACCTTGTTCGATGTGCTGGAAAGCTACCGCCCCGACCTGGTGCTGATGGACATGTTCATGCCGCGGTTCAATGGCGTCGAGGCGACTCGGGTGTTGCGCCAGATGTCCGCCTACAGCACCATCCCGATTGTCTATCTGTCGGGCACATCCGATGTCGGGATGCAAGTCGAAGCCTTGCGCCTCGGGGGCGACCAGTTCCTGACCAAACCCTTCAACCCGGTGCTGCTGGCCGCAGTGGTGAAGACCAAGATCGAGCGCTTCCGCGAGACCCAACGGTCGACCCGGCTGGACGGGCTCACCGGGCTGTTCAATCACACGGCGGCCAAGTCGCGCCTCAACGCCATGGTCAGCCAATTGCCAGAACATGGTTCTCTGACCGTTGCCATGATCGACATCGATCACTTCAAGGCCATCAATGACAGCTACGGGCACCCGGTGGGTGATCAGGTCATTCGAGCCCTGGCGTGGTTGCTCAAAGGCCGGCTGCGCTCCAGCGACCTGATCGGGCGCTACGGCGGCGAAGAGTTTCTGATCGCCTTGCCCGGCGTCAGCCCGGAGCAGGCTTGCTCGGTGATCGAACGCATTCGACTGGACTTTTCAAGCTTGCCCCACGCCCACCCGGGCGGTGCCTTGCATGCCACCTTCAGTGCCGGCGTAGCATCGTTCCCGCTGCTCGACACCGCTTCGCGTTTGACCGAGGCGGCCGACGCTGCCTTGTTGCAAGCCAAGCGACTGGGACGCAACCGAGTCGAAAAGGCTGTCTTGCAGTGATGAAGTAAAAACGCCCGATGACATTCATCGGGCGTTTGGTCTTGATGGGACTGCCTCAGTCAGGCGGCCCCTCATGAGACCTGATCAGGCGCGGCGGCGGCGGATGGCGCCCACCACAGCCAAACCTGCCAGCAGCAGGCCGTAGGCTTCAGGCTCTGGAACGGGAGGGGTCACCGTCACGTCCAGCGAACCACCCAGTGCGTAGCCGTACTTCAGCGACACGGATTGCTTGCCGCCCAGGGTGCCTACGTTAAAAGCCAGGCCGATGGCGTAGTCACCGTCGCCGTCGTTCATGCCAGCCAGGTAGTCAGCAGGGATGCGGCTCCATTGGCCGTCGGTGCCGCTGTAGTAGCCGCTGATGCCAGCGTTGTGGGTGAACGTGTCATCCGTGGTGAACACGCAAATGGTCTGGCCGCTGCTGGGGCCGGTACCGCAAGCCTGGCTGTTCGAGATGATGGTGTTGGCGGTGTAGTAGCTGCCGAACGCGTTGACATCAGGATCCGGATCAACCGCGCGAAGGAACTGCAAGCCAGTCAGAGCGGAGTCCGAGTTGTTGGTCACCGTGGTGTTCACCGCGATCACCGAACGGCCGCTCACGGTCGTCAGCGAGTAGGTGTTCGTCACGGTCATCGAGCCGTCGAACGATGTGCCAGTCCAGGTGGCGCTCGAGCCGGTCAGGCTGATCGGCGAGGTCGACGAAAAAGTCGTGCCACCGTGATAGCCGCCAGCCGTCGTGTTGTTGCTGTATTGGCTGACACCACCGTTGGCGGTGATGTAGAAGCCTTCCCAAGGCGTGCCGGGCGTCAGGAAATCATTGACGCCGTAGTTGGACGTGGCGGTTGCGTCGAACAGGATGCCGGGAGGCGTGTTGCCATTCGATCCCAATGTGCCGTAGTCGTTGACGCCAGCCAAAACGGAAGAATTGCTGATGGCGACGGGCGTTGCGAACGCGGGAGCCATGCTGACCGCGGCCAAAACGGCTGCAGCAAATGTTTTCTTGTTGAACACGGATAACCCTCTAGGTGTTGTCTTGATGCGTCGGCGCATGGTGTCGCGCCTGCCGTAGCCTCTCCAAAAGAAGCCTGCAGATTAAGCCACGCCATCTGTATGGGAATAAATCCCTCAATTCGGGGTCTACGAATTAGCCTAGGCACTTCTGCCAACGCACCGAGGAACAAGCCTCACGGTGATCGATGGCATCGCGTTTCAGACCAACATCCTAGCGCTCAATGCCGCAGTAGAAGCGGCTCGGGCCGGTGAGCAGGGCCGCGGATTTGCAGTTGTGGCGGGGGAAGTGCGCACGCTTGCACGACGCAGCGCGGAAGCGGCCAAGGAGATCAAAAGTCTGATCGGTGCCAGTGTTGATCGTGTGGAGAGCGGCTCTCGGCTTGTAGAGAGCGCAGGCACGTCGATTGATGCCATCGTGGACCAGGTTCGCAGAGTCGCAGACTTCATTGGCGAGATCAGCACCTCGGCAACAGAGCAGACCACGACGATTGGCCAGGTCACGGATGCCGTGGGGCAACTCGATCAGGTGACGCAACAGAATGCGGCGTTGGTCGAGTAAAGCGCTGCCGCGGCAGAGAGCCTGAAGCATCAGGCGGCCCTGTTGACGGAGCTGGTGGGCAAATTCACATTGACCGAAGGGTCGATGCCAGTTGATAGTGTGTCGCCGGCCGCGCAAGCCGATCCCGATGATTGGACATCGTTTTAAACCATGAATTCGTTCATGCGCTAGCTCTTCAACTTGGCTACATTCCCTCGCAGGTGAAATCTGGGAGGGTTGAATGTTTGCTCTGGTACGGAAGGGCGCGATGGCGCTGGCGATGGCGCTTGTGAGCGTGGCCCATGCTGCCGACGTGGTCGACGCCAGCTCGTTGAACAACAAGGTGATGGCCGGCTATCAAGGGTGGCACATGACATCCGCAGATGGCAGTGGGGCAGGGTGGCGTCATTGGGCGCCCAATCAGGTCCCATCAGCGAGCAACATCACATTTGATTTATGGCCCGATCTGAGAGAGTTCACCGCAGGTGAGTTGACCCCCACTGCCTTTAAGTACGCCAACGGCAGCACGGCCGGTTTGTACAGCGCCTACAACGCAACGACGGTCGCGCGCCATGTCAAGTGGATGAAGGACTACGGCGTCGATGGCGTGTTTGTGCAGCGGTTTGTCTCCGAAGCCATCAACATGCGGTCCGTTCGCGACAAGGTCTTGCAGAACGTTCGCCAGGCCTCCGAAGGGCAGGGCCGTGTGTTCGCCAACATGTACGACATTTCGGGCGCCAGTGCCAGCACGGTCATCTCCAACATCAAAAGCGACTGGATGCATCTGGTCGACGATTTGACCGTCACAACAAGCACCCGTTATGTGCGCCACAACGGTCGGCCCGTCGTCGCCATCTGGGGCTTTGGTTTTTCAGACCGTCCGGGTACCGCTGCGCAGTTGAAAGATTTGTTGCAGTGGTTCAAGAGCGGTGCGCCAGACCGATATCGCGCCACGGTGATGCTGGGTGTCTCATCGGGCTGGCGTGGGCACTCATCAGAATGGCAAGCGGCCTACCGCCTGGCCGGCGTCATCAGTCCCTGGACGGTGGGTCGATACACCGACGATGCAGGTGCAGACAACTGGCGGTCCTACAACCTCGCTCCGGACCTGGCTGCGCTGAGCGGCACGGGCGTGGCTTATATGCCCGTGGTCTGGCCTGGCTTCTCCTGGTACAACCTGCAGCGTGGCACCTCGCCGCTCAACAAGATCCCCCGCCGTGGTGGCCGCTTCTTCTGGCGGCAAGCCTACAACTCGGTCATGGTGGGCGCCAAGATGATGTATGTGGCCATGTTCGACGAGGTCGACGAGGGCACGGCGATGTACAAAATCGCCGAGAACGCCGGGCAGGCGCCGACGACTGGTAAGTTCGTGACCCTCAATGCCGATGGCGAAACGGTGCCCAGCGACTGGTATTTGCGGCTCTTTGGCGCTGCCAGCCAGATGTTGCGTGGCGAGCGGCCTTTGACTGCTTTGATGCCCTCGGTCAGCGATCTGCCGCCACCTGGCTCGACGCCAGATCCTGTCCCCCCAGGGAGCGATGACTTGCTATCGGGCCAACGGCTCAATGTGGGCGAATCTTTGGTGTCGTTGAATGATCAGTACCGGTTTAGCTTGCAGTCCGATGGCAACCTGGTATTGCGCAACGCCAGCGGACAGGCTCTGTGGTCATCGGGCACGGCTGGGCGCTCGGGGGCGCGACTGGAGCTTCAAAGCAGCGACGGCAACCTGGTGCTGTACAGCACGAGCGGGGCCGCTATCTGGGCGACCGCCACGGGCGGGCTGGGCGCGACGCGCCTGGTAATGCAGAACGATGGCAACCTGGTCCTCTATACATCGAGTGGAAAGGCGGTCTGGGCCACGAAGACCAACGGTCTTTGAGCGCCACGCGATCAACAATGAACTGCGACAGAGCACAACGCCCCAATCATTTCTGATTGAGGCGTTTCTCAAAAATGCCTGACCCGGGCGACGTTCCAATCTTATTTCATGAGGCGAACAAAGACAGGGCCGTCCTGTTCAGACAGGGCTATCTCTGTATAGGCGCCTTTGTTAACGCCAACAATGCCTAAACCTGACCACCGCTTGACTCTATTAGCCGAAGGCGGGACCTTCAGGATATAAGAGCCCGCGCGAGGGTCATCGCTCCATATGGCAAATACCGAATCGGTTTCACCTTCCCATTTTACAGCATGCAACCCAGCCGGAAGGTCGCCCATCGCGCCCTTGAATGTACGGCCGTACTGAGATGCTATTAGCATCCGCATGGCATACATGCTTGGTTTGTCCCAACCTAGATGGTTCATTAAACCGAAATTAGCCTCTTTGGACAGAGGGTCTTCACCATAATCGGTTAATGATGTCAGGGTGATCAAAGGTGTATTGACAGCCAATTGCGTCAGAACCGTGCGCAAATTCAAAATGGCCTGTCTATTTCTTGCCGAAAGGGAAAGGCCGTCACCAAAGACTTTGGAGTCAAAGTAACCATAAGATGGGAATCCAGATTCCGTGTTCCAGATTTTGCGCGAAGGATATTTGAGTGAATTGATTTTTGAGAGTGGAGCGCAGCCCGCCGCATACGACTCCGGATTTTCTCTTGTGTATGGGTGAACGCCGACGGCGTCTAAATTATTAAAGTTAATCTGACTTGCCAGTTGAAGGCTATAAGTCATGTCCACCCCGGCTGTGCCGCCCGAGATGGTCTTGGCATGGGGGTCAGCAGCTTTGATTGCCGCTGCTGCTTTATTAAGCAAACTTGCATATTTGTACGGATTTGGTGAAGGCCAAAACTGGAATGTATTTGGTTCGTTCCAAATTTCAAACCCAACCACATTCTTATTTTTGAAATGAGCGGCGGCGGCATAGGCAAAACGTGCAAAGGCGTCTTGGTCTTCTGGCGCGATCGGAGCCTTCCCGCCGTGGTTCACATGCCCTCCTTGGATAATCCAAAGTACCGACATGCCCCTTGCCTGCAGCGTGTCGGCAATTTGATCAAATTCGGTGAAGTCATAGGCCCCGTTTTTCTCAACGCTATTCCATTGCATACTCCGTCGAATGATTGTTATCCCAACGTCCTTTGCCTTTTTATGGGCGAGCTCTAGACTGGTGTAAGTGGAGGCCGCAAGTCTGCCAACGTAGGTAGGGAAGTCAGAGGGCACCGCCACTGGCTTATGGTCGTCTAATTCGTAGACCTGCGATCTATTTTTGATGATTTCAATATCATCGATATCAATCCACCCAGCCGGCATCTGCAGCGAAAAATTGCCGACGCCAATGAAAATCCCTTTGATGGGAGACCTGATGACGCCGTCGTTCACTCCGCCAAAATGGTTAACGAAGTTTTTCAAATTGACGACTGCTGTTTGCCAGTCGTCATGGTTTTGTGTTTCGAGCGTTCTATTCGTTGTTTTATATTGAAAAGTTTGGCCCGTCGCGTCTGTGATTCTGATGATTGGGTTCACCATGCTTTGCGTATCTTTGTATTTGAAAGATAGACTTAAGCTTTCGTCAGGTGAGAAGTCAATAGGTTGGCTCAGTTGCAGGGCCATGCCCACATATTTTCCGCAGGGGTCAGAAGTCTTTGCTGTGATCGAGGCGGTGTTGCATCCTAAATCGTACGATAATCTGGATGCGACTGTGCCGTTCAAGTCCGATATTATTTCGGATAGGGTCCCTCTGGCTCCTGGGTATTCTGCGCCAATGATGAATTTCCAATTTGATAACTTTTCAGCAGGATTATCGAAGTTGGAAACTGAAAAGATGGTCGTTTTTTTCCTATTTGATGAGTCGCCGCTATTAATGGGAACGGATCCACCGAGTGACACTGCTGTGCCGGTGATAGATTGTGCAAATGCGACTTCATTGCGGTCATATAGACCTTTTGCCTCAAATGCAAGATTTGAAGAATTGGGATACTCAAGGTTGGACTGGGTTTGAGCGGATCCCTGTGCGTCTTCACCTCCTCCGCATCCTGCGACAAAAGATACACACGTTACGCAAATGATATAAGCTAAAGGAACTTTTCCTGCTTTGCTAAAATAGTTGGACATCGTTAACTCAATGATAAGTTGCCGACCCATGAGAAATGGGTCGGAATTGAAATCGATCGGGAATAGCAAGCCCACTGCCGAACAGGGGTTCAGCATGGAATTCAAATGCAGTAGCTGTTAAATGCTATAAGATTTTGATATGTGAAACGCGCAAAAAGCTACCGAATTGGTAACTGAATGAGCGCGCCCGCGCAGAGAACTTCAAGCGATAGACAGTACCCAGCAAACTGAAGCGCCTCGGGTATCGCATATGGTGGTGGAACCCTGTGCAGAGCTTTGTCGTAATGGGCGCCCATCGAGTGGTAGCCGAGAAGATCGGATGCACCACTGGCACAGCTTGACTACGCTGACCTTGAATCCATCTTCAGCCAGTGCCTGCTGAGCATTCAGGCACTGAGAAGCCTGCGCACCAAACGCAAGTGGACGCAGACCTACCTGGCTTTGCGGGTCGATGTCGAAGCCTGCGGCTGGTGTTCCGTTTGTGTGATGCCTTGGACACCACGCCGTCAGACATGATGAAGGATGTCGAGCGGCGAATGAAGATGCAGCGGTTGCCGGTGAAAGGCTAGCTGCTTTCGGATTTGAGCATTGAGATTGTTTAGCTCAGTGTTGGTGCCGATGAATCAGGCCATTGCGTTGGAGACTAGATGCTCCTCACATGCTTATTTTCTGAATTTCTGTATGGATATTTGGCCAAGCAGATGGCGGGGGAAGCTCATCGGCTGGATTGATGGAATCCAATTTTTCTTGGGCGGCGCTAAGCAGACCTTGTGCACGACATAGGTTCGGTCCCCACAAGGTGCACCGCGTCATTGACACAACATCTGACAACTGTGCCTCATCTGCCGCAGAGTTCAGAACTTGCCTGGCTTGCATTCGTATGTCCTCAATGATTGAGAAACCCATCGCAATCTTGCTGGCAAGCTTTCCGTCGATGGGCTCAAGCGCAGCCAGTGTCGCATCTTGAGGCATTAATGGAAGAGATTGAATATGCCCAGCTACAACCAGAAGATATTTGATGTCCTGTGGCGATCTCTTGTTCTGTTCAATGCTGGGTGTCCGGGCAGTGATGATCTGCAACTCCGCGATGCCTCTCTCAACTTGAGGTTTGACAATTGACACGGCAATGTCGGCCCTGATCTTGGCAGCTTGGTGTGCAGCCTGCACTATATTTTCGTTCTGCTCACGTTCTTTGTGCGAGATGTTTAGAGCCACTCGAAGGCCATAGGCGGCAGCAATGGCACTTCCAACCGTCCCCACCATCGTAAGAACCTCTAAAGCTGTTTTCCACCAATCACTCACTGTGATTCTCTCTGTGATTTTGTTGACCAAGTGTTAGAGCAAGGTCTGCTGCTGGACACGTCTAAGACCAGCGAAGCAAATTAGTCCCGCTGCAGCCAAAATGGCCGTACTGGTTTCGGGTACTGCGTGGACATCCCCCTCATGAACTGGCCAAGTCCACGCGCCATCACGGCCCATGTGTGTGATGCCATATTGGCCTGTACGGAAGTCGAAAGTGAAGCCATATCCGCCTTCAAGTGAATATGGCATACCGGCCCAGAACCGAGTCTCGGCATTCTGGAAGGGGGGCTGTGTTCAAAGGTAGTCCAACGCCATTGCCTAGCACGTCATAGTACAAGTGCGCTAACTGTGATGGAAGGCTGGAGGATGTGGGCGAAGTGATTGACTCGTAATAGCACTGGTCCCGTTGGAGTTCGGTGGCAATGGCACTACAAGGGCTAATCAAAGGCATCGTGGGCGCAAACCATCCATCCACGCCGTTGATATTGAACTCTGGATACAGTCCGATTAGCGAAGTGCAATGATTTGTGCATTTGCTGCCCAAGTGATGCCTAAGGTCGTATCGTAGTAAGCTTCATAGGTCCTCGGATTGCCATCTAGATCACGGCCTTGGAGTACTGTTTCCCACGTTTCTTGGCCGGAAATTGATGTTGCGTGAGCAATCATGCACAGCCCTAAGCTGGTAATCGCTGTAGCGAGTTTCGCTTGATATTGCATTGAGACTTCCCTTTTTTTCCTAGAGCATGCCATGAATAAAAGGGAAGTCAATAAACCAAGGTTGATGTTCGGATTTAAGGCCGAGTAGTCCCGCACCGTTAACGAGCTTATTTACAGGTGGCTCCTTGACTTCATAGCTAGTCGGTTCCGAACAATTCCCCACGTCAAAGCCAATGGTGCCTGACGGGAAGCAGATGGGACAATGGGGCGGGCCACATGATTGCCAATATGGGCGATTGGCTTGTCATGGGTGAAGGTGACTTGCGATGCTTCAACGACAACGCTGGCGTGGCCGGTTCTGTCGCCCAGTACGATGAGTGCTCAGCTACCGAGAAACTCTAGCAGGACGGGTCACAGGACATGTCGCCTTCACAGTAGTCGTTACTACCCAGCGGGAATCTATGCCGGGATCTATATTCCGGACATGCTTATCCCGCGTGGGTTGACAACAAGTGTTGCTACGTGGATATCGGTCAAGAAGAGTTAGGAATCTGACCGTTGAAACGGAGTCACAGGAAATTGCGTTAGTGTTAGCCCCTTGTGCAATGGGGAATCTTGGTGTGAGTAGTCAAATCAATCGTCATGGCTTGACACGGGCGTCAATGACAGAGGAAGTGCGACGAGCGGTGAGGCAAAGATGTGGCTTCGGTTGCATTATTTGCGGCAGCGCGTTCGTCGAGTACGACCACTTCGAGCCGGAGTTTGCCGATGCACTAGTCCACGATCCTGATCACATCATTCTCCTGTGCATGCATCACCATGGGCTGAAAACGAAATCGGCAGCGTGGCTCAGCGCAGATGAAATTCGTTTAGCCGCTGCGGCTCCAGCGGCGCACAGGGCTGGCCATGCGGCATTCGATGCGCCACCAGCGCGGTCGCATCCAACCGTTGTAATTGGAGAGCTGACATGCATAAGGGCCAAATCGATCCTGACGGTCGACGGCTTCTCTATTTTGTCAATCCGAGAGCCTGAAGAACAAGGTGGACCTTTTCGTATCAACGCCTTCCTGTCTAACTCGTCGGGTACAGAGATGCTCGAAATCGTTGACAACGAAGTTAGAACATCAACCTCAAATTGGGACATTACCCTGAAGGGCGCGACGCTGAAAATATGGGAAGCCTCTCGAAAGGCTGGCCTTGTTCTGCGCTTTGAAGAAAATCGCATCGTCGTTGAGCGCTTGGACATGGCATTTCGTGGGCTTGAAATCAGTGTTCATGAAGGCCAGCCTACGAAGCTCACTCGCGCGGGGCGCGGATTCTGCTTCTATGGCGCCACCTTCACGGATTCTGAAGTCGTAGCGAACTTTGACGAGTCGGACATGTTTCTGGGTAAAGGTGGCACGTCATATGTTGAATCGCTCGTCATGGGCGGCGGTAGCGTTCGCGCTGCAGTCCCCGAGAAGCCGACCGTATTCGGCGGTATGGCTCATTGCCGAATTCCTCTCCCCCCAAACACGATAGGTCTGAGCAGCTTTGGTCGGGCGGGGTTGGTCGCAAATATGCATTGCGCGTTCCCAGCCAATGACGATTGCTTTGCTCCATTGGCTTAGTCTCGTCCTTGTGATGGTGGGGTGCCTTCGGAATTACCGTGGTACCGTGGGCCTGAATTAGGTAGATCACTGGATATTCAATAACGTCGAGGGGCCTGTCATGGGTGGCGGTGCTTTGGGATGCTTTAAGAGCAGCCGTGGCTGTTGCCACGCAGTGACTTACTCCAGTTCTACGGCAAGGAGATCAAAGACGTCTACGTTGTCGGCATCCTGGCCGAAGACGAGAAGTTCTACAAGTTCGCCGTCACCATCCACATCGGATACGTCAACATCCAGGGCGAGTTCTACTCCCTGCGCTAGTGCGTCAGCATTGTAGGCAAAACGCTGAAACCCCCATGGAAATGGCGCTACTGACTCTGTGGAAGATGGGCGATTACGGAAGGCGAAAGCGGGTCCACAGACTTGTCCTGTGTCCTTGAAGGTGGCCAGCCGTTTTAGTATTTGGGGCATGGACAAGACACCACGTATGCCCAGCTTCCCAGACGCATTAAAGCATTTCAGGGAGGACGGACCCGCCGTTCGGCTCGCTGCTTTGGTGATTTGCAGGCTTCCTTATATTTTGGTGGCGAGTTCTGGACTTGTTTTCTGGCTCGGGCGGTTTAAGCAATGGTGGTGAATGAACCTCTTGATCCCGAGGGTGTGAGCACTCGGCTTAATTGAGGCCCTCCACCAGGTGAGGTCCTATTTAATCCCACAAAGCAAAACGCCCCAACCATTTCTGATTGAGGCGTTTCTTAATTTGGCTCCCCGACCTGGGCTCGAACCAGGGACCTACGGATTAACAGTCCGGCGCTCTACCGACTGAGCTATCGGGGAATATGTCGGTTCAGTTGTTGACTGCTTCGTTTGTTTCGTTGCTGTCGTCAACCGAGAACGCAACTATAGCATGATTTGCTGTTTTGTCTCAAGTGGGTCTAACTTTTTGCGGCCTGTTGGTCAAATCAAACAGTCATCAAAAGTCCATCAGAACAGAAGCGGTCAGCGTGCGGGGCGCCAAGGGTAACAGGTACACATGCCCGAACTGATAGGGGGTGGAGCGCCACGCGCGTTGGTCCAACAGGTTCTGCACACCCGCTTGCCAGACCAGGGCCTGGTTGCTCAGACGTTGGGTGTAGCGCAGCCCTACGTCCACCTGCGTCCAGGCAGGTACATGCTCGGTGTTGTCTGGGGTGACCATGCGGCGGCCTTCGTTGATCACAGCTGCCTGCGCCACCAGTCCGGGGACCGCAGAGAAGCGATAGCCGGCACCCAGTTTGACAGTGTGATCAGGCACGTTCGTGGGGTGCAGGCCATTGATGCTGGCATCGGCGCTATGGCGTCGCTCGGCATCCAGCCACATGGCGCTGGCGTCCAGCGTCCAACTACCCAAGGCGGTTCGGATCTGGCCTTCCACGCCCTTGTGCAAGCTGTCGCCGTCGATTTGGTAGACGGTGCCAATGGCGTTGGCTTCCGGCTTTTGCGTGCGGAACCAGTTCAGGCTCCAGTTCGTGTGCGCGCACTGGCCTTTCAGCCCCAACTCGATCTGTCGGGTGCGTTGGGCGGGCAAGGGGCGGCCGGAGTTGTCGTAAGGTGTGCCGTAGGGGTAGGGGGCGACCAAAGCCTGCACACCTTCACCCCAACTGGCGTAGACCTGTTGGCGCGGGGCAAATTGGTAGCCCGTGGCCAGCCACGGCGTGGTGAAACTTTGCTTCAACGGGGCAGAGGGGTTGGAGCCGTCAGACTGAAAACCTCCGCGGTTCAATTCGGTGTGTCGCAAGCCCAGCCAGGACGTCCAGTCGGTGGTCCATTGCACGGCATCGCGTGCATACCATTCGGTGCTGGCTTCGCTGCGGCTGCCCATGGGGTAGCCCCGGGTGGGGTTGCCATCGGCAATGACGGTCAACCCATCGACCGTACCGCTGCCCACGCCGTTGTATGCGGCAGCGCCGGCCGTGAGGGTTTGCAGACTGCGCATGACCCCCAGGCTGACCTGTTGCGCAAGACCGCCCCAATGCACAGTGCCATCGACATGGCTGTCCAGCGACCGTACTTTGCGCCATTCGTCTTCGCTGCGGTAGTCGTACATGTCAAAGGTGCCGTCGGCACAGTAGTGCGAGCCATCGCCGGCTGCGTAGCAACCGTATGGGAAGGCGGTTCGGTCTTGTGTCTGCAGCCGCTGATCGCCATAGCTTGTTTGCCACTGCCATTGCTGGCTGAGCTGGTGCTTCAGTCGCAGTGTGCCCACCTGTTCCTGAAACACCGCTGGCAAGGTCCAGGGCTGGTTGTTGAGGTTGATGCGAGGGTCCACAGAATTGGCTTTGGGCAGCACGTTGCCCAGCATGCTGAAGCCCGGCACGCTCGGTTGGGCGGCGCGGCTGCTCTCCATTTCTGCTTCGATCACGGTGTCCGTGCTGACGCGCCAGTCTGTGGCCAGCGACAGCAGATGGCGTTGTCCCTGGGCGTCCCGCACTTCAGGGTTCAGGCGCTCGTGTGCGGCGTTGATGCGCAAGCCCCATTGCTGTGTGTCGCCAAATCGGTCTGCCAGGTCGGTGGCCACTTTGATGCTGCGTGCACTGGTCCATGCCAATTCAGCTGTGCGGATCCGGCCTTCGGGCCGCTTCACGACCAAGTTGACCAGACCACCTGGGGCGCTCACGCCGGCCTGGATGCCGCTGGTGCCTTTGAAGAGTTCCAGATTGGATTTGTTGTCCAGCGGGATGCGGGTCTCGGCGTTATACGGCAAGCCTTCCCGCCGGTAGCTGTAGGCGCCTTCGAGCGCGAAACCGCGCACCGTCATGTCATCCCAATAGCCCGTGGTGTTGTAGCCGCCGCTGACGCTGCCATCCACTTTGGCCAGATCCGACACGCGCGCAATGCCGGCCTCCTGCAGGGCGCGTTCACTCAAGTTCACGGTTTGCGCCGGGACTTGCCACGATGGCGTGTTACCGAAGCCGGCGATGCTGCTTTGTCCGCTCTTGTTTGCCTCCGCCTTGACCGTGATGGTGGGCAGGGTGGCGTCCTCGGCAGCACAGGCCCAGTCTGTCACGGCGATGGCCACCAAGGCATAGACCAAGGGACGAAGGTGAAAGCGGTTTGTCATGTCAGGGCCCATTGCGCCATTGCGCGCGTTGCGGCGCAGGGCGGGTGACCGGGCCATGGACGAGTCAGACAGCGACACCATCAGGCTAATTGGTCTTGCTTCCCTGCGCGAGGATTACCTCAATCAGGTTCAGAGGGACTGTCTCAGTCGGAGCGCACATATGCGCTCCAACACCCCTAGCGAATCCGTGATTGTAGGTCGTGAGGGCTCAAACGACTCCGAGACGCTGCTTCAGCAATGTGCTGGTGGTGGTGTATTGCAGGTGTTGGGGCTCGTCGGGCTTGAGCCAGGCCAATGCAGCGTGGGCAGCCATGGTGGCTTCATGAAATCCACAAACCAGCAGGCGCTTCTTGCCCGGGTAGGTGTTGATGTCACCCACCGCGTAAATTCCGGGCACTTGAGTTTGGTACCCCACTGTCTCGACAGGGATCTGTTTGCGCTCCAACGCCAGGCCCCAATTCGACAAGGGGCCCAGCTTGGGGCTGATGCCTTGGCGAATGAGCAGATGGTCCACAGGTACCGAGCGGGTGAGGCCATCCGGACCCAGGACCTGTAAAGCGTGGAGGATGCCGTTCTGCACTTCTGCCTGTTGCGGCACGCCTTGTACCCAGGCGACGCGACCTGTGTCGACGAGGGCTCTGACCGCCTGTTCCATCTCGGGCTCGGCAGAGAATTGATCGCGCCGATGCATCAGAGTGATGCGGGCAGGCGCGTTATCTGGCGCTGTGTCTGAGGCCAGTTCGAGGATGGCGCCCAGCGCTTCTTCGCCCCCGCCAGCCACCAGAACATGCTGTCCGGCCCAGGGGGCAGGGTGCCCTGCGGCAGGGAGGTGATAGTGAACCTGCTTGGCACCATCCAGCCCAGGCACGCTCATCCCCTTGGGGACGAAAGCCCCCGCGCCAGCCGCAATGACGATCAGCGCTGTCTGAAACTGCAGTCCGTTTTGCGTGGTGACCCGAAAACCATGCTCGCCCTGCGGCGTGACGGTTTCAACAAGGTCGCCCAGATGCAAGTGGGCCAGATCCGGCCCGGCAAAGGGCTTGATTTGCGTGAGCAAACTGGCCGCGAGTTCACGCCCGGTGCAAACAGCAACGCCCGGGACGTCATAGATCGGCTTATCGGGATAGAGCGCTGCGCATTGGCCACCGGCCACAGGCAGCGCATCCACTGCATGCACCTTCAGGCCCAGCAGTCCCAGCTGGAAGACCTGAAAAAGGCCAACGGGGCCAGCCCCGATGACCAGGGCATCGGTGTCATGCATGAGGGTGGGCGATCAGCGGATCAGCTGATCCAGCTTGCCGGTCTTGTCTTTCCATTCTTCAGCTTCGGGCAAGGGCTCTTTGCGCTTGGTGATGCTGGGCCAGGACTTGGCCAAGTCGGCATTGATCTTGATGTACTGCTGTTGGTTGCCCGGGACGTCTTCTTCCGGGACGATGGCATTGACGGGGCACTCAGGGATACACACTGCGCAGTCAATGCACTCATCGGGGTCGATGACCAGGAAGTTGGGGCCTTCGCGGAAGCAGTCCACCGGGCACACGTCCACACAGTCCGTGTATTTGCATTTGATGCAGGCTTCGGTGACGACGTGGGTCATGTCAGGTCTCTTGAAACAGTTAAGGGTTAATCTGCAATTTTAACGGGCAGCCGCTCGCTCAGGCGATTCGGCCTTCGCCGCAAAGGGCGATATGGGTCAAAGGTTGGTCAGGAATGTCAGCCGCGCCGGCTCCCACGATCACCAAAGTGGGCCGCCCCGCGTGCGTCAAACTCGCGCCGTCCAGAGTGCCCACGGTATGCAGGGTGTGGCGCATGTCGGGCCAGCCCGCACGCGAAACCACGCTGACCAGGGTCTCAGCAGGCCAGCCGGCATCCAGCAGGCCCTTTGACAGCGGCGCCAATTGGCGTCCAGCCATGTAGAAGACTTCGGTGTCGGCGCGTTGGCCGGGGCCCAGGCCGCATTGCAGGTCGCCCGTGCGCGTCATGGCCGTGGTGAAAGCCACACTGCGCCCGGTACCTCGGCGCGTCAGAGGGCGCTGTGTGGCTGCAGCAGCGGCCAGGGCCGACGTCACGCCGGGAACCACTTCGCAGGGGATCTGGGCGTCGTACAACACATGCAGCTCTTCTTCCAGGCGACCGAACAGGCTGGGATCGCCCCCTTTGAGGCGAACCACCAGCCCGTCTTCGCCATGGATGGCGCCGGTGGCCAGAGCCTGCTCGACCAGCAACTGGTTGATGCGCGTCTGGCCATTGAAGTCGCTGCCTTCTTTGCCAGAAAAGCCGCGTTTGCCCACATCGATCCATTCAGCCTGGGGAGCCAGGTCGCGCAAAGAGGCATCGGCCAGCGCATCAAACAACACCACATGAGCCTTGGCCAATAGCCGACTGCCTCGAACCGTGATCAGATCCGCCTCACCGGGGCCGGCCCCGATGAAGACAACTTTGGCAGATACCAGCGAGCAAGGCTTTGTCATGGTGGGTTTGAAAGCAAACGTCGAGTTCAGGCAGCCTTGACCAGAAGGGCACCGCTGGTGCGGTTCGTGGTGGGATCCACCACGATCAAGGCGCCGCCAACCCGATTGTCCACGTAAGGCTCGACGGGCAGAGGCTGTTGTGTCTGAATCTGGACACTTCCGATCTCATTGACCGCCAATTCGTGCGCGTCTTGATCTGCCAGTGTGTGAATATCGAGACGGTTGTCGATCGACGTGATGCGGGCCTGCACCCAACGGTTGCCATGGCGGACCCAGTACTTGCGGCCCACGACGGCAGGTTCGGTGTCCAGCCAGGCCAAGGTGGCCTTGAAGCTGTCGGTCGGCTTGATGCTGCCGGGCGAATGAATCCAATCACCACGCGAGATGTCGACCTGACGGTCCAGCACGATGCCAGCGGACTGGCCCGCTTCGCACGAGGGCACCACCAGAGCCGAGTGGCGCACTTCGGCCACGATGGCCGTCTGGCCGCTCGGGAAGATTTGCACTTCGTCGCCGGTCTTGACGCTGCCGTGAGCAATGCGACCCCAGAAAGCGCGGTATTGATGGCCGGTGCCGCTGGCAGTGGCTTCGCCTTCGCCCACGCTGTCACGCGTCACGTACTGCACGGGGTGCAGCAAGGCGCCATCGTGGCGCTCGTCGCTGGCGGGCAGTTGTTCCAGCACATTCAGCAGCGTCGGGCCCTGGTACCAGGGCCAGTTGGCGCTGGGGGTGGTCACATTGTCGCCGCGCAGGGCCGACACGGGGATCACGCCCTTGACGGTGATGCCTGCCTGCTCGGCAAAAGCTTCCAAAGAGGCCTTGACGTTGTTGAAGGCGGTCTCGGTGTCTTGCTCAATGGCGTCCAGCTTGTTGATGGCGAACACGATCGACGGCACGCGCAGCAATTGGGCCAATAGGCTGTGGCGACGGGTCTGGGCCAGCAGGGGCACAGGCGAGGCCTTCCAGTCGATCTTGGTGATGTCGACCAACACCACAGCGGCGTCCGAACCAGCCGCAGCCGTCACCATGTTGCGGGTGTACTGCTCGTGGCCTGGGGCGTCGGCGATGATGAACTTGCGGGTCTTGGTCGCGAAGTAGCGATAGGCCACGTCAATGGTGATGCCTTGCTCGCGTTCGGCTTCCAGACCGTCGGTCAACAAGGACAGATCGATGGGGGCGCCAGCGGCACGCTTTTCCAGCGCGTCCAGTTGGTCGGCCAGGATGGCACGGCTGTCAAACAGCAGGCGACCAATCAGGGTGCTCTTGCCATCGTCGACGCTGCCTGCGGTCAGGAAACGCAGTGCCTTGTGCGCGATCTCTTCTTTGGCGTTGTTTTCAGTCACGGTGCTCATCAGAAATAACCTTCCTTCTTGCGGCGCTCCATCGAGGCCTCGGACGTGCGGTCGTCCATGCGGGTGGCGCCACGCTCGCTCACGGTCACGTGCAGGGTTTCAGCGACGATGTCTGCAGGGCTGGCCGCATCGCTCTCTACAGGGCAGGTGCAGGTCATGTCGCCAACGGTGCGGAAGCGCACATCCACGGTTTCAATGGTTTCGCCTTCCAGTGCGGGCGTCACGTCGGTCAGTGGCACCAGCAGGCCCTTACGACGCATCACCTTGCGTGGATGCTTGAAATAGATGTTGGGCAGAGGGATGCCTTCGCGGGCGATGTACAGCCACACGTCCAACTCGGTCCAGTTGGAAATGGGGAAGGCGCGGAAGTGTTCGCCTGGCTTGATGCGGGTGTTGAACAAGCTCCACAGCTCTGGGCGCTGTTCCTTGGGTTGCCATTGGCCGAAGCTGTCGCGGTGCGAGAAGATGCGCTCTTTGGCGCGAGCCTTCTCTTCGTCACGGCGAGCGCCACCAACCAGGCAGTCAAAGCGGCCGTCTTCGATGGCTTCCAGCAGGGTCACGGTTTGGTGGCCGTTGCGCGATTCCAGTGGGTGGGCCAAGCGCACGGTGCCCTTTTTGATGGACTCTTCCATGTGCGCCACGATCAAGCGTTCGCCAATTTCGGCCACGCGTTGTTCGCGGAAGTCAATCACTTCGGGAAAGTTGTGACCGGTGTCCACGTGCAGCAGCGGGAAGGGCAGTTTGCCTTCCAGTTTGCCGGTCTCGGGGTTCTTCATCTTGAAGGCCTTTTCGGCCAGATGCAGCACCACGCAAGAATCCTTGCCGCTGGAGAAAAGCAGCGCAGGGCGCTCGAAACTGGCGGCCACTTCACGCAGGATGAAGATGGCTTCTTCTTCCAGAGCGTCCAGGTGGCGGTGGTCCACATCCGCCAGCAATTGGTTCACGTTCATGGGGGCGTTCATCGTTTTACTTACCTTCTGAATTCAATTCGGGTGGGCTCAGTTCTGGTGAACATGCAGGCCGCATTCCTTGGCCTTTTCGTCTTCCCACCACCAGCGGCCCGCGCGGAAGTCCTCCCCGACGGCAATGGCGCGCGTGCAGGGCGCGCAACCGATGCTGGGCATGAACTGGTCATGCAGCGGGTTGTAGGGCACGTGGTTGACGGAGACGTAGTGCCACACATCGCCCCAGGTCCAATCGATCATGGGGTTGAATTTGGCACGACCCTTGTCGTCCTGTTCGCGCGCGGCCATGTCGCCGCGGTTGTTGGACTGTTCGCGGCGCAGGCCGGTGATCCACGCGGTGCGGTCGGCCAGCATGCGGCTCAGCGGTTCCAGCTTGCGAATCCCACAGCAGGCCTTGCGCAGGTCGATGCTCTGGTACATGGCCTTGTCGCCGTTCTTCTGAACGAACTCGACCACGGCTTCTTGCGCAGGGCGATAGACCTCGACATGGATGCCGGCATCGGCATAGTGGGTCTCGATGGTGCCGATCAGGGACGCGGTCTCAGGATGCAACATGCCCGTTTCCAGCGTGCCGATGGAGATGGGCAAACGGTATCGTGCGATCAGGTCGGTCACGATCATGTCTTCCACACCCAGGCTGGTGGCCTGCACGACCTTACCCGGATGCTCAATGGCTGCCGCCTTGAGCAACTCAATGGTCGCATGCACTTTGGCGGCGTAGTCGGCGCTGGGGTGGTTGTACAGCGAGATGGCCGATCCAGCAGGAGCGGGGCCGCCAATCAGCGAAGACTGACCGTTTAAGGAAGATGCGTCACTCATGTCGATCCTTGTGTTGAGCCTTCGGGTTCACACGCTGCGAGCGAAATGGGGCTGGGGTTCCTGAACGTCGCCCTGGTAGTGGCCTGGGGCGTCGAACATGCCCAGCGCGCGCTCGGCAATGTCACGGCTTTGGTCGGCGCGCAAGACCACGCTGCTGAAACCCGTGCGAGCCAGCATGGGCATCATGTCGGCGACCACGTCTCCGGCCGCGCGAACTTCGCCGCCAAAGCGGTATCGGGCGCGCAGCAAGTGGGCCTGGCTGTAGGCGCGGCCATCGGTCCATTTGGGGAACTGCAACTCGATCAACGCAAGGCGCGGCAGGTCTGCCTTCAACTCTTCAATGTCGTGGTCATGCGGGAACCAAACGCCCACCTGCACATCGGCCGGCCAGGTATCGCGAACGGCGTGCCACTGTGCCAGCGACAGCAGCAGGTGCGGCGCAGGCTTGGGGTGGGAAATCGGGCCGTCCTCACCTTCCTGTTTGCGCCACGGGTCATGGCGGGGGGAGACAAATTCAATCTTGAAACGTGACATGGCTGTGCTCGTTGTCGTGTGGGGCACTCAGGCGGCTTTGGCGGTGGCGCGGCGTACGGCGTTCGCAGACACCTTGAAGGGGTCGAGACCGACGCGGCGAACCGTTTGCAGGAAGGTTTCTTGAGGCGAGCGGATTTCCAGATAGGTCTCGATCAAGGCTTCGACCACGTCGGACACTTCGTCCGCCGCAAACGAGGGCCCAATGACCTTGCCAGGCGTGGCGTTGGGCGCATGATGGGAGCCATCTGCACCGCCTAGGGTGATCTGGTACCACTCGCTGCCGTCCTTGTCGACGCCCAGGATGCCGATGTGGCCGCTGTGGTGGTGTCCGCAGGAGTTGATGCAACCGCTGATGTGCAGGTCGATGTCACCAATGTCGTAGAGCTCGTCCAGATCCTGGTAGCGCTCGATCAGCGCATTGGCAATGGGGATGGAGCGCGCATTGGCCAAGGCGCAGAAGTCGCCGCCCGGGCAGGCGATCATGTCGCTGAGCAGGCCGATGTTGGGCGTGGCGAACGAGGCGGCTTTGGCGGCCTCCCAGACTGTCAGCAAGTCCGATTCACGCACCCAGGGTAGCACCAGATTCTGGTCATATTTGACGCGCACCTCGCCGCAGCTGTACTGGTCGGCCAAGGCTGCGGCGGCTTCCATCTGCTGGGATGTCACATCGCCAGGCGCCTGCCCGACGCGCTTGAGCGACAAGGTCACGACACGATAGCCGGGGACGCGATGCGCCACGGTATTGCGGTCCAGCCATTTCAAGAAGGCCGCGGGCGCATCTGCAGCGGGTGCCCATGCGGGACCTGCAACAGCCTGAACCGCTTTGGGTGTCACGAAGTCAGCGGCCACGCGGTCAAACTCAGCCTGAGGAATGATGTGGTCGGTGCCCCCGACGTCCTGATTCAGGATGGCATCAAACTCTTCTTCAACGTCCTTGGCGAACTGTTCACCCAGGGCCTTGACCAAAATCTTGATCCGCGCCTTGAAGGAGTTGTCGCGGCGGCCATGGCGGTTGTAGACCCGCATGATGGCTTCGATGTAGACCAGGATCTCTTGCCAGGGCAGAAACTCGCGCACCACGCTGCCGATGATCGGGGTGCGGCCCATGCCGCCGCCAACGAACACACGGAAGCCGATCTCGCCACGCTCATTCTTGTGCAGGTGAAGGCCGATGTCGTACCAGTTGGAGGCCACGCGGTCTTCGGTGGCGCCGGTTACGGCAATCTTGAACTTGCGAGGCAGGAAGGCAAACTCAGGGTGCAGGCTGGACCACTGGCGGATCACTTCGCAGTAAGGCCGCGGGTCGACGATCTCGTCAGAGGCGATGCCTGCGAGGTAATCCGTCGAGATGTTGCGGATGCAGTTGCCCGAGGTCTGGATGCCGTGCATGTCGACTTCGGCCAGGAGGTCCATGACGTCAGCGGCGCGCTCCAGCGGAATCCAGTTGAACTGGCAGTTGTGACGCGTGGTGAAGTGCGCGTAGTCTTTGTCAAACTCGCGGGCGATGCGAGCCAGCTGGCGCAGCTGCCGTGTGGACAGTTCACCATAGGGCACGGCCACGCGGGTCATGGGCGCATGGCGCTGGATATACCAGCCGTTTTGCAGGCGCAGCGCGCGGAACTCTTCGTCCCCCAGCTTGCCATCGAGGTGGCGCTCAAGCTGGTCGCGGAACTGCGCCGCACGTTGGCGGACGAACTGTTTGTCAAATTCGGTGTACTGATACATGGCATCAAGCCGGTCGGACCGGGTGTCAATGTGTCAAAAAGTCTGGCGCTGCCCGGCGGATGGACCGTGCGGCGCCCTCGAGGTCAAAAAATCAAGCAGCCAGCAAAACCTTCTTGGCCGCAATGACCAGGCAGACGCACAGCGCAAAACGCGTGATTGTCTCAGGCAAATGCTTGGTCAGTTTCGCGCCCACCCAGATTCCGGGGAGTGAGCCCAGGAGCAATTCCAGCAGCAGGGTCCACTCCACATTGCCCAGCGAAGCGTGCCCAATGCCCGCGACGATGGTCAAGGGTACCGCGTGTGCAATATCACTACCGACAAGTCGCTTCATGTCCAGGCGCGGATAGAGCAACAAAATCATGGTTGCCCCGAGCGCGCCGGCCCCAATCGAACTCAAGGACACCAGCACGCCCAAAATGGCCCCGCACAGCACCGTCAGCGCAGGGCGCCGTTCCCGGGTGATCCAACGCTCCAGCCAGATGCCGACCTTGAACCAGATCGGCCGAAAAGCCACGGTGACGGCCGTGAGCAGCAGCGCGATGCCCAGCGCATAGGCGAGCGTGCTCTGCCCATTTTTGGTGATGCCCTGCCAATGCATGTAGGCCATGGTCAGGATGGACGCCGGAATGCTGCCGTAGAGCAATTTGCGCGTGATGTGATAGTCCACATGGCTTTCACGATGGTGCGCAACCGAGCCTGAGACCTTCGTCAACCCCGCAAACCACAGGTCGGTACCGATCGCGATGGCTTTATCGAGATGAAACACCGAAATGAGCAGCGGTGTCATCAGGGAGCCGCCACCTACACCGGTCAGCCCCACAATGGAGCCTACGCCTGCGCCAGCGAGGATGGCCGTCCAATCCAGATTCATGTCGTACTTCAAGCCTTTTGATCAGGTGGCGAACTGTAAAAAGTTTCTATATAAATGAAAACAACATTTTTAGACCTTACTTATAGCTTTTCGTTTTTAAGGGCGGCCAAGCGCTGGTCCGCCGTCGCGGCCATGGCTGCCGTACTGGGGCTGTCCGGATGTGCACAGACCGGTCCTGCCCCCGCGCCAGTGGCCCAGGTCAAGGCGCTCCCCAAACCGCCTCGGATCGGTCTTGCACTGGGTGGGGGGGCCGCCCGAGGGTTTGCTCACATTGGCGTTTTGCAGGTACTGGAAGAGCAGGGCATCAAGCCCGATCTGATCGTGGGCACGTCGGCTGGGAGCTTGGTGGCGACGCTTTATGCCAGTGGCAAGACGCCCAAGGAAATGGCCGACATGGCCATGACCATGGACGAATCCTCCATCACGGACTGGATGTTCCCGGGGCGGTCGCTGATGAAAGGCGAGGCCTTGGCCAAGTACGTGCGGGGCTTCACCGGCGGCACGCAGATCGAGAACATGAAGTTGCCCTTGGGAATCGTGGCGGCTGACCTCAACAGCGGCGAGCCGATCCTGTTTCGCCGAGGAGACGCGGGCACCGCCGTGCGGGCCTCCAGCTCGGTCCCCGGGGTGTTTCAACCCGTCAGGATCGGCGCCAAGGAATATGTCGATGGCGGACTGGTCTCACCCATTCCGGTCCACTATGCGCAACAAATGGGCGCAGACTTGGTGATTGCCGTCGATATTTCGGCCATCCCCGAGGGGCAGCCCACCAAGGGCGCGATCGACATCCTGATGCAGACCTTCAACATCATGGGGCACAGCATCAGTCAATACGAGTTGAGAGATGCCGACGTGGTCATGCGACCCAAGCTGGCCGGCATCGGCAGCGCCGACTTCAGCCAACGGCGCCTCTCGATTCTGGCGGGCCGAGAGGCGGCCTTGATGGTGTTGCAGCAACTCAAGGAAAAGATCGCCGCCAAAACGCGCTGATGCCGCAGGGCACGGCGAGTGGGTCAGCGCCGGGTGCCGAACAACTCGCCGGTGATCTTGCTGCCTTCCTTGATCCCGCGCTTGCTGAACCAGCCCTTGTTCATCTCCAGAACATAGCGAACGGGCTTGGTCGAGCAGTGCGGGTCTTCGGTCTCGGCCTTCATCTCATCGACGTTGACCACCGTGCCCTCATCGTCCAGAAAGGCGACGGACAACGGAATCAGCGTGTTTTTCATCCAGAAGCACTGCTGCCCCGGCCGCTCGAAGACGAAGATCATGCCTTCGTTGGGTCCCATTGTGGTGCGGTACATCAGACCGATTTCACGTTGGCGTTCGGTCTGCGCGACTTCCGCCTTGATGTTGTAAAAGCTCGCCCCCAGTGTGGTCGTGGGCAGTTGTTGAGGCTTGCCGGCCGGCTCACTGGCCTGGGCAGGCGGGGCACTCATGGCCATGGCCACTGTCAGCAAGGCGGAGGAAAAAAGAGTGTGCTTCATGCGCGTCATGGTGATGGACATCTTTACTGGGTCAATTTTCCGTTTGCGGCCGGCGACGTGTAGAGTCCGCACCGCGCCAACCCGTTGAAACCGGGACTGCTGAACATCCAGCGGGTTGTTTGACGCCGAGACTTTAGCAGCGAGTAAGAAATGAATTCCTTGCCAGTCCGATCCGAGCCAGAGCAGGACGCGCCCGGCGTACCTGGCGCCCGACCGGAACCTCTGACGCCCGCGCAATTGGCCGGATTGGATGATCCGCAATTGATGGCCCAGTGCGTGCTGGAAGCGCCGTTGGGATCCAGCAAGCGGCGTATCGGCCTGGGCTTGTCAGGCATGTACTGTGCGGCCTGTTCCATCACCATCGAACAAGCCTTGTTGGCTGTGCCGGGTGTCGAAGAGGTGCACGTCCAGTCCGCCTCCCAGCGCGCGCGCATCTTGCTCGATCCAGCCCGCGTGAAGTTTTCAGACCTGGTGCAGGCCGTCCAAGCCGCGGGGTATCGAGCCTGGCCAGACGCAGCAGCCAGAGCGGGGCACGAACGGCTGCGAGAGCGGCGCCGCTTGCTGTGGCGCCTGTCGGTGGCGGGCTTTTGCATGATGCAGGTGATGATGATCACCGTGCCCCAGTACGTTGCCGGGCCGCACGACATCCCGCCTGATATCTGGCGGCTGATGAATTGGGCGTGCTGGGTGTTGAGCGTGCCGGTCATGCTGTTTTCGTGCGGGCCCTTCTTCTCGGGCGCCTGGCATGCGGCCCGCCAGCGCCGGGTGTCCATGGACACCCCCGTGGCCATCGGCATGGCGGCCACTTTCATTGTCAGCACGGCCGTGACGTTCGGCGACACCGTGCGGTTCGGTCATGCCACCTATTTCGACTCCTTGACGATGTTCGTGACTTTCTTGCTGGCGGGCCGCTGGCTGGAGAGTCGCGCCCGCGAGAAGGTGACGCAGTCTCTGGAATCCCTGTGTGTCCGGCTGCCCGAGGCTGTGGACCGGGCTGTGGCGCCAGCCTCCGGCGGATCGGCTGATTGGTCTCACGCAGAGACGGAGTCCGTCCCCCTCTCTTCGTTGAAGCACGGTGATCGGGTTCGTGTTGCCGTCGGTCAAGCTGTGCCGGCAGACGGCCAGGTGATCTGGGGACAGACCGAAGTTGACGAGTCCATGTTGACGGGGGAGTCGCGCCCGGTGGCCAAGCGGGTGGGGCAGATGGTGGTAGCTGGCAGCGTCAATCAAGGCTCGCCAATCTGGATGTCGATCGAGCGTCTGGGGCCCGACACCCGCTATCAACAGATCGTGGCCTTGGTTCAGCAAGCTTTGACGGAAAAGCCGGGGCTGGCCCGTGCCGCAGACCGATTTGCCGGACCGTTTCTCTGGGGGGTCCTGGCGCTGGCCGCGGGCGGCGCGATCGCATGGCAATGGATTGATCCGGCCCGCTCAGTGTGGGTGGCGGTGTCGGTGCTCGTGGTGACTTGTCCCTGCGCGCTGTCTCTGGCTGCGCCGTCAGCGTTGCTGGCCGCAGCGGGCGCCATGGGCCGCAAAGGATTGCTAGTTCGCAGACTGGATGCCATCGAAGCCCTTGCCAAAGTCCGCAGGGCCTACTTTGACAAGACCGGTACCTTGACGGAGGGGCACCTGTCGCTTGTGCGCGTGCTGACCTCCCGAGGTGAAACGACGGACGGAGACCCCATTCAAGCGTTGGCGCGCAATCTGGCCAGTTATTCGCAGCATCCTTTGTCGCGTTCATTGGCCGCTGCCGGCACGACGCCAGGGCAGCCCCCGCGCGCGAGCCTGCTGCCTTTGAGCGAAGTCACGGAAACAGCTGGAAAAGGCATCCAGGCCACCGGCCCGGATGGGCGCATCTGGCGCCTGGGTGCCGCCGAGTGGGTTCTCGGCCCCCGTTGCGCGGCGGTTCTGCGCTGGCCAGGCGCCGATTTGGTGCGGGTATGGCTGGCCGAGCAAAGCCAGGAAGAGGGCGCCAACGACGATGTCCGTGGCTTTGAATTCGACGAGATTTTCCGTCCCGATGCGGCCCAAACCCTTCAGGCATTGACTGAGCGGCAGTGGCAGTGCAAGGTCCTGTCCGGTGACGTTCAGGCCCGTGTAGACCGTGCAGTTTTGAACCTCGGTGGGCCGGAATATTTGCAAATCGCGAAAGCACATGCCAGCCCCGAAGGTAAACTTCAGGTCGTCAGCGAAGCGCAAAGCGCAGGCGCGCTGGTGGCCGTGGTCGGCGATGGCATCAACGACGCGCCGGTGCTCGCCAAGGCAGATGTGTCCATCGTCCTGGATGCCGGTGCGGCCCTGGCGCAATCTCAAGCAGACCTCATCATCCTGGGCGGAAAATTGTCAGCCTTGCCTGTTGCTGTGACCATCAGCCGGCGAGCGCTGAGGATCGTCAACCAGAATTTGGTTTGGGCCGCGGCTTATAACCTGACTTGCATACCCTTGGCCTTGTTGGGGTTACTCCCGCCTTGGCTGGCTGGCGTGGGCATGGCGGCCAGTTCACTGGCCGTCGTTCTCAATGCCTTGCGGCTCACCGCTGGCAAGAGCTAAGTATTTGATTTTATGGAAATTCTCTACGTTCTGATCCCAGTCTCCGTGATGCTGGTGTTGGCCATCCTGGCAGTCTTGGGGTGGGCGGTATTCGGTGGCCAATTCGAAGATTTGGAGCAAGAGGGCCTGAGAATTCTTGATCCAGATGATGGCAAATCAGATCACAAACTTGAGACTAATCAAGAATAGTTAATGGTTTGCCCTCACAATCACGGCTGTAACAAAGGAGATAAAGAGATGGCAACCACTCACTCTGCCACTTATAACGACACCGTCGTTCGGCAGTTTGCCCTTGCCGCCGTCCTATGGGGCGTTGTAGGCATGGCTGTTGGCGTGTTGATCGCGTCACAATTGGCGTGGCCGGAATTGAATTTCGGCATTCCGTGGCTGACCTATGGTCGGCTTCGTCCTCTGCACACCAACGCGGTGATTTTTGCGTTTGGGGGTTGTGCTCTGTTCGCCACGTCTTACCACGTGGTGCAACGCACCTGTCAGACACGCTTGTTTTCGGGCCCGCTGGCTTCCTTCACCTTCTGGGGTTGGCAACTGGTCATTCTGATGGCCGCTATCTCTCTGCCCATGGGCTTCACGACCGGCAAGGAGTATGCCGAGCTCGAATGGCCCATTGACATCCTGATCACGCTGGTCTGGGTCGCCTACGCCATTGTGTTTTTCGGCACCATCGGCACGCGCAAGATCCGTCACATCTATGTGGCGAACTGGTTCTACGGCGGCTTCATCCTGGCCGTGGCCCTGCTGCACATCGTCAACAGCGCTGAAATCCCTGTTTCGCTGACCAAGTCCTACTCGGCCTACGCCGGTGTGCAAGACGCCATGGTCCAGTGGTGGTACGGCCACAACGCGGTCGGCTTCTTCCTGACCGCAGGCTTCCTGGGCATGATGTATTACTACATCCCCAAGCAAGCCGGCATGCCCGTGTACTCGTATCGCCTGTCGATCGTTCACTTCTGGGCGCTGATCTTCACTTACATGTGGGCGGGTCCTCACCACCTGCACTACACCGCGCTGCCTGACTGGACGCAATCGGTCGGCATGGTGTTCTCGCTGATCCTGTTGGCACCATCCTGGGGCGGCATGATCAACGGCATCATGACCTTGTCGGGTGCTTGGTACAAGCTGCGTGATGACGCCATCCTGAAGTTCCTGATCGTGGCGTTGTCGTTCTACGGCATGTCTACGTTCGAAGGTCCGATGATGTCCATCAAGACCGTGAACTCGCTGTCGCACTACACCGACTGGACCGTCGGCCACGTGCACTCCGGCGCCTTGGGCTGGGTGGGCATGATCTCGATCGGCAGCCTGTATTACCTGATCCCACGCATGTTTGGTCGCACCACGATGTACAGCGTGTCCGCCATTTCGTTGCACTTCTGGGCCGCCACCATCGGCATCGTTCTCTACATCGCTGCGATGTGGATTGCCGGTGTGATGCAGGGCCTGATGTGGCGTGCGGTCAATCCCGACGGCACCCTGGTCTACACCTTCGTGGAGAGCGTCAAGGCAACCTATCCGTTCTACGTGCTGCGCGTGGCGGGCGGTCTGTTGTACCTGGGCGGCATGATCCTGATGCTGTGGAATACCGTGATGACGGTGATGGCTGGTCGCGCTGTGACCACGCCCGTTGCACAACCGGCAGCCGCTTAATAAGGAGAACAACATGGCTGATCACAATCACAAGCCTGCTGGACACGAGCGCATTGAAACCAGCAACTTCCTGTTGATCGTACTGACTCTGGTCGCGGTGGCATTCGGCGGCTTGGCCGAAATCGTGCCGCTGTTCTTCCAGCACAGCACGACTCAGGCGGTTCCCGGACTCAAGCCCTATACGGCGCTGCAATTGGCCGGACGTGACATCTATCTGCGTGAGGGCTGCTACAACTGCCACTCGCAGATGATTCGTCCCTTCCGTGCCGAAACCCTGCGTTATGGCCACTATTCGGTGGCTGGCGAGTTCGTGTACGACCACCCCTTCCAATGGGGTTCCAAGCGTACCGGTCCAGACCTGCACCGCGTGGGCGGCAAGTACAGCGATGACTGGCATCGCGCTCACTTGCACAACCCTCGCGACGTGGTGCCTGAATCCAACATGCCTGCCTATCCCTGGCTGGAAGCCAATAAGGTCGACGCCGATGGCATGGCTCCTCGCATGAAGGCCTTGCGTGTCGTGGGCGTCCCTTATTCGGACGAAGAGATCAAGGCCGCTGCCGGTGAAGTCAAAGACAAGACCGAGCTTGAGGCCGTGATTGCCTATCTGCAAGTGCTGGGTACAGCTGTCAAATAAGGAGTGACGCACATGGACATCAACGTGCTTCGAAGCATTTTCACGGTTGTTTGCCTGTGCGTTTTCGTGGGCGTAACGGCGTGGGCGTTCTCGCGCCGTAACAAGTCCCAGTTCGAAGAGGCGGCTCGGCTGCCTCTTCAAGAAGATTGATCGGAGGCTCTTTCATGAGCGACTTCATTTCGAATGGTTGGTCACTCTATGTGATCGGCATCGTGGTGTTCGGACTGATCTACTGTGCGAGTGTGCTCCTTGGGGCTGCACGTCACAGAGTCATCCGCGACGCGCAAGGCAACATCGACAAAACCACCGGCCACGTGTGGGATGGCGATCTGCGTGAACTGAACAACCCTCTGCCCATGTGGTGGGTGGGCCTGTTCGTGCTGACCATCGTGTTTGCTGTGGCTTACATTGCGATGTACCCGGCCTTGGGCACCAACAAGGGCAGCCTGGGCTGGACCAGTATCGGCCAGTTGGAGAAGGAAAACGCGAAGGCCAAGGCCGAGCAGGACCTGATCTTTGCCAAGTTCAAACCCATGGCGGTGGAAGACCTGGCCCGCGACCCGCAAGCTCATGCCATTGGCGAGCGCTTGTTCCTGAACAACTGCGCAGCCTGCCACGGCTCGGACGCCCATGGCGCCAAGGGCTTCCCCAACCTGACTGACAACGACTGGCTGCATGGTGGCTCGCCTGAGAAGATCATCGAGACCATCACGGAAGGTCGCCGCGGTCAGATGCCGGTGATGGCCGGTGCGGTGGGCGGTCCTGAAGATGTTCGCAACGTGGCCAACTACGTTCTGAGCCTGTCCGGTGCCGGTCACAACTCGATCAAGGCGGAGCTGGGGCGTGACAAGTTCAAGCAAGTCTGCTCGGCATGTCACGGTGCTGACGGCAAAGGCAACCAGGCTCTGGGCGCGCCCAACTTGTCTGACAAGACCTGGTTGCATGGCTTTGGCGAAGAGGCCATCATGAACATGGTCAACAATGGCAAGCTCAACGTCATGCCTGCACAAAAGGGCCGTTTGACCGAAGACCAGATCAAACTGGTGGCTTCGTATGTCTGGAGTCTGTCGCATACGACCAAGACCGCCCAGGCCCAGTAAGCGCCAAGCCCATTGACGCCCCAGAGGCGCTTGATGAAAGTCAAGAACGTCTCTGATCGCGCCCTCCGGATGGCCGCATCATGATACCCTTTGGGGTATCGATGCGGCCATCGTTCATTGTGCTTGAGTACCCCTTATGAGTGACACATCTACCTCTGGCGGACCCGACAAACGAGTGATCCCCATTCAAGCAGATCCGCAGGCTCTGCGTGAAGAGATGGTCTCGCTGTACAAGAGAACGGAGAAGATCTACCCACGCGAAGTCATTGGCTGGTTTGCCAAGTGGCGTTGGGTGTTGGTGTGGCTGACGCAAATCGTTTTTTATGGCTTGCCATGGCTGTCCTGGGGGGACCGACAAGCCGTTCTATTTGACCTGAGCGTTCGTCGCTTCTACCTCTTCAAGCTGGTGCTCTACCCGCAGGACTTCATCTACCTGACGGGGCTTTTGATCATTTCGGCTTATGCCTTGTTCCTGTTCACGGCTGTGGCAGGGCGCCTGTGGTGCGGCTATGCCTGTCCGCAGTCGGTGTACACCGAAATTTTCATGTGGATCGAGCGTCGCTTCGAGGGCGATAGAGCCAAACGCATGAAGCTTGACAAGGCCGGTTGGTCGTTTGAAAAGCTGTGGCGCAAGGCTGGCAAACAATTGGCATGGATCGGCTTTGGCCTTTGGACCGGCTTCACGTTTGTCGGCTACTTCACCCCTATTCGCGAATTGGCGCATGAGGCCATCACGTTCGGCATGGGGCCGTGGGAGATGTTCTGGTCGCTGTTCTACGGTTTCGCCACTTATGGCAATGCCGGCTACATGCGCGAACAGGTATGCAAATACATGTGCCCCTATGCACGCTTTCAAAGCGCGATGTTCGACCGTGACACCCTGATTGTCAGCTACGACACCCAGCGCGGTGAGCCTCGCGGCTCACGCTCGCGCAAGGTCGATGCCAAGTCCCTGGGGAAGGGCGATTGCATCGATTGCACTCTGTGCGTGCAGGTCTGCCCCACCGGCATCGACATTCGCAATGGATTGCAATATGAATGCATCGGCTGTGCGGCATGTATCGATGTCTGCGACACGGTGATGGACAAGATGGGGACGCCGCGGGGCTTGATCCGCTATGCCACGCTCAACGCCCTGGACAACGGTTGGGGCCGCAACAAGATGTGGCAGCGCGTGGCTCGGCCCCGCGTGATGATCTACACCGCCATCCTGGGCATCGTGGTCACGGCCTTCCTGTTCAGCTTGTTCAACCGAACCCCGTTCCGGGTCGATATCGTGCGTGACCGTGGGGCTTTGGCGCGGGTGGTGGAGGACGGATTCGTCGAAAACGTTTATCGTGTTCAACTCATGAATGCCAGTGAAGAAACCCAGCGCTACCGCATTGGCGTGGAACAGTTGAGTCAATCCGCCGTAGCGGGTGGGCAGGACATCATTTTGGGCCCGGCGGAAGCACGTTGGGTGCCCATTTCGGTGCGCATTCCGCCCGAAGTCGCGGCGCGGATGGGCAGTGGTGCCTTCCCGATGACCCTGGTGGTGGAGCAACTTCGGCAGGGGGCCCAGCCCCAGATCGACCTGCGTGAGCGGTCGACCTTCATGGTCCCGCGTTGAACGAGATTGGAATGAAAATGGACAAGTCAGAGCAAAGCACTTCGAAACATCCTGCCAATCAGCCGCCTTGGTGGCGTCTGCCGATCGTGTGGATGGTCATCGCGGGTCCCGCCGCGGTGGTCGTGGCGTCCCTCTTCACGGTCGGTCTTGCGGTCAAGCATGTCGACCCCGTGATCGATGTCACCAAGGGGCACAGCGAGCCTGGATTGACGCCTGCGGTTCAGGGCCGCAACCAGGCGGCAGAAAAGGCTTATCAGCCAGCCGACCACTGAGGCGGAACCCCTCATTTAGGGGTATTCACTCAGGCGCAAATTGATCTGAGATAGGAATATGCGGAATAGGCCATGTGGCCGGATCCCATTCCGAAAGGACAAGTGAATGACCCGTCGCGCCCTGCATGTCGCTCAAATTCTGTGGCCCGCGTTCATCGTGGCTGGGATCCTTGAAATGGTCGTTTTCGCGTGGGTGGACCCGCAAGCGCTTTCATTGGGCGACGTCCAGTTGACGGCGCAGGCGGTCTACACCATTGCCTTCTTTGTTTTTTGGGGGCTGGTGGCCGTATCGGCCGAATTGAGTCACTGGATGATCCGATCCAATGATGCCCAACCTCACTCGGCGGTCGCTGTGTCAGGCAAGCGGGCCCGCCGCGCGGTCAAATCGATGGCGTGATCTCTGGCTCTTTGCACGCCGGCCCTTCAAAAACAAAAAGCCCGCACGTTGCGGGCTTTTTCATTGGAGGCCGGTGGAGAAGGGCGGTGACCCGTTCAGCAGCGCACGCTGTTGACCAGTGCCTTCAATCCTGCTTCGTCGGTGATGCGAATGTCGCGTTGTTTCACTTCCAGCAACCCTTCCTCCTGGAACTTGGAGAAAGTTCGGCTCACGGTTTCCAGTTTGAGCCCCAGATAGCTGCCGATCTCTTCGCGCGTCATCCGCAAAACCAGCGCGGAGGACGAGAAGCCGCGAGCATGCAAACGTTGAGTCAAATTGAGGAGGAACGCAGCGAGGCGCTCTTCCGCGCGCATGCTGCCCAGCAGCAGCATGACACCATGATCGCGAACGATTTCGCGGCTCATGATCTTGTGAAACTGATGCTGCAAGTCAGAAAACTCGCGTGACAGCTCTTCCAACTGGCTGTATGGGATCACGCAGACCTGAGAATCTTCGAGTGCAATCGCGTCACATGCATGGCGATCGGTGCTGATGCCGTCCAAACCAATCAATTCGCCAGCCATCTGAAAGCCGGTCACTTGATCGCGACCGTCCTCGGCAGAAATGCGTGTCTTGAAAAAACCGGTGCGCACGGCGTAGACGGAGCGGAAAGGATCGCCCGTATGAAACAGCGCGTCGCCACGCTTGATGGTCTTACGAGTCGCGACCAGCGAGTCGAGATGGGTCAACTGCGGCTGGGACAAACCCACTGGCAGGCACAACTCGCGCAAATTACAGCTGGAGCATGCAACTTTGAAGGACTCAAACTTGACAGCGCCGGAGTGGCTTTCGCCAGCCTCGCTCTTATGTGGACAGTGGTCAGAAGTCTCGTTTTGGGACGGCGAAACGATGGGAATGGAGCTATTCAACATGAGGAACCTCAAAGGTTGCACGATTGTTGCCAGATCTCTGGCGATGACCTTGAGCTAGATCAACCCTGCTAGGTGCGAGTTTGGCACAGTCCGGCGCATGAGTGAATCTGTCCTGCTTCCAACCACTGTTTCGGCTACCCCACATGTGTCGCCAGAAGTTTTGTCGCGTCTGGATGTAGCCGGCCCCCGATATACCTCGTATCCCACTGCGGACCGGTTCGTGGAGGCGTTTGGGCCTGCGCAGTATGCCCAGGCGCTGACCCAGCGTGCCGAAGGCATGGCAGGCGGCGCGGCCTCGCCGTTGTCCGTCTACGTTCACATTCCGTTTTGCGAATCGCTGTGCTACTACTGCGCATGCAACAAGATCATCACCAAACACCATGAGCGCTCTGAGGCCTATCTGAAGGCCCTGGCGACAGAAGTGGATTTGGTCGTTCAGAAGATTGGCCGCGGCCAGCCGGTATCGCAACTGCACCTCGGTGGTGGCAGTCCCACCTTCCTCACTGATGACGAACTCGAGCAATTGCTAGGTGTCTTGCAAAACGCCTTCCGGTTCGTGCCCGGCGGTGAATACGCCATCGAGATCGATCCGCGCACCATCGACGCAGGACGCCTCAAGCGGCTGGCTGCGGTCGGCTTCAATCGCCTGAGTTTCGGCGTGCAGGACTTTGATCCTGCCGTCCAACAGGCCGTGCACCGCGTTCAGCCGTTTGAGCAGGTGGCCGAATTGATGGAAGCGGCGCGTGCCGAAGGGTTCACGTCCATCAACATGGATCTGATCTATGGCCTGCCCAATCAGACGCTGGAGAGCTTCAGGCGGACGCTGGATCAAGTCGTGTCGATCAAGCCGGATCGCATTGCCTTGTACGCCTACGCGCATTTGCCGCAGCGGTTCAAGCCGCAACGACGGATCGACGCTGCGGCTCTGCCCAAAGCGGGCGACAAGATCGGCATGCTGTCCATGGCCATCGACACCTTTGGGGGTTCGGGCTATGACTACATCGGCATGGACCACTTTGCGCTGCGCGACGACAGCCTGAGCGTGGCCAAGCGCCAGGGACGCCTGCATCGCAACTTTCAGGGCTACAGCACCTATCCTGACAGTGACCTGATCGCTTTGGGCGTTTCCGCGATCGGCCGTATCGGACCCCATTACAGCCAGAACGCCAAAACGCTCGACGAGTACTACGACTCGCTCAAGCGCGGCGAACTGCCCGTGGTGCGGGGCCTGACCCTGAGCCGCGATGACCTTGTTCGCCGTGCGGTGATCATGGCCATCATGTGCCAGGGCAGAGTCGATTTCGAATCCATTGAGCTGGCCTACTTGCTCGATTTCAAGCAATACTTCGCAGCTGAGTTGCGCCAGTTGGAGCCGCTCGTGGAGTCAGGGCTGGTGCAGCTGGAGTCGGATGGTGTTCGGGTTACGGATCTTGGATGGTATTTTGTTCGCGCCATTGCCATGGTGTTTGACCGATACCTGCAGGCGGACCGCACGGTCGAGCGCTTCTCGCGCATCATCTGAGCGAGCTTCGTTCGCTGAAAGTCAGACATGCTGTCTGGCTTGATTCTGACCGCCTTCCTGATGGGGCTCACCGGCGCCCCTCATTGCGCCACCATGTGTGGCGTCCCCTGTGCTGCGGCGTTCCGCCAAGGCATCCCCTTGTCCGCCTTGCTCGGGCGTTGGCTGGGATATGCGCTGCTGGGCGGTATCGCGGCCACCGGCGCTGCTGCCGTATCCCAGTGGGGACGCGAAGTCGCGATCCTCAAGCCCATCTGGTTGATGGCGCAGTCCATGGCCGTTCTGTTTGGGGTCTGGCTGCTGTTCACCGGTCGCATGCCGGGTCAGCTCGATCAGGCTGGCCTGAGGCTCTACCACTCGCTTCGAAAGCGCTGGGGCCAGTCAGCCGAGGGCAGTCCTGCTCCCTGGGGCAGCCATGCGGCGCCGCTTTTGGCGGGGATGGCGTGGGCCGCGATGCCATGTGGTTTGTTGTACGGGGCCTTGATGGTGGCAGCCCTGGCGCCGAGTGCCCTGGGGGGCGCGCTGGTGATGTCCGCGTTTGCGATACCCAGCGGCCTGGCCGTTTGGGCCGCGCCCAAACTCATCCATCGCGTGTCATCCGGATTGTTGCGAGATCCGCAGTGGGCGATCCGCATGGCGGGCTTGATGCTGGCCGTCATGGCTGGTTGGGGCCTGGCTCAGCATTTATGGGCGCAATGGCAAGCCTGGTGTGGCTAAAGTGAGTCACAAGAAACCCAATTCTGTTGGGCATATTGGCGTTACTGACCTGTCCGCATCAGGTTTATTCGGATGATATTCCTACCCCCTGGCGTAGAATCTTTTCGTGCGTTGCCGATATCCATGGCAACGCAGTTTTACGGAAACGCCAAACGCGGAGACCACAGTCATGTATCAGCACATCAAGGTGCCCGAAGGTGGGCAGAAGATCACGGTCAACCCGGACTTCTCGCTCAATGTTCCCAACAATCCCATCATTCCCTACATCGAGGGCGACGGCACAGGTTTTGATATCACACCCGTGATGATCAAGGTCGTGGATGCGGCTGTAGCAAAAGCTTATGCCGGTCAGCGCCAGATCCACTGGATGGAGATCTACGCCGGCGAGAAGTCGACCCGTGTATACGGTCCCGATGTGTGGTTGCCCGAAGAAACGTTGAAGGTATTGAAGGACTATGTCGTGTCCATCAAGGGTCCTCTGACGACGCCGGTGGGTGGTGGTATTCGGTCCTTGAACGTTGCCTTACGTCAAGAATTGGATTTGTACGTTTGTTTGCGCCCCGTCTGCTATTTCAAGGGCGTCCCTTCGCCAGTTAAAGAGCCAGAAAAAATCGATATGGTGATCTTCCGTGAGAACTCGGAAGATATTTATGCCGGTATCGAGTTCGAAGCGCAAAGTGATAAGGCTAAAAAGCTGATTGCCTTTTTGCAAACCGAATTTGGCGTCAAGAAAATCCGCTTTCCCGAAACATCCGGCATCGGCATCAAACCCGTGTCCAAAGAGGGTACGGAACGTCTGGTTCGCAAGGCCTTGCAATATGCGATCGACAACGACAAGCCCAGCGTGACGATCGTTCACAAGGGCAACATCATGAAGTACACCGAAGGTGGCTTCCGTGACTGGGGCTACGCATTGGCTCAGCGCGAGTTCGATGCCGAGCTGATTGACGGCGGCCCATGGTGCAAGTTCAAGAACCCCAAGACAGGCAAAGACATCGTCGTCAAGGACGCCATCGCAGATGCCTTCTTGCAACAGATCTTGTTGCGTCCGTCTGAGTACAGCGTGATCGCAACGTTGAACCTCAATGGCGATTACATCTCCGATGCATTGGCTGCGCAGGTGGGCGGCATCGGGATCGCTCCCGGAGCGAACTTGTCCGACTCGGTCGCCATGTTCGAAGCCACCCACGGCACCGCGCCGAAATACGCCGGAAAGGATTATGTGAACCCCGGTTCAGAGATCCTGTCGGCCGAGATGATGCTGCGCCACATGGGCTGGATCGAAGCTGCCGATCTGATCATCAGTTCGATGGAGAAATCCATCCTGAGCAAGAAGGTCACTTATGACTTCGCGCGCTTGCTGGAGGGCGCGACCCAGGTGTCGTGTTCCGGTTTCGGCCAGGTGATGATCGACAACATGTGATCGACGCCGGCAGTCCTCTATGTCCACAGGGATATCAGGGGGGGCTGACCGGTCGCAGAGTTGTTGCCATAAAAAAGCCCGCATGAAGCGGGCTTTTTTGTTGTGAAAAGGAACCTGTCAGTGCTGGAGGCTCCTCCCGGTACCGACATGGTCCCTGAAATGCATGTCCGACAGGGCGTCAGGCGCGGCTTCAGCGCTGCTGCCGTCTTCAATGGCTTGAATGTTTTGCGCGAGCATGCCTTTGGGGCCAGCTACCAGTTCATAGCTGACCTTTGAGCCTTGCTTGAGCGTGCGGAAGCCATCCATCTGGATGGCCGAGAAATGAGCGAATACGTCACCTCCGCCCTGATCCGGTTCAATAAAGCCAAACCCTTTGGCATCGTTGAACCACTTGACAGTGCCTGTGGCCATACTGTCCCTCCTGTTAATTTGTTCACATTTTGTGAGGCACCCCCAGGCGTGTCAAGCGCGCTTTCGATGGGTAACACTCCGGTTTTTGATACCAATTGTTTCGTAATGCGAAAATATTTCACGACATGTCAGATTGCACGCACGCGGGGCTTCTCAATACCTGGGGCATGTCAAGCGCCCCGGTGACCGGAATTGTTCTGTTGTTTGCCGCAATTTCATGCCCTTGATATCAGGGCGGAGACCCCAAGATGTCATGACATGAGCGGGAGGCCTCTCGTAGAATGATTTCATGACGAAACGGTTACCCAATACGGTTGCATCCAAGCCGGAAAGCCCGCCAGACAATGGGCAGGGCGCGGTTGTGGCCGAGCAAGAAAAAGTGGCGGTCGAGCCTCCCAAGCTCTTTCAAGTTGTGATGCTGAATGACGATTTCACGCCAATGGAGTTTGTTGTTCTGGTGTTGCAGGAGTATTTCCGTCACGATATCGAGAGCGCGACGCAGATCATGCTAAAAATCCATCACGAAGGTCGTGGTGTGTGCGGTGTCTACACCAAAGATGTCGCGGCCACTAAGGTCGAACTCGTTCTTGCCGCCGCCCGTCGAGCCGGGCACCCCCTGCAGTGCATTCTGGAGACCGCATGATTGCGCAAGAGTTGGAAGTGAGTCTGCACATGGCCTTCGTCGAGGCCCGACAGCAACGTCACGAGTTCATCACGGTTGAACATTTGCTGTTGGCTTTGATCGACAACCCCTCTGCTTCCGAGGTGTTGAAAGCCTGCGCCGCCAATTTGGATGAGCTGCGCAAAAACCTCGATCAGTTCGTGCGCGACAACACGCCCACAGTGGGCGGGACGGACGAAGTCGACACCCAACCGACCTTGGGCTTTCAGCGCGTTATCCAGCGCGCCATCATGCATGTCCAGTCATCGGGCAGCGGCAAGAAAGAGGTGACCGGCGCCAACGTGCTGGTGGCCATCTTTGGCGAGAAGGATTCGCACGCTGTCTACTATCTGCATCAGCAGGGTGTGACCCGCCTGGATGTGGTGAACTTCATTGCGCACGGTATCCGCAAGGCCGATCCACCCGAATCAGCGAAGTCGTCGCCCGAGTCGAGCAGCGGCGAGCCTGAGAAGGAAGAAGCGGAAGGCAAAGCTTCGCCGCTTGAGCAGTACACGCAGAACCTGAATCAGTTGGCGCGCGAGGGCAAGATCGACCCCCTGATCGGGCGTGACACGGAAGTGGAACGCGTGATCCAGGTGTTGTGCCGCCGCCGCAAGAACAACCCGCTGCTGGTGGGTGAGGCCGGCGTGGGCAAGACGGCGATCGCCGAGGGCTTGGCATGGCGCATCACGCAAAAGGATGTGCCGGATGTACTGGCCGATGCAGAAGTCTATGCGCTCGACATGGGAGCCTTGCTGGCTGGCACCAAGTATCGCGGCGATTTTGAGCAGCGATTGAAGGCCGTGATCAAGCAGCTCAAGGAGCAGCATGGTGCGGTGTTGTTCATTGACGAGATTCACACCTTGATTGGCGCCGGAGCCGCTTCAGGCGGCACCCTGGACGCCAGCAATCTGCTCAAGCCTGCGTTGAGTTCAGGCCAGCTGAAGTGCATTGGCGCCACGACCTTCACGGAATTCCGCGGCATCTTCGAGAAAGACGCAGCGTTGTCCCGCCGGTTCCAGAAGGTTGAAGTGGTCGAGCCCTCTGTGGAGCAGACCATCGAGATCCTCAAGGGCTTGAAGTCGCGCTTTGAAGAGCACCACAGTGTCAAGTACGCCATCGGTGCTTTGCAAGCTGCTGCAGAGTTGTCGGCCAAGTTCATCAATGATCGCCATTTGCCCGACAAGGCCATTGACGTGATCGACGAGGCTGGCGCTGCCCAACGGATCTTGCCCAAGAGCAAGCAGAAGAAGACCATCACGCGCGCCGAAGTGGAAGACATCGTCGCCAAGATTGCACGCATCCCTTCTACCAGTGTGTCGAGTGACGATCGGTCCAAGCTCAAGACTTTGGACCGTGATCTCAAGAGCGTGGTCTTTGGTCAGGACAATGCCATCGACGCATTGGCGGCCGCCATCAAGATGGCCCGCTCCGGTCTGGGCAAGCCTGACAAACCCATTGGCTCGTTCCTGTTCAGCGGCCCGACGGGCGTGGGCAAGACCGAAGTCGCCAAGCAACTCGCCTATATCCTGGGCATCGAGTTGATTCGCTTTGACATGTCCGAGTACATGGAACGCCATGCCGTCAGTCGCCTGATTGGCGCCCCTCCGGGCTATGTCGGGTTTGACCAGGGCGGACTGTTGACCGAGGCCATTTCGAAGAAGCCGCACGCCGTGCTGTTGCTCGACGAGATCGAGAAAGCGCACCCGGATGTCTTCAACATCCTGCTGCAGGTGATGGACCATGGCACCTTGACGGACAACAATGGCCGCAAGACCGACTTCCGCAATGTGTTGATCATCATGACGACCAACGCGGGCGCGGAGACCTTGCAGAAGTCGACCATTGGTTTCACCACTCAGCGCGAGTTGGGCGACGAAATGGCGGACATCAAGCGGGTGTTCACGCCTGAGTTCCGCAACCGTCTGGATGCCATCGTGGGCTTCAAGCCGCTGGATGAGGAAATCATCTTGCGGGTGGTGGACAAGTTCCTGCTGCAGCTGGAAAGCCAGTTGGCCGAGAAGAAGGTGGAAGTCACCTTCACGGATGCGTTGCGTCGCCATCTCGCTCGCAAGGGCTTCGACCCTCTGATGGGTGCGCGTCCCATGCAGCGCTTGATTCAGGACACCATCCGCCGGGCTCTGGCAGACGAGTTACTGTTCGGCAGTCTGGTTGAAGGTGGGCGCCTGACCGTGGATGTGGTCGACAACGGAGCCGGTGAGCCCGAAGTCAAGCTCGATATTCAGCCGAATAAGAAGAGCGACAAGACCAAGCCTGAAGCCGCGACTGCCGAATAAGCAGTCAGGGCGACAGAAGCAAAACGGCCGGGTGATCCGGCCGTTTTTCATGGCGGCGGTCTATCCGTGTCAGTTGGATGCCAGATCCAGGCGGACGAAACTCTCTTGGGTGAGGCGAAGCACCTCGGCACGATGAGGACGCGAGTGATCCAGATCCCAATCACTGAGCACGTACCGTGTCCCATTGCCAAACGGCTCGGTGGCCGGATGATGGGTATGGCCGTGGATCAAGGTCTTCGCGCCGCTCGACCTCATCCAGTCGGCCGCAGCGTCGGGGTCGACGTCGGACCAGGCCGAAGAGCCTTGGCTTTTCTGATGCATCTGACTGGCCTCTCGCATCTGCCGGGCGACGGCCTGGCGTTGCGACAAGGGCTGAGCCAGAAATTGCGCCTGCCATTGCGGTTTGCGGACGCTGTCCCGAAACTTCAGGTATTCGGTGTCGCTGAGGCACAGCTCGTCGCCGTGGATCAGCAGCACGGTCTGGCCCCAAGCGTGCAGGACCGTGGGGTCGGAGAGTGCGTGTGCATGGCATGCCGATATCAGATCAGGCCCCAGCAGAAAGTCGCGATTGCCGACCATGATCCCCAGGTACAGGCGCTGGCCTGCCGCGGCCAACATCTCCACGCATTGAGCTTCATACCCGTTCTGGCGTGCGTCGTCCCCAATCCAGGCTTCAAACAGATCACCCAGGATCAGGACAGCATCGGCGGGCGTGCTGGCCAAATAGCGCTGGAGGCGTGCCGTGGTGGCAGGCAGGCCGGGATCGAGGTGAATGTCGGAGATGAAGTCAATGCACCGCCACGAGGGCGGTGCATGGAGGGAGCCTGGCGAGGACGGGAAGGGTGGCTTCCCGATCACTTTAGAGTTCCACGGCCTTGAGGATCACGATGTCTTCTTTGGGGACATCGTCATGGAAGCCTTGGCGACCGGTCTTGGCTTTTTCGATTTCATCGACCACCTCGGTGCCTGCCACAACCTTGCCAAACACGGCATAGCCCCATCCGCTGGGAGACTCGGACTTGAAGTTCAGGAAGTCGTTGTTGGTGCCGTTGATGAAGAACTGCGCACTGGCAGAGTGCGGCGCGCTGGTGCGGGCCATCGCAATGGTGTAGCGATCATTCTTGAGGCCGTTGTTGGCTTCGTTCTGAATCTCGCCCTTGGTCGGCTTTTGCTTCATGCCGGGCTCGAAGCCGCCGCCTTGAATCATGAAGCCTTTGATGACGCGGTGGAAGATCGTGCCGTTGTAGTGGCCGCTGTTGACGTAGTCCAGAAAGTTGGCCACGGTCACGGGGGCTTTGGCGTCGTCCAGTTCGAGGCGGATCACGCCAGCGGAGGTGGTGAGTTCAACGGTTTTGGTCATGTTATTTCTCAATGGTGACGGTTTTGATGATGACGGGCTGGACAGGGACATCACCAAAAGGGCCGCGCTGGCCGGTTTCGACCTTGCGGATCTTGTCGACGACGTCCATGCCCTGCGTGACCTTGCCAAACACGGCGTAGCCATTGCCATCAGGGGAGCGGGCGGAGTCCAGGAAGCCGTTGTCCTTGACGTTGATGAAGAACTGCGAGGTGGCCGAATCAGGCACATTGGTTCGAGCCATGGCCAATGTGCCCCGCACATTGCTCAGCCCGTTGCGGCTTTCCAGCGGAATGGGCGCGCGGGTCGGCTTTTGCTGCATGTCGGGGGTGAAGCCGCCGCCCTGGATCATGAACCCATCGATCACGCGATGGAAGATTGTGCCGTTGTAATGCCCGGACTTGGCGTATTGCAGGAAGTTCTCGACCGACTTGGGTGCCTTGGCGGCGTCCAGTTGGACGACGATGTCGCCTTGATTGGTGGCGATCTTCACGGTCTGAGCCGATACGGCGGCGCTCAGCGTCAGGGTCGCCAGACCGACCCAGACCAGCTTGCTCATCGATCCCTTGAGGGACATTGGATTGCGGATCATCCGATCACTCCTTCATAGAAAATTTTCCAGAGGCCACCCTCTTTGCCCCAGTATTGACGTTTGACCGCGCCAACTCGTTGACCATCGGCCACTTCACCGAAAGTCACGACCAACAGGTCGCTCTTGTCTTTCCAGCCGAGGATGGCGAGGTCCTTGAGTTGAAAACTCCGGGCTCGCTGCTGGCTCACTTCTTTGGTTACCGCCACGCGCCACTGCGTGAAATCGTAGGCGCCATTTGAAAACTGCGACGAGTAGAACGACATCAGCCGATTCACGTCACCGCTGGCCCGGGCCATGCGCCAGCCTTCAATGAGATTGTGTACGCTGCGACGGTCCTGTTCGGCCGAGTCAGGTTGCACCCATTGCAGCGAGCGGGCGATTACGACCGGAGTTGATCGCGGCTGAACCCGTTCCAGAATCGTTCGCAATTCGGGGTTGGCCAGCGCCACGCAGCCATCCGTGCTGTTGGGGCTGCGGGAGTAACTGTCGCTGGGGACGCCGTGCAACCAGATGCCGCCACCTGTGCGGCCTTGCTTGCGATCGTACTCGTTGGGGTAGTTGAGCAGAAGGGCGCCAGAGCCATAGAAGTCCGTCAACTGGCGGCCTTCCAGGCGGCTGGTGATGTAGTAGACGCCCAAGGGCGTGCGCTGATCGCCCTCAGAGCTCTTTTCCATGCCCAGGCGGCCCATGGAGGCGTAGTGGTCGGCCACCAATTGCAATCCTTTGGGGCCGTTTTCGAATAGATACAGTCTTGATCTTGCTGCATCGACCGCGATGGCGTGCTTGGTACTAGGCGGCAGCTCAATGAACTGCGCGGGCAGGGCGCCGGCGGGGGGGCGCTCCCGCAGGGCGGCAAGCCTGCGCTCGGCTTCGGTCCGCAGTTGATCGAGCCGCTGAGGCGCCATGGCCGACAGGTTGCCCGGGGCGGCGCCCATGCTGGGAAGCCGGCGGGTGCGGGCCACCAGAAGGTCCGCATAGACCAGTTGAGCTAATTGGAAATTAGGGACCTCGTTGACCAGGCTCTCTGCCTGCGACAAGGCGACACGCGTTTGTCCTGCGCCGATGAGTTTGTAGATCTCGAGCAGGCGCGCTTCGGCAGAGGCAGTCTGCCTTTGCGGCGTTGTATTGGATGAAGGCGCCGTGGTGGATGCGGCTGGCGACGAGGTCGCCGCAGGCGCTTTGGCGGCTCGAACGCGCGAATTGCCGGCAGCCAGGGCGCTGCCCATCAAGCCGACGGCGATCGCGCTGGCCAAGGCCACCGATGCACGACGGCCTGAAGCAGAGATCTTGAAACCACGCATCATCACGAAGCCGAACTTTCCTTCACGATTGACCAGGTGTTGCCGGTGCGGACCAGGTCAAGCTGTTTGGTGCCGCCAATGGAGAGGCCGTCCGCCCGGTAATCCTGCCGGAAGGTGGCCGTGGCCTTGTTACCTGTGACGGTGATTTTCATGTTCGACACTTTGATCGAGATGTTCCGCTTGCCAGTGATCCGGCTGCGTCGCTCATCTTCCCATGCCTTGCGGGGCTTGCCGGGGTTGAAATCACGTCCGTAGAACGAAAAATAGCCATTGAGATCTTTGCGGCTCCAGGCCGCAATCCAGGCGTGGATGGCTGCTTCCACGTCGCGTTCTTTGCCGACCGGTTCAGGTGCGGCCTTCACCACAGGCTTAGGCTCTGGTGCTGGCGAGGCAGCAGGAGCGGGCGCCACGCTGGCGGGCTTGTGTGCGGTGGCCGCTGCGACTTGAGGCGGGCTCTGAACGGGGGCGGGCGCCGGTGCGGGGGCTGGAGCGGGCGGGGGCACCACGACAGGGGGCTTGGCCGGGGCGACAGGGGCTGGCGCTGTCATAGGCGCTGCGGTCCCGCCTGCGGCGGCGATCAGACTGTTGCGCTCACGCGGGAACAGGTCTTTGATCATGGCCAGCTTGGGCGCCACGTTGGACTTCGTGTCGATCTGCAAGGCCTTGGAGTAAGCCTGGCTGGCCAATTTCGCATAGACATCGCCCAGGTTCTCGTAAGCGGTGGCGTAGCTGGGATTGGTGCGAATCGCCATTTCAAGGGCATTGCGCGACTTGTCGTACTGCCCCTGCTGAGCATACAGAACGGCCAGATTGTTGAATGGCTCGGGCAGTTCAGGGTAGTCCTCTGTCAATTTGACGAAGACGTTGATTGCATCCGTGGTGCGCCCAGCTTGCGACAAACTGATTCCTTTGAGGAACCGCATCATGGGGTCTTTGGGCTTGGCAGTCAGATACTGATCTGCTTTTTGAAGCGCTTCGGGATTTTTTCCCGCAGACAGCAATTTTTGAACGTCTGCGATGTCGTCAGCGAAAGCAGAAGCGGCAGTCAAAGAGATCGTCGCGACTGCGAGCAGCTTGGCTGCGCGGTGAACCAGTCGATGTCCTGCAAGATGCGAAATCGATTGCATGTAATTGTGTGTCCGGTGGGTTTGAATGTCGGGCGTCAAACTCGTGGCCCGGCCATCTCCTTGGTCGACCACAAAGCCAGTTTACGGACGGGCCGGTATACTCGATCAATTGTATCTGAGCGGTCTGGGTAAGCTGACCTGTGCTTTCCCGACTTGGCCGACAGGGTCGCTCTTTGTTGTAAGTGTGTCTTGTTTGCGCCGCTGATAGCCCCGATTGTCATGAGTTTGCGTTTATTCAATAGCCTGTCTGGTCAGGTAGAAGCCTTTGTTCCCATGGTGCCCGGTCAGGTCGGCATGTACGTTTGCGGCATGACGATCTACGATCTGTGTCACGTCGGTCATGCCCGCATGATGATGTCGTTTGACGTGGTCCAGAGGTGGCTCAGGACTTCTGGGTTCAAGGTCAACTACGTGCGCAATATCACCGACATCGATGACAAGATCATCCGGCGGGCGGTCGAGCGCGGGATCACCATTCGGCAGTTGACGGACGAGATGGCCGCGGCCATGCACCAGGATATCGGCTCGCTAGGCATCGAGATGCCCGACCACGAACCTCGAGCGACCGAGTATGTCGGCCAGATGGTCGACATGATCGGCAAGTTGGAGTCCAAGGGCCTGGCCTATCGGGCCAGCAATGGGGACGTCAATTACGCTGTGCGCAAGTTCGTTGGCTATGGCAAGTTGTCGGGCAAATCGCTCGATCAATTGCGGGCCGGCGAGCGCGTCGCGGTAGACGACGGCAAGCAAGATCCGCTGGACTTTGTCTTGTGGAAGTCGGCCAAGGCTGAAGAGCCGGCCGATGCGAAGTACGAGTCGCCGTTCGGCGTCGGACGGCCGGGTTGGCACATCGAGTGTTCGGCCATGAGTTGCGCCCTGCTGGGCGAGCATTTCGACATCCATGGGGGCGGGCTGGACTTGCAGTTCCCCCACCACGAGAACGAGATTGCGCAGAGCGAAGGCGCGTCTGGCAAGCCGCTGGCGACCTATTGGATGCACAACGGGTTCCTGAACGTGGACAACGAGAAGATGTCCAAGTCGCTGGGCAACTTCTTCACCATCCGGGACGTGCTCAAGAGCTACGACGGCGAAACGGTTCGCTACTTCATGCTCCGCGTGCACTACCGCAGTCCTTTCAACTACAGCGATGCCGGTCTAGATGATGCGCGACAGGGTCTGCGCCGCCTCTACACGGCGCTCGACGCCGTTGATCTGTCGGGTGCGGATCTGTCTGGTGACATCGATTGGTCGCAGGATGCAGCGGCACGCTTCAAGGCGGCGATGGATGAGGATTTCAATACACCCATCGCCGTGTCTGTGCTTTTCGAGCTGGCCTCCGAACTCAATCGCAGTCGCTCTGTCGAATGCGCGGTGCTGCTCAAGAAGCTGGCCGGCGTTCTGGGCCTGTTGCAGCAAGAACCCAAAGCCTATCTGCAAGGCGGCGCCGAGAGCGGGGTCGATGCGGCAGCCATCGAGGCAGCGATTGCTGCCCGTGCTGCAGCCAAGGCTGCCAAGGACTTTGCGCAAGCCGACCGCATCCGTCAGGAGTTGCTGGCACAGGGCGTGGTCTTGAAGGACAGCGCCCAAGGCACAACCTGGGTGAAAGCGTGAAGACACCGCTTTCGCAACCGCTAGCCGGGCCGGCGGTCGGCCCCGTGACCCTGGTGACGCCGCCGTATTGGGATGATGCATGCAAGCATCTCTCCAAACGCGACCGTGTCATGCGCAAGTTGATCGCCGATCACGGTGAGGCACGCCTGTACAGCCGCCGCGACCCGTTCACGACGCTGGCGCGCTCCATCGTCGGACAACAAATCTCGGTCAAGGCCGCACAGTCTGTCTGGGACAAATTGCTCGCGGTGCTGGGGCAGGCCTCCCCGGCGTCGCGCAACCCCTTGTCGGTGACCGATGTCATGGCCTTGTCGGTCGAACAATTGCGTGGTGCCGGCTTGTCGGCTCGCAAAGTTGAATACCTGCAGGATCTGGCCCGCCACTTCCATGAGGGCAGCGTTCACGTCGCCGAGTGGGAAGGCTGGGACGACGAAGCCATCATCGAAGAGCTGATCGACATTCGCGGTATCGGCCGCTGGACAGCCGAGATGTTTCTGATCTTCCATCTGATGCGGCCCAATGTGCTGCCTCTGGATGATCTGGGCTTGATCAAAGGGATCAGCCAAAGTTATTTCAGCGGAGAGCCCGTGTCGCGCGCGGAAGCGCGAGACATTGCAGAGGCCTGGGCCCCTTACCGCACGGTCGGGACCTGGTATTTGTGGCGCAGTCTGGACCCGGTTCCGGTTGCCTACTGACGCTGCCCGGCATGAATGAGGACACATTGCCATGAGCAAGAGACACTTTCTGGAGTTTGAGCAACCGATTGCCGAGCTCGAATCCAAAATCGAAGAACTGCGCTACGTGCAGAGCGAGTCGGCGGTGGATATCTCGGAAGAGATCGACCGACTGAGCAAGAAGAGCCTGCAGTTGACCAAGGACATCTATGCCAACCTGTCGCCTTGGCAGGTCACGCAGATCGCGCGTCACCCCCAACGTCCGTACACATTGGACTATGTGAACGAGCTGTTCACCGACTTCCAGGAAATGCACGGCGATCGCCACTTCTCCGACGATCTGTCCATCGTGGGCGGACTGGCGCGTTTCAATGGTCAGCCTTGCATGGTGTTGGGACACCAGAAAGGTCGCGACACCAAAGAGCGCACCATGCGCAACTTCGGAATGTCTCGGCCCGAGGGTTACCGCAAAGCCTTGCGCTTGATGGAGACCGCGCAGAAGTTTGGACTGCCCGTGTTCACCTTTGTGGACACGCCCGGGGCCTATCCCGGCATTGGGGCAGAAGAGCGCAACCAGTCCGAAGCCATTGGGCGCAACATCTTCGAGATGGCGCGGCTCGAAGTCCCCATCATCACCACGATCATCGGTGAAGGGGGATCGGGGGGCGCCCTCGCCATCAGCGTGGCCGACCAAGTATTGATGATGCAGTTCTCGGTGTATTCGGTGATCTCGCCGGAAGGCTGTGCTTCCATCCTCTGGAAGACATCGGATCGCGCATCGGATGCGGCCGAAGCGCTGGGCATCACCGCACATCGCCTGAAGGCCTTGGGGCTGATTGACAAGATCATCAGTGAGCCGGTCGGCGGCGCCCATCGCGACCACAAGCAGGCTTGTGCCAACCTCAAGCGCGCGTTGAACGACGCTTTCCGCCAGGTATCCGATCTGAAGGTGAAGGACTTGCTGCAGCATCGCTATGACCGCCTGCAAAGCTATGGTCGCTTTACCGACACCAAAGAACATTGACCGTGAACCCGATCGCGGTGGCCTACAGCGGTGGAAGAGATTCCACCGCTTTGCTTTATGCGACGGCCTTGGCGGCGCGTGCTCATGATGCATGCCCGGTCATCGCGCTGCATGTGCACCATGGCATCAGTGAGCAGGCAGACGACTGGCTGGTCCATGCGCAGCAGCAATGCGCGGCGTGGGCAGCGCAAGGCTTGCCCGTGCAATTGGTACACCGGCGACTGTCGCTGACACTGTGTGCGGGAGACAGCGTGGAAGCTGTTGCTCGCGAGGCCCGATATGCCGCTCTGGCAGACATGGCCAAACAGGCGGGCGCCGACTGCGTGCTGCTGGCACACCATCGCCAGGATCAAGCGGAAACCTTTTTGCTGCAAGCCATGCGGGGCGCGGGCGTGGCGGGCCTGTCTGGCATGCCGGGCGAGGTCGCGCGCGAGGGCCTGATCTGGTATCGGCCTTGGTTGAATCGCGATCGCGCTGAGATCGAAGCCTATGTGCGCTTGCACGGTCTGGCTTACATCGACGACGATACCAATCAGGACCAGCGCTATGCGCGCAATCGGCTGCGTCTGGCGGTGATGCCCACTTTGAGAGCTGAATTTCCGCATGTGGACCGCGCCCTGGCGCAGTCAGCGCAGCACAGTGCAGACGCCAATTGGTGTCTGCAGCAATGGGCGCGCCGCGAACTGGCAGAGTTGGTCGTACCTGATTCGGACGGTCGCGCCCTGAAGGCCGGGCCGTTGCTGGCCCGACCGGGGGCCGAGCGGCGGGAAATTTTGCGCCATTGGTTCGTGCAACTGACAGGGCGAGCCCTGAGCAAAACCTGGGTGGACCGACTGGATGCGGAACTTTCGGCAGGTGCGTCGCCCGATCGGCAGGCGCATTGGCCGGATGTCGCCTTGGGCCTGTATCGGGGTGAGCTGTCCTGGCATGGCGATTCGCTTCAGCACGCCAGGGCGGGCGTGGCTTCCGTCCGGGACGATGAAGTCGTCTGCATTGGCGGGCCCGGTTCGTACCCTTTGCCTCATTGGGGCGGCGTGTTGCATGTTCAGGAGGCCGGGCCTGACGAGCTGGGTGTGTCGTGGTCCTGCCTGGCAGAGCTCCGTGTTAGAGCGCGCACTGGGGGTGAGAACTTTCAGATTGCGGCAAATCGGCCGGCGCGGATCCTGCGCAAGCAGTTTCAGGCTTTGGGCGTGCCCGCCTGGCTGCGCGATGCGCCGTTGTTTTATGCCCAGGATCAGCTCGTTTTGGTGCCGGCCTTGGGGATGGATGCCCGCATCTCGACTGTGTCAGCGCAAAGCCGAGCGCGATTGACGTGGCTTTCGTTGCCGGCAGGCGGCGTCACGGGCTAAAATCGATGGTTTGATCGCGCGATCGGTTTGAATGTGTGTTCGTGGCGCGCGGTCGTATCCCCTCTGATAAAAACATGGCACTGATCGTTCACAAATACGGCGGCACGTCGATGGGCTCGACCGAGCGCATCCGCAACGTGGCCAAACGCGTGGCCAAGTGGGTGCGGGCGGGTCATCAAATCGTGGTCGTGCCTTCGGCCATGAGCGGTGAAACCAATCGCCTGCTGGGCCTGGCCAAAGAGCTCTCCGACCGCGCCAATCCGCGCGAGCTGGACATGATTGCCGCCACCGGCGAGCAAGTGTCAGTGGGCCTGTTGGCCATTGCGTTGCAGGCTGAAGGCATGGACGCGGTCAGCTACGCCGGCTGGCAGGTGCCCATCAAAACCGATTCGGCTTTCACCAAGGCCCGCATCGAAAGCATCGATGACAAGCGCGTTCGTGCTGACCTCAATGCCGGCAAGGTCGTGGTGATCACGGGCTTCCAGGGCGTCGACCCTCAGGGCAACATCACGACATTGGGGCGTGGCGGTTCGGATACCTCGGCGGTGGCAGTGGCTGCGGCCTTGAAGGCGGACGAATGCCTGATCTACACCGACGTGGATGGGATCTACACGACCGACCCCCGTGTGGTGCCGGAAGCGCGCCGCATGAACTCGATCAGCTTCGAAGAAATGCTGGAAATGGCCAGCCTGGGCTCGAAGGTGCTGCAGATCCGTTCGGTGGAATTCGCTGGCAAATACCGCGTTCCCACCCGTGTGCTGTCCAGCTTCACACCCTGGGACATCAACCTGGAAGAAGAAGCCAAGTCTGGCACGCTCATCAGTTTTGAGGAAGACGAGAACATGGAACAAGCCGTTGTTTCCGGCATCGCGTTCAATCGCGACGAAGCCAAGATCACTGTGGTCGGCGTGCCCGACACCCCTGGCATCGCCTACCAGATCCTGGGTAAGGTTGCAGAAGCCAACATCGATGTGGACGTGATCATTCAGAACGTGTCGCACGACGGCAAGACTGACTTCTCGTTCACCGTGCATCGCAACGACTACGCCAAGACCGTTGAGTTGCTGGAGCAGCAAGTGTTGCCCGCACTGGGCGCCGCCAAGGTGGTGGGTGACACCAAGATCTGCAAGGTCTCGATCGTGGGCATCGGCATGCGCAGCCACGCTGGCATCGCCGCCACCATGTTCAAGACCTTGTCGGATGAGGGCATCAACATCCAGATGATCACGACCAGCGAGATCAAGACTTCTGTCGTCATCGACGAGAAGTACATGGAGCTGGCTGTGCGCGCTTTGCATAAGGCCTTCGGCCTGGAAGGCAGCGCAGCGGTCTGATCGCAAGCGTTGTTTTGACGACAGCGTTTTAGATGACGCTGTTTTCAAGGCTATAATGCGAGCTTGTGTTGGAGACGTGGCCGAGTGGTCGAAGGTACTCCCCTGCTAAGGGAGCATACGCCAAAAGCGTATCGAGGGTTCGAATCCCTCCGTCTCCGCCAACAACCAAACAAAAAGCGCCTTTCGAGGCGCTTTTTTGTTGCCTGGCTTCAGGGTTGCATCAAGTCAGCAGGTAGTTCACAGGCTGAATGGGCTCGGGCAGATCCCGATCGCCCAGCATTTCCAGCAGAGCGCTTTCGATGTTGACGGCCATGGCGTCCAAAGCCAGGTCATTGGGCAGCAAGCCGAATGGCTCTTCGATTTCATCGCTCAAAGCTTCAATGGCAAAAAAGGTATAGGCCACAAAAGCCACCATCAGCGGGGTCATGATGCCGATGGCGTCCAGCAACCCGAAGGGCAGCATGAAGCAATACAGGTACACCGTTCGATGCAGGATCACAGAGTAGGTAAAGGGCAGGGGGGTGTAGGCAATGCGCTCGCAGCCACCGAAGGCATCGTTGAGTCCCATGAGGGAGCGGTCTAGTTCTGCGGCGAGGATCGGGCTCACCTCACCCGCCAGCCGGTGCTGTTGCAGTCGCTCGGCGAGCCACATCATGATCTGCAAGGCCGGCGTGCGGCGCCCTGCCAGTCGTGGCATGACTTCGTGCGGCAGCAAGCGCTGGACTTCCGGTCCCAGGGGCGTGCCCCTGAGTTGGGCCCGTACCGCATGGACATAGGCGGCCAGCCCCAAAACGAAGGGACGAGGGTCAGTGGTCAGAAAGGTCATGTACTGACGGGCGGCGTTGCGGCTGTCCGTCAGCAGCTTGCCCCACAGCTTGCGCGCCTCCCAATAGCGGTCATAGCTCGCGCTGTTGCGAAAACCCAGGAAGATCGCCAGCGCGACGCCGACCAATGAAAAGGGCACCGTGGTCAAGGTGACCTTCCAGTGCAGCAATTCGCCATGAAACGTCACCACCAGGATGGACAGGGCCGTGATGACGCCCAGTTGAGGCAGGACTTTGTTGAGGATGGAGCCGCGGCGCACAAACAGCATGCGCAGCCAGTTGGGGCGTGGGCGGACAATCAAGCAAAACCTCTTGTGAAATCGCTTCAAAAAACGATCTCACATTGTCTCACCGAGGTCGCTGCAGAGACGATGGCAGAGGCGCCTTCAGCGTAGAGCGCGCCCTCATTCTGACCGGTGTTTGGCGCAGATCAGTGTTCTGCGTTTTCGCCGCGTTTCTTGGCCAGTGCCTGGCGGCTGGTGGCATTGATCAGGCGCATTTCAGCCAAGGATGCATCGATCTGGGCGCGCTTTTCTTCCAGCTCCTTGATGGCCGCGTCGGTCTTTTCAATGGCATAGATCAGTTGCTGGATGCGGCCTTCGCCATGCTGCCCATACATGTCCAGATAGTTCTTGATTTCAGACAGCGGCGTGCCCAGCGATTTGGCGCGGAGGATGCGGGCCAGGCGCGCCCGGTCCAGCTTGGAGTAGACGCGCGTGCCATTGATGCGGCGCGGGGTCAGCAGGCCCTTTTCTTCGTAGAAGCGCAAGGTGCGAGGCGAGACCTGAAACGCATCACACATTTCTGCGATGCCAATCAGTTCATCACTGTGCTGCAGGCGTGCGTTGGCTTGGGTGGTGAGTTCGTCGGCCCAGTTCTCGATGTCGTCATCCAACGAGTCGGATTCAATTGCCTTGATGGCGGCGTGCTGCATTTCGCTCATGTTCATCTCAACCTCATATCTATCGAACCGCCAGGCAAACGGCGATGGGCCGAGCGTAGAAGATCGGCTCGCTGCATTGTATGAGTGTTTTACCTAAGAGGAATTTGATTGACGTTAACGTCAAGCGCTCCTACAGTTGCTCATCGATCCAATGAAGGGGGCCCTTGCGCCCGATACAAGCGATGAGCAACGGCGAAAAAGCGAAATACAACAGCGTGCTGGCGCCTGGGTTATTTGCGGGCCAGGTGCATGTGGTGACGGGCGGTGGCAGCGGCATTGGCCGCTGCGTGGCGCATGAGCTGGCGTCTCTGGGTGCAACCGTGGTCCTGACGGGACGCACGCAAGAAAAGTTGGACAAGGTCGCGGCCGAGATCGCGGAAGACGGCGGGCAGGCGGACACCGCTGCGTTCGACATACGGGACGAAGACCAGGTCAAGGCGGCCGTGGCCGCGATGGTGGCCAAGCACGGTCGCATCCATGGATTGGTCAACAACGCTGGCGGTCAGTTCCCGTCGCCTCTGCAGGCGATCTCGAAACGAGGCTTCGATGCGGTGGTGACCAACAACCTCACTGGCGGCTTCTTGATGGCGCGCGAAGTGTTCAACCAGTCCATGCAAAAGCATGGCGGCGCCATCGTCAACATGACCGCTGACATGTGGAATGGCATGCCGGGCATGGGGCATTCAGGCGCGGCGCGTGCGGGCATGGTCAACCTCACTAAGACGGCCGCCTTTGAATGGGCCGTGGCGGGTGTGCGCGTGAACGCAGTGGCGCCTGGCTGGATTGCGTCATCAGGCATGGATTCGTATGGGCCTGCGATGGCCGGGATCATTCATGACCTGAAGAACAAGGTGCCGATGCGCCGCATGGGGCTGGAAGCCGAAGTGAGTTCGGCCATTTGTTATTTGCTCAGTCCCGGTGCGGCCTTCATCACGGGCATCACCTTGGCCATCGACGGCGGCGCGCCTTTGCACAGCTCGATTTTCCCGAGCATCGATCACGAGCCGGCGCCGACGTTTGATGGTTTCCACCGGGCGAGCTTGCCCAAGGTGCTGCAAGGCTGATGTTGAAGGATTGATCTCATGCCTGTATTACGTTCTGCACTCAATACCAAGTCAGACTCTTTCCGCGCCAATGTGGACAAGATGTCTGAACGCCTGGAGCAGGTTCGCGCGCTGGAGCAGCAAGTGCGCGATGAGTCTGCCAAGAAGCAAGACAAGTTTGAAAAGCGCGGGCAGTTGTTGCCGCGTGAACGCGTGGCCCGTTTGCTTGACCGCGATTCGCCCTTCCTGGAGTTGAGCACGCTGGCCGGTTTGGGCATGCACGATGACGATGGCAAGCGCTCTGTTCTGGGCGGTGGCTCCATCGTGGGCATTGGCGTGGTGGCCGGCAAGCGTTGCTTGGTCAGCGCCAGCGACAGCTCGCTCAAGGGCGGCACGGTGTCGCCCATGGGTTTGCGCAAGGGCTTGCGTGCTCAGGAGATCGCCCGCGAAAACAAGCTGCCCATCATTTATTTGGTGGAGAGCGGCGGCGCCAACCTGATGTACCAAAGCGAGATATTTGTGGAAGGCGGTCGTAGCTTTGCCAACCAAGCACGCTTGTCTGCGGCCGGCTTGCCCCAGTTGGCGGTGGTGCATGGCTCGTCAACAGCGGGGGGGGCCTATTTGCCTGGCTTGTCTGACTATGTGATCCTGGTGCGTGACCGCTCGAGCATTTATCTGGCGGGACCTCCCTTGGTCAAGGCCGCGATTGGCGAAGACACGACCGATGAAGAGTTGGGTGGTGCTTCCATGCATGCCCAGGTCACAGGTCTGGGCGAGTATCTGTGCGAAGACGATGCCCATGCGATTGCGATGGCGCGTGAGGTGATCGACAAGCTGCAATGGGACAGCGCGTTGCACGCAGCGACGGTGGCTGCGCCTTTGTATGACGAACAAGAGCTGTTGGGTTGCATCTCCGCTGATGACCGTGAGCCTTTCGACACCCGCGAGGTGATCGCCCGCATCGTGGACGGATCCGACTTTCTGGAGTTCAAGGCGGCATATGCAGCAGAGACGCTGTGCGGCCACGCCCGTATCAATGGGCATCTGGTCGGCATCTTGGGCAACAACGGCCCGATTCAGCCCAATGGCTCTGTCAAAGCGGCGCAGTTCATCCAACTGTGCGATCAAAGCGGCACGCCTTTGGTCTTCTTGCAGAACACGACCGGCTACATGGTCGGATCGGCTGCCGAGAAGGGGGGGGCGATCAAGCACGGCTCCAAGATGATCCAGGCCGTGGCCAATGCCCGTGTGCCCAAGTTCACCGTCGTGCTCAATGGCTCGTTCGGCGCCGGCAACTACGGCATGTGTGGTCGCGGGTTTGACCCGCGGTTCATCTTCTCTTGGCCCTCGGCCCGCACCGCCGTGATGGGTGGCGCGCAAGCGGCCAAGGTGATGGAGTTGGTCACGCGCGGCAAGATGGAACGCGCCGGCATGCCGGTGAACGACGCGATGCTGGAAGGCATGTCGGCTGAGATCCGCAAGCGTCTGGATGCCGAATCGAACGTGCTGTTTGGCACGGCGCGCCTGTGGGATGACGGTGTCATCGACCCGCGCGACACCCGCCGCATCCTGGCCATGTGCCTGGACATGGCTGCCGAGTCTGACAAGCGCACGCTGCGCCCCAACGCATTTGGCGTCGCCCGCATGTGATGCGCGCACGCAAACACTGAACCGACCGAGGAGACAAACATGCAATTCACCCCTGAACACCTGGCCCTGGCCGAGACCGTCAAGCGCTTCGTTGAAAACGAAATCAACCCTCACGTCGACGAGTGGGAAAAGGCCGAAATCTTCCCTGCGCATGAATTGTTCAAGAAGATGGCCGCCTTGGGCTTGCTGGGCGTGAAGTACCCCACCGAATACGGTGGCTTGGGCTTGGACTTCTCTTACTCAATGGTGGTGTCTGAAGCGCTGGGGGCGGCTGATTGCGGTGGGGTGCCCATGGCCATTGGTGTGCAGACCGACATGTGTACGCCCGCCTTGGCTCGCTTTGGTTCGGATGCCTTGCGCAAGGAATACCTGGCCCCTTCGATTGCGGGCGAGATGGTGGGTTGCATTGGCGTGAGCGAAGTGGGCGGCGGCTCGGATGTGGCTGCACTGAAGACCACGGCACGCAGTGATGGCGATGACTACGTCATCAATGGCTCGAAGATGTGGATCACCAACGCCATGCAAGCTGACTGGTGCTGCTTGTTGGCCAACACGTCTGAAGGCCCTGTCCATGCCAACAAGTCGCTGATCATTGTGCCGATGGATGCCAAGGGCATCACCAAGCAAAAGATCAAGAAGATCGGCATGAACTCGTCGGACACGGCGCAGATCTTCTTCGACAACGTGCGCGTGCCCAAGCGCAATCTGATCGGTACCGAAGGCACGGGCTTCATGATGCAGATGCTGCAGTTCCAGGAGGAGCGCCTGTACGGCGCAGCCAACTCGCTGAAGATGCTGGACCGCCTGATCGATCAGACCATTGAGTACACCCGCGAGCGTCACACCTTTGGCCAGCCTTTGATCAACAACCAGGTGATCCACTTCCGCATGGCCGAGCTGCGCACCGAAGTGGAAGCCCTGCGCTCTTTGGTCTATCGGGCAGTAGAAGAGTATGTGGGCGGCAAGGACGTCACCCGTCTGGCCTCCATGGCCAAACTCAAGTGCGGCCGCTTGATCCGCGAAACCGCTGATGCCTGCTTGCAGTACTGGGGCGGCATGGGCTTCACTTGGGACAACCCCATCTCGCGCGCCTATCGCGACGGTCGCTTGGTCTCCATCGGTGGCGGTGCGGATGAAATCATGCTGGGCATCATCGCCAAGCTGGAGGGTACTTTGCCCAAGAAGGCGAAGTGATCATGGCGCAATCGCAAATGAAAACGCTGTTGGTTGACCACACCGCCGGTGTGTTGACCATCACGCTGAACCGGCCCGAAGTGCGCAACGCCATGTCGCTGGACATGGTCGGTGAGCTGACCGACTTGCTGGGTGGCGCGGAAGCCGACCCCAGTGTGCGCGTGGTGGTGGTGCGCGGCCAAGGCGGGCATTTTTGTGCCGGTGGTGACATCGGTGACATGGCTCAGGCCCGCATGAAGATGGCGGCGGGTGACAAGGACGCCATTGCCGATGTCAATGCGCGTTTTGGTCGACTGTGCCTGGCTTATGCGCGCTCGACCTTGCCCATCATCGCCGTGCTGGAAGGCTCGGTGATGGGCGGTGGGTTTGGTCTGGCTTGTGTGTCGGACGTCACCTTGGCGATGAGCAACGTCGTCTTTCGCTTGCCTGAGACCTCTTTGGGTGTGGTGCCGGCGCAGATCGCGCCGTTCCTAGTCGAGCGAATTGGTTATGCCGAGGCCAAGCGCCTCGCAGTGACCGGTGGCAAGGTTGAGGCGGCTGAAGCCTTGGCCATTCGTTTGGTGCATGAAGTGCATGCCGATGAAGCATCGTTGAACTCGGCGCTTCAACAGGTGATCAGCCGCATGCAGGCGTGCGCGCCGGGTGCGATTGCGACGACTAAGCAGTTGTTGTCACGCGCCCGTCTGGAAACGCCTCAAACCTTGATTGACGATGCAGCGCAGCTGTTCTCTCAAGCGATTCAAAGCGCTGAAGGGCAAGAGGGCATGGCCGCCTTCATGCAAAAGCGCAAGCCTAACTGGGTTCCCCAGGAGTCCTGAAGTGATCAAGAAAATCCTGATCGCCAACCGTGGCGAGATCGCTTGCCGCGTGACCCGCACGGCGCGCAAGCTGGGCTACCGCACGGTGGCCGTGTATTCAGAAGCTGACGCCCGCGCCCCTCATGTGGATCTGGCTGACGAAGCGGTTTGCATTGGCCCAGCGCCTGCGTCCGAGTCTTACCTGCGTGGCGAACGCTTGCTGGAAGTGGCCAGGCAAACCGGCGCCAATGCGATTCACCCAGGCTACGGCTTTCTGTCAGAGAACGCAGGCTTTGCGCAAGCGTGCGCCGATGCCGATGTGATCTTCATTGGTCCGCCCCCTCAGGCGATCAAGGTGATGGGTGACAAGGCCGGTGCCAAGGCCCGCATGATCGAGGCCAAGGTGCCCACGGCTCCTGGTTACTTGGGTGAAGACCAGAGCGATGAGCGCTTGATGGCCGAAGCAGAACGCCTGGGCTACCCGCTGCTGGTCAAGGCCGTGAGCGGCGGCGGTGGTCGTGGCATGCGTCTGGTGCACAAGCAATCTGAATTGGCGCAAGCCATTGTCAGCGCTCGCCGTGAAGCGCAGAGTGCCTTTGGCGATGGCACCTTGATGCTGGAGCGCTTGATTCTCAACGGGCGCCACATCGAGATCCAGGTGTTTGCTGACGCGCATGGCAATGCGGTGTATGTGGGGGAGCGTGACTGTACGTCGCAGCGTCGTCGACAGAAGGTGATCGAAGAGGCGCCGTCGCCTGTTGTGAGCCCTGAGATGCGCGCCAGTATGGGCAAAGATGCTGTGGCTGCCGCTTTGGCTGTGGGCTATCGCGGCGCGGGCACCATCGAATTCATCGTTGATGACAAGCTGAACTATTACTTCCTGGAGATGAACACCCGTCTGCAGGTGGAGCACCCCGTCACCGAAATGATTTCGGGCTTTGATTTGGTGGAATGGCAGCTGCGAGTCGCATCTGGCCAGCCTTTGCCTGTCAAACAGTCGGACATCGTGTTGACTGGCCACGCCATTGAAGCGCGCCTGTATGCCGAAGACCCCTACAGCGGCTTTGCGCCTCAGACCGGGCCCATTCGCTGGTGGCGTCCTGAGCGTGCCATGTATGAAGGCGTGCGCATTGACGATGGCATCCGAGAAGGCGGTGAAGTGACGCCGTTCTATGACGCGATGGTGGCCAAGCTGATCGTGCATGGCCGCGATCGGGATGACGCCATCCGCCGCCTGATCGCGACGCTGGACGATGCACCTTTGCTGGGGCTGCGCAACAATGCGCGCTTCTTGCGCGATCTGGTGGACCACCCCACCTTCCGTCAAGGCGAGATGACCACCACCTTGATCGACAAGTGGCTCGAAGATCAAGAACCCATCATGCAGCGCCCTGTGGCGCCGCCCGAGGCCGTGTGGGTCGCCGCTGCCGTGCATGCACGGCGAGACATGGCCCGTGTGACGGGAGACCGCCTGCGCTCTGCCAGTGTCACTGGCTATGACTTGAAGCTGACCGCAGACGGAGCGGAGCGGGCCATTCGCGTCACGCCTGGGGCTCAAGGTGCCGTACGCCTTCAGCCCAAGGGCGGCTCGGCTGTAGCGGTTCGCATCATCAGCCATGAGGCGGGTGATCAAGGCGGTGCGCTGCGCTACGAGATTGACGGCGTGCGCAAACGCGCCTTGGCTGTGTGGGCCGATGGCAGCTTGCACGTGGTGATGGACGCGGCGACCTTTGTGTTCACAGAAGTGTCGCCTTGGCCTTCGCAAGACCAGGCCAATGATCCCCGCCGGGCGGTGTCGCCCGTGGCCGGTGTGATTGCGCAGGTCTTGGTCAAGACCGGGGATGTGGTCGAAGCAGGCCAGCAGCTGGTCAGCGTCGAGGCCATGAAGATGGAAATGTGGCTCTGTGCGCAAGCGCCGGGCGTGGTGAAAGCGGTTGCGGGCTCAACGGGGGATCAGGTTCAAGCTGGTGCCCTCATCGTCGAGCTGGAACTGAATGAAACGGAAGCGAAGGAGTCATGATGAGCAACAACTTGAACGTCAACAGGACAGATAAGGCGATCTTGACGTGTGCCCTGACCGGCGTGCTGACGAATCCCAAACAACACCCGGTGCCGGTTACCCCCGCTGAAATGGCCGCTGCTGCGCGCGAAGCTTACGACGCTGGGGCATCCATCATGCACGTCCACCTGCGTCAGCAGATCGACGGCATGGGTCACCTGCCGAGCTGGGATCCCCAGGTCGCCGCTGAAGTCGACACGGCCATCCGAGAGGCTTGCCCTGGCGTGATCATCAACCTGACCACGGGCGTGATCGGCAAAGACATCTCCGGCCCCGTGGCCTGTATTCGCCGCGTGCGCCCAGAGATTGCCGCTTGCAATGCGGGTAGCTTGAACTACCTGAAGATCAAGGACGACGGCAACTGGGCCTGGCCCCCGATGTTGTTCGATAACCAGGTCGACAAGATCAAAGAGATGCTCGCCGTCATGAAGGAAACGGGCACCAATCCCGAATTCGAATGCTTTGACGTGGGCATCGTGCGCTCGGTTGGCATGTACCAAAAGAACGGCATGACGGATCACTTGGAGTACAACTTCGTGATGGGCGTGGCCTCGGGCATGCCGGTGGACGCCGACTTGCTCAAGCTGCTGGTCAAGTACCGTGAGCCCGGCGCCGTCTGGCAGACCACCTTGATTGGCCGTCAGGAAATCTGGCCTGTTCACCAAGCCACAGCCGATCTGGGCGGCATGTTGCGCACCGGCGTGGAAGACACCTTCTACCTGCCCAACGGTGATCGCACCACAGGCAATGGCCAGTTGATTGAAGCGCTGGCCCAATGTGCCCGCAACGCCGGTCGCGAGATCGCTTCGCCTGCCGAAGCCCGCGCCATCCTCGGTCTACAAGCTGGAGACAAACATGGGGCAACAAGCGTTGTTGAAGGCCTTGCCGCCTGAACAGGAACAGGGGCGCCAGCCTTTAAGCGCGGTGCCCTCTAGCCAAGGCGAATTCATGTCCACGCCGGCTCGCTTCTTGCGATCGGCCGCACGACATGCCGACCAGCCGGGCTACTTCGTTCGCGACGCAAATGACTGGCAACCTACAACCTGGGCGCAATATGGCCAGCAGGTTCAGCAGGCGGCCCGAGCGCTGATCGCGCTTGGCGTGCAAGCGGGCGACATCGTCTGCATTTTGGGCTTCAACCGACCCGAATGGTCGATCATGGACATGGCCGCCATGATGGTGGGCGCAGTGCCAGCCGGCATCTACTGGACCAGCTCCAGGCAAGAGGTGGAATACATCCTCAACCACTCGCGCAGCCCCGTTCTTTTGATCGAGAACGAGGAGCGCTACGCCAAGATCGCCGACCTGCGGGAAGGGCTCACGCACCTCAAGCATGTGGTGCGAATGAAAGATGGCAAGCCATCCCACCCCGCCAGTCTGAGCTGGCCAGACTTCATGGCCAAAGGCGATGCGGGTTTGCAAGCTCAGGTAGACCTGCGCTTGAAGGCCATTAAGCCAGAGGACCCTGGCACCTATATCTACACATCGGGCACCACCGGCCCTTCCAAAGCCGTCGAGTTGACCCACGCCAATCTCTCATGGAGCGCACAGTCTCTGTGTGGCGCGCTGGGTGCCTCAGCCGACCAGCGGGTCATCTCGTACTTGCCCTTGGCTCATGTTGCTGAGCAGATGATCAGCGTGCACAGCCCGGCCTTGCTGGGTTTCCCGGTCTACTTTGCACGCACCCTGGAAGAGCTGAGTGACCATCTCAAAGAAGTCCGCCCGACGATCTTCTTTGGCGTGCCACGTGTGTGGGAAAAGATGCATGCCGCCATCGAGGCCAAGCTGGATGCCGCAACAGGCATCAAGGCTGTCCTGGCAAAGTGGGCGATGAACGTGTCCCGGCAATGGCATGCGGCCGTGCTCGAAGGCAAGGCACCCGGTGCCGTGTCATCGCTGAAAAAAGGCCTGGCCAACGCCCTGGTGCTCAACAAGGTCAAAGCCGCCATTGGCTTGGACCAGGCGCACATGATGGCCACCGGCGCAGCGCCGATCTCGGCTGAGATGCTGCGGTTTTTCACCGGGCTGGACATGGTGATCCGCGAAGTCTATGGACAGTCCGAAAGCTGCGGGGCGACCACCTTGAGCATCATTGGTGCGACCAAGCTGGGTGCAGTCGGCCGTGCCATGGAGGGCGCCGAAATCCGCATCGCACAGGACGGCGAGATTCTGGTGCGTGGCCCGCATGTCTTCAAGGGCTATGCCGGCAACCCGGCGGGTACGGCTGAGACCTTGATCGATGGCTGGCTGGCATCGGGTGACCTGGGGCACATGGACGAAGACGGATACCTCTATATCACCGGACGCAAGAAGGACCTGCTGATCACATCGGGCGGCAAGAACATCTCGCCAGCCAACATCGAGGCCGACCTGATGAACACCCACCTGGTGGAGCACGCGGTGGTGTGCGGTGATGGGCGCCACTATCTGACCGCCATGTTGACCCTGATGCCCGATGCGCTGGCCGAGTTCGCCCGGCACCATCAGCTGACAGGCGAGAACCTGCATCGGCATCCGACCGTTCTGGCCGAGCTGCAAAAAGGCGTAGACCATGTCAACTCACGGCATGCGCGTGTGGCCAATATCCGCAAGTTCACGGTGCTGCCCCAGTCATTGACCATCGAGTCAGGCGAGTTGACGCCTACCATGAAGGTCAAACGCAAGACAGTGCTCGATCGCTACCGCGACGTGGTCGAGAGTCTGTACAAGGACTGAGCCGGAGGCCCGCTGCCATGGATTTCGATGTGGCGATCATTGGCAGCGGGTTTGGTGGGGCCGTGGCGGCGCTGCGAGCTGCTCAAAAAGGGCTGCGCGTGGTTGTCATGGAGCAGGGGCGCTGGATCACCCCGACTGACATGGCTCAAGCCGCGCAACATCCCTCCCGGTTGCTGTGGCAACCCAGGCTGGGACTGAACGGGTTTTTCGCGCAGGACTTCTATCGCCACATGAGTCTGGTGCGCGGCATCGCCGTGGGCGGAGGCAGCATCGTCTACGCGGCTGTCTTGCTGCAACCTCAACAAGGCTTTTACGACGACCCGGCGTGGCGCCATCTGCCTGATCGCAATTGGCGTCAGGAGCTGGCTCCGCATTTTCAAGCCGCTCAAACGATGCTGGGCCCGACAGACAACCCCAGGCAGACCCAGCAAGACGCGTGGCTGCTGCAGACCGCGCGCCGACTGGGCGTGGCGCATCGATTCGGCCCCATGCCTCAAGCCATTCACTTTGGCGATGCGACGGGCACGGGTGTCGTCGCGGCTGATCCCTATTTCAATGGGGCTGGCCCCGAGCGAGCCAGCTGCACATTTTGCGGAAACTGCACGACGGGCTGCGCAGTGGGCGCCAAGAATTCGCTGGACAAGAACTATCTGCATCTGGCCCAGCAAAGGGGCGTGCGCATCATCAGCGAACACCGCGTGGAGCAGATCTTCCCGCTTGACGGAGGCGGGTACCGCCTTGCATTCAAACCCGTCGGGCGCCGAGCAACGGGGGGTGTGGCCGGCGAACAGTCATTGACCGCCGAACGCGTGATCGTGGCGGGAGGCGTGGTCGGCACGCTGGAGTTGCTGCTCGCTTGTCGGGATCGCTATCGCACCTTGCCGAATCTGTCTGCGGCGCTGGGGCAGCATGTGCGTACCAACAGCGAGACGATTGCTGCGGTCACGCATCCCGGCAGGGTGCCGGGGTTGCGAGATGGCTCGACCATTTCCACGCACTTCTATCTGGATGATCTGCATGTTCATCAGAACCGCTTTTCTCCGGCGCACCGCATCTTGCGATGGCAGGTGGGCGATCTGGTCAACGATCCGCTGCCGTGGCGCCGTGCGCTGAAAACCGCCGCTGGGTTTGCGCTCCACCCCGTCCGTTCAACCGCATCCATGCGCGCTGGCCGGGACTGGGCCGATCGAACCACGGTGCTGCTGGCCATGCGGGCCGATGACAGTCAACTGGCGTTCCGGTACGGCCGCTCCTGGGCCGCTGCCGGACGCTGGTGTCTGCAGTCAACCCTTCCGAAGGGGCAGGCACGGCCCTTGACCTACCTGCCAATCGCTCAGCAGGTGGTGCAGACCTATGCGCAGGTCAGTGGTGGGACGCCGGGCAATACGCTGCTGGAGTCACTGGCCAATCTCAGTGTCACCGCGCATGTGCTGGGCGGGGCGGTGATGGCGTCCAGCCCGGCACATGGGGTGATAGACGAGCGCCATGAGGCATTCGGGCATCCGGGGCTGTTTGTGATGGATGCCTCGGCGATCCCCGCCAATGTCGGCGTCAACCCGAGTTTGACCATCACGGCCATGGCCGAGCGCGCGATGAGTCTGTTCTGACATGCGATGATGGCGGCCCTTGGACACGTCGATAGAGTCGTTTTGTGTTGACCGTATCTGCTATGGCGCAAGCTTTGGCTGGGGGCGTCCTGATTGGAACCTCTGCCTCCCTTTTGTTGTGGACCACCGGCCGCATCGCCGGAATCAGCAACATGACCCATGGGCTGTTCGCCAGTCTTCGCGCTGGTTTGAATGCGGAGGCCGCCTGGCGGGCAGTTTTCTTACTAGGCATGGTGTTGGGCGCGACTGCGTGTTTCCAGTGGGGATCGGGCGCCTTTGTGCCTCGCCCCAACCTGTCTGCTTGGGTCTTGGTGGTGGGCGGCTTGCTCGTCGGCTTTGGCACGTCGCTTGGCAATGGATGCACCAGCGGGCATGGCGTGTGCGGGCTAGGCCGCCGGTCTGCGCGTTCGCTGATGGCTACGCTCACCTTCATGGTCACTGGCGGGATCACGGTCTGGGTGATGCGCCATGCCTTTGCTTTGTAAGGGCGGGATCGAACCATGTTGAAGCTCTGGGTGTGTTTGCTGTCTGGCGCCTTGTTCGGCGTGGGCTTGGCCTGGTCGGGGATGACGAATCCCCTCAAGGTGCAGGACTTCCTGGACGTTGGTGGACCATGGGACCCCAGCCTTGCCTTTGTGATGGGCGGCGCGGTCGCTGTGACGCTGGTGACGTTTGCCTGGATTCTCAGGCGCAGCAAGCCTTTGCTGGCTGAGCGCTTTTATCTGCCCAGTGCCAAGCATGCTGACCGCAAGTTATTGGCGGGTGCGGCTATTTTTGGCGTGGGGTGGGGACTGACGGGGTATTGCCCCGGTCCGGCCATCGCGTCGATCCTGTCAGCCAATTCAGAAGTCTGGCTGTTCGTGCCGGCCATGCTGCTAGGCGGTTGGCTGGAGCGTGCGGTCAACCCGCGTCGCCCCTGATTCACCCGCTCAAGCTTTTGATGGCTGGTCCACGATCAGTCTTTTGCCCATGCTGACCAGCTCGTCTTGTCCGAAGCCCAAGGCCTGGTAGAAAGCCATGGCCGCTGAATTGCCGGCTCGGATCTGAAGATTCAACTTGGGACAGCCCATGGCTCGCAGCGCGTGTTCCAGATGGGCCATCAGCTGGCGCCCCAAGCCCTGGCGCTGCACAGTGGGGCAAACCGCCAGGTAATTGATCCAGCCCCGATGGCCATCGAACCCGCCCATTGCGCTGGCAATGATCTGGCCATTGTGCTCGCCCACCACAAAGAGTTCAGGCTGAACGGTCATTTTGCGCTGGATGTCCTGATGTGGATCGTTCCAGGGGCGCGTCAATTCACAGCGGTCCCACAGGGCGATCACAGCGGCTTCATCTCCGCAAGCAAACGGTCTGATGTTCATCGGCCCAGTCTAACTGAAGCGGGTAATTGTTACGGAATGCGTCACATGTTGGATTGCTTCCCCGTTGGGTAAGCGCCTGTGACGGCGCGATTGGCTCAGGCCGCAGCAGCGGCTTGGACGCAGACCGGTCAGTTTTGTGCGGCTGATGTGATTTTGCGCACGCACGGCGGGTGGCAGGGCGCCGAAGTTTCCCCACAAAAACGCGGCTCTTTACTAGTCTGAATGAGGTGTGTGACCCAACAGGAGCCCCTCATGATGTCCAAAACAGTCTGTTTCAGTTTGCTGGCTGCCAGTTTGCTGGGGGCCGCTAAGCCCGCCTTTGCCGGCCCGCTTGACGACTTCCGCAAGGACTTTGCGCGCGCCGTGTATGCGGGCTCACCGGATCTGGTCCACAACCGCAACCCTCAGCCCCTGCTGCGTGCGGTGATTGTCTTGAACGTCAAGATGGCAGAGGACGGTCACTTTGTCGCCGATGTGCTGCGCACCAACGATCAGCAGCCCGAAATGCTGGCCCGCGCGCTGGAGACGGTCAATCGCGCTCACGTCGCTTCGGTGCCCGAGCAAGTGCGTGGTGAGTTGTCCCGCAACGGCATCGTCGAGGCCTGGTTGTTTGACAGCGATGGCAGTTTCCAGGTCAAAACCTTGGCCAAGCCGCAACTGAGCGGCTCCTGATCTCGATTTGAGCGGGCGCAGCACGTAGACTGACGGGCGCTGCAATCGGGCAGCGTTTCGCGGGGATATCGTGTCGCGCCAATTGATCATCTACAGCCCTGCGGGCATCGTGTCCGCAGTCGCACCCGTCCGTCGGGCCACCAAGCGACTGGCTGCACTGGGGTTTGAGCCCTCGGTGGACCAGTCTGCCTTGACCAAACATCAACGTTTTGCTGGCGACGACGCCACTCGATTGGCTGCCATTCACCGCGTGGCGCAGGCCGCACCGGGGGTGGCCCTGGCGACCCGCGGCGGCTACGGACTGAGCCGCCTGCTCGATCAACTGGACTGGAAGCTGATCGCCCGGAGCGTGGAGCAGGGCAGCGCCTGGGTCGGCTACAGTGACGTGACTGCTTTGCAGTTGGCAGCCCTGGCGCACAAAGCCGCCGGCCCAGCCAAACCGGGCGAGGGCGTGTCAGCCGGATTTTGGGCCGGCCCCATGGCCTGTGATGACTTTGGCCGCGACGACAGCCCCGAAGGCGGTGACGACGTCACGCAGGACTGCTTTGTCGAAGCCATGACCGGCGAGCTAGAGGCGGTAGGCTTTCGGACCGAAGTCGGTTTTGATGGCCTGGACGTCGTGGGACGCCTGTGGGGCGGCAACCTCGCCGTGACCCAGGCCTTGCTGGGCACCGCGCATTTTCCGAACATCAAAAACGGCGTTCTGTTTCTGGAGGATGTCAACGAGCATCCCTACCGGATAGAGCGCGCCCTGCTACAGCTGCATCAGGCCGGCATTTTGGACAAGCAAAAGGCGATCGTTCTGGGCGCCTTCACCGAGTACCGCAAATCGCCCCTGGACCGCGGCTACAACCTCAAGACGGTGATTGCGTACCTACGCAGCTTGACTCAGACGCCGATCCTCACCGGGCTGCCTTTTGGCCATGTGCCCGTGAAGTTGAGCTTGCCTTTAGGGCGGCAAGTGAACCTGGTGGTGCAAGGACGCGACGCCTTCGTGATGTGGTGATGACCCGTAGGGAGAGCAGGGGGCAAGGCAAGTCACAATAGGCCCCATGCAACGGTACTCTCGCGTCCTTTCTCGCTTTGTTCAATGGCTGGGTCTCGGGCTGGCCGCCGCGGTGCTGGCCGCCTGCAACAACAGCCCGTACGCTGATGGAGCGGCCGAACAAAACACGCTGTACACAGCGTTCAACGAGCGCTCGCCACGGTATCTGGACCCCACCTCGTCCTACAGCAGCAACGAGACGCCCTTCACGTACCAGATCTATGAGCCGCTGTACGGTTACCACTACCTCAAGCGGCCCTATACGCTGGTGCCCAAGGCGGCCGTCGAGGTGGTGCAGCCCAGCTATGTGGACCAGCAAGGCCGCGCCCTGGCCGCGGATGCCCCGGCCGACCAGATCGCCGAGAGCGTCTACACCATCCGCATCAAGCGCGGCATCCTGTTCGCGCCGCACCCGGCCTTTGCGAAGGATGCAAAAGGGCAGTACCTGTATCACCATCTGACGCGCGACCAGTTGGGCGACAAGCGCAGCCCGTGGCAGTTCGCCCAGACCGGCACACGGGAGTTGACAGCCGACGACTATGTGTATGCCGTCAAGCGCCATGCCACCACGCGCACCGCCGCGCCGGTCTTTGGGGTATTCAGCGAATACATCGTGGGCCTGGGTGACTACGGCAAGTTAATCAAGGCCGAGGACAAAAAGCTGCGCGCTAATTTGCCCCCCACTCAACGTGACAAGCCGTTTTTGGACTTCCGCAAATGGCCACTAGAAGGCGCCCAGGCCATTGACAAGTACACCTTGAAGCTGCGGATCAAAGGCAAGTATCCACAGTGGAAGTACTGGATGGCGATGACCTTCCTGGCGCCCATCCCCTGGGAAGCAGACGCTTTCTATTCCCAGCCCGGCATGGCCGGCAACGGCTTGTCGCTCAACACCTGGCCGGTGGGCACGGGTCCCTACATGATGTGGGCCTCGATCCAGGACCGCCGCCATGTGCTCAAGCGCAACCCCAATTACCGGGGTGAGCCGTATCCCTGCGAAGGCTCGGACAAGGACCGCGCAGCGGGCCTGCTGGCTGATTGCGGCAAGTTGACACCCTTTGTGGACACCATTGTCTTGAGCATGGAAAAAGAAGCCGTGCCGCAGGATGCGAAGTTCCGTCAGGGCTATCTGGATGTGCCTGAGATGGATCAGATGAGCTATGGCAATGCCTACAAGATCCAGATGGAAGACTCGGACAAGGTGAACAAGGAGTTCACCGACAAAGGCATCATCTTGTCTCGTACCGTCGACTTGTCCAGCAGCTACATGGGGTTCAACTGGCTGGACCCGGTCGTGGGCAAGGGCGATACGCCGGAGCAGCAAGTTCGCAACCGCAAGCTGCGCCAGGCTTTGTCCATTGCAATCGACTGGGACGAGTTCAATCGCATCTTCCCGAAGGCCGCAGGTGAAGTGGCTCAGGGCCCCTTGCCTGGCGGGGTATTTGGATCACGCCATGGCACACAGCAAGGCTTGAATCCGGTGACCCATCGTTGGGTCAATGGCGTGGCTGAACGCCGTCCCATTGAGGATGCGAAAAAGCTGTTGGCAGAGGCCGGCTACCCCGATGGGCGCGATGCCAGGTCCGGTAAGCCTTTGGTGTTGAACTACGACTACGGGCGCCCCGCCACGCCAGAGGCCAAGGCCACTCTGGACTGGACCGCCAAGCAATTTGCCAAATTGGGCATTCAGCTGGAAGTGCGTGCGACGGACTACAACCAGTTCCAGGACAAGGTCCGCCGGGGCAAGCACCAGATCTTCTCTTGGGGCTGGCTGGCCGACTACCCGGATGCCGAGAACTTCCTGTTCCTGCTGTACGGCCCCAACGCGAAATCGGTGCACGATGGTGAGAACGCCGCCAACTACGAGAACCCTGAATACGACCGCCTCTATGGTCAGTTGCGTTTCATGGACGACGGTCCGGCCAAGCAGGCCGTGATCGACAAGATGGTGCGCATCCTGCAAGAAGACTCGCCGTGGTCCTGGGGCTACTTTCCCTACGCGTCCGGGGCCTATCACCGCTGGGTGCACAACGGCAAGCCCAGCATCATGGTGCGTGATCAGGCGCAGTACTACCGGCTGGACCTGCGCGATCGGGCCCGCAGTTTGAAGGAATGGAACCGTCCCAGTTACTGGCCCGTGCTGGTGCTGCTGGCCTTGCTCAGTGGCATGGCCTGGGGCGCCGTGCGCTTGTATCGGGCGCGTGAACAGCAAACCGCCGTGGTGGTGTCCAACGGGGGAGTGCACTGATGCTGAACTATGTGATTCGCCGGCTGGGCTATGGCCTGGTCATTCTGATCGGGGTCAACCTGATCACCTTCATGCTGTTTTTCACCGTCAACACGCCGGACGACATGGCGCGTCTCAACATCGGGGGCAAGCGTGTCACGCCCGAGCAGATCGAAAAGTGGAAGGCCGAGCGCGGCTACAACAAGCCCATGCTGTACAACGAGCAAGCCCAGGGCAGCGCCAAAGTGACCGACACCGTTTTCTGGGATCGTTCGGTGTCGCTCTTCCTGTTTGATTTCGGGCGGGCCGACAATGACAGCGCCGGGGACATTGGCTATCAGATCCAACAGCGCATGGGTGTCAGTCTGCGCTTGACGGTGCCTCTGTTTGTGCTGGGTTTGCTGGCCAGCGTCACCTTCGCCCTGTGGCTGGTGATGTTTCGTGGCACGGCGGTGGACTTCTGGGGCGTGGTGCTGTGTGTGGTGATGATGTCCATCTCCAGCCTGTTCTACATCATCGTGGGGCAATTCCTGTTTTCACGGCTGGCCAAGCTGGCGCCGATTTCAGGTTACGCCAACGGCTTGGACGCCATCCGCTTTCTGGTTTTGCCCATCGGGCTGATGCTGGTGGCCAGCCTGGCCGGTCAAGCGCGCTTTTACCGCACACTGTTTCTGGAAGAGGCCGGCAAAGACTATGTGCGGACCGCACGTGCGAAGGGCCTGTCTGAAGCGAGGGTGCTGGGTCGCCATGTGCTGCGCAATGCGCTGCTGCCCATCATCACCAGCGCGGGGGGCGCCTTGCCCTATCTGTTCATGGGCGGCCTGGTGACGGAGAGCTTCTTTGGCATCCCCGGCCTGGGCGCTTACACGATCGATGCCATCGCCAGCCAGGACTTCGCCATCGTGCGCACCATGGTCTTCCTCGGCGCGGTGCTGTACATCTTGTCCAACATCCTGGTGGATGTGGCCTACACCTGGGCCGACCCGCGGGTTCGCATGCAGTGAGGTCAGAGCCATGATGTCTTTCAAGGTAGTGGTTTTATGGACCGACGTGGTCCTTTGGATCATGTTGGCCGGCTTGTTGGCTTATGTCTTCATCGTCCGCCGGGATGCGGCCCTGAAGGCCACCTGGCAACGTGTCTTTCACAGCGCCGCGGCCATGGCTTCGTGTGCGGTCCTGATCAGCATGCTGGGCTTGACGCTGCTGGATAGCTTGCACTTCAGGCGCAGCCTGCCAGCCGTGAAGGACGGGGTGGCGGCGTTTGACACGCGGACCGAGTCCGTGCTCGATGTGGCCCTGCGGTCTTTGATCGACAGCCGGGAGAACAGTTATTCGCAGCCTTTGGCCACCCATGGTTTTGTCAAGGAGACCGTCCCGCCGCAGGCCAATGCGAAGGCGGAACTGGACGGTAATGGTGCACCGGCTTTGCCGCGACGAGCGTTCCCGCGGCTCAAGCACGGTGGGGCGGGCCTGGCTGATCCGCAGCGTGACTGGATGGCCGATGTGGCATGGCGGCTGCTTGCCGGTGTGGGCACGGGCTTGATGCTCGCGGGCGCCTTGCGTGTGGCCATGCGGCCGCGCCTGCGCCAGCCGAGCGGTCCGGCATGGCGCGCCGCGTGGTGGACTGGTTCGGTGTTGCTCACTTTGGTGAGCGTGGCGGTGGCGCTGTCATGGGGACAGGGCTATCACGTACTGGGCACCGATCGCACCGGCAACGATGTGTTGTACATCTCACTGAAAAGTGTCCGGACAGCCTTTGTCATTGGCAGTCTGGCGACGGTCGCGACATTGCCCCTGGCACTGGCGCTGGGCATCGCCGCAGGCTATTTCAAGGGTTGGGTCGATGACGTGATCCAGTACATCTACACGGTGCTGTCCTCGGTGCCCAATATTTTGCTGATTGCGGCATGTGTTTTGATGATGCAGGTCTTTCTGGACAAGCACCCTGAGTTGTTCGAGACGGGCCTGGAGCGGGCGGACCTCAAGATCTTCTTGCTGTGCGTCATCCTGGGCCTGACAGGTTGGGCTGGCCTGTGTCGCCTGCTGCGCGCCGAGACATTGAAATTGCGCGAGCTTGACTATGTGCAGGCAGCCACGGCCTTCGGTGTCGGGCACTGGCGCATCATGCGCAGACACATCTTGCCCAATGTGATGCACCTGGTGCTCATTACCACGGTGATCGAATTTTCAAGCCTGATCCTGTACGAAGCCGTGTTGTCCTATGTCGGGGTGGGGGTGGACCCCGCCATGAACAGCTTTGGCGGCATGATCAATCAGGCGCGTGGCGAGATGTCGCGTGAACCCGTCGTGTGGTGGTCGTTCGCAGCCGCTTTCGCCTTCATGGTGGCCGTGGTCCTGGCCGCGAATCTGTTTGCCGATGCGGTGCGCGACGCCTTTGACCCGCGGGCGCGAGTCCATCGCCCCGTGAAGATGCACACCGCAGCCCCGGTGTCCAACCAGAGGTGAGTACAAGGCATGCTGCAGCTCCATGATGTCGAAGTCGGCCTCGATGCCGAAGCGGGCTTGGTCAGGGCGCTCGATGGCGTGAGCCTGACGCTCAAGCGTGGCGAAACCTATGCGCTCGTCGGTGAGTCGGGCTGCGGCAAGAGCATGACGGCCCTCGCGCTGATGCGCTTGCTGCCCGATAACGGGCGCGTTCTGCGCGGGCGGATTGACATCAGTGAGCCCGTTCCCGATGCCAAGCCCACTGAACTGTTGCGCCTTCCTGAATCGGCCATGCGGCAAGTGCGGGGCGGCCGCGTCGGGATCATCTTTCAGGAGCCCGCTACCAGCCTCAATCCCGTGATGCGGGTGGGCGACCAGATCGTGGAGGCGATCGAGGCGCACACCAGCCTGCGCGGCGAGGCGGCACGCCGCAAAGCCATCGACTGGTTGCGCAGGGTCGGTATCCCTGAGCCAGACCGCCGGGTCGACAGCTATCCCTTCGAGATGAGCGGCGGACAAAAGCAACGCGTGATGATCGCCATGACGCTGGCTGCCGAGCCGGATTTTTTGATTGCTGACGAGCCCACGACGGCGCTCGACGTCACCATTCAAAAGCAGGTGCTGGATCTTCTCAAGGACCTGCAGCGCGAACGTCGTCTGGGCTTGCTCCTCATCACGCACGATCTCGGTGTGGTGGCCGATATGGCGCACCGCGTGGCTCTGATGTATGCGGGGCAAATCGTCGAAGAGGCAGACGCACAATCATTCTTCGCCAATCCGCGCCATCCCTATGCCCGGCTGCTGTTGCAGGCTCTGCCTGATGCCGAGCATCGAGGCCGATCACTGGTCTCGATCGCCGGCACGGTGCCCCCGTTGTGGGAACGCTTTGAAGGATGCCGGTTTGCACCGCGTTGCCACATGGCCCAGAGCCGCTGTCGCGAACAGGCGCCGCAACTGACCACGGGCCCAGCCAAAGTGCGTTGCTGGTTCGCCGATGTGAGCACGGAGCGCGATTCTGTCCATCGTGCTCAGGCTATGAGTCCGGCCAGTCAAGATGCGACTGAAGCGCAGGCGGCGGCGCCTTTGCTGCTGGATGTGAAGTCGCTGAATGTGGCGTTTCAGTCCAGTGCGGGCCTGTTCAAGCCGCCCCGCGTGATGCAAGCGGTGCGCGATGTCGCATTTCAGATTCGCGCGGGCCAGACCATGGCGCTGGTGGGCGAGTCCGGATGCGGGAAGACGACCACCGGCCGCGCCGTCGTCCAGTTGTTGCGGGGCCAACCTCACATCCATGTCAGCGGCGAAGCATGGCTTCAGACCGAACAAGGTCGGCACAACCTCTTTGACCTTCGAGGCCCGGACCTGTTGCTGGCACGCCGATCGGTTCAGATGATCTTTCAAGATCCCTTCGCGTCCTTGAATCCTCGCATGCGTATTTCGGACATCCTGCAGGAAGGTCTGCTCACATTGCGGCCCGATTGGACGGCGGATCAGCGGCGCGCCAAGGTGCTGGAGCTGGTTGAACGGGTGGGACTGCGCGTCGATGCACTCAACCGGTTCCCGCATGAGTTCTCGGGCGGACAAAGACAACGCCTGGCGATCGCCCGTGCGCTGGCTGTGGAGCCTCGCGTGCTCGTATGCGATGAACCCACTTCGGCGCTGGATGTGTCTGTGCAGGCACAGATTCTGAACTTGCTGCGTGAACTGCAGCAGCAACTGGGCCTGGGGCTGCTCTTCATTACCCACAACATGGGCGTCGTGGCCTATCTGTCGGATCAAGTCGCGGTCATGCGCCAGGGCGCTATCGTGGAGCACGGGCTGGCCGAACAAGTGCTGACGCGGCCGGAGAATGACTACACCCGGGCGCTATTGGCCGCTGTTCCCAAGCGTCCGGGTTGACTTTGGTCTATCACTTGGCCGAATTTCACGCTAAAAATTTTTGAGAAATGGAATAACATCGGGCGGGTAATGCAGCAGTGACCATGGCATCCGCGAACGAAAAAAAATCACCATTTCGGGAGTTCTATAAGGCGTGTATTGCGCCTTTGTTGCCTGAGCCGCTGCGGTTCAAGTTGCGCTTTTACTCCAAGCACGATTACTGGCCCGACCTGAAGCACCCTCGCAGCCTGATGGAGAAGGTCGTCTGGCTGCTTCGCAACGATCGCACGCCGCTGCGTGCCTTGGTTGCCGATCGCATCAAGGTGCGCGATTTCGTCCTCGAACGCGCGCCGGAATGCAAGTTGCCTGCCCACCTGTGGATCGGTACGGATTTCACTCAGGCGGTCTGGGATGCCCTGCCGGATCGCTTCGTGATCAAAGGCAACCATGGCAGCCAGATGACCCGAATCGTCAACAAGGCGCAGGACCGTTTTGAAGACGTCGCTGCGGACGCCCGGCGTTGGCTGCAAACCGATTACAGCCATTTCTTTGGCGAATGGGTTTATGCCACCGCGCAGCGAACGCTGGTGGTGGAAGAGTGGATCCAGACCGAATTCTTTGCGCCGCCCGACTGGAAGTTCCTGTGCGGGAACGGTCGCGCTTTGATCATCCAGTTGGACATCGGTCGGTTCATCAATCAGCGCCGCAATCTTTACAGTCGCGACTTTCAGCTGCTTCAGGAAGCCCGGATTGCCTTCCCCTTGGGCGAGTATGTCTTCAAGCCCAGTGCTTGGGACAAAGCGCTGCAGATCGCGGAAAAGCTGGCAGCCCCCTTTGACTTCATCCGCGTCGATCTTTATATCGTCGGGGATGACGTCTACTTTGGCGAAATGACGAACTACCCGGGGGCGGGGTGGGACGCGCTCAAACCCAAATCGTTCGACTTCGAAATGGGCGCTTGCATTCGCCTGAACGCTCAGCCGAGCGTCACTTCTGCTCGGGAGTAGCCTCGACGGGCTGAGTGGGCGTCTCGGAGGACAGCGCCTTGCGTTGAGCCTTTTCGGCCTTTTTCTTCTTCTTGTCCTGCTCTCTCTGGCGTTTCTCGAATTGGTAGTTGGGCTTTAGCATTTGGCGCGTTCCGTTCGGGTTGTTGCCCCTCACGATACCCTATAAGTCCCTTCGTACGGGGGCATATCCCGCAAACTACAGGACATTTGGGTTGCGTTGCCAGACTGCCCAGGTCAGCGCCGATGCAAAGCTGACCCAAGCTAAGTAAGGGCCGAGCAGCAGGCCGGCCAGACGGTCCAGTCGCCAGAACGCCGACAGCGTGGCTGCAATGAGCGCCAGCAGCACCAACACGTCTACAAATGCGAACGCGCCCAGTCGCCACGCGAAAAACAGCCAGGACCATAGCGCGTTCACGGCGAGTTGCGTGAGGAACAAAGCCAAAGCGTTGCGGCGGCCGGCAATGGGCTGGACGCGCCAGATGCGCCAGGCCGCGACTCCCATGAGCAGATAGAGTATCGACCAGACGGGGCCGAATACCCCTGCCGGCGGTGCCCACTCGGGCCTGGAGAGCCCGCCGTAAAACGTTCCCGCATTGACGGAGGCGATGGCCCCTAGTCCCGCGGTGGCAAATGTCAGCGCCAGCCATCCAGCGAGGCCCGCCAGTTGAGTGGGGATCGAGCGAGGGGTCATCTCTATCCTCTATTCAATGTTGCGCTCGTGTGCGATGCCGAAGTGGCCTCATTTGACCCGATACAGCGCACAGAGCTTGTGCCCGTCCGGATCGCGGACATAGGCCAGGTACATGGGGCCCAGACTGCCTTCGCGCAGGCCGGGTGGGTCTTCAATCGACCGGCCACCGTTCGCCACGGCGACATCGTGAAAGGCTTGAACCTGTTCAGGCGACGCGCACTTGAAGCCGATCGTCCCGCCGTTGGCAAAAGTGGCCGACTCATCATTGATGGGTTCGACCACGCAGAAGGTGTTGCCGTCATGCCGGTAAAACAGCCGGGTATGGCCCGTGGCCGCCTGATTGCGGAGCGGTTGGCCCGCACCCAGCACGCCCAGCACCGCGTCGTAGAAACGCTTGGAGCGTTCAATGTCGTTGGAGCCGACCATGATGTGACTGAACATGTCTTTTCTCGCCTTGTGATCGTAAATCCAAGCTTACCCTGTCGACTGGGAAAGAACGGGGGCCTCTATTACTTGGTTTCGTGACAGACCGCTTCGATGTTGTGACCGTCAGGGTCGAGAACGAAGGCACCGTAGTAATCGGGGTGGTAGTGGGGGCGGATGCCAGGCGCGCCGTTGTCCTTCCCGCCTGCAGCCAGGGCTGCTTGATAAAAAGCATCGACTTTTGCGCGTGAGTCCACCCGGAAGGCGATATGGACGGACGGCCTGTTCGGGGTGCCTGCGCTGATCCAGAAGTCCGGCTTGGGAGGCTCTCCAAAGCCCGCCACGTCCACATGTCCCGTGACCGATGCGGGTATGGCCATGATCAATTCATAGCCGATCGGCGCGAGCGCCTTTTGGTAGAACGCCTTGCTGGACGGAAAGTCGCTGACGGTGACGCCTGTGTGATCAATCATGGCCGTGTCCTTGTAGTCGTGAGCAATGTGGTTGTTTGGGTATCCAGCTGACCGTTAAAGAAGGCCTGCAGCGCCTGGCCTAACAGCGGGTTCCCTGGATCGGCAGCCGCGAAAAGCGTCAAGCAGGATCGGAGCTTGAGCGCGTCCGTCTCGCCCAGGATGACGTTTGCCGGCGTACCCGCGTGTGTCAGGAGCACCTGGATGCATTCAAGCAGACGCGTCCCCAGAATGGGGTGGGCCAGATAAGCGCTGGCCTCAGCCAAGCCAGACAGGCCATAGGCTTGAGACATGGCACTGAAGCCCAGACCGCGCAACTGGGGAAAGATAAACCAGATCCAGTGTGTGCGTTTGTGACCGGCCTTCAACTCTGCCAGCACTGTGGCGTAAGTTCGCTCTTGGGCTTGTACAAAGCGGTCCAGGTCGAACGCGGAGGGTGACATGTCGGGCTCCCATTTGTTCTTGGTCGGCAGTCTGGATGCCCTATTCGTAGTGGGCGTGCGCTCGGCATACCAGGCCGGCATCGTCGAAGCTGAAGACTTCTGCGACTCGCTTACCCGTGGCCCCTTGATAGTGAATGACGACGCTGTTGACGCCGACCAAGGTGCAGATCGGGATGAACTTCAGATCTGGAAAGAGAGCCAGTGCTTTGGCCCAGTAAGCGCCCACGGCCTGTTTGCCTTTGAGGCGGCCATCGGTGTTGCCTGTGACCTGGGTGATGACGGGCGAGGACATCTCAAAGTCATCGCTGTAATGCGCCAGAACCCGCTCAAGGTCATGGGCGTTCCATGCGGCGATCCAGTCTTCGGCGAAATGCGCAGTTGCTTGCTTGTCCATTTTGTCGATTCCCTTGTGCTGAGCGTAAGCCGTAGGTGTGCAGTCCAGGCCCATGGGGCGATTAATAGAGTTTTTCGCCTTTGGCGAGCATCTCCACGAACTGAGTAATCTTCTTGACCCGGGTCTCCGCCTTTTTGACGTTCTGTATGCGAAACAGAATGCCGTAGCGGTTGCGGCTATCGAGGGTGTCGAAAAAGGCTCGGGCCTTTGAGTTTGCGTCCAAGGCTATTTGAAGCTCGGCTGGAATGGTGGCATTGCTGGCCGATGCATAGGCCCTTTCCCATCGCCCATCCTGTTGCGCCAATTGAATCTGCCTCAGCCCAGGCGGCCGCATCCGTCCCGTTTGTATAAGCGCCAGCGCCTTCTCTGTATTGATTTTTGACCAGATGCTTTTCACCGTTCGAGGGGAGAACCGCTGCAACCAAAATTGATCGCTCTCAGCCTTCTTTTGTCCGTCGATCCAACCAAAGCACAGCGCACTTTCGAGAGCTTGGGCGTAAGTCAGAGTGGCCTGGCCTGACGACTTTTTTGCGAGACGAAGCCATATACCCGCGCTGACCTCACCGTGCATTTGCAACCACGCTTCCCACTCTTCTTGAGAGACACAAGTCAATGCAGGCAGGGTTGCATTCATTCGGGTGCTTTCTGCAAAGACTGGGTAGAGTCGCGGCGGCGTCTCATGGACTAGTCATGCGGCACGGGATCTGCGCCGTTGAGAAATGTAGAGTAGTCGCGTGTTGTCTTGGCCGGTGCAGCTGATAGTTCGCTTTGAATTTCGTCTGCCGTAGGCGTGAGAAGAACTTTGCCGCCAACATGAACCACAGGATAAATGTAGCGTTGCTCTTTGAATTTGGGTCCGAGTTTGTAGCGAAGTTCGTCTCGGATCGCTGAGATGTCCACGTCTGCAAAGACGTATGAGATGTCTCTCTGCGAAAGCTCATTTCGGACCATTCGAGTGATACCGCAACTCTCCCGACCGTAGACCACGACGGTGCCTCGTTCGGGGAAGATGCGATCGCGATTGACGTAGCAGTAGATGCTCAACAGCGTGGGCACCGCTACCAGAATCGTCAGCAGTATGGCTTGCAGCACCACGCGCGGGCGGATCGAGTTTTTTCGCATGGAATGCCTTTTTAGCGGGAGCCTACCGGTTTCGTCAAGAAGTTGTGCTCCGCTTGAAGTCCACGGAGCGCGCCTCGGGCCCTTTGACCCGACGTATTTCGATCGCGAGGTACGGGAGTCCACCCTCTATTCAGGGGGAGGCATCGAGCGGCAAGACTGCACACAATGGAACCCCAGGCCAAGGCGGTTGCGGTCTGTTAAATGGCTCGCCGTGTGGCAGCCACCTACAACTTGAAAACTGAAGGTGATTCATGAAATTCGCAGCCGTTTTGAAATGGGCAGCCGTGTCGGCCGTGGTGATGGCCGGGCAGGCCCAAGCCGCTTTGCAGACCTGGCGTCTGGAGGCCACCGCCAATGACCAAGCCACCAATCTGGATTGGATTGCGCCTGACTTTGCCGCCCCTGGTGCCAAGCTGGTCATTGACTACGAAATCGAAGAAAACACCTTGAAGGCCTTGGGCATTTTCCCTGGGGCGGTCAAGAGCGTGACATTCAATGGCGAAAAATCGACAGCCTCGGGTTACGTGCTGTCTTCCAGCCTGATGCTGACCTCGATCAACATTGGTTCGTGGGCACCCCGCGTCAACGACGAAGTCAGCTTCCTGTCCTTGAGCACCACCAACAGCACGTTCACGGGCAACCTGCATGACACCTTGTTGAACGTGGCCAGCAATGTGTCGGCCGGCAACGCGGTGTTGCGCTTGAGCTTCGGCGATCACACCGTGTTTGCCACACCCACTTCGATGACCGCCGTGGCCGCGGTGCCAGAGCCATCCACCGGTGCACTGGCCTTGCTGGGGTTGCCTGCTCTGCTTGCAGTGGTCAAGCGCAAGAAGCAGAAGGCTTGATGGCCATTTGGGACCACCAGCCGTCGGCCTGAGAGATTGGGGAACGGAGTGGAAGTGGGTTGAGCCACCTGAGCCTTGCCGGCATTTGGTTAGACCTAGCATTTCGCCGCCTGCCTTCTTTTGTGGCCTCCTCAGGCATTGCGTTGCGTTGGTATGTTGACTTACAAGCATTGACGAGATTAACGCCTGTTTTGAGTTGGAAGCAAGTTGCGTTTCCGGGTGGCTTCAAAGCAGCCTTCGCAGACGAACATGGGCTTTGAATATCGGACGTACAAGCTATAGCCGATTAACGGAATTCTGCCAATCGAATTTGAGACCAGTTCACACCTGTTGCATATCGCTTGCTGTAGCCAAGGCAGATCGGCTGTGGCTTCTTCAAAGAAGCCCAGGTTTTTGCCACACTGAAGGTGCCTACATATCAACGCAGGCTTGCGGACTCCATGCTCCGCACATTCCATGTAGCTGTTTTCGTTGAGGTTCCTGCCCATTGGTTTTTTGCGCCTGGTAAACGCATCTGGCGGCTGTTAAAAGAGTAGCCTAACGCTTTGGTTAACCGGCGCCGGAGCACGAAGTGCGGAGGGTACCGACATAGGCCATGAAAATGGCGAAGCCATGGCCTATGTTGGCGTCCGCGTTGAACCCCCCGGTTAGGCTCGGGAGCGCAGTGGAAGCGGATGGAACTGCTTGAGCCGCTCGAGGTTTTGAATTGAGGCATGTTAGCTGGCAGGCTATGCTTTCACGTTGCCTTGGCGATTACTTCCTTGAGCTGACTCAGTGTTTGAGGAAGAAACGACTGGTCGAGTTCGAGCGAGAACTCGAGCTTGTTCTCGTAAGTGGCTTTTGACCACGCAACGCCTTGCACCCGGATATGGCCTCCAGTTTGCGCTTGGACTACTAGTACAAGTTGCTCCTCGCAAGGGTGAAGCTCGGCTTGACCTTGAAGCGATTCATAGACGATCGACAGTTCAGACGCGAACTTCTCGACATCGCGGAGCTCTAGCCAAGGTTCAATTTGGCCGCGAAATCCGGAGACCGCAATTTCCACGCGAGCTTGATTCCACCCTCCCGAGGAAAAAGTAGAGGGAAGATTAACGATCACGTATTCGGACTCTGAACCGAGGTGAATGGTGGTCATGAAAGCTTAACGACTAGTCGTGGCGGCTGTTCGAAGAGAGCCACGCCTTGGTTAACCGGCGCCGGAGCACGAAGTGCGCAGGGTACCAATAGCAGGCATAAAAATGCCGAAGGCATGCCTGCTGTTGGCGTCCGCGTTGAACCCCCAGTTAGGCTGGGGAGCGCAGTGGAAGGGCCTTCTAGTTGATATGGCCGGCAATGTTAGGTGTTGCACTTGCTACTTGAAACTAGGCTTGTGGATAGATGCATCGTTGATGCCAGTTCACAGAAGCTGTGTTTGGCGTGGTTGTTCAAGTGCGCTATGCGAACGGTTTGCCTTCAAGGCGCAGCAGCTCTTCGAACTTCTCTACCATTGCTGCTGGGATCTCAGCCATTCCTGGCTGCTTGGTTGAAAGCCAGTTACAAAGTTCGTGATCTGCGATTTGACGCGGTTTCTCAAGGTAGGCGCCATCAGGAGGGATGCTGGCAATGTTCTTAAAGTCGAACTCACCTTCCCATTTGAGGCCGCCGGCTTGCCTAACCTTGTCGGCGGCTCGATAGCGGTAGCCCATCCAATAAGTGGTAGCGCCTTTTTCCTTCTGAACTTCTATTACATAGACCAGATGATCAATGGCGGCGTTTGCCTCGGACTCTTTCGAAGTAAATGAGTACGGCCTCGCCTTTACATCTTTCATGATCTTTGAAAGTGCCCCTCGCTTGTAAGCAAGGTGTGATCGATATTAGAAATTGAGGCAAGTCGTCGTGCTTCTGGCACAACCACTGACTGAACCAGATCTAGTGCTTCAACAGCATTGCCTCGCAGGGGTGTCATTCCCTCTAGTTGCGTGACGAGCTCAGACCATCCAAGAAGTTGGAGGTATGCCCGCAAGCTGTTGATCTTGCCCGACAGGATGTTGTCAATCACACCTTGAGGCTCAGCATCGTCATAGTACGGGTTGAGTGGAACGTTAAATTCCTCTAGATCGGAGTCACCTGAGCCTGGCCGAATTTGTGGGTGAGAAGGGCGCTTGGACATTTGGTGCATATTCCGACAAAACCCGTCACTGAATCCGATTCAAAACCGCCGGTTGTTCCGATTCAAAGTCGCCACTGAATCCAATCGAGCCACGCGACTCTTTAGGCACCGTAGTGATACTTTGGGCCTTACTGCATGGTCAAATTAGGTCGTCATCTTTGAAGTCGGATCCAGATCTACTGTTCATGCTGGTGCGGAACCAGGCTAGAGCACCGATACAGGTCTATCTTGCTCATCATCATTAGCGTGGAAGATCCGGTACAGGATAGGCAGTACCAACAGAGTTAACGCAGTAGAAGACAAAATGCCACCTATCACTACCGTGGCCAGGGGACGTTGAACTTCTGCGCCTGTTCCCGTTGCCAGGGCCATCGGTACGAAGCCAAGCGAAGCCACCAAGGCCGTCATGAGCACCGGGCGCAGCCGTGTCAATGCACCTTCACGGATGGCTTGATCAAGTGATGCGCCTCGCTCTCTTAGATTGCGGATAAAGGTGATCATCACCAAGCCGTTGAGCACAGCTACTCCGGACAATGCAATGAAGCCCACAGCCGCCGATATAGACAAGGGGATGTCTCTGAGCCACAAGGCCAGAACCCCTCCTGTTAAGGCGAATGGGATGCCGGAAAACACCAGCAACCCATCCTTGACATCGCCAAACATCGCAAATAGCAGCACGAATACCAGCAGCAATGCCACGGGGACCACGATCTTGAGTCGGTCGGTTGCTGATTGAAGGTTTTCAAACTGTCCACCCCAGGCCGTCCAATAGCCCGCAGGAATACGCACCTTCTGCATAGCTTTCTCGGCTTCTTGTACAAAGCTGCCGATGTCTCGGCCACGCACGTTGGCACTGACCACAATGCGCCGCTTGCCTTGTTCTCGGCTGATCTGGTTTGGACCAGGCGCAAGCTCAATTGAGGCCAGCTCTGACAACGGTACGAAATGGGCAGCGCCTTGTTCATTTCCAGTGCTGGGCAAAGCAATCGGCAAGCGCTTCAAAGCCTCCATGTCTGTGCGGATGGATTCAGGCAAACGCACCACAATGTCGAATCGCCGGTCGCCTTCAAACATGGTGCCTGCTTCCTGGCCACCGATGGCCATGGCCAGCGTTTCTTGCACATCACCGACGTTGATGCCAAGCCGGGCTGTCTTTTCTCGGTCGATGTGAACAGTCAGCATGGGCAAGCCGCTGGTTTGCTCAACCTTGACTTCCGATGCGCCGGACACGCCTTGCAGTACTTGTGCAATCTGTCCTGCCGTCGAGTTGAGCACGTCCATGTCGTCGCCAAACAGCTTGATGGCCACATCGCTGCGCACGCCGGAAATCAGTTCATTGAACCGAAGCTGGATGGGCTGTGAGAACTCATAGTTCTGTCCCGGCAACTGCGCAACCTCTTTTTGGATGGCATCGATCAGGTCGTCTCGGGTGCGCTTGGGATCGGGCCACTTAGCCTCTAGCTTGAGCATCACATATCCATCAGAAATGTTGACCGGCATGGGATCGGTGGCGATTTCGGCCGTGCCTGTTCTGGCGAACACCCTCTCAATTTCCGGAAACTTGGCCTTCAATCGCGACTCAAGCCGCATTTGCATAGCCAGTGATTCGTTCAAGCCCGTGCCGGGAATACGCAGCGCCTGCAAAGCCAGATCCCCTTCATTGAGGCTCGGCACGAACTCGCTGCCTAGCCTCATTGCCATAACGGTTGTCAAGCCGACCATGACTGCCGCCAGCGTCAGCATCACCGGCTTGGCGGCCATCGCCCACTCCAGCAAAGGCGCATAGCCCCGCTTGGCCGCCTCCATCAATGCATTTTCCTTCTCGGCCACTTTCTCGCCGATGAACAGCGCCACGGCTGCCGGAATGAAAGTCACTGACAGGATCATGGCGCCGAGTAAGGCAAGCATCACGGTGATGGCCATGGGATGGAACATGCGGCCCTCCACGCCCGACAGCGCGAAAATCGGCAAGTAGACGATCATGATGATCAACTGCCCAAACAACAGAGCACGTCGGGCTTCTTGCGCCGCCCCGAAAACCTCATGAAAGCGTTCCTTGAGCGTCAAGGGGCGTCCGTGGTGCGTCTGGGCATGAGCCAGGCGTCGAACGCAGTTCTCGACAATCACTACCGCGCCATCCACGATGATTCCGAAGTCCAGGGCGCCCAGGCTCATCAAGTTGGCGCTGACCTTCTGACTTACCATCCCTGTGAAAGTGAAGAGCATGGACAGCGGAATCACGGCGGCAGTGATCAGCGCCGCACGCAAATTTCCCAAGAACAGGAAGAGGATGACGATGACCAGCACCGCGCCCTCGAACAGGTTCTTCTTGACTGTGGCGATGGCCTTGTCCACCAGATCCGTGCGGTTGTAGACGGTCATGGCATGCACGCCCGCAGGCAAGCTCTTGTTGATCTCGGCCATGCGCTTGTCCACGGCCTGAGACACAACCCGGCTGTTCTCGCCCAGCAGCATGAAGACCGTGCCTAAAACCACTTCGCGCCCGTTGTCGGTGGCCGCGCCCGTGCGCAACTCTTTACCGATGCCAACGTCCGCGATGTCTCTGATGCGCACTGCCACGCCATCACTGTGCTTGACCACCACGTTGCCGATGTCCTGCACATCCTTGACCTGGCCAGGCGCACGGATGAGATATTGCTCACCATGCCGTTCGATGTAGCCCGCACCGACGTTGCCGTTGTTGCGCTGCAGGGCCTGCACCACGTCCTCCAATGTCAATCCTTGTGCCAGCAAGGCTTCGGGCTTGGGCGCAACGTGATACTCCTTGGCATAGCCGCCGATGGTGTTGACTTCCGTCACGCCCGGCACATTGCGCAATTGCGGCTTGATGATCCAGTCCTGAATTTCCCGCAGATCCGTAGGCGTGTAGGGAGTGCCGTCCGGCTTGCGTGCGCCTTCCTCGGCCTCCACGGTCCACATGTAGATTTCGCCAAGGCCGGTCGATATCGGACCGATCACCGGGCTGATGCCCTGAGGCAACCGGTCCCGAGCCTCCTGCAGACGTTCGTTGACCAGTTGACGTGCGAAGTAGATGTCCGTGCCATCCTTGAAAACAATGGTGATCTGGGACAGACCATAGCGAGACAGGGAGCGAGTATGCTCCAGGCCGGGTAGCCCCGCCATCACCGCTTCCATCGGGTAGGTGACCCGTTGCTCGACTTCCAGTGGCGAATAGCCAGCCGCCTGCGTATTGATCTGAACCTGCACGTTGGTGATGTCGGGAACCGCATCGATGGGCAGGCGCTGGTAGCTCCAGATGCCCAACCCCACCATGCCCATCACTGCCAGCAGAACCAGCCATCGTTGCTCGATGGCAAAACGGATGATGCGTTCAAACACGGCACGGCTCCTCAGTGTTCATGCTCGGCAGAGGACTTGCCGATGTCTGCCTTGATCACGAAGCTGTTGGCCGCGGCATAGGATTCGCCGGCCTTGAGGCCTTTGACGACTTCTGTGAGCTGCCCATCGCTGCCGCCCAGTTCCACCGGCTGAGCCTTGAAACCGTCCTTGACCCGGACAAAGACCACCTGCTTGCCTTCCAGCTCGTGGATGGCATCGTTCTTCACTGTCACAGCGGCTTGCTTTTGGTCAGCCTGCACTTGCACGTTGACGAACAGGCCGGGTCGCCATCCGAACTTCGGATTGGGCAGCACAACGCGCGCCACGGCCGTGCGGGTCTGCTCGCCGATCAGGGCACCCACATAGGCCACTTTGCCCTGCGCCGACTCCGGTGATGATGTGGATTGCACCTGCACGGTGTTGCCGACGTGTAGGCGAGTCAGATCTTGGGCCGAAACCTTCAGCTCGGCCCACACCACAGACAGGTCCGACAGGGTCATGATGGGGGTGTCTTCCTTGACCGCCTCGCCCAACGCAAGGTGCTTTTCCACGACGGTGGCGTCAAACGGGGCACGTAGTTCAAAGCGGTTCAAGGCTCCCGAAAATCCTCTGGCGCCCAACGCTGTGAGCTTTTCGTTGGCATTGCTCACAGCGATCTCTGCCTCCTGCATGGCCTGCCGAGCTTGCAAGACATCCATCTCCGGCGAAATCCTGTCCTCGAAGAGTTTCTTTTCTCGCTGATAGGTCGTTCTGGCCAGTCCAAGGCGTTTCTCGGCATTAAGCAGTTCACTGCGCAACTCCGCGACTTGCGGGCTGGCGATGACGGCCAACACCTGACCTTTGCGCACTTGCTGCCCCAGGTTGGCAAATACCGACTCGGCAACTCCTGCGACTTTGGGCACGATGTGAGCGGTGCGGTCATCATTGAAACGGATTTCACCTGGCAACGCCAATAAGGTGTGCACCATACCTGGTCCAGCTTGAGCCAGCTCGATGTTCGCGGCCTTGATCTGGGCATCGCTCAGCGTGGCCATGTCAGATGCCTCCTCATGCTCGTCATGAGGAGGTTCAATTTCTTTTGAGGTGTCCGTGGCGTGCTCGCTCCTGCTCTGGTGGTGTTCGCCCTCAGAGCCGGACGGCGAAGCAGGTGCTTTGCCCTTCATCACGTAGAGGCCGGCTCCCAAGCCACATGCCAGGATCACGGCCATGGCGATCAATTGGCCTCGGGTCACTGCACCGTGCTGGCGACGGTAGGTGGATCTCATATTCATGGTTGGCTCCCCTGCACTGGTGTCGCGGCAGGTGCGTTCGAGGTGGTATCGGTGCCCAGCAAGCGATCCATATCGGATGCGGCGCGGTAGTAGGCGCTCAAGGCATGGAGGTATTGGCTGCGGGCCTGCAACAGCGTGCGCTGTGCATCGAGCATGTCGATGAAGGTGAACTTACCCAACTCGAATCCCGTGACAGACGCTTGCCATGCTGTCTGCGCGCCTGGCAGAACGTCTTCGCGCAGCGCTTTGACTTGCGTATGCGCTGCCTGCATCTGCGTGTTCAAGGCCAGGCACTGGGTTTGAACGCGCAGGCGGGCTGCATCCAGTTCGGCTTGTGCCTTGTCCGTCTGCCGCAAAGCCTGCAAGACATTGCCTTGGTTGCGATCCCAGACTGGCAGCGGCACATTCAGCCCCAGCACCAGTTGATTGCGGCCCAGTTCCTCGGAGCGCTTGGTCCCAACGATGACGGTGGGATCTGGCAGTCGCTTGGCCTGCTCTAGATCGGCCAGTGCCTGCCATCTCGCTACTTCACCCTGCGCCAGGCGAATGGCGGGTGCCGCTTCCATTCTGGCGGTCTGACCTTGGCAAACGTTCCGATGTTCTGCCTCGGAGGTGACTTCATTGGGTTGCCATGCCAGTGCAGGCAATGACGATACCTCGCCACCGCCCCCGATCAAGCTGCTCAGGGCTTGGGTCGATGTGCTCCAATCGGCCTGCGCTTGAATCCACTCCAGCTTGACCGCACTCATGGCGAGCTTGGCCCGCGTTTCTTCCAACGGAGCCGATTTGCCTGCGGTGACCCGCTTGCCCGCGGCATCGGTGGCTTTCGCTGCAATATCAACAGCCTCCTGAGCCAGTTGGCGGTGCTCCTGCGCCAGCGCTGCCGCGAAATAGGCTTGAGTCACATTGGCTTTGAGCTGGGCTTGGGTGTCCTCTAAAACGATGCGGGCCTGCATCAGGCTTTGCCGGGCGACGGATGTGCGAGCTGCTCGCTTGCCGCCCAACTCGATTTGCTGGGACAACTGCAAGGTGGTGGAGCGCGTTTCACGCCGGGTGTCTTCCAGCAGGGTCTGCAATTCAGGGTTGGGATAGGCGTGTGCCTGCTGCAAGACAGCTTCTGCTGCCTTTACTTCCTGCTGGGCAGCTCGTACCTCTGGGCTACGCTGTAAAGCCAGATCCATGGCTTTTGCCAAGGTCAGGGCGGGCAAAGCGGAGGCGTTACCGGCCGAAACCGGCTTTACAGCCAGACTCTCTTGACCATGAACTAACGTGCCGCATCCAAGCATGCAGCCGACAATCACAGCCCAGTATCGGGCCATGTTGGTCATCGACATCGAATTCTCCAGTCTGTATGAACAGGGAAAAATTCGACGAGGACAGCGTGACGTCAAGCGCCCCTTAGCGAGGGCGCGACACCGCTAAGGCATGCTCAGGGAGATGATCTGCTCGGCCTGCTGCCTCGTCGCGTCAAAGCGCGACAGGCCAGTTGGGCCGCTCGATCCTGGGCGGATCGACCGAGGATAAACGTCTTACCGGAGCAGAGTCGAATGACTCGCCCTGAGCCAGTGGAAGGGGGCTTGGCCGAAAAGTGGAGACCAGTTGTGCTCCGCAGAGATGCCCGGCGCACCCACAATCATTGCAGGCCTGCTGCTTGGCCTTGATCAGCTTCTTGCCCGGATGGGCATGCTCATGATCCTGCCCGTGAAAATGATGGCCAAAGTGCTGCGCGCCAGCACCCTCTTCGTCCATGCAATAGGTCGCTGCCACTGCCCAACTGAGTTGAAGTGGCAAAACGACGAGCATGAGGATGGCAATCCAGCGGCGCATGGTGGAAAGTATATCGACGTCTAAAGGTTTTCCAGCGAGAAGTCAGCGGGTGACATTTGAACGCAAGATGCGCAGGCCGTTGGCCACTACCAGCAGACTGGCCCCCATGTCGGCAAATACAGCCATCCACATGGAGGCCTGCCCTGATACTGCCAGCACTAGGAAGACCACCTTGATTGCCAGTGCCAATGCAATGTTCTGCCAGAGAATCGCATAAGCCTTGCGCGACAGGCCGATGAGTTCCGGAATACGGCGCAGATCATCGTTCATGATCACCACATCGGCGGCTTCCATGGCTGTGTCCGTGCCAGCACCGCCCATGGCGATGCCGATATCGGCCTTGGCTAATGCCGGGGCATCGTTGATGCCATCGCCGGTCATGGCGGTGAGCCCGGATTTTTGCAATTCAGCGATTGCGTCCATCTTGCCTTGTGGGAGCAACTCGCCCCGAGCTTCATCCAGTTCCGCTTGTGTGGCTATGGCCTGGGCTGTGGCTTGGTTGTCGCCAGTGAGCATGACAGGACGGACACCAAGGGCCTTGAGCATGGCCACCGCCTGCTTGGAAGAAGGCTTGATCGTGTCCGCAACGGCGAATAACCCGATGACACCTTGATCGTTGGCGAGCAAGGTGACCGTTCGGCCCTGGTCTTCATGAGCCTTAAGCTTGGCCTCTAAGTCGGAGCTGCATTGACCCCGTTCCTCGATCAGCCGGTGATTGCCCAGCACGAATGCAGCGCTGTCGCGCCAGCCTTTGATGCCCTTACCCGGCAAGGCTTCGATTCGCTCAAAGTTCAGCGCTTCATCGGAGGACGCGAGCCCCTGGGCGATGGCCTGGGACACAGGATGATCCGATCTTGCCGCCAGACTTCTGGCCAACTGCGCCACCTGCTGGCGATCTCCTTGCAACGGCTCCCAATTCATCAGCTTGGGCTTGCCTTCGGTGATCGTGCCTGTTTTGTCCAAAGCCACAACCTTGAGGCGTCGAGCATCTTCGAGATAGCTCCCACCCTTGATGAGCATGCCGCGCCGCGCCGCAGCAGCGAGCGCCGAAACAACCGTCACCGGCGTGGAGATGACCAGCGCACAAGGGCAAGCGATGACCAGCAGCACCAAAGCCTTATAAATGGCGTCCAGCCAGGTGTAGTGCAGTATCCAAGGGGTCAACAGCGCGACAGCTACCGCAATGAAGAATACGGCCGGGGTGTAAACGCCCGCGAACGTGTCCACGAAACGCTGAGTTGGCGCGCGGGTGCCTTGCGCTTGTTCCACTGAATGGATGATGCGCGCCAGCGTTGAGTCCGAGGCGACGGCCGTGACCTTGAACTCAAATTCCGCTGTTTCGTTGATCGTCCCAGCGAACACCGGATCACCTACCACCTTGTCTACCGGGATACTTTCTCCTGTGACGGGCGCCTGGTTGATGGCGGTCTGGCCAGCAGTGACGGTGCCGTCAAGCGGCAGTCGTTCTCCGGGCCGAATGCGCAAAACGCTGCCCAGCACGATATCGTCCACAGGCATGGTTTGCCATTGACCGTCGGTCTGGCGCACGGTGGCGTCCTTTGGAGACAGGTCGAGCAACCCTTTGATGGCATTGCGGGCCCGATCCACCGAACGCGCTTCGATCAACTCCGCAATGGCGTACAAGGCCATCACCATGGCGGCTTCCGGCCATTGGCCGATGGCAAAAGCTCCTGTCACAGCCACGGTCATGAGCGCATTGATGTTGAGCTTTCCGTGGCGCAGTGCGGCCAGGCCTTTTTTGTAGGTGTCCAACCCGGCCAGAGCGATGGCAACACCGGCACAGATCCAGCCAAACGCTTTGAACGCCATCAAGTCCGGTGCTGCATAGCCAATTGCCTCGGCGATCACGGCCAGCAGCAAAGCCGCGACAAGCTTCTTGCCCTGATTGGCTCCATCGCCTTGGGCGTGGTCGCTCAAAGCGTCATCATCGTCCTGCTGCGCGGCCTCGGATATGGCCTCGGGAGCGAACCCGGCGCGACGAATCGCCTCCAACGCTGCTGGAATGCTGTCATCGGCAGCGTTGATGCCCAGCGTGCGCGCACCCAACTCAAAGCGCAGGGCCTTCACGCCTTGGATTTTGTCCAGGGCCCGGCGAATTTCTGCCTCTTCGGCAGAACAATCCATCGTCGCGATCTTGAACGTGCGCCATCCATCACCGCCGACTTTGCCGCCTGGCGGGATCTGTTCTGAAGCCGATCCAGAACACCCGCAGCAATCTTTGCCAAGCTCCCGGGGAAGAGCTGCCGTTTGAGCGTTTTCGTGTGCCATGCACACATTACAAACCCTGAAGTAGGTATAGAGTCAAGTACAAGCAGAGCCCTCGCTCGCAAAGATGGAAATGCGATGAAGATCGGTGAATTAGCGAACCTGACCGACACTTCGGTGGAAACCATTCGGTTTTATGAGCGCGAAGGCTTGTTGGCCGTGGCTGCGCGTACCTCTTCCAACTACCGTGTCTACGATGCGCCCCATGTGGATCAATTGATCTTCATCAGGCACTGCCGGTCTTTAGACATGGCTCTCGATGAAATCCGGGCGTTACTGAGCCTTCGCGAAAAACCGCACGACAGTTGCGAGGCCGTCAACAAGGTTCTTGACGATCACATTGAGCATGTTGCACAGCGCATTCAAGAGCTGAAGGCATTGCAAAAGCAACTCAGTGCATTGAGAGCGCAGTGCGGACACGCTCGGGATGTTGAGCACTGCGGCATTCTGAGTGGACTCAGTCAGGCGACATGTGCCGCATCAGGTGCAAGCGCACAGCGGCATGTGGCCTCTGTGCATGGTCGCAAACGCTGATAAGCCGATGTAAAAGCGCCTGGGGGGCCATGGGCTTGCACATCCGTTCATGAAGACGTACCGGCGCTGACGCCCTTGCGGACCGCGCCCACCGCACCAATTTGTTTGAGGATGCGCCATGGGTCAAGATGTACCTTACCCACGAACCAGATCAAAGCAAGCCACGTGAGGCCGATGATAAGTAAGCCGAGCCCTTGCCTCCAGCCGACTGCCGAATTGCCCTGCACAGCCCAGCTGCAAATTACGCAGATGATGGTAAACAGCACGGCAGAAATCCAACCGATGATTGCCAAGCCGCGTGCCGGTGCGATCCTGGCTTCATGGCGTCTGATGCTCATTTGCCCAGCTTGGCGTAGAGAGCGCAGCTCTTCATCCGTCAACTCATATTTATGCTTGATGGCAATGATTTGCGCTCGAATTCGTGGATTGGCATCAAAACCAAACCGAAGTTTGAACAGGTGTTCGTTGTCGATCGCCATTTCATCGAGCTTGGCCGAAGGCGTTGTGAGCAAGAACATCTGGACGGATTCCGGCCTGTTGATCTCGAAGTAATCACGCCCTGAAAACCGATTGAAATGGCCCAAATTGAGTTGCACATCGGGGTGTGAGAATTGGGGCGTTGACATGGTCATTTGTGGGTGTGAAAGTGGCACTGGCACAGTAAGTGGCAGTTGGCTGCGATTTACTTCTTCTTTGAAGGCCGCGTTGAGGTTTGGTCGTAGAAGTCTCTTCCCGAAACTCGATTTCCCTTGCCCTTGATGATTTGGATTTGTGAGGGGCTGCTTGCGCCCGCTGCGCCCGTGACGGTCGCGAGTTTGTCGATGGGTTTGCGTGCCTCGAAATGGGCCATGATGGCAGCGAGCAGATTGCGACGTTGAGCAACTGGGTCCGCTGTCCAAAGATGGCCGTTGTACAACTCGACAGCCAAATCGAGGTCGGCATCTGCAGGGGCGATCCGCTCCAATAGTGCCGAAAACGCTTTGTCTGCAGTGGCTTCAGCCACATGGCCTTCGCGGATCAAAAGCATCAAGGCCCTAGCGAGAGGGTCACTGTCGTGGATTGCCGACTTCACCACAGCGATTTGAAGTCGAATCGCCAGAAACAAGTCTTGGCGAATCCCTGCGCCCCCAGTCATCGTTCCTTCACCGGTCATCAACCAGTCGATGGACACGCCAAGCAATCGGCGTACGCCCATGAAGAAGTCCGGGCCCGGCCGTTTGACCCCGCGGACAACTTCACTCATGAAACCGCTGGACAAGCCAAGCAATCGGGCTAGATCAGTCTGATTCAAGCCAGCATGGCTCAGGACTTGATTAATGCGGTCTGGCAACCCTTGCCATTCCTGGGCGGATGTGTCTTGCGGGTTAGACGATTGAGCCTCGTCCATCTGGCTTGCTTCTCTCATAGGATGTATATTTATCGCTTTAGCGTCTCTATTGCGGTCGCTAACGATAATCTACTCTCTAATTGAGCGTATGTCTCTGAGTTCGACCATGGATGCAATTGAAATCAACTACCGCCTCAAGCGGGCGGGTTTGAGCCAAAAGGCCATCGCCGTTGAACTGGGCGTGTCCCAGAGCGTGGTTGGAAATGTGATTCACAACAGGATCACCGCATTCGAAGTCGCAAGCTTTATCGCACGAGCCTTGGGCGAGGAGGTCATAGCACTTTGGCCCGACCGCTACACCTTCAAGCCCAGAGGCCGTTCAACTCAAAGGCGCGAGACCGCCAAGATCTGTGAGGCCAGCGATCCTCCACCGACCGCCGATTCACGCGGAGGTGCAGCATGACGTAGGCGAAGCCAAGCAAAGTGCCGGCACAAAGCTGGGCCCCATTAATTTGGCTTGCGGAAAAGCAAACGGCCCATCAGGTGGAACTGATGGGCCGTTAAAGAAGGTTGACACTTTGAGACGTCAGCCCCTATTTTGCTGATCCTCCGAACTGTCGTCAAGTCTGACGGGCAGTTGGCCATTCCTTTTTTTGTGTTTATCGCAAACGGTCATCGACCCGCGAGGGAGCGGTGCGCTCGTTTGCACATCACGGAGAGCTGGCCAACTTGCGGCCAGACGCCTCATGGTCAATCGGAGAATCGACATGCGACAGATAAGGCAAGTACTCAGACTTGCTTACGAGTCTGCCCTTAGCCAGCGGGCTATTGCAGCGAGTATTCAAATATCGAAGGACTCTGTTCGGGACTATCTGATACGGGCAAAGGCCGTTGGCATCACCTGGCCTTTGCCACCTGATCTGGATGACGCCACGCTTGAGGCCAAGTTGTTTCCTACGGCAGCACAGGCGCTGGTGCGCAAGCCCGACCCGGACTGGAAGCAAATCCACGCCGAGTTGAAGCGCAAGGGGGCAACGCTCATTGGTTTGCATCGGGAGTATGCCCAGGACGATCCTAACGCCTTGAAGCGAAGCCAGTTCTGCAATCGCTATCGGGCTTGGCTCAAGACGATCAAAAGGTATCTGCGTCAGGTTCATGTGGGCGGGGAGCGCGTCTTTGTGGACTACGCTGGGCCGACGATGAGCGTACTAGACCTGCAAACAGGGCAAACGCGGCGAGCCCAGATCTTTGTGGGCGTGATGGGTGCATCCAACTACACCTACGCTGAGGCGCATTGGTCACAGAAGTTGCCCAACTGGATCGGTGCGCATGCCCGGATGTTTGAGTTCTTTGGTGCCGCCCCGCATGTCATTGTTTGCGACAACCTCAAGGCCGCAGTGAGCCGGGCCAGTAGAACTGAGCCGGAAATCAACCCGACCTATCAGCACTTGGGCGAACACTATGGCTGCGCCATCATTCCGGCGCGCCCCAAAAAACCAGGGGACAAGGCCAAAGTCGAGAACGGCGTCCTCATTGTCGAGCGATGGATTTTGTTCGTTCTCAGAAAGAGGGTCTTCACCAGCCTAGAAGAATTGAACCAAGCCATTGGCGAGCTATTGGTTCATTTGAACAATCGGCCCTTTCAAAAGCTTCCAGGATCTCGCCGCAGCACCTTTGAGTCCATCGACTTGCCAGCGATGAAGGCGCTACCTTCCAAACCCTACGAGTATGTGGAGTTCCAGCGGACCCGCGTTGGGCCGGATGGCCGCATTGAGGTGGATGGGCGCCCTTACACAGTGCCGCACTCTCTGTGTCGTCAGGTGATCGATTTGAGGCTGACGGCGAGCCTCATTGAAGTTTTGCACGCTGGCAAGCGCGTGGGCAGCATGGAAAGAAGGCCAGGCACTGAGCCGGTTATCGATCCTGCGCATTTGCCGTCAACGGATCGCTACTTCGCGACGTGGACCCCGGAGGTCGAATTGAACTGGGCCACGCTAATAGGCCCCCATGTTCATGCGTTCCTGGCTGCAAGACTGGCAGAAATCAAGCACAAAGAGCCCGGTTATCGATTGGCCTCGGCCCTGAAGAAGATTGAATTTGAGGTGGGCGCTGCGCGTCTCGACGCAGCGTGCAAGGTGGCCAACATGCACGGCGCCAAGGCGCTCAAAAACATCCGCTCCATTTTGCGCCACGGGCTAGAGAGCAGTCAGGCCGCTGGCCCTGTTCAGGAGGCCTCATTTGAGCACCCAAACATTCGTGGGCCTCAGTACTTCCACTGACAAGCTGTCGAAATCACCCTTAGAAGCCTCAGCCAGGTCGCGGCGTGACGAACGCAGCAACCCGCTCCAATTTGAAAGCGATTCCTATCATGATGACCAATGAAACCCTTCGCAAGCTCAACGAACTCAAACTGTTTGGCATGGCGCATGCCGTGGATGAGCAATTGTCTAGCCCCTCCGTGTCTCATCTTGCTTTTGAAGATCGTTTGGGCCTGATCGTTGATCAGGAATTCACCTATCGAGACAACAAGCGTCTGCAGAGGCTGCTCAAAAATGCGAAGCTACGAGAAGTGGATGCCTGCGTGGAAGACATCGACTATCGAGTTGAGCGCGGACTGGACCGCTCAGAAATGGCGACACTGGCCATGTGTACATGGATCAAGCGCGGGCTCAATCTGATCATCACCGGAGCCACTGGAAACGGGAAAACGTGGCTGGCTTGCGCGCTGGGCAATCAGGCCTGCCGCCACGGCCTAACGGTCAGCTTCCAGCGGGTGTCCTTGTTGCTGGAAGAGCTTGCTATCTCACACATCGACGGCACCTTCAGAAAGACCCTGGATAGGTTGGCCAAGGTAGACCTTTTGATCTTGGACGACTTCGGCATCAGTGCCCTCAACGCAGGTGGCCGCAGTGATCTTCTGGAGGTGATCGAGCAGCGAACGGGCAGTCGCTCCACCTTGGTCACCAGTCAATTGCCGGTGGACCGATGGCATGACTATCTGGGCGGCAACAATCCGACGATTGCCGATGCGATCCTGGACCGATTGGTCACGGGTGCGGAGCGAGTAGTGATCAAAGGCAACAAATCTATGCGCGCTTCGCGCAAAGCCAAAAAGGGCCAAGGCTGATCACAACTACCTCAACGAGATCAACTCCGCCTTAAGTGGCGGTTTTGAATCGGAATTGGTGTCTGCTTTGAATCGGACAGGCTGGCGGCTTTGAATTGGACCTGTTGGCGACATTGGTGTGGAATACGCACATTTGGAGCCGATGAGACCGAAAGGCGGCTGGCCGACTGTTGATTAATGCATGCCAGAGCATAACGAAATGCCTCGCGCATGACCACATGGCAACCCCGTGCGCGGAGCAAGCCTGGCCAGCACTGATAACGAAGTTCGTGCGCGTGAACCATCGCCAAGGCCGTGGCGTATGGAATTCATGCGTGCATGAAACGAGAAGCCTAACGCTTGGTTAACCGGCGCCGGAGCACGAAGTGCGGAGGGTACCGACATGGGCCATGAAAATGCCGAAGGCATGGCCCATGTTGGCGTCCGCGTTGAACCCCCAGTTAGGCTGGGGAGCGGAGGCACGGCGTTGCAGCTGCTGGAGCCTAGGCTGGCGGTGCAACATGGATGCGGGCCTTTATGTGCTTTAAGTTGGCTACGATTGTGAAGGTCATTATTGTCAGCAGTGACCATGAGCTCCACTTTTGCACATGCACAGCTGACCACGCGCCAATTTGATTTGGGTAGCTCCAGATTCCGAAGAAGGTGCTGATGTTTTCTGCGAGCCAGACAAAGAAGCCGATGAGGACAAAAGAAAGTGCCAAAGGCATCTTTCGATATCGGTCCAGAGGCCGGAATACAACCATCGTGCGTGCATAGAGGCCCAGCGCTGCGGCTGCGATGTACCAGCGATAGTCGCCCACGTAGTGGTGAGAAAAGAAATTTACATAGACCAGACCAGCTATCAGAGCAGCCATCCAATAAGGAGGATGGTGCTCAATCTTTAAGTCGAGGAGGCGCCACGCCTGGATGATGTAGCTGCCAACAGTTGCGTACATGAAGCCGGAAAAGAGCGGAACACCTAGAACCTTGGTGTAAGCAAAGTCTGGATAGCTCCACGATTGAACATGAGCAGATGTTTTGAATACTTCCAGAGCGAAGCCAATAACGTGGAAGATCGAAATGGCTTTGAGTTCGTCGATCGATTCAAGCCCTGATTTCACCATCCACCATTGAACTAGTAATGCAAAGACTAGCAACGCATCGTATCGTGGCAATCCGAATATGCCTGTACGTGGAATGGTGAAGACTGCACCAAAGAAAAGTCCGGCAAAGAGGCATGCGCGGGCCTCCTTTAAGCCAAAGTACAAAAACTCAACTAGTAAGCGGTGTGTCGCTGACAAGCCATTGTTCGGCGACGCATTGAGCAGGAATTGGTCGATAGATTGAAGACGCATACAACGTGAGTTGGTACTGCAGGAGCCTAACGCCCTGGTTAACCGGCGCCGGAGCACGAAGTGCGGAGGGTACCGACATAGGCCATGAAAATGGCGAAGCCATGGCCTATGTTGGCGTCCGCGTTGAACCCCCAGTTAGGCTGGGGCGCGCAGTGGAAGTGGGTTGTAGTACCAGAGCATTGGGTGTTGTGATTACTCATGTTGGCACGCCAGTTTCATAGAGGAAGGGCCAAAAGTTTGGCGATGTTGCCTTGGCTCTTGGTGGCAAGCGTAGAACCTGCTTGCGAACTGCTTTTAAGTGCTTGACCAGTTGCTCACGGCCCTTGGGTGACTTGAGTTCTGCTGGAAGGCGGCTTAGCCAATGCCCGTTAGGTCCTGCTTGCCGACCAGCAGACAGCCGAGCGGATGTTGGAAGAGGTTTGGTTGAGAGCACTTCGATCATGTGATTCAGCTGCGCAGGCGAGCTGAAGACAAGTTCGTGAATGTCGTACTCAAAGCGTAGAAATGGGTAACCGCGCTTGGTAATAGCCAAGGGCGCCGGAGGTTCAAACGTGTCATCACTCTCGGTCGATGGAATGTGAACCCAATACGCCATCGGCGCACTTAGCCAGTTTTCTTCGAAGCTGAAACGAAACCGAGAGATCATTTATTGGCTTTGCGAATAGTTTTGGCGGCTGTTCTAGAAGAGCCTAACTGCTATGTAGAGATCAAATTGATGCGACAGGTCCATTTAGGCATCACCGATTTGATCCCTAAATCGAGCCGCGAACCGTGCCGAATACCCGTGTCACGCCTCAGCAGACACCAAACGTGCCCTGGGTTTCCCCGTTTATGCATGATCCCTAACTCCCGTTTCACAGACCAGTTGGCTGCTTCGTCTTTTGATCATATTAGCCCTGCTTGCTAAAAAAAGTTTCAGACGAGGCACTCCATAGAGGGATGGCTTTTGTGGCTGTATATAAATACAGTGCGGCGACAGAGCTTTCATCCCATGGACTCATCCACATCACCCCAACCCCCGAAGCTTCTAGACGAGTTGCGCCGGCAAATCCGGCTGCGCCACTATAGTTTGCGAACAGAGGACCAATACGTCTATTGGGTCAGGTTCTTCATTCAATTCCATGGGCGCAGGCACCCGCGTGATATGGGGGCACCCGAGGTCACGCGGTTCATGTCCCATCTGGCCGCCGACAAGCGGGTAGCTGTTTCCACGCACAAACAGGCGTTGTCTGCGTTGATGTTTCTGTACCGCCACGTCCTGCGGCAAGAGCTGCCATGGATGAACGAGATCGTTCGGCCCAAGACCGAGCGGAGACTGCCTGTGGTATTGACCTCTCAGGAGGTTCAGCAGGTCCTGTTGAATCTGTCTGGCGTTCAGCAACTGATTGCGAAAGTTCTGTATGGCACGGGCATGCGGATCACCGAGGCCCTGAGGCTCAGGGTGAAAGACATCGATTTTGGCCATCGAACCCTGATCGTCCGAGAAGGCAAGGGCGCCAAAGATCGCGCCTTGATGCTGCCAGATGCCTTGATTCAGCCCTTGCGTCTGCATCTGGCTGTCACCCATCAGCTATGGCAGGGGGATCGGGCCGCTGGCCTGGGCCCGGTTTGGATGCCAGATGCGATCGCCCGGAAGCAACCAAACGCCGGTCTCACCTGGCAATGGTATTGGGCATTCCCTCAGGCCTCGACCAGCATGGATCCCCGCTCCGGCCAAGAGCGCCGTCACCACATGCAAGACCAGATGTTCCAGCGGCACTTCAAGCAGGCGCTCAACCGCGCTGCCATCGCGAAGCCCGCCACGCCCCACACCCTGCGCCATAGCTTCGCTACACACTTGCTACAGAACGGGTATGACATTCGCACGGTGCAAGAACTCCTTGGTCACGCGGACGTCAGCACGACGATGATCTACACCCACGTTCTCAAAATTGGCGGCGGCGGTGTGCGCAGTCCTCTGGATGTGATGGCCTTGAGCATTCCTTGACCAATCGGTGTTTGCGCTAACCCGCACGGCGGGGTCGGCCTGCAAACGCCGACTACACTCCCACGCTCTTCGGTTCGACGCAGTCGAGCCCGGCTCAGTAGAAGGACGACAGTGTTTAAGAATTTGATGGTCTACCGGATCGGCGCAGAGTGGCAGGCATCGGTCACCGTGATTGAGTCCAGTTTGCAAAAAAACCGCTTCCTACCTTGTGGCGCGACGCAAAAGCAGTCCGTGGGTTGGGTGGAGCCGCGTGGCATCAAGCATGCTCCGCTGGTCGAGTTGATCGGGGGGCAGTATCTGCTCAAGCTTCAATTGGAACAGCGTGTTCTGCCAGGTGCCGTGGTGAAGCGACGCACAGAAGAATTGGCCAAGCAGGTTGAAGACAGCACCGGGCGCAAGCCGGGCAAGAAGCAGACCAAAGAGCTCAAAGAGCAAGCAGAACTGGAATTGCTGCCAATGGCCTTTACGAAGCAGTCATCCATCAATGTGTGGATTGACCCGGCGCATCACTTGCTCTACCTGGATACGTCTAGCTCCAGCCGCGCCGAAGACGTGATCACCTGCCTGGTCCGCTCTCTCGATGGTTTTGCGGTCACGCTGTTGCAAACCAAAGAGTCGGCCGCGGTTGCCATGAAAGAATGGCTAGCCAGCGGCGAGCCGCCTGCCTGCTTCACCATTGACCGTGAGTGCGAACTCAAGTCGATGGACGAGATGAAGTCAGTGGTTCGCTATGCGCGGCATCTGCTCGACACCGATGAAGTCAAGGCGCACATCGTCAGCGGCAAGGTGCCCACGCGGTTGGCCATGACTTGGGAGGGACGGGTGTCATTCATGCTGACGGAGTCCATGCAAATCAAGAAGCTGGCGTTTCTGGACGTCGTGTTCGAGGGCCACAAGCCCAGCAAAGACGAGGCGTTTGACGCCGACGCCGCCATTGCCACCGCCGAGATGAGCAAGCTCGTCCCCGACCTCGTGGACGCACTGGGTGGCGAAATGCAACTCCAGGCCTGAGCTGAAGCTGCGCGCGGGGCAAACCTGAAGGCTTACATGCCTTCGGTCACGCCACCCATCACATGGCTGAAGCCACCGTCCACGTAGGTGATTTCAGCGGTCACGCCGGCGGCCAGATCTGACAGCATGAACGCTGCAACGTTACCGACGTCCTCGATGGTCACATTGCGGCGCAAAGGCGCGTTCTGTTCCACCACGTCCAAAATCTTGCTGAAGCCCTTGATGCCGGATGCGGCCAACGTTTTGATCGGCCCCGCGGAGATGCCGTTGACGCGGATGCCTTTGGGGCCGAGGCTCGAGGCGGTGTAACGAACACTGGCCTCCAGGGAGGCCTTGGCCAGACCCATGGTGTTGTAGGCCGGCACAATGCGCTCTGCACCGAGATACGACAAAGTCAGCAGGGCCGCTTTGTCGTTCAAATAGGGCAGAGCCGCTTTGGCCATGGCAGGGAAGCTGTACGCTGAAATGTCATGGGCGATGCGAAAGCTCTCGCGAGACAGGCCTTCGAGGAAGTCGCCAGCGATCGCCTCTCGTGGCGCGAAACCGATGGAGTGAACAAAACCGTCGAATTGCGGCCAGCGTTTCGCCAGTTCGGCAAACATGGCATCGATTTGCTCGTCGCTGCTCACATCGCAGTCAAAAATCAGATCCGAGCCGAATTCCGTTGCGAATTCGGTGATGCGGTCCTTGAAGCGCTCGCCAACATAGCTGAATGCCAGTTCGGCACCCTCGCGCTTGCATGCCTTGGCAATACCATAGGCGATGGACCGGTTGGACAGCAGGCCTGTGATCAACAAGCGTTTGCCGGCGAGAAATCCCATGAGGTCTCCAGTGAGTGAGCTAAACCAAGCCTCGATTCTGGCATGCGACAAGCCGATTTCAGATAATTTGAGGGGATTGCCTTGATCCGAAGCTATTCCTGGGGCTAAAATGCAGGATTGGCTACCGAGCAAAGTGCCTGCTATGACAGCGCGCCGAGCAAGGGTGGCACGTCTCGTGTCAGACACGAATGGGCGGATTTTTCCAGCCCATTTTTTTTGCTTGAGTATTTTTATTGGATGACTTGGTTAAACGTCGTTGAAAACACCGTAACCGGTTTAGGTTATGAACTCGTGGACTGCGAGCGCAGTTCGCATGGGCTGTTGCGCGTGTACATCGACCGTTTGCCCGAGCAAGCCTACGATCTGCCAGGCGATTGCGTCACCGTGGACGACTGCGAGAAGGTCACCCGTCAGTTGCAGTACGCGCTGGAGGTGGTGAACTGCGATTACAGCCGTCTGGAGGTGTCCTCCCCTGGCCTCGATCGCCCTCTGCGGACACAGGCGCATTTTGAGCGCTATCAGGGCGAGCAGATCGAGATTTCTCTCAAGGTGCCATTTCAGGGGCGCAAGAAGTATCGGGGTGTGCTGGAGGCTGTGCCTGCCCAGCAAGAAGGCGAGGCCGCCGGTTGGCAGTTGATCCTGACACCCGAGGTGGACAAGACAAGCAAGACGGCGAACAAGCCGCCGTCCAAAACCGCATTGAAGAAGGCGGCTGCCAAAAAGGCGGCTGAGCCGGAAGTAGAGCAAGCATTGGGTTTCACGCTCGATGAAATTCGCGAGGCACGTCTGGTGCCCGTCGTGAGCTTCAAAGGGCGAGGCGGTCGGGAGGCAACCCCGACGGCCGGTGGAGTCACCGTGGATGAGGCGCAAGAACTCGGAGGTCAGAAAAAATGAACCGTGAATTGTTGATGTTGGTCGATGCCATTTCGCGCGAGAAAAGCGTCGAGCGCGATGTGGTCTTTGGTGCTGTTGAATCGGCCCTGGCCTCTGCTACCAAAAAACTGTATCCCGGTGAAGTCGACATTCGCGTGTCGATCGATCGTGAAACCGGTGTGTACGAAACCTTCCGTCGTTGGCACGTCGTGCCCAATGAGGCTGGCCTCCAGTTGCCCGACGCAGAAATCCTGCTGTTCGAAGCCCAGGAGCAAATTCCTGACATCGAAGTCGACGACTACATCGAAGAGTCCATCGAGTCCGTGCCAATCGGCCGTATCGGTGCGCAAGCTGCCAAGCAAGTCATCTTGCAAAAAATCCGTGACGCCGAGCGCGAGCAACTGCTCAACGACTTCCTGTCGCGTGGCGAGAAGATCTTCGTGGGCACCGTCAAGCGCTTGGACAAGGGCGACATCATCGTCGAATCCGGTCGCGTCGAAGGTCGCCTCAAGCGCACCGAAATGATCCCCAAGGAAAACCTGCGCTCCGGTGACCGCGTTCGCGCCTACATGTTGGGTGTCGACAGCATGGCCCGTGGCCCTCAGATCATGCTGTCTCGCAGTGCGCCGGACTTCATGATCGAACTGTTCCGCCAGGAAGTTCCCGAAATCGAACAAGGCCTGCTGGACATCAAGAGCTGCGCCCGTGACGCTGGCTCGCGCGCCAAGATCGCCGTTCTGTCGCATGACAAACGCGTCGATCCAATCGGCACCTGTGTCGGCGTGCGCGGCTCGCGCGTCACCGCTGTGACCAATGAACTGGCCGGCGAGCGTGTCGACATCGTCCTGTGGTCGGAAGACCCCGCGCAATTCGTGATCGGTGCATTGGCCCCTGCCAACGTGCAATCCATTTTTGTGGACGAAGAGCAACACGCCATGGACGTGGTGGTGGACGAAGAGAATCTGGCCATCGCAATCGGTCGCGGCGGTCAGAACGTGCGTCTGGCTTCGGAGCTGACCGGCTGGCGCATCAACATCATGACAGCCGAGGAATCGGCGCAGAAGCAGGCAGTCGAGTCTGACTCCATCCGCAAGATCTTCGTCGACAAGCTCGACGTGGATGAGGAAGTGGCAGATATTTTGATCGCCGAAGGTTTCTCCAGTCTGGAAGAAGTGGCCTATGTGCCTCTGCAGGAAATGCTGGAGATCGAATCATTTGACGAAGACACGGTCAATGAGCTGCGTAACCGCGCAAAAGATGCTTTGCTGACCATGGAAATCGCCAAGGAAGAAGAAGTCGAGACTTTGTCGGAAAATCTCAAGGGTCTGGAAGGCTTGACCACTGAGCTGATCGCCAAGCTGGCCGACGCCGGCATCCACACGCGGGATGACCTGGCCGATCTGGCTGTGGACGAGCTCACCGAGATCACCGACCTGGCTGACGAACAAGCCCGTGCCTTGATTTTGAAGGCACGCGAACACTGGTTTGCCAACTGATCTGTATACAGAATCGCTGCTCGACCTCTTCTCTTTATTAGCAAAGCTCATCGCAAGGATTACATAATGGCCGTGACCACCGTCGCACAACTCGCCGCGGAGCTCAATCGCCCGGCTGCGACACTGCTGGAACAGCTACATTCAGCGGGCGTGCCCAAGGCAGCGCCTGAGGATGTGCTCACGGAAGCCGACAAGGAACGTCTGCTTGACCATCTCCGTCACGCCCACGGTTCGACCGGCGGCGACCGCAAGAAGATCACGCTGACTCGCAAGTCGACCACCGAAATCAAGCAGGCCGATGCCTCTGGCAAAGCGCGCACGATTCAAGTCGAAGTCAAGAAGAAGCGCGTGTTCGTCAAGCGTGACGAGTCCGGTGTGGATGAGGCGACTCACGCTGCTCAGGAAGAGGCCGAACTCAAGCGTCGTGAAGAAGAGGCCAATGCGCAAGCCGAAGCCCTCCGCGAGCAAGAGGAGGCCTTGGCCGAGCAGCGACGTCAGCGCGAAGAGCAAGATCGTCTGGCTCGTGAAGAGGCAGAGCGTCGTGCCGCCGAAGCAGCCGAGCGCGCAGCCCGTGAATTGGCTGAAGCGCAGGCATCCAGCTCCAGCAAGACGTCCAAGTCTGCGCCAGCAGCTGTCGACACGAAGAGCGCCGAGCAGGAGCAGGCAGAACGCGACGCCGCTGCGGCCCGCCGCGCTGCAGCGCAAGAGGCAGGTCGTGCGGAGGCCGCTGCCCTGACGGCCGCTGCGCAGCGTTCCTCATCCAAAGCCAGCGCGGCCAAAAAGGCAGCAGCTGTCGCCGCTCAGGCGCCCGCCGAACCGATCAAGTCCGAGGAGCCTGTCGCGCCCCCGGCTACGATCGCAGAGCCAGCGCCTGCTGTCGCCGCTGAGGCGCCCAAAGCTGCCGTGCGTGTGGTCAAGGCCGCCGATCGCGAAGCCGAAGAAAAGCAACGTCTGGCTGATCTGGCCAATCGTCGCAAGGCAGCAGAGGCTGAAGCGGCCGCCATTCGCGCCATGATGAATGCACCCAAGAAGGTGCTGACTGCGAAAAAGCCGGAAGAGCCCAAGCCTGCAGATGCCACCGGCAAAGAAGGCATCAAGGGAACCATTCACAAGCCCAAGGGCGCACCTGGCGCGCCTGCAACCGCTGGTGCCGCTGGGGCAGCGAAGCCGGGCGACAAGAAGTCCGTCAAGTCCGAGAAGCTGTCTTCCAGCTGGGCCGATGACAGCAAGAAGCGTGGCGCTCCCGCCGGCAAGGGCCGCGATGCGGGCGCTGGCGCCAACACGGGTCGCAATGCTTGGAAAGCGCCTGGCGGCGGTCGCGGCGGTCGCCGCGGTGATCGGGGTGACAGCCAATCGAACTTTGTCGCGCCGACCGAACCTCAAATCATCGAAGTTCACATTCCCGAAACCATCTCCGTGGCCGATTTGGCTCACAAGATGTCGGTGAAGGCTTCTGAGGTCATCAAGCAGATGATGAAGCTGGGTCAGATGGTCACCATCAACCAGCAGCTGGACCAGGAAACGGCCATGATCGTGGTCGAAGAAATGGGCCACAAGGCACTGGCTGCCAAGCTGGATGATCCGGACGCGTTCCTGGAAGAGGAACACGCCGATCAGGCGGCTGAGGCCCTGCCTCGCGCACCGGTTGTCACCGTGATGGGTCACGTTGACCACGGTAAGACCTCTTTGCTGGACTACATCCGTACCAGCCGCGTGGCAGCGGGCGAAGCCGGCGGCATCACGCAGCACATCGGTGCGTACCACGTGGATACGCCCCGCGGTATGATCACCTTCCTCGACACCCCAGGTCACGAAGCCTTTACGGCCATGCGTGCACGTGGTGCCAAGGCAACCGACATCGTGATTCTGGTGGTGGCGGCCGACGACGGCGTGATGCCTCAAACCAAGGAAGCGATCCATCACGCCAAGGCTGCCGGTGTGCCCATTGTTGTGGCGATCAACAAGATTGACAAACAAGGTGCCAACACGGACCGCGTGACGCAGGAGCTGGTTGCCGAAGAAGTGGTGCCCGAGGCTTATGGCGGTGATTCGCCGTTCGTCCCCGTGTCGGCCAAGACCGGTCAAGGCATCGACGAGTTGCTCGAGCAGGTGCTCTTGCAAGCCGAGGTGCTGGAGTTGACGGCCCCGCAGGTCTCACAGGCCAAAGGTCTGGTCATCGAAGCCAAGCTGGACAAGGGCCGCGGTCCTGTTGCGACTGTGCTGGTTCAGTCCGGTACGCTCAAGCGTGGTGACGTGGTGCTCGCAGGCGCCAGTTATGGTCGCGTTCGCGCCATGCTGGACGAAAACGGCAAGACGGCCAACGAAGCCGGTCCCTCTATCCCTGTCGAAATCCAGGGTCTGACGGAAGTGCCTTCTGCTGGTGATGAATTCATGGTGCTCAGTGACGAGCGCCGCGCTCGCGAAATCGCGACTTTCCGTCAAGGCAAATACCGCGACGTCAAGTTGGCCAAGCAACAAGCCGCCAAGCTCGAGAACATGTTCGAGAACATGGGGCAGGGCGATGTGCAGACGCTGGCGCTCATCATCAAGGCCGACGTGCAAGGCTCGCAAGAAGCCTTGGCTGCGTCTCTGCTCAAGCTGTCGACCAGCGAGGTCAAGGTGCAGATCGTCCACGCTGCGGTCGGTGGCATCAGCGAGTCTGACGTCAACCTGGCGATCGCCTCGAAGGCCGTCATCATCGGTTTCAACACCCGTGCGGACGCCGGTGCGCGCAAGCTTGCCGAGAACAACGGCGTCGACCTGCGCTACTACAACATCATTTACGACGCTGTTGATGATGTGAAGGCAGCCATGGGCGGGATGTTGGCGCCGGAGCAGCGCGAAGAAGTCATCGGTTCTGCCGAGATTCGCCAAGTCTTCATCGCCTCCAAGATCGGCACGATCGCCGGTTGTATGGTCTTGTCTGGCGTGGTCCGTCGCAGCGCCCGTCTGCGCCTGCTGCGTGAAAACGTGGTCATCTACACCGGTGAGCTGGAAGGCCTCAAGCGCTTCAAAGACGACGTCAAGGAAGTGCGTGAAGGTTTCGAGTGCGGCCTCAACATCAAGGGCTACAACGACATCAAGGAAGGTGACGTTCTGGAGTTCTTCGAAATCAAGGAAGTGGCCCGTACGCTGTAAACAATCGCACAGGCTGCTCCCCGCCAAACCCCGCCTGAGCCCAGGCGGGGTTTGTGCTTGAGAGGGGCGTCTGACATTGACAGCAGGAATTCACCATGCGCCATAAACGCTCCACACCCAATCGCAGTAACCGTGTCAACGACCAGATCCAGCGGGATGTGGCCGAGTTGATTCGCGACCTGAAAGACCCCCGCATTGGCATGGTCACCATCAATTCGGTGGAAGTGACACCGGACTATGCCCATGCCAAGGTCTATTTTTCATTGCTGATCGGCTCGCCGCAGGAATGCGAGGAGGCATTGAACGAAGCCGCGGGCTTCATCCGCAATGGCCTGTTCAAACGGCTGCAGATCCACACGGTGCCGACGCTGCACTTCCACTTCGATCGCACCACCGAGCGGGCGGCCGAACTGAGCGCATTGATCAACCGCGCGGTTGCCGACAAAGCCAAGGATGCAGAAGACGCCCCTCCCGCGCCTGAGGCACCTGAGAAAGACTGAATTTCGTGAGCAGACCTCCCCGTCAACCTCGGCGCGCCTTGCATGGCGTCATCTTGCTGGATAAGCCTTTGGGCCTGTCCAGCAATGATGCATTGCAGAAAGTGCGGCGTTTGATGCGGGCCGAAAAGGCCGGACACACGGGCACATTGGACCCATTGGCCACCGGTTTGTTGCCCTTGTGTTTTGGCGCCGCGACCAAGTTCTCACAAGTGTCTCTGGACGCTGACAAGACCTATCGGGCCACCTTGAAGCTGGGTCAAACCACCACCACAGGGGATGCCGAGGGCGAGGTGCTCCAAACCCGTGCGGTGACACCTGAGGGTGTCAATGCGCAGGCTCTGGCGCAAGCTTGTGCGCAGCTACTGGGCGAAATCGACCAGATCCCACCGATGTATTCAGCGCTCAAGCACCAAGGCAGGGCGCTGTACGAGTACGCCCGTGAAGGTGTCGAGATCGAGCGAGAAGCGCGCCGAATCACCATTCACAGCATTGACATGGTCAGTTGGCACGATGACCTGGTGGTCATCGATGTGCGATGCAGCAAAGGCACTTACATTCGCACCTTGGCTCAGGATCTGGGCGAAAAGCTGGGCTGCGGCGCGCATCTGACGGGTTTGCGTCGCACCGGTAGTGGTGGCATTTCGCTGGAGGGCGCCGTGACTTTGGAAGCCCTGCAAGCGATGACCGAGTCCGAGCGGGATGCTCTGCTCCGACCGGTCGACCTGCTGCTGGCGGACTGGCCGGAGGTCACGTTGATTGAATCTGAAGCGGCGCGTTTCCTGACAGGATTGCGCCGACGCGTTAAATTGGCGGATGCGCCACAGGTCCGGGTTTACGGGCCGCATCCGGCGAGCCCGCAGGATCCCGCCGCCAAGGTGCTGCTGGGCAGTGCGCACATCAAAGGCGGCGAATTGATTCCGACGCGTTTGTTGAGCCCAGACGAGGTTCAGGGCCTGGTGGCGCAAACCCATCCGGGCCAGCCCGATCCTGCTATGACAGCGACGCCGTCCGACCAGTCGGCGCTTGCTTGAAAGTATTTTTTGATTTTAAAACTGTGAGCGTTTCATGAGCACTCAAATCCGCAATATTGCGATCATCGCCCACGTTGACCATGGCAAGACCACCATGGTTGACCAATTGCTGCGTCAATCCGGCACCTTCGCCGAGCACGAAAAAGTCGTCGACACCGTGATGGACAACAACGCCATCGAACGTGAACGGGGCATCACCATCCTGGCCAAGAACTGCGCCGTGAGCTGGGAAGGTACCCACATCAACATCGTCGACACCCCCGGCCACGCGGACTTCGGCGGTGAAGTCGAGCGCGCACTGTCCATGGTAGACGGTGTGGTGCTGCTGATCGATGCGCAAGAAGGCCCCATGCCTCAAACGCGCTTCGTGACCAAGAAGGCGCTGGCCCTTGGCCTCAAGCCCATCGTCGTGGTCAACAAGGTGGACAAGCCAGGCGCCAAGCCTGATGCCGTCATCAACGCCGCTTTCGACCTGTTCGACAAGTTGGGTGCCACCGATGAGCAGTTGGACTTCCCGGTCGTGTACGCCTCGGGCATCAATGGCTGGACTTCGCTGGAAGAGGGTGAACCCGGCAAACAATGGGGTCCCGATATGTCGGCCTTGTTCAACACCATCCTCAAGCACGTGCCGCCGCAGAAGGGCGACCCCGCTGCGCCGCTGCAGCTGCAGATCTCCGCGCTGGACTTCTCGACCTTCGTCGGTCGCATCGGCGTGGGCCGCATCAGCCAGGGCACGGCCAAGCCCGGTCAGGACGTGGTCGTGATGGAAGGCCCTGAGGGCAAGGCCATCAAGGGCCGCATCAACCAGGTGCTGACCTTCCAGGGGCTGGACCGTGTGCAGGTGACCGAAGCCGGCCCGGGCAACATCGTGCTGATCAACGGTATCGAAGACGTGAACATCGGCGTGACGGTGACGGACCCGCTCAACCCACAGCCTCTGCCGATGCTGAAGGTCGACGAGCCCACGCTGACCATGAACTTCTGCGTGAACAACTCGCCTCTGGCCGGTCGTGAAGGCAAGTACGTGACGAGCCGCCAGATCTGGGACCGCCTGCAGAAGGAACTGCAGCACAACGTCGCACTGCGCGTGAAGGAAACCGACGAAGATGGCGTCTTTGAAGTGTGCGGTCGCGGTGAATTGCACCTGACCATCCTGCTGGAAAACATGCGTCGCGAAGGCTACGAGCTGGCCGTCTCCAAGCCCCGCGTGATGTTCAAGGAAATCGACGGCGTGAAGTGCGAGCCAATGGAGCTGGTCACCGCCGACGTGGAAGAAATCCACCAAGGTGGCGTGATGCAGGCACTCGGCCTGCGCAAGGGCGACCTGGTCAACATGGAGCCGGACGGCCATGGCCGCGTGCGCCTGGAATACCGCATCCCCGCTCGTGGCCTGATTGGCTTCAGCAACGAATTCATGAACCTGACGCGTGGTTCGGGCCTGATCTCGTCGATCTTCGATGGCTATGAGCCGCACAAGGGCGAAATCGGTGGTCGCAAGAACGGCGTGCTGATCTCCATGGACGACGGTGAAATCTTCACCTACGCCCTGGGCAAGCTGGACGACCGTGGCCGCATGTTCGTCAAGCCGAACGACCCCGTGTACGAAGGCATGATCGTGGGCATCCACAGCCGCGACAACGACCTGGTGGTCAATGCCACGCGCACCAAGCAGCTGACGAACTTCCGCGTGTCCGGCAAGGAAGACGCGATCAAGATCACGCCGCCCATCGACCTGACACTGGAGTACGGTGTCGACTTCATCGATGATGACGAGCTGGTCGAGATCACGCCCAAGTCGATCCGCGTGCGCAAGCGCCACCTGAAGGAACACGATCGCAAGCGCGCTTCGCGCGAAAGCTGATTCAGCGTACCTGCGGCTTCACGCCGCAGCGCTGAAAGCAAAAAGCCGACAGAGTTGTCGGCTTTTTTTGTGTCTGCACACCCGGTGGTCTGCCGCGCTGGCGAAAAGCGCGTGGGCCGCTCACCCCCACTCCGCGCGCAGGCAGTCCATGCCGCGCTGCCAGGCTTGCGCCATGTCGCCAAACACCTCTTGTGGATCCATGGACCGCTTGGCATTCACTGCACGCGCGATTTTGAGGATCAGTGCCTTGTTGGTGTTCGAGATGAAGTCAAAACTCTCGACGGCCGGCGCCACAGCGCTTGCCCGATCAGCGGGGCCCTGCGCAGCGATCCATGCGATGTTGGCAGACGCCAGTTCGAACGCCGCGCCCAGTTGGCGCACGGTGCTGAATGCCCAGGCGTGATAGTGCGGCAGGCCCTGGGTCTGCATCACGGGTAATTCGCGGCCAAAGCGTTCCGCAAATCGCAACACGGGGTTGTCAGCGGGCAGGTAACCCAGGTAGGTGCGAACCAGTTGCCGAGACAGCTCGGCAAGCTCCGCCTCCGGGCGGTGCACCAGTCGGTCCACCCGCACCAGTTCGGCGAACAAGGGCAGATAGGTTGGGTCGGGTGGGGCATCGAGGCGCAGAATCTTGCGGAAGTCTTCGCCCTCCAGTTCGTAGTACCCCGCGTTGTGGAAGTAGCCCAGACGTTGCTGCGCCATGTCCAGGTCTGCCAGCACGATGGTGGTCTTGACGTGGTTGGCACGGTAATCGGTGCCTGCGGTGTCCGGCATCCAGAATGCATCCGCCTCGGTGGCGATGAGGCGGCCGCCACTCAGGTGTTCGATGGCGTGCTCAATCAGGGGCCGCCAGACGTTCATTTCCTGCACATCCAGCCCATACAGCGCGCGCATTTCGCTGTGCTGCGGCTTGAAGAAGGTCCACTGGTCGCCTTCGAAGTCGACGGCGAGCGTGAAGGGCAGCATGGCCCGGGGCTCCAGCTTCAGCGCATGGACCAACTCGATGAAAAGGTCCACATAGCAATTTTTTTCGACCCAGGCGCAAGTCTCGCCATGCAAGGCATGACGAACGTAGCCTTGCGCCTGGACATCGGGTAAGACGCGGTAGCGGCTCATAGAACGACCCCGCGCATCAAGTCCACAACAGCTGACGCACGGCCGATGGCCACTTGTCGGCATCAAAGCCATGGGTCTTGTACAAGGCCATGGCGATGCGCTCCATGCCGAAGCCCATGCAGGCCGTGTGAGCCACATTGCCGTCCGGCGTGTGGATGCCGAAAGTCGAGCCGAAATGATCCTGGTGGTAGTTAAAGGAACACACGGCTGTTGGGCTGTGAGCCGAGATCACTGGCACCAGCACCTCAAACTTCAGTTTCTGGTCCTTCTGGCTGGCTGCGCGCATTTGGCCGCCGCGCCCGAAGAAGGGGTCGGTGGCCACATCAGAACCGGCTGGCAACTCCAGCGCTTTCATCAGATCCAGGCCGCGTTGCAGCCACATGTCGCGCCATGGCACGACCTGATCCGGGGTGCCGACCCGGATGAATTCGCGCATGCGGAAGGACTGCAGCCGCGTGGGCTCCAGGGAGGGTTCGTGACGGTACACCCAGTTCAGCACCGTGATCAGACGGCCTTGCTCGGGCACGGTGCCAGCCAAGGTGGGATAGACGGGATAGCAGGCGGCCGGGTTGAGCACCACCTGAGTCTGCTTGAGCTGGTCGCCCCATTCCTCGCCGGCCTCGGCGCGTTGGGCCAGGCGCAGGGCCTCCAGCCCATTGCCAAAGAAGCTGTGGATCGAGCCACACAAATGGGGGAAGGTCTCCAGGTAATGGACCTTTTCCATGATGGAGCGGTCCATGACGGGCGGGAAGGCGTAGACCTCGGCGCCGTCATCCTTGGCGATGCGATTGACGAGTTCATTGAAGCGGGTGACCACCTCTTCGAATTTGGCGCCGCGGCCAAACGTGCCCAACACGGCGGTCGGCACGATCAGGCCATGGGCGACCAGGCCGTCGTAAAAAGCTCGGGGGTCAAAGGGGTCGGAAGGATCGGTTTGGACGGTATCGTTCATGGACTTGTTTTGCTTATTCGTCTTTGAAAACCAGCAGCATGGAAGCGCTTTTGCCGGCAATGCGTTCGTTGGAGATCATCAAAGAGCCGGACAGCGCGTCGCGGTAGTGGCGGCCGAGGGCGAAGGGGCTGTCGTTCTTGTAGCCCAGGATGCCGACAATCTGCAGTGCCTTGTGAACGATCTGAGGGGCCGTCTCGGACGACGCGATCTTCAGGTTGTTCATCTTCAACGCCCAGCCCATGCCTAACAGCTTTTCCATGCCATCGGGTTGCGCCTGCACTTCATCGAATTCTTGTGCGACTGCTTGCCAGTTGTTCTTCATGGCTTGCAATTGCGCGGAGACTTCAGCCAGCCGTGTGGCTGTGGCAGGCACGGTGCCTGGGTTCTTGCGGGCTTCGCCTCTGACATAAGTGGCAGCCTTGGCGACGGCATCGGCTGCGATCCCCCACCACAGAGCAGACCACAAGATGTGGGAGTAGGGGACCATGCTTTCAGCGGCGATATCAGCGAACGGGGTTGGCAAGATCTGGCCGATGGGACCGGACGACTGCAGATCGAAGCCAGGGCTGCAGGTGCCACGCATGCCCATGGTGTCCCAGCTGGTCGTCTGGACCAGGGTGCCATCTGTCTTGCGGACCAGCACCAACGCCTGGTCGCTCTTGGGCGCCTCGTTGTCGCGTCGGCAAGTCACCAGAATCGCGTCGGCGTGTGCGCAGTAGGACCCCGTCGTGGCTTGCTTGTTGAGGACGAAGCGGTCGCCTTCGCGCTGCACGGCGCAAATGCTCGATCGCGTATCGCCAAAGGTGCCCACTTCAGAGGTGATGGAGGCCAGCAGGGGCTGGGTCTCTACGATTTCACGCAGGTAGCTCTGGAACAGGGCGCTGTCGCCATGGTGGCGGACGATGCAGGCGACCTGGATGAAATGCATCGCCAGAACCATGCCGCTGGAGCCGCAAGCGCCGGACAAGGTGGCGCACAGGGTGGCCAGCTGCTTCATACCCAGTCCCGGGCCGCCCCATTGCGCGGGCACCGGGGCCGACAACACCTTGGCTGCCTTCAGCGCCTGGACTACTTCGGTCGGAAATCGTGCCTGTCGGTCGACATCAGGTGCGTGAACGGCGGCGACTTCGGTGGCGATTTTGCGCACGGCTGCGTGCAGGGCATCAAAGTCCATCGGAGAGTTAGGCATGGTTGGGTGGGGAATTTAAAAACAGGAAGATTATTGCCCGCCCGCAGTATCTGTTGGTACATCTACTTGCGGGTTGATCAAGATAACCTGAACGCGCAAACCCGTGGCGTATCCTCTTGATAACAATTACCTGCCTCCGCGATCTTTTGGATATGTGTTCGTTGCACATTTGGGGTGGCCGCATTTATCCCTAATTCAAGGGGGGCACGAATAGGCATATTCAACACCGCCGGAACGGGCGCGCATCCATAATCCGCGCCTGAGTTGTACGGAGATCCATTTGAAGCCGGCCCGGTCGCCCCTCCTGCCCGAATTTCCTCTGACTGCGTCGACGCGGTTGGGGGAGAATTGGGCGGTCGGGATGGATTTGGTTCAAATCAGCAGAATTGAAAAATCCGTGCACCAATTCGGTGATCGGTTTATTCAGCGGGTATTTACCCCAAGTGAGTCGAGTTATGCCTTGGCCGCACCGGCGCTGCAATATGAGCGTCTGGCGGCACGCTTTGCGGCCAAGGAAGCTTGTATCAAGGCGCTGAATCTGTCTGAAAAAGGGGTGAACTGGCGGGATATGGAGGTCTGTAAACAGGCTGACGGCTCCTGTACATTGATTTTGCATGGCGCGGCACAAGGGGAAGCCCGAAGTCGCGGCATCACGCACATCCAACTGAGCTTGAGCCATGACGGCGATTACGCTGCTGCCGTCGTCGTCATGGTGCGGGCTGAGTAACCTGTCTCTGATTCCTTTAGATTGTCAACATGAGCGATACACAAAGCATTGAGGCCCAGATCCGTCAAGTTCTCAAAGACCATGCGCGACTGAGCAAGGACGCCTTGAGTCTGGATGCACAGGAAGACCTGTACCAGGCAGGCATGACCTCGCATGCCAGCGTCAACGTGATGCTGGGGCTGGAAGGTACCTTTGATGTCGAGTTTCCCGACCACATGCTCAAGCGCAATGTGTTCAACAGTGTGTCGTCGATCCGTGCAGCGTTGACCGAACTGGGCGTGGCCTAACTTGTCCATCGACTGGTCTCTTCAGCGCCACCCCAAGGCGCTGCGTTCCTCTGACCGGCAGTTGCTCTCTGCGGGCTGGCAAATCTGCGCCACTGCGCCGATGGCTTATGCCCATCCTGCCGATTGGCCAGCCGCGCTGTGCTGGCTGGATGTGGCTCGACTGGGGCCGGTGGCTGATGTGTTGCGGCAGCGCGGTGAGTGGTCGCTTGACGACCCGGCGCGCCGATTTGACGCGCAGGATTGGTGGTATCGGTTGCGGTTCAGCCATGATCCGGCCGGTGCCACCGGCCTGGCCGCCGTGCTGGGCCTGGACGGTCTGGCAACACTGGCGGAGGTGTGGCTCAACGGCCAGCCCGTGCTGTCGAGCCAGAACATGTTCCTGGCCCATCAAATCGATGTGGCAGAACACCTGGTGGCCGGTGAGAACGAACTGGTGATGGTGTTTCGGTCCTTGGACCACGATCTGGCGCAGCGCCGACCGCGTCCGCGCTGGCGCGCCCCCATGATTGAAAACCAGCAATTGCGTTGGCGCCGTACGACGGTGTTGGGTCGCACGCCCGGGTGGTCGCCACCTTGCCAGGTGGTGGGGCCCTGGGGGGATGTCTGGCTGGAGATCGGCGCGATGGTGCGGCTTGGCAACGTCCGGCTGCAAGCCCGCGTCGAAGGCAAGGGGGGGCGGCTGAATCTGCGTGCGCAACTAGCGCTCAGCGCCAGCTGCGAACTCATCGACGCGCACCTGCTTTTGTCGCGCGGGGATCAGCGTCATCTGGCGACGGTGTCATGCGAGGACGACGGTCAGGTGTCGGCTTGCTTGTCGCTGGATGAGGTCCAGAAGTGGTGGCCCCATACGCATGGCGATCCGGCCCTGTACCGAGCTGAACTGGTTCTGAACGTGAAAGCATCGACCGAGCCATGGGTGCTGGATCTCGGCCCGGTCGGGTTTCGCGACATCGAAGTGCGGCGCGAAGCGGGGGACTTTGCCGTTCATGTCAACGGTGTGCCGGTGTTTTGCCGCGGCGCCTGTTGGACGCCGCTCGATCCCGTCACCCTGCGCGCGGACGCGCACCAGTACCGGCGGGCCGTGACCCAGATGGTCGAGGCTGGCATGAACATGGTCCGGGTAGGCGGCACCATGGTCTATGAGGCCGACGCCTTTTACGACGCTTGCGACGAGGCCGGTGTGCTGGTCTGGCAAGAGTTCATGTTCGCCAACCTCGACTACCCTGAAGAGCCAGGCTTTGTCGACACCGTGCGTGCTGAGGCTGCGCAGCAATTGCGGCGTTGGCAGGCTCGTCCCAGTCTGGCCGTGCTGTGCGGCAACAGCGAAGTGGAGCAGCAGGCGGCGATGTGGGGCGCCACGCGAGACAAGTGGGCGCCCGCCCTGTTCCACGACACGCTGGCAGAGGTTGCCAGGCAGTGGCGCCCGGATGTGTGTTACTGGCCATCAAGCGCGCATGGCGGCGCGTTTCCGCACCAGGGCGATGTGGGGACCACCTCGTACTATGGTGTCGGGGCGTACCAGCGGCCGCTTGATGATGCGCGACGGGCCAACGTGCGCTTTGCGACTGAATCGCTGGCCTTTGCCAACGTGCCAGAAATGGCAGCCTTGTCAGCCATGCCTGGCGGGCTAAGCCTGCGCGCACACTATCCCAACTGGAAGGCGCGGGCGCCCCGTGACCTGGGCGCCGGTTGGGACTTCGAGGATGTTCGGGACCACTATCTGGCGCAATGCTTTGACGTTGATCCCACGCGCTTGCGCTACAGCGACCATGACCGGTACCTGAGCTTGAGCCGGGTCACATCTGGCGAGGTCATGGCGGCGACCTTCCAGGAGTGGCGGCGGCCTGCGTCTTCCTGCAGAGGGGCGCTCATCTGGTTTTTGCGAGATCTGTGGCCGGGGGCCGGATGGGGTGTCATCGACAGCCTGGGTCAACCGAAGGCGCCTTATTTCTACCTCAAGCGTGCACTTCAGCCTCTGGCTTTGGGCTTGACGGATGAGGGGGGCAACGGACTGTATGCCCATCTCATCAATGAAACGCCTTCGGCGATCGCCGGGACCCTGCAGGTCAGTGCGTATCGCCGTGGTGGCGTGGCCGTCGGGCAGGGCTCCTTGCAAGTCGCTCTGGACGCCCACGATGCGCGGACGGTGCCTTTAGCCAGTTGCTTTGATTGGTTCACGGACCTCAATTGGGCGTATCGATTCGGGCCTGCCGTGGCACAGGTGGTGACCGCCACATGGACCGCTGCCGATGGGCGCTTGCTGGCCCAGGCCTGGCATTTCCCGCAGGGGCTGAATCTGCCGCCTGAGGCCGATATCGGCCTGAAGGCGCTGGCCAGACAGGATGAGCGAGGAGTCTGGCATCTGGATGTGTCCGCCCAACGCTTTGCGCAGTGCATCGAATTGGACCTGACCGGTTATCTGCCGCAGGACGCATACTTTCACCTCGCGCCGGGCCAGACCCGGTCGGTGCAACTGCACCCGTTGCCGGGTGTGAACGCACCGGTGTCGGGCTCGGTCAAGGCGCTCAATGGGGACGCCTCCGTGATCATCGAAGTTCAACTCTCTCAGGATGCCTCAGCGTGAATGACACGGTCGAGTCCTTGTCGTTCGCCTCGGGCGAACCGCATTATTTCGGTCCCGATACGGGCAAATTGTTTGGTTGGTTCCACGCGCCCAAGCAGGCCGTTCGCGCCGGCGTCGGCGTGGTGTTCTGCAGCCCCTGGGGGCGCGAAGAACTCTCGGCCCATCAGTCGATCAGAAGCTGGGCGGGACAGTTGGCTGCAGAGGGATGGCCTGCGCTGCATTTTGATTACGAAGGTTGCGGGGACTCGGCAGGCAGTGAGTTCGAGCCCGACGCCTGGCTGCGCTGGCAGCAGTCGATCCACCTGGCCGTGGACGAACTCAAAGCCCTGTCCGGGGTGCACAGTGTCTGCCTGATCGGGATCCGGATCGGGGCCACCTTGGCGGCACTGGTGGGGGCCACACGTGCGGATGTGTGTTCGCTTGTCGCGGTCGCGCCGGTGATCAGAGGTCGCGGCTATGCGCGCGAATTGACCGCCCTTCAGATCGCCGGGGCAACGCGAGATGAGGCGCCCACCTACCAAGGGCAAGCGCTGTTTCAATCGGGCGGCTTTGTCATGGCACAGGCGGCCCGTGACGATTTGGCGGCGATGGATCTCACCCGGTTGGAGGACCAGCCAGCGCCCCGCGTGCTGTTGCTGGAGCGAGATGACCTGCCTGTCTCAGACCTGTGGTGCAAGACCTTGCTGGCCCAGGGGGTCGAAGTCGAGCAACTGGTTTTGCCCGGCTATCTGGACATGATGGCAGACCCTCACCACGTACAAGTGCCGCAGAAGATGATCGGGGCATCGATGTACTGGTTGGCCCAGGTAGAAGGGCCGTCCATGTTCGGCCAGGCGCACATCGAGATGGGGGCCTGCACGCCCGAGGCAGACATTGCTACCGACGCGAGCGGCACCCTGACGGTTCATGAAACGGCGATCCGGATACCCGGGACCCCCGTTTTTGGCATTGTGACGGTGCCGCGTCGTTCGACGGCGCGGCGTCCCTCACAGGCGGTGATCTGGCTCAATGCCGGCTCGACCCGGCACATCGGCCCGAGCCGGATGCAAGTGGATCTGGCACGACATTGGGCGGCCCAAGGGCTGTCAGTGTTGCGTCTGGACTTGGCCGGCTTGGGTGACAGCGCACCGCGGGATGGCCAGCCCGTCAACATGACCTATCCGATCGATGCCATGAAGGATGTGCGCGCCGCCATTGACTTCATGCGTCAGCAAGTGCAGGGCGGCCCCATCCATGTGATGGGCCTGTGTGCGGGCGCATACCACGGTCTCAAAGCGGCTCGTGATGGCATGGCGATGGACTCGCTCACCTTGATCAACCCTCTGATCTTTTTTGATGCAGAAGGGATCGAGCTGGATGACGATGGGCTCACGCCTCAGAAGGTGCACAGCGCAGCATCGGCGTATCGGCAGTCATTGATGTCGCCGGACAAGTGGCTCAAGCTGCTGTCAGGGCGGGCCAATCTGAAGGTGCTCGCGCAAGTCATGGGCCAAAGGGTGTGGATGCGGGTGGCGCAGCAAGCCCGAGATGCCGGGCGGCTGATGGGCCTGCCGCTCAAAGACGACCTGGCAGCTGAACTCAAGCGGCTGGCCGGGCAGGGACTGCACCCGCGCTTCATCTTCTCGGAAGACGACCCCGGTGTGGCTTTGCTGGCCGAACAAGGCGGCCGGGCTGCCCGGCGTCTGGCTCAACAGGGTCAGATCAGCGTCCACCACATCGAGCGCTCTGACCACGTGTTCACCGACTTCCATGCCCGTCGGGAACTCATGGCACTGCTGGATGCAACCCTCTTGGGCCAAGCCCCAGCAGTCAAGCCGTAGCGGTGATCACTTCGTAACGGTGATCACTTGCGGCGGCAAACCTTGCTGCGTGCGCGCGTGCATCTGCAGGTAGGCTTCTTCCAGGCTGCGCGTGAACAGCGGCGTGTCAAACAAGGGCGTGCAAGCGCGGTTGTCGGCCAAGCGAGCACGCAGGTCTTGCAGCTTGCTCGGGTGGGTCGCCAATTCGATGGCCAGGGCCTCGTAGTCTTGCTGGGTGTGGGTGATCAGCTCAGGCAGGCCGATACCCGTCAGCAAGGCGGCGGCCATGCGGCTGCAATAGCTTTGCCCAGCGCGTGTCAGCACCGGCAGACCTGCCCAGAGCGCATCGCTGGCGGTGGTGCCAGCGTTGTAGGGATACGAGTCCAGGAACAGGTCGCCCACACGGCACCGGGCTAGATATTCCGGTGAAGGCAAACGCCCGCAGAACACCAGGCGTTTGGGGTCGACATCGCGTTGAGCCGCTTCTTTGCGCAGATTCGATTGCGTCAGCTCTTCCTCGGCCAGGATCAGCAGCACGCTGTCCTTCACCTCACGCATGATGCGCATCCAGCCGTCAAAGGTTTCCGGCGAGATCTTGTAGGTCTGGTTGAAGCTGCAGAACACGAAACCGGTCTCTGGCAGCCCCAGCTCCGCTCGGGTGAACACCTTGTCGGCAATGGCCCGACTTGTGTCATTGACCTGGAAGCAGGGCAGGTAGACGGCTTTTTCCGTGTAGTGACCGGCCTGATCGGGCGGCAGCACGACCGGGTCTGCCAGGATGTAGTCGATGTAGCTCGCACCCATGGTGCCGGGGTAGCCGATGTAGTTGATCTGCGCAGGGGCGGCCCTGAGCGCAAAAACGCCGGTTCTCGAACCGTCGGTCAGCCCCCCCAGATCGACAGCGATATCGATGTTCAAAGACCGGGCCAATTGGGCGACTTCTTCAACCGTCTTGTCGTGAACATCCAGGAACTGGTCGAACGCGGCGACCAGCCTCGGGCGCATGGTTGAATTCAGGTCCTTCTGGAACGAGAAGGCGAACAACTCGAAGCGGGATCGGTCATGCGTCTCAAATAACTGTGCAGTCAGGAACGCGACGGGGTGGTCCCGGAAATCAGCTGAAAAATAGCCGATCCGGATCTTGCCTTGTGTGGCCCGTGGCGCCAGCGCGCCCAGGCGCGAATCGGCCGGGAAGCGCGCTTGCACATACAGCTCAGCGGCCTTCTTCTGAAGCCGAGGCGAGTCAATCGAAGACATCACATAAAACGGCTGGCAGACACGCTTGCCCTTTTCGATTTGTTCAGCGATAAAGGCAGTCTCATCGTCCAACAGGGACCAATCGCAGATGCGTCGCTTGACAATCATCCGCGCGCCATGCACGAACTCAATCGCTGGATTCAATGCAATGGCTTCGGAATAGCTTTGTCTGGCCGACTCATATTGCTTGAGCTTATCCAAGGCGGTGCCGCGATTGAAGTGGCTCTCTGCATGGTTGGGCTTGAGCGAGAGGGCCTTGTCATAACTGGCCAGCGCGGCCTCGTTCCGACCCAAACCAAAGAGCGCATTGCCTCGGTTGTAATGGACCATCGGATCATTGGGCTGCAACGCCGCGGCTCGATCAAAGCAAGCCAGGGCTGCCTCATGCCGCTTCAAATCGTTGAGCACGGTGCCCAGATTGTTGTGCGCCATGGAGTCGCCGGGCTTGAGCGCAATCGCTTTCTGGTAGCACGCGACGGCGGCCTCGTATTGCTTGACCGCTTTCAGTACATTGCCCAGATTGGTCTGGATGCCGGCGTGATTGGGGTCGAGGTCCCGCGCGCGGGTCAATGACGCGACGGCGGCGTCCATGTCCTTGCGCTGGTAATGCAGGATGCCCAGCAGGTTGTGCGCTTCCGCGTGATCCGGTTGCGCAGCCAAAATGGCCTGGTAAGCGGACAGGGCCAGATCCAGACGACCTTGCTGGTGCAGCGCCATGGCTTGCTGCAGCTTCTCGGACAGACTGCCACTCGCGCCCGTTTGAGCGGGGGCGGCGGTCACAGGGGGAGCCCCCCAGGATGCGACCGGCTTACCTGCGGCAGGCGTGCTCAACCCGGTCAGGTTCATGCTGTATTTCACGGACCCACCGGTCCCCATTTGTACGGGCCGGATTGCGGGTACAGTCGACGCCTGCGCGAGCGGTGCCCCTGCTGGTGCAGGTGCTGGCGCAACCTTGGCAGAATCGGTGGGGGCGGGTTCGGTGACCTCCTTGTCGTTTCGTCGACCGAGGAGGGAAAAGAGCTTGCCTAAGGACATGGTGAGATCGCGATCATCAGATCTCGGCGATTCTAGTTGCAAGCCTGGCGCAAGCCAGTCAGGCAAACCATGGGCACAGCCGGATTGGCCTCGGGCTAGACAGAGTATGGATAAGCAGGACCCCCAAGTGAATGAAGAACTGAGCCCCTGGCGTGCCTGTGTGGCCCCGATGCTGGACTGGACCGATCGTCATTGCCGCTATTTTCATCGGCTGCTCAGCCCCCACGCGAGGCTGTATACCGAGATGTTGACAACCGGGGCGCTGGTGCATGGCAACATGACCCGCTTCCTGGAGTTCAACGATCAGGAGCATCCGGTCGCGCTGCAATTGGGAGGCAGCGAACCCGCCGACCTCGCGCACTGCGCCAAACTGGCTCAGAAGTGGGGCTATGACGAGGTCAATCTCAATTGCGGTTGCCCCAGCGAGCGCGTGCAACGCGGCGCCTTCGGAGCCTGCTTGATGAACGAGGCCACCTTGGTGGCCGACTGCGTTAAAGCGATGATTGACGCGGTGGGCGGCGACCCCGCCGTTCCGATCACCGTCAAGCACCGCATTGGCATTGACCAGATCGAAAGCTATGGGTTCGTGCGAGATTTTGTGGGTGAGGTCGCCCACGCCGGGTGCCAAGTGTTCATCGTCCATGCGCGTAACGCCTGGCTGAAAGGCTTGAGCCCCAAGGAAAACCGCGAGATTCCACCTCTGCGCTATGAGTTCGTGCACCAACTCAAGCGTGACTTCCCCGACCTGACCATCGTGCTCAATGGCGGTCTGGCCGACAATGCCACCTGCGTTGAACAACTGCGCCCCAGTGCGGTTTTGGATGGCGTAGCGCTGGACGGCGTCATGGTGGGACGCGCGGCGTATCACACCCCCTGGATGATCGCAGATTGGGAAGAAATGCTGTTCGGCTTGCCGGCGCGATCGGACGCCCTGACCCGCGAGGTGGTCGAGGCTGCCATGGTGGCGTACACCGAACGTGAAATGGCTCGCACCGCGGGGTGGGAGCACGGCGAAGTACGCTGGCCGCAAGTCATGCGCCACGTGCTGGGCCTGTACAGCGGTTTGCCAGGAGCCCGTCGCTGGCGGCAAGTCTGGTCCGATCACAAGCTCAAGGACCGGATGCCCTCAGAGGTGATGGCTTTGGCGCACGAGAGGCCGGCCCGGCCGGCCTGATGCGTGAACCTTGGGGCGTGATTCCGCGCTCAGGCAAAAAAAAGGACACCCTCGGGTGTCCTTTTGCTGAGCGGCGCTGACGAATCAGACGCGCTTCTTGTACTCGTGGGTGCGGGTGTCGATTTCGATCTTGTCGCCGTTTTCGACAAACAGCGGAACCGAAATTTCAAAGCCGGTGCCGACGATGCGAGCAGGCTTCATCACCTTGCCGGAGGTGTCGCCCTTGACGGCCGGTTCGGTTTCGATTTCACGGACCACGGTGGTGGGCAGTTCAACCGAGATGGCCTTGCCGTCATAGAACACGACTTCAGCTTCCATGCCGTCTTGCAGGTAGTTGATCGCGTCGCCCATGTTTTCGGCTTCGATCTCGAACTGGTTGTACTCGGCGTCCATGAACGCGTACATCGGGTCGGCGAAGTACGAGTAGGTGCAGTCCTTCTTGTCCAGAATGATCTGGTCCATCTTGTCGTCTGCCTTGAAAACCACTTCGGCGCCAGCGCCGTTCAGCAGGTTCTTCATCTTGATGCGGACGGTTGCGGCGCCACGGCCACCACGGCTGTATTCGGTCTTGAGCACGACCATCGGGTCCTTGCCCTGCATGATCACGTTGCCAGCGCGGATTTCTTGTGCGAGTTTCATTGGGTTGATTCCCGAGAGGGTCTAAAATGTCTTAAATCAAGTTTGTCGTGCTGGCACAGTGCCAAAGCTCAAGAGCCCGAGCGGGTGCTGGCAGCAAAGCCGCTTATTTTAGCCTGTCTGGTTGACGAAAGCGATCAATTGCGTCGTCAGATCCACTTGTTTAGCTAAATTCTCGCCCGCATTTTTCGCCATTTGGGCCCAGGGCCCGTTTGGGTTGGCCAGCGTCACCCACGGCGCGAGCGGGTCTGAATCATCCCCCAGACCATTCCAGCGCAGCCAGAGCTGCCGGACCGATTGGCGAAGATCCTGATCCCAATCGCGCATCCACCGATTCATGAATGCGTCCAGCTTGCCTGCATGGACGCCATCGTCCTGTTCGTAGATTTGCCACACGTGGGGCTTGCCGGCCCACAAGGCGCGCACCGCCGAATCCTCTCCGCGAACGAAGTTCAGATCGCAAGCCCAAAGCAGGTGATCGAATTCAGTCTGCGGCAGATAGGGCAGTTCATGCAATCGCAGCGATTCGCAGGCCGTCTTGTGCTGCAGCCATTGGCGAGCCAGACGCGTGGCGGCGCCGGGCGTGAGCAGAACCGTCACGGGCGGCTGGCCTGGCCGCTGCACCTGCGCATGGACCGCGTCGAGCCACGCTGGCAGGGGGGCACTGTCGTAGCAGAAGACCGACACGAACAAGGTGTCTGCCCGGTCGACCGCCGCGCCCATGCCTGCTAACCACGCCGATCGCGCATGGGGCGAGGCAAGAAACGCATCGCGCCGTTGCAGCAAATCAGGCTCACGCAACAAGCCACCGGTTTGCTGGGTGAACCCCGGGTAAAAAAACCACTTGCGCAAGCCGGCACCTGCGCCTGACCAAACCGGGGAGGGCAGGCCGTGACTGCGCTCGACATAAGCCTCGGCGCTCAAGTATTCGAGGTTGATCCATGTGGGCGGCACGGGCCTTTGCATCCGGGCCACAAAAGCAGGCGGGGGGTCACAGCCGAAGGCTTCCACCACCACGTCACCCGGCAAAGGGGGATGTTGCTCGGCCTCGTGCCAGGCGTGGACCTGAACCGCCTGAGGCGACGGAGCCATCCAATCCAGCGACGACGCATCGTCGACCCACAAGCGGACTTGGTGGCCGCGCTGGGCAAGGTCGGCACTCAGGCGCCAGCACACGCCCATGTCGCCAAAATTATCGATCACGCGACAGAAGATGTCCCACAGCATGGCGGCCATTATCGACACAATCTCGGCACAATCGTGCCCATGAACGACGCTGTTGATTCCGCTGCGGACGCCGATCCGCGCGACGTGATCTGGAACCGGCTCCTGGCTGAAGTGGCATCCCTGCCCAACCTGCCGGGGGTGTACCGCTATTTCGATGCGCAGGACGACCTGCTCTATGTGGGCAAGGCGCGCGACCTCAAGCGTCGGGTGTCAAGCTACTTCCAAAAGAACCATGGCGGCACGCGCATTGGCCACATGGTGTCGCGCATCGTGCGCATGGAAACAACGGTGGTCCGAAGCGAGGCAGAGGCCTTGCTGCTGGAAAACAACCTCATCAAGACGCTCAATCCGCGCTTCAACATCCTGTTTCGCGACGACAAGAGCTATCCCTATCTCAAGATCGTCTCGCATGACTTCCCGCGCATCGCGTACTACCGCGGCGCGGTGGATCGCAAGCATCGCTATTTCGGGCCGTTCCCCAACGCCTGGGCGGTCAAGGAGACGATCCAGCTGCTTCAAAAGGTGTTCCTTTTGCGCACTTGCGAGGACGCGGTCTACAACCACCGCACCCGGCCATGCCTGCTCTATCAGATCAAGCGTTGCAGCGGCCCTTGTGTCGGTTTGATCAACGAGGAAGACTACCGCGCCAGCGTCAATGAGGCCGAGCGCTTTCTGCTGGGAGAGCCGGAGGCCGTCATTGCCAATCTGCAGGAGCGGATGATGGGCCACGCCGAGCGCATGGAGTACGAAAAGGCTGCCGAGGTCCGCAATCAGATCAGTGCCTTGTCTGCTGTGCTGCACCAGCAAGCCGTTGAAAGCGTGGCCGACAAGGACGTCGACATCCTCGCCGTGCAAGTGCAGGGCGGACGGGCTTGTGTCAACCTGGCGATGGTTCGCGGCGGGCGACATCTCGGTGACCGTGCTCACTTCCCCGTTCATGTGCAGGACCACTTCGTGGCGCCGGATGAGAACGATTCGTCCTTGTCGGAGGCCGCAACGGCTGACGAACTGGCACGCCAGACCGAGGTAGGGGTGCTGGAAGCCTTCCTGGCGCAGCACTATCTGGGCAACAGCGTCCCGTCCTTGCTCATCCTCAGCCATCCGGTCGACCCGGCTTTGATCGAGGCCTTGGCCGAACAATGCGGGCATCGGGTGAACGTGATCCACCAGCCGCGTGAGCAGCGTCGCGTCTGGCTGGACATGGCCATCAAAGGGGCGGAGTTGTCACTCGCGCGCCTGCTCAGTGAAGAGGGCTCCCAGCAGGCTCGCACCCGTGCTCTGGTCGAGGCACTCAATCTGGACCTGGACCTGGAGGCCCGACGTGCGGGCGTCGACGATGCGGGGCAAGAGAAGGAGCGGGGCGACGGCAGTGGAGCCGAGTCTGACCCCGCGGGTTTGGCGGATGCCGAAGCAGCGCAGACGCCGTCCATGGCCGGGCCGGGCGACCCCTACGCCGCTTTGCGAATCGAGTGCTTCGACATCAGCCACACCGCCGGCGAAGCCACGCAGGCATCCTGTGTGGTCTACGAGCAGCACCGCATGCAATCGTCCCAATACCGGCGCTACAACATCGCGGGCATCACGCCGGGCGACGACTACGCGGCGATGAAGCAGGCACTGGAGCGCCGCTACGGTGGCGCCAAACCCGCACAGTTGCCTGATCTCGTTTTGATCGATGGCGGCAAGGGGCAGGTCTCCATGGCCAAAGAGGTGTTCCAGTCGCTGGGTGTGCCGCTGTCCATCATCGTTGGGGTGGAAAAAGGGGAGGGGCGCAAGGTGGGCCTGGAGGAACTCGTCTTCGCCGATGGTCGTCCGAAGCTTCAATTGGCCCCTAGTTCCGCTGCTTTGATGCTGGTTGCGCAAATACGCGACGAGGCCCATCGATTTGCGATCACCGGAATGCGCGCAAAGCGTGCCAGTGTGCGCACAGGAGGCAGCCGTTTGGAAGACATACCCGGCGTCGGCCCCAAGCGCCGTGCAAAACTACTGCAACGTTTCGGTGGAGTCCGAGGCGTGGCAGCAGCAACCGTGGACGAACTGGCCACGGTGGAAGGCATCTCCAAAGACCTGGCGGAGGAAATCTATCGTGCATTGCGGTGAAATCAAGTCGCTGAGCCTGGGCGCCGCGCTGGCTGTCACGCTCCTCGCTGGAGGGCTTTCGGGCTGCGCCACCAAGGCGGTTGCGCCAGCGGGCAACGCCCCCAGTCCGCCTCCGTCCGTTGCAGCACAGTCGGGCCGGCTCAGCGGGCCCGCCACACCGCGATCCTGGGAAGAAGCCCGCTTGCAGGCGGCCAGGCGAATCGTTGCCGCCAATCCCGATCAGACCTACACCGGCAAGCCGCCCGACATGTTGCTGGCCATACCGGTCCTCAGCATCGAACTCAATGCCGACGGCTCGATTCGCAACATTGACGTCATGCGCAAGCCCAGTCAGGCGTTGGACACCATCGAGTTGGCCAAACAAGCCGTGCGCAGGGCCGCCCCCTTTGGTGACGTCTCCCGATTGCCCAAGCCTTGGAAGTTCAACGAGACCTTCTTGTTCAACGATCAACGCAAATTCAAACCGATGACGCTGGATCAAAGATGACCGCCGCCTTTCCCGGGCACAATGCCAGCATGTTTTGGAATTTGCCCACTTTGCTCACCTGGGCGCGGATCGTTGCGATACCGCTCATCGTTGGTGTGTTTTACCTTCCTTGGCCCCAGGCCGAACTGAATCTGACCGCCAGCGTGCTGTTTGTCGTGGTGGCCCTGACAGACTGGCTCGATGGCTGGCTGGCGCGCCGACTCAATCAGACCTCGGCGTTCGGCGCCTTCCTCGATCCGGTGGCGGACAAATTCCTGGTCTGTGCATCCTTGTTGATCTTGCTCCAACTGGATCGGGTCAATGCCTTGGTGGCGCTGATCATCATCGGGCGCGAGATCGCGATCTCGGCTCTGCGCGAATGGATGGCCCAGATCGGCGCCTCCAAAAGCGTGGCTGTTCACATGCTGGGCAAGCTCAAGACAGCTTCGCAAATGGCCGCCATTGTCCTGCTGCTGTTCGATGGTCAGCTGTTCGGGCTCGTACATACGCATCTGCTCGGCACCTGGCTGATCTACATCGCGTGCGGCTTGACCATCTGGTCGATGGCCTACTACCTCAAGAAATCTCTGCCCGATATCCGCGCCAAAGCCCGCTGAAACAACTCAGCGGGGTCGGGTCTGTCAAGGGCACATGTCCGCCCCCCGCGCGGCCGGCTGGCACTGCAAGATTGGGCATAGAATGTTTTTTTCCATCCCTCGGCGCTGCCCCTTGTCTGATTCGGCTCCGCGGGTTTGCTGTGTCTAACTCGTTCGTGACTGCATGAAGAGGGGATATCCGTGAACAAGTCCGAGTTGATCGATCACATTGCCGAGCAGGCAGATATTTCGAAGGCAGCGGCCAGCCGCGCCCTGGAAGCGCTCATTGGTGGCGTCTCTACCACGCTCAAAAAGGGCGAGGCCGTTTCGCTGGTAGGATTCGGGACTTTCGCGGTGACCACGCGTGCAGCCAGAACCGGCCGCAATCCTCGTACGGGTGCCGCGATCAAAATCAAGAAGGCCAAGGTGCCCAAGTTCCGTCCCGGGAAAGCCCTGAAGGACGCCGTGAACTAAAATTCGATTTTCAAGCTGTCGGGTGCTTAGCTCAGTTGGTAGAGCGGCGCCCTTACAAGGCGTAGGTCGGGGGTTCGAGCCCCTCAGCACCCACCATCCCGATAGCGACGCAAGGCGGACCTCGGTTCGCCTTTGTGTCATCTAAAGCCGGTCAAATCCCTGGCTCACCTTCCTCGGCCCAAGTCATGTTTGATTTCGTTCGCAAGCACAACCGTATCCTGCAGTTCCTGTTGGTTTTGTTGATCCTGCCGTCCTTTGTGATGTTCGGGGTGCAAAGTGCATCCAAGTTTGGCAGTGACGAAGGCGTCGTCGCCAAGGTCGGTGGCGCCAAGATCATGCAGAACGAATGGGACAACGCCCAGCGCCAGTTTGCTGAACGCGTCCGCGCCCAACGGCCTGAAACCGATGCCCGCGAGTTTGACAAGCCAGAGATCAAGAAGCAGACCCTGGATCAACTGATTCGCGAGTTCGTTCTCACGGCTGCGGGCAAGGACCAGCGCCTGACGCCGCCGCCGGCCCGCATCACCCGGATTTTTGCGACCGATCCGCAATTTGCCCCCCTGCGTAACCCGGACGGCGGTCTGAACAAGCAGCTGCTGCAAGCCCGTGGCATGTCACCCGCCCAACTGGAGGCGCTGCTGCGTCAGGAGTTGACCGCCAGCCAGGTGCTCGGCGCTGTCGCCGCGTCGGGGCAGACCTCGACCCTGGCCAGCCAGCAGGCGGTCAATGCCTTGTTCCAGGTCCGCGAAGTGCAGTGGCAAAAATTCGACGCCAAGCAATACGCGGCTCAGTTGAACCCGACGCCCGCACAACTGCAGGCTTTCTACAAAGACCCAGCCAACGAAGCCTCGCTGACCTCGCCTGAAAAAGCCGACGTCCAGTATGTGGTGCTGGACCTCGATACGCTCAAGCAGCGAGTCAGCGTGTCAGAGGACGACCTGCGTTCTTCCTACAAAGAAAACCTCAACCGCTTTACCGAGCCCGAGGAGCGTCGTGCCAGCCACATTCTGATCAAGGCTGAGCCCAGCGCCACCGCGGAGCAAAAGAAGGCTGCCCGCGCGAAGGCCGAACAACTGCTGGCACAAGTCAAGAAGAACCCTGACTCGTTTGCCGAATTGGCTAAAAAGAATTCGGACGACCCTGGCTCTGCGGCCAATGGCGGTGATCTGGACTTCTTTGGCAAGGGTGCCATGACCAAGGCGTTCGATGATGCCGTCTTCTCACTGCAGCCGGGGCAGATCAGCGATGTGGTTGAGAGCGACTATGGCTTTCACATCATTCGCCTGACCGCGATTCGTGGTGGCAAGGCTCAGCCGTTCGAAGCCGTTCGGGCACAGATCGAAGACGACGCCCGCAAGCAGGCGGCCTTGCGCCAATACGCCGAAGTGGCTGAGCAGTTCACCAACAAGGTGTATGAAGTCTCGGACAGCCTCAAGCCTGTGGCCGACGAGTTGAAGCTGCCGCTGCAGTCCGCGACGGGCATCTTGCACCATCCGGCTGGCAAGGATCAAGGGGTGCTGACGAATCAACGCCTGCTGGATTCGCTGTTCGATGCCAATAACCGTGGCAAGGGCCGCAATACAGAGGCCATCGAAGTGGGCCCCAACAAGCTGGTATCTGCCCGCATCGTCAAATACTATCCTGCTGCCAAGCAGCCTTTCGAGCAGGTCCAGAGCCAGATTCGTGATCGGTGGATCGCCGCAGAATCACTGAAGGCTGCGCATCAGGACGCTGAACAGAAGGTGGCGTTGTGGAAGAAGAGCCCGGAGAAGGCCGCTCTGCCAGAAGCGGTGCAGATGTCGCGCCGCAATATGTATGGTCAGCCGATGCCGATTCTGGAGGCAGCCCTGCGTCTGCCAACGGATACCTTGCCTGCATGGACCGTGGTCGATCTGGGCGCCGAGGGCAGCGCGATCGTGAAGGTCAACAAAGTGTTGCCGCACAATCTGGCTCCCGCCGAACTGCGTGAGACCGAAACCCAGTTTGGTCCCATCTGGGGGCGCGCTGAAGCCGATGCCTATTACCGAGCGTTGCAACGCGAATACAAAGTTCAGTATTTGAATGAAGGCAAAAAAGTGACAGAAGCCGTCGCAAACGCTAAAAAATAAGCTATACTTTATGTCTTTCCTGAGGTGGCTATAGCTCAGTTGGTAGAGTCCCAGATTGTGATTCTGGTTGTCGTGGGTTCGAGTCCCATTAGCCACCCCACCAAATAAGAAATCCCCTAGTAGACCGGTTCTGCTAGGGGATTTTGCTTTGTGCGTGCCACCAACCTTCGTTTAGACATCGAAGGCATTGGGCAGGGCCCCGATCGGCTATCCTTTTTCAATTCAAAAGATACAAAGAATTGGGGACGGAGATGATCGGAAAAATCGCAGGCTTCATCATTGGCTTCGGGCTGGCGCTGACAGCCGTCTTTCTTGTCAGCATGTGGGCGGGCGTCATACCGCGCGGCATCGGCTGGCTCGTCTTGATCATCGCTGCGGGCTCGGCTGGCTCGCGCTGGCTCTCTGGCCTGTGGCCAACAGAGCGGGCTTCCTGACAAAGCATCCCCCAAAAAGAAACAGCCTCCCGAGGGAGGCTGAAAACAAATCTGAAGTCATGCCTTTGTATTTACGGCAGATCTCATCCAGACTTGAGAAAAATATTTGAATTTTTTCAGCGCCACATGCGGGTATCACGTCTTTGACGCGTGACATCGCGGTGATATTCCAATGTGGAATGCTGCCGGTCTTCCTGCAGGAACCGCTGATAGGCTTGCTTGCGCGATTGCGCCTGACGAGACGACACCAGTCGGGACAAGCCATACAGGGTGGTAGCCAAGCCCAAGGCGACAGACACGGTGATGATCATGTGCGTCACTCTTCGTTGGTCGCCACCGCGCTGCGAAATGGCTGGATGGCGATGGGATTGGCAGCGTAAGCCTGCTCGAATTCGCGTCGTGCACGGATGTGGTCATCGGCGCACGCCGTGAAGAGGCGATTGGTGGCCGGGTTCTGGCAAGCGGCCGGCTGGACATAGAAAGCCTGCCATGCCCGCTCGCGTTTGACGCGCTCGAGCTGTTGTTGCGCTTTGCGGGATTGTTCCTGCTGGCGGTCATCCCGGATCAATGCCAGACGCGCCGAAGCCTCGCGGTGTGCGGCCTGGGCTGTTTCAATCGTTTCGCTTGAGGCCTGATAGGCCGTAGCGGTGTGTCCGTAACTGCGGTGCTCGCCAAACCATTGTTGCGCCAGGCAGGCGACCACCAGCCCGACTGCGGACAAGCCACTGAGGTGGAGGTAATTGAAGTTTTTCACAGAGGTACTGCCTTTTCTGCGGATCAATTCACGGGAAGTGACTGAATCGTAGAGGGGTGTACATCTCGTTACATTGGGGTTGCACCTGATAAGGGCCCGGCAGCAACCTGAATGAGGGGGGGGCTGCGCCCCCCGATTTTGGCCAGCAGGCCTTAAAAGCGCAGCCCGACTTTCAGGTTGTAGCTGGTCGCCTTGCCGGTACGGTCGGCTTCCAGATCCAGGTTCATCAAACCGAGATTCAGATTGACGCCACCAAAGTACTTGGTCTGTCCTACCTTTTCGGACGAGAGAGCCGGCGACTCGGGTGCCGAGACACGAGACTGCACATGCCCGATGCCGGCATAGGGCGTCAGCAAAGTGAAGCCTTTTGAAATCGAGATGTCATAGCCGGTGCTGTTCATCTTGAGCTGGTCCAGACCGGTGGTGGACGAGAAGGACAGCCGGGCTGCCACAGCGGGCGCCAACGTGCTGCCTGGCATGAAGGCCCACCGCAATTCGCCGCCCAACGCGGCCAGCGGGGTACCGGGCACGCTGGTGTAAGCCGCCCCGACGTTGAGGTTGAAAGGCAGCCCTTTGTTCACCCGCAAGGCCACAGTGGGCAAGATGCTGGGAACCGATCCGCCAGCGGCGGCCTTTTTCACGACGTCGCGATTCTCAAGATGAGTGCCGCCTACGCTCAAGCCCAGATCAAAACCCGTCAGGCCCAGGTCTGCAGCAGGGATCACGGGCTTGTACGACAGTGCGGCAGACAGATCTTCGCTCAGGAGCCGGAATTCCGATTGGCTCAGCGTGCTGATGGTGTTGAACTCATAGGCCTGCGCTGGTGCTGCCAGAAGCAAGGTCGATGCAGCCAGGGCTGCGGACAACAAACGGAATTTCATGGTGGGGCTCCCTAAAAAGTGAGGGCTGAAATGTTGACAGGCCACCTGCCTCCGATGATGAAGGAAGGTGGCCTGCGCCAAGGATGAGGTGCTTGATGCACCTGCATGATTACTTCTTGGCTTTTGCGGCTTTCTTGGCAGGAGCCTTCTTGGCTGCTGCGGGTGCCTTGGCTGCGGCCTTCTTGGCTGCTGCCTTGGGGTCCACTGCGGCCTTGAAGGTAGCGCCTGGTGTGAACTTGGGCAGCTTGGCTGCCGCAATCTTGATCTTGGCACCAGTGCTGGGGTTCACGCCGTTGCGAGCGGCACGGGCGTGCTGCTTGAACGTACCAAAGCCCGGCAGAGTGACCGTACCACCCTTCTTGACCGTGGTCACCACGACATCAAGAAGCGTATCCAGGATGCGACCAGCTTCTGCCTTGGACAGTTCATGCTGGGTAGCCAGATGCTGAATCAGTTCGCCTTTGTTCATCTGAGGAAACTCTTTGGGTTGCACCCGCAACATTGCGGGCGTTGATATTGTGCCGGACGTCTGTAGGGCTGATACCGGTTTTCCACCTATAAAACTGCGAAAAACCCAGTTCTCATCGGGCCTGTAGCGTGATTGCGTCTTTGCGTTGTAGGGTTCCGCTGATTTCATTAGTCAGCGCAAGGGCTGTCGTCAAATACTCACGTTTTTGTAACCCATCTGTTTCGACCGTGATTTTTTACCGCGACACCGACGCAGCTATGGGGCAAGCGCTCATCCGGGCGGTTACAGGTAGACGCACGCACTCATTGCCTCGTTCATATAGTCCCCAACAGCGGCAATCTGATTAGGGAGTACGGTATGCGGCAGGTTCAAACAATATTCAAAGGGCAGACTTGGTTCGGCTTGTCTGTCAGTCTGGTCGCTGCTGCCACGGCCGGCATGGTCTGGGGATTGCCAGGCGCAGCGCTGTGCTTCATGGCTTTTGCTGGGGGCACCTTGCTGCTTGAAGCGCGCAGTCGCCGTGTGAAGGGCCGCCAGGCCCGCGCCGTCTACCGGATGACGGAGTTTCTGGGCTTGTTGGGGGCCCTGGGTGTTCTCATGACAGTCGCCACCGTATTGACCTGAGCCGATTGCAATGCGGGTATGCAAAGGGCTGATCGCCACACGATCAGCCCTTTTTCGTTGGTCGCCCCCCGGGGCAGGGGGCGGTCACTGAGGTTGTACCGGATTGTCAGCGGTCCTGTTGCAGTGCAGTATGGGTAGCATTTGCCGAAGAATTCAGAGTACGAGAGGACACGAAATGGGGCGTTCGAGTTATGTGGCTATGCTGTGTGCTGCCTGGCTGGCTGTGACCAGTCTGCAGGCCATGGCGGGGTGCAACCCCAAAAAGCCCGCGCCTCCTGTGACCGACCGATTCGTCATTCAAGGCGAAACCGTCAAGGACAAATTGACCGGTCTGACCTGGAAGCGCTGCAGCGTGGGTCAGAAGTGGAAAGAGAAAATCGGCTGCGTGGGTCTGGTTGGCCAGGTCAACTTTGGCGCAGCGCAAGACGAAGAGGGCGATGGCTGGCGCCTGCCTCGGCCGGCAGAGTTGCGATCGCTGTTTCTGGGGCGTTGCCGCAACCCTTCCATCAATGAAGAGGCCTTCCCGGACATGGACCCTGACTTCCAGTGGTACTGGGCGTACGACGGCAAGATGGATCAGGTCGTCAATTTTGGAGAAGGCAATCCACCTTTCTGCAATGGTCCAAAATGCAAGGGTAATGCGGTGCGCCTGGTGCGCCGTGACGTCGATGTCGCGGCTGCCACGCCCGCGCCTTAACCCTTTCTGGACTGAATGACCTTTCGTTTGGGGCAGCGCTGGCTGTCGGTGGACCTGTGGGTCTTCTTATTGTTGTTGGTGGCATTGGCCGGGGCAGGATGGTGGGCCGTTGTGCGGTTCATCCAACCGGCGCCCCCGCGTCACATTGTCATGACCGTGGGGCCCGAGGGCGGAGGCTACGAGGGCTTTGCCAGGCAGTTCAAGGCGGCCTTGGCGCGCGATGGCATCGAGGTCGAGTTGCGGCCCACGAACGGTGCGCTCGACGACCTCAAGCTGCTCAATGACGGGCGTTCGAATGTGTCCGTTGCGCTGGTGCAGGGCGGTGTCGCCCAGGATGCCGACGCCGAAAATCTGATGAGTCTGGCGTCCTTGTACTACGAGCCTGTGTGGGTCTTTTACCGCCGAGGTCTGCCGGTGGATCGCCTGGCCTCGCTCAAGGGGCACCGGGTGGGTTTGGGGCCTCGGGGCAGTGGCATGAATGCCTTGGCGGTGCAACTGTTCAACGCCAATGGACTGGACAGTGACAACACGCATTTCGAGGCCTTGTCGCCTCAGGATGCCGGGCAAAAGCTGCTGAACCGGGAGCTGGACGCGGTGTTTCTGGTCGGTGCGCCGGAGTCCACGGTGGTGCACGATCTGATGATGGCCCCCGGCATCGACCTGCTGCCGTTCAGGCAGGCGGATGCCTATTCACGGCTGTTTCCGTTTTTGACGCAGGTGGTTCTGCCGGCGGGCGGCTTCGATCTGGGGCGCAACATTCCGTCCCGGCCGGTTCCCTTGGTCGCGCCCACTGCGATCCTGGTGGTGCGTGACACGATTCACCCTGCGCTGATCACACTTTTCATGCAAGCGGCGACCGATCTGTTCGGCAGCGATGGCCTGTTTCAGCGAGAGGGTGATTTTCCTTCGCCCAAAGGGGTCGACATACCTCTGAGTCTGGATGCCGAGCACTACATGAAGGCCGGGCCATCCTTCTTGCATCGGCATCTGCCGTTCTGGATCGCGGTGTGGATTGACCGGGTCATCGTCTTTGTCATTCCGGCCCTCGCTTTGCTGGTGCCTTTGTTGCGATATGCGCCCTCGATTTATTCCTGGCGCGTGCGCTCGCGCATCTACCGTTGGTACGGCAAGCTCAAAAAGCTGGAGTTCGAGCTGGATGTCGAAAAGCACACCCTCGACGTGCCCAGCGCCCTGGCCAAGCTCGATGAGGTTGAGCGTGGCGTCAGCCAGATCCGCACACCACTGTCTTATGCCGAGCATCTGTACAACTTGCGGGCCCACATCGAACTGGTGCGTCAGCGCATTCAGAAATTGTCGACCGTTGCGTGACTTCCTGACGAAGCGGCGAAGCATCGATCTCCACTTCGGTCTTGAACCCTCCGTAAAACCGATAAGACCCCTCAAGTAAGACGGGCCTACACTGGGTTTTGCATTGATGGAGGTTGTTCATGAATGCTCCGCTACCCGACCATGTCTTGAAGGCACTGGCTTCGCTGTCCTTGGATGACAAGTACACGCTGGAGCGCGGGCGTGCGTTCATGAGCGGGATCCAGGCGCTGGTGCGCTTGCCGATCCTGCAGCAAACCCGTGATGCGATGGCGGGTTTGCACACCGCCGGCTTCATCAGCGGCTACCGCGGCTCGCCTCTGGGCGGCTATGACCAGGCGCTGTGGAAGGCCAAGTCGCACCTCAGTAAACACCACATCGTTTTTCAGCCGGGCGTCAACGAAGAGTTGGGCGCCACGGCGGTGTGGGGCACTCAGCAACTCGACCTGCACCCCGAGAGCCAGCGCTTCGATGGTGTGTTCGGGCTTTGGTATGGCAAGGGCCCGGGTGTGGACCGGTGCTCGGATGTGTTCAAGCACGCGAACATGGCGGGGTCAGCCAAGCATGGCGGGGTGATTGCCGTTGCAGGTGACGACCACGCGGCCAAGAGCTCTTCGCTGGCACATCAAAGCGACCACATCTTCAAAGCCTGCGGGCTGCCGGTGTTCTTTCCGAGTTCGGTCCAGGAAATTCTGGACCTGGGGCTGCACGCCTATGCCATGAGCCGCTTCTCGGGGCTGTGGGCCGGCATGAAGACCATTCAGGAGGTGGTGGAGTCGGCCTCGACCGTGTCGGTCGATCCGGATCGCGTACGCATCATCGTACCCACCGAGTTCGGGATGCCCGCCGGGGGACTCAACATTCGCTGGCCAGACACCGCGCTCGAGCAAGAAGCCCGCTTGATGGATTACAAGTGGTATGCCGCGCTGGCCTACATCCGTGCCAACAAGCTGAACCGGACTGTGCTGGATTCGCCAAATGCGCGACTCGGTCTGATGGCCAGTGGCAAGGCGTACAACGACCTGATGCAGGCGCTGCATGACCTGGGCCTGGATGAAGAGGCGTGCCGGCGCATCGGCCTGCGTGTGCACAAGGTGGCCGTGGTCTGGCCACTGGAAGCCAGTGCCACCCGCGAGTTCGCGACGGGCTTGCAAGAAATTCTGGTGATCGAAGAAAAGCGCCAGATGATCGAATACCAGCTCAAGGAAGAGCTCTACAACTGGCGGGAAGATGTTCGCCCCAATGTGTTGGGCAAATTCTGCGAGTCGGAAGGCGATCGCACGGGCGGAGAGTGGTCGCAAGAGAACCCGGCCTCGCATTGGCTCTTGCGGGCCCAGGCGGATCTCAACCCCGCCATCATCGCCAAGGCCGTGGCGCAGCGGCTGGACAAGCTCGGGCTGCTGAGGGACCAGGAGCCGGCTTTGCGCGAGCGTGTGGCCCAGCGCCTGAAAGTCATCGAGGCCAAGGAGCGATCCCTGAAAGACCTGGCCAAGAGCGCCGAGCGGGTGCCCTGGTTCTGCAGCGGCTGCCCGCACAACACGTCGACCAAGGTGCCGGACGGGTCTCGCGCGATGGCGGGCATTGGCTGCCACTACATGGCCATGTGGATGGGGCGGCACACCGAGACGGTGTCCCAGATGGGCGGTGAGGGCGTCAACTGGGTGGGCCAGGCGCCGTTCAGCAATGAGAAGCACGTCTTCGTCAACCTGGGCGATGGCACCTACTTCCATTCGGGGTTGCTGGCCATCCGGCAGAGCATTGCAGCCCAGGTCAATGTGACCTACAAGATCCTGTACAACGATGCGGTGGCCATGACCGGTGGCCAGCCTGTGGACGGGACCTTGTCCGTGGGCGCCATGACCCGTGAGCTGGAGGCCGAAGGCGCCCGGCGCATCGTGGTGGTGACCGACGACGTGAACAAGTACGCCGAGGTGACCGATCTGGCGCCGGGCGTGGCCGTTCACCCGCGCGAGTCGTTGGACGTGATCCAGCGGCAGCTGCGCGAAACGCCCGGCTGCACCGTGCTGATCTACGAGCAGACCTGCGCCACGGAGCTGCGCCGGCGTCGCAAGCGTGGCACGGCCCCCAAGCTCAGTAAGCGGGTCGTGATCAACGAGATGGTGTGCGAGGGCTGTGGCGACTGCTCGGAGCAGTCCAATTGTCTGAGCGTCGAGCCCGTTGAAACGGAGTTCGGACGCAAGCGCCGCATCAACCAAAGCTCGTGTAATCAGGACTTCTCGTGCGTCAAGGGCTTCTGCCCCAGCTTCGTGACTGTGGAAGGCGGCCAACTGCGCGCGCGCAAAGCCGGAGATGGCATCCCGGCCTTGTCCAGCCTGCCGGTGTTGCCGGAGCCCGATCTGCCCAGTTGCAAGTCGGCCTATGGCATCGTCGTGGCTGGCATTGGCGGCACAGGGGTGATCACCATCGGGCAACTGCTGGGCATGGCCGCCCATCTGGAGGGCAAAGGCATCGTCACGCAGGAGGCGGCGGGCTTGGCGCAAAAGGGCGGGGCGACTTGGAGCCATGTCCAGATCGCAGATCGGCCCGATGGTATTTTCACCACCCGCGTGGGCATGGCCGAGGCCGACCTGATCATGGGTTGTGACCCCATTGTGGCGGCGCATTCGAGCACCCTGACGATGATGCGTGCAGGACGGACCAAGGTGGCCCTGAACACGCACGAGACGCCAACGGCGGACCTGGTTCATGAGCCCGGCTGGCAGTTTCCCGCTCATCAGTGCGACCATGCGTTGACGATGGCGGTGGGCAAGGACCATGTCGGTCAGATGGATGCGGTGGAGCTGGCCACCCGCTTGCTGGGCGATGCCATCTATGCCAACCCGCTGATGCTGGGCTATGCCTGGCAGCGCGGCTGGGTGCCGTTGAGCCATTCGGCCTTGCAACGCGCCATCGAGCTCAATGCCGTGCAGGTGGAGCGCAACCTGGCTGCTTTCGAGTGGGGCCGACGAGTGGCACACGATGGCGCTGCGGTCATGAGGTGGGTGACCCCGGCCCAGCCCATTGCCTTGATGCGCCCATCCAAGGAGCCGGTGGAGGCCTTGATCACCCGACGGCAAGACTACTTGAGGGCCTACCAGGACGAGGCCTATGCACACGACTACGTGACCTTGGTGCGGCGCGTGCAGGCGGCAGAGCGCGCCTGGGGCAGCACCCGGCTCACCGAAGCGGTTGCCCGTAATCTGTTCAAGCTCATGGCCTACAAGGATGAGTATGAGGTGGCGCGCTTGCTGAGCGACGAGGCCTTCCGCCAGAAAATCAGTGAACAGTTCGAGGGCGATTACAAGCTGGTGTTCAACCTGGCGCCGCCTTGGATGGCAGGGCAGGATGCCGTGGGCAATCCGGCCAAGCGGGCATGGGGACAGGCTTGGTTGCCGCTTCTGCGGTGGTTGCCACGGCTCAAGGGCCTGCGGGGCAGCTGGATGGACCCCTTCGGGTACACGCAAGATCGCAAGTTGGACCGGGCGCTGCTGGAAGAATACCGTCAGCGGCTGGAGCGACTGCTGCCCGGTCTGAAGCCGCAAAACCTGGCGCAGGCCATCGACATCGCCTGTGTGCCGGACACGATCAAGGGCTATGGCCACATCCGGATGGCGCATGCAGAGGCGGCGCGCCAGAAGTGGCGTCAACTGCAGCCCCAGGCCTGAGCGCCAACTTCACCACATCTTCTCGGCCCAGCAGGCAGTGGGGGCAGGTCCGATGGGTTAGGGTGTGCGGATGTCGCACATCGTTTCTCAACGCATGCAAGGGCTGGCCTGCGCCACCGCAGGGGCCATTGCGTTTTCAGGCAAGGCCATCGTGGCCAAATTGATTTACCGCATGGGTGGAGATGCCATTGCGGTGGTGGGCATGCGCATGGCGCTGGCGCTGCCACTGTTTTTGCTGATGGCTTGGTGGGCGGGCCGCGACGCCCCGGCGGCGCCCCTGAGCCGCAGGACACATTGGCAGATCGCCGGGTTGGGCATCACCGGCTACTACCTGGCCAGCACACTCGATTTCATGGGTTTGCAGTACATCAGTGCCAGTCTGGAGCGGGCGATTCTGTATCTCAACCCCACCATGGTGTTGCTGTTGTCGGCGCTGTGGTTCCGGCGCCCGATTCGGCTGGTGCAACTGGCTTCGATGGCCTTGGCGTACCTGGGGGTGGCGGTGGTGTGGCTGCATGACTGGGATGCCGTCACCCTGGTGTCGCCTGCAGGAGCGGCCAGTCAGGTTGATGCCGTACAGACGATCACCTTGGGCAGCCTGCTGGTTTTGGGCAGCGCCTTGTCTTACGCGATCTATCTCATGGGCAGCGGTGCGATGGTGCAGCGCCATGGGTCGCTCTGGCTGGTCGGCCGGGCCTCCAGCATCGCTTGCGTGCTGTGTCTGGTGCAGTGGGGCGTCGTCTATGGCGTGACCGGCGGCCGGACGGGTGATGCCTCGCATTTGCCTTGGCAAGCCTGGGGCTTGTCCGCCATCAATGCGGTGTTCTGTACCGCCTTGCCGGTCTGGCTGGTCATGCGGGGCGTGCAGCTATTGGGCGCCACGGTGGCGGCCCAAGTGGGGATGGTGGGGCCCTTGTCGACGATCTGGTTGGCCGCCTGGACCTTGAACGAGCCCATCACGCCGCGCCTGCTATTGGGCACCGGCGCGATCCTGGGCGGGATTCTGTTGTTGACCCGGGCCTCTCGCGCGCCTCAGGCCAGCAGGGCTTGATACAGGCAGTCGACCTGCGTCGCGATCGAAGCGGGCAGGGGGCGGACCCCTGCGATGACATCGCGGATGTAGGCCGCGGTGGTCTGGGCATCGATGGTGGTTGGCAAATCAGGCAGGTCCACCAGAACGCCCTCTTGAGGCGTGCGGCTGAGGTCGTCCCGCTTGATGCCGTCGACGAACACATCGAAGCGGGGCTGGCGGCGGGCATCGGCCACGGGCTCGCCCTCTGTGCCTCGCATCAGCAAGGCCCGCGCATGCGTTTGCGCCAGATATTGGGTCAGCGAGACTGCATATTCGGGGTGGGTGTGATTGACCACGCGAATCGAGGGCACACCGGCTGACGCGAACGGGTCCAGGATCTTGGCCACGGTGTGACCGGGGTTGCGCAGGCCCACCACCCAACGCACATCGAGCAGCTTGGCCAGAGGGCGACACAGGGTCGCGGTCTCCATGAAGGCCGGCTGTCCTTGCTGCCAGGCCGCCTGCAGACCCACAGCATCTGCCACGATCGGCCATTGCAGGGCTTCAAAAATCTGCCCGGTGGTGACGCGCGTCTTGTCTTGCGGCCCATGTACCAGCACCGACACATCGCGCTGCGCCAACGCCCACGCCAACAGGGGCGTCAGATTGGGCAATTTGCGCGCGCCGTTGTAGGAAGGCAGCACCACAACGGGGCGCTTCAAGGCACTGGCGGCTTCTGCCAGCGGGAGGCTGTGTTCGGCGGCGGCCTGCACAAAACCCTGCAGCTCGGAGACCTCTTCGCCCTTGATGCGCATGGCCAGGCAAAAGGCACCGATTTCGAGGTCCGTCACGTGGCCTTCAAAGACCTGGTTCAACAGGTCGTGGGCTTGCTCGACGGTCAAAGGGCGGGCGCCATCTTTGCCTCGGCCGATGGTTTTGAGATAGGCAGCGATGCTCATGGTGATGCGGGAGTTGTGCTTCATTATCCCGCGGGGTTGGTCCCTCAGTGCGGCGTGGCCTCCAGTGGATGGCGTTTGATGATTTTGCGCAACTCCGGGATGCATGAGCCGCAATTCGTGCCGCACTTGAGCTCGCCCTGTAACTGGGCCAGGCGCTTGTCGGTGTCGCCCTGACAGTGTTTGAGCATGCCCACGATGTGCGGCTCGGTGACGTTGAAACAGGTACACACCTGACGCCCCTTGCTTTCGACCGCAACAGGAGGCGTCGCCCCCGGTGTGAGCAGGGCGCGCCCATAGGCATCGGCGAGCTGTTCTTCCTGAAGCAGCGGCCTGATCCAGGCTTCGGCGCTGATGTCGCCGGCCAGCATGAAAGCTTCCAGTCGCAAGCCGTCGGGATAGCGGTGCAGCCTCATGGCGCGGCGCTGGCCGCGTTTGAGATCCCGGTAGTGCAGCACATCGATGCCATCGATGCCCAGTATCGATTCGACTTGCTGGTAGACCGCCTCACTGCAGGGTTCAAGTGCCGCTGCGCGAAACAACACACCGACTTTGCCCTGTTCATGGGGCTCGCGCCCGAAGGGCACACAACTGGTGAAGGCAAAGGCCGACATGAGGGACTTGAGGGCCTCGCGGGCTGCCAATGCCTGGTCTTGCGGCAACCAGGCCACCGCCACCATGCGCCATGGCAAATGAGGCTTGCTTAGGCGAACGGCCGCATGCTTGAGCTCGGGCTGTTTGGACTGGGGACAGAAGGCAGAATTGGTGAGGGCATTGACCCCGGCGACGGGTGAGCCTTCGGCGTTGATGCCGCTGAGGTACTCCTGGCCCCAATGCATGGCCATGTAGACCTGCATGGGTGCCATGGCGTCGCTGGATTGGGCCGGGGCAATGAGCTCACCGCGGCGGGAGCTTACCTGCACCAGGTCGCCAGAAGCGATCCCCAGGCGGGACATGTCCTGCGCGTTCATCTCGACGCAGGGCTCGCTGACGTGGCCGAACAGCCGGCCCAAGGTGCCGGTGCGGCTCATGCCATGCCACTGGTCGCGCAGCCGGCCGGTATTGAAACTGAAGGGAAAACGCGGGTCACGCGGCTCGGCCACGGGCTCGTATCGCATGGCAATGAAGTTGGCCCGGCCGTCTGCGGTCGGGAAGCGGCCGTCTTCATACAACCGGGCGCGGCCTTGCGTGGTCCCTTGCGGCATGGGCCATTGCTGAGGGCCTTGTTCTTGCAGGATGGCATAGCTCAGTCCAGTGATATCCAGGTCGCGTCCACGGGTCGACTCGCGGTGCTCATTCCAGACGGACTCCGCGTCGGTGTATGGAAACAAGGTCGCCACGCCTGCACGGTAAAGCGCCTTGCGTTGCGGCAGCCGGGACTCCAGCCTGCGCCCCATGTCAGCGAAGATGGCCCAGTCGTGGCGGGCCTGGCCGGCAGGGGGCACGGCGGGCCGCATGCGGCTGATTCGGCGTTCGCTGTTGGTGACGGTGCCGTCCTTTTCACCCCAGGTGGTAGCGGGCAGCAGCAGGTCGGCAAAGGCGCAGGTGGCGGTCGTGGCGTAGGCTTCTTGCACGATGACCAACTCGGCCTTCTCCAGGGCCCTGCGCACCGTTGCCTGGTCCGGCAGGGACTGGGCCGGGTTGGTGCAAGCAATCCAGAGCGCCTTGATGTCGCCTTGGGCGGCGGCCTCGAACATTTCGACTGCTGTCAGGCCAGGCTTCGCCGGTACCTCGTCCACGCCCCATAGGCGGGCCACTTCGGCGCGGTCTTCCGCGCATGACAAATCGCGGTGAGCTGACAGCAGGTTGGCCATGCCGCCCACCTCGCGTCCGCCCATGGCGTTGGGCTGGCCGGTCAATGAGAATGGGCCGGCGCCGGGGATGCCGATCTGGCCACCAGCCAGGTGCAGATTGATCAAGGCGGCATTCTTGTCCGTGCCGCTGCTGCTTTGGTTCAGTCCCTGGCAATACAGCGACAAGGTGGGCGTGTGTCCCCCAAACCAGCGAGCCGCCTGAATCACATCGGCCGCTGGGATGCCGCAGATCGATGCGACGACCTCCGGGCGGAAGTCCTGCACAAGGGTACGCAGGGCTTCGAAGCCGTTCGTGTGCCGTTGGATAAAGGCCATGTCGACCCGTCCTTCTGCCAGCATCACATGCAGCATGCCATGCAGCAGCGCCACGTCGGTGCCGGGCTGGATCGGCAGAAACAGGTCTGCCATCTCAGCGGTCTCGGTCCGGCGGGGATCGGCCACGATCAGCTTCATGGCCGGGTTGGCGCGCCGAGCCTCTTCGATGCGCCGAAAGACGATGGGGTGGGCGTACGCGGTGTTGGCGCCGACGATGAAAACGGTCTGCGCGTGCTGGATGTCGTCGTAGCAGGTCGGGGGCGCGTCGGATCCCAGCGTGGCCTTGTAGCCCGCCACGGCGCTGCTCATGCACAGGCGCGAATTGGTGTCCAGGTTGTTGGTGCCGATCAGTCCTTTGACCAGCTTGTTGAGCACGTAATAGTCTTCGGTCAGCAACTGGCCCGATCCGTAAAACCCGACGGCCTCGGGACCATGACGCGCGATGATGTCGGCCAGCTTGTCGGCCGCCTCGTCCATCGCCACATCCCAACTGACCGTTTGCGGTTGTGCACCACGGCGGGCTCGCCGCTGAGGGGTCAGCAGCCGGGTCTGCCGCCGGATGCTGTCAGCCGCCGTGAGGTGCAGCGTGCTGCCTTTGGTGCACAGGCGGCCGAAGTTAGCCGGATGGTCGGGGTCACCCTGAACCTGGGTGATGCGACCGTTGACGGTTTCGATGAGCACACCACAGCCCGTGCCGCAGTAGGGACAGGTGGCGCGCGTTTGGGTTGCAGGAGTCACTGTCATGCGCAGACCTTTGTGATGTGACTGCCGCCCCGACCCGATTCGCCGAACATCAGCCAGTCCCGCTTGTCGCTGATGCTGTCTCCTTCGCGGATCAGCTTGAAGTAATAGCTGCCATCCGCCGTGTCGCCATACAGGCAGGCGCCCACCAGCTTGCTATCCTTGATCACCAGTTTTTTGTAGACGCCGCCAAAGGGGTCTGACAACACCACTTCTTCGGTGCCATCGCCACCCATGAAGTCGCCCGCTGAGAACAGGTCAATGCCCGTGACCTTCAGCTTGGTCGAGGTTTGAGAGCCCGTGTACCGCCCGATGCCGACCATGGCCAGATGGTTCGCGCACACCTTGCCTTGCTCGAACAGGGGCGCCACCAGACCATACGCGGTGCCCCGATGGGCCGCGCATTCACCGACCGAATAGATGCGGGGGTCGGTCACGGTTTGCATGGTGTCGGTGACCACGATGCCGCGGTGGCAATGCAGGCCCATCTTCTCGGCCAACGCGGTGTTGGGGCGGATGCCTGCCGCCATCACGACGAGATCGGCGGGCACTTCTTCCCCGTCCTTGAATCGCACGGCTTTGACGCGCCCATCCTCGCCACCCAGTAGCGCTTGCGTTTGCGCGCCGATGCGAAACTGCAGGCCCCGCTCCTCCAGTGAGCGTTGCAGCATCTTGCCGGCCACATCGTCCAATTGGCGCTCCATCAACCAAGGGGCGATGTGCACCACCGTGACCTGCATGCCGCGCAGCATCAGGCCATTGGCGGCTTCCAGGCCCAGCAAACCGCCGCCAATCACCACCGCATGCTGGCGGGACTGGGCTGTGTCGATCATCGTGTTGGTGTCAGAGATATCGCGATAGGCGATCACTCCTTTGAGGTCCTTGCCAGGCACCGGCAAGATGAAGGGGGTCGAGCCGGTGGCGATGAGCAGACGGTCGTATTCGGCTTCGGTGCCATCCTCGGCGACCACCAGCCGGCGGGTGCGATCCACGTGCGTGACCTTCTTGTTGGTGTGCAGCGTGATGCCGTTGTCCGCATACCAGTCGAACGGATTGAGGATGATCTCGTCGACGGTCTGCTCGCCAGCCAGAACCGGCGAAAGCAGAATGCGGTTGTAGTTGGGGTGGGGCTCGGCGCCGAATACAGTGATGTCGTACAGACCGGGGGCCACCTTCAAAAGCTCTTCCAGAGTACGCACACCGGCCATGCCGTTGCCGATCAAAACAAGCTTCATCTTCTTCATGAGAGCACTCCGCAGCGAGGAGAGAGGAATCGTTATGTGGGGGATAAAGCAAGATGGGGGCCAGCTCGATTCGACGGAGTGGGTGCGGCGCGCACCGTGCCCGGGCTTGAAACTTGCGCGGGTAGGCGAAGCGCTTCGGGCGCATGCACCGATGTGGTGATGCGGGCCAGTGCATTTCAGCGAGTCACAACAAGATGAGTTTCGATCTGGACATCGGATACGCCAGCCAGAAGGGGCCGCGCACCGATTTGGAAGATTTCGCGGCCGCCAGACAACCGGGGCCCCACGAAGAGGCATGGGGCGTGGTGGCGGCCATCGCCGATGGCGTGTCGGCGGGCGGACTGGGGCGCGAGGCGGCCCAGACCACCGTGATGGCGCTGCTGCAGGACTACTACGCCACGCCGGCCACCTGGGACACCACGGTGGCATTGGATCGCGTCATCGCGGCGCAAAATGCCTGGCTGGCCGACCACAATCGGCGGCGCATCGGCTCGCGATCCGGTGGTGGGGTTCCGGCGGGCATGACCACGCTGACCGCATTGGTGCTGCAGGGCCACAGCTACACCCTCGCCCATGTGGGAGACAGCCGCGCCTACCTCATCCGGGGCGGCGACTGCGTGCAGCTCACGCAGGATCACACCTTGGGGTCCCTGGCCTTTCAAAATGGCTTGACGCGGGCGGTGGGTCTGGATGACGGACTTCGGGTCGATTACGCAGAGGGCGAGTTGCAGACCGGCGACACCTTCGTGCTGACCACAGACGGCGTCCATGGTGTGCTCAAGCGACAAGCGGTGCTGAGTCTGGCAAGCAGCGGCACCGCCCAGGAAGCCAGCGAGGCGCTGGTGGCCCAAGCGCTCTCGGCTCACGGCCGTGACAACGCCACGGCCCTGGTGATTCGTGTCAAAGGCTTGGCCGCCGAGCGTCTGGAAGACGCCCATCGCCGGGGCCGGCAGTTGCCCGTGCCCCATAAGCTCGTCCCCGGAGACCTGCTGGATGGTCTGGTCGTGCAGGCCTGCGTCTTTGCCAACGGCGTACACCGCGTCTACAAGGTGCGCGACGAAGCTCGCGATCTGACCTTGGCGCTCAAGACCTTGCATGAGGCCCGGGCCAGTGACCCCGAAGAGCGGGCCATGCTGGCGCATGAGGCCTGGCTGGGCGCGCGGGTCACACAACGGCACGACACCGGACTGGTGCGGGTGCACGAGCCCATTGAGCCCAGTTGCTTCTACACGCTTTTTGAATGGGTGGATGGGTCCATGCTGAGCGACATGTTGGCGCGCAAGCAAGGGTTCAGCGTCACCGAGGTGGTGGCCGGCATCTCCGATGTGGTGCGGGCCTTGGGGCGTTTGCACCAATATGGCGTCATCCACCGCGATGTCAAACCCGACAATGTGCTCAAAGGCACCGACGGCCAGTGGCGCCTGATGGACCTGGGCGTGGCGCTGTCCGGCAAAGAGCCGGAGTCTTTGAAGGTGCTGCACGCCGGCACGCCCAGCTACATGAACCCGGAACAGTGGGACGACGACCCAGTCGTGGCCCGGGCTGATTCACAAAGCGACTTGTTCGCCCTGGGCGTCACGCTTTACCAGTGGCTGACAGGGCGCTTGCCTTATGGTGAGGTCGAACCCTATCAGGCGGCCCGCTTCAAGCGTGTCGACCCGGTCCCGCCCTCGCGACTGCGGCCCGATGTCCCCATCTGGCTCGACCACATCGTCCTCAAGGCCATCGCCAAGGACAAGAAGCAGCGCTTTGAAACCGCAGAAGAGATGCTTCTGGCTCTGGATCGGGGTGCATCCCGGCCCCTGTCGGCACTGGCCCCCACGCCGTTGGTGGGGCGAGACCCTGCAGACCTGTGGAAGGCAGGGCTCGCCGTATCCGTCCTGATCAATGTGCTGTTGATCTACTGGCTGATGTTCCTGCCCAAGGGCTGATAGCCAGGGCTCAGGCCTTGACGGTGTTGTCGCGGTAAGCGCCCGACGTGCTGCCAGTGGTGCGGGCTCGGCCGCCCTTTTCGGCCCAGGTGCGGGTCCAGCGGATCTGCATGATGCGCATCATCCCCAGCGACAGCACCGCCAGAACGGCGATCGCAACGAATCCACCCAGATAGCTGCCGGTGTGCTGCTTGGCCAGGCCCATGGCGTTGGGCACCAGGCCGCCGCCGAGCGCGCCGATTTCGCCAATCATCGACCCGGCCACCGCAGTCGTCAAAGGCCAGCGCAGCGGTACCAGCTGGAAGAGGGCGCCATTGCCCGTGCCCAGGGCCGCAAAGCACAGCATCAACAGCAGGGTGGTCAAGATCAGCGACTCACCGGCCAGGCCGCACAGCACCAGCGAGATCGCCACGGTGATGATGACCACGGTCAGGGTGTTCACGCCGCCCCAGCGGTCGGAGATCCAGCCCCCAAAGATGCGCAGCGCTGCAGCCATGAACGCAGCCAGCATCGTCAGTTGACCGGCCTGCACCTTGCTCACATGGAACTGCTCGTAGTAGTAGCTGGGCAAGAAGGACGTCAGCCCGATGAAGCCGCCAAAGGTGACGCCATAGATGATGCTGAAGGCCCAGCCGTCCTTCTCGAAAAGGCAGGCGATGTGTTCGCGGAACGACGCATGGGCGTCCCGATCGGGCGGCTCTTTGGCGAAGACGATCATCACCAGCATGGGCAGGCAGATCGCCATGGCGGCAAAGCCGTAGACCGTTTGCCAGCCATAGGCCTGCGCCAGAGGCGGGGCCACCAGCACCGACACGGCGGTACCCACATTGCCGGCCCCCACCAGGCCCATGGCCAGGCCCTTGTACTTGGGCGGGAACCAGCCGGACCCCAGCGACAAGGCCACACCAAAGCTGGCGCCCGCGATCCCCAGCAGCGCGCCCATGGCCAGCAGGTTGTCGAAGGTCTCGACAAAGAAATAGCCGTACAACATCGCGACGGCGATCAGGCCCATCTCGACCAGGGTGGCCGGCTTGCGTCCCACATACTGCGCCAGGATGCCCAGGGGAAAGCGCATGAACGCACCCGCGAAAATCGGAATCGACAGCATCAGGCCTTTTTGCGCGGCGGTCAGCTTCAGGTCTTCCGTGATGAAGGGTGCCATGGCGCCGTTCATCACCCAGATGCAGCATGAAAACGCAAAGTACAAAAAGGACGCGAACAGGGTCGGGGCGTGCCCCGCCTTCAGGAACGTTTTGAAATCTGACATGAAGAGAACCTCAGCGTTGTCGGCTCGGCCTTCGTTGGCCCAGTCCGTGTGCCGACTCTTCTAGCGAGATCCATGCCAGTGCGTCACGCGTCGCTTTGGTGCACGCCGGTGGGCAAACGTTTTGGCCCCATGCGCTGGCTCAAACAGGTCCGCGCGTCTCCGCTGTCAGAAATGGGCTGCGATCGGGGACAATCCTGTCAGTTCACAGGAGATTGCATGAGCATCAAGTCTGATCGCTGGATTCGCCGGATGGCCGAAGAGCACGGCATGATTGAACCCTTCGAGCCTGGGCAGGTTCGCCAGTCCGCCGACGGTCACAAGATCGTCAGCTATGGCACCAGCAGCTATGGCTACGACATCCGTTGCGCGCCTGAATTCAAGGTCTTCACCAACATCCATTCCACGGTGGTCGACCCCAAGAATTTCGACGAAAAGAGCTTTGTCGACATCCACAGCGATGTCTGCATCATCCCGCCCAACAGCTTCGCGCTCGCTCGCACGGTGGAGTACTTCCGCATTCCGCGCAACGTGCTGACCATCTGCCTGGGCAAAAGCACGTACGCCCGTTGCGGCATCATCGTCAACGTGACCCCATTCGAGCCTGAGTGGGAAGGCTATGTCACGCTCGAATTCAGCAACACCACGCCCCTGCCGGCCAAGATTTACGCGGGCGAGGGCTGTGCCCAGGTGCTGTTCTTCGAGAGCGACGAAGTCTGCGAAACGAGTTACCGTGACCGCGGTGGCAAGTACCAGGGACAGACCGGCGTGACGCTGCCCAAGACTTGAACTGCCTCAATAAAGCGGGGAATGCCGTTAAATTCCCCCGTAATGAGTGTGCAACAACTCATTACGTTCAGTTACGATTGTCCGGTCGGCATTGAGCACCTGCGGGTGCCCTGCCACTGACTCTGCAACATCAGACAGTCGCCAACCTGGCATGCCGGGGGCAAAAAACAAAAGCAGTAGGTGGTATTGGCGTTTCACGCCTGATCGGGTTCGTGCCAACGAGTCCATCAGGTGTCGTGGGCTTCAATGTCACCGTCGTACCTTTTGCTTGAGTCCCTCCCGATGCGTCGTCCGCTCCAGTCTCCTGCGTTGATCAACGCGTTCTATGACAGCCTGCGTCCAGAGCAGCGCGACACCGCCCAGGCCATGCACCGGGCGATCACGGCAGTGGCGCCGCAACTGCGCCCCGAGGTCAAATGGGGGAACCTGTGCTTCATCAACGATGGCGACAACGTCATGGCCATCGTGTTGTACAAGGCTCACGCGCATCTGCAGGTGTTCAACGGCGTGCAGCTCATGGCTGATTTTCCGGAGTTGGATGGCGCCGGCAAAGGCATGCGGCACATCAAAATCCGATACCGCCAGCCGGTTGACGACCAATTGGTCGGAGAATTGACGCAAGCCTGCTTGCATGCATGGGGTCGCTCGACACCCAAGTGGGGTTAATTCCCTGCCACCCGTGCTGTGGGATGCGGGCTTGGTAGGATGATCTAGAAAGAGTTCGTACCCCCATGCATCTCCTCAACGCCGATCTGCACTGTCACTCCAATGTGTCAGATGGCACCTTGTCACCGGAAGACGTCGCCGCCCGGGCCAGTGCCAACGGGGTGCAATTGTGGTCACTCACGGATCACGACGAAATCGGTGGTCAGCACCGCGCCCGAGAGGCTGCCAACGCCTTGGGCATGGGCTATCTGACCGGCTCCGAGATCTCGGTCACCTTTGCCAGCAAGACGGTTCACATCGTGGGGCTTGGCTTCGATCCCGACGATGCGCAGTTGGTCCAGGGGCTCGGCGACACGCGAAATGGCCGAGAACGCCGCGCTCGCGACATGGCGGCTGATCTGGCGCGCGTCGGCATCTCCGGCGCCTTCGAGGGCGCATTGAAATACGTGGGCAACCCGGACTTGATCTCGCGCACCCACTTTGCGCGCTATCTGGTCGAGATTGGCGTCTGCAGCGATCCCCATGAGGTGTTCAGAAAGTATCTGACCGAAGGCAAACCCGGTTTTGTCGAGCACCGCTGGGCCAAACTGTCTGACGCCGTACGCTGGATCACGCAGGCAGGCGGCATCGCGGTAATTGCCCACCCGGGCCGCTATGACTTCACCCCCAACGAAGAATACGCGCTGTTCTCCGAGTTCAAGGCCCATGGCGGGCAGGGCGTCGAAGTGGTCACGGGTAGCCATACGGTGCCCGAGTACCAGAAATACGCGGACATGGCACAGGAGTTCGACCTCCTGGCGTCGCGCGGGTCAGACTTTCACGACCCCTCAGAGAGTCACACCGATCTGGGCACGCTCCCAGACCTTCCGGGCTCGGTCAGACCGGTGTGGGAGGCTTTGGAACACCGCGTCTGGATGCCCTGATAGGCTAGAGCCTATGGCTCAATATTTCGAAGTTCATCCCCAGCATCCCCAGCCACGGCTGATCAAGCAAGCCGCAGAGATCCTGCATCGCGGTGGGATCGCCGCGATCCCCACCGATTCCTGCTATGCGCTGGTGTGTCATCTGGACGACAAGTCCGCGGTCGATGCACTGCGCCGCATTCGGGGTGTGGACGAGCGGCATCACCTGTCCCTGCTGTGCCGCGACTTGTCCGAGCTGGCCAACTACGCGCGGGTCGACAACCAGCAATACCGCCTGCTCAAGGCGGCCACGCCTGGCCCTTACGCCTTCATTCTGGAGGCGACCAAAGAAGTCCCTCGGCGCGTGTCGCACCCCTCGCGCCGTACGATTGGCTTGCGGGTGCCCGATCACGTCGTGACCCAGGCTCTGCTGGAGCAAATGGGCCAACCCTTGCTGGCGACGACCTTGATCCTGCCCGATGAGGCGCAGGCGCTGAACGATCCGCAGGAAATCCGCGAGCGACTGGAAAAACGCGTACAAGCGGTGGTGGATGCCGGCGCTTGCGCGATGGAGCCCTGCACGGTGGTCGACCTCAGTGCGGGCGACATGAAGGTGATACGTCAGGGCCGGGGCGACTTGGCGGTGCTGGGGCTGTCCGCTGGTTGATTCGCAGAGCGGCTCGCTTGTGATGGACGCTGCAGCGCCAGGGTCACCCACTGGGCATCGAAGCCCAGGTTCCACAGGCCGCGCACCTTCATCAAAGGGACCCCGGGTGAGCCTTGTTGTTCGAACTCGGCCTGACAGTGCGCTTCCAACTCGATGTTGCAGTCGGTAAAGGGCACCTTGTGCTGGCTCAGCCATTCGCGCGCCTGGGCGCAATAGGGGCAGGTCGAGGTGGTGTACATCAGCACCTCGCCCGGGCGAACCGGCGATTGCTGCAGGACCTCAGCCAGAGCCTGGCTCTGGCGCCGTGCCTGCCACCATTGCAGTCCCTGAAACAGCCCCCACACCAGCGCCACCGTGACCAGCAAGGTCCACAGCGATGTGGCTTGCTTGAAAGGTGAGGCCCTCATGCTGATTCAGGCCTTCTGGCCCAGTTTGCTCTCTTGCCCGGCCAGCAGTTTGCGAATATTGGCCTCATGTCGCCAGATCAGCAGTGCACTCATCACGGCAATGCACGCGGTTGTGATGCTGGGACCCCAGCCAAAATAGTGAATCAGCGGGGCGGCGATCGAAGCGGTCAATGCCGCCAGCGACGAATAACGAAAAATCGCTGCCATCGCGATCCAGACCAACAGCACACTGCCCCCCAGGGCGCCCGAAAAGCCCAGCAACACGCCTGCGGCCGTGGCCACCCCCTTGCCGCCTTCAAACTTGAAAAACACCGGCCACAGGTGGCCGATGAAGGCGCCCAGTCCGGCCGCCGCCACGGCTTGTTCTGCCAGGCCCAATTGCTGGGCGACCACCACAGGCACATAGCCCTTGACCGCGTCAAACAGCAAAGTCAGCACGGCTGCGCCTTTGTGGCCCGAACGCAGCACATTGGTGGCGCCCGGGTTGCCCGATCCATACGTACGAGGATCCGCCAGGCCAAACAGTCGGCTGACGATGACGGCGAAAGACAGAGAGCCCACCAGATAAGACACGACTGCCGCGACGGCGGTGACGGTCAACGGATCAAAACTGTTCAGATTCATGGACGTACAAGCGATCCGTGGGGGATCATCGTGAGGATTGACAACAGCCCGCCAGTGTAGTGGCAGGGATTGCGCGTCGCGAGACATACCCCGTCAGCTTAGGGGGCGACGTGGGTTTATCCCATGTGCCGCGTATCGGTGGCTTCACCACAATCGCCGGGTTGGATGTCATCAGCATTGTTGGTTTCTTCATGATCACGTATCAAAGTCGTCAGGGTAGGCAGCGCTCTTGGTTGGGGGCGCTGATGGTGGGGGCCCTGGCCGGTAGTGTTGCCTGGTGGTGGTTCAACCACGCCGATGACGCGCCGCAGACACCCGACCCGTCGCCGAGCCGGTCGGGCGGGGCACCGGTGCCGATCGGCGGGCCCAAGCTGGTGGAATCGGCCCTGGTGAGCGCGCCCGCTATCCTCGCGGATGGGCGTCCGGCCGACTTCACGCCCGAAGACTGGGCCGCCCTGAAGGAGGCGATGGCCAAGACGCGCAACCCCAAGGCAGAAACCGAACGGGTGGTCAAATACCTGCGCTTTCAGCGCGGGTTCGAGCAATGGCAGAGCCTCAAAGGCTCGCCAGACGTCGCCCGCCGCCAAGAATTGGCCAAGCGCCTGCTGGCGCAGGTGCCCGAGCGTTTGAGACAGGGCGAAGCCTCCCTCGGCGAGGCGCTGATGCTCAGCACCGCCTTGTGGGCCGATCTGGAGCCCAACGAAGAGCTTCGCAAGCTGCGCATCGAAGAAGCCAGAGCGGCGTTGATGAACGCGGCGCCCAAGCCTGATCCCCAGCAGGTCGCCCAGGATGCGTCCCGCCTGGCCGAGTACAAGCGCCGAGAGGCGGCCATCGTGGCCGACTGGCAAGCCAAGCCGGCGGCGCAGCGCGATCAGGCCAAGCTCGAAGAGGCGCTGGAGTCCGCGCGGCGCGCTGTTTATGCAGGGGATCCGGACTGAGTGACGTCGCCATGTGAGGGAGCCCGATAAAATCGCTCCCACATGACCATTTCGACTGACAGTTTGGCGCACGACGGTGTGCAGTTCGATGCCTTGATGCGCCAGATGCCCTTGGATCTGGGGCCGGTGTCCGCCCCTGGCCTGGATGATTTCCTCGAAGGTGACAACGCGCAGGCCCTGAACTGGCTGCGTCAATGGCCTTTGCCAGGGTACAACCAGAGTCCCGCCTACATCTGGGGGCGTTCAGGCGTCGGCAAGACCCATTTGCTGCGGGCCCTGATCGAAAAAGCCGTCGCGCTCCAGTTCGGCGTCATCTGGCTCAACGCGCAAACCTGCCAGATCTGGGATGCGCCCGACCCGCAGGGGCCGACCCTGGCGTTGATCGACGACTGCGATCAGCTGGATCCGCACTATCAGCACCTGGCCTTCAACCTCTTCATCGAGTCGGCCACCGCCGGGGTGTCCGCGGTAGGCGGGGAGGGCGGCGTGCCCATGCTGGGCATCATCGCGGCCGGGCGGCTTCCCCCGGTCGACCTGCCTGTGCGCGATGACTTGCGTACCCGACTGGGCTGGGGCCTGACTTTTGCATTGCAACCGCTGGACGAAGGCGGCGTGCGTGAGGCCCTGCAACGCGAATCGGCCCGGCGCGGCATGGCACTGGGCGAGGGCGTTCTGAGCTATTTGCTGACGCGCTACAGCCGCGACCTGGGATTTTTGATGGCGCTATTGGACCGACTCGACCGCTTCGCACTGGCCGAGCATCGCATCGTGACTGTGCCCTTGCTGAAACAAATGCTGGCCTTGGAGACCCCATGAATCTGTGCCTGTTTGACCTGGACCACACCCTCTTGCCGCTCGACTCGGACCACGAGTTTGGCGAATTCCTGATCCGCCAGGGGCTGGCCGATGCGGTTCAATACCGCCAGACCAACGATGGCTTCTATCAACAATACTGCGAGGGCACCTTGGTGCTGGATGACTACATCCGCTTCACCACCAGCATCTGGCGGCAAATGAGCACCGAAGCGCAGCAGCAACTGCAGCAGGCCTTCATGGACGAAGTCATCTATCCCGCCATGCTGCCTCAAGCCGTCGAACTGGTCGAAGCGCATCGTGCCAAGGGCGACTTGCTGGCCATCGTGACCGCCACCAACGAATTCGTCACCCGCCCCATCGCCGACGCCTTCCAAGTCAACGACCTGTTGGCCGTTCGCCTCGTTCGGGATGCCGAAGGGCGCGTGACCGGCGCGATCGACGGCGTCCCATCCTTCCGAGAAGGCAAAATCACGCGTGTGGAACAATGGCTGGCCGACAAAGGCCATCAGTTGAGCGATTTTGATCGCGTCAGCTTCTACAGCGATTCCCCTAACGACCTGCCTTTACTGGAACGAGCCAACGATCCGGTGGCGACCAACCCCAGCCCCGCGCTGGAGGCTGTGGCCCTTGAGCGTGGCTGGCGTGTTCTTCGATTGTTCGCATGATCAAAAGTCTGATTGACAAGATTCTCAAGCCTCGCGCCGGCACAGCCGGCCGCGCGGCCAAAACCCGCATCCCGACGGGCAAGCGTGTCGAAGTGCCACAAAGTGAGCACGGCATCGATATCAACCTGGTGGACGACCGCGCCATGCGCGTCGTTGAGACCCTTCAGAACGCGGGCTACGAGGCTTACATCGTCGGCGGCGCGGTGCGCGACCTGTTGCTTGGGCATCGCCCCAAGGACTTCGACGTGGCCACCAACGCCACGCCCGAGCAAGTCAAAGGCCTGTTCCGCCGGGCCTTCATCATCGGTCGCCGGTTTCGCATCGTCCACGTCGTTTTTGGGCGTGGGCGAGAAAACGAAGTCATCGAGGTCTCCACCTTTCGGGCCTATCTGGACCCCAACGCCGCCGAGCAGGTCGCCGGCAATGAAAAGACCTCGCGCAAGGACCTTGCCGATAAAACCCATGTGGTCGACGCCAGTGGCCGCGTGCTGCGCGACAACGTCTGGGGGCCGCAGGATCAGGACGCCGCGCGCCGCGACTTCACCGTCAACGCCCTGTATTACGACCCCAAGACCGGTATCGTCGTCGACTTCCATCACGGCATCAAAGACGCCAAGAAACGCGTGCTGCGCATGATCGGCGTGCCGGAGCTGCGGTACCGGGAAGACCCGGTCCGCATCATCCGGGTGGTGCGTTTTGCCGCCAAGCTGGGGTTCGACATCGAACCCAAGACGCGCGAGCCCTTGCAAGAGATGGCCGAGTTGCTCAGCAACGTGCCGCAGTCGCGTCTGTTCGACGAAATGATCAAGCTGTTGCAGACGGGGCATGCGCGTGCTTCGCTGGACCAGTTGCGCAAGCAAGGGCTGGATCGCGGCGTGTTCCCCATTCTCGACGCTGTGTTCGACGAGGCGCGCCGCCACCCTGGCCGTGAGCAGTTCGTTCAGCTGGCTCTGGCTGATACCGATCGCCGCGTTTCCGAAGGCAAGCCTGTGGCGCCCAGTTTCTTGCTGGCCTGCCTGCTGTGGCATGACGTGCAGGACCACTGGAAGCGCGCCATGGCCAAGGGCGAGCCGCCTTTCCCGGCTCTGCAGGCGGCCACCGATGCCGTGTTTGATGCCCGCATCGGCGACATTTCGGGCCGAGGCAAACTCGCCGCCGACATGCGTGAGATCTGGACCATGCAGCCCCGCTTTGACAAACGCATGGGCAACGGCCCCTTGACATTGGTGGAGCAACCTCGTTTTCGGGCTGGGTTTGACTTTTTGCGCCTGCGCGGTCAATGTGGAGAAATCGATCCGCTGCTGGCCAGTTGGTGGGAGGCCTTTTCGTTGGCCGACGCTCATGAGCGCAAGCAGTTGATGGACGAAGCCCGCCAGCAGGAATCGGCCAAGCGGGCCACCCGTGCGGCCGGCCCTGGCACCACCACTGGGGAAGAGTTCGATGCCCCCGCCAAAAAACGGCGCCGCCGTCGCCGCAAGCCAGCGGGCGAGGGCGGCGTGGCTGCTCGAGAGACCGAACAGGACTGATCCATGGCGCCTCCACAGACTCCCCCTCGGTTCCGTGCTTACATCGGTATGGGCGGCAATCTGGGCGATGTGGAAGCGCGTTTACGTTCGGCATGCAGCGCCTTGCAGGCCCTGCCATGGACTGAGCTGGAAGGGATCTCGTCGGTCTATCGAACTGCACCGGTCGATGCCGACGGGCCCGATTACCTCAATGCGGTCGCGGCCATTGCATCGGCATTGGGCCCACAGGAATTGCTGCGGGCCTTGCTGATGCTGGAGCGGAACCACGACCGGACGCGTCCTTACCGGCACGCGCCCCGGACTCTGGATCTGGACTTGCTCTGGTATGGCGGCACGGTCCTCCATACGCCGACGCTGACATTGCCGCACCCGCGCATGCTGCAGCGCGCCTTCGTGGTGGAACCGTTGACCGAATTGCTGCAAACTCAAGGCTGGCTGTGGCCTGACGATTTGCCGCCCTTGACCGTGGCGTCGCGCACGGAACTGGCTCGGCAGCAGCGGATCGAGAAACTCGGCGCACTCCAATTGGCCAAATAGTAGAAATTTGTCGGAAATCGGGGTAGAATCTCAGGCTTTGTTGGTGGGGCTTGCTTTAACGCTTGCAAAAAAGTCCCCTGGCGTGGCGATTTAGAGCCAATCATGCACACCCCGTAGGGCAGACCCGTTTCCATCCGCGGAAACCGGGAGCGGGCCCCGGCCCGGAGGCCTGTGTGGTTGATCCGAATCGAGCGTCAGAGGCCGTTGAAGCCAGCCCTTTGAATGCATTCATACTGAAAGCGAATCTGTAATGACGACCATCCGTGTCAAAGAAAACGAGCCGTTTGACGTGGCTCTGCGCCGCTTCAAGCGCACCATCGAAAAGCTGGGTCTGCTGACCGAACTGCGCGCACGCGAGTTCTACGAAAAGCCCACCGCTGAGCGCAAGCGCAAGAAGGCCGCCGCCGTCAAGCGCCATTACAAGCGCGTGCGCAGCATGCAACTGCCCAAGAAGCTGTACTGATACCGGTCTGCTTCTGAACCGGTCAAAATGGCGCGTCACCTGGTGGCGATTTGCCTGATCGGTTCCTGCAAATAAGCCCGCGCGGGGACGCCCATGCGGGCTTTTTGTTTTCTGCCATCCACTTCAACCATTCAACCTGATTCACTGCCATGAGCTTGAAAGCACGTATCTCTGATGACATGAAGGCCGCCATGCGCGCCAAAGAGGCTGACCGTCTGGGCACCATCCGCATGCTGTTGGCCGCCATGAAGCAAAAAGAGGTTGACGAGCGCGTGGAGCTGGATGACGCGATGGTGGTGTCCATCGTGGACAAGCTGATCAAGCAGCGCAAGGACGCGGCCCAGCAATACGAAGCGGGTGGCCGCCAGGATCTGGCTGACAAAGAAAAGGCCGAGATCGTGTTCTTGGAGGTCTACCTGCCCAAGCGTTTGAGCGCCGATGAGGTCAATGCGGCCGTCAAGGCCATCGTGGTTGAAATCGGTGCCGCAGGCCCGGGCGACATGGGCAAGGTCATGGGCGTGGTCAAACAGCGCCTGGCCGGTCAGGCCGACATGGGTCTGGTGTCGGCGGCTGTCAAAGCGGCTTTGGCCCCTTGATTCCTGAAAGGTCCGCACCATGAGCAATTCTGTCGCACTGCAGCCCATCGCCCAAGATGTCTTTGCCGCCCCGCAGTTGACCCCGGAGGCCATGGCTTCTGCGGCAGAGGCGGGCTTCAAGGCCGTCATCAACAACCGACCTGACATGGAAGGCGGCCCCGAGCAGCCCACCAGCGCCGCCATCGAAGCGGCCGCCAAGGCCGCGGGCCTGGCCTATGCCTATCTGCCGGTGCAGGGCGGATACCAGTCGCCTGAAGAGATCGCGCAATGCGCCGCCTTGCTCAAGACGCTGCCCCGTCCGCTGCTGATGTTCTGCCGCAGCGGCGCCCGTTCCACCCGGTTGTACAACCAGGCCGTGATCCTGGGCGAATAAGGCTTCTGTCATGAACGCATACATCCGGTGGATGGATGCGCTGGCGCGCGGTTTTGGTTATGTGGCCACAGCGTTGGTGCTGGCCACCTGCCTGATCAGTGCTGGCAACGCATCGATTCGGTACGCTTTCCACATGAGTTCCAACGCGTGGTTGGAGATTCAGTGGTATCTGTTTTCGGCCACGGTGTTTTTCGGTGCGCCGGTGCTGGTCACACTCAACGAGCACGTTCGGGTCGATGTGGTCTACAGCAACCTCACAGGGCGCAAAAAGGCCATCATCGATCTGCTCGGGTTCGTCTTCTTTTATCTGCCCGTGTGCGCGCTGATGTTCTGGGCCTCATTGCAGTTCGTCGAGCAATCCTGGGCGCAGCAAGAGACGTCCAACAATGCAGGCGGTTTGATTCGGTGGCCGGTCAAGGCCCTCATTCCCGTTGGGTTCACCCTGTTGATCCTGCAAGGGGTCGCTGAAATCTTCAAGCGCATCGGCCACCTGCGTGGCACGTACAACATGGACACGCATTACGAGAGGCCCATGCAATGATCCCGATGGAGAACATGGCGCCACTGATGTTCGCCGCATTGGTGTTCGTGATGCTGATTGGCTTCCCCGTGGCCTTTTCTCTGGGCGCGCTGGGCTTGGGGTTCGGATTCCTGGCGGTGCACTGGGGTTACTTCCCTGAAGCGTTCTTGAACGTCCTGCCCCTTCGCATCTTCGGGATCATGTCCAATGATCTGCTCCTGGCGATTCCGTTTTTCACCTTCATGGGCGCGATCCTTCAGCGTTGCGGTCTGGCCGAGGACCTGCTGGAGGGGTGTGGTCAGTTGTTTGGCGGGGTGCCTGGCGGCCTGGGGTTTGCCGTCATCACGGTGGGTGCCATTCTGGGTGCCATCACCGGTACTGTGGCAGCCAGCGTGATCGCCATGGGCGTGATCTCGTTGCCCGTGATGATGCGCTATGGCTATGACATGCGATACGCCTCGGGCGTGATTGCGGCATCTGGCACCATCGCGCAATTGATCCCCCCGTCGCTGATGCTGGTGGTGCTTTCAGACCAATTGGGCAAGTCGGTTGGCGACATGTACAAGGGCGCGATCGGGCCTTCGATCCTGCAGGTTGGCATCTTTCTGCTTTACACGCTGGGCGTGGCATTGCTTCGTCCCCATTGGGTGCCACCGCTGCCACCAGAAGCCCGCCTGGAGCGGGGGCGTGCGCTGTGGGTGAAGGTGTTGCGCGGGATGATCCCTTCCATCGGGTTGATCTTCCTCGTCCTGGGTACCTTGTTCCTGGGTTTGGCAACGCCCACCGAGGCGGGCGCGTTGGGCGTGGTGGGGGCTTTGCTGCTCGCCATCGCGCACCGGCGTTTGACGCTCAAGCTGTTGTGGGCAGGCATGGATGCCACCATGCGAGTCTCCGCCATGGTGGTGTTCATTCTGATCGGCTCCACCGTCTTTTCCCTGGTGTTCCAGGGCGTCGACGGCAGCAAGTGGATCGAAGGCATGCTGTCCCACCTACCCGGCGGGCGGCTTGGCTTCTTGATCGCGGTGAACGTGTTTGTGTTCTTCCTCGCGTTCTTTCTGGACTTCTTCGAGATCGCTTTCATCATCGTGCCGCTGTTGGCGCCGATTGCCGACAAGATGGGGATCAATCTGGTCTGGTTTGGCGTGCTGCTGTGCGTCAACATGCAGACGAGTTTCATGCACCCGCCCTTTGGTTTCGCTTTGTTCTATCTGCGGGGGATCTCGGACCAGATCTACAAGAGCGGGGCCATTGACCGACCGGTCCGTTCCAAGGACATCTATCTGGGCGCCTTGCCCTGGGTAGGGATGCAGTTGATTCTGGTGGCGATCGTGATCTTCTGGCCTTCGTCGGTCACCTATTGGCTGGACAAGGAAGAGGCAGTGGACCTGGACCAGGTACAGATCAACGTGCCCGCAGCCGATGATGCCGAGACCGCAAAGCCGCCACAGGCTGCCAGTACTGCCTCGCAGGCTTCGCAGCCGGGGGCGGACAGCGCAGAAGACAACGCGGATGCCCGCGCATTGGAAGACGCGATCAAGTCAGAGGGGCACTGATCCCTGCGACAGGCCAGAAGAAAAACGCCGCTGATTGAGCGGCGTTTTTTACTTCAGCTGGGTCCGGGTCAGAGCTTGGCGTTCTGCATGTAGTTGTCGAACCGGGCCTCGGTAAAGCGGAACCACAGGTTCTCGTCCTTGAGGAACTTCGCGTAATCGGTGTAGACCTTGCGCCAGTTCGCATTCTTGGCGTTCAGTTCGGCGTAAATCTCTTGAGAGGCCTTGAAGGCGGCATCCATGACGTCCTTGGGCATGGGGGCCAGATTGACCTTGGCGGCGGCCAATTGCTTGAGGGCAATCGGGTTGCGTGCATCGTATCGGGCCTGCATGTCGACATGGGCCAGGCTCGACGCGGTCTCGATCATGGCCTTGTACTCATTGGGCAGGGCGTTGTACGCCTTGCTGTTGATGAAGAAGTCCAGTTGGGGGCCGCCCTCCCACCAGGCAGGGTAGTGGTAGGTGGACGCCACCTTGTGAAAGCCCAGCTTCTGATCGTCGTAGGGGCCGACCCATTCGGCCGCGTCGATCGTGCCTTTCTCCAGGGCCGCGTAAATCTCGCCGCCCGGGATGGCCTGGGGCACGCCGCCCATGCGCTCGATGACACGGCCCGCAAAGCCGCCAATGCGCATGCGCAGGCCCTTCATGTCGGCCATCGACTTCAGCGGCTTTTTGTACCAGCCGCCCATCTGGGCGCCGGTGTTGCCGCCAGGGAAGTTGACGATGTTGTACTTGGCGTAGAACTCGCGCATGAGCTTGAGGCCGTTGCCTTCCACCATCCAGGCCGTCATTTGACGCGAGTTCATGCCGAAGGGGATGGCGCACCCGATGGCAAAGGTTTCGTCCTTGCCAAAGAAGTAGTAGGGTGCGGTATGGGCCATCTCGACCGACGCGTTCTGCACGGCGTCGACCACTTCGAATGGCTTCATCAGCTCGCCGCCCGCATGCACCGAAATCTGGAACTTGCCGCCCGACATTTCGGAGATCTTGCGGGTGAAGGTTTCCGCTGCGCCGTAGATGGTGTCCAGCGATTTGGGAAAGCTGGAGGCCAGGCGCCAGCGGATGGTGGTCTGGGCGTGAACGATCGCGGGGGCGGCGCCTGCTGCCAGAACGCCTGCCAGTCCGGCATGGTTGATGAAAGAACGACGTTGCATGTCGAGTGTCTCCGTGTGTGGGCGAGGGCGGGTCAGTGACCGGCCACCTTCATTTTTTCGATCAGGATGGAGCCGACCGTCTTGCTGCCATAGGTGTAGGCATCGGCGCCCACCGCCACGATTTGCTGGAACATGTCGCCGACATGACCCGCAATGGTGATCTCGTGAACGGGAAAGGCGATCTCGCCATCTTCCACCCAGTACCCGGCTGCGCCACGTGAATAGTCGCCCGTCACGTAATTGACCCCTTGGCCCATCAGCTCGGTGACAAACAGACCGCGTCCGAGCTTTTTGATCATCGCGTCCAGGTTGTCCTGTGGGCGGGTCAGCTTGCTTTGAAGCAGCAGGTTCTGCGACCCGCCCGCGTGGCCGGTGGTTCGCATGCCCAACTTGCGCGCTGAATAGCTGGACAGGAAGTAGCCCTGCACCACACCGTTCTTCACCACATTGCGCTTGCGGGTCAACACGCCTTCATCGTCAAACGGCGCGCTGCCTTTGCCCTTGAGAATATGGGGGTCTTCGACGATGTTGATGTGCTTGGGGAAGACCTGCTGCCCCAGGCTGTCGAGCAAAAAACTGGATTTGCGGTACAGGGCGCCGCCACTGGTCGCCTGCACATAAGCGCCCAACAGGCCGGCAGCCAAGGTGTTCTCAAAGAGCACGGGCACTTCGCAGGTCGCGATCTTGCGGGACTTCAAGCGCGCCAGTGCCCGCTCGGCGGCATAGCGGCCCACGGCTTCGGGTTTGGCCATGTCCTTGGCATCACGCTCGGACGTGTACCAAAAATCGCGCTGCATGTCGTTGCCTCTGCCCGCGATCGGCGACACCGACAGGGAGTGACGCGAACTGGCATACCCCCCGCGAAAACCACGGGTGTTGCCAGCAAAGAAGTGGGACTGCTGGGCAGACACGCCCGCGCCCTCCGAGTTGGTGATGCGTTTGTCCACCCCCATGGCAGCGTCTTCACAACGACGGGCCAGATCGGCCGCCTTCTCAGCGGTCACGGCCCAGGGGTAGAACAGGTCCAGGTCGCGCTTGGCGGCTTTGCCCAATGCCAGGTCTTGTTCGTCGGGCAGGCCGGCAGCCGGGTCTTCGGCGGTGTAGCGGGCGATGTCATAGGCCGCGCGCACGGTTTGCTCCAGAGCCTGAGCGGAGAAGTCCGACGTCGACGCATTGCCCCGGCGTTGCCCCACGAAGACGGTGATGCCGATCGACTTGTCGCGGTTACGCTCCACGTTCTCCAGTTTGCTCTTGCGCACAGACACCGACAATCCCATGCCTTCAGAGACCTCTGCGGCTGCATCGGTGGCGCCCATTTTCTGAGCGATGGACAAGGTGTCCTCGATCAATTGCTGGAATTGATCCTGGCTGTAAGCGAAGCCGGCTTGCGGATTTTTCGTGGATTGTTTCTGCGCCATGTTAGCTACTTGTGTGAAGGCCCCCGTATCATAGCCATGACATGAATTCGAACCATCCAGACCACGACGAGGGTTTTATCCCTGACGAAGAGGGCGGCTACAGCCGCCCCAGTAAAAGCGCCCTCAAACGGGCCAGCCACGAGTTGCAGGACTTGGGCGAGCAGCTGTTGGCGATGCCAGACGCCCGCCTGGCTGACATCGATATGCCCGAGCGCCTCCGCGACGCGCTGGCGGCCTGGAAAACGACCCGCTCCTTCGAGGGCAAGCGTCGCCAGCTTCAGTACATTGGCAAGGTGCTGCGTTCGGTCGAGGCCGAGCCGTTGAGAGAAGCCGTGGCATCCTTTCAGCTGGGCCATGCCCGCGATGCGCTGTCTTTGCACCAAGCCGAGCGCTGGCGTGCCGAGTTGCTCGCCGATGAAAAATCCGCGTTGACGAGATGGGTAGAAGCCTTTCCTGACTCCGATCTGCAACAGTTGCGCGCTTTGATCCGCAATGCGAAGAAAGATGCGGCGCTGGAGCCGGAAAAGCGCAGTGGCCGGGGCTTTCGCGAACTGTTCCAGTTCGTCAAGAAAGCGCTGGAGGCACAAAAGAGCGCATTGAAGGACCAGCCATGAATTGGGATGCCGTCAAGATCGGCGTGGTGTCGATCAGCGATCGGGCCAGCAGTGGTGTGTACGAAGACAAAGGCCTGCCGGCTCTGCAGGACTGGTTGGGGCGCGCCGTGCGCAATCCGATCACTTGGGTCCCCCGCCTGATTCCAGATGAGCGCGATGGCATTGCCCAGACCCTGCGGGAATTGGTGGATGAGCAAGGCTGTCATCTGGTGTTGACCACGGGTGGCACTGGGCCGGCCTTGCGCGACGTGACACCCGAGGCGACTTTGGATGTGGCCGACAAGGAAATGCCCGGTTTTGGCGAACAGATGCGCCAGATCAGCCTGCGCTTTGTGCCCACGGCGATCCTGTCGCGCCAGACCGCCGTGATCCGCAAACAGGCTTTGATCCTGAACCTGCCCGGCCAACCCAAGTCCATCGCGGAAACGCTCGAAGGGCTGCGCGATGCAGAGGGCAAGTCAATCGTGCCGGGCATTTTTGCGGCCGTGCCTTATTGCGTGGACCTGATTGGCGGCCCGTACATCGAGACCGATCAGCAGGTGTGCGACGCGTTCCGCCCGAAGTCGGCCCGCCGCTCCTGACTGAGCGGTCCCCATCTCGGTTGGGCCTCAATCGACCCTGACGTGGCGGAGTTTGTCGGGATTGCGTACGACGTAAAGCGCTGCGACGCGGCCGTCCGGATCAATGTCGATGGCCATGGTCTGGGCGACCTGTCCGTGGGCGCTGATGAAAATGGCCCCCGGCAGCCCGTTGATGATGGTCGGGCGGACGGTGCCCGGCTCCTTGGCCCAGGATCAACGTGCGAATGATCCACATGTCGGGCTCCTTTGCAGTCGTGATAGGCGGTGGGCAGCTGAACAAGGTGGCCCTTAAGGCAGCCGACTGCGCCCGTCGCGGCCAATAGGCGGCCAATAAGAGGCCAATAAGAGGCCAATAAGAGGCCGATGCCCGATAGCGCATAGGACACAGGCGGCGACGAATCGCGTGCGGTTCATCTTTTGCTCCGTCATGAAGTCATTCCATACATTCATGACGAGGCAGGGGGCGGGTTTGTGACGCGAAACCCTTGCGTCACCATAAAAAAATCAGACGAGGCGGTTCAAGCCCTCGGCGTCGAAATGCTCGGTGGTCTGGGCGTCCGTGGGCAGGCAGCCCCGCGCGTCTTCGGTGTGCGCGTCTTTGGCCAGCTGGCCAATGGCCTTCCACAGCAGGGTGATCTGGTGCTCATGGCCCGAGGCGTTGTCGATCAGGCCACGCAGCGCTTGCGACAGCGGGTCATCCCCTTCGGTGACACCATAGGCCGAGAAACCCATGCGTGCCGCAATGGCTTCGCGTTGGGCTTGCTTCTCGTCCAGCACCTGCGCCTTGGCGACGATGATCCGGGCGGGGTTGCCTACGGCGGTGGCCCCGGCGGGCACCGGTTTGGTCACCACGGCGTTGGAGCCCACGCGGGCGCCGTCACCCACGGTGTAGCCGCCCAGAACCTGTGCATTGGCGCCCACGATCACGCCTTTGCCCAGGGTGGGGTGCCGCTTGGCGCCTTTGCTCAGCGAGGTGCCACCCAGGGTCACGCCTTGGTAGATGGTGCAGTCGTCGCCGATTTCTGCGGTTTCACCCACGACCACGCCCATGCCGTGATCGATGAACACCCGTCGGCCCACCTTGGCGCCGGGGTGAATCTCGATGCCCGTGAAAAAACGGGCGAAGTGAGAGATCCAGCGTCCGAGCCATTTGAAGCCGTTTGTCCAGCAGCGATGCGCCAGTCGGTGCATGGCCAGGGCGTGCAGCCCTGGATAGCAGGTCAGCACCTCCCAGGCCGTGCGTGCGGCGGGGTCGCGTTCCAGGATGCAGGCGATGTCTTCTCTGAGGCGGGCAAACAGCATGAACGAATGGGCGTATGCGTGTTGAACAGGGTGTGCGAGCAGTGTAAAGGGTGGGCGAAAAAGCCCGCTTGCGCTCAGCCTTTAGACCTCTTTCAGGCCTTCGATTCGGGGCTGTGGTCGAGCATGGCTTTGGCGATCCCCCGCAGGATGTGCACTTCCTCTTGCCGCAATTGCGCGCGATTGAACAGCTGGTTCAGTCTGGGCATCAGCTTCTTGGGTGCCGCAGGGTCCAGAAAGCCCAATGCGATCAGGGCGCGCTCCCAGTGGGCGAGCGTCCCTTGCACCGCCCGCCCATCGGCCAGTTCGGGGTCAGCGGTCCGGGCTTGCACCGGGAAGCCGCCCAGTGCCTGGCGCCATTCATAGGCCAGCACCTGCACCGCCTGAGACAGGTTCAGCGAGCCGTAATGGGGATTGCTCGGGATGCTGATGACCGCATGGCAGCGATACACATCCTCGTTGGACATGCCATACCGCTCGCATCCAAACACAAAACCCACTCGGTGAGCGGGCGAGGCCTGGGCCAGTTGCGGCAAGCCCTCGCGAGGCGTGATGGTTGGGGGGCCGAAATCCCGGGGCGTCATGGCCGTGCCAATGGCATAAGTGACCCCGTCGAGCGCTTCGTCAAGGGTGTCGACCACTTTGGCGCGAACCAGGATGTCGGCCGCGCCGCTCGCCATCGCCACCGTCTCTTCCTGGATCAGCACATCGGCAAATCGGGGGCGCACCAGTGTCAGATCAGAAAAACCCATGACCTTCATGGCCCGAGCGGTGGCCCCGACGTTGCCGGGGTGGCTGGTGTCCACCAGAATGAATCGTGTCGGGTCGGGCAGGGTTTCAGTCATCGTGTCGCGCGTGGAAATACTTCACAAATTCTTCGCAAAAGGGCGGTAAGCCCTTGATTCTTTTTGCGTCTTGCACGCCGCCCTGTTGAAAGGGGGTGTACAAAATCAGGGTAATCGATACAATGCAGGATTCTCCTCGTTCTTTCATCATCGCTGCGCCCCATTTCACGCCGTGACGTGCTGTTTGTTTCAGCCGTCGGGTGTCTCCTATCGGTTTCCGAGGTCTGACCATGTCCCAAGCCCTGCATCCCATGCTCAACATCGCCATCAAAGCTGCACGTGCAGCCGGGGCGATCATCAACCGGGCATCGCTCGATGTGGAGCGCCTGACCGTCAGCGCCAAGTCGCACAACGACTTTGTCACCGATGTGGACCGGGCAGCAGAAGAGGTGATCATCGACACGATCCTGGAAGCCTATCCAGGTCACGGCATCCTGGCTGAAGAGTCGGGCCGGTCGCGGGGCGCCAAGGACAGCGATTTCGTCTGGATCATCGATCCACTGGACGGCACCACCAACTTCATCCACGGCTTCCCGGTTTACGCGGTGTCCATTGCTTTGGCCTACCGCAACCAGGTGCAGCAAGCCGTCGTGTACGACCCCAGCCGCAACGATCTGTTCTATGCCTCCAAAGGCAAGGGTGCGTACATGAACGACCGCCGCATTCGCGTGTCCAAGCGCACGCGCATGCTGGAAGCCTTGGTCGGCACCGGCTTCCCCTTCCGCAAGGGCGACAACTTCCAGCGTTACCTGAAGATGTTTGAAGACGTGATGGTGCAAGTGGCCGGTGTGCGTCGTCCCGGCGCGGCCTCGCTGGACCTGTGCTACGTGGCCGCCGGCTTTTACGATGCCTTCTTTGAAACGGGCCTGAGCCCATGGGATGTGGCTGCCGGCTCGCTGATGATCACCGAGGCGGGTGGCCTGGTGGGCAATTTCACGGGCGAGCCTGACTTCCTGTACCAACGCGAAATCCTGGCCGGCACACCCCGTATCTACGGTCAGATGGTCAAGACCCTGGCGCCTTACACCCGCGTGATCGAGGACGCAGCCCAGGCCGCTGCTGAAGCAGCGGAGCCCGCTGAAGGCCAGGGTGAAGACGCAGCCGTGCAGGCGCTGGCGGCCGCCGAGGAAGCCGCCCAGACTGAAGAGACCAAGCCCAAGCGCACGCGGATCACCGCGGCAGCCAAGCGCAACGAATCGCCGTTCTAAAGCCCCGTATTCATCTTTCTTTCGCGGGGTTCCCGGCCATGGACTTCAGCGCTCACACGCCGATGATGCAGCAGTACTTGCGCATCAAGGCGGAGTACCCAGACACCCTGGTTTTCTACCGCATGGGTGACTTTTACGAGCTGTTTTACGACGACGCTCGCAAAGCCAATCGCCTCATTGACATCACCTTGACGGTGCGTGGCCAGTCTGCAGGCGAGCCGGTGCAGATGGCCGGTGTGCCCGTGCATGCACTGGACACCTATCTGGCCAAGCTGATCAAGTTGGGCGAGTCGGTGGCGATTGCCGAGCAGATGAGTGAGCCCGGCGCCACCAAGGGCCCGGTCGACCGCAAGGTCGTGCGCGTCGTCACGCCGGGCACGCTGACCGATACCGAGTTGCTGTCCGAACGCGCCGATGCCTTGCTGCTGGCCGTGGTCATGGACAAGCGCGGCAACCGTGCCGAACACCTGGTGCCCTGCGGCTTGGCCTGGCTCGGCTTGTCCAGCGGCAATCTGGGTTTGACGGAATGCACCGAGCGCGAACTGGCGGGTTGGCTGGCGCGCTTGCAACCGGCCGAAATCCTGTTTGACCGTGACCGCATCCCGCCTGCCTTGCAGCCTTTGTTGACGCAGGGTCGTGGCGTGGCCATGACCAGTCGCCCCACCTGGCAGTTCGACGGCGGCTTGGGTCTGCGCAAACTGTGCGATCAGTTGGGCGTGAAGGGATTGCAAGCCTACCAGGCGCAAGAGCTGGAATTGGCTCATTCGGCCGCTGCGGCTTTGCTCAGCTTTGCCGAGCACACACAGGGGCGCGCCCTGGCCCATGTGTCCACCTTGCAGGTGCCGCGCACCAGCGATCTGATCGATCTGCCGGCCGCTACCTTGCGCAACCTGGAGTTGACGCAAACGCTGCGTGGCGAAGATTCGCCCACCTTGCTGTCCTTGCTGGATACCTGCCGTACCGGTATGGGCAGCCGTGCCTTGCGCCAATGGCTGACCCAGCCTTTGCGTGATCGCGCCACAGCCAAGGCCCGGCATGAGGCCATTTCGGTCTTGCTGGCGCCGGCGCAAATGGAGCAGGGCTACGAATCTGTGCGGGATGCCTTGAGGGGCATGAGTGACGTCGAGCGCATCACCGCCCGCGTGGCCCTGCGCCAGGTGCGCCCGCGCGAATTGGCCGGTCTGCGCGACACCCTGCTGAATCTGCCCGAGCTGTTGAACCGCGTGCCCGACAGCACACCCTTGCTGGCCCAGGTACGTAGCGCCTTGCAGCCCGATCAAGCCCTGGCGCATACCTTGCAAGCCATGCTGGCCGAGACGCCTGCCGTGCTGTTGCGCGATGGCGGCGTGATCGCGACCGGCTTCGATGCTGACCTGGATGAACTGCGTGCCATCTCGCAAAACTGCGATGCTTTCTTGCTTGACCTGGAAAGCCGCGAGCGCACGCGCACGGGCATTGCCAACCTGCGTGTGCAGTTCAACAAGGTGCACGGGTTCTACATCGAGGTCACGCAAAGCCATGCCGACAAGGTGCCGCTGGACTATCAGCGCCGCCAGACCTTGAAGAACGCCGAGCGTTTCATCACGCCCGAGCTCAAGACCTTTGAAGACAAGGCCCTGTCTGCGCAAGAGCGTGCCTTGGCGCGCGAGAAATTCCTGTTCGAGCAGTTGATCGACACCCTGCAAGGCCACATTCAGGTCTTGAGCCAGTTGGCGCGGGCCTTGTCCTCGCTGGATGCGTTGTGTGCCCTGGCCGAGCGGGCCGCCACCTTGCTGTGGACGCGGCCGGAGTTCGTGAACCATCCCTGCATCGAGATCGACAAGGGCCGTCATCCCGTGGTCGAGGCCCGCTTGATGGAAACCAGCGGCACGAGCTTCATCCCCAACGACTGCCGTCTGGATGCCAATCGCCGCATGTTGATCATCACCGGTCCGAACATGGGCGGTAAGTCGACCTTCATGCGTCAGGTCGCTTTGATCGCCCTGTTGGCGGCCATCGGATCTTATGTGCCCGCAGCGGCCTGTCGGCTGGGCCCTCTCGATGCCATTCACACCCGCATTGGCGCGGCAGATGATCTGGCCAATGCCCAGTCCACCTTCATGCTGGAGATGACCGAAGCGGCCGCCATCGTGCACGCTGCCACCGAGCACTCGCTGGTCTTGATGGACGAAATCGGCCGGGGTACCTCGACCTTTGATGGTCTGGCCCTGGCCGGTGCGATCGCCAGCCACCTGCATGACAAAAACAAGGCCTTCACGCTGTTCGCGACGCATTATTTCGAGCTGACGCAGTTGCCGCAAAAGCACCCCCGGTCAGCCAACGTGCACGTCGGAGTGGCAGAGGCGGGCGACGACATCGTGTTCCTGCATGAGTTGCAACACGGGCCTGCCAGCCGCAGTTATGGCGTCCAGGTCGCGCGCCTGGCCGGGATGCCCCATACGTTGATCCGTCAGGCCCGATCGACGTTGGAGGCGCTGGAAAACCAGCAAAAGCAGGCCGACGAGCAAATCGATCTGTTCGCCCATGCCGCTGGCGCGCCCACCCTGGATGTGGACGCCCTGATGAGTTCAGGCACGGCACTTGCTGGCCCGCTGGCAGATGCCCTGACGCCAGCCGAGGCGCAAACACTGGCTTTGCTGTCAGGCATCGATCCTGATACGCTGACTCCACGTGAGGCGCTGGACGCCCTCTACAAACTCAAAGCGGTGATTTCGTCATGACTTATTGCGTGGCCATGCGTCTCAATGCCGGCTTGGTGTTTTTGTCTGATTCACGCACCAATGCGGGGATGGACCAGATCAGCACCTTCCGCAAGATGACCGTCTATGAAAAGGAAGGCGAGCGGGTGCTCGTGTTGCTGTCTGCCGGCAACCTGGCCATCACGCAGGCGGTCAAGCAGCTGCTGGGCAGCGAGACCATCGAGGGCTCGGATGGCGAGCCGGCCACCATCTGGAACGCCAAGAGCCTGTTCGACGTGGCCCGCATCGTGGGCAGTGCGGTTCGCACCGTTTTTGCGCGCGACGCCGAGGCCTTGAAGAAGCACGGCATCGATTTCAATTGCAGCCTCATCATCGGTGGCCAGATCAGAGGCGAGACGATGCGTCTGTTCAACGTCTACGCGGCGGGCAACTTTGTCGAGGCCGGGCTGGACGGAGTCTGTTATTTCCAGATTGGCGAGTCCAAATACGGCAAGCCGGTGATCGATCGGGTCGTCACGCCCAGCACGCCGCTGCAAGAGGCCGCCAAATGCGCGCTGATTTCAATGGATTCGACACTGAAGTCGAACTTGTCAGTCGGTTTGCCCCTGGACCTGCTGGTCTACGGGGCCGATACCTTGCGGGCCGACAAACTCATCAACATTGATGAGAGCAACACATATTTCCGCATGATTCGCACCAGTTGGGGACAGCGCCTGCGCCAGGTATTTGATTCGATTCCTGACCCAACCTGGCATGGCGACCAGCCGGATCTGCCTCAGGGCAGCGCGGGCGGGCAGGAGCTGGCCATGAACCCGCTTAGCAAAGTCAGCGCGCCAAACGGCTGACTTCTGCGTCCAACTCGGCGATGCACGCGGCCATGTCTGCGTGGCAGCGCGCCATCAAGGCGGGCATGTCGTCCATCGTCAGACCGGCTGTCGGGATGGCGGGCAGGGACTTGATGATCACGTCGCCGCTGTGCCACCGGTTCAGCTTCATGGTCTTTTTGTAGGTGCTGGTGCAAAGCGGAATGATCGGCACGCCGGCGTTGATCGCCATCTGGAAAGCACCCTTTTTGAAGGGCTTGAGCCCGCGGCCCAGATTGCGGGTGCCTTCGGCGAACACCCAGATGGAGGTGTCCTTGTGCTGAAGGGTGTCGGTGGTCGTCAGCATGGCCTGCTTGGCCTTGAACGCATTGCCCCGATCGATCAGCACATTGCCTGAAAGCCAATAGATCTGGCCAAAAAGAGGCACCCACTTCAGGCTCTTTTTGCCAATCGAGACACAGCGCTCGGGGACGGCGCAACCCAGGACAAACAGGTCGTAATTGGACTGATGGTTGGCCACGACCACGTATGTGCGTGGGTGCGCCAGCATGCTGTCCGCATGCCGGTGGACGCGCAGCCCCAGAATGCGCGTGGCAGGCAGGCTGTACAGACGGCCAAATACACGGCTGTTATCTGGGTTGAATGGGCGAAACAGGACGAACAGCCCCGCAACGCCCACCAGCACAAAGTGCAGGCACAGCAAAATCATCCGCAACGCAAACAGCATGATGGTCAGGTCTCGGTCAGGGGTGAAAGAGAAGGAGGGTACGCCATTGGCGTCATGTGTCCAGTACCAAACGGCGCGAAGCAGGGTAGGCCGAACACAAATACACCGCCTGACCCAGTACGTTGCCGGATGCATGGCCTGACTTCAAAGTCAGCTTGCACGTGCCACACATGCCTTGTCGGCAGCCCACTTCCAGGTGCAAGTCTCGCGACTCGGCGATCTCCATCAAGGTCTTGCCTTTGTCCTCGGCAGTCAGAGAGATGTGGGCGTCGATGTGTTGAAAATACACTTCTGCGCCAACAGAGTCGAAGTCGGCGCCGGGCGCCTCTTTCAGGTCCTGCATCACAAAGCGCTCGCCATGCAAACGGGCCAGATCAAAGCCCTCGCGCTTGAGCATGCTGACGACGTGGTCCATGAAGCCTTGCGGCCCGCACAGATACACGTCGCGTTCGTCCAGATCGGGGTACTGCTCGCGCAAGGAGGCGGCATGCAGCAACTTGCCGGGCTGATGCGCCTCCTGGGTGTAAGCCACGCGCACGTCGAACTCGTTCTTCCATCGTGCCAGGGCACCACGAAAGATCGTGTCCCGGGCGTGTGAGAACTGGGCATACAAGGCGATGTCTGGCGTGTGATCCAGCTTCTCGCATGCCGCAATCATCGAGTGGCACGGCGTGATGCCCGAGCCCGCGCAAATGAACAGCAACTTGCTTTGCCCGCGGTAGACGAACTGCCCTTCGGGGTGATGGATGTTCAGCGCCATGCCGACGCGCGCGTGCTCATGCAGCCAGGTCGACAAGGCACCGCCTTGCACGCGTTTGACGGTGATGGCCACGCGCCCCCGACTCATGGACGATAGGCTGTAGTAGCGGCTCACGTTCTGCCCATCGATGCAGGCCGTCACCTCGATGTGCTGCCCCGCCTTCATGTGCTTCCAGTGTTGGTTGGGCAGCAAAGTGAAGGTCTTGACACCATCGGCCTCGTCCTGGATGTCGACAATCAGGGCCTTGAGTTCGTAGGTCCAGATGAAGTCATTGTGACGGCGGTTGAACTCCGTCATGGTGTTGCTGGCGATGTAGTCTACCCATTGCCGCCCCAGGCGCCCGATGGCCCAGCGGTTGACCGCGTTCAAACCCTCTTTAAGCATGGTGCTCCTTGGGTGCGGCAACGGTCGTCGAAGGTGGGAAGGAGAACTTCCACATCACGGACAGGTAGTTCTTGATCGCGCGGCCCCAATGCGGGTTGCACTTGTACGTCACCCCATATTGGGCGCACACCGCTTTGACTTCCTTGGCCATATCGGGGTAGCGATGGGCCGGAATGTCAGGAAAGAGATGATGCTCGATTTGATAATTCAGGTGCCCCCACAGCACGCTCATGCGGCGGCTGCCTTTGAAATTGACCGACGAGTCCAGTTGCGACAGGTACCAGCGGCCTTTGTGCTTGATGGCGTCGGCCGGTTGCAGGGGTTCGGTGAAATGGGTGGACTGGATCGTCAGGCTGATCCAGTAATTGTTGATCACATCGGCGATCAGGTTGCCCAGCGCCACCTTCCAGAATGAAAACCCGGTCAGCAAAGCCAACACTGGAAAGACTGCATATTCCTTGATCAGCACCCGTAGGATGGACAGGCGATGGCGCTTGACCAACTCTGCGTGGGACACGCCGGGGTTCTCGACCACCGCGTAGCCTTCGTTACCCTTTGGAAAATGCTTTTCTCTGAAGGCCTGGCCAAATCCCAAATTCTGAGAATTGAACTGGTACAGCATGGTGGGGTAGGCCGCCAGCAGGTAAATCGGCACCTGGAACAAATGGCGCCGGTTCCAGGGCGTCAATGGGTTGGTGCGCAAGATGCCGTGATTCAGATCGGGGTCCATCTCATACACGTTCGTGTGCACGTGATGCATGGCGTTGTGCTCGCGGCGCCACCCTTCCTCGTCCACGGGGGCTTTCCACTTGAAGTTGTGGGAGTGGAACTGCGGAATCTCGGGGAAGTAATCGTATTGACCGTGCAGCACGTTGTGCCCGATCTCGATCGATTCGATGTTGCGGTGCAGCCAGACAAAAAAGACGCCCAGCGTGAAGGTGATCGGCTCGGGGCTGATCCACAACAGACCGCGTCCCAAGCTTTCAAACAGACGGGACTTTCGGCGCAGCCCCAGGATGTAGTTGACATCCTGCGCGCCCAGTTGATCGCGGTGGCGTTGCTTGATCGCCTCCATTTCTCGCTCGATGTGCTCGTAGAGCGCCGGATTCACGTCGGCCAGCGCCGAAGGACGGGTGGCACTGGAATGGCGGGGCAGGTCGGCGCGTGAAACTTCGGTCATATACATCGATCGGACAACGGGTTCGCGCGCTGGCAAGGGCACAAACTGCAGAACGGCTGAAAACGGAACGGGCGAAAAGGGCGGAGTATAGGCGGGGGCACCCTGCGATCGTTTGATGTATTTCACTGGTATGCCGCTTACCGTGGTAATTCGACCTTTTCTCCCGGATCAAGTCCTGACAAACTGGATCTGTCGTATCGCGAGAAGAGGGAGCGGCCATGTCCAAAACCCGTCAATTGATTGACCTGGAGCTTGAAAAAGGCGCCCACAACTATCACCCGATCGAGCTCGTGTTGAGCCGATCCAAAGGCAGTTTTCTGTGGGATGTGGAAGGGCGCCGCTACATCGACATGATGGGCGCATACTCCACCGCCTCCCTGGGCCACTGCCATCCCAAGATCATCAAGACGCTGATGCGGCAGGCGAGAACGCTGGATGTGACCAGCCGTGCCTTCTACAACGATCAACTGCCGCCGTGGCTGGCTTTGCTGACGTCCTTGGCCGGCATGGACAGGGCCTTGCCCATGAATTCAGGCGCCGAAGCGGTTGAAACGGCCTTGAAGCTGGCTCGCAAATGGGGTGAAACCGTCAAAGGCATTGCCAAGGACCGATGCGAAATCATCGGGTGCGAGGGCAACTTCCATGGCCGCACGCTCGGACTCATCAGCCTGTCGACCGAGCCGCAATACCGCCAGCACTTTGGTCCGCTCTTGCCCGGCATGAAAACGGTGCCCTACGGCGACGCCAAAGCGCTGGCCAAAGCCATTACGCCACGGACGGCCGCCTTCATCGTCGAACCCATTCAGGGGGAGGCCGGCATCCGGGTGCCGCCGCCCGGGTTCCTGGCTCAGGCGCAGGCTTTGTGTCGACAGCACAATGTGCTGTTCATCGTCGACGAAATCCAGTGCGGGCTCGCCCGTTCGGGCCGGCTGTTTTGTTATCAGCACGACGGCCTTGAACCCGATCTGGTGATACTGGGTAAAGCGCTGGGCGGCGGCGTCTATCCCGTTTCGGCAGTGGTGGGGCGGGGGGACGTGATCGGGGTATTTCGCCCCGGGGATCATGGTTCGACCTTTGGTGGCAACGCCATCGCGGCGGCAGTCAGCATGACCGCACTCAAGCTATTGAGTGACCCGGACCTGGTCGACCGGGCGGACCGGCTGGGACAGTGGGCCCTGACTTATCTGCGCAAACATCTGGCAGATGCGCCGGTGGTGCGCGACATCCGCGGCAAAGGCCTGCTGATCGGGGTGGAAGTCGCGCCAGAAATCGGTGCCCGCCCCTTGGTGGAAGAGTTGAAGAAGCATGGCATCCTGACCAAGGACAGCCACGACGTAGTCATCCGGCTGGCGCCGCCTCTGAACATCAAGAAAAAGCACCTGCGTCAAGCGCTGCAAGCCGTGACGAACGTTGTACAGAAAGCGCGCTTGCCGGTCTCGTAAACACCTATAATGCCGCTTTACCACCGCAGCGTCCCCCTCCAGGCGGACGCTTTTGCGCAATGACCAAGTTTGTCTTCGTCACGGGCGGTGTGGTGTCCTCCCTCGGTAAGGGCATCGCCGCTGCGTCACTGGCCGCTATTCTCGAATCACGTGGCCTCAAAGTCACCCTGATCAAGCTGGATCCCTACATCAACGTGGATCCGGGCACCATGTCGCCTTTCCAGCACGGCGAGGTCTTCGTGACCGACGACGGCGCGGAAACCGACCTGGATCTGGGGCACTACGAGCGCTTCATCACCACGCGGATGAAGAAGGCCAATAACTTCACCACGGGCCAGATCTACAAGAGCGTTCTGGAAAAAGAACGCCGGGGTGATTACCTGGGCAAGACCGTGCAGGTCATTCCCCATATCACCAACGAAATTCAGGATTACGTGCGCCGTGGCGCAGGCGTGGGTACGCCCGATGCCGTCGATGTCGCGATCGTTGAAATCGGCGGCACCGTGGGCGACATCGAATCGCTGCCTTTCATGGAAGCCGCCCGTCAACTGAGCCTGAAGGCCGGTCCGACCAATGCTGCTTTCGTGCACCTGACCTACGTGCCTTTCATCGCCGCAGCGGGCGAGCTCAAGACCAAGCCGACGCAGCACACCGTGCAGAAAATGCGCGAAATCGGTATCCAGCCTGATGCGCTGCTGTGCCGCGCTGACCGCGCCATTCCCGCCGATGAACGCGAGAAGATCTCCCTGTTCACCAACGTGCCCGAGTCCGGCGTGATCTCGGTGTGGGATGCCGACACCATCTACAAGGTGCCCCGCATGCTGCACGAGCAGCATCTGGACGACCTGATCTGCAACAAGCTGCAGTTGCAGACCAAGCCTGCCGATCTGAGCCGTTGGGACACCCTCGTCAACGAGGTCGAGAACCCACAAAGCACCGTCACCATCGCCATGTGCGGCAAGTACACCGACCTGTCGGACTCGTACAAGTCGCTCAACGAAGCGCTGCGTCATGCGGGCATCCACAACCATGCTCGCGTCAACATCGAGTACGTGGATTCCGAGTTGCTGACCCCCGAAACCGTCAGCCAGCTGGCTCAGTTCGACGCGATCCTGGTGCCCGGCGGCTTCGGCAAGCGTGGCGTGGAAGGCAAGATCTGCGCCGCCCAGTTTGCCCGCGAGAACCGCATCCCCTATCTGGGCATCTGCCTGGGCATGCAAGTGGCCACGATCGAATACGCCCGCCATAAGGCTGGTTTGCTGGAGGCCAACTCCACGGAGTTCGAGCCCAACACGCCGCACCCCGTGATCGCCTTGATCGACGAGTGGTTGGACGCCGACGGCACCGTGCAAAAGCGCGATGCCAGCTCCGACCTGGGCGGCACCATGCGCCTGGGGGCCCAAAGCTCGGACGTCAAGCCCGGCACCATCGCTTATGAGATCTATGGCCCGGTTGTGACCGAACGCCATCGGCATCGCTACGAGGCCAACGAACGCTATCTCGACCGCTTGCAAGAGGCCGGTCTGGTGATCTCGGCCATCACGCAGCGCGAAAAGCTGACGGAGATGGTCGAGCTGCCCAAGTCGGTTCACCCGTGGTACGTGGGCGTCCAGTTCCACCCCGAGTTCAAGTCGACGCCTTGGGATGGGCACCCGCTGTTCATCAGCTACATCAAGGCTGCGCTGGCGCGCAAAGTCTCTTAATACTTGCCGAGGACATCGGATGAAACTGTGCGGCTTTGATGTGGGTCTGAATCACCCCTTCTTCCTGATTGCAGGCCCTTGCGTCGTCGAATCTGAACAACTTCAGATGGACACCGCCGGCACGTTGAAGGAGATCACCAGCGCGCTGGGCATTCCCTTCATTTTCAAGTCCAGCTACGACAAGGCCAACCGCTCGTCGGGCACGTCCTTCCGTGGTCCCGGCATGGAAAAGGGCCTGGAGATCCTGGCCAAGGTCAAGCGCGAACTGAACGTGCCCATCCTGACGGACGTGCACACCGAAGCCGAGATCCCCGTCGTGGCCTCGGTGGTGGACATGCTGCAGACGCCGGCCTTCCTCTGCCGCCAGACCGATTTCATCCACGCGGTGGCCCAGTGCGGCAAGCCGGTGAACATCAAGAAGGGCCAGTTCCTGGCGCCGGGCGACATGAAGAACGTCATCGACAAGGCCCGTGCTGCTGCGCGTGAAAAAGGCCTGAACGAAGACAACTTCACCGCCTGCGAGCGTGGCGTGAGCTTTGGCTACAACAACCTCGTGTCCGACATGCGCTCGCTGGCGATCATGCGTGAGACGGGCGCCCCCGTGGTGTTTGATGCCACGCACTCGGTGCAATTGCCGGGCGGGCAGGGCACGTCTTCGGGCGGCCAGCGCGAGTTCGTGCCCGTACTGTCGCGTGCCGCCGTGGCGGTGGGCATCTCGGGCCTGTTCATGGAAACGCACCCGGATCCCGCCTGTGCCTTGTCAGACGGCCCCAACGCCGTACCCCTCAAGCACATGAAGGCCTTGCTCGAAACCCTGGTTGAGCTGGACCGCATCACCAAGAAGAACGGCTTCCTGGAATCGAATTTCGCCTGATTGGCGCCCCATTTTTTCGCTTTTCAAACTTTCATTCTTTTGAGGAAACCCAGATGAGTGCCATCGTTGACATCATCGGCCGCGAAATCATCGACAGCCGAGGCAATCCCACTGTTGAATGCGACGTCTTGCTGGAAAGCGGCGTCATGGGCCGCGCCGCCGTGCCCTCTGGCGCGTCCACCGGTTCGCGCGAAGCCATCGAGCTGCGCGACGGCGACAAGAGCCGTTACCTGGGCAAGGGTGTGTTGAAGGCAGTTGAGCACATCAACACCGAAATCGCCGAAGCCGTGCTGGGCCTGGATGCCTCCGAGCAGGCTTTCCTGGACAAGACCCTGATCGACCTCGACGGTACCGACAACAAGGGCCGCCTGGGCGCCAACGCCATGCTGGCCGTGTCGATGGCCGTGGCCCGCGCTGCTGCTGAAGAAGCTGGCCTGCCCCTGTACCGCTACTTCGGCGGCATGGGCGCGGTGCAGTTGCCCGTCCCGATGATGAACGTCATCAACGGCGGCGCGCACGCCAACAACAACCTGGACATCCAGGAATTCATGATCCTGCCCGTGGGTGCCCCCACGTTCCGTGAAGCCCTGCGTTACGGCGCCGAAGTCTTCCACGCGCTCAAGAAGATCCTGCACGACAAGCACATCAGCACCGCTGTGGGCGACGAAGGCGGTTTCGCACCTTCCGTGGCCAGCCACGAAGAAGCCATCCAGCTGATCCTGCAAGCCATTGAGGCTGCTGGCTACACCGCCGGCGAACAGATCATGCTGGGCCTGGACTGCGCCGCTTCCGAGTTCTTCAAGGATGGCAAGTACCACCTCGAAGGCGAAGGCCTGAGCCTCACCGCCGAGCAGTGGACCGACATGCTGGCCACCTGGTGCGACAAGTACCCCATCATCTCGATCGAAGATGCCATGGCTGAAGGTGACTGGGCTGGCTGGAAGCACCTGACCGAGCGTCTGGGCAAGAAGGTTCAGCTGGTGGGTGACGACCTGTTCGTGACCAACACCAAGATCCTGAAGGAAGGCATCGAGAAGGACATCGCCAACTCGATCCTCATCAAGATCAACCAGATCGGCACGCTGACCGAAACGTTTGCTGCCATCGAGATGGCCAAGCGCGCCGGCTACACCGCCGTGATCTCGCACCGCTCGGGCGAAACAGAAGACAACACGATCTCCGACATCGCCGTGGGCTTGAACGCTGGCCAGATCAAGACCGGTTCGATGAGCCGTTCTGACCGCATGAGCAAGTACAACCAACTGCTGCGCATCGAAGAAGACCTGGGCAACGTGGCCGTGTACCCTGGCCGCAGCGCTTTCTACAATCTGCGCTGATCAGAGATCTCCCTCTGATAGGTGAAAACAGGGCCTTCGGGCCCTGTTTCATTTAGGGGATAATGCGCGGATATGCGAGTAGTCACGCTGATTCTGGTTGCCATGTTGGCCATCATCCATGCCGAGTTGTGGTTCGGCAAGGGCGGTGTGCCGCGTGTCTGGTCATTGCGCTCGCAAGTGCAGCGTCAGCAGTCGGTCAATGCCGAGGCCCAAGCCCGCAACGAGCGCTTGGCCGCTGAAGTGCGCGACCTGCAAGAAGGCTTGGAAATGGTCGAAGAAAAGGCCCGCACCGAGCTGGGCATGGTCAAACCCGACGAGGTTTATGTGCAGCTGACCACCCGTTTGCCCAGCGCGCCCACCCCAGGCGTGACGCCGGAGTCCTCGGTCCACTGATGGCCCCAGGCAATTGGGCTGACGCGCTCGCCTGGGCCGATCCGGCACTGGTGCCTTTGTTCAGCCTCCTGCAGTCACCGGTGACGCCGCTGGAGGTCCTGGCCTTCATCCTGTCCTTGTGGATGGTGGCATGCAATCTGCGAGTCCATGTCTGGGGGTGGCCTTTGGCCATTGCCAGCTCGCTTCTTTATGCGGTGTTTTTTGCCCGCGGCAAGCTGTATGGCGAAGCGTCGCTGCAGTTGGTTTTCGTCGCGGTCTCGTTGTGGGGATGGTGGCAGTGGATCCGGCCCCCAAGCGTGCAGCCGGCAGGCGTGAGCTCCAACGTGCACCATCTGGGCAAGCGTGAGGCCTGGCTGACATTGATATGCACGGCAGCAGTCTGGCCGCTGATGGGGCACATGCTGCGGCGCTATACGGATTCCGACGTTCCTTATCTGGATGCCTTTCCGACGACCTTGAGCCTGGCGGGCCAATACCTGCTGGGTCGCAAGCGGGTGGAGAACTGGCCTGTCTGGCTCGTGGTCAATGTCGCCAGCATGGGGCTGTTTGCGTACAAGGGGTTCTGGCTCACCGTGGTGCTGTATGGCCTCTTCGCCATCCTGTCGATTCTGGGATGGCGACAATGGCGCCAGATGGCCCAGAACGCATCATGATGGCCGCGCCGTCCCTCGTGGTGGGCTTGCTGGGTGCCGAAAGCACGGGCAAAACCACCTTGGCTCTGCAGTTGGCTGCGCAATTGCAGGCGAGGGGTCTGCGGGTGGCCGTGGTGCCCGAAGTGCTGCGCGAGTTTTGCGACCGCCATGGCCGCACCCCTGATGCCCATGAACAGGCAGATCTGGCTCGCGAGCAAAGTCGCCGAATCGAGCAGGCTCGCGCCGAATACTCACTGGTGATTGCCGATACAACGGCACTGATGATCGCGATTTACAGCGACTACATTTTCAGTGACCGCTCGCTGTATGCCGATGCGCTTGCGGCCCATCAGACGATCGATCTGACCTTGCTGACCGCCGTCGATCTGCCCTGGATCGCGGACGGCGTACAGCGCGACGGCGAACACGTCCGCGCGCCGGTGGATGCCCTGATCCGGCACACACTGCGCCACGCTGGCGTGTCTCACTCCGTCGTCCAGGGTGAGGGCGACGCCCGGCTGCAGTCTGCCCTGTCGGTGGTGGACCATGCGCTTGTGGTGGCGCAGGCCCGGGCGGCTGGGCTGGCTCGCAAACCCTGGCGTTGGATGTGCGAGAAGTGTGACGACGGCGACTGCGAACAACACTGGTTGCCTCGTGTCTGAGCACATGCTTGAATCAGATCCCTTGCCCATCCTTTATCAGGATGAGCATCTGGTGGCGATTCACAAGCCAGCGGGCTGGTTGGTTCATCGCACCGGGCTGGACGCTGACGAAACCCGCTTTGTCGTGCAGACCCTTCGCGACCAATTGGGCCAGCGCGTCTACCCCGTTCACCGGCTGGACAAAGGCACCTCTGGCGTCTTGCTGATGGCCTTGTCATCCGATGTGGCTCGCAGCCTGGTGCAGGCCTTTGAGGGCCGTCGCGTGTACAAGTCCTACCTGGCCATGGTGCGGGGCTGGCCCGAGGACCGGTTCGTGGTCGATCACGCCCTCCGGCCCGACGATGCGCCCGCAGACGCGCCGGCCCAGTCGGCTCAAACCCGCTTTGAATGTGTGGCGCGTCTGAGCTTGCCCGTGCCGGTGGACCGCTATCCCAGCACACGGGTGGCGCTGGTGCGGGCCGAGCCGCTCACCGGTCGGCGGCACCAGATCCGGCGTCACCTCAAACACGTCAGCCACCCCATCATCGGGGACGCCACCCATGGCAAGGGCGCTCACAACCGCTGGTGGGCCCACCACCTGGGGCGGCAACGCCTGTGGTTGCATGCGCAGACCCTTGCGTTGACGCACCCGGTCACCGGGGCGGCGCTGCAGATTCACTCAGACCTGGCCGAGCCCTTCAATCAGGACTGGCAGGCCTTGCTCACTGAAGCTTGGTCGATCCGGGAGGATGGTCCGGGCCTTGCGCAAACAACTCGGTGACATCGACCGAGTCAAATTGATAGCGCACGCCACAGAAGTCGCATCCCACGTCGACGCGGCCTTGCTCTTCGATGATGTCATCGATCTCCTGTTTGCCCAGGCCTCGAAGCATGTTGCCCACCCGTTCGCGTGAGCAAGTGCACTGAAAGCGCGGGCCCATGGCCCCTTGCTGGGGTTCGAAGCGCAACAGCTTCTCTTCCCAGAACAGACGGTGCAGGATCGTGTCGGCGTCCAGCGTCAGCAGTTCTTCGCGTTTGAGGCTGGCCGCCAGCATGGCAATGCGGTTGTAGTCTTCGTCGGCTTCGTCCTGGTCGGTTTTCCCCGCTCCTTCCAGGTTGCCTTCGCCTTCGAGTGGCAGACGCTGGATCAGCAAGCCGGCCGCCAGATCATCGTTCGAGGCCAGTACCAGCGTTGAATCCAGCTGTTCCGACTTCAGCATGTAGTGCTGGAGCACGTCGGACAAACGAGTCAGTGACTGACCATCGTCGCCATGCAGCGGCACCACGCCCTGGTATGGCTGCTGGCCAGGCAGGCGGTCCTGCGGGTCCAGCGTGACGGCGCAGCGGCCCTGGCCACTGACATTGACCATTTCGTTGAGGGGCAGGGTGCCGGTATCGGTCGCTGGCACGTCACCCACCACCTTGGCCGTGGTTCGAAAACCCAGGTCAGGCGTCACTTCGCTGACAGCCACCTTCACGGGGCCGTCACCGAAAATCTGCAAGATCACCGAGCCATTGAACTTGATGTTGGCCTGCATCAGCACGCCTGCAGCCGCCATTTCGCCCAGCAACTCGCGCACCGGCGCATCAAACGGTTCGGCCGACTGCCGACGCGCCAGCACCTCGCGCCAACTGTCGGTCAAACGAACGAGCATGCCACGCACGGGCATGCCCTCGAACAGAAATTTGTGCAACTCGCTCATTGGGATTCTTTCTTGGGGGCGTCAATGCGCACCAGATCCTGTTTATATCGGGCCGATCGGTCCACATACAAGGCCGTCCCCGCCTGCATGCGATCGATTTCGCCTTGAGTCAAGGGACGCACAGCTTTGGCGGGGCTCCCCAGGATCAGCATGCCGTCTTCAAAAACCTTGCCTTCTGTCACCAGCGCACCGGCGCCGACCAGGCAGTTCTTGCCGATCACCGCGCCGTTGAGCACGACGGCCTGGATGCCGATCAGGGCGCCGTCCTTGACGGTGCAGCCATGCAGCATGGCCTGGTGGCCCACGGTCACATCCTGACCGATGACCAGCGGAAAGCCGATGTCGGTGTGCAGCACAGAAGACTCCTGCACGTTGGATCGGGCGCCAATGGTGATGGGCTCATTGTCGCCCCGCAGGGTCACGTGGGACCAGATGCTGGTGTTTTCGGCGAGGCGGACGTCACCGATGACGTCTGCAGACTCTGCGACAAAAGCCGAAGCGTGGACGCTCGGACTCCGTTCTTTGCTGCCTAAGATGCGATAGAGCGCCATGGTGTGTGCTTACAACTATGTGGACCCGAAGGGGTCGATTTTATGAGGTAAGGTCAGCTATCGTTCTAAGTAGGCCCATTTGATCTAGGAGCAAGCATGAAAACCGTTGGCGACAAACTCGAACCCTTCAAGGTGGTTGGCGTCAAACCCGGCTTCAACGACTTCATGGAGCATGGTCAGTCTGCCTTTGAGGACATCACCGAACGCAGCTTTCCCGGTAAGTGGAAGGTCATTTACTTCTATCCCAAAGATTTCACTTTTGTCTGCCCGACCGAAATCGTCGGTTTCGACAAACTCACCAAGGCCTTTGCCGACCACGATGCCGTGCTGATGGGCGGCTCGACCGACAACGAGTTCAGCAAACTGGGCTGGCGTCGGGAGCATGCCGAACTGAGCCGCTTGAATCACTACAGCTTTGCTGACCTCGGCGGAAGCCTGCCGGCTTTGGTGGACCAACTGGGCGTGCGCGACAGTGAAGCCGGCGTGGCCTTACGCGCCACCTTCATTGTCGATGCCGACAACATCATTCGACACGTTTCGGTCAACACGCTCAATGTTGGCCGCAATCCCGACGAGGTCTTGCGGATTCTCGACGGCTTGCAAACTGGGGAACTCTGCCCCAGCAATCGTGCTGTGGGTGGCCAAACCCTCTGATCTGAACGAGCCGCTTTGACCTTGTCATGTTGATTTTGCTGTCCCCCGCCAAAAGTCTGGACTACGAGACCCCTGCGCACATCAAGAAACACACCCTGCCGCAGTTTGTCGATGAGGCCGCAGCCTTGATTGAGGTATTGCGGCCCTACACCCCGGCACAGATTGCCTCGCTGATGGATCTCAGCGATGCCTTGTCCAACCTGAACGTGGCCCGCTACGGGGCCTGGAGCCCGACCTTCACGGCAGACAACAGCAAACAGGCCATCCTGGCGTTCAACGGAGACGTCTACGACGGCCTGGACGCCAAATCGCTGTCATCCAAAGACCTGGACTGGGCGCAGACCCATGTGGCCATGCTGAGCGGCCTGTACGGCATCTTGCGGCCCCTGGATTGGATGCAGCCCTACCGGCTTGAAATGGGAACCCGACTGCCCAACTCGCGGGGTAAGGATCTGTATGCCTGGTGGGGCGACCTGCTGGCGCATTATCTCAACGCAGAACTGGCCCGCCAGCGCAGTGATCTGCTCATCAATCTGGCATCGCAAGAGTATTTCAAGTCCGTCAAACGCAAGGCGCTGACGGCCCGCGTGGTCGAGTGCGTGTTCGAGGACTGGAAGGGCGGCGCCTGGAAGGTGATCAGCTTTCATGCCAAGCGGGCGCGGGGCCTGATGGCGCGTCATGCCATCCTGACCCGCGCCAAAGCGGTCGAGGATCTTTTGTCATTTGATGCCGAAGGCTATGCTCATGATGCCAAAGCGTCGACGCCGGATCGCCTGGTGTTTCGCCGCCGACTGGCGAACTGAAGGAGCCAGCCATGTCCAACCCTCAAGTCATCACACCGGAGTTGCGCCAGTGGATCGTTGACCAGGCCGCTGCCGGCCACAGTGTGGCATCGGTTCTGGAGGCGATGAAGGCCAGCGGCTGGCAGGAAAACGTCGCACTGGCGGCGCTGGAAGACACGCTGGCCGACGAGGTCGCCCGCACGCGACTGGCCGACAAGCCGGTTCCCGAGGTGATCGGCGAGAGCGGTGTGTCTGCGGTGTGGGCGCATGACAAGTGGGTGAAGGTTCTGGTGAGAATCAAGCGCCCCCGGATCGTGGTGTTCGGCGATTTCTTGTCTGAACAAGAATGCGAGGGACTGCGGGCTGAGGCGTCTGTTCGTCTGGCGCGCTCAGAAACCGTGCAGACCGCCACAGGGGGCAGTGAGGTCAATGACGCCCGGACCAGCCAGGGCATGTTCTTCCAGCGGGGCGAAAGCGAGTTGTGTCGCCGCATCGAGGCGCGCATTGCAGCGCTGGTCAACTGGCCCGTCGAACATGGCGAAGGCATCCAGGTCCTGCGCTATGCGCCGGGTGCAGAGTACAAAGCGCACTACGACTACTTCGATCCGGCGCAACCTGGCACGGCAGCCATCCTCAAGCGGGGCGGCCAACGCGTGGGAACGCTGGTGATGTACCTCAACACGCCGGAGCAGGGCGGTGCGACGGTCTTTCCCGACGTCGACATCGATGTGCATGCCGTGCAAGGCAACGCCGTATTCTTTTCATACGGGATACCGAACCCGACCACCTTGACATTGCACGGAGGCGCGCCCGTCGTCAAAGGCGAGAAGTGGGTGGCCACCAAATGGATGCGAGAAGGCGTGTTTGAATAAATTTCGAAAATTTTTTGAAATAGTGTCAACCGCACGCTTCACCCCTTCGTTATGGATGCACAGGCTTGCTGACGCCGGCCTGACAACCAACCAAGTTATATATTTTTTGGAGTTATTTCCATGAAAAAGCTGATCGCCGCTCTGATTGCTTCCATGTTCGCTATTGGCGCTTTCGCCGCTGAAGCCGCTGCTCCTGCCGCTGCTGACGCTTCGGCTGCTTCCGCTCCTGCTGCCAAGAAGGCCAAGAAGGCTCACAAGGCCAAGAAGGCTGCTGCCGCTGCTTCTGCTGCTGCTTCGAAGTAATCTTCGCTGTACGCGATCGGTGCCGGTTCTCTGGCACTCGTAAAAAAACCCGGCTCAGCCGGGTTTTTTTATTGGCGATTCAGGCTCTTGTGGAGCCGTTGTTCTGCCCGCTGTTCGGTTCAGCGGCTGCGATCACGCGAAGAGGACGGTCCGCCCGCACCGGGCCGCGAGCCTGCCGAGCGTCCGCCGCCGCCATTGCCCTGACCGCCGTGGCGTCGCCCGCCGCCGCCTCCGCCCCCTTCACGGGGGCCATTGTGGTGTCCGCCGCCCCCTCCGCCAGCGGGGCGTGGCGCACCACCGCGACGGGCAGAGCCAGGCGCACCATGCAGAACCCGACGGCCCAGCTGGATCGGCTCGGCCTTGGCATGTGGGTCCGGTTCGAAGCCTGCGATCACCTCACGGGGAATGCTGCGCTTGATGAGCTTTTCGATGTCGGCCAGAAAGCCTTCTTCGTCGACGCACACCAGTGAAATCGCCTCGCCCTCGGCACCGGCGCGCCCGGTGCGGCCAATGCGGTGGACGTAGTCCTCGGGCACGTTGGGCAACTCGTAGTTGACCACATGCGGCAATTGATCGATGTCGATCCCACGTGCGGCGATGTCGGTGGCCACCAGCACCTGCAATTCGCCTGACTTGAATTCAGACAAGGCGCGGGTGCGTGCGCTCTGGCTCTTGTTGCCATGGATCGCCATGGCGGTGACATCTTGCTTGTTCAAGAACTCGACCAGGCGGTTCGCGCCATGCTTCATGCGCGTGAACACCAGAACCTGATGCCAGTCATTGGACTTGATCAGGTGGGTCAACAGCTCCTTCTTGCGATCCCGGTCGACCGGGAACACGCGCTGCCCGATCGTGTCGGCCGTGGCATTGCGACGCGCCACTTCGATCACCTGGGGCCGATTGAGCAAACGCTCGGCCAGCGCCTTGATGTCGTCCGAGAAGGTGGCAGAGAACAACAGGCTCTGCTTTTTGGGCGGCAGGATGGCCAGAACGCGGCGGATGTCGTGGATGAAGCCCATGTCCAGCATGCGGTCGGCTTCATCGAGCACGAAATATTCCACCTGAGAGAGGTCCACCGTGCCCTGCTGGTGGTGGTCCAGCAAACGACCCGGCGTGGCCACCAGAATGTCGACACCACGACGCAGCGCGTCGATCTGGGGGTTCATGCCCACGCCGCCAAAAATCACGAGCGATTTGATCGGCAGGTATTTGCCGTACACGCGCACGCTTTCTTCGACTTGGGCGGCCAACTCGCGGGTGGGCGTCAGGATCAAGGCGCGCACCGGCCGTTTGCCGGACGAGGGGGCCTGGCTGGCAGCCAGCTTGTGCAGCAAAGGCAGCGTGAAGCCGGCGGTTTTACCCGTGCCGGTTTGCGCGCCTGCCAGCAAATCACCGCCGTTGAGTACTGCGGGAATAGCTTGAGCTTGAATAGGGGTGGGGGTCGAATAACCCGCCTCTTGCACGGCTTTCAACAGAGGTTGTAGCAACCCCAGACTTTCGAACGACATAACTGCTGGCCCAATGAAGGTTGTGCGGCGACTGCACTCATCTGTCCGGGCCTGGAGAGGATGAGTCAACCGAATGGGGTCGGTCGCCTCCATAACGTGCGGGCCACCGATGTGACGTGCATCGAATACCACGTCAGTCCTAAATTGTAGGTCGCAGATCTGCTATTTCCTAGTACCTAGCAGGGTATTGCCCGGGTGATGCGATCCATAAGTGTTTCATTTTGTATCTGAGTTGGGTGAAAACAGCCATTTGGCCGCCGGATCGGACGCCGGGCTGCCCCTAGAATTCACCGAATGAGTTCAATGGTTCTTGCTCGCAAATATCGACCCCGTGGCTTTGACAGCATGGTGGGTCAGGGTCACGTTGTTCAGGCCCTCACCAACGCCCTGATTCAGCAGCGGCTTCACCACGCCTATCTCTTCACGGGGACGCGAGGGGTGGGCAAGACGACTGTGTCGCGGATTCTGGCCAAGTCGCTCAACTGCGTCGGGCCTGACGGGCAGGGCACGATCACGCCCCAACCTTGCGGGCAATGTCAGCCTTGTCGCGACATCGATTCGGGCCGCTTCGTGGACTATGTCGAGCTGGATGCCGCATCAAACCGTGGGGTCGACGAGATCTCGCAATTGCTTGAGCAGGCGGTGTACAAGCCGGTGGTCGGGCGCTTCAAGGTCTACATGATCGACGAAGTGCACATGCTCTCCAACACGGCGTTCAACGCGATGCTCAAGACGCTGGAAGAGCCGCCTGATTACCTGAAATTCGTGCTGGCGACGACTGATCCGCAGAAGGTGCCGGTGACGGTGCTGTCGCGCTGCCTGCAGTTCAATCTGCGGCCCATGGCGGCTCAGACGGTGTACGAGCACCTGCAGCATGTGCTGGAGCAGGAGCACATCGACTTTGACATGGGCGCGGTGCGGCTGCTGTCTCGTGCCGCTCGTGGCTCGATGCGTGACGCCATGTCCCTGGCCGACCAGGCGATCGCCTTTGGCGGCGGGCGGCTGGAAGAGGGCGCGGTGCGGCAGATGCTGGGGTCGGTCGATCGCCAACATGTGCAGCGCATCATCGAGGCCGTGTCGGCGGCCGATGGTGCCGCTTTGGTGGCGTCTGTGGATGCCCTGCGTGAGTTGGGGCTGTCTGCGGCTGGTACGCTGGAAGAGCTGGCCACCGCCTTGCAGCGCATGGCCGTGACACAAGCTGTGCCTGGGGCGACCGAGGCGGACGACCCGGACGCAGCCACCTGGCAGGCTCTCGCGCCGTTGCTGGCGCCAGACGAAACCCAATTGTTTTACAGCCTGTGCCTTCAGGGACGCGCGGAGCTCAGCCTGGCGCCAGACGAATACAGCGGGCTGTTGATGCTGCTGCTGCGACTGCTGGCATTCAAGCCGGGGGCGCAAGAAGGGCAAGCCCGCCCAAAAGCTGAGGGCTCGACCCGGCCCGCGCGCCCGGTCGAGCCTGTCCAAACTGTCAGGCCCGTCGAACCGGCCCGGACTTCGGTCCCTGCGCGGGCGCCAGCGCCCTCGACCGTCGCACCTTGGGATGATTTGCCGCAGGCCAAGGGTCCTGCCCAAGAGGAGGCCGGAGCGGTGCGCATGCCCGAGCCGCCAGCCGCTGATGAAGAGCCCGACTACTTGCGCGACATCCCTGCCGAGGACGAGGTCCACGCTGCCCCTCCTGTAGCAGCTCCCGCCGCCCACGTTCAGACGCCATCCGCACCGACGACCCGGGCCGTGAGCTTGCCGGTTGATCCTGATCCCTTGTCCGATCGGTGGGCTGCCGTGGTGGCGCAGCTGGTGGCCAAAGGCACCATCGTTGCGCTGGTTCGGGAACTGGCCATGCAAGCGCAATGTGTGGGGCAGAGAGACGAAGGGGGCAGCAGCCACTGGGTGTTGAAGGTCGAGCGCGAAAGCCTGCGCACCGACATGCAACGCGAGCGTCTGACCCAGGCCATGGCGGCCCTCCTGGATCAGCCCGTCTCGCTGGAACTCATCCACGGCGTGGCGGTCAATACGCCTGCGCAGCGGGATCAGGCGGCGCGCGATGCCCGCCAGCGGCAAGCCGAACATCTGATCACCTCAGACCCCCAGGTCACGGCTTTGCTCGATCAATATCCCGGCTCACGCATTGTGGCCGGCTCGATTCGTCCGCTGTGACGACTGCGGCGACAATCACGCTACTTCGCTTTCACTGAAAGGATTCACATGCTCAAAGGACAACTGGCTGGCTTGATGAAACAAGCCCAGCAAATGCAAGACAACCTCAAGCGCGCTCAGGACGAGTTGGGCAACATCGAGGTGGAAGGTCAATCGGGTGCAGGCCTGGTCAAAGTGGTGATGACTTGCAAGAACGACGTCAAGCGCGTCACCATTGATCCGAGCTTGCTCGCTGACGACAAAGACATGCTCGAAGATCTGGTGGCGGCCGCCTTCAACGATGCCGTGCGCCGTGCAGAAGCCACGTCGCAAGAGAAGATGGGCAAATTGACCGCCGGCCTGCCATTGCCTCCCGGCATGAAGTTTCCGTTCTGATCCGCGTGACCGAGCGCTGACATGGCCGATCCGGTTCTGGATGGCTTGATCGAAGCCCTGCGGTGTCTGCCCGGGGTTGGGCAGAAGTCCGCCCAGCGGATGGCCTTTCATTTGCTGCAGCACGACCGAGCCGGGGCGGTGAAGCTGGCCCAAGCCTTGCAAACTGCGGTCGATGAGGTGGGGCACTGCGAGCGCTGCCATACCTTCAGCAGGCAGCCTGTTTGCGATGTCTGCCTGGACCCGGATCGTGATCCGCATTTGTTGTGCGTGGTCGAGACGCCAGCCGATCAGGCCGCTCTGGAGCGAACCGGCAGCTACAAGGGGCAGTACTTCGTTCTGATGGGGCGGCTCAGCCCCCTGGGCGGCATCGGTGTCCGTGACATTGGTGTGGGCGCGCTTTTGGAGCGGGTCTCGGACGGCCTGGTCGAAGAAGTCATTCTGGCGACCAATTTCACGGCCGAGGGTGAGGCCACTGCGCACGTTCTGGGTGAGCAGCTCAAGTCCCGCGGCATCAAGGTGACTCGACTGGCCAGAGGGGTCCCTGTTGGCAGTGAGCTGGAATACGTGGACTTGGGTACCATTGCGCACGCGTTCATGGACAGACGCTGATTTTCAACACAGGGTCGCAACAGACCGAGGAGACAAGAAATGACAATTGCCAACTGGTGTGTGGTCGCGGCGGCCGTCTTGCCCATCTTGACGGTGGGACTGGCCAAAGGATCCTCTCGCGGTTCGCGAAAGAATGGCGGATACGACAACAACAACCCCCGCCAATGGGAAGCCAAAGTGGAAGGCTGGAAGCAACGCGCGGTGGCTGCACAGAACAATGGCTTTGAAGCCTTGCCGCTGTTCATCGCCGGCGTGTTGATGGCGCAGCAGGCCCATGCCGATCAAGGCCGAATCGACACCCTTGCCATGGCGTTCATCGTTGTGCGACTGGTGTACACCGCGGTGTACCTGAAAGATCTGGCCACTTTGCGCAGCTTGGTCTGGGCCGCTGGTCTCGGCGTGAGCATCGCCTTGGTGGCCATGGCATAAAGGCAGAACGGCATAAAAAAAGGGGCGCTCCAGGCGCCCCTTTTTTAGGGTCATTCCTAAAGCGACTGATCAATGCACGCTGGCCACTCGCACGCGCGACGTGCGAGCCGGAGCGGCGCGCCCCTTGCTGCGCGGCGCCGTGGCATTGTTGTTCTTGGCCACCCGAGCGACCACGCGATGGTTGGTGGCCACTGCGCGCGACGCAGGTTTGTTCGCAACGTAAACCACAATGGTTTGGCCCCGTTTGAAAGCGCCCGCTGCCGCGACCTTGTTCCATTGGGCGACCTGCTGCGCACTGACGCCGTAGCGCTTGGCAACCGATGCGACGGTGTCACGTTTGCCGGCCTTAAGCGCCAGACGCTTGAGGGGTGGCAGATCCGGCGCCAGCGCCATCATGGCGTTGTCGGCCACAGACTCTGAGACATCCTGGATGCGATGCTGCGACCGAGGAACCAGCAGCGCCGAGCCTGCCTTCACCAGCATCTTGGGCGGGATGTGGTTGACTTCACGCAGTGTCGCTTCACTCATGCCGACCTGGCGTGCCGCGTCGGATGGACGCATGGTCTTGGGCACCACCCAGGCCGTCCAAGTGGCCAGAGGGCCTTTGTATTCGGCCAGGTTATGGGCAAACAGGCTGGCGTTGTCGTAGGGCAGCAGGACCTGCGGCGTGCCCGCGGCCAGAATCACCGGTTTGTTCAAGGACGGGTTGAGCGCCTTGAATTCGTCCAGCGGCAAGCCGGCCAGACGGGCTGCCAGGTTCGCATCCATGTCGCGTTGCAGGGGCACGCTGACGAAGTAGGGGTGGTTCTCGATCGGCGTGAGGGTCAGGCCGAAGGTCTCGGGGTGCGCGATGATGTTCTTGACGGCATGCAACTTGGGTACGTAGTTGCGTGTCTCGGCTGGCATGTTCAGGCTGAGGTAGTCCGTTGGCAAGCCCGCACGCTGGTTCTTGCTGATGGCCCGCTGCACATTGCCTTCGCCCCAGTTGTAGGCCGCCAGCGCCAGATGCCAGTCGCCAAACTGGTTATACAGACGCTGCAGGTAGTCGAGGGCGGCGCGGGTGGACGCCAGCACATCGCGGCGGTCATCCCTGAACAGATTCTGTTTGAGTTCGAAGTCCTTGCCGGTGGCGGGCATGAACTGCCACATGCCCGATGCGCGTGCTGACGAGAGGGCCTGCGGATTGAAGGCGCTTTCGATGAAAGGAAGCAGCGCCAGTTCGGTGGGCATGTTGCGGCGCTGAATCTCTTCAACGACGTGAAAGAGGTAGCGGCTGGACCGCTCCGTCATACGCTGAACATATTCGGGGCGGTTGGCGTACCACTGCTGGTGGTCGGCCACCAGGGGGGACTCCAGTTCGGGCAGTGCAAAGCCCTGGCGAATGCGACCCCACAGGTCTTGATTGGCCCGCAAGTCAGAGAGGTTGAGCGACAGATCCGGGCGCAAGGGGTCGGTTGGCACGCCCATGGCTTCGCTGGGATTGGGATCGTCTTCTTCCGAGTCGCCATTGGGCAGCGGCACGTCCTTGCTCACCATGGTGGTTGCGGCGGCGCCCGTGGGGGCTTGGCGCAGCAGCACAGCCGGGTCTACGGACGTGACGCGAGCGGGGGCGGCCGAAACAGAATGCGCAAGGGGTTTGAGCGGCTGATTGGCCAGATTTGGCGCGGGGGTGCTGGGACCGCTGGCACATCCCAGCAGGTAAGTGCTGCCAATCAAGGCGGCAGGAATCCAGATTCGCATGGTGTTCAAAATGTGTTTTTCCATGCCCGCAGCGCGGTGAATACAGCCAGCGGCTGTTCATCCGGCGCGCCATGTTGGCGGGCAGCAGAAATGACTTCAGGCTCGCTCAAGCGCAAAAACGGATTGATTTGGCGCTCGATCGTCAAAGTGGTGGGCAGGGTCGGACGGTGCCGCGCCCTTAAATTCAGGCAGTGTTGTCGGTAGGAATGCAGCGCTGAATTACCCGGCTCGACGGCTTGGGCAAAAGCCAGATTGCTCACGGTGTATTCATGCGCTGGACATATTTTAGTTTGTTCGTGCATTTGTGCCAATCTTTTCAGGCTGCCGAATAACAATTCCGGCTGTCCATCAAATAGGCGACCGCAGCCCGCCGAAAATAAAGTGTCCCCGCAAAAAACCAAAGGGGCCGTCTGCCCGTCCAAAGTGAAGCTGTCGCACACGTACGACAGGTGCTCCCGCGTGTGTCCTGGGGTTTCCCACACATGCCATGTCAGCTCATGAAAGTGCACGGTGTCGCCTTCTGCGACGGGGTGGGTCACCCCCGCATCGACCAGGCCTGCGGGCCCGTAGATGGGGCCGGTCAACACCGATTGCAGCGCGCCGAGGCCGCCAATGTGATCGGCATGTCGATGCGTCACTAAAATGGCGCTGAGCTTCAAACCCAGTTGTTGCAAAGTCTCGATGACAGGGGGTGCTTGGCCAGGATCAACCACCAGGGCGTCCATGCCGTTGTGGATCAGCCAGATGTAGTTGTCGCCAAATGCGGGTAAGGCCAGTAATTCCATGTCAAAAGTCGCCCCGATTGTAGAGTTGCATCCCTGGCTGGCCTTGCCGCCGGGCCAGGCTTTGCTGGACTGGGAACAAGATCAGATTGACCGATTGGTGGCCGATATTTTCGGCTTCCACGCCTTGCAGCTGGGGCTGCCGGAGCTCGATGGTTTGCGCGCCAACCGCATGCAACATCGCTGGTTGGCGCTGGATGCTGCTTACGATGACTGGATGATATCCAGTGAGGATGTGGTCAGGCGTAACTTGTTGCGAGGGAATGTAGGCGCATCTTCTGCTGAAGCCGGGGCGCCGCTGAGTTTGCGCTGTGATTTCGAGTCCTTGCCCTTTGCCTGCAACAGTCTGGATCTGGTCGTGTTGCCTCACGCGCTGGAGCTGGCGCGGGACCCGCATCGGACTTTGCGCGAGGTCGAGCGCGTCCTGATGCCCGAGGGCAAGGTGGTGATTTCCTGTTTCAATCCGGCGAGCCTGTGGGGAATGTATCAACGCCTGGGGCAGTGGGGCGTGAACCCGTCACCGGTGCTGCCTCAAGGTGAGTTCATTGCGCACTGGCGGCTGAAGGATTGGCTGAGACTGTTGGACCTGGAAGTGGCGGGGGGTGGCTTTGGCTGCTATCGCCCCTTTGTGCGCAATGAGACCTGGTGGTCCCGTCTGCGCTGGATGGAGGCTGCAGGGGATCGATGGTGGCCCTTTTTAGGGTCGGTTTATTTTGTGGTGGCGGTCAAGCGTGTGCATGGCATGCGCCTGATCGGCAAATTCAAGAAGGCGCGTCTGGCCAAAGCCAGCGCGCCGGCCGTGGTGGCGCAACGGCATCAGCGCCGGGGCGTGGCCCAACAGGATGGAAACGGATGACGGAAACGACGACGCCTTCGGTGGTGATCTACACCGACGGTGCATGCAAAGGCAACCCCGGCCGTGGCGGCTGGGGCGTATGGATGGTCAGTGGTCAGCATGAGCGCGAAATGTGGGGCGGTGAACTGGTCACCACCAACAACCGCATGGAGTTGACGGCCGTGATTCAGGCGCTCAATTCACTCAAACGGCGCTGCAAGGTCGTGATCTACACGGACAGCGAATATGTGCGCAAGGGCATCACCGAGTGGATTTCGGGCTGGAAGCGCCGGGGCTGGAAGACGGCCGACAACAAGCCCGTGAAGAACATGGAGTTGTGGCAGCAACTGGAGACCGCAGCGGCAGCGCACCAGGTGGAGTGGCGCTGGGTCAAGGGACACGCAGGCGATCCAGGCAATGAGCGCGCGGACGGACTGGCCAATCGCGGCGCCGAAGAGGCCCGGTAAGTGCCTCAGAGCATCAGCACCATGGTCATCTTGTCGAAATAGCGGACCTGCCCTGGGCCGTCGACCAGGCGCAGCGCATGGGGCACGATGCCGCAGGATTTGAATCCTGCGTGCTCATACAGCCGAATCGCATTGGTGCTGGACGTGCTCACGCGCAGAATGATCTGCTCCAGGCCAATGGCCTTGCGCGCCTCGGCAATGCAGGCCACCATCAGCTGCCGCCCGACGCCCCGTCCGGTGTACGAAGGGCGCACCATCATGCTGTTGAGTTCGGCGCTGTGACGCAGTTTGTGCTGCGATTGGCGCTCCAGCCCGATCATCCCGACCATCTGGTTGTCTGCCCAGGCGCCCAGCAAAAACGAGCCACCCAGCGGTTCGCCCAGGCCCAGTCGGCCGATGAAGCTTTCAGGCGGGCGGGCCTGTTCGCTTTCAATGTCAGCGTCAAAGGCATCGGGATGCAGGCGCAGCGCCTCGTCGCGCAGGTTCTTGTAGGCACCCAGATGGGCAGGGGCGATCCGGGCGATGCGCAGGCCGGATGACTCAAACGCGGCCATGCAAGGCCTCCAGGGTGTTCATGTTGACGAAGGCTGAAGCATCGGGAAAGGATACCGCGGCCCAGTTTGTGGACTGGATAAAACGGCCGACTTTTCGTTCACCTTTCACGAACTGGTCGTGAAGAGCAGGATAAACCCGCTTGTGAATCAGGCTGCAAACCCAATGCGGGCGCACGTCGGCATCATCGGTCGTGGTCGGCGTGACGATGTCTGCGCCCTGCGCCTGGGCTGCGGACAGCAGCATCGCCACCAGATCGGTCGGCAGACGCGGGCCGTCACAGGGGCAGACCATGAGCCAATCGCCGGGCGCCTCACGCAGGCCGGTCAAGATGCCGGCCAGTGGGCCGCTTTCGGGCGGCAGATCCGAGGCATCGCGGTAAACGTGTTGGGCGCCCAGCAACGCCTCGTATGCCGGCAAGTGGCGGTTGGCACTGATGCCCAACCAGTCAACCTGGGGACGCAGCCGGTCAATGACCCACGCAGCCAGCGGGCGCCCCTCGTAGGGCTGAAGGCCCTTGTCTCGGCCGCCCATGCGCTGGCCTTGGCCGCCCGATAACAGCCAGCCTGAAACCGCTGGGATGGATGAGTCGATGATGATTCAACCCCCGATGTAGCTCATCTCGATGCGCCTGGGTGGAGCCGACGCAATCGCAATGACCGGATGCGCTGGACGGCTGAGTTTGGCCGTCTGCTCGCTGCTACGCAATTGCGAATACCGGTCCGTGCGTTGTTGCCAGACCCTTCGAATGGTTTCATGCAGCGCGGCATCGTCGGCTGTCGAGCGCAGGACGGCACGCAAATCGGTGCCTTGGTTGGCAAAGAGGCAGGTGTAGAGCTTGCCGTCGGTCGACAGGCGCATGCGGGTGCAGTCTCCGCAAAAGGCCTGCGTCACGCTGGAGATCAACCCGATGCGGCCCTGGCCATCTTCATAGTCCCATTCCTGCGCGGTGGCGCCCGGCGATGCGGGTGCGGTGGCGCGCAGCGGGTACACCTGCGAGATGCGGGCATGCACTTCGCTGGATGGCAGCACGTGCGTCATGCTCCAGCCATTGGTTGTGCCGACGTCCATGAATTCGATGAAGCGCAACTCGATGCCGCTGCCACGAAAATGTTGCGCCATGGGCAGGATCTGGTGATCATTGACGCCTCGCTGCACGACCATGTTGACTTTGATCGGCCCCAGGCCCGCACGCTGTGCCGCTTCCAGGCCGTTGAGCACATCGCTCACGTGCCAGTCTGCATCGGACATGCGTTGAAACAGCGCATTGTCGAGCGCGTCCAGGCTGACCGTGATCCGCTGCAGTCCTGCCTGCTTGAGGCCGCTGGCCTTGCGCGCCAGAATCGCGCCATTGGTGGTCAGTGTCAGATCAACCGGCGCGCCAGACGGGGTTCGCAAATTGGCCAGCTGTTCGATCAGGCTCTCCAGCCCTTTTCGCAAGAGCGGCTCGCCTCCGGTGAGACGCAGCTTGGTCACGCCCAGCGCCACGAATTGGCGCGCGGCCCGTGTGATCTCTTCAAAGCTCAGCAACTGGCTTTGGGGCAGAAACGGGTGGTCAGGCCCGAACGCATCGCGGGGCATGCAGTAGCCGCAGCGAAAGTTGCACCGGTCGGTGACCGAGATGCGCAGATCATGCAAAGGACGTTGGAGCTGATCAAGCAACACGAATGAGAACCTGGGGCGAAAGCGCGTGGGGCCGCGAGGGCTCTATTGTTGCGCCTGCGAGGTTTTTGTGCTGGTAAGCCCTGTATTTTGACGGGCATTGATCGTGGGCGCGCGGCGAGCGCCGTCAAAGCGCTTTTGCCAATAAGCCTCACGCATGTCTTCGACGCGAACGGCGCCCCCTGCGCGCGGCGAGTGGATGAACTTGTTGTCGCCCACATAAATGCCCACATGCGAGAACGTGTGGCGCAGGGTGTTGAAGAAAACGAGGTCGCCGGGTTTGAGTTCGTTCTTGGACACGGGGACCAGATCCGGCGAATTGGCCTGCTCGGAAGCCCGTCGGGGCAGGATCAGGCCGACGGAGTTTTCAAAGACGTGGCGGGTGAAGCCGCTGCAATCGAATCCGGTTTCGCGTGATTCCCCGCCGCGCTTGTAGCGCACGCCCAGAAAGTCCATCGCTGACGTGACCAGTTGCGAGGCCATGTCCGAGGCTTTGTCCCGCATCTGCTGAGCCAGCTCCATCACAGGGGATGGGTCCACCAGCCCCTTGTCGATGAGAAAGCGAGTGACTGGGTCGTTGGACAGTGACGACTGCGCCGCAGAGGGCGAGCTTGTGGACGTCTGCGAGCCCCCCTGCTGCGCGGCATTGGCGGCGCTGGCGCCTGCTTGTGCGGGCGACGCGGTCTGCGCCATGCTGCCTCCTGCGCCCAGCACACAAGTGGCGCTGAGGCAAGCTCCGATCAGCCACTTGCCGACACGCGGATCGACCCGCGTGGCTTTTGCACGGGGGGCGGGGCGGGGAGTGTGGCGAATCCGAAACAACATGAGGCAAGGGTAGAAGGGAAAGCTTCCCTTCGTCAATCTCCGACAGGTCTGACAATCCCGAGATTAGCACCGAATTCCGGTCACATTTCTCAGGTAAGTCGATAGGGCAGGTCAGCGAATCTGATCCCGCAGGTGTTGCAAGCGCGTTCGCAGGGACGAAATGTCATGGGCGTCCAGGCCCATCTGGCAGGCGATGGCCTTGGGGATGGCTTGTGCGCGGTCCTTCAATTGCCGCCCCGCGGAGGTCAAGGTCACCACCACGCGCCGCTCGTCCTGGCTGTCGCGTGCGCGGTGAATCAAGTCAGCAGATTCCAGCCGCTTGAGCAGAGGCGTCAGGGTGCCGGAGTCCAGATGCAAGCGCCGACCCAGTTCGTTCACGGTGATGGGCGACGACTCCCACAGCACCAGCATGGCCAGGTACTGGGGGTAGGTGAGGCCCAGTGGCTCCAGCAGCGGCTTGTACTGTTTGGTCATCGCCAGGGAGGCCGAGTACAGCGCAAAGCACAGCTGCTGATCCAGCTGCAGCCAGTCGGGCGAGACAGGGGCGTCGGATTCAGGCATGGCTCAATGGTAAGAGCATTGCAAGGCGATGGATCACGCGGCGCTGTTGAGCTGCTCGATGGCGTCGGTCACTTCCAGCCAGCGGTTCTCCAGCGCTTCCATCTCGTCGGTGAGGCTTTTGAGGCGTTTGCCCAGTTCCGCATGCTGGCTACCGCTCAGGCTGCCATCCAGCAAGGACTGGTTGATGGCTTCCTGCTCTTGCGCAGCGGCCGCCATGCGGTCATCGATTTTCTTGAGTTCGGCCTTCAGTGGCTTGGCCTGTTCGGCCAGGCGTTGACGGGCTTGTGCTTGTGCCTTGCGGTCATCGCGCGAACTGCCTGCTGAGTTGGGCGTTTGAGGGGCCGCACTGGGCGCTTCCTCGACTTTGATCGCTGCAGGCGCGGCGGCTGTGGCCTTGGCAGCGCCGTTGGCCGCCCGGCCTGCGTCGCGCACAGCCCGGGCGGCTTGCGCGGCTTCTTTGGCCTGGGTTTGCAGCCAGCGTTGGTAGTCATCAAGGTCGCCGTCAAACGTGGAGACCTCGCCATGGGCCACGAGCCAGAACTCGTCGCAGGTCTCGCGCAACAGCGCACGATCGTGACTGACCAGCATCACGGTGCCTTCAAACTCGTTGAGCGCCATGGACAGCGCTTCACGGGTGGTCAGATCCAGGTGGTTGGTCGGTTCGTCCAGCAGCAACAGGTTAGGGCGCTGCCAAACCACCAGTGCTAGCACCAGCCGGGCTTTTTCGCCACCGCTGAATTGGCCAATCGGCTGGTTGACCATGTCGCCCGAAAACTGGAAGCGGCCGAGGAAGTCGCGCAGCTCTTGCTCCCGCCCTGGTGGGCCCACTTCGCGTGCCAGGCGAATCATGTGTTGCAGCGGGCCTTCGTCCATGCGCAGCACATCCAGCTCTTGCTGCGCAAAGTAGCCAATGCTCAAGCCCTTGCCTTCGGTGATCTCGCCGCTGATGGGGCGGTTCATGTGGGCCAGGGTCTTGACCACGGTGGATTTGCCCTGACCGTTGGCGCCCAGGATGCCGATGCGCTGGCCCGGCAAGACCGAGCGGTTGATGTTGGCGACAATGGTGAGCGGCTCTTGCCCGTCAATGAAGTAGCCGCAGGCCAGATCCTTGAGCGAGAGCATGGGGTTGGGCAGGCTGGCCGGCTCGGGAAAGCTGAACTGGAAGTCACTGGCCGTCAGCACCGGGGCGAGCTTTTCCATGCGCTCCAGGGCCTTGACGCGACTTTGCGCTTGCTTGGCCTTGCTGGCCTTGGCCTTGAAGCGCGCAATGAATTTGGACAGGTGCGCGATCTTGTCTTGCTGTTTGTTGAACGCGGCTTGCTGCTGCAGCATGCGCTCGGCACGCATCGATTCAAAGGCGGTGTAGCCGCCGGTGTAGCGGGTCAGCTTGCCATCATCGAGGTGCAGGGTGACCTTCGTGATCGCGTCCAGAAATTCGCGATCGTGGCTGATGATGAGCAGGGTGCCTTCATAGCGTTGCAGCCAGGCTTCCAGCCAGACCAGGGCATCGAGGTCCAAGTGGTTGGTGGGCTCGTCCAGCAGCATCAGCTGGGCGGGGCACATCAGCGCGCGGGCCAGTTGCAGGCGCATGCGCCAACCGCCCGAGAAACTGTTGACCGGTGCCATGGTCTGCTCGAGCTTGAAGCCCAGGCCCAAGAGCAGGGCTTGCGCACGCGCAGGGGCATCAAAGTGGCCGGCTTCTGCCAGCGCAGCGTGGGCTTCGCCAATGGCATTGCCGTCGTCAGCTTCTTCGGCGGCCAGCAGATCCTGGCGAGCCTTCATGAGGCGGCCATCGCCCTGCAACACAAATTCGGTGGCCGGGTCGTCGGTCTCTGGCATGTTCTGCGCGACCTCGGCCATGCCGCCGGGTTGCAGCCAGCTGGGCGGGATCTCGACGTCGCCGGCATCCGCGTGCAAGCGGCCGGTCAGCAACGAAAACAAGGAAGACTTGCCCGCGCCGTTGCGGCCGATCAAGCCGACCTTTTCACCGGGGTGAATGGTGGCGTTGGCCTGGTTCAGAACGGGTTTGACGCCCCGCAGCAGGGAGACGTTTTTCAGAACAATCATGGGTCAGACCGGCTCACGCCGTCTCATCAAGCGGGGCATCAAGAAGCAGGGCGTCGCGTGTGATCAGCATGAGCTGGTCGGCGCCCGAGGTGGTGTCCAGCCAGGTCACAGCCAGATCGGGGAAGGCGCGTTCAAAGTTGTCGCGCTCGTTACCAATTTCCAGCACCAGCACGGCGTCGGGCGTCAGATAGCGGTCGGGCTCAGCGCGCAGGCTGGCGAACAAAGCGCGGGTGAAGTCCATGCCATCGTCACCCGAGGCCAAGGCCAATTCGGGTTCGGCCTGGTATTCAGCCGGCAGCGCCTTCATGGACTGGGCGTTGACATAGGGCGGGTTGCACAGGATCAGGTCATAGGGGCCCTGAACCGATTGCAAGCCATCGCTGTGCAGCAAGGTGATGCGATCACCCAAACCGTGTTGGTCCACATTGATGCGGGCCACGCCGAGGGCATCGTCGCTGATGTCGGCACCATCCACAGTCACGTCCGGGTAAGCCATGGCCGCCAGCACGGCCAGGCTGCCATTGCCCGTGCACAGGTCGAGCACGCGACGGGTTTGGTCACTCAGCCAGGCGTCGATGCTGCCATCCGCCAGCACTTCAGCGATGAAGGATCGCGGCACGATGACGCGCTCATCGACGTAGAAAGGCACGCCTTGCAGCCAGGCCTGATGCGTCAGGTAGGCAGCGGGCTTGCGCGTGCGGATGCGCTCTTCGATCAAGGCCTGCACGGCGGCGGCTTGGTCAGGTGTGACGGCTTGGTCGGCGATGTCATCCAGCGCGTCCAGAGGGTGGGCGAGCTTCCACAGGGTCAGCCAGGCAGCTTCGTCAAAGGCATTGGTCGTGCCGTGTCCAAAGCCCACTTGGGCTTGCTCCAAGCGGGCGGCACCTTGTTCAATCAATTCGATGACGGTGCTCACTTCAGCAGTCTTTCCAGCGTCTGGCGGTAGATATTTTTCAAAGGCTCGATGTCGGCCACAGCCACGTGTTCGTCGATCTTGTGGATGCTGGCGTTGACTGGGCCAAACTCCACCACCTGTGGGCAGATCTGGGCGATGAAGCGGCCGTCGGATGTGCCGCCGGTGGTGGACAGTTCGGTGTCCAGACCGGTCACATCTTTGATGGCGGCAGCCATGGCGTCGACCAAAGGGCCGCGTCGCGTCAGGAAAGGACGGCCACCCAGTGTCCAATCAATCTGGAAGTCGAGGCCGTGCTGGCGCAGCACATCTTCCAGTCGAGTTTGCAGGCCTTCCGGTGTGGACTCGGTGGAGAAGCGGAAGTTGAAATCAATCACCAACTCGCCGGGGATCACGTTGTTCGCACCTGTGCCGGCATGGATGTTGGACATCTGCCAACTGGTGGGAGGGAAGTGGTCGTTACCCCGATCCCAGGTGATGGCGGCCAGTTCTGCCAAGGCTGGTGCGGCCAGATGGATCGGGTTCTTGGCGAGATGCGGATAGGCGATGTGGCCCTGCACGCCCTTGACGCGTAGCTTGCCAGACAAGGAGCCACGGCGACCGTTCTTGATCATATCGCCCACTTGCTTGACCGAAGTCGGTTCGCCCACGATGCAGGCGTCCAGTCGCTCGCCGCGCTGTTGGAGCCATTCGCAGACCTTGACGGTGCCGTCCACTGACGGGCCTTCTTCATCGCTGGTGAGCAAGAAGGCGATGCTGCCCGCGTGATCAGGATGCTGGCCGACGAATTCTTCGCAGGCCACCACCATGGCAGCCAGGGATGTCTTCATGTCGGCGGCGCCACGGCCATACAACATGCCGTCGCGGTAGCTGGGTGTGAAAGGCGCGCTGCTCCAGTTTTCCAGTGGGCCGGTGGGCACCACATCGGTATGCCCGGCAAAGACCAGGGTGGGCGCGCCATGGGCGTGCCCCTTGCCCCGCTTGATGGCCCACAGGTTGATGACCGGCGCCGATTCGGGACCGAAGGTCAAGGTGGTGCACTCAAAGCCAAGGGGCTGGAGGCGCGAGGCCAGCAAATCCTGGCAGCCAGCGTCTTCAGGGGTGACCGAGGCACGAGAAATCAGCGCCTCAGTGAGGCGCACGGTGGCAGTCATGGCAATCAGTCGTTAAAAGCGGGTGGAGGAAAAGCCGCGATCTTCCGGTTGAACATCCAGCGTGATCTCGGTGAAAGATGGACCATCGTCCATCTCTTCCATCTTGGGCGCCAACTTGGACGTCGTGGCCGCCTCGTTTTGCAGGCGCCACATCAAGTTGGTGGGCGAGTCGGACATCGTCAAGCCCTCATCGCGTGTCACCAGACCTTCGTTGATCAAGCGGGCGATGTCTTGCTCATAGGTCTGAGAGCCTTCGGCCATGGACTTTTCCATGGCTTCCTTGACCCCACCGAAGTCGCCACGAGAGATCAGCTCGGAGATCAACTGCGTATTGAGCAGCACTTCGACGGCGGGCACGCGGCCGCCCGTGGTCGAACGCAACAGACGTTGCGACACGATGCCCTTCAGGCCCGCTGCGAGATCGCTCAGCAAGGCAGGCCGAGCCTCGGGTGTGTAGAACGACAGGATGCGGCCCAGCGCGTGGTAGCTGTTGTTGGCGTGCAGCGTGGACAACACCAGGTGACCCGACAATGCATACGAGATCGCCGCCGTCATCGTTTCGCGGTCGCGGATTTCGCCGATCAGGATGCAATCGGGCGCCTGGCGCAAGGCGTTTTTCAGGCCGATCTGCAGAGACTGCGTGTCACGCCCGACCTCACGCTGATTGACCACAGACTTTTTGTTCTGGAACAAAAACTCCATGGGGTCTTCGATGGTCAGGATGTGGCCGGTCAGGTGCTGATTGCGATGCTCCAGCATGGCCGCCAGCGTGGTGCTTTTACCCGCGCCCGTTGCGCCCGCCACCAGGATCAAGCCACGCTTTTGCAGCACCATGCCGGACAAGGTGTCTGGCACGTTCAAGGAAGCCAGGGGAGGGATGTCGCCCGGAATGTAGCGAAACACCGCGGCGATCGAGCCGCGTTGCTTGAAAGCGCTCAAACGGTAGATGGCCACGCCCGGGATGGTCAGGCCGATGTTCAGCTCGCCCGTTTCTTCCAGCTCTTCCATCTGCGTGGGGGAGAGCAGTTCAGCCAACAGTTGGCGCGGCTGGCTGGGCGAGAGCACCTGATCCGTCAACTGCAGGATTTGCCCGTTGATCTTGATGAGGATGGGGGTCTTGGCAGAGAGGAACACATCGGAGGCCTTTTTCTCGGCCATCAAACGCAGAACCTTCTCCAGATTGCCAGTACTCATCAAGTGCTCCTTGGGACAGTTGCTTCAGGTCGGATCAGGTCCGGCAGATCAAGCGCGCAGCAGGTCGTTGATGCTGGTCTTGGAGCGGGTCTGGGCGTCCACGCGCTTGACGATCACCGCGCAGTACAGGCTGTACTTGCCGTCTGCAGAAGGCAGGTTGCCCGACACCACCACGGAGCCGGCGGGGATGCGGCCGTAGCTCACTTCGCCCGTGGCGCGGTCATAGATCTTGGTCGATTGGCCGATGTACACGCCCATCGAGATCACCGAGTTTTCTTCCACGATCACGCCTTCAACCACTTCAGAGCGGGCGCCGATGAAGCAGTTGTCTTCGATGATGGTGGGGTTGGCTTGCAGAGGCTCCAGCACGCCGCCGATGCCCACGCCGCCCGACAGGTGCACGTTCTTGCCGATCTGCGCGCAAGAGCCGACGGTGGCCCAGGTGTCGACCATGGTGCCTTCGTCGACATAAGCGCCGATGTTCACGTAAGAAGGCATCAGGATCACGTTCTTGGCCTGGAAGCTACCGCGACGGGCCACGGCGGGCGGCACCACGCGCACGCCAGTCGCGCGCAATTGGTCAGCCGTCATGCCAGCGTACTTGGTGGGGACCTTGTCGTAGAACTGCAGAGGGCCGTCGCCCATGGGCACGTTGTCATTCAGCCGGAAGCTCAGCAGCACAGCCTTCTTGACCCATTGGTGGGTGACCCATTGGCCGTCGATCTTTTCAGCCACGCGAACCTTGCCGGTGTCCAACTGGTCAATGATGTGGTTGACGGCGTCACGCACTTCGGCGGGGGCGCTGGCTGCCGACAGTTCGGTGCGGTTGTCCCAGGCTTGGTCGATGGTGTTTTGGAGGCTCATGCTTCGTCTCGAAAAATAGAAATCAGATGGATTGGATGAAGGACCGGATGCGCTCGGCGGCTTCGACACATTCGTCGACGCCCGCCACCAGGGCCATGCGGACACGGCCGGCCCCTGGGTTGACGCCGTGGGCTTCACGGGCCAGGTAACTGCCTGGCAGAACAGCCACATTGTATTGAGCCAGCAGTTCGCGCGCGAACCACTCGTCGCTGCCGTTGCCACACTTGTCAGGCACTTTTGCCCACAGGTAGAAGCTGGCGTCGGGCAGTGCGACATCCATCACGGATGCGAGGATGGGCGTGACGCGCTCGAACTTCTCGGTGTACAGGCGGCGGTTTTCCACCACGTGGGTTTCGTCATCCCAGGCGGCGATGCTGGCGCGTTGCACCACGGGGCTCATGGCACTGCCGTGGTAGGTGCGGTACAGCAAAAATGCCTTGATCAGTTCGGCGTCGCCAGCTACGAAGCCCGATCGAAGGCCCGGCACGTTCGAGCGCTTGGACAAGCTGGTCAGCGCGATCAGACGTTTGAAGTCGGTGCGACCCAGTTTGTTGGCGGCTTCCAGGCCGCTCAAGGGCGCCGCATCCGGGCCGGTGCGGAAGTAGATTTCGGAATAGCATTCGTCCGAGGCGATCACGAAGCCGTACTTGTCGCTGAGCGCAAACAGGCGAGCCCATTCATCCAGCGGGATCACCGCGCCGGTAGGGTTGCCCGGCGAGCATACGAACACCAACTGCGTCGTGGCCCAGACCGATTCAGGGATGCTGGACCAGTCGGCCGCGAAGTTCTTGGCTGGGTCCGAGTTGGCGTAAACGATGTCGGCGCCCGCCAGAAGGGCTGCACCCTCGTAAATTTGATAAAACGGATTGGGGCTGACCACCGTCGGCGTGGCGTTGCTTTTGCCATGGGTATGGCGGCCAGCCTGCGTGGGGTCGATCACCACTTGGGCCAAAGCGAACAAGGCCTCGCGAGAGCCATTGACCGGCAGAATCTGTGTGGCCGGGTTCAGGTCCAGCTGATAACGGCGCTTGATCCACCTCGCGCAGGCCTCGCGCAATGCGGGCTCGCCAGCGGTGGCGGGGTAAGCGGCCAAACCATCGAGCGACTGGGTCAAGGCTTGCTTGATGAACTCGGGTGTGGGGTGCTTGGGCTCGCCAATGCCCAGGCTGATCGCACACAGCGCAGGGTTGGGCTTGACGTCGGCGGTCAACAGGCGCAGCCGCTCGAAGGGGTAGGGCTGCAGTTTCTTCAACAATGGATTCATGGGGTGCAATTATCCCTTTGGTGATCCGGGATCTTTCGGCGGCAGATAACGGGCGTCGGAGTAGGTCAGCAGCCAGTGAGGCTTGAAGGCGACGAAAACGGAGGTGAGCATGCCCGTGCTGATGGCTTCTCCCCAACCGAGCAGCCAGTGCCCCAGCAGCCATTCTTCTGTGTTCATGGTGACCGGTACGCGGCCGGTCAGCCAGCCCAGCACGCCGGTCAGAGAGATGGCCAGGGCGGTGCCGAAGAAGCCCCGTCCGAGGATGTAGACGAACAGGTGATTGGGCAGCCATCGACGGATGCCCAATCCGATGAGCAGCGCCAAGGTGGCGGGCACGATGCCCGTCCAGACCAGCGTCGCGCCCATCTCTACCCCGCGTTGCGCCAGCGACAGGGTCGCGTCAGAGGTCGGCAAGGTCTGGGGCGAGATGCCGAAACGAGGGCCATAGGCCCCGATCAGCACGGATCCCGCGGCCACAACCGGCAGGCTCCAGATGGCCAGCGGCCAGCCAAACATCAAGACCAGCAGACTGGCGCCCCCCACGCGCAAGGCCACGCCGCTGGGCAGAAGCTGTTGCAGCCACCACACCCAGGGCAGGATCACCATCGCGGCCAGCCAGGGGTGCTGCAAGGGCTGGTGTTTGAGTGCCAGCCACGGCTTGAACAAGCCCGCTACCCCGAAGGCCAGCAAGACGATGGCCCAGTTGGCAGGATCGGGCAGTTCGCTCATCGGCAATCAACCACCCAACAAGCCGGTCTCGCTGGCGTGTTGAGGCAGGTCGACGCGGGGTTGGGGCTTCCAGCCCTTCTTGCGGTGTTCGACGACGACGTTGGTGTAGATGCCGCCACGCACGTACCACTTGGCGGTGATGCGCAAGAAGCGTGGGTTGATGGCCTTGACCATGTCTTCCAGGATGTCGTTGGTGACCTTTTCGTGGAAGGCGCCCTGGTTGCGGTAGCTCCACATGTACATCTTCAGGCTCTTGAGTTCGATGCAGAGCTTGTCGGCGATGCAGTCGATCGTGAAGTGTGCGAAGTCGGGCTGACCCGTCAGGGGGCAAAAGCAGGTGAACTCGGGCACCTGAAACTGGATCACATAGTCGCGACCGGGATTGGGGTTGTCAAAGACATCCAGCTTGCGCGAAGGCACGGAAGGCGGGGTGTCTGGCTTGACGCGCTCGCCGACCACCACGTCCGCTTTGGCGCTGGGCTTGGAAGTCTTGCGAGCAGGCGCCTTCTCGGGCGCCGTCTTGGTCGCCTTTTCGGTAGCGATAGGGGCTTTTTTGGCCATGATCAACAGCAGGTTCAGGCTGTACGCAAAAGTACAACGCGGGACAAACAGGGGGTGAAGGCGCCGATGCTATCATCTCTGGTTCATTTTGGCTCGCGAAATTGCGGTTTTTGTTAAATAAATCAAAGACTTAGCATGCTGTTTTGCGGGTTTTTATTCCTGAGTGACCACGCGATCTGACTGACGCGATCCCATGCGCCTCAATTCCATCAAGCTGTCTGGCTTCAAGTCGTTTGCCGAGCCAACCCACTTCCATCTGCCCGGGCAACTGGTTGGCGTGGTGGGGCCCAATGGTTGCGGCAAATCCAACATCATGGATGCGGTGCGTTGGGTGCTGGGCGAGTCCAAAGCGTCCGAATTGCGTGGCGAGTCCATGCAGGACGTCATCTTCAACGGCTCAGGCAACCGCAAACCGGCCAGCCGCTCCAGTGTGGAGCTGGTCTTCAGCAACGAAGACGCCCGCGCAGGTGGCCAGTGGAACCAGTTTGCCGAGATCGCGGTCAAGCGCGTGCTGACGCGCGACGGCACATCCAGCTACTTCATCAACAACCAGCCCGTGCGTCGTCGCGACGTGCAGGACGTGTTCTTGGGCACCGGCCTGGGCCCGCGCGCCTACGCCATCATCGGGCAGGGCACCATCAGCCGGATCATCGAGTCCAAGCCCGAAGAATTGCGCCTGTTCCTGGAAGAAGCGGCGGGTGTGTCCAAGTACAAAGAGCGCCGCCGCGAGACGGAAAACCGCCTCAAAGATACCCGCGAGAACCTGACCCGGGTTGAGGACATCCTGCGCGAGTTGAACAACAACCTGGACAAGCTGGAAAAGCAAGCCGAGGTCGCCACCCGTTACCACGGGCTGCAAGAGCAGGGCACCCTGAAGCTGCACCAGTTGTGGTTCTTGAAGCACCGCGATGCGTCCACCGAGTCAGAGCGCGTCAGGCAAGCCATTTCAGAGGCAACCAACGCCCTGGAAGCACGCATGGCCGAACTGCGCCACGTCGAAGCCGAGTTGGAGCATGTGCGTCAGGATCACTATGCGGCCAGCGACGAACTGCATGTCGCGCAAGGGGTGCTGGCTGAAGCCAATCTGGAAGTCAGCCGACTCGAAGAGCGCATTCGGTATGTCGTCGAAGGCCGTAACCGGGTTGAGCAACGCTTGGCCGAACTGAAAGCGCAAAACGAGCAGTGGGCCGAACGCAAAGCCAGTGCCGAGTTTGAGCTGGAGACCCTGGCCGAGAAAATGGCTGCGGCCGAAGAGCAGGCCGAGATTTTGGCCGCGCAAGCCGAAGAGTTGGCCGGTAGTGTGCCGGCGTTTGAAGATGCCGTTCGGGCGGCCACGCAACGGGCGAACGAGCAACGCGGTGTGGCGGCTCAGGTGCAGCAGCAAATTCAACTGCTGGCCGCCGAGTCTCGCAACATCGACGACCAATCGCGCCAGATCAATCTGCGTCGTGACCGGCTGAGCACCGAAAAGCAAAGCCTCGCCGCGCCCGATGAGGCGCGTTTGGTCGACCTCACTGCGCAGTGGGAGCAGGGCCAGGAAGCGCAAGCCACCATCGAGGCCCAATTGGGCGAGCTGACCGATACCGTGCCCGCCCTGGATGAGGCCCGCAAAGCGCAGCAGCAAGAGGCCAACGCCCAGGCTGCCAAGCAGGCCGAACTGACTGCCCGCCTGGAAGCCCTGCGGGCGCTGCAAGAAAAGGTGCAAACCGAAGGCAAGCTCAAGCCTTGGTTGGCCAAACATGGTCTGGACGGCTTGCAAGGTTTGTGGACCAGGATCCACATTGAACCCGGTTGGGAAAACGCCCTGGAATCGGCCTTGCGCGAGCGCTTGTCTGCGCTGGAAGTGGGTCGTGTCGAGACCGTGCGTGCGTTCGAAAACGATGCGCCACCCGCCAAGCTGGCCTTTTACAGCGTCCCTGCCGCTGGCATCCAGAACACCCATCAGACCTTACCCCGCTTGTCAGACTTGCTGCGCTTGAACGACGCAGGCCTGAAAGCGCTGATGAACGATTGGCTGGAGGGGGTCTACACCGCCAGCTCTCTGGAAGAGGCGTTGGCCGGCCGCTCGAAGCTGACCCATGGCGAGGTCATCATGACTCGCGCCGGGCACACCGTCAGCCAGTTCGCGGTGACCTTCTATGCGCCTGATTCTGAACAGGCGGGCATGCTGGCTCGTGCACAAGAGATCGAGAACCTGGAAAAGCAGGTCCGTGCGCAATCCGTGATGGCGGACGAGGCCCGTGCGGCCTTGATCCGGGCCGAAGCGGCTTACTCTGATGCTTCACAGCGCCTGGGCACCACCCGCCGTGAGGCCAGCGAAGTCCAGCAACGCACACATCAACTGCAAGTCGAAGTCCTGCGTCTGACCCAGCAAGCCCAGCAAGCCCACACCCGCCGTGAGCAGATTGCGGCCGAACTGGCTGAGATCGACGCGCATCTCGACGACCTGCAAGAACGCCGCGCCATGGGCGAGGCTCGCTTTGAAGAGCTGGACCTGAGTCTGGCCGACGCACAAGAAAAGCACGCCCAGCTTGAAGAATCTGTCATCGAGGCCGAACGCAAGCTCAACCAGGCCCGCGAACAATCGCGTACGCTGGAGCGTCAGGCCCAAGAGGCGCAATTCAGCGCCCGCAGCATGTCGGCCCGTCGGGGTGAACTGCAGCGCGGCATTGAAACCGCTTTGCAACAGATCCAAGCCAATGAGGCGTCGGCCGCGCAACTGCACGAAGAGCATGCCCGCTTGAGCGACACCACCGCGCAGACCGGCCTGGATGACGCCATTGCCGTGAAGCTGGAAAAGGAAGCGGCGCTGGCCCAGACCCGCAGCCGCTACGACGACTTGTCTGCCCAGTTGCGTCGCGCTGATGAGCAGCGCATGGCGTTCGAGCGCAGTCTGCAGCCTTTGCGGGATGAGATCACCAAACTGCAGCTCGAAGAACAAGCCGCGGCTTTGGGTGGCGCGCAATACATGGAGCAGCTCACGGCCGCGCAGGTTGATCTCGAAGCCTTGGCGCAACGCATCGAGCAAGACGGCGTCAAGCTTTACGGCCTACAGACCGAGATCGACCGCATCCAGCGTGACATCAATGCCCTGGGCGCCGTCAACCTGGCCGCCCTGGATGAGTTGACCGCGGCGCGCGAACGCAAGGGCTTCCTTGACTCGCAAAACGCCGACCTGCAAGACGCGATCCACACGCTCGAAGACGCCATCCACAAGATCGACCTGGAAACGCGCGATCTGCTGGGGGCCACCTTCAACACGGTCAACGAACACTTTGGCCGCATGTTCCCCAGCCTGTTCGGTGGTGGCAGCGCCAAGCTGGTCATGACAGGCGACGAGATTCTGGACTCCGGCGTGCAGGTGATGGCGCACCCGCCGGGCAAGAAGAACAGCACGATTCACCTGCTGTCTGGTGGTGAAAAAGCCTTGACCGCGATCGCGCTGGTGTTTGCCATCTTCCAGCTCAATCCGGCGCCTTTCTGCCTGCTCGACGAAGTGGATGCCCCGCTGGACGACGCCAACACCGAGCGCTATGCGCGCCTGGTCAAGAGCATGTCCGCAGGCACGCAGTTCCTCTTCATCTCCCACAATAAGATTGCGATGGAAATGGCCGAGCAGCTGATCGGCGTGACCATGCAAGAACAAGGTGTCTCCCGCATTGTTGCGGTCGACATGGAGGCCGCGATGGGCATGGCCCACGCCGCTTGAAACGGACCCAAAAATGAGTAACTCTTTGACGATGTCTCTGGCGATCCTGGGTGGCGCCGTGTTGGCGGGCGTGGTGGCTCATGGCGCATGGACCTCTCGACAGATGGCCAAGCTGCAGCCCAAACGGGCCGGTCTGGAGCCCATGAGCGGCAGCGAAGACCTGTCCATGGCCGACACCATCCCCACGCAGTTGGGCGGCGACACCGAGCCGGGCGAGGCACCTCCGCTGCCGGTGCCCAAACGCGGCGGCGCCAAACTCGACGCGCTGATCGACGCCATTGCCACCATCAACGTCGAGCACCCGGTGACCGGCGATCTGATCCTGGCCCACCTGCCGGCCACCCGCCGTGCCGGCAGCAAGCCTTTGCTCGTCGAGGGGCTTCGCACCGACTGTGGCGAGTGGGAATTCCCTCAAGCGGGCGTGACCTACAGCGAATTGCAAGCCGGCGTGCTGCTGGCCAATCGCACCGGGGCTCTCAACGAGATCGAGTATTCGGAGTTCGTTCAGAAGATTCAGGTCATGGTGGATGCCTTGGGCGGCGCCGTCGTGTTCCCCGACATGCTGGACGTGGTGGCCCATGCCAAGGAACTGGATGCCTTCGCTGGCGACCACGATGCGCAACTCGCTTTGCGCCTGCACGCCCGGGGCAGTGCCTGGTCCGTTGGTTATGTGCAGCAGCAGGCCGCCCGCCACGGCTTCGTGCCAGGGGCCTTGCCCGGACGCCTGGTGATGCCGTCACCCGAAGAAGGGGCACCCCCGGTTCTGACCTTGCACTTCGATGCCCAGGCAGCCTTTGCCGATGACCCGGACCAGTCCACGCTGCGCGAATTGGTCCTGGCCTTTGACGTGCCTCAGACCGCCGAAGCCCAGGCGCCTTTCAAAGCCTGGTGCGCAGCAGGGGAAGCCCTGTCGATCGGCCTGGACGCTACCATGGCAGATGACCAGGGGCACCCTTTCACCGCAGCAGCGTTTGCCTCCATTGAAAACGAGTTGACGCGCTTGTATCAATCCTTGTCGGCGCGCGATCTGGCGGCCGGCTCGGCGGTGACCCGGCGCCTGTTCAGCTAATCGATCGGGGCCTCAAGAATGTCTCAATCACAAATGTTTGGGGCAGAGGGCCCCAGTCACCCCGCCGGCGAGCTGGCCGACCGGGCGGCCGCGTTGCGCAGTCAGTTGCATCACCACGCGCATTGCTACTATGTGCTCGACGCGCCGGAGGTGCCCGACGCTGAGTACGACCGGCTGTTCCGCGAGCTCAGCGCCCTGGAAGAAGCGCACCCGGATTTGCGCACGCCTGATTCGCCCACGCAGCGGGTATTGGGTCGGGTGCTGGACGGCTTTGCCACCGTCAGGCATGCGGTACCCATGCTGTCCATCCGCACCGAGACGGACACCGAGGCCTCTGGTGCCGCGGCGTTCGACGCACGGGTGCGGCGTGAACTGGGCCTGACGCCTCAGGATCCACCGGTCGAGTACGCCGCCGAACTGAAATTTGACGGGCTGGCGATCAACCTGCGCTACGAGCTGGGCGTGTTGGTTCGCGCCGCGACGCGGGGCGACGGCGAAGTCGGAGAAGACGTCACCCAGAACATCCGCACCATCGGCCAGATCCCTTTGCGCCTGACCGGCGAAGCGCCCCCTGTACTCGAAGTGCGGGGCGAGGTCTACATGCGCCGTGATGACTTTGAGCGGCTCAACGAACGTCAACGCGAAAAGGGCGACAAGACCTTCGTGAACCCGCGCAACGCTGCGGCAGGTGCGGTGCGTCAGCTGGACCCGGGCATCGCCGCACAGCGCCCTCTGAGCTTTTACGCCTATGGCCTGGGCGAGGTTGTGGGATGGGCTGTGCCCGACACACACAGCGGCATGCTCGACGCGCTGATCCGACTGGGTCTGCCCGTGTGCAGCCATCGAACTGTGGCAAAGGGCGCGGAGGGCGAACATGGGTTGGTGGCGTTTCACCGGGCCATGGGGCGCCAGCGTGACCAGCTGCCCTTTGACATCGATGGGGTGGTCTACAAGGTCAACCGCCGCGATTTGCAGGACAAGCTAGGTTTTGTGACCCGCGAGCCTCGCTGGGCGGTCGCGCACAAATATCCCGCCCAGGAAGAGCTGACCCAGGTCGAATCCATCGACGTCCAGGTGGGCCGAACCGGCAAGCTGACCCCTGTGGCACGCCTCAAACCGGTGTTCGTTGGAGGCGTCACGGTCACCAACGCCACCCTGCATAACCTGTTCGAGTTGCGCCGCAAGCGCGTGCGGGTGGGGGACACGGTGATCGTGCGCCGTGCCGGCGATGTGATCCCCGAAGTGGTCGGCGTGGTGCCGGGCGAGCGACCGGCCTACGTGCCCAATTTCAAGATGCCCGCCCATTGCCCGGTGTGTGGCAGTGATGTGGTTCGCGAGCCCGCGGAAGTCAATCACCGTTGCACCGGCGGGCTGTTCTGCGCGGCGCAGCGCAAGCAGGCCCTGCTCCATTTCGGACAACGCCGTGCCATGGACATCGAAGGCCTGGGTGAAAAATTGGTGGATCAGTTGGTGGACGGCGGCCTGGTGCGAACCTTGCCCGACTTGTACAAGCTGGGGCTGATCAAACTGGCGGCTCTCGATCGCATGGCGGACAAAAGCGCCCAGAACATCGTCGATGCACTTGAAAAAAGCAAGCAGACAACCTTGCCGCGCTTCCTGTTTGGCCTGGGCATTCGCCATGTCGGCGAGGCCACGGCCAAGGATCTGGCCAAGCACTTTGGCCAGATCGACCGCATCATGGACGCCTCGGTCGAGCAGTTGCTCCATGTCAGCGACGTCGGTCCCATCGTCGCCCAAAGTATCCGGACTTTCTTCGATCAGCCGCACAACCGCGAGGTGGTCGAGCAACTGCGAGCGGCCGGTGTGCACTGGGACGAGCATGAACCCGCTGCGGTCGACCCGACCAGCTTGCCCTTGTACGGTGTCACCGTGGTGCTCACGGGCACCTTGCCATCGCTGTCTCGCGACGAGGCCAAGGAGCTGATCGAGGCGGCTGGCGGCAAGGTAGCCGGGTCCGTCTCTAAAAAGACCCATTACGTCGTGGCGGGCGCCGAAGCTGGCAGCAAGCTGGACAAAGCCCAGTCGCTGGGGGTGCCCATCCTGGATGAGGATGGATTGCGTCAATTGCTGGCGAAGGGGCAGCCCCCTTCACCGCAGACCTGATTCAGGACACCACGCCGAGCGCATGGGCCTGCAAAACCGCCAGGGGAATCAGGTCCAGGGCGTTTTCATGGGTGCTCTCAAGCGCCACAGGGGGCGCCATGCCCGCCTCCAGCGCCTCCAGCCAGCGCACCGCGCTGACACACCAGCGCTGGCCCGGCTTGAGGCCAGGAAAGCGCCATTCGGGGCGAGGGGTGAGCAGGTCGTTGCCGCGGCTCAGCGAGAACTGCAAGAACGCCTCTGTCATCTTGACGCACACGAGATGACGGCCCAGATCATCCGGGTGCGGCCGGCAACAGCCGTCGCGAAAGTAGCCCGTCAAGGGGTCAAACGCACAGGCCCGCAAGGGCCCGCCCAGAACATTGCGACCCGAGGTCAGCTCCACAGCCATCCGGCGTCCTCAATCAAAGTGTTCCAGCACCAGAAAAGGGCCATCGACCGATTTGATGCGATGGCGTCCATGTTTGGGCAACTGCGGGCCAAAGTGGCGCCCCACGCAGATTTCGCCCTGGTGTTTGACCCGGCAGGTGCCATCTGACTCCCAGCGTTCCACCTCGACGTGGTCCCCGATCTGAACCTGGGGTGTCAATGAGCCAAAATCGGTGGCGTGCGTCAACGGGCCGCGTTTGAGCAAGTGGTAGTGCCAGACCACCACAGCCAGGCCGCCCACCATGGCAGCAGCCATCAACTGGGTGGTTTGCGTGGCGCCCAGGACAGCCGACAAGGCCGCGGCTGCCGCGCCCAGAGCGAGCATGAAAAGGTAAGCCGACCCGGACAAAAGCTCCAGGCTGACGAAAAAACCTGTCACGATCCACCAAAGAGTCGACTCGCTCATTTGATACAACTCCGAGATAGGCAAGTGTACGTCCGGAAAGCGGAGAATCCCAGCTTTTGGCACCACATTGGGTGTTGGATCAGTCAATCGGGCCTCGAGTGCCCCTACACTTCGCGATCTCGTTTTTTTTCAATGCCCAAGCCATAAGGAATTGGCCATGCTGCGCTTTCACTTTCCGATCGTCATCATCGACGAGGACTTCCGCTCTGAAAACACCTCGGGGCTGGGTATCCGAGCCCTGGCGGACGCCATTCAGAAGGAAGGTTTTGAAGTTCTCGGCGTGACCAGTTACGGCGATCTGGCCCAGTTTGCCCAGCAACAAAGCCGCGCCAGCGCGTTCATCTTGTCCATCGACGACGAGGAGTTCACCCCCGGTCCCGAACTGGACCCGGCCGTGCTCAACCTGCGCAAGTTCATCGAGCAGATTCGCTTCAAGAACGCCGAGATCCCCATCTACCTGTACGGCGAGACGCGCACCTCCGAGCACATCCCCAACGACATCCTGCGTGAGCTGCACGGCTTCATCCACATGTTCGAGGACACGCCTGAGTTCGTGGCGCGCCACATCATCCGCGAAGCGAAGAGCTATCTGGACTCGCTGCCGCCGCCATTCTTCAAGGCGCTGATGGACTACGCTCAGGACGGGTCCTATTCGTGGCACTGCCCGGGGCACTCCGGCGGCGTGGCCTTCCTCAAGAGCCCCGTGGGCCAGATGTTCCACCAGTTCTTTGGTGAGAACATGCTGCGCGCAGACGTGTGCAACGCCGTGGAAGAGTTGGGCCAGCTGCTGGACCACACCGGCCCGGTGTATGAGAGCGAGAAGAACGCCGCGCGCATCTTCAATGCGGACCACTGCTATTTCGTCACCAACGGCACATCTACGTCCAACAAGATGGTGTGGCACCACACCGTGGCGCCGGGCGACGTGGTGGTGGTCGACCGCAACTGCCACAAGTCCATCCTGCACTCGATCATCATGACGGGGGCGATCCCGGTGTTCCTCACGCCCACGCGCAACAACTACGGCCTGATCGGCCCGATTCCGCAAAGCGAGTTCGATCCGGCCACCATCCGCAAGAAGATCGCGGCCAACCCCTTGCTCAAGGGCGTCGATCCCAAGAAGGTTAAGCCGCGCATCCTCACGCTGACGCAGAGCACCTACGACGGCGTGCTCTACAACACCGAGACCATCAAGGGCATGCTGGACGGCTGGATCGACACGCTGCACTTCGATGAAGCCTGGCTGCCGCACGCCGCGTTCCACAAGTTCTATGGCATGTACCACGCCATGGGCAAGGGCCGCGCACGGCCCAAAGAGGCGATGGTCTACGCCACGCAGTCCACGCACAAGCTGCTGGCCGGGATCAGCCAGGCCTCGCAGGTACTGGTGCAGGACTCGCAGAACGTCAAGCTGGACATGAACCTCTTCAATGAGGCCTACCTGATGCACACGTCCACCAGCCCGCAGTACGCCATCATCGCCTCGTGCGACGTGGCGGCGGCCATGATGGAGCCGCCGGGCGGCACGGCTTTGGTCGAAGAAAGCATCAAGGAGGCGCTGGACTTCCGTCGCGCCATGAAGAAGGTCGACAAGGAATACGGCAAAGACTGGTGGTTCAAGGTCTGGGGCCCGGACAAGCGGGCCCACGAAGAGATCCGCCAGGAAGACTGGCTGCTGCACGGCTCCGACAAGTGGCATGGTTTTGGCAACCTGGCCGAAGGCTTCAACATGCTGGACCCGATCAAGTCCACCATCATCACGCCCGGCCTGGACATGTCCGGCAAGTTCGCCAAGACCGGCATCCCCGCCAGCATCGTGACCAAGTATTTGGCCGAGCACGGTGTGGTGGTCGAGAAGACGGGCCTGTACAGCTTCTTCATCATGTTCACCATCGGCATCACCAAGGGCCGCTGGAACACGCTGGTTGCCGCGCTGCAGCAGTTCAAGGACGACTACGACAAGAACCAGCCTCTGTGGCGCGTGGTGCCCGAGTTCTGCAAGAAGTACCCCCGCTACGAACGCATGGGCCTGCGCGACCTGTGCCAAAGCGTGCACGAGGCCTATGCCAAGGGCGACATCGCTCGCCTGACCACAGACGTCTACCTGTCGGGCCTGGAGCCCGCCATGAAGCCATCAGACGCCTATGCCTGCATCGCACGCCGCCAAACCGAGCGGGTCGACATCGACAAGCTGGAAGGCCGCATCACGACCGCCTTGCTGACGCCATATCCTCCTGGCATTCCTTTGCTGATTCCGGGTGAGCGTTTCAACAAGAAGATCGTCGACTTCCTGAAGTTCGCACGGGACTTCAACGATGCCTTCCCAGGCTTCGCCACGGACGTGCACGGTCTGGTCGCTGAAAAGCTGCCAGGCGGTGCCGTGCGCTACTACGTGGACTGCGTCAAGGACGAAGGTTAATTTGTCAGGCGGCGGCCGGCGCAGGCGCTGGCTGGATGGCCGCCGATGACTTCTGGATTCGCAAGGAGAGGCCGCCACTTTGGCGGCCATCTTCGCTGCCCAAGGGTAATTTATTGGGCTGCCCCGAGAACTGCTTTTTCAAGTCCTTGATCGACGCGGCCAAGGACTCGGATTCGGGGATGTGTTCCTTGTGGCGCTCAAGCGCTTGCGTCGCCATGTCGGCCCACTTGGCATTGCGCCACTTTCGAGCCAGATTGATCAGCTCAATGACCGTCTGACGGCGTTCGCCGGCCAAGGCGTAGGTCATGGCTTGCTGCACCGCTTCCTGCGACTGCGTCAGCACGGATTGCACCTGCTCATGTTGCTCGGGCAAGGCTTCGCTGGCAGCGGTCATCAACTGCCCGGCAGCCTTCGTGCCACTGAAGCGCCACACCAGGGCCTCCACCCACGAGCGGGCCTGGGGGCTGCGTGCCATCTCGGCGGGCATGCGTGACAGCAGACTCAGCAGATTGCATGCGCCTTCGACGTCCAGGTCAGGCGCGTCGAGCTGCATGGCCAGACTGCTCAGCGCCGCCTGCACCGCTTCCTGCTTTTTGTCGCCCAGCAGACCCAGGACCTTGACGATCTCGACCTGCCGCTTCAAGCGTGGGTTGCCGGGGGCCTTTTGCTCGGCTTGCTCCAGGCTGCTCAGGCAACGGCGAATGCCTTTGGGGTCTTTGGCATCGAAGCGGACGAAGGCCAGCAGCACCAGCGACTGTTGGTCGAACATCTTGGAGCCCGCTCCCAGCGCAGCGGCCCGCTCCAGCGGGCGCGTGGCCTCTTGGGGCCCGCTCATGTAAAACGAGATGGCGCCCAGTTTTGCCGAGCGGGTGATCGAACTGGGCGTGATGTCCCAGGCGCGCTTGAATGTGTCGAGTGCGTCGCTCATTTCACCTTGCTCGACATGCAACTTGCCCAGCAGATCGTGGCCTTCGGCGAACTCGGGCGTGTCCTTGATCAGGGCCTGCAACAACTTCTTGGCCTGTGGCGCCTGTTGGCTTTCCAGCAAGGTTCTGGCCAGACCCAGCCGCGCCCAGGGAGGCGGCGGATTGCGTTCGAGCAGCTTCTGGTAGACCGCCTTGGCCTCGTCAAAGCGCCCCTGGCGCAAGAACAACTCGGCGCCGATGCGGGCGGCATACAGACCATAGGGCAAGCCGTCCATGAAGCGCTGGACGCACATCCGGGCGGCCTCGTTGTACTCGCCGCGCTCCAGCGCGTCGAAGACCTTGGCCAGTGCAACTTTGCGTTTGCGCGCCACCAGCAGCCGGTCGCCCAGCGAGGTGGTGGTGTAGGGCTTGACGATGTAGCCATCCAGCGCCGCTTCGGCCGCTTCGGCGACCTTGTTGTAGCTGGCCTCGCCGGTGACCATCACAAAGGTGGTGAAGTAGGGCAGCAACTGACTGCGGCGCAGGTCGTCCAGCAGGTCCTGGCCGCTGTATTCGCCGGCATCAAAGTGGTAGTCGCACAAGACGATGTCGAAGGTGGCGTGCTCCAGCTTGCCCCGAGCGTCTTGCGGACGGGTGGCCTGAACCACCGTTCCCACGCCCAGGTCACGCAACTGCGCGGCCAAAATGCTCCGCGACGTCGTGTTGCCATCGACGATGAGCGCTCGGCATTCTTCGATACCAGGATAAAGAACGGCCATGGATGACCCCGTGCAAAAAAATGATGCGTTCCGGCAAGACCTTCCGGGAATGGCGGTTTTTTCGGCAGGTGAAGCGCCAACTTAAGCGGACATCGCCGCCACCGTTGCATGAAAAACGGCCCCTGAGGGCCGTTTGGTGGGTCATTTGAAGATGTTTTTCACGCGATCTGTCCAGCTTTTCGCGTTCGGGGAGTGTTTCTCGCCCCCCTTGCGGATGGACTCGTCCAGCTCCTTGAGCAACTTGCGCTGGTGCTCGGTCAGCTTGACCGGGGTCTCGACCTGAATGTGGCAATACAAATCGCCGGGATAGCTGGATCGCAATCCCTTGATCCCTTTGCCGCGCAGGCGGAAGGTCTTGCCATGTTGGGTGCCTTCCGGGATCTCGATTTCGGCCTTGCCTCCCAAAGTGGGCACTTCAATCGTGCCGCCCAGGGCGGCCGACGTCAATTGAGTGGGCACCGTGCAGTGCAGATCGTCGCCATCACGCTCAAAGATCTCATGCTGCTTGATGCGGATCTCGATGTACAGATCGCCAGCAGGGCCGCCATTGGTGCCCGGTTCGCCATTGCCGGCCGAGCGAATGCGCATGCCTTCGTTGATACCGGCCGGGATCTTGACTTCCAAAGTCTTGGTCTTCTTGATCTTGCCCTGGCCATTGCACGAGGTGCAGGGGTCGGGGATGATCTTGCCTTGACCATGGCAGTGCGGGCAGGTCTGCTGCACGCTGAAAAAGCCCTGGCGCATGTGCACCGTGCCGGAGCCATTACAGCTGGGACAGGTCTTGGCGCTCGTGCCAGGTTTGGCACCGCTGCCATGGCAGACCTCGCACTCATCCCAGGCGGGAATGCGGATCTGGGTGTCCTTGCCGGCTGCTGCTTCCTCCAGGGTGATTTCCATGGCGTAAGACAGGTCGCTGCCGCGGTAGACCTGTGGGCCCCCGCCGCGGCGTGCGCCGCCTTGTCCAAAGATGTCACCAAAGATGTCACCGAAGGCCTCAGCAAAACCGCCGCCGAAGCCATCCGGGCCGCCGCGTCCGCCACCCATATTGGGATCGACGCCGGCATGCCCGTACTGGTCGTAGGCAGCGCGTTTCTTGGGGTCCGAAAGCATCTCGTAGGCCTCTTTGACCTCCTTGAACTTCTCTTCGGCTTCCTTGGCCTTGTCTCCCTGATTGCGATCAGGGTGATGCTTCATGGCCGCCTTGCGGTAGGCCTTTTTGATGTCGTCTTCAGACGCACCTTTGGCGAGTCCTAAGACTTCGTAGTAATCGCGTTTTGCCATGATGTTTTGATTCGGGTCCAGATCCAACAAAGGCACAGGGCATGAGCGCCTTGCTCACGCGGCCTGTGCCCCCTAGGCGATAGCCTCAGTCAGATCAGTCCTTCTTGACTTCCTTGAATTCGGCGTCCACCACGTTGTCGTCAGCGGGCTTGGCCTGTTCGGCACCGGCAGAGGCGCCTTCAGAACCCGCCGCACCGGCAGCGCCCTGGTTGGCCTGCATGTCGGCGTACATCTTCTCGCCCAGCTTCTGGCTGGCCGTCATCAAGGCGTTGGTCTTGGCTTCGATGTCGTCCTTGTCGTCACCCTTGAGGGCTTCTTCAACGTCCTTGATCGCAGCTTCGATCTTTTCCTTTTCAGCAGCATCGAGCTTGTCGCCGTACTCGGTCAAAGACTTGCGCACGCTGTGGACCATGCCGTCGCCCTGGTTCTTGGCTTGCACGATTTCCAGCTTCTTCTTGTCTTCGGCCGCGTTCAACTCGGCGTCCTTCACCATCTTCTGGATCTCTTCCTCGGACAGACCCGAGTTGGCCTTGATGGTGATCTTGTTTTCCTTTCCGGTGCCCTTGTCCTTGGCGCTCACGTGCAGGATGCCGTTGGCGTCGATGTCGAAGGCCACTTCGATCTGAGGCGTGCCTCGCGGTGCAGGTGGGATGCCTTCCAGGTTGAACTCACCCAGCATCTTGTTGCCCGCGGCCATCTCACGCTCACCCTGGAAGACCTTGATGGTCACGGCAGGCTGGTTGTCGTCAGCGGTCGAGAAGGTTTGCGCAAACTTGGTCGGGATGGTGGTGTTCTTGCTGATCATCTTGGTCATGACACCGCCCATGGTTTCGATACCCAGGGACAGAGGGGTCACGTCGAGCAGCAACACGTCGGTCCGGTCGCCGGCCAGCACCTGGCCTTGCACAGCGGCACCCACGGCCACGGCTTCGTCAGGGTTCACGTCCTTGCGGGGTTCCTTGCCGAAGAATTCCTTGACCTTCTCTTGCACCTTGGGCATGCGGGTCATGCCGCCGACCAGGATCACGTCCTGGATGTCGGACACGGACACGCCGGCATCCTTGATGGCCATGCGGCAAGGGGCAATGGTGCGCTCGATCAGCTCTTCGACCAGGCTTTCCAGCTTGGCGCGGGTCAGCTTGATGTTCAAGTGCTTGGGGCCGGTGGCGTCAGCCGTGATGTAGGGCAGGTTGACGTCGGTTTGCGTGCTGTTGGACAGCTCAATCTTGGCTTTTTCAGCGGCTTCCTTCAGGCGCTGCAGAGCCAGCACGTCCTTGGACAGGTCCACGCCTTGTTCTTTCTTGAACTCGGCGATGATGAAGTCGATGATGCGCTGGTCGAAGTCTTCGCCGCCCAGGAAGGTGTCGCCGTTGGTCGACAGCACTTCGAACTGCTTTTCGCCGTCCACGTCGGCGATTTCGATGATGGACACGTCGAACGTACCGCCACCGAGGTCATACACGGCGATCTTGCGGTCACCGGCGCCATGCTTGTCCAGACCGAAAGCCAGAGCGGCCGCAGTGGGCTCGTTGATGATGCGCTTGACTTCCAGGCCGGCGATGCGGCCGGCGTCCTTGGTGGCCTGACGTTGTGCGTCGTTGAAGTAGGCAGGCACGGTGATGACGGCCTCGGTGACTTCTTCACCCAGGTAGTCTTCGGCGGTCTTCTTCATCTTGCGCAGCACTTCAGCCGACACTTGAGGAGGCGCCATCTTCTTGCCGCGCACTTCAACCCAGGCGTCGCCGTTGTCGGCAGCCGCGATGGTGTAGGGCATCAGGTCGATGTCCTTTTGAACTTCCTTTTCAGTGAACTTGCGGCCAATCAGGCGCTTCACGGCGTACAGGGTGTTCTTGGGGTTGGTGACAGCCTGGCGCTTGGCCGAGGCGCCCACCAGCACTTCGCCGTCTTCCTGATAGGCGATGATGGAAGGGGTGGTGCGAGCGCCTTCGCTGTTCTCGATCACCTTGGTGGTGTTGCCTTCCATGATGGCCACGCACGAGTTCGTGGTGCCCAAGTCGATACCAATAATCTTGCCCATGTTTATTTCTCCTGGAAACTTTTGGAAGCGTCTTGCTTCCGGTTGTCTCTAAAGTGGTGTTTTGTATAGGGGTTTCAAGAGTCGCCGGGCGACTTTTTGAAATTTCTTTTTACTTCGGCGCGGCCACGGTGACCAGGGCAGGGCGCAGCACCCGCTCCGAGATCGAGTAACCCTTTTGAAGCACGCCGACGACGGTATTGGGCTCCTGATCGGCGGGGATCATGCTGATGGCCTGGTGGATGGCCGGGTCGAATTTGGTGCCGGTGGTCGGATTGATTTCGATCACCTTGTTGCGCTCGAGCGCGGCAGCGAGTTGGCGCAAGGTGGCATGCACGCCTTCCAGCACCGTTTCCACGGGGGTATCTGGCTTGGCGGCGTGAGAGGCGATGGCGGCTTCCAGGCTGTCGCGAACGGGCAGCAGGCTCTCGGCAAACGATTCGACCGCGAATTTACGGGCCTTGGCGATTTCGTCTTCGGCACGGCGACGGATGTTTTCCGTCTCGGCCTTGGCGCGCAAGTAGGCGTCCGACACCTCGGCGTGCTTGGCCAGCAACTCGGTCATGTCCTGGGCCACCGATTCCATCGGCAAAACACCGGCAGCTTCTGCGGCTTGGCCTTCAGTTTGTTCGGGGGTGTTGGGCGTGTCGCTCATTTTGTCTTTCGCTCGATTTGTTTCTGAAAACCTTGCGCATGTCAGGGCAGCGCCGGGCATTTCAAGAGCTGGGGGTCAAAAAAGTTGTAACAGTACCGGCTCAGGACTCCGAGTCGTCGGCGCTCGCCGTCCAGCGCTGCCAGTCCGCCAGCTGGCGGCGGTCGCGTTTGGTCGGCCGGCCTTGCTCAATGGTGGCCGCCGGCTCGGCAGCGTGCTTGCGTTGTTCAGTCCACTGCTGACGACGGGTCAGGCTTTCGGCGGTTTCTTCGTACAACTGCTGGGCGTGGGCGGCCGGGCCACGAATCGTGCTGAGAGCCTTGACCGTGACAGTTTGGGTGACATAACCCTGGCGGATGTCGATCACGTCACCCGCTTTCAGTTCGCGGGAGGCCTTGGCCACGTGCCCGTTGACCATGATCCGGCCCTTGTCGATCTCGTCAGATGCCAGCGCTCGGGTTTTGAAAAAACGGGCAGCCCAAAGCCATTTGTCCAGACGCATGCGGTCTGTCAGGCCGGGAAGGGGGCGTGGATCGGTGGACATGGTCAAGTGCGGCGGGCTCGGGCCTGAAACCGGGCCGGATCCAGAGCATCCCGCAAATCGCTTTCGATCGGGCAGGGCGACCCAGTCACCCAATGGGCCAGCAACTCGCCAGCCAGTGCGGTCCAGGTGATGCCCCGTGAGCCCAGGCCGGTGGCGATGTACAGGCCACCCCGCTCATCGCGTTCACGCGGCACCATGCGGACCTGATCCAGGCGAGTTGCGCTGGGGACGGTCTTCAGACGCTCATCTGACCAGGGCAGGGCGCCGATCATTGGCAGACGGTCGGGGGACACGGCGCGCCAGCCGGTGCGGCCCTGCAGGCCTGCCGGCAGGGCGGCGCCGTCCGCGTCCTCGGGCAGCGCCCCGCACCAGGCACCGAGGCGATGCGCCTGACCGAGGTTGTGGCGGTGATCGGCCGCTCGCACGGAGGGATCCAGGTCGTCCCGTTTGACCGTGGCCCCGCACAACAGGCTGCCGTCAGGCAGTGGCAGCACATAGCCGTTACCAGCCACGGGCAGCTTGGGGGCGCGAATGTGAGCGCCTTCGGGCGAGTCGGCCGGGATCAGGGTGACCTGACCACGCAGTCGGGTCATGTCCACCGCCGGCACAGACTGCTCGGCAGGCATGGTGCGCAGCAGCGTGGCGCTTTGATGGGCGCAGGCCAGCACCAGAGTGGGCGCCGCGGCGATCAGTGAGCCGCTGCTGTCCAGCAGTTGCCAGCTGCCGTCCTCGGTTCGCCGGATACGGTCCACCTCACGCTGCCACAGACATTCGAGCAGCGGCTGGGCGTGGGCATCCCGAAGCGTGCCCGCGTCTTCCAGCATGCGGTGAACATACCCGGCCGGATGCAACCAGCCACCTTGAGTGAAGAACCACCCGCCACTGGGTACCGGCAGCCCCGAACGGTCTTGTGCGGCCTCCTGATCCAGCCAGGAGACATGCTCCGACCGGATGCCCAAGCGCGCCAGTTGCGCATCGGCGGCTTCGGCCGTGGTGTCGGCGTCCAGACGGATCAGCCCTTGCACTTGCCCTTCCAGGCTGCCACTGGCCATCCAGGGGGACACCTGACGCCAGGTTGCCAAGGCAGCGGCGCGGTGCAGGCGGGCATGATGGCTGTCCTCGGCGTGCAGGACGCTGTGAAACAGTCCGCCAGGGTTGCCCGATGTGCCTTGCGCTGCACCAGATTGACGGTCCACCACGGTGACGCGCCAGCCTTGGCGGCACAGTGCCCAAGCCGCCGAGGCACCCGCCAGTCCGGCGCCCACGACCAATGCGTGTCGCTGTGAGGGCGGGATGGCTGGCCCCATGCCGCCGGGCAGGGGCGCAGAGGTATAGCGGGGCGCATATCGCCATGATGCGGCGGCACCCATCTCGAAGCCCGCCTGCGTCAGCGCCTCGCGCACGCCGGGAGCGGTCGACCGGTTGACCAGGGTGGCGCCCGCAGCCGCCAGGCGATTCAGGCGCGACAGCGCCCCGCTATCCGAGGTGTCCAGGTAGAACGCGTCGACTTGGGCGGTCAACCCCGGCAGCAACTCCGACTCCTTGCCCAGTCCAACCAGCAAGGTGACCCCTTGCAATTGACCGGAGGCATTCAGTGCCTCGTCAAAGTGAAAGGTGTGAAAGCCGGGCGTGAGAGCGGTCCACTCCTCCTGCAGTCGGGATGCCAACTGAGGATGCAAAGGCCCTGGCGGGTGGGCCGCCAGCGCGATGAAGACCAGCCGATCGCAACGCTGCGGGTCGTCTTGCCAGGCGGCCCAAGTGGTCAGGAAGTTTTCGCCCGTGCCGAACCCCGTTTCCAGGATGACGAAACGGTCGCGCTTCTGCCAGCGTCCCGGCAGGCCATTGCCTTGCAGTGCGGCTTGCTCTGCGGCCCTCGCCATGCTCATTGCGCCACCCAGCCCCCGTCCATGTTCCAGGCCACGCCGCGTACCTGCTCACCACCGGGCGAACACAAGAACACCGCCAGGTCACCCAACTGAGCCGGGGTCACAAACTGCAGTGAAGGCTGCTTCTCGCCCAGCAAATCCTTTTGTGCTTGCTCGAGACTGATGCCGCCTTGTTCGGCCTTCGCATCGATCTGCTTTTGCACCAAGGGGGTGAGCACCCAGCCGGGGCAGATGGCATTGACCGTGACGCCCGTGGTGGCCGTTTCAAGTGCGGCCGCCTTGGTCAGTCCGACCAGGCCGTGCTTGGCAGCCACATAGGCAGACTTGCCCGCCGATGCCACCAGGCCATGCGCCGAGGCCAGATTGATGATGCGGCCCCAGTTCTTGGCGCGCATGCCGGGCACGGCCAGACGCATGGTGTGAAAGGCCGAGCTGAGGTTGATGGCGATGATCGCGTCCCACTTTTCAACTGGGAAGTTCTCGACCGGCGAGACGTACTGAATGCCTGCGTTGTTGACCAGAATGTCAACGCCACCGAACTCGGCCTGGGCATACGCCATCATGGCTTCGATCTCGGAGGGCTTGCTCATGTCGGCGCCGTGGTAACCCACCCGGATGCCATGGGCCTGACCGGCTGCCTGGACGCTGGCCTTGGGGCCCTCGACTTCTCCAAAGCCATTCAAAATGACGTTGGCGCCCTGGGCGGCCAGCTTTTCGGCAATGCCCAGCCCAATTCCACTGGTGGATCCGGTAACCAGCGCAGTTTTTCCATTCAACATTCGGGGCCTCCTGTCGGCAAGAACAATCACAATGTGAGACCGCCCCATTATCTGATGACGCATCGACATGACCAGCCCGAATCAACAACAAACCACGGCCATCGACGAGCCGGTTCTGAACCATGTGACTTGCCCCGGGGCGAGCAAGACCGATCCCCAAACGCATCGCATGGCGTACTGGCGCTGGGGTGATGCGCAAAACCCACGCATCCTCTTGTGCGTGCATGGGCTCAGTCGCCAGGGGCGTGACTTCGACACCTTGGCTCGCCAGTTGTCGGCCCACTACCAGGTGATCTGTCCTGATGTGGTCGGGCGCGGGCAGTCCGACTGGTTGGCTGACCCCTCGGGTTACCAAGTCTTCACCTATGTCAGTGACATGGTGGCGTTGTTGCAACAACTGCGCGGCCAATTGAAGGTGACCGAGCCTTTGGACATCGACTGGGTCGGCACCTCCATGGGTGGTTTGATCGGACTGGGCTTTTCCAGCCTGCCGCCAGAGGTCTCCGGCGCCCGCCTGCGCCGTTTCGTCTTGAATGATGTGGGCCCGCGACTGCGCATCGAAGCGTTGAGCCGCATCGGCGACTACCTGGGGCAGCCCATCCGCTTTGATTCAAAGCAACAGGCCGCAGACTATCTGTGGACCATCTCGACGGGCTTTGGCCCTCACACGCCTGAACAATGGCTGGCCCTGTCTCAACCCTTGCTCAAGCCAGAGGCCAACGGAGCGGGCTTCATGCTGCATTACGACCCTGCCATTGCCGCGCCCTTCAAGACGATGACGGCAGAGAGCGCCACCAGTGGCGAAGCCGCCTTGTGGCAGGTCTACGAGGCCATCAAGTGCCCCGTGCTGCTGCTGCGCGGCAAACAGTCCGACTTGCTGGACGCAGACACTGCCCAGGCCATGACGGAGCGCGGGCCCAAAGCCAAGCTGGTTGAATTCGAAGGAGTGGGGCATGCGCCCACTCTGATCACCGACAATCAAATCGAACCCATCCGAACGTTTCTGATGTCATGAAAACTGGACAACATCTGCCGCAGGCGACATCGGGTGCCAGCACCTCCGGTGCGCATGCTGCGATTGTCGATCTAGCAGAGTGGGGGGCGAACGGCTCCAATGGCAATGGGGGCAGTGTGGGCCATGCCACGCAGGGGCACGGCGAGGCCTTGGCAGACGCCGCCGCGGTGTCGCCCGATCAGATCCGCGCCAAGGCTCGCGCCTTTGCCGAGCCCTTGCTGTTCGCACAGCAATTCGACACGGGCGAAGATGCCTTGACCCATGCCGATGGTGTCGCGCTGATCCTGCAAAACATCGGCGCCTCGCCTTCGCTGCAGGCTGCGTCCTATCTGGTCTATGCAGCCGAATACCTCAACAACCCTGAAGAGGTGATCTCTCGCTCTTTCGGCCCGGATGCCGCAGGTCTGGTTGCCTATACGCTCAAGCTGGTGCGCATCCAGCGCAGTGCGCGCGATGCCTTGGGCGACGAAGTAGATGGGCCTTTGCGCGCAGAGCAAGTCGAGCGCATTCGCAAAATGCTGCTGGCCTTCTCGCGCGACTTGCGCGTGGTGCTGCTGCGGCTGGCCTCGCGCATGCAGACCTTGCGCTACTACGCTGAAACCAAGCATCCATGCCCACGTGCGCTGGCCCGGGAATCGTTGCAGGTGTTTGCGCCGCTGGCCAACCGCCTGGGTATCTGGCAGATCAAATGGGAAATGGAAGACCTGGCCTTCCGTTTCCTCATGCCGGATGTCTACAAGTCCATTGCCCGGTCTCTGCATGACAAACGGCTGGAGCGCGAGCGCCATGTGGAGCAGGTGCGCCAGGAACTGGCCACTGCGCTGGCCGCCATGGGGCTGGACGCTGAAGTGCAGGGCCGCCCCAAGCACCTCTACAGCATCTGGAAGAAGATGCAGGGCAAGAACCTGCCCATCGAGCGGGTGTTCGACATCCAGGCCTTGCGCGTCATCGTTGACGACGTGCCCGCTTGCTACGCGGCGCTCAGTCGCGCGCATGAACTGTGGCGCCCGCTGCCTGACGAATTCGACGACTACATCGCCAAACCCAAGGCCAACGGCTACCAGTCCCTGCACACGGTGGTGCTGGACGAAGACAGCCGCCCCATCGAGATCCAGATCCGCACCCACGCCATGCACGAGCATGCCGACAGTGGGGTCGCGGCGCATTGGGCGTACAAAGAAGCGGGCCGCAAAGGCTACGGCGGTGCCGCGATGGCGGCGGGAGACTTCGAGCGCCGGGTCGCTGAAGCGCGCCAGACCGTGCTGCGCCAGCTGCTGGCGTGGGAACGTGATCTGGCGGCAGCAGACGAGGCGCAGGGCGGGCAGGCCGGCCAAGGGCTGTTCGATGACCGCATCTACGTCTTCACGCCGGGGGGCGAGATCATCGACCTGCCAACGGGTGCCACACCTGTTGACTTTGCCTACACCTTGCATACCAACCTGGGTCATCGCTGCCGGGGCGCCAAGGTTGACGGGGCCATGGTGCCCTTGAACACAGCCTTGCACAGCGGCCAGACCATCGAAATCGTGTCGGTCAAAGAAGGCGGCCCATCGCTGGATTGGCTCAACCCTGACCTGGGCTATCTGCGCAGCCAACGCGCGCGGGCCAAGGTGCGGGCCTGGTTCAATGCCTTGGCGCAACAAGCGACGATTGCGCGCGGCCGCGAGTCCGTGGAGCGTCTGTTGCAGCGTGAAGGCAAGACGGCCATCAAGCTCGAAGACCTGGCCGCCGACCTGGGCTTCAAGACCGCAGATGCCTTGTTCGATGTGGTTGGCAAGGACGAGTACTCGCTGCGCAACATCGAACATTTGCTGCGCCCCAGCGAACCAGCCCCTGATCCCGACCAGTTCATTGCTCAAAAGCTGGCCAAGGGCGATGCGGGTGCCGTGGGCAATGGACGCGGTGTGCTGGTGGTCGGCATGGACTCCTTGCTGACTCAGTTGGCACGTTGCTGCAAACCCGCGCCGCCCGATGCGATCGGTGGCTATGTCACACGGGGCAAGGGTGTGGCCGTGCACCGCCTGGACTGCAGCAACTTCAGGCAGATGGCGGCGCGTCAGGCTGAACGGGTCATTCCGGTCACGTGGGGCAAGCAAGCCGCCGACGGCAAAGCCCACTATGCAGTGGATGTGCTGGTCGATGCGCATGATCGGCCCGGTCTGTTGCGCGACGTGTGTGACGTGTTGGCGCAAGGCAAAACGCACGTGCTGGCCATGAACAGCCAGAGTCAGCGCGACCGGGCCACGATCACCTTGACCGTGCAAACCGATGACACGGCGAAGCTCAATGCGGTGCTGGGCAAGGTGTCGCAATTAAGCGGCGTTTTGCGTGCCAAGCGCAAATAATTTGACGGGTTTGAAAATCGTGCTATAGTCATGGTCTTCCAGGCGCGTAGCTCAGCTGGTTAGAGCACCACCTTGACATGGTGGGGGTCGGAGGTTCGAGTCCTCTCGCGCCTACCAAATTTGGTAGGAACCCGGTAAGTCGAAAGGCTTACCGGGTTTTCGCATTTTTGCGCCCTTATAATTGGCGCATACCCCTTGAATCAGTCGCCTGACCTCGGCGACTCTCACAAAAGGAAAGCCGCCCACAAGGCGGCTTTTTCTTTGGGCAGCTTCACGCTCAGTCAGTTGCTGCGCCGATGAAGGTTCAATGCGCGATCCAGCGACTCCATCGTGATCTCGCCGGACACAGCCTCTTTGCCGCCTGTGCCGTTGAACAAATAAGTGCGAGGCAATTCGCCAGCCCATTTGGGATCGATGGCATATGCGATGGCATCCGGGTTCTCGCTGCCATAGGCATAGCGCTCGGCCGGCATGTGGTTGCGATCCAGGATCGGGGCCAGCACCGCAGTCTCTGGCTCGACGGCCACGGTGATCACGCGCACTTGCTTGTGGCGTTGGACCAGTTCAGACAGCACCCGCAAGTTCTTCTTGCAATGCGTGCAGTCTGAGGACCACAGTGCCACGACCGTGGGTTGCGCATAGTGGGCCGCGTCCAGCAACTGGCGCGCGGCCGCACGATCCAGAGCCTTGAACGCCGCAGCGTGCACGGGCAGGGCGGTCATGCCAGCCAACAAGCCTGCCGCGCAGATGGACAACACTTTGTTCATGATCTTCATGGCAACGCCTGCAATCGAAAGCCTTCTTTTTCGGTGCGCCAAAAGGCAAACAGCGCATCACCTCGGCGGATCACACTCGCCTGGCCAGATGCGCCCTCGGTGGCATCCAGACTGGCTTGGGTGAATGTCTTGCCACCGTCGGTCGAAACAAGGCTCAAGAGTTGCGTCTTCTCGCCATCAAACTCGGTCCACACGATGCCCAATTTGTTGCCAGCGGCGGCGATGTCGGCATGGGCGGCGCGGCTGCCGCCGACGAACCTCTGGCCCTGAACCTGCAGGTCATCGCCCACGGCAACCAGCCGGCCATACTGAACGCGCCCTTCGCCGTCCTTCTGATTGAACCAGACCGCATGGCGCACACCTTGCGCATCCACGGCCAACGAAGGGCCATGGTGCGGGCAGCCGTCCAGCTTCCAGTGGTCAAAAGTGGCCCGCTGCAAGGTCTCCAATTGGCCAGTGGGTTTGAGCCGCGCCAGTGCGTGGTCCCTCTCATTGGGCTCAAACACATGGCGCCAGAACAGCAGCGGGGCGCCATCCTTGTCTACGGCCGAACCCAGACGGCAGCATTCGCAGGAATGGTCGGCCAGCTTCACCTCGCGTTGAAAGCTCTTGCCGCCATCCAAAGACATGGCGGCATAGATGCCCGCGCCGCGATAGGGCGTCTTCTTCGCCTTGGCCGCTTCGAATTCGCGTTTGTCGATCCACGCCATCAGCACCTTGTTGCCCGGCAAGGCCAGCATGGACTCGAATCGATGCGTGATCTCTGCCGTGTCGCTGTGTACCGTCACCGGGGCTGAAAAGTGCTCGCCATCGGCGGCCCGCGCCAGGCGAACGGCACCGGTGTAGGGCTTGCTCAAAGGGTGGGTCCAGGAAACCAGCAAACCACCATCGGATGCCAGCGCGATCTTGGGCCGGTTCTCGCCATCGGCCGAGATGTCTTCCGCTTGCGCATTGACGATCTGCGGCTTGGACCAGGTCTTGCCCAGATCGGCGCTGCGAGACAGCGTCACATGGTCACCGTCGCGGGCGACCGCCAACGCGCTGCCGTCGGGCGCGAAAGTGGCCGAGGCGCCCAACTGCAATTTGTGGTGCTGCTGGGCGGCTGCCCATGTGGCCACCATCGTCAGCCCCACGGCGCATGCGCCACGAACCCATGCTTTCATGCTTTTCTCTCGCAGATATGAAACGGTTGCCGGGGATTATCGGCCCGTGGGTGCCGCGCGCTGCGATCAGGGTTTTGGGGTAGGTCAACGAACCGGTATTCACCGATCCTGCAGGTTCAAACGCATCAGGGTGATGTCGCCCACGTCCTGGGTGAAGCCGTGCTGCCCGTAAAAACTGCACAAATTGGGGCGGCAGTACAACTCGATGTGAGTGACACCTTGCAGCCGCTCGTGCCCCTTGACCAGCTTGACCAAGCGGTCGCCCAGACCCTGCCCCTGGTAGGCCTCATGAACCAGCACGTCAAACACAAATGCCTTGAAGGTGTAGTCGGTCACCACGCGGGTGAAGGCGATCAGGTTGCCTTCGTCATCCGTCAGGCCGATGACGATTTGTGAGCCCTGCACGCATTGGCGCGTCTGAGCCAGGGTGCGCTCCTTGGCCCACCAGGCGGTCTGGTACAGCGCATGCAGTTGCCGCACCTGGGTTTCGTTCAATTGATCAATCAGATTCATGGCAGGGCCAGCGAGCGGTTAAGGGTTTGCGTGGGGCATGAATGAACTTTTCGTTCCCACTTGTTTGAGCGGTGGTCGGGCGACGGTGACCTCATTTGCAGGCGAGGCCATCCGTTTGTTCATGCTCAAAAAGCAGCGGCTGGATAACCTCGATGCAAGCAGTTGTCAGATCGTTCACTTATATCAATCCCCAATAGCTTGTCAATCATGAAACAGCATTTGCATTGGATCGCGGCATCTCTCCTCTTGATCGCCGAATGCGGTAGCGCGGGTGCCAGCACGGGCGTCAAGTTCGCCAACCCTGTCAACGCCGGGACCGTCAACGCGTCGGGTCTGACCGAGATGTCAGGCTGTGCTGCCAGCCGTGTCAACGATGGGATCTTGTGGATGCATAACGACGGTGGCCATGCCGCTGGCTTCTACGCGGTCAGCAAGACAGGGGGCAGCAAAGGCTTTTTCGGCTTGTCCAACGCCACCAACAACGACACCGAAGACATGGCCGTGGGCCCAGGCCCCGTACCCGGCCAAAGCTATGTCTATCTGGGCGACATTGGCGACAACGGGGCGACACGGTCCAGCCTGCAAGTGTACCGATTGCCCGAGCCCAAAGTGGGCTACAGCGCCAGTACGCTGACGGCTGAAAAATTCACATTCAAGTACCCCGATGGACCGCGAGACGCGGAGACCATGATGGTCGACCCGATGACGTCAGACGTCTACGTGGTCAGCAAGCGTGAGACAGCGGCAAACGGCAACCGGGTCTACCGCTTCAAGGCTCCACTCGTCAACGGAGGCACCTATACCGGCGAAGAGGTGGCCCGGGTGCACATTCAGTGGTTGACCGGCGGGGACATCTCAGCCGATGGCAGCCGCATCCTGATCAGAAATCTCACGCAGACTTACCTGTGGCTGCGCAGCCCAGGCGAAAGCGTGGGCGCCGCACTCAGTCGCACACCCATTGAGGTACCCACCGCGAGCGAGCAACAAGGCGAGGCCGTGTGCTGGGACGCGACCGGCATGGATTACTTCACCAGCTCCGAAGGTGCCAGCCAACCTCTTTACTACTTCAAGAGCCTGGACGGCGCCACCAGTGTGGGCGGCGCAGACGTGCCCACCAGCACCAACAGCTTGAAGCAGGGTGTCAATTTCAATGCTGGCAATCGGATGGACTCGACCAATGGCAGCTATCACTTCTATCTGCAAGGCGATGGCAATCTGGTCCTGAGAAATCAGGCGGGCAATGCCATCTGGGCTTCAGGCACCAACGGACAGGGTGGCGTCCGCCTGATCCTGCAGGGTGATGGCAACCTGGTGCTGTACACCTCAGCGGGCAAGGCAGTCTGGGCCACCAACACGGTCGGATCGGGCGCCAGTTATCTGATCGTTCAGAACGACGGCAACCTGGTGCTGTATACCTCAACGGGCAAGGCAGTCTGGGCCACGGGGACGAGTGACGGCACAACCTCGGGCGGCGGCACGCAGACCGGCGTTCTGAGCCCGGTGATGAACCAGCCGCGATACGACCACGTTGTGATGGTCATCATGGAGAACGAAGGCTCGGACACCATCTTTGGTAGCAGCGCCACGCCTTACATCCACTCCCTGGCCAGCCAAGGCGTGCGGTTCACGGCCTCGCATGCCGTGACCCATCCCAGCGAGCCGAACTACCTGGCTTTGTTTTCGGGCTCGACCCAGGGCATCACGGATGACAGTTGCCCCAACCACTTCACCGGCAAGCCCAATCTGGGTAGTCAGCTGATCGCGGCGGGGCGGTCGTTCAAAGGCTATTCGGAGAGCATGCCCAGCAATGGCTACACCGGTTGCAGCAGCGGCACATACGTCCGTAAGCACAACCCATGGGTGATGTTTGACAACGTACCAGCCACCAGCAATTTGACGTTTGCTTCCTTCCCTGCCGACTACACCAAGTTGCCAACCGTCTCGATCGTCGTGCCGAACCAGTGCAACAACATGCACGACTGCTCATTGGCCACCGGAGACAACTGGCTCAATGCCAACATCGATGGCTATGCGCAATGGGCCAAGACCCACAACAGCTTGTTGATCCTGACATGGGATGAAGACGGCGGCGCATCCGGTAACGTCATCCCCACTGTCTTTGTGGGCGCCAACGTCAAGGCCGGCACCACCAGTTCACAAGCCTTCAACCACTACGGTTTGCTGCGCACGCTGGAAGACATGTACGGCCTGCCCGCAGCGGGCAACGCAGCCAGCGCAGCGCCCATCACGGGGGTGTGGAGCAGCAGTGGTGGTAACACCTGGACCGCGCAAGCGACCGGGCTGTCAGCCTCAACCGGTGGCAATGCGGTGTACAGCCTGGCTGTACCGGATGGAGCGAGCAACCTGAAGGTCAGCACTTCAGGCGGTTCTGGCGATGCGGACGTGTACGTCAAGTTCGGCGCTGCTCCGTCAGCCACGAGCTACGACTGCCGCTCTGCCACCGCGGGCACCAACACAGAATCCTGCACGATCTCTAACGTGCAAGGCGGCACGTATCAAATCCTGATCCAGGCCAAAGCAGCGTATTCCGGCATTGCCCTGACAGCCAGCTTCAATAAATGAGGTGAGCTCAGTCCAGGCAGTAACCCATCGCATGAATCTCCGTGTTGTCACGGGCATCCGATGGGTTGCCGCCCGCCAACATGCGGTACGTGCGTGAGAACTGAGCGTAGTCTGCAAAGCCAGCCTTCAACGCGGCATCGGTCAGGCTCGCACCTTTTTCCAAGTTGGCGGCGGTCGCAAAAATGCGGTGCCAGAGTCTGAAGCGTCTGATGGGCACGCCCATCACTTGCTTGAACAGTTCGGTCAGTCTGGGAGCAGACAAGCCGACTTGTTGCGCAATCCATGCCACGGAGTCGTTCTCGCCATAGTTCTGCCTGATCAGCTCAACCGCATGTGCGATGCGCGGGTCAGTGTTGGCCTGGCAGCGCAAAGGGTGGTTCAACCATTCGTATGCAATGCGTTCGACTTCAGACAGTGCTGGGCGCGCATTGCGCAGAAAGTTGCCGAACTCGATCACGTCCGGCGTGCCTGCGAGTCCGTAAAAGCACCGTTGGTCAGACACCTGCACCGATGCCCGCATCATGGGCAGCAGTCGCAGAAAGTCGGTGTTCAGGTTGTCCAGAAAGAACAGGGTGACATGCGCCCCATGGGTGTCCACCTGGACATCCATCCCTGCGGGGATCAAGAAGCTCTTGTTCCTGACGCGCTCGGCTTTGCCAGGCACCACCAATTCCAGATCGTCTTCCAAAGACACGAGCAAAGACGCCTGGGCGCTCGAGCGTTTGAATTGACGCTCGAGTTTGCCGACGTAAAGGCTACGGGCGCCAGTTGAGTAAACAATGGCTTTCTTCTTCATGGCGCGGACACTGATGATCGATTGGCGTGAAATGATCCATGCTCATTTTCTCTTTCATCAGTTTTCCGGACTACGCCGCTTTGAGGGGATGGAAAACCCCCGCTCGCGCAGATCAGTTCGTTTGCCCATCATCCGATGGCAGCCCCGCACGGTCAACTGGGCCGCGTCCTTGCCCTCCGAGGTTTTCGATCAACTCTGTTTAGGGTTAGGACCAAACCGATTGCCGCCGGGCTGGCTGTCTCGCACCGCGAATGCGATGAACATCAATGAGCCAACAATGGGAATCAAAGAGATAAGAAGCCACCATCCAGACTTGCCAATGTCGTGCATGCGTCTAGCGCTGACAGCCAGTGCGGGCATGAACAGGGCAACCACGGTGAGCAGGGCAAACAAACCAGTCCCGCCTTTGTGGCGGCTTTGGGTGCCGAGAAGCTCGTCGATGAAGAGCGCGGCGATGTAAATCAGGATATAGAAGAGCGAAAAGTACCAATACTCGGCCCTTTGGGCCCGCCCCTTGAAGTCTGCATATTGCTTCATTGCTTTGATAAACCAATTCATCAAATACCTCTTAATTAAAATTGGGGCGGATCAAGCTGCCTAATGCAGTTTGACACGCTCTTGCGTGGTAATTGACCACACTGGTCTTCGTTATTTTCAGCCAGATTGTGGCCACGACCGTCCCCAAGCGCTTTGGATAACAAAGTCGTCCTATTCCCCAAACCGCCTTGTTGCGTCCATCCCAATCACAGATTGCCACTTGTCTGAAAAACCAGCGGATTCCTACAGTCACACGGGGTAACACCTCATACAATGGTTTGATATCTTCAGGAGCAGGCGATGGCAACGTCCCCCAAGACTCGGCGCACAGAGGCTGCGGACCACTCGGTTCCGCACGCAGCCGACGACCAAACCGATGTGCCGCCACCCGTCGGTGTGCGAGCGATCAAGAAGTACCCCAATCGCCGTCTTTACGACACCAAGACAAGCAGTTACATCACGCTGACCGATGTGAAGAACATGGTCATGGCGTGCGAGCAATTTGTGGTGGTCGACGCCAAAACGGGCGAGGACCTGACCCGAAGCATCCTTCTGCAGATCATTCTGGAAGAAGAGACCGCGGGCGTGCCCATGTTCTCAACCCAGTCTTTGGCCCAGATCATTCGCTTTTACGGCCACACCATGCAGGGTCTGATGGGTAATTATCTGGACCAGAACATCCAGAACTTCATTGACCTGCAGGGCCGTCTGGCTGAAAACTCGGTGATGAATCTGCAAAACCCATTGATGCAAAACTTCATGGGTGGCTACATCGAGCAGACTCAACAGATGTTCAGCCAGATGCAGCAGCAAATGAGCAAGCAGGCTGAGACCTTGATGGGCAACCTCAGCGCGGGTTTAACGCCCAAGAAGTAAGGGCCGCAGCGCCGTCAAGATATTTTTGGCGATCACAGGGTGGGCTTTGGCCAGAGGGTGCAGCCCATCGTTTTGAAACCATGCCTTGGCATCAGGCCGGTCTGCCACGTCTTTGAGCAAAAAGGGCATCAAGGGCACTTTGTTGGCTTGGGCCACGTCGACAAAGGCGCGCGCAAAGTCATCGGTGTAGCGCTTGCCGTAGTTGGGCGGCACCTGCATGCCGATCATCAGCACGCGGGCTTTAGCCTGCAAGCTGTCCTTCACCATGGCATCCAGATTGGACCGCGTGGACTTGACGTCCAGCCCGCGCAAGGCGTCGTTCGCACCCAATTCAATGATCACGATGTCCGGCTGATGCTGTTCGAGCAGTTGGGGCAGGCGTGAGCGGCCGCCTGCGGTGGTTTCGCCGCTGATGCTGGCGTTGATGAACTCGTGCTGGCGCAGTTTGGGACTGGCTTCTTTGCGCAACTGCTCGTCCACAATCTGAACCCAGCCTTGGCCCCGGGCCAGCCCATATTCAGCAGACAGGCTGTCGCCCATCACCAGCACACGCGCCACATGGGCGTCTGCCGCAAAGGCCAACAGGGGCAGGCAGAGCAAGCACTGGAAGAGTCGCTTAAAGTAGTCGCGCATGTGAATTCAGGATGGATTGATGTCAGCCACAACGCCCGTGTTATCGGTTCATGACTTGAGCAAGTCGGTGCAAGACTCCAGCGGGGTTCTCACCATTTTGCACACACTCTCGTTCGACGTGCAGGCCGGTGAGTCTGTGGCCATTGTGGGTGCGTCGGGTTCCGGCAAAAGTACGCTGCTGTCGCTGCTGGCCGGGCTGGACACGCCCAGCGCCGGCCAGGTCATGATGTGCGGCAACGATCTGGCCCAGATGAATGAAGACCAGCGTGCCGCCCACCGTGCCCGCCATGTGGGCTTTGTGTTTCAGAACTTTCAGCTGATCTCGCATCTGACCGCGCTCGAGAATGTGATGCTGCCCCTTGAGTTGCGCGGCGACCCGCAAGCCCAGTCCAAAGCCGCGACGATGTTGGAGCGGGTCGGGCTGGCATCTCGCTTGCGGCATCGTCCCATTGTGATGTCGGGCGGCGAGCAACAACGGGTGGCTTTGGCACGCGCCTTTGTGGTCAACCCCGACATCTTGATGGCCGACGAGCCCACGGGCAGCCTGGACCACGAAACCGGCGTGGCGGTGATGGACTTGATGTTCAACCTGAACCGCGAGCGCGGCACCACCTTGGTTCTGGTAACCCACGACGAAGAGATCGCCCAGCGCTGCGGGCGCCGCCTGCATATCCACGGGGGCCATTTGCAGAACGGTTAGGATGCGCGCATGAGTCTGAAACTGCTATTTGGCTTCCATGCCGTCTCCGTGCGCCTCAAGGTCGCGCCCAAGTCCATCAAAGAGCTGCACGTCGATGTCAGCCGCCGCGATCAGCGCATGCGCCAGTTCCTGGCCAAGGTGGGCGACGCCGGTATCCGCGTCATCGAAAGCGATGACGACCGCCTGCAAGCCATGTGTGGCACGCACCGTCACCAAGGGGTGGCTGCACGCGTTGAGGCGATTGCTCAAGCCAAATCGCTGGACGACTTGCTGGACACTTTGACCGATCCGCCGCTGTTGCTGGTGCTGGACGGTGTGACCGATCCGCACAACCTGGGCGCTTGCCTGCGCGTGGCCGATGGCGCCGGCGCACACGCCGTGATCGCCCCCAAGGACCATGCTGTGGGCATCAATGCCACGGTGGCCAAGGTGGCCAGCGGCGCGGCAGAGACCATGCCTTATTTCATGGTGACCAACCTGGCGCGAACGCTCACCGAACTGAAAGAGCGCGACATCTGGATCATCGGCACGTCTGACGACGCGCCGCGCAATGTGTATGCCGCCGACATGAAGGTGCCCACCGCTTTGGTCTTGGGCGCCGAGGGCGATGGCATGCGTCAGCTCACGCGCAAGCATTGCGACGAGCTGGTCAGCATCCCTATGATGGGCTCGGTCGAGAGCTTGAACGTATCTGTGGCCAGCGGCGTGTGCCTGTATGAGGCTCGCCGCCAGCGCATGGCTTGAGGCGGTTCAGGCCCGCTGAACCAGCGTTTTGGTGATGCCCTTGCGGCGTTGCTCGCGTACCCGCTGGCGGCTCAAGGCCCAGCCGCTCAATGCCAGGGCCATCGTCATCCAGACCATGCCCAAACGGGGCAGCTGCGGGTAGCTGGCATGGGCCAGCACCCAGCCACCGCCCGTGGCGCCAATGGCGTGCCCCAGGTAAATGCCGGACGTGTTCAAGGCCATCAGCGCCGGTGCCAGCCGGGGTGACAAGCCACCCAATCGCGCCTGCTGACCCGAGTTGGTGGCAAAGCCGCTGATGGACCAAGGAAAGATCACCACGGCCAACCACGGCAGGCTGGTCGCCCAGGGCCACATGGCCATGCTCAGCAGCATCAGGGCCAGGGTGGTGGTCACTGCGCGGGCCGAGCCTATGCGGTCGATGAAATGGTTGAGCAGCAAGTTACCCGTCAAAGCCAGCGAACCAAAGTATCCAAACATCAGGCTGATCTGCTCGGGCGAGGCACCAAAGCCGTTCTTGAAGTAGGGCGCGGCATAAGCCAGCACGGTGTATTGCCCCGCGCTTTGGCAGGCAGTGACCATGACCACGGCCATCATCAAGGGTGACTTCAACACGCGCTTCCAGGCCCGCCAAGGCAACGAGGGGGTGCGAATGCCCGCCGGGATGACGCGACCCAGCCAGATGGCAGCCACCAGCGAGCCAGCCGCCACCAGCCACATCGCCACGCGCCAGCCCATGCGCTCGCCGACCCAAGCCGCCATGGGCATGCCGATGACCGATGCGACGGACCACCCCATGAAGATGAACGTGATGTTCTTGCCGCGCATTTGTGGCGGGCTGATGAAGCCAATGGTGGCCGCGGCTTGAGGGGTGAACACCGCCGCGCCCAGCACGGTGAGCGCGCGAATGGGCATCAGCCCTTGGTAGTGGGGTGCCAGCGCGCTGAGCGCATGTCCGAGGGCGTACCACAGCAGGGCGCCCGTCAGCAACTGGCGCCGGTCCAGCTTGGACACGAGGGACGCCAGTGCCGGCGCACCCACGCCCATCATCACAGCAGCCACGGCGATCAGGTGGCCGCCTTCGGCAATGGCGATATGCAGATCGCGGATCAGGTCGTTGAGCCCACCCGCCACCACCATGACGCCGCAGCCAATGAAAAAGTTGCCCACCAGCATCGCCCATAGGGCTTGCCGCAGGCGGTCGGCGGGCAGGGCAGCGCTCACCCGATGTCAGCGGTGAACCCGCAGGGCTTCCGGGTTGACGATGTTGATGGGCTTGTCGGCCAGGAAGCTGAGCAGGTTGTCAAAGGCCGAGCTGAAATAGGTCTCATAGCTGTCTTGCTCAACGTAGCCGATGTGCGGCGTGCAGACGGCGTTTTCCAGTCGCAGCAAGGGATGGCCCTGCAAGATGGGCTCGCTCTCGAATACATCGATCGCAGCCATGCCGGGGTGTCCGCGGTTGAGCGCGCTCACCAGGGCGTTGTCCTGAATCAACTCCGCGCGGGATGTGTTCACCAGCAAGGCTGTGGCTTTCATGCGCGCCAGGTCTTCTGCCGTCACCACGCCCCGAGTGGCATCGGCCAGCCGCAGATGCAAACTCAGAACGTCACTGGTGGCAAAGAACTCGTCCTTGCTGGTGGCCGCCGCATAGCCGTCGGCCACGGCCCGGGCCCGCGAGGCCTCGCTGCCCCAGACCTGCACCGTCATGCCAAACGCCTTGCCGTAGCCTGCCACGATCTTGCCGATGCGGCCGTAACCCCAAATGCCCAGCGTTTTGCCATGCAGCACCATGCCGACGCCGAAATTGGTCGGCATCGACAAGGACTTCAAACCTGCTTGTTGCCAGGCGCCGTGCTTGAGGTTGCCGATGTATTGGGGCAAGCGCCGCATCGCAGCGAGCACCAGTGCCCATGTCAGCTCAGCCGGGGCGATGGGAGAGCCCACGCCTTCGGCCACGGCAATGCCCATGCGGGTGCAGGTTTCAAGATCGATGTGGGGGCCCACGCTGCCGGTCTGGCAGATCAAGCGCAGCTTGGGCAGCTTTTCCAGCAAGGCCTTGTTGAAATGCGTGCGCTCCCGGATCAGAACCAGGGCTTCAGCGTCGCGCAGGCGAATGGCCAATTGCCCTGCGCCTTTGACGGTGTTGGTAAACACCTTGGCAGACAGGCCGTCCAGCTTGGCTGCACATTGAAGCTTGCGGACGGCGTCTTGGTAGTCGTCGAGGATGATGATGTTCATAGGGCTGTTCGCGGTCCAGCCCTACATTGTGCTACGCCCAGGTCAAGAAGTTGGCAAACGGCCTCACCAAGTGGTGACCTTCGTGTTACGAATGTCTTCCGCTCGCCGCGAAGCGCGAATCGGGAAATGAGCGTCCAGCGATTCCATTCGCATTTCGGCTTCGCTCTGCCCCCGGTGCAACGCCACCACTCGGAAGACGTCCGCCCGCAGGTGCCACAACTCGCGCAGCGAGCGCGCATGGGTGATCTGGTCGCGAACCTGATTGGCGCGAATCGACTGCAAGTCCCACAGGGCCGTGTGGAATTCGTTCTTCACGCCGGCCAAACCTTGCAGTGGGGTGGCCATGTCGTCGTCGTCCAGGTCCCAAAGCCATTGCCAGGCACCGACGAGCCAGCGTTTCCAAGCCGGGCGGCTGCGGCTGAACAGGGTAGGGGGCTGCACTTCTGCACGGCGTTGGCCCAGGCTGCTGGACCAGGCACTGTCGCCATGCGCACCAAGATCGGAAGGGCGCTGAATGGCCGCAGAAGCGACTTGTCGGGTCACGCCCTTGACCAGCTTCAAGCCACGCCGCGGTGCGGGCTCTTCAGCCTGAGTGTCTTGCTGGGTGTAAAAAAACGAAGCCATCTTGCCCTCTCATTCGCCGCATGACTGCGGACATCCATGGAGCAAGGATCGGCAATTTTTGGCACGTCTGAAGGGTGAAATTGCAACAGCAGACCCGCGTTGTTCGGGCGCTGCGCTTCGTGCTTTATTTCACAGATGTTGCATGTGGGGCGGGCGGGTGAATGGCGGCCACGGTGCCGCCCACGCCCTTTGCCTGCGAAAACACTTCGCGGGCGCAATCTTCACACCGACCGCAGCAGGTTGAAACCCCGCTGTCCATCTGCAGATCGTCAAACGACTCGCAGCCCTGGGCCATCCGACGAATATCGCGGTCGGAAATGCGATGGCAAACACAAACAATCATGGCGACACCTGTGATCAGGAACGTCGCCATTTTCAAATAAGAATCATTCGCAGTCAACTCTCACTGACATCACCCATCTGCGATTGCAGGTAATTGTGCAGTCCGACGCGGTCCACCAGTTCGATCTGAGTCTCCAGAAAGTCGATGTGCTCTTCCGTGTCGTTGAGGATCATCTGCAGCAAGTCACGTGACACATAGTCGCGCACGGACTCGCAATACGCGATGCCATCTTTGACCGTTCCTTGGGCAGCCGTCTCGAGTTTCAGGTCGCATGCCAGCAGTTCGGGCACGTCTTCGCCGATCAGCAGCTTGCCCAGATCCTGCAGATTGGGCAGTCCGTCCAGGCTGAAGATTCGCTCCATCAGCTTGTCGGCGTGCTTCATCTCGCCAATGGACTCGGCGTATTCCTTCTTGGCCAGCTTGTCGAAGCCCCAGTGCTTCAACATGCGGTAGTGCAGGAAGTATTGATTGGTCGCGGTCAGCTCGTTCTTCAACTGGGCGTTCAGGAACTCGATGACCTTGGGATCGCCTTTCATAGCTGGCTCCTATTTTGTTTTGGACGGCCTCACGGCAACGCCCATCCTACATGGCGGAAAGCCATCTTTCCGGCCATCCCGTGTTCGATGCACGGTGGTCATCCGGTAACGATTCGTTCGGATCGGGTATACTCCTAAGGTTTACCCGCAATCAACCCCCCGCCTAGCGAAACCCGTCACGTTTCCTTTACCGGACTCGGATCTTGTCACGCCTGCCCTCTGTCGTCAGATGGGCAAGCAAGACAAGGGCAGAGCTGGGCGCGCACTACAAACGGAGAATGAACCCGTGCTGCCCGTACTGCCCCAAGCTCTTCTGGCCCTCGCAGACGGCACGGTCTTTCTAGGCACTTCGATCGGCGCTGCCGGTCACACAGTTGGCGAAGTGGTGTTCAACACCTCTTTGACCGGCTACCAAGAAATCCTCACCGACCCCAGCTATTGCCGCCAGATCGTCACCCTGACGTATCCGCACATCGGCAACTACGGCGTCAACGGTGAAGACGTCGAAGCCTCGAAAGTCCATGCCGCTGGTCTGATCATCAAAGATCTGCCCATCCGCACTTCCAACTTCCGCCAGACTCAGACCCTCGCGCAGTACCTGCAGGCTCAAGGCACGGTCGGCATTGCCAACATCGACACACGCAAGCTCACTCGCGTTTTGCGCACCAAGGGTGCCCAAAACGGCGCCATCGTTGCTTTGCCAGTGGGCCAAGCAGTGACGGAAGCGGTCATCGCCGATGCCATCGCCAAGGCGCAGGCTGCACCCAGCATGTCTGGCCTGGACCTGGCCCAAGTGGTCACCCGCACGGCTGTTGAAGACTGGACAGAAACTGAGTGGAAGCTGGTCAACGCAGACGGCAAGCCTGGTTTTGGCAGGCAGACCGCGCCCAAGTTCCACGTCGTAGCCTATGACTTCGGCGTCAAGCGCAACATCCTGCGCATGCTGGCTGAGCGCGGCTGCAAGGTCACCGTGGTGCCCGCCAAGACGCCCGCTGCTGAAGTGCTGAAGTACAAGCCCGATGGCATCTTCCTGTCTAACGGCCCTGGCGACCCTGAGCCATGCGACTACGCCATTGCCGCGACCAAGGAACTGATCGAAACCGGCATCCCGACCTTCGGCATCTGCCTGGGTCACCAGATCATGGCCTTGGCCTCTGGCGCCAAGACTTTCAAGATGAAGTTCGGCCACCACGGCGGCAACCACCCCGTGAAGGACCTGGACTCCGGTCGCGTCAGCATCACCAGCCAGAACCACGGCTTCGCTGTGGACGAGAAGACGCTTCCCGCCAACCTGCGCGCCACGCACATCTCCTTGTTTGACGGCACGCTGCAAGGCCTGGCCCGCACTGACAAACCCGCTTTCTGCTTCCAGGGCCACCCGGAAGCCTCGCCCGGACCGCATGACATCAGTTACCTGTTCGATCGCTTCGTGGCATTGATGGAGAAGAAGAATGCCTAAGCGTCAAGACATTAAAAGCATCCTGATCATCGGCGCCGGCCCGATCATCATCGGTCAGGCCTGCGAATTCGACTACTCCGGTGCACAGGCCTGCAAGGCTCTGCGCGAAGAGGGCTACAAAGTCATTCTGGTCAATAGCAACCCTGCGACCATCATGACCGACCCGAACACGGCCGACGTCACCTACATCGAGCCCATCACCTGGCAAGTGGTCGAGCGCATCATCGCCAAAGAGCGTCCCGATGCGATCCTGCCGACCATGGGCGGCCAGACCGCGCTGAACTGCGCGCTGGACCTGCACAAGCATGGCGTGCTGGACAAGTACAAAGTCGAGATGATCGGTGCCAACGAGCACGCGATCGAAAAGGCCGAAGACCGCCAGAAGTTCAAAGAAGCCATGACCAGCATTGGTCTGGATTCGGCCAAGTCCGGCATCGCGCACTCTCTGGAAGAAGCCTGGGCGGTGCAAAAGCGCATCCAGGCGGACATCGGTGGTGCGGGCTTCCCCATGGTGATTCGCCCCAGCTTCACGCTGGGTGGCACCGGCGGCGGCATTGCCTACAACCCAGAAGAATTCGAGGAGATCTGCAAGCGTGGTCTGGACTTGTCCCCGACCAAGGAACTGCTGATCGAAGAATCCCTCATCGGGTGGAAAGAGTACGAGATGGAAGTGGTTCGCGACAAGGCGGACAACTGCATCATCGTGTGCTCGATCGAAAACCTGGACCCAATGGGCATCCACACCGGTGACTCCATCACCGTGGCCCCGGCTCAGACCTTGACCGACCGCGAATACCAGCTGCTGCGTAACGCCTCGCTGGCCATCCTGCGCGAAATCGGCGTGGAAACCGGCGGCTCCAACGTGCAGTTCTCGATCAACCCGGACAACGGCCGGATGATCGTGATCGAGATGAACCCCCGCGTGTCGCGTTCTTCGGCGCTGGCCTCCAAGGCCACTGGCTTCCCGATCGCCAAGATCGCCGCCAAGCTGGCCGTGGGTTACACGCTGGACGAGCTCAAGAACGACATCACCGGTGGCGCAACCCCCGCGTCGTTCGAGCCTTCGATCGACTACGTGGTCACCAAGATCCCGCGTTTTGCCTTCGAGAAGTTCCCCCAGGCCGACAGCCGCCTGACGACACAGATGAAGTCCGTAGGCGAGGTGATGGCCATGGGCCGTACCTTCCAGGAATCCTTCCAGAAGGCCCTGCGTGGCCTGGAAACCGGCATCGACGGTCTTTCCGAGATCAGCACGGACCGCGAAGAAATCCTGCAAGAGATCGGCGAGCCTGGCCCCGAGCGCATCCGCTTCCTGGGTGACGCTTTCCGCATTGGCCTGAGCCTGGACGAGATCTTTGAAGAAACGAAGATCGACCCCTGGTTCCTGGCTCAGATCGAAGACATCATCAAGACCGAAGCGGACGTCAAGGCCCGCAAGCTGGAAACCCTGACGGCCGCCGAGATGCGTTACCTGAAGCAAAAGGGCTTCTCGGATCGCCGCCTGGCCAAGCTGATGGGCACCAACCAGCACGACGTGCGCCGCGCTCGTCACGCCTTGAACGTGCGCCCGGTCTACAAGCGCGTGGACACCTGCGCCGCTGAATTCGCCACGCAAACCGCCTACATGTACTCGTGCTACGAGGCTGAAGGCGGCGAGTGCGAAGCCGACCCAACCGACAAGAAGAAGATCATGGTTCTGGGCGGTGGCCCGAACCGCATTGGTCAAGGTATCGAGTTCGACTACTGCTGCGTGCACGCGGCCCTCGCCATGCGCGAAGACGGCTACGAGACCATCATGGTCAACTGCAACCCCGAGACGGTTTCCACCGACTACGACACCTCCGATCGCCTGTACTTCGAGCCCGTGACGCTGGAAGATGTACTGGAAATCGTGGACAAGGAAAAGCCGGTTGGGGTGATCGTGCAGTACGGCGGCCAGACGCCTTTGAAGCTGGCGCTCGACCTCGAAGCCAATGGCGTGCCCATCATCGGCACCTCGCCTGACAGCATCGACATTGCCGAAGACCGTGAGCGCTTCCAGGCGCTGCTGCACAAGCTGGGCTTGAAGCAGCCTCCCAACCGCACGGCCCGCACCGAAGAGGCCGCGCTGCAACTGGCGCAAGAGATCGGCTACCCCCTGGTGGTTCGTCCTTCTTACGTGCTGGGTGGCCGCGCGATGGAAATCGTGCACGGCGACAAGGACCTAGAGCGCTACATGCGCGAAGCCGTCCGCGTGTCCGACAAGTCCCCCGTGCTGCTGGACCGCTTCCTGAACGACGCGGTTGAAGTGGACGTGGACTGCATCTCTGATGGCACCGACACCATGATCGGCGGCATCATGGAGCACATCGAGCAAGCCGGCGTGCACTCGGGTGACTCGGCGTGTTCGCTGCCTCCGTACACGCTGTCGCAAGCGCTGCAGGAAGAGCTGCGTCGCCAGACCGCGCTGATGGCCAAGGCACTGAACGTTGTCGGCCTGATGAACGTGCAGTTCGCCATCCAGGGCGATGTGACCAAGGGCTTGAGCGACGCCACGGTTTACGTGCTGGAAGTGAACCCCCGCGCCTCTCGGACCGTGCCGTATGTGTCCAAGGCCACGGGTCAGCCTCTGGCCAAGATCGCTGCACGCTGCATGGCTGGCCAGAAGCTGTCTACGCAGAAGTCGCCCGACGGCAAGGCCCCGCGCGAAGTCGTGCCGCCTTACTTCACAGTCAAGGAAGCCGTCTTCCCGTTCAACAAGTTCCCGGGTGTGGACCCCGTCCTCGGCCCTGAAATGCGTTCGACCGGTGAAGTCATGGGCGTGGGCGTCACCTTCGGTGAAGCCATGCTGAAGTCTCAATTGGGCGCAGGCTCGCGTCTGCCCGAAAAGGGCACCGTGTGCATCTCGGTCAAGGATGGTGACAAGGCCCGTGCCGTGGCCGTCGCCAAGGACCTGGTGGCGCTGGGCTTCAACGTCGTGGCGACCAAGGGCACGGCTGCAGCCATCGCGGCCGCCGGCGTCCCCGTCAAGCCGGTGAACAAGGTCAAGGATGGCCGCCCGCACATCAGCGACGCGATCAAAGCCGGTGAAATCCAGTTGGTCTTCACGACTGTGGACGAAACCCGCACCGCCATCGCCGATTCGCGCAGCATCCGTACCGCAGCTCTGGCCAACCGTGTGACCTACTACACGACCATGGCTGGCTGCGAGGCGGCTGTCGAAGCCTTGAAGCACCAGGACGACCTGGTGGTGTATTCCTTGCAGGAATTGCACGCCAAACTGCACTAAACTGGCAGCTTTGCTGGAAGGCCGTGAGGCTTTCCAGCCCGGAAACACAAGTGGGCCGCGCCCGGCACCCATCTTCGGATGGATCGGGGTTGCGGCTCAGTTCATTTCAAGACCCGTTAATTCTCGCGAGACACATTCATGTCGACCATTCCAATCACCAAGCGCGGCGCAGAACTCCTGAAGGAAGAGCTGCAACGACTCAAGCACGTTGAGCGTCCGGCTGTTGTCCAAGCCATCGCCGAAGCGCGCGCCCAGGGTGACCTGTCGGAAAACGCCGAATACGATGCAGCCAAGGACAAGCAAGGCTTCATCGAAGGTCGCATCATGGAGATCGAAGGCAAGTTGTCTGCTGCCCAGATCATCGACCCCGCTGCGTTGGACGCAGGCGGCCGCGTGGTGTTTGGTGCCACGGTTGAAATGGAAATCGAAGCCACTGGCGATGTGGTGACCTATCAGATCGTTGGTGACGACGAGGCAGACCTCAAAGAAGGCAAGATTTCGATCAGCTCGCCGATTGCCCGCGCCCTGATCGGCAAGGAGTCTGGCGACGTGGCTTCGGTGCAGGCTCCTGGCGGCGTGCGCGAATACGAAATCATCGACGTTCGCTACATCTGACCACCATGCCTGCGTCACTCGTTCGCATCCAGGCCTGGCTCGCCGGGCTGTGGTCCGGCTCGGTCGTGGCGCTGGGCGGCGTGGCGGCGCCGGCTTTGTTTTCGGTGTTGGACGCTCAGGCGGCCGGGCAGGGCGCTGGCCGCATCTTTGCCATCGAAGCCAATGTGAGCCTGTTTTTTGCCGTCGTGATGTTCATTCTGGAGCGCCAGCGTGTGCGCAAGGCGCTCGAACAGGGCGGCCCACACACGTCGGTGATGTCCGGCACCATGTTGATGATCCTGGGCGTGCTCTTCCTGACCGTGCTGGGGCAGTTCGCAATTCATCCCATGATCGAAGCGGCCAAGGCCGGGCAACCCACTCGGCTGTCCTTCGGGGCGCTGCACGGCATTTCTGCCAGCATGTACTGGCTCAAGGCCCTGGTGCTGCTGGCCTTGTCCTGGCGATTGACGGCCCCGCGTTCCGCCGCATGAAAAACGCCGCATCAGGTGCGGCGTCATGTCAAAGGGGCAAAGGCTGGGCGCGTTTCACGCCGGCTTTTTACTCGGCACGCGCTTTTTGGCGCGTTTGATCAGGCCGCCAGCGGTCACACGCTGGTTACCCATGACCTGCACCTTCTTCACCTCGGGACGACGCAAGCCGCTCTTCGAGAATTTCAGGATCTTCACTTCGCGGGGACCGGGGTTGCGATTTTCACGCGTCTCCACGGTCTCTTTTTCAGGCATCGGGCGCCACAACACCAGCAATTTGCCAATGTGTTGAATGGGCGCCGCGCTCAGTTGGTCGCACAATTGAGCGTACATCTCTTCGCGCGCAGCGCGATCGTCGCCCAGCACGCGGACTTTGATCAGACCGTGGGCCTTGAGGGCAGAGTCGGCTTCCTTGAGCACAGCAGGGGTGAGTCCATCGCCCCCGATCATCACGACGGGGTCCAGGTGGTGCGCATCAGCCCTGAGGACTTTGCGCTCGGCAGTTGTTAATTGAATCGCAGGCATCTACGTATTATCCCAGCCATGAAAGTCAAAAGCAAAAGTAAAAAGATCAACAAGGCCTGGTTGAATGACCATATCCACGATCCTTACGTCAGATTGGCTCAAAAAGAAGGGTATCGCTCGCGGGCTGCCTACAAAATCAAGGAAATCGACGAAGCGCTGCATCTGATCAAACCTGGGCAACTGGTGGTCGACCTGGGGGCATCGCCCGGTGCCTGGAGCCAGTACGTTCGCCGCAAATTCGCGCCCAAGGACGTCGGGGTGGGCGGTGCGGCGGTCGGCCAGCTCAATGGCACCATCATTGCGCTGGACTTGCTGGACTTCGAACCGATCGAAGGGGTCCAGTTCATCCAGGGCGACTTCCGGGAAGACGCGGTGCTCAAACAGCTCGACGATCTGGTTGCGGAGCGGCCCGTCGATGTGGTGATCTCCGACATGGCGCCCAACTTGAGCGGCATCGACGTCTCAGACAGCGCGCGGATCGAGCACCTGATTGAACTGGCCATCGATTTTGGCGAGCATCACCTCAAGCCAGATGGCGCGCTGGTGTGCAAGGTATTTCATGGCAGTGGCTATAGCCAGCTGGTCGAACTGTTCAAAAAATCATTCCGAATCGTCAAACCCATCAAACCGAAGGCGTCGCGAGACAAATCCGCTGAAACCTTTTTGGTAGGGATTGGCCTGAAAAATCGGTAACGGGCCGTTGTGTATAACGAGAAAGCCCCTAAAAACTGGGTCATCATGGCGGATCGCTGCGTGCATGGCTGCCCTTGATTCCTCTAGAATCGTCCCCATGTACCGCGAAGATTGCATCTGGTAAGCGGCTGGGTGTGATTTTTTTAGACCCGTATCGGTAAATTGAGCGCATTCCGCGCCTGCCTGACTGGGTCTCGTTTGGATGAAGGAGCCGCGGTGAACAATCAATGGTTCTCGAAAATTGCTGTTTGGCTGGTGGTGGCACTTGTGCTGTTCACCGTTTTCAAACAGTTCGACCGTGCCAGTACCGGGGCGGTGGCGATCGGCTATTCCGATTTCTTGGAAGAAGTGCGGGCCAAGCGCATCAAGGCGGTGACCCTTCAGGAAGGCGGCGGCGGGACCGAGATCATCGCCACCACCACGGATGACAAGCGCATTCGCAGCACGGCCACTTACCTGGACCGCGGCCTGGTTGGCGACCTGATCAACAACAACGTCAAATTCGACGTCAAGCCTCGTGAAGAACAATCCCTGATCGTCGGCTTGCTGATGTCCTGGGGACCCATGCTGCTGTTGATCGGCGTGTGGATCTATTTCATGCGGCAAATGCAGGGCGGCGGCAAGGGCGGGGCATTCAGCTTCGGCAAGAGCCGAGCGCGCATGCTCGACGACACCAACAACAACGTCACCTTTGCCGATGTGGCGGGTTGCGATGAGGCCAAGGAAGAGGTCAAAGAGCTGGTCGATTTCCTGCGCGATCCTCAAAAGTTCCAGAAGCTGGGTGGCCGCATTCCTCGTGGCGTGCTGATGGTGGGCCCTCCTGGCACGGGTAAAACCCTGCTGGCCAAGTCCATCGCGGGCGAAGCGAAGGTGCCGTTCTTCACCATTTCGGGCTCCGATTTCGTGGAAATGTTCGTGGGCGTGGGCGCATCTCGCGTTCGCGACATGTTCGAGCAAGCCAAGAAAAACGCGCCTTGCATCATCTTCATCGACGAAATCGACGCCGTCGGTCGCCATCGTGGTGCCGGCCTGGGTGGCGGCAACGACGAGCGCGAACAGACCTTGAACCAGATGCTGGTTGAGATGGACGGCTTTGACACCAATGCAGGGGTCATCGTGATCGCCGCAACCAACCGGCCGGACATCCTGGACCCGGCTTTGCTGCGTCCCGGCCGTTTCGACCGCCAGGTCTATGTCACGCTGCCCGATGTCCGTGGCCGCGAACAGATCCTGAATGTGCACATCCGCAAGGTGCCCATCGGTCAAGACGTCCGTGCCGACATCCTGGCTCGCGGTACGCCTGGTTTCTCGGGTGCCGATCTGGCCAACCTGGTCAACGAAGCTGCCTTGTTCGCCGCCCGCCGCAATGGCCGAGTGGTGGAAATGCAGGACTTCGAAAAGGCCAAGGACAAGATCATGATGGGCCCCGAGCGCAAGTCCATGATCATGCCCGAAGAAGAGCGCAAGAACACCGCTTACCACGAGGCGGGTCATGCGCTGGTCGCACGCATGCTGCCCAAGACCGACCCGGTGCACAAGGTCACCATCATTCCACGCGGTCGCGCGCTGGGTGTGACCATGCAGTTGCCTGAAGGCGACCGCTACAGCATGGACAAGGACCGCATGCTCAACACCATCTCGGTGTTGTTCGGCGGGCGGATCGCGGAAGAAGTGTTCATGAACCAGATGACCACCGGTGCGAGCAATGACTTTGAGCGCGCCACGGCGATCGCCCGCGACATGGTCACCCGCTACGGCATGACCGACGAGCTGGGACCCATGGTCTACGCTGACAACGAAGGCGAGGTCTTCCTGGGTCGTTCGATCACCAAAACCACGACCATGTCGGAAGAGACCATGCAAAAGGTCGATCACGAAATGCGTCGCATCATCGATGAGCAGTATTCGCTGGCTCGTAAACTGATTGAGGACAATCAGGACAAGATGCATGGCATGGCCAAGGCCTTGCTGGAATGGGAAACCATCGATGCCGAGCAGATTGAAGACATCATGAACGGCCGTGAGCCTCGTCCGCCAAAGGACTGGACACCTTCGTCGCGTTCGAGCGGCGGCACCAAGCCACCCATGAACACCGACGGAGCGCCCGCCGCAGCTTGATTCAACTGCGCCGCTGGCAACATGAAACGGGGCTGCAAGGCCCCGTTTTCCATGGTGGCGCGGCATGCCAACTTGCATGAAACGAATATGACCCACGCACATTGGCAGGCCGGCCGCTACCTGCTGGATCTCAGTCAGCCCTTGGTGATGGGCATTGTCAATCTGACCCCCGATTCGTTCTCGGATGGCGGGCATCACGACACCGCGCCGGCCGCCTTGCGGCATTGCGAGAAGTTGCTCTCCGAAGGCGCTCAGATTCTCGATATTGGCGGCGAGTCGAGCCGGCCCGGGGCGCCCCATCTCAGTGCGGACGAAGAGTGGGCGCGTATCCAAGAGGTGGTCCGTGAGGCCGTCCGTTTTGATGTGCCGATCTCGATCGACACCTATCAGCCTGAAACCATGACCCGGGCGCTCGACCTGGGAGCTGACATCATCAACGATATCCGGGCCTTGACTGCTCCTGGTGCGGTGCAGGTTGTCGCCGGGCACCCCAACTGCGGCGTGTGCCTGATGCACATGCAGGGGCGGCCAGACAGCATGCAACAGGCCCCCCGGTATCAGGACCCTGTCCACGAAGTCGGTCAATTTCTGGCCGAGCGGGCGGGTGTTCTGACACAACGGGGAGTGGCATCCAATCGGATCACGCTCGACCCTGGTTATGGGTTTGGCAAGACGCCGGAGCACAACCTGCAGATCTTGAGCCGGCAAACGGAATTGCTGGACCTTGGATTTCCCTTGTTGGTGGGGTGGTCTCGCAAGTCCACCTTGGGCGTTCTCACGGGCAAACCGGTCGAGCAGCGTCTGGCGGCCAGCCTCGCGGCCGCTTTGGCCAGCATCCAGCTGGGGGCGCGCATCGTGAGAGTCCACGACGTGTCCGAAACCGTCGATGCGATCAAGGTCTGGGCCGCTGCCGGACTGATCAAATCGACATGATTCAGCGCGACAATATGCGGGCGTCATTCAACAATCAATAAGCAAATCACACACATGGCCGCACGACAGTACTTTGGGACGGATGGCATTCGAGGCACAGTGGGGCAGGCGCCCATCACGCCGGATTTCGTTTTGCGTTTGGGACACGCGGTCGGGCAAGTGCTCAAGCGCAGCGAGCAGCGTCCCACCGTTTTGATTGGCAAAGACACGCGCATTTCTGGCTACATGCTCGAATCGGCCCTGGAGGCAGGTTTCGCCTCGGCGGGGGGCGACGTGTTGTTGACGGGCCCGCTCCCCACACCGGGTGTGGCCTACCTGACACGCGCTTTGCGGTTGAGCCTCGGCGTGGTGATCAGTGCCTCTCACAACCCCTTTGCCGACAACGGGATCAAGTTCTTTTCAGCCAATGGCGAGAAGCTTCCTGACGACTGGGAGTTGGCCGTCGAAGCGGCGCTGAACGACGCCCCGCAATGGGTCGATTCGGCCCAATTGGGGCGTGCGCGGCGCATCGAGGACGCCCGTGGGCGGTATATCGAGTTCTGCAAGGGCACCTTTCCCAGCGACCTGTCGCTCAAGGGCTTGAAACTGGTGCTGGATGCCGCGCATGGTGCAGCCTATCAAGTGGCGCCTGAAGTCTTTCATGAGCTGGGTGCGGAAGTCATCTCGATTGGCTGCTCCCCCAACGGCACCAACATCAATGCGGGCGTCGGCGCCACCCATCCGGAAGCCCTGGTCAAAGCCGTGGCTGAACACCAGGCCGATTACGGTATTGCCCTGGATGGCGATGCCGACCGGTTGCAGATCGTCTGCGCCGATGGCCGCTTGCTCAACGGTGACGAGTTGCTGTATGTGATGGTGGCCGACCGCCTGGAGCAGGGGCAGGCCGTGCCTGGGGCCGTGGGCACCCTGATGACCAACATGGCGGTCGAGCTGGCGCTGCAAAAGCGCGGCGTGGAGTTCGTGCGGGCCAAAGTGGGTGACCGCTATGTGCTCGAGGAGCTGGCACGCCGGGGCTGGCAGTTGGGCGGGGAGGGCTCTGGCCACTTGCTGGCCTTGGATCAGCACTCGACCGGCGACGGGATTGTCAGCGCCCTGCAAGTCCTGAAGGCCGTGGTGCGGTCCAAACGGTCTCTGGCTGACTGGCTCAGCGGGGTGGCACTGTTCCCTCAGCGCCTGATCAATGTCCGCCTGACCGCAGGGCAGGATTGGCGCAACAGCCAGGCCCTGGCATCCGAGCAGGAGCGGGTGGGCCAATTGCTCGAAGGACGCGGCCGGATTCTGATTCGCCCATCTGGCACCGAGCCACTTCTGCGCGTGATGGTCGAAGCGCAGGAGCAGGCACTCGCCGATGAATCGGCTCAGGCGCTGGCCGACGCTGTCACGCGGTAAGGCACAGCCCAACCCAACAAGAAAGCGGACCGAGGTCCGCTTTTTTCATGGCTGCGACAGAATCGCGTCACTTTTTGGCGGCGGGGGGCGTCAGGACGCGGTCGATTTTGTGGATCACGCCATTGGCGGTCTTGATGTCGACTTGACTGGCCATGGCGTCGTCCACGGTGACAAAATCACCGGCTTTGGAGACGTTGAGCTTCAATCCGTTGAGCGTTGGCAGGGTGGTATTGGCTTGAATGTCGGTGGACAACACGGTGCCGCTCACCATGTGATAGCTCAGCAGAGCCTTCAGTTGTTCCGGGTCTTTTGCCAGTTTGTCCAAGGTCGCGGCAGGCATCGCCATAAAGGCTTCATTGCTAGGCGCAAAGACTGTGACGGGCGCTGTGCCACCCAGCACATCGTTCAAACCAGCTTGCTGGGTCAATTTGTAGAAGGTCGACAAGTCTGCCATTTCGGGCTGTTGCGCCAGTTGAGCGGCTGAGGTTGGGGTGTCGTTGTGGACACTGGCACAACCGGCTAGAACGGACAAAGTAGCAGCCAACATGACAGAAAGGGCGCGGGTCGAGGCGTGGCGTTTGGTCATAATGCAGTCTCCGTGAGTAGGGGCTTCTGAATTCGAAGCGGAACCGGGGCCACGATAGAACTGTCATGTGACAAACGGGTGACTCAAAAATGACACCCCGCGTCATCAAACCCTGATCTCAACGGATGATTGGAATATGACAACGATTGGCTAAGCTGTCATTTCATCGTCACAATCCCGTCCTACAGTGCGTCGTACTGAAATTTGTCTCCTACATGACATCGAAAGGCGAACACATGACTTTGAAGATGATCCGTTCCGCAGCGGCCGTGGCGCTGGCTCTGATGAGCGCCAGTGTTTTTGCAGAAGACGTCACAGGTGCTGGCGCCAGTTTTCCCGCTCCTGTTTATGCCAAGTGGGCCTCGATGTTCAACACAGCCACTGGCGTGCGCATCAACTACCAGTCCGTGGGTTCGGGCGCCGGCATCAAGCAAATCAAAGCCAAGACCGTTGATTTCGGTGCCTCCGACATGCCTTTGAAGGATGAGGAACTGAGCAAAGACGGCCTGATGCAGTTCCCCACCGTCATCGGCGGCGTGGTGCCGGTTGTCAACATCAAGGGCATCCAACCCGGTCAGCTCAAGCTGACCGGCGAAGTGCTCGGCAACATCTATCTGGGCAACATCAAGAAGTGGAACGACCCCGCCATCGCCGCGCTCAACCCAGGTGTGGCTCTGCCTGATGCCGCCATCGCCCCCGTGCGCCGCGCAGATGCGTCCGGCACCAGCTTCATCTTCACGAACTACCTGAGCAAGGTCAATGCCGAATGGAAGACCAAGGTCGGTGACGGCACGTCGGTGAACTGGCCAACTGGCGCGGGTGGCAAGGGCAACGAAGGCGTGTCCGCCTTTGTTCAACGTTTGCCTAACTCGATCGGCTACGTGGAATACGCCTACGCCAAGCAAAACAAGATGTCTCACGTGGCCCTGCGCAATGCTGACGGCCAGTTCGTGCAGCCTGACGACGAAGCCTTCAAGGCAGCGGCGGCAGGCGCAGAGTGGAACAAGTCGTTCTATCAGATCCTGACGAACCTGCCCGGCAAGGCTTCCTGGCCCATCAGCGGCGCCACTTTCATCTTGATGCACAAGCATCAGGACAAGCCTGCGCAAGCTGCTTCGACCCTGAAGTTCTTCGACTGGGCCTATGCCTCGGGTGACAAGAGCGCCTCCGATCTGGAATACGTGCCGCTTCCTGCCTCCGTCAAGGACCTGGTGCGCAAGCAGTGGGCCACCTTGGTGGACAGCGCTGGCAAGCCCATTTCTTACAAGTGATTTGATGTTGTAAGCCGAAGGCCTCCTGAGGAGGGGGCTTTCGGCCTGTGTTGTTTTGAGTGTGATGCGTCTTGCCTGACGGAGCTTGTTGATGACTGCGATCTTGCCCGCCAATATGGATGATTCCAAGCCGAGTAACCGGCAAAACGCGAGTTTGTACCCTATGACCAATCCTCCCGTTCGACGCGTGACCGCCCCCTGGGCCGACGCGCTTTTTGCGTTTCTGGCGCGTGGTGCTGCCCTCCTGACCTTGTCGATTCTGGTCGGGATCATCATTTCTCTGGTGATCGGTGCCTGGCCTGCCATCAAAGAATACGGGTTGAGCTTTTTGTGGCGCTCCGACTGGGATCCCGTCAAGGACCAGTACGGTGGCCTGGTGATGATCTACGGCACCTTGATGACGTCGTTCATCGCCTTGTTGATTGCTGTGCCGGTCAGCTTCGGCATCGCCATGTTTTTGACCGAGTTATCGCCCAAGTGGCTCAAGCGCCCTTTGGGCATTGCGGTCGAGTTGCTGGCCGCTGTGCCGTCGATCGTCTACGGCATGTGGGGGCTGTTGGTGTTCGGCCCCATTTTGTCGACTTATGTTCAGCAGCCTCTTCAGTCGCTGACCGAAGGCGTGCCTTATCTGGGCGCCCTGTTCTCGGGCCCGCCGGTTGGCATTGGCATTTTGTCCGCCGGGATCATCCTGGCCATCATGATCATTCCCTTCATTGCTTCGGTGATGCGCGACGTCTTTGAGGTGACGCCTCCCATGCTCAAGGAATCGGCCTACGGTTTGGGATCGACCACATGGGAAGTGGTCTCCAAAGTCGTGTTGCCCTACACCAAGACCGGTGTGGTCGGCGGCATCATGCTGGGCCTGGGACGGGCTCTGGGCGAGACCATGGCCGTCACATTTGTGATCGGCAACATGAACCAGCTCAACTCGCTGTCGGTGTTCGAGGCCGCCAACAGCATCACCTCTGCGTTGGCCAACGAATTCGCCGAGGCGGGCGAAGGGCTGCACCAGGCTTCCTTGATCTATCTGGGACTGATCTTGTTTTTCATCACTTTTGTGGTCCTGGCCTTTTCCAAACTGTTGCTGGCCCAGCTCAAGAAAGCCGAAGGAGCCCGCGCATGAGTGCCTCCAACTCTTTCCGTGTGGCGCGGCACAACAGCCGTAAGCGCGTCAATGCCATCGCTTTGGCTCTGTCGCTGGCGGCCATGGCGTTCGGCCTGGTGTGGCTGATCTGGATCCTCGTCGAAACCGTTCGACTGGGCATTGGCGGCCTGACTTTGGCGACCTTCACCCAAATGACGCCCGCGCCTGAAGAGGCGGGTGGGCTGGCCAATGCCATCATGGGTTCGCTGATGATGGTTGGCCTGGCCACCTTGATCGGGACCCCCGTCGGCGTGCTGGCCGGTGTCTACCTGGCCGAGTACAGCCAGGAGGGCTGGCTGGGAAGCGTGACCCGCTTCATCAATGACATCCTGCTGTCTGCGCCCTCGATCGTGGTGGGGCTGTTCATCTACTCATCGGTCGTTGCGAAGGCCAAGAGCTTTTCGGGATGGGCTGGCGTGCTGGCTCTGGCCTTGATCGTGGTGCCGGTGGTGATCCGAACCACCGAGAACATGCTGGTCCTGGTGCCCAGCGCCTTGCGTGAAGCGGCCTATGCCCTGGGTACGCCCAAGTGGCGTGTGATTCTGACCATCACGCTCAAATCGGCCCGTGCAGGAGTGGTCACCGGGGTCTTGCTGGCTGTGGCCCGCATCTCTGGCGAGACGGCTCCGCTGCTCTTTACGGCGCTGTCCAATCAGTTCTGGTCGGCTGACCTGAGTCACCCCATGGCCAGCCTGCCGGTCACCATCTTCAAATTTGCCATGAGCCCCTACGAAAACTGGCAAAAGCTCGCGTGGGCAGGCGTGTTCCTGATCACCGTGGGTGTGCTGGTGCTCAACGTGGTGGCCCGCACCGTATTCCGTCAGCGCTGATTCATTCCAAGTTCGGCACGACTACCCAGATATTTTCGGAGATCCATGATGGATGCCCAGGTCCAAAATTCGACGCAATCCAAGGCGAAGCTGTCCGTTCGCAATCTGAACTTTTTCTATGGCAAGTTCCACGCGCTCAAGAACGTGAACATGGAGTTGCCTGAGAACAAGGTGACGGCTTTCATCGGCCCATCGGGTTGCGGCAAGTCGACCTTGCTGCGTACCTTCAACCGCATGTTCGAGCTGTATCCGGAACAGCGCGCCGAAGGGCAGATCCTGCTGGATGGGGAAGACATCCTGACCACCAAAGAGGACGTGTCCCTGATTCGGGCCAAGGTCGGCATGGTGTTCCAGAAGCCGACGCCGTTCCCGATGTCGATCTACGAGAACATCGCTTTCGGTGTGCGCTTGTTTGAAACCTTGTCGCGCGTCGAGATGGACGAGCGGGTCGAGTGGGCCTTGAAGAAGGCCGCTTTGTGGAACGAGGTCAAGGACAAGTTGAACCAGAGCGGCTCGGGGCTGTCTGGTGGTCAGCAGCAACGCCTGTGCATCGCTCGCGGCATTGCCATCAAGCCCGAAGTGCTGTTGCTGGACGAGCCTTGCTCCGCGCTGGACCCGATCTCGACCGGCAAGATCGAGGAGCTGATCCATGAGCTCAAGGACGACTACACGGTGCTGATCGTGACCCACAACATGCAGCAGGCCGCCCGCTGCTCGGACTACACCGCCTACATGTACCTGGGCGAGTTGATCGAGTTCGGGTCGACCACCGACATTTTCATGAAGCCCAAGCGCACCGAAACCGAAGACTACATCACCGGTCGTTTTGGCTGACCGCCCGGCTGTTCGCAGTATCTGTATCACGATCAAAAAAAATTTCTGACGGAGAACCCGACATGTCCGAGAAGCATTTGTCCAGCCAGTTTGATGTTGAACTCAGCGGTATTTCGACCCGCGTGCTGGAAATGGGCGGTTTGGTCGAGTCGCAGGTGGCGCAGGCCATCTATGCCTTGACGCATTTCAGTGAAGAGACCTCCGCCGCGGTGCTGGAGCAGGAAGAGCGCGTCAACCAGATGGAGATGACCATCGACGCCGATCTGTCGACCATCATCGCGCGACGTCAGCCCACTGCCCGCGACTTGCGTTTGTTGATCGCCATCTCCAAGACGATTGGCAATCTGGAGCGTGTGGGCGACGAAGCGGCCCGCATTGCGCGCACGGTGCAGCGCCTGATCAACACGGGCGTCTCCAGCCGCCTGCGCCTGCCCGTGAGCGACGTGTCGTTCGAAGCCAATCTGGCAACGGCATCGTTGCGCAAGGCGCTGGACGCCTTCGCTCGCCTCGATACGCTCACGGCGCTGGAAGTGATCAAGAGCGACAACGAAATCGATGCCGAGTTCGACGGCCTGATGCGCAAACTCATCACCTACATGATGGAAGACCCCCGCACGATTTCGGCCTCGATCGATCTGGTCTTCGTCGCCAAAGCCATCGAGCGGGTGGGGGACCACGCCAAGAACCTGGCTGAGCAGGTGATCTACATCGTCAAGGGGCTGGACGTTCGGCACAACACGCCTGACGTCGTCGAGTCCATCATCAAATAAGAATCCGGGAGTTTTCGATGAGCCGTGTATTGGTGGTTGAAGACGAGATCGCGATTGCCGAATTGATCTCTCTGAATCTCAGGCACTCGGGGTTCGAGGTGGTCGTCGCGCATTCGGCCGATCTGGCGCAAAGCGAGATCGATCGCGTGTTGCCTGATCTGGTCTTGCTGGACTGGATGTTGCCCGGACAGTCAGGCCTGTCGCTGGCTAAACGCTGGCGCACTGCACCTCGCACCCGGGATCTGCCGATCATCATGTTGACTGCCCGTGCGGAAGAGGTGGACAAGGTGGCGGGCCTGGATGCGGGTGCAGATGACTACCTGACCAAACCGTTTTCGACGCACGAATTGATGGCGCGTGTGCGTGCCGTGTTGCGCCGCAAAGCGCCGCAGGCGCTGGACTCGGCCGTCGAGATTGCGGAATTGCGGCTGGATCCGTCCACCCGCCGGGTCTGCCGCGGCGAGCAGGAAGTCAAGATCGGTCCTACCGAATTCAAGCTGCTGCATTTCTTCATGACCCACCCCGAACGCGTTCACAGTCGCGCTCAGTTGCTGGACCGCGTCTGGGGCGACCATGTGTTCATTGAAGAGCGCACCGTGGATGTGCATGTGAAACGTCTGCGTGAGGCCCTGGCCCCCGTGCAGCGTTCGCAGTTGATCGAGACCGTGCGAGGCGCCGGTTATCGTATGACTCAGCAGGTCGCCAACGCCGCCTGAACCGGGCTTTCATCGTGGATACATCGAATTCGTGGCTGTTGTCGCGTGTCGGCGCTCGTCTGTTGACAGCGTGTGCAGGTGGCGTGCTTGGATGGTGGATCGGCTCGCGGACAGGTCATCCGATCGTGATGGCCTTCAGTGGGGCGGCGGCTTCGGTCGTGACCTTGTCGGTGGTGGACACGCTCAAAGGGCATCAACTGCTGGACTGGCTGCGAACGCCCGAGGTCTCTCCGCCCCGCCTGCCAGGGATCTGGGGAGAAGTCGCCCATCGCGTTCACCGGGTGATTCGCTTGCGCGACGATCGGATCCAGTTGGAAAGGGCGCGGCTGGGTCAGTTTCTCTCGGCGATCGAGGCATCGCCGGTCGGGGTGCTGTTGCTCGACGCCCGCGACCACATCACCTGGATCAGCCCTTCGGGGGCCGACCATTTCGGCCTGGACCCGCAGCGCGACCTGCAGCAGCGGGTGACCAATCTGATTCGCCAGCCGACCTTCGTGCAGTATCTGCAGGCGGGCGATTATCGCGAACCCGTGAAATGCCTGACCAGCCGGGCAGGCGTGAGCTTCCTGTCCGTACAGGTTCGGCTCTATGGCGACGGGCTCAAACTGGTCCTGTCGCAGGACATCACCGAGCGGGAGCGCGCAGAAAACATGCGCCGCGATTTCGTCGCCAACGTGTCGCATGAAATCCGCACGCCCTTGACGGTGCTCACCGGGTTCATCGAGACGCTGGCCTCGCTGCCCCTGACCGAGGTCGAGCGCAATCGCGTCATCGGACTGATGACTCAGCAAGCTGACCGCATGCAAAGCCTGGTCTCCGATTTGTTGACGCTCGCACAAATCGAGGGCAGCCCCCGTCCTTCTTCGGACCGTTGGCTGCGCGTGAGCGACTTGATGAAGCGGATTGAAACCGATGGTCTGGCGCTGTCACGCGACAGGCACCCGATGACGTTTTCAGTCGATGCCAAAGGCAAGACCATGGAGATTGCCGGCGTGGAAGGCGAATGGCTCAGTGCCATGGGCAACCTCGTTTCCAATGCCGTTCGCTACACGCCTGACGGCGCCCGGATCGACGTGAAATGGGTGACCTTGCCAGAAGGGGGCGCCGAATTCTCCGTGACCGACGGCGGTATCGGCATCCCGGCCGAGCACATCCCGCGCTTGACTGAGCGCTTCTATCGCGTTGACGGCAGCCGATCGCGTGAGACCGGTGGGACAGGGCTGGGGCTGTCCATCGTCAAGCATGTGGTGCAGCGCCATGGCGGCGATCTGAAGATCACCAGTGAACCGGGCAAGGGCTCGACCTTCACGCTCACTTTGCCGTCGGTGCGCGTTCGGCTGGTCTGATGCACACGGGGCATCGTCGTTTCAATGCGCGTCGCGGCGGCGGTAGATGGCCACGGATTCTGAATTGTGCGTACGCTGATTCAACTGCGCCACCTTGTTCCAGCCAATCATCTCGGGCGCCGGTTGATGTGGGGCCATGCGAAGCATCATGATGTTGCAGACGCGGTCATCACTGAACAGATGGCTGTTCTGGTTGAGCGCAATGGGTCGTCCATCGACCTGGTAGCCGCCGAAGTATTCCAGCCCCGTCAACAGCCCCACTGATGCGTTGGGGGAATGGATGCATTCCGATGGCGGCACAAAGACGCGGACCCGATTGAGCAACAGGCGATAGCTGCGCGATTGGTCGACAACGGGCAGCCACAGAGTCAGGAAAAGCAGCCAGCACAGGGCCACACCGCCAGCCGGGAGCACCAGGCTCTTCCACAAAGCGTGCGTATGGCGCCCGGTTCGCCAGCGGACCAGGCCCAGCCACAGCAGGGTACCGATGGCGCCGATGACCAGCGCCAGCCATGAGAAATGCGCTTGGTAGCCAGGCACCAGTTTGGCTACATTGGCTGCTGTTTTAGCCGGTACGCCGGTGTGGATGGCCACATAGATCAGCCAGATGGCTGCGGCGCAAACGGTGAAGAAGAACACCGAGAACCAGTCCAGCGCCGCGCCCAGGCTGCGCTGCAAGATAGGCAAGGCAAACGCCGCCAATACCGCCAACGCCGGCAGACTTTGCATCATGGCGCGGTCATTGGCACCCATGGCGAGCGATGCCATCATCCCGACGGATGCCGAAAGCAGGGGGACAGCAATGTGCCGGCGCATGGACTGCCGCCGCCAATGCCACACCGTCAGGGCGGCCAGGGGCAATGTGGGCCAGGCGAACCAGATCACCAGCCCCATCATGTCGTGCAAGGCCAGACCGCGGTCCATGCGCCAGGCCCAGCCCGGCAAGCCCAACTGGGTCAATGCCGATGCCAGGCCGCCCGCCAGCAGCCAGGCCGCAGCGACCCAAGGCAAATGCCGACGCATCTCGACATGGCGAGAGCTGCCGCAAATGACAAAGCCCGTGCCGCCCAACAGCAGGGCCACGGTCGGGCTGCCGCTGGCTGCCATGATGGGTAAGCTCAAGATCGTCGCCAGCCGCGCCGGCCAAGGACGAGTCTGTGCAGCTGCCAGGCTGTAGAGAAACAGGGTGCTGCCCGTGAGTTGGAGCAGTTCAGGAGTGGTCTCGTGCCCCAACTGAAGCAAACCCAGCGTGGCTATCAGGGCGAGCAGCGCACCATCTGCCACGGCCCGAGCGTAATCATTGGGTTCGGCCTCGCCGCCAAAGGCCAGCGGGAGCGGCTGAGCGGCATCGGTCTTGGCCAGATGAAAGCTGGCGTACCAGGTCAGGGCCAGCACGGCCGTGAGCAGCAAGGCAAATGGAATGCGAGCAGCCAGGGCAGGGTCCAGCCAGCCGTTGAAGAGCATGATCGAGGCGCTACCCAGCCAATAGGGCAGCACACCGCCGGAGGTAGGAAGCACGCCCCCGACATTGGGATGCAGCCAGGAGGCTTGCCCCAGGGCGATGCTCCACATGTGGCCGAACGACGCGATGTCTTCGTTTTTCCAGGGGTCACGGCCAAAGAGGCCGGGCAGGATGTAAGCCGCACAGAACAGGAGCAGGGCCCAGCGTGGCAATCGGCGCACCGCCTTTTGGGTGACCAAAGCCGGTGTCACGGTAGGTGCATGGGGGTGGTGGCTCATCCTGGCTTGCGGTGATCAATGTGCGGGGACGATACAAGCAAAAAGGGCAGCCGTGGCTACCCTTTTGTTTTGTGACAACACGCGTGCGCCCGGGACGCACACGTGAGAGGTCATTACTTGCGGAACTGAGCGAACTTGTTGCGGAACTTCTCCACGCGGCCGCCCAGCGAGTCCACAGACTTTTGCGTGCCGGTGTAGAAAGCGTGCGACTCAGAAGAGGTTTCGAGCTTGAACAGAGGCACTTCACGGCCGTCTTCCTGCTTGATGGTTTCCTTGGTAGGAGCGCACGAGCGGGTCACGAACTTGAAGCCGTTGGATTGGTCGACGAAGCAGACGTCGCGGTAATTGGGGTGAATACCTTGCTTAGGCATATGAAAACCTCTTGCTGTTTGCAATCATCGGGAGCCACTTGACACCATGCCAAGCACTTTCCGACAGCCGGAAAACCGTAGATTGTAATATGAATTAACCGCCTCGACGCATCATGTCAAAGAAGTCGTGATTATTTTTCGTAGAGCGCATTTTGTCCAAGACAAACTCCATCGCCTCGATTTCGTCCATTGGATAGAGCAATTTGCGCAAGATCCAGCTCTTTTGCAGGATTTCTGGCTTGAGCAGCAGTTCTTCGCGACGGGTGCCTGACTTGTTGATCAGGATCGAGGGGTAGACGCGCTTTTCAGCCATGCGACGATCCAGGTGGATTTCGCAATTGCCGGTGCCCTTGAATTCTTCGTAGATCACTTCGTCCATGCGGCTGCCGGTATCGACCAGGGCGGTGCCGATGATGGTCAGTGAGCCACCTTCTTCGATGTTGCGCGCCGCGCCAAAGAAGCGCTTGGGGCGCTGCAGCGCGTTCGAGTCCACACCGCCGGACAGCACTTTGCCGGACGAGGGCAAGACGTTGTTGTAGGCGCGAGCCAGGCGGGTGATGGAGTCCAGCAAGATCACCACGTCTTTTTTCAGCTCAACCAGACGCTTGGCCCGCTCGATCACCATTTCGGCGACCTGGACATGGCGCTGTGCCGGTTCATCGAACGTCGAACTGATGACTTCACCGCGTACGGTGCGCTGCATTTCGGTCACTTCTTCTGGCCGCTCATCGACCAGCAGAACGATCAAGTGAACTTCGGGATGATTGGCAACCAGGGCATGAGCCAGGTTCTTCATCATCACGGTTTTGCCGCTCTTGGGAGGCGCCACCAACAGAGCACGCTGGCCTTTGCCGATGGGGGCAATCAGGTCGATGATGCGGCTGGTGACGTTGTCGTCGCCCCGGACGCCGTCGCTTTCGAGCTTGAATTGCTCGTCAGGGAACAGCGGCGTGAGGTTTTCGAACATCAATTTGTTCTTGTTGACCTCAGGCGCGATGCCGTTGACGCGGTCGACCTTGACCAGGGCAAAGTAGCGCTCGCCGTCTTTGGGCACGCGCACTTCGCCTTCGATCATGTCGCCGGTGTGCAGATTGAAGCGGCGAACCTGGCTGGGCGACAGATAAATGTCGTCCGTGCTGGCCAGGAAGCTCATGTCGAGCGCCCGCAGGAAGCCAAAGCCGTCAGGCAGGACTTCGAGCACGCCGTCGCCGAAGACCTGTTCGCCGGCCTTGGCGCGTTTCTTCATGATCGCAAACATCAACTCTTGCTTGCGCATGCGAGCGACGTTTTCGATCTCCAAAGCTTCCGCCATCTCGACCAATTTCGAGATGTGCAGTGCCTTCAGTTCTGAAAGATGCATGGATTGGGACCCTGGATGAAAGCTGCATCCATGGCAACACGCGGGTGCCGCAAGGTGCAGAAAGCGAACCGTGGGTAAAAGGATGGTGGGGGACTGGCGTGGACCGAAACCAGATGGCCTCTGGCTGGCTGCCTGCGCCCGACAAGCAGTGCGTACCGCTTGACTTGACGGGCACTGGCCGAAAATCAGCCAGTGCCCGGATTATATGAACGATTTCAGCGAGAAATCACAGGTTCGCGTCAACGAAAGCCGTCAATTGGGCTTTAGACAGTGCGCCCACCTTGGTGGCGGCCAGTTGCCCGCCCTTGAAAATCATCAAGGTAGGGATGCCACGGATGCCGAACTTAGCAGGCACGTCGCGGTTCTGGTCGACGTTCATCTTGGCGACGTTCAGGCGGCCGCTGTAATCTTTGGCCACTTCGTCCAGGATCGGGGCAATCATCTTGCAAGGGCCGCACCATTCTGCCCAGTAGTCCACCAGGACCGGTTGGGCAGATTGAAGGACATCGGCTTCGAACGATGCGTCGGAAATATGTTTGATCAGGTCGCTGCTCATGGATCTATCCTCGGGGGTGCTGGCATTTTTGTCGTGAAAAGAATCTCGTGCCAGAAGGTTGAGAAGATTCTGACACAGAAGATGATGCGTCCGCTGCACATCTCAAGTACCACTTTCGTATGACTGTCATAGACGCAGACTCTCACCCGATTTTGAACCGACTGCTGGATCCGCGAAGCCAATTGACGCCGCAGCCCTGGCTGTGGCGCTCGGACCAAAGCCCTCAGGACTGTTGGGCACAGTGGGCACGTTCTGCCGCGAGCTGGTTGGCCGCTCAGGGGGTGAGTGCCCGGGATGCCCTGGTCGTCGTACCGGTGGGCGCTGTGTTGTCGCATGCGCGTCGGGCCTGGGCCGAGCAGGTGGGAGGCTGGGCGCCTGCGATCGAAACCATGGCGTCGCTGATCGCGGCACACGGGTGGCAGCATGACGCGCGTGGAGGGGGGGGGGGCCACGTGACGCTGGATGTCGTCGCCGACCGCTTGCAGGTCTCGCAACGTCTGGCCAAGGAGCCCTGGTGTCAGCAATGGTTGGCCCGTGATCCACGGGGCTTTGACCATGCAATGACCCAGTTGGTCGATGCCGCGCATACGTGGATGCGCCGGGCACAGGCCATCCCGCCCGCGCACAGGGCCTTGTATTGGGACAGGCTGCGATCGTTGTTGGGGACCTCAGCCGAGGCACCCTTGCAATATGGCTCGCGCGAGCGCTTGCTGCTGTCCTGGGGCCTGGAGTGGGTGATCGACAGCCTGGCGCATGGCTGGCCCAGCGACGTGGTTTTCGAGTTGCCGTATCAGGCTTACATCGGCATCAGTGCGGGGAGGGCGGTGTCCCCAGGGACCGAGGCTCACTTGATGTTGAGCGTGATGGCGCATGCCACCGCCGCGGGGCGGCCATGCTGGTGGCCGGTCGCGCAAGGTTTCATGGCATCGCCAGACGCCTCTGAGCCTCCCGGTCAGATCGCTTGCCTGGACTCGGAGGACGAAGCGCGCAGCGCCGCTGCAGTCGTTCTGGATGCGGTGAACGCTTCGCGACAGCAAGACGGCGAGCCTGTGGCTTTGATCGCGCTGGATCGCAGTCTGATCCGGCGAGTCCGGGCCATGCTGGACGGCGCGGGCGCCACGGTGGCAGACGAGACGGGATGGCGTCTGTCCACCACGCGCGCGGCCGCGGTGGTCACACGCTTGCTGCAAGCCGCCCATCCCCAAGCCAGTACAGATGATCTGCTCGATTGGCTCAAGTCCGGTTGGGTGACTCTGGACCAGCTCAACGCGGGCGACGCACTCGAAGCCTGGTGCCGTCGACACGGTTGGTTGCGAGCCTGGGACAAGCCATCCTTGCCACTGGCCAGTGGCGCGCCCTGTCCGCCAGAAGCCCTGGCGGTTTGGGAGCAGGCCCATCAGATCACGCAGGCACTTCGCGCCATGCGCTCGGGCAAGAGGCGGCCGCTGCGCGTCTGGTTGCAGACCTTGCAAGAGACCTTGCAGTCGGCTGGCGCGTGGGAGGCACTGATCGCTGACGAAGCAGGGGCGCTGGTTGCGCAAGCCCTGCATCTGACGCACCCCGGATTGCAGGACGATGCGAGCTGGCAGCAGTTGCTGGACCAGATGCTGCTGGACGGTGCGGGATGGAGCCGCTGGGTCCATGAGGTGCTGGAGAACACGACCTTCCGGCCGCCCCCGCCATCCGGTCGAATCGACGTGGTGGTCACGCCGATGGCGCGCGCGGTCATGCGTCCCTTCCATCACATCGTGATCCCTGGAGCCGATGCGCGGCAACTGGGCGGCGCGTCGGTGTCCACCAACTGGCTGGGTCCGACCTTGACACGCGAGATGGCGCTCGCGACTCCCGAGGATCTGCGAGAAGCGCAGTGGGAGGCGTTTGGTTTGCTGATGTCGCAAGGCCATGTGGTCTGCCTGTATCGCCAAGGGCAGGGCACCGAACCCATGGAGGCCAGCCCATGGCTGATGCGCTGGGCGCACGAAACCGGACGGGTCTGGCAGAAGAGGGTGCCGCCGTGGCGACAGGAGACGGTCGAAGTCGTTCTCGCAGAACAGCCCATGCCTCATCTGGATGCGGGCACGCTGTCGTTGCTGCCGGGGTCCTTGTCGGCCACCAGCTATGAAGCCTTGCGCCAGTGCCCCTATCGTTTTTTTGCGCAGTCGGTGCTGCATTTGCGCGATGTGGACGAGTTGGAAGAAGGGCTGGACCGATCTGATTACGGCATCTGGCTGCATGAAGTGATTCGGCGCTTTCATGAAGAGCGAGAGCAGATGCTGGCATTGCGCACGGTGCAGGAAGACGTGCAAGCCTGGCTGGACATGGCTGACCGGGTGATGGGCGAGCAGGGACTCAAGGGCGACGCCACGCGTCCTTATTTTTTGCCTTATCTGTCGGTGTTGCCCGCTATGGCTCAGGCCTATGTGAACTGGCTGCATGCCCATGAGTTCGAAGGCTGGCGATGCGTGAGCAACGAATCGAGCGAACAGCGGACACTGGACTTGGCCGAGGACTGCGGCCAGATCGCGCTGAAGGGCCAGATCGACCGTGTGGATGCCAGTTATCGAGGCGAGCAGCGCGCGCGCATGGTGATCGATTACAAGTCAGGCTCGTTGCAAACCTTGAAAGAGCGCGTCAAGCGACCATTGGAAGACACGCAGTTGCCTTTCTATGCCGCGTTGATGGGCGGTGACGTGTCCGATGCGGCGTATCTGCATCTGGATGGCAAAGCCGCCACGTTGATCCGCCATGAAGACGTGCAGGAACATGCGGCGCAATTGATGGAAGGCCTGGTGCACGACTTCACTCGGATCCACCAGGGTGCAGCGATGCCCGCTTTGGGGGATGCCGCCGCCTGCACTTACTGCCCGGCACGCGGGCTGTGTCGCAAGGACCACTGGCCTTTGAGCGCCGAAGAAGAGCAGGAAGAAGAGCGATGAGCCACGAACAACATCAGGCGGCTTACGAGGTCAACGCCAAACTGGTTGACCGCAGTGTGTTCTATCAAGTGGCTTGCGACCCCCGCCGCAGCGTGGTGGTGGAGGCCTGCGCTGGCGCGGGCAAGACGTGGATGCTGGTGTCTCGGATCATCCGGTCACTGCTCGATGGCGTGCCGCCTCAACACATCCTGGCCATCACCTTCACCAAGAAGGCGGCTGGCGAAATGCGCGAACGCCTGCATGCCTGGCTGGCGATGTTCGCCTCGCAGACGGATGAGCAGCGTACGCACGAACTGATCATTCGAGGCTTGCCCGCTGCCGCTGCGACGGAGATGGCGCCCCGCCTGGGTCAACTGCACCAGCAATGGATGACGTCGGGACGGAGTGTGGAGATTCACACTATCCACGGCTGGTTTTCACGGCTGATCAAGGTGGCACCGCTGGACGTGCTGACCGAGTTGCAACTGCCCCCGCAGATGAACCTGATCGAGGATCAGACCGAGTTGTGGCCTGAGTTGTGGGGACGCTTTCTGCGCAAGATCGATGGCAGCGATGCCCGGGCGGTCTACGCCCGATTGGTGCAGTCGGTGGGGGCCTTCAACCTGGAAGGGTGGCTGCAGACGGCCTTGTCCAATCGTCTGGAAATCGAGTTGACGCAGCAGGCGGGCTTGCTGGAGCAGAGCGTCGAGACCCTCGCGCAGTGGGACTCGCAGTGGGCGCCCTGGACGCACCCTGATCAAGCGCTGGCCGACCCGCAGATTGTTCAACGCATGTGGGCCCTCGCGGCGGTTCTGGGCGGGGCCAAAGGGACGATCGCCAAGGACGCGGCCTCGGCCATGACCGATGCGCTGGTGCAGTCTGATCCCACTCGCCGGGGGGACGGCTTGAAGGCTGCCCTGCTGACCGCGCAAGGCTTGCCCAAAAAGCGCCTGGGCGACAGCGAGGAGTTGGTCTGGGCTCAGGACTGGCTGGTGGCGTGGTTGCAGGCCCGCGCCCAGCATCAGGCGCATCAGACGCACCGGGACATGTCTGAGCTCACCCGCATCCTGTTCACCGAGTACGCCCAGATCAAGGCCGAGCGCGGGCTGGCTGACATGGTCGACCTGGAGCGGGGCGCTTCGACCCTGCTGACGGATCCGGTGCTGGCCGGGTGGGTGCAGCAACGTCTGGATGGGCAGACGCAACAGTTGCTGATGGACGAGTTTCAAGACACCAGCCCTTTGCAATGGCAAACCCTGCGCTCCTGGCTGGCGGCCTATGCCGGGGCGGGTGGAGGGCGCAGCGGGCAGCAACCCATGCAGGTGTTTCTGGTCGGCGACCCCAAGCAGAGCATCTATCGGTTCCGACGCGCCGACCCCCGGGTCTTTGAAGCCGCCAAGGCTTTTGTGGTCGACGGCCTGGATGGCGATTTGCTGGCCTGCGATCACACGCGCCGCAACGCACCCGGCGTGATCCTGGCCCTGAATACCTGCTTGCATGAAGCCGCTCTGGCGGGCGAGTTTCCGGGGTTTCGAACACACACGACGGAATCCACCGAGGCCTCTGACGTGCGCGTGTTGCCGACCATCGAACGATCGGCACTGGACAAGCTGCCGCCAAGAGAAGGCTGGCGCGACAGTCTGACCGAGCCCAGGGAGACAGAACAGGCTTCGCTCAAGCAGCTGGAGGCCGAACAGATCGCACAAGCCATCGAGGCCTTGACGCAGCACCAGGCCGTGCCCGCCGGAGCGATTTATGTGCTGGCGCGCAGGCGGGCCTCTTTGGCGCTGGTCGCGCAAACCCTGTCGCTGCGAGGCATCCCCAACATTGCCCCGGAAAACGCCGAATTGGCCGACACGCCCGAAGTGCGCGACCTGTTGGCGCTCATGGACGGGCTGGTGTCGCCACGCCACGATCTGTCCTTGGCGCAAGCGCTCAAGAGCCCGGTGTTTGACATGGGCGATGACGACTTGCTGGAGGTCGCCGCTTTGGCTCGCGCGGACGATCTATCGTGGTGGGATGCGATTCAGCAGCTGGGCGCCCAGGCGCCGCGCTGGGAGCGGGTCGCGCAGTGGCTGCGAAGCTGGCAAAGCGCCGCCCAGGTTCTGCCGCCGCATGATCTGCTGCAAAAGGTGGTGACAGAAGCGGGCCTGCGCGACAGTCTGGCGCGAGTGCTGGGCGTGGGCCGCTGGGAGGCGGCCTGGTCCAATGTGGCGGCCCTGTTGAGTCTGAGCCTGGAGCTGGACTCCGGGCGTGATGCCACGCTCTATCGGTGGATCCGGCGGGTCAAGCGTTCGCTGGCCACGCTGCCGCCCAAAGCCCACGCCGACGCGGTTCAGTTGTTGACCATCCACGGTGCCAAGGGGCTGGAAGCCGAGGTGGTGTTCTTGATGGACACTGACGCACTGCCTAGCAAAGCCGAGACTTACGGCGTCCTGGTGGATTGGCCCGAGGGGGCTGCGCACCCCACTCGATGCGCCTTCCTGCAGTCTCAGGCCAACCCGCCCCCCAGTCTTCAGCGCCTGCTGGAGGCCGAAGCGCTCGCCGCCGACCGCGAGGAGCTGAACGCTTTGTACGTGGCGATGACGCGGGCGAAGACCCGCTTGTACATCAGCCGCGTGCAGCCGCATTACCAGGTGGCCAAAGCCAGTTGGTGGACGCGGCTGACCGGCTCGCATGCGGTGGACGCCCAAACGCCCTGGGTGCCTGCCCTGGCCGATCGCCAGGATGAGCATCCCGCCGATGCGCCTCGCTCGCCGAACCCTTTGACACTGGAGGCGCTGCCCCTCTTGCAGCCATTGCCGGTCGCGGTGCCCCAGCCCGAGGCCAGCCCGTTACCCATTCAGATCCTGGGGCAGGTCGTTCACAAGGTGCTTGAATGGGTGACTCGGATGCCGGACGCACAGCGCACGCCTGCCAGGGTCGAGCGCGCCATCTGCCAGGCGGCAACCCAACTGACTCTGGCCGCAGACTGGCTGCCGCAAGCCCGCGCACTCGTTGAACGGCTGTTGCACAGTTCGGAGGTCGCGCCCTGGCTGTCGGCCCATGGCCATCTGTGGGCGGGCAACGAGGTCGCCTTGCACCACCGGGGCCAGAATCTGCGGCTGGACCGGCTGGTCGCGCGCGCGAACGGCGGCCAAACCGAATGGTGGGTGCTCGATTACAAGCTCAATCACCAGCCGCAAGACCTGCAGGAGTACGTGAGCCAGATGCACGGCTACGTTCAGGCTGTGGCCGCCATGCAACCCGGCGACCCGGTTTACGCAGCATTCATCACCGGTGCGGGACGTTGGTTGCCTCTGAGCGACCTGACCGCTGCGTCTTGAGGTAGAAAAGCAGGGGAATGATTGCCCTTGACCGGGCATTGTCCCTGTTTGCCTTGATGTGAAATTCATGAGCCGGGACTGCGTTCCGCCTGGCATTTTTTTCATTTCACTCTACGTTGATGGCCGCCGCAAGCACTCATACGCCAAACCAGCCCTCTGCCGCGCCCACGCAGTTTGGGCGATTTGCGTTGAACCAATTGCTGGGCAAGAGCTCCGCATCCAGCACCTGGCTGGCTCACGACGCCAGGCTGGGGCAGGACGTGCTGCTGTTCGTTCCCCGAACCGCGCCCGTTAAACCCAAATTGAAGGACGCCTGGATCGAGCATGCGCAGCATGTGGCCCGCTTGAAGCACCCCGGTCTGGCCGACATCCTGGAAGTGGGCGAGCACGATGGCTGGCCTTACATCTCATGCCCGCGCGGCAAGACCAAGACCCTCGCTGAGCGTCTGGCCAATGGCCCCGCGCCGAACCCGGTGGAAGTGGCGACCTGGATGTGTGACGTCATTGAAGGCGTCGCCTACGCGCATGAAGCCGGCGTGGCCCATTACGATCTGGGACTGCACAACGTCTTGATCGACACGACCGGTCGCGCCTGCGTGGCTGGCCTGGGGGCCGGCTTGAGCACCGAAACCTTGCTGTCCTTGTCAGAACACGACACGGACCGCCAGCGACTGCGAGCCGCCTCCGAGCGCGACGTGCTCATGGCGGGGCTGCTCATGCACCGCATTCTGGCGGGCCATCCGGCGCTGGATGACAACGATCTGGGCAGCGCGGCCTCCCGCGTCGGCTTGGAGATTGTTCGCCTGCCCTGGACGACGCCACACTCGGTACCAGAGACCCTGCGCGCCATCGTCAACCGCGCCACGGACCGCCAGCAACGCCAGCGTTATTTGAACGCGCGGACTTTGCTCAATGCGATTCAAAGCTGGCTCAAGACCAACGCGCAGGAGGGCGGCGGGCCGCTGCTGCTTTTGCTGGACCGGCTCAACACGGTGGGGCATCTGCCCAATCGGCCCGGGATGGAGAAGGCGCTCATGGCCATCCTGCCGCAGGAGCAACTGCGGGTGGATGACTTTGTGGATGTGATCGTCAAGAACCCCGCTTTGGTGTGGGAGCTGTTGCGATCCGTCAATACCGCGACGTACCGCAGCACCAGTTCAGACGACGGCGTGACGACCATTGGGCGGACCGTGGTGCTGCTGGGGCAGCAGGGCCTGCGAAAGATCGCATCGGGCCTGCGCCCGTGGCCGGGCGTGCTCGAAGCGTATGCCACCACCACGGATGCCCAGTCGGCTCAGGCGGCCCAGGTCGCGTTGCAAACCGAGTTGCGCCTGACCTGCATTGCGGGCCACACCGCTCGTTTGCTGGCACCGTTTTCGGTTCACGACGAAGAAGCGTCGATTGCGGCGATGTCTCAACGCCTGGGCTGGCTGCTGATCCTCTACCACTTCCCGGAAGAGGCCGCGCAGATCACCAAACTGATGCAGCCCGGACCGCCCGCCCAGGAAGGTGATGCGCCCACGCCCGGCATGACCCAAGAGGCAGCCACGGCCGCGGTGCTGGGCATCCACCTGGACGATCTGACGGCCGCCGTCATGAAGCATTGGGGCATGCACGAGCGCCTGCTGTCGGCCTGCAGACCTCTGAGCAAGAACACGCCGGTGCGGCATCCGCATGAGACTGCCGAGATCCTGCGATCGGTGGCGAGCCTGGCCAATGAGTTGGTCAACGCCGCCAACATGAAGGCGGAGACTGCCAAGATCGTCACCGCGATCTACCACGCGAGCACCCGTTATGCGCGTGCGCTGGACCTCGCGCCCAAGGAATGCCAGTTGGTGCTTGAACAAGCGACGCGGCTGGTCAATGCCTCCAGCCGCAACGAAACCGTCAACCCAATTTGAGCGCTTGCGCGCAGTCTTTGACCAGACCGGGGCCTTGATAGATCAGGCCGGTGTAGATCTGAACCAGATCGGCGCCCGCATCACGCTTGGAGCGGGCATCGGCGGCACTCATTACCCCGCCCACCCCGATGATGGGGAAACGAGGGCCTAAAGCGGCGCGCAATTGACGGATCACCTGGTTGCTGGCTTCCAGCACCGGAGCGCCGCTCAAACCACCGGTCTCTTCAGCATGCTGCATGCCTTTGACCGCCTCGCGCGAAATGGTGGTGTTGGTGGCGATCACGCCGTCGATGCCATTTTTCTGAAGCGTGGCCGCAATGACGCCTACCTGCGTCTCGTCCAGATCCGGGGCGATCTTCACGAACATCGGCACGGTGCGGCCATGGCGCTTGATCAACTGCTGGCGGCGTTCCTGCAACTGCCCGAGCAGGGCGTCCAGGGCTTCGTCGCTTTGTAGCGCGCGCAGATTCTTGGTATTGGGCGACGAGATGTTGACGGTGACGTAGTCGGCGTGGGGGTACACACCCTCCAGGCAGATCAGATAGTCGTCGACGGCGTTTTCAATGGGGGTGACGGCGTTCTTGCCGATGTTCAAACCCAGAATCCCGCCGTTTTGACGGAATGTGGCCCGCTTGACATTGGCCAGGAACGAGTCCAGCCCTTCGTTGTTGAAGCCCAGCCGGTTGATCAAGGCATGGGCCTCAGGCAGGCGGAACATGCGCGGCTTGGGATTGCCGGGCTGCGCCTTCGGGGTGACGGTGCCCACCTCGACAAAGCCAAAGCCCATGGCGCCCAGACCATCGATGCAGCGTCCGTTCTTGTCCAGTCCGGCGGCCATGCCCACGCGATTGGGGAAGGTGATGCCCGCCAGGGTCACCGGGTCCTGCACCCTTTGGTTGCCCCAGAAACAGGCCAGCGGGGTATTTTGAAAACGGGCCAGCGCCCCCATGGTCAACTCGTGCGCCACCTCAGGGTCGAGGTTGAACAAAACAGATCGAGACAGGGCGTAAGGAAGCAGGGCCATGACAGGTTGGAGGACTGAAACAACCCTCTATTGTCCCAGAACCTGAGCCGCCGCCAAGGGAAATCACCGGCGTGGGGCTGTGGCAAACTGCCCTCCCTCCGTCCTTGATGCCTCCGCGAGAGGTGCCAGGGGCCCTCTCGTCGTTTTCCCATTGAAGGCCAGAGCTTGGACAAGATCCTGATGCAATTGGCGGCGGAACTGAAGGTTCGCCCCGCCCAAGTCGTTGCTGCTGTTGAGTTGCTGGACGGTGGCGCCACTGTCCCGTTCATTGCGCGTTATCGCAAAGAGGCCACGGATGGCCTGGACGACACACAACTGCGCGACCTCGAAGCCCGTCTGGGCTATCTGCGTGAGCTGGAAGACCGCCGCGCCGCCGTACTCAAGAGCATCGACGAACAAGGCAAGCTGACGCCTGAACTGCGCGCCGCCATTGAAACCGTGCCCACCAAGCAGGAACTGGAAGACCTGTACCTGCCCTATAAGCCCAAGCGCCGCACCAAGGGCATGATCGCCCGCGAAGCCGGTATCGAACCGCTGGCCGACAAGCTGTTTGCCGACCCGACACTTGACCCGCAAACCGAGGCTGCCGCCTTTGTGAATGCCGAGGGCGGCTTTGCCGACACCTTCGCCGTGCTGGACGGCGTGCGAGACATCTTGTCTGAACGCTGGGCCGAAGACGCCACCCTGATTGGCAAAATGCGCGACTGGCTGTGGGCCGAGGGCCTGTTCAAGTCCAAGCTGATGGATGGCAAGGACGAGAACAACCCGGATGTGTCCAAGTTCCGCGACTACTTCGACTACGAGGAACCCATCCGCACCGTGCCTTCGCACCGCGCGCTGGCCGTGTTCCGCGGGCGCACGCAAGAGTTTCTGGATGCCAAGCTGGTGCTGGACGAAGAAGTCATCCCCGGCAAGCCCACGATGGCAGAAGGCCGCATTGCCGTGCACCTGGGTTGGAGCCACAGCAAGCGCCCGGCAGACGACCTGATCCGCAAGTGCATCGCCTGGACCTGGAAGGTCAAGCTATCGCTGAGCCTGGAGCGCGACTTGTTTGCGCGGCTGCGCGAAAGTGCCGAGGCCACCGCCATCAAGGTGTTTGCCGAGAACCTGCGCGACCTGTTGCTGGCCGCGCCAGCCGGCAAGCGTGTGGTGATGGGGCTGGACCCCGGCATCCGCACTGGCGTGAAGGTGGCTGTGGTGAGCGACACCGGCAAGGTGCTGGACACGTCCACCGTGTACCCGCATGAGCCCCGCAAAGACTGGGAAGGCTCCATCCACACGCTGGGCCGCTTGTGCGCTGCACATGGCGTCAACCTGATCGCCATTGGCAACGGCACCGCCAGCCGCGAAACCGACAAGCTGGCCGCCGACCTGATCAAGCGCATCCAGCAAATGGCCCCAGGCACGCCCATCGAAAAGGTGGTGGTCTCTGAAGCCGGTGCATCGGTGTACTCCGCCTCTGAATTCGCCTCGAAAGAATTGCCCGAGCTGGACGTGAGCCTGCGCGGCGCGGTGTCCATCGCCCGCCGCCTGCAAGATCCGCTGGCCGAACTGGTCAAGATCGACCCCAAGAGCATTGGCGTAGGCCAGTATCAGCACGACGTCAACCAGAGCGAGCTGGCCCGCACGCTGGACGCTGTGGTCGAAGACTGCGTGAACTCCGTGGGTGTGGACTTGAATACGGCTTCTGCTCCGCTGCTGTCACGCGTGTCAGGCTTGAGCACGGCCGTGGCCAACAGCATCGTGCGTTGGCGGGACGCCAATGGCGCGTTCAAGAACCGCAAGCAGTTGATGGATGTGGCGGGTCTGGGCGCCAAGACCTTTGAGCAAGCGGCAGGCTTTTTGCGCATTCGCGATGGTGACAACCCACTGGACATCTCAGGCGTGCACCCTGAGACCTATCCCGTGGTGGAGAAGATGCTGGCCTCGACTGGCAAGAGCGCCAGCGAGCTGATCGGCAAGAGCGACGTGCTGCGCACGCTCAAGCCCGAACTGTTTGCCGACGAGAAGTTCGGCATCATCACCGTCAAGGACATCATTGGTGAGCTGGAAAAGCCGGGCCGTGACCCGCGCCCCGACTTCAAGGTGGCCCGCTTCAACGACGGCGTCGAAGACATCAAGGACCTCAAGGAGGGCATGGTGCTGGAGGGCACGGTGTCCAACGTGGCCCAGTTCGGCGCTTTTGTGGACCTGGGTGTGCACCAGGACGGCCTGGTCCACGTGAGTCAGCTGTCCAACAAGTTCGTGACCGACGCGCGTGAAGTGGTCAAAACCGGCGACATCGTCAAGGTCAAGGTCGTCGAGGTGGACTTGGCTCGCCAGCGCATCTCGTTGACCATGAAGCTGGATGCGGCCACGGGCCCCAAGGGCGCAGGTGCCGCACGTGACAACGGCTTCCGGCCAGCGGCGCGCAATGAGCGCATGACCGGTGGGGGCGGAGCAGGGCGGGGCGCGGCGCCTCAGCCTGCCCAAGGTCAGTCGGCCATGGCCGCAGCCTTTGCCAAGTTGCAGACCAAGCGCTGAGCCTGGCTGGCCAACCAGAAAGAGGCCGCGCTCGTCAGTCTGTTTGGCTGTCGAGTCGCGGCCCCGCAGGCGCTTGTGGCGCCTGGTAAACGTGTCTCAGTCGAGGCTCAACCCTTGGGCGCGCATGCCGTCAACATGGCGCCCGTGTCGGCGAAGCGGGTGTGCCAGGCAAAGGCCTGCTCCAGCAAATGGGGCGTGTGCCCCCCGCGCTTGCAGGCGTCACGGAAGTAGTCCAGCAACGCCCCCTGATACAGCGGGTCCACGCAGTGACGGATGATGACCTGAGCCCGCTCGCGTGGCGCCAGCCCGCGCAGGTCGGCCAAGCCATGCTCGGTCACGATCACATCCACATCATGTTCGGTATGGTCCACATGGGTCACCATGGGCACGATGCTGGAGATGGCGCCGTGCTTGGCGATCGACTTGGTCACGAACACCGACAGATGGGCGTTGCGGGCAAAGTCACCCGAGCCGCCAATGCCATTCATCATGTGGGTGCCGCCCACGTGGGTGGAGTTGATGTTGCCGTAGATGTCGCACTCCAGCGCCGTGTTGATGGTGATCAGCCCCAGGCGCCGGATGACCTCGGGGTGGTTGCTGATCTCTTGCGGACGCAATACCAGGCGCGGCTTGTAGTCGTTGATATGGGCCAGCACGTGCTCGTAGGTGGGCTTGGACAGGGTGATCGACGAGGCCGAGGCAAAGCTCAGCCGACCGCTGTCGAGCAATTCGATGGCGCTGTCTTGCAGCACCTCCGAGTACATCTTCAAATTCTGGAAGGGCGAGTCGATCAGGCCGTGCAGCACCGCATTGGAGATGGTGCCGATGCCCGACTGCAAGGGCTGCAGGGAAGCCGACAGCCGTCCGGCTTTCACTTCGTGGCGCAGGAATGCGTCCAGATGCCCGGCGATCGCCTGCGTTTCGGCATCGGGCGGCAGCACATTGGACGGACTGTCGGCCTTTTCTGTGATGACGATGGCGGCGATCTTGGATGGGTCAATGCTGATGAAAGGGGTGCCGATGCGCTGCTCGGGCGAGGTCAAAGGAATCGGCTGACGGTGAGGGCGGTACGTGGGAATGAAGATGTCATGCAGACCCTCCATGGCCAGTGGCATCGTCAAGTTGATCTCGACGATCACCTGCTTGGCCAGGATCGCGAAGCTGGCTGAATTGCCCACCGAGGTGGTCGGCACGAGGGCGCCTGTTTCGGTGATGGCGGTGGCCTCGATGACCGCAATGTCGACCGGCGCCAGCTGCCCAGAACGCAACTGCTCGACCGTTTCGGACAGATGCTGGTCCAGAAACATGACCTCGCCCTGGTTGATCTTGCTGCGCAGGGTGGCGTCGACCTGAAAGGGCAGGCGGCGCGCAATGGCGTTGGCCTCGACCAGGATTTTGTCGGTGTCGTTGCCCAGTGAGGCACCGGTCATCAGCGTGATCTTCAGAGGCTCCTGTCGGGCGCGGTCGGCCAAGGCCAGCGGCACCGCCTTGCAGTCACCGGCCCGCGTGAAGCCGCTCATGCCCACGGTCATGCCGTCTTTGAACAGGGTGGCCGCGTCTTGTGCAGACATGATCTTGTCGCGCAGGCGGGCCAGACGGATGCGGTCTTCGTACATGGGGTCTCCTGTGTTTCAAGCCAGTATAAAAATCGGCACGTATGCGTGTTGCGACTTATATTCATGCTGTCCATTCCATTTTGGAATGGAGAAACGGACCCCTATGGACCTCAAAGCCCTGCGATATTTCGTGGAAACGGTGCGGCACAGCAGCTTCACCCACGCCGCGGTCGAGTTGTGTGTCACCCAGTCGACGGTCAGCAAAATGGTGCGTCAGCTGGAGGACGAGATCGGCCAGCCGCTGCTGATCCGTGAGGGCCGCAGCGTACGGATGACGGACGCCGGCCGCCTCGTGTACGAAAGAGGCCAGGAGGCACTGGCCGTCATCAGCCGCCTGCAGCGCGATGTGGCCGATCTGGCGGGGCTGGCCCGTGGCAGCCTGACGGTGGGCATCCCGCCCATGGTCAATTTGTTTTTTCCGCCTCTGATTCAGCGCTTTCGGGAGCGGTATCCCCAGATCGAGTTGACCATCGAAGAGGCCGGCGGTCAGATCATCGAACAGCGCGTGCTGTCCGGGGCGCTGGAGGTGGGCGTGACCGTTCTGCCGGTGGAACCCGGCAGCGGCCTGGTGGCGTCCGAACTGGGTCGCTTTCCGGTGTGCCTGGTGGGGACCGCGCAGTCCAGCTGGGCGTCCACCGCGCGGCCCACTTTGCAAGCCTTGCATGGGCAGCCGGTCGTCATGCTCAGCGAGCACTATTCGCTGACGCGAAGACTCAGGGCGGCTATGGCAGAGGCCCGCGTCGAGCCTCAGGTTGTCGCCCAGAGTGGTCAATGGGACTTTTTGCTGTCGATGGCCATGGCCGGCATGGGAACGGCCTTGCTGCCCACCCCATTGCTGGAGCGACTTCAGTTGCCCGACAGCGTGGTGATCAAACCCCTGGATGCGCCAGATGTGGTTTGGCAAGTGGGACACATCTGGATGGCCGAACGCTACCTCTCACACGCGGCGCGGGCCTGGCTGCAAGTGTGTGCGGCCGCCTGAGTCTGATCAGCGTTGAACGCGCGCGCCTCGGGTCACCCGCGCGGGCAATCCGAGCTGGCTGCGGTAGACCGATGGGGTGACCCCTTTCCAGCGACGAAACGCCTGGATGAAGCTCGATAGATCGTGAAACCCCAGGCGCAATGCGATCTCCTTGTGGCCCATGTGCGCCGTCTCGATCAGCTCCAGGGCCAGGATCAGCCGCACCTCGTCAACCAGATCGCGGAAGGTGGTGCCCTCGGCGACCAGATGACGCCGCAGAGTCCGACTGGTCATGCACAACTCTGCAGCGATCGCTTCCATGTCTGGCAACTTGCCAGGGGTGTGCAGCAAGCGGTTGCGAACCACCGCCGCGCAACCATGTCGGGATCGACGCTGGTTGAGCAGGTCTCGACAAATGTCCTCGCACATGGCCGCAGTGGTTTCGTTGGCCTGCGGCAGGGGCAAATCGAGGTAGTGGGTGGGGAACTCCGCCCGGTTGGATGACGCGTTGAACTCGGGCTCCACCCCGAAATGTTGCGCATACATGGCCGCATAAGAAGGCGGGGGGCCCTTGAACGTGATGCGGTGCAGGGGGATGGCGGCCTGGAAGATGTCCTTTTGCAGCACCCGCAATGCGACGGCATCGCGTTCGACCAGAAAGCGGCGCACCTCGGCCGGGATTTCGAGGTCACCCAGGGTGAAGCTGGTCACCCCATTGCCTGACTGCATGCTGATGTGCGTGAACGCGTAAGTCAGATTCAGGTATCGCAGCGCCAGGTGGGCGGCACTGTTGAGCGTGGGGCTGCTGATCAGCGCATAGCCCCAGATGCCATAGGTCGTGAGCCGATAGCGAGAGCCCGCCTCCAGCCCCAACCAGGGCACTTGCGGCAGCAGCCGTACCAGGTTGGTGATCACCGCCAGCTCGTCGGTCGCCTCGATCTCGCCTTTCAGGTCGTCCAGCACCGCAGGGGTCAACTGGCTGTTTTGCAAAAGCTGTTCCGCCTCCAGCCCGTGTTCTGCACCCAGTTGCAGCAGCAGGCGCACGCTGGCATTGCCGCGCCGGAAGTTCCAACTGGCATGCGGGCTGGTTTGCGTTGGGGATTTGGCGGGAGAGGTCTGTCCGATGTTCATGAATGCTTGTCTGTCGCCGGCGAGAGGGTGTCCGATTTCAACACATATTTTTGCCGCTTGGCGCTTTTCGGACAAACGGGGTGCGAATTGTCCTGATTCCCTAATTTCGGGAGGTGACTGGGGTATGCTGCCGCCATCTTTCACGATCCGAATTTTTATGCCGCCACGTGAGTTGACGCTGTACACATTCGCGATGTCTCACTTTTGTGAAAAGATCCGCTGGACCTTGGACCTTTGCAACCTGCCTTACGAAGAGGTGCCGCTGACACCGGTGTTCCACCTCGTGCCCGCCTGGCGCATGAGCGGTCGGGGGCGCACCTCCTTGCCGATCCTCAAGGTAGTCGCCCGCCAGTCTCCGCCGGACTTCATCCAGGACAGCACCCGCATCCTGGCCTGGCTGGACCGTGAACTGGGGCCCAATGAACTGATTCCCCGATGCAGCTTGTCAGAAGACGTGTCCGCGATCGAGGATCGTTTCGATCGCGTTGGGCTGGACGTCTCACGTCTGATCTATGCGCACGCCTTTCAGCAAGGCGATACCGTGCTGCGGTTCTGGGGCTCGTCGGCGCAGCCCTGGCAACGCCGCTGCCTGCGGACCAGTCTGCCGCTGATCCGGTGGACGTTTCGGCGCCGCCTGGATCTCAGTCGCGCCAACCTGCGCCGAGCCGATCATCGGCTGCAGCAGGCGCTGGCCTGGCTGGAAGGGCGCCTCAGCGATGGGCGAACGTTCTTGGTCGGTTCTCGCCTGACCGTGGCCGATGTGGCCGCGGCATCCCTGCTGGCCCCCTTGGCCTGCCCGGACCAACATCCTGTGTTCAGTCAAGCTGACTTCAAACGTTATATGCTTCCGAGTTCCGCCACATGGTTGAACGATCGCCCCGCCTTGCGCTGGGTGCGCCGGATGTACGCGGACCATCGAAACGCTTTAACGGAAGGGGCTGTCGCGACAGCCTGAACGCTGTCATGAAAGCCTTGTGCATCTACGCCGGTGAGGGCGCGCGTCGCCACATTCGCAACCACGGGCTGCAGCCCAAGGACGTTCGCGTGGTCCCCGCCGCGGCGGGCGGCCCCAAAGGTCTGATCCTGCAGCCGCTGGACCAACACCTGTTCGGGCACTGGTTGCCGCAAGGTCAGCACGAGGTGCACCTCATCGGCGCCTCGATCGGTGCCTGGCGAATGGCCACGGCACTCATGGACGACCCCGTGGAGGCTTTCGAGCTGTTTGCGCAGGGCTACATTGGGCAGCAATACGAGCCTGAAGCGGGTCGCAAATTGCCCGGTGCCAAAGTCATCAGCGAAGGCTTTGCCCAGTCGCTCGAAGGCCTCTTTGGCCCACACATTGACCGGATGCTGCAGCATCCCCGCTATCGCCTGCACGTGCTCACCTCGCGAGGCCGGCAGGTTTTGCGACGGGCGGGCCGCATTCAGACGGGCGTCGGCATGGCCGGGCTGGCACTGGGCAATGCGGTCACCCGCAAGGCTGTGGGCCTGTTTCTGGAGCGCACGGTGTTTTCGACCCCCGGCTCCCGCGTGCCTGTCCCCTTGATCGATCAGCCGACCCGGCATGTGGTGCTGTCGGCCGACAACTTCAAGCCCGCCATTCAGGCGTCGTGCAGCATCCCATTCTGGCTGGACCCGGTGATGGACATTCCTGGCGCCGTGACCGGCGCCCACTGGGATGGCGGCCTGGTCGACTATCACCTGCACTGGAATTACGCGGCGATGGACCATGGTCTGGTGCTGTATCCGCACTTTCAAAAACAGGTGATTCCGGGGTGGCTGGACAAGACCTTGAAGTGGCGCCACCGGGCCACGCCGGCCCTGAGCAACATGCTGCTGCTGGCGCCTCACCCACAATGGGTCAAAACCTTGCCATTTGGCAAGTTGCCCGACCGATCCGACTTCACCGGGCTGGAGACACCATTGCGCATCCAGACCTGGACACGAGCCGTGTCCCAAAGCCGCCAGTTGGCCGACGAATGGGCCCAGTGGCTTGATCGAGGCTGTCCTCTGGATGAGGTTCAACCGATCTGAGCGCCGCGCCCCCTGATCAAGGGGGATGACCGCGTTTGTCGTCCGATGATCCTGACGATGTCGGCGGCCTGACATACGATACGCCCCGTTGATAAAACGACCGTTTGAAACGTTCGTCACATCGGAGGCCGCGGTGAACTCATCCCAAGCGCTATCTCGTCCCATGGTGGCCGATACGAAGACCCGCATTCTGGATGCGGCAGAAGCCCTGTTTGTCGCAGGCGGGTTCGAGGCCATGTCCATGCGCCAGATCACGGCCTCCGCCCAGGTCAATCTGGCGGCGGTCAACTATCACTTCGGTAGCAAGGATGCCCTGATCGAGGCGGTCCTGGCGCGCCAGTTGGACACCCTGCACGCAACCCGAGAAGCCATGCTCGACAAGCTCGAAGCCACGCTGGGCGACCAGTTGCGGTGCGAGCATGTCATGGCCGCGATGTTTCTGCCGGCTGTGCGCATGTCACGCAGCAATGCGCCGCACGCCGGGCGCTATCTTCAATTTCTGGGACGCGCCTACACCGACCCCTCCTCGGTGGTGCGCGACTTCATCCAGACCCACTATCTGCAAACACTGGCGCGGTTTTTTCAGGCCTTTCAGCGCACGCTGCCTGAATTGAGTGTGGACGATCTGGCCTTTCGCCTTCATTTTGCGATGGGCGCGCTGGCCGGCATCCTGGCCGGGGGCGATACACAGCGCCTGCTTCATGAATTCACGCAAGGGCAGGGCGACCATGAGTCCTTCCTGTTGTCCCGTTTGATTTCCTTGATGGCGGCGGCCCTGAAAGCACCGCTGCCCGGGCCGCACGAGCCCAATATGTTCGACCTGATCGTCAAGCTCGTCTGAGCGGGATGCCCGTAGATCACACCGAGTCCCTGGACTCTTCCTACACAAGTACAGCCATGAAAGACGGATACCTAGACTTCGCCAACTCTGCCGTGGGCGCCAAGCTGATCCAGGCCCTGGGTCTGCCCAAGCCGCTACCCCTGGAACGGTATGAGGCCGGCCAGCCGGTGATCAGTGGCCCGGTGCTGGTTGGCGGCGGCGGCCAGCCGCAACTGCTGGAAGCGCTGGCCGGCGTCTTCAAGTCCATTCAAGCCCAGACCTTGGCGCATGAACGCCTGCCCCAGTGGGTGAGCGTGGCCAACAAGGCAGGCCTGACCACCGGTCGGTGGAGCCTTCAGGGCGAGAAAGGCGAGAAGGTCAAGGCATTGGTCTTCGACGCCAGCGGCCTGGACAACAGCACGCAGTCCGATTCGCTGTACTGGTTCTTCCATGACGCGGCGCGCTCCCTGCTGCCTTGCGGCCGCGTGATTGTTCTGGGGCGCCCCCCGGAGGAATGCGAATCGCCGCGCCAGGCGACCATTCAGCGCGCCCTCGAAGGGCTGACCCGGTCGCTGGGCAAGGAACTCAAGAAGGGCAGCAATGCCCAGTTGGTCTACGTGTCTGCCGGTGCGCAGGATCAACTGGAGTCGACCCTGCGTTTCCTGCTGTCGCCGCGGTCTGCTTACGTGTCTGCCCAGGTCATCCGGGTTCGCCAACCTGTGGGCCAATCTGTGCACCCCGCAGACTGGGCGCAGCCGCTGGCCGGCAAGCGGGTGCTCGTGACGGGTGCATCGCGCGGCATCGGGGCGGCCATTGCCCAGGTGATGGCTCGCGACGGCGCGCAGGTCATTGCGCTGGATGTGCCTCAGGCGCAGGCCGGTTTGGATGAAGTCGCCAAACAGATCGCAGGCAGCACATTGGCGATGGACATCGGTGCGCCCGACGCGCCCCAGAAGCTGGTCGACGCCGCGCTGGCGCAGGGCGGCTGGGATGTGATCGTGCACAACGCCGGCATCACCCGGGACAAGACCATCGCCAACATGAAAGAGCACCTCTGGCAGCAGGTGGTGAACGTCAACCTGTCGACGCAGGAACGCATCAACGAGGCATTGATCGCCCAGGGCGCCATCCGTGCGAACGGACGCATTGTGTGTGTCTCGTCCATTTCCGGTATCGCCGGCAACATGGGCCAGACCAACTACGCCTTGTCCAAGGCGGGCGTCATCGGCATGGTGCACAGCTGTGCGCCTGTGTGGGCTCAAAAGGGGATCACCATCAATGCGGTCGCGCCGGGGTTCATCGAAACGCAGATGACCGCCGCGATTCCCTTTGCCATTCGCGAGGCAGGCCGGCGGATGAATTCCATGAGCCAAGGGGGGCAACCCGTGGACGTGGCCGAGGCCATTGCGTGGTTCGCCAATCCGGCCTCGGCAGGCGTCACGGGCAATGTGATCCGCGTATGCGGACAAAGCCTGATCGGTGCGTGAAGCACGCTGCAGGCCCCCAACTGGGCCAACAGAACATGAAAACCATCGAAATCAACCAGTTGCCCGGTCAAATCGCCCTGAACCTTGGGGCGCTGCGCTCCAGCGCCAAGCGGCCCGGCCAGATCGACGCGCTGCCGGCCGTGACTTACGTTCGCCCCAAGGTGTCGATCGATGGCCGAGCCGTGGCCTCTTACGCGAAAGTGTGCGGTTTCAAACCCGCGCACGGCGTGCCATTGCTGTTTCCGCACCTGCTGGCCTTTCCGCTGTCGATGATGCTGTTTGGCTCGAAGTACTACCCATGGCCCGCCATGGGGACCGTGCATCTGGCCCATCGGGCGCGACAGTTCCATCGCCTTCATGTCGGCGATGAACTGCGCATCGAAATGCAGACCGGCGATTTGATGGCGCATGAACGCGGACAGATCTTCACCTTGCACTCACGTGCGATTCGCGGCTCGTCCTTGGTGTGGGAGAGCACGGGGCACTTCCTGCGCATGGGCGTCAAACAGATCGTGGGGCCGCGATATGAAAGCGACTTGCTCGATCCGGCGCCCTTGTCCCACCAGGCCGACTTTTATGCCGGCGCAGGCATCGGCCGTCGGTACGCCTTTGCCTCCGGCGATGTGAACCCCATTCACCTGTCCGCCTTGACCGCGCGCATCTTGGGCTTCAGACGGGCAATTGCCCATGGCATGTGGACCACGGCTCGCGCCCTGTCTACCTTGATGCCCCGGGAGCCCATTGACGAAGCCAGCGTCACGGCCGAATTCAAGACGCCGCTGTACCTGCCTGCCCGGACCTCCTTGTGGACGTCGCGAACCGAAGGGCAGGCCCTGTTTGAAGTTCGCAATGCCAAGGGCGACAAACCCCATTTGCGTGGGCGCGTTCGGTACTGACCCCGTCACACCACTGTCCAGATACCCGATTTTTGCCAAGACCTCAGGAGCCATCCAGCATGAACAGCATCCGACGCGTCGCCATCCTCGGTGGCAACCGCATTCCCTTTGCACGGTCCAACACCGTCTACTCCGACGTCTCCAATCAGGACATGTTGACAGCGGCATTTCAGGGCTTGGTGGATCGTTTCGATCTGCATGGTCAGCGCCTGGGCGACGTCGCCGCCGGTGCCGTCATGAAGCATTCCCGCGACTTCAACCTTGTGCGCGAGACCGTGTTGTCGACCACCTTGTCGCCCGAGACCCCTGCTTACGACCTGCAGCAGGCGTGCGGCACCGGCCTGGAAGCCATCATGCTGGTGGCCAACAAGATTGCTTTGGGCCAGATCGAGTGCGGCATCGGCGGGGGCGTGGACACGACATCGGATGCGCCGTTGGGCATCAACGAAAAGATGCGCAAGATCCTGCTCGAAGTCAATCGTGCCAAGACCACCAGCCAGCGCCTGGCCTTGTTGGCCAAGATCCGCCCGGGTATGTTGATCAAGCCGGCCATTCCGCGCAACGGCGAGCCCCGCACGGGCCTGTCGATGGGCGAGCACTGCGAATTGATGGCCCAGGAGTGGAACATCGCCCGTGAGGACGAAGACCAGTTGGCCCTGGCCAGCCACAAGAACCTCGCAGCCGCCTATGAGCAAGGCTTCTTTGCCGACCTGATGACGCCCTTCAAGGGAGTGAGCAAGGACAACAACCTGCGCCCCGACTTGACCATCGAGAAGCTGCGTTCACTCAAGCCCTGTTTTGACAAGAAGGTGGCCCCGGGACGCGGCACTTTGACGCCAGGCAACTCCACGCCTTTGACGGACGGCGCGTCGGCGGTCTTGCTGGCCAGCGAAGATTGGGCGCGGGCGCGCAATCTGCCTGTGCAGGCCTACATCACCTTCAGCGAAGTGGCGGCGGTCGACTTCTTCAACAAGAAAGAGGGCCTGCTGATGGCCCCCGCTTATGCGGTCCCCCGCATGCTGCAACGCGCCGGGCTGAGCCTGCAGGATTTCGATTTCTACGAGATCCATGAGGCATTTGCGGCTCAGGTCTTGTGCACCCTCAAAGCCTGGGAGGACCCCCAGTATTGCAAGACGCGCTTGGGCCTGGACAAACCACTGGGCGCGATCGATCGCAGCAAGTTGAACATCCACGGCAGCTCGTTGGCCGCAGGGCATCCCTTCGCGGCAACAGGCGGCCGCATCGTGGCCACACTGGCCAAGATGCTGGCTCAGAAGGGATCGGGTCGCGGCCTGATTTCGATCTGTGCCGCCGGTGGGCAAGGCGTCGTGGCGATTTTGGAGCGATAAACTGCGTCCCCTTGAACCAGGTCCACTGCGGATCTGTGTCCGCTTGTTAAAATCGCTGACTTAACCAGAGGCGCCCCCCGCTGAGATTCAGACGGGGCAAAGCCATGCTCTGCCGCTCATTAAACGGCAGACAACCGAGGAGAACCTGATGACTCAAGCAGCCGCCGTGGCGTCCCAGCCCACGCCATCGTCCATCGTCAATCCCGATGGCACCACCAACCGCATCTGGTTGTCGTCGTACGTTAAGGGCGTTCCGGCGGACATCGATTTGACCCAGTACAAGTCGATGAACCAATACTTCGACGAGTGCATCAACAAATACCGCGAGCGCACCGCGTTCGTCAGCATCGGCACCGAGATGTCCTACGGTCGCCTGGAATCGCTGGTCACCGCCTTTGCCGGCTGGCTGCAAAGCCAGGGCATCAAAAAGGGCGACCGCGTGGCCATCATGTCTCCCAACCTGTTCCAGTATCCCGTTTGCCTTTTCGGGATCCTGCGCATCGGCGCCATCGTGGTCAACGTCAACCCGCTGTACACCACCCGCGAGCTGAACCATCAGCTCAAGGACTCTGGCGCCGAGACCATCATCGTGATGGAGAACTTCGCCAAGACGGTGCAGGACTCGCTCGCAGGCACGCAGGTCAAGCGCATCGTGCTGACCCAATTGGGCGATCTGCTGTCCGATGGCATCAACCTCAAGGGCAAGCTGCTGAACTTTGCCGTGCGCAATGTTCAAAAGATGGTGCCGGCCTATTCACTGCCCGGCGCCATCTGGCTGCGCACCGCCTTGAAGGCAGGTGCCAAAGTCAAGCTCAAGCCCGTCGACGTCAAGCTCGATGACCTGGCCTTCCTGCAGTACACGGGTGGCACCACAGGCGTTGCCAAGGGCGCGATGCTGACCCACGCCAACGTGCTGGCCAACTGCCAACAGGCACGCGCCTGGGTCGCCGACCAGATGTCCGGCAAGACCGAGACGATGGTGACGCCTTTGCCGCTGTATCACATCTACTCCTTGACCGTGAACTGCCTGATCTTCATGGGTCTGGGCGGCCGCAACATCCTGATCGCCAACCCACGCGACACCAAGCGCGTGATGATGATTCTGAAGAAAGAAAACTTCAGCGGCATCTCATGCGTGAACACGCTGTTTGCCTCCTTCCTGGACGACCCAGAATTCCAGAAGCGCGACTTTTCTGGTCTGAAATTGGCCATGGCCGGCGGCATGGCGCTGCAACGTGCCGTGGCCGAGCGCTGGAAGGAAGTCACCGGCAACTCCATCGTCGAGGGTTACGGCCTGACCGAATGCTCGCCCATCGTCTCGGTCAACCCTGTTGATGCGTCCAAGCCCTTGCCGTCGTTCACCGGCTCCATCGGCTTGCCCGTTCCTTCGACCGAAGTGCGCATGCGCCGCGACGATGGTTCGTGGGCTGACATCAACGAGCCGGGCGAGTTGTGCGTGCGTGGCCCTCAAGTCATGAAGGGCTACTGGCAGCGTCCTGAAGAGACAGCCAAGGTCATCGACGCCGACGGCTGGCTGGCCACGGGCGACGTGGCCGTGATGGACGAACAAGGCTTCATCAAGATCGTGGACCGCAAGAAGGACATGATTCTGGTGTCGGGCTTCAACGTCTATCCCAACGAGATCGAAGACGTGATCGCCATGCACCCCGATGTCAAGGAAGTCGCCGCCATTGGCGTGCCGGACGAAGTGGCCGGCGAGCGGGTCAAGGTCATCATCGTGCCGCGCAACCCCGGTCTGACCAAAGAGTCGGTCATCGAGCACTGCCGCAAGAACCTGACGGGCTACAAGATCCCCCGTATCGTCGAGTTCCGCGAAACCGAGTTGCCCAAGACCAATGTGGGCAAGATCCTGCGCCGCGAGTTGCGCGACGGCAAGTAAGCCCGAGCCCATTTGCCCTCGCGGCACCGACCACTCAGCCCGCCCGGTTCACCCCGCGCGGGCTTTTTTGATGCACTGCACATGACAGCCTTGAAAGACTATGCCTTTTCGCACCGACTCAAGGTGCGCTGGGTCGAGGTCGACCCTCAGCAGGTCGTCTTCAATGGCCACTATCTGGCCTACTTCGATACCGCAATGTCGGAATACTGGCGCGCGGTGGGGCAGCCCTATCCAGAGGGATTCAGTCACTTTGATGGCGAGGTCTTCATCCGCCGCAACACCCTCGAATACCACGCCCCCGCGCGGCTGGACGACTGGCTGGACATCGGCGTCCGGTGCGACCGCATCGGCAACAGCTCGATCACGATGGCCTGGGCCATCTGGTCCCGATCGCGTTTGCTGGTGACGGGAGAGAGTGTCTACGTCTTCACGGCGCTCGGCACGGGCCGCCCCGCGGCGGTGCCGGAAGGGCTGCGGCAACAGATCATGCGTCAGGCCCAGAAGCAGGATGTCTTTGAGCTGATCCAGGGGCCCTGGGCCACATTGGCGTCTGACGCTGCAGCGGTGCGGCGCGCTGTTTTCATCCGCGAGCAAGGCATTGCCGAAGCCGAAGAATGGGATCCCGATGATGCGCTGGCTCACCATGTGGTCGTTCGCAGCCGCGCCGGTCTCGCGGTCGCCACAGGCCGCCTGATTCCGCCGGTTGAGGCCGGCTCGGGCACTGCCAAGATTGGCCGCATGGCCGTCCTCAAGTCATGTCGGGGGCTGGGGCTGGGCGAGCGCGTACTGCAAGCCCTGCTCGATACCGCCCGTCAACAAGGGCTGGGTCACATTCAGATCAGCGCCCAGGTGGCGGCACAGGAGTTCTACACCCGCGCGGGCTTTGTCCTTGAGGGCGAGGTTTACGACGAGGTCGGGATCCCGCACGTGGCCATGCGCAAGGCACTGTGACGTGATCAGGCTGCCTTGCTCGGGCGGGCGCCACCCAGTTTGATCAGGTTGCGTGCCCGTGAACGCCGGCCCACCGCGCCGTCGGGCAGGGCGTGGTTGTCATGCTCGGACACATCGCTGCTCTCGAAGGGGTCGTCGCTGCCAGTGACATGCCAAGCCGGTTGCAGCGAGGCAGGGGGCAAGGTCGCATTGAGCTTGGCCAGCTCCATCACGTCCGCCGTGTGCCGCGGCGGCCAGTTCTTGAGCGTGACACGGCGCAGCAGCGCCATGGACGACTGCGCACTGAAGGTGCGTTCCAGCACATGCGTCACCAGCCGCTTGTTCACCCGCTCGGTGATGATCACCGTGGCGCATCGCGTGCCATAGGCGCCATCGGGCGACTTGATGAAGGCGGACGACAAGAGCCGCTCCCACTCCATGGGCACACCGGTGTGGGGCAAGGACTCATCAGGATAGACAGTCGTGTCCGACAAGCTTTCGAACAAGGACATGGCGAGTTGCTCGGCATCGGCAGAGGCATTCAGCGCGACCTTGAGTTCGGCCTTGAGCTGCTCCAGCTTGGGCCAGGGCGTGTCCAGCTCGGCATTGGAGATGCCGAAGATGCCTTTTTCCAGCCGCACAGGCATCGACTGGCTGTTGTTGACCCAATGGCACTCGCCTTGAGAGAAGTCCAAGGCCAGCAGATTGAAGCCGTTGTACCCGTTCAGCGCCAGCTGTGGCCACAAGCGATACATCGGCAAATCGCCCTTGAGCCAGCGCGAGACGATCTCACCCCGCGAGGGCGCCTTCGGGTCGGTGGCTGCAGGATTGCGCACATTGGTGACCAGGCCCAGCCGGCCTTGCGCCGTCAGCCCCAACCACGTGCCCCCTGCGTGCAAATCCCGCCCACCCAGAATGGGCAGGTCACCCGGCGAGGGCTCCCACCACCCCAGCCGGGCTGCGGGCCGGTCAAAGAACTCGTCTCGGTTGGCGGCGACGACAAACGGAAAGCGGCTGCTTTGATCCAGCGCGAAGGCCACTAGACACATGGGGTGAACACCTCGACATGGCGCGGGCCCAATTGCCCGCATGACTCGGCCTGCATGGCCAAGGCGGCTTGATCGATTGCGTTTTGCAAGGTGGGCCCGATCCCCTCGGGATGTTGGTAGACCTCCATCCAGGTCTGGTGGGGATGGGCGTCGACCCGCACCAGCATCTGTGCATCCAGCGCCGGGTGCTGCTGACGCAGCAAGCGCTGCATGGCCTCCACACGGTCACGCAGCGTTGCCGCCATGGCCGACTCGACCTTGTAATAGATGAACAGTGAACGCGGCCCCATACCTTGCTTTCCTGCTTGCTTTGCTGACTGGCAGGTCTTTAGGTTACCCGCTGGGGGCCGTCGGTCACAACAACCCTCTGGCGCTTAAGCTTTCAAAGCGGTCGTGTGACCGTCAAGAATTGCACGCTTTGCCGGATTACTCTGTCGAGTCCGAAGTCGCCACAGAGTAGGGCAGCTGCCCCAACTGGGCCACCGGGCCATCAGCCGCACCCAGGTGCAAACCGCTGTCCAGCGCATTGAGCTTGAGCTCGACCAGCGCCGACCAGGCCGGGGATCCATCGGCCGCATTTGCCATGGGCGCAGCGTTGATCACCATTCCGGCTGGCTGGCCCGGATCAGCATCCGAAAACACTTCTTGGCCAGCGGACATGGGGGCCTCGGCGTGGACCACAAACGCACGCCGCTTCAAGGTGCCCCGATATTGACTGCGTGCCACAACCTCTTGCCCGGGATAGCAGCCTTTGCTGAAGTTCACGCCGCCAACCAGTTCGTAATTGACCATTTGGGGCACGAACTGATCCACGCCAGCGGCTTCAATGCGTGGCACACCGCTCATGACCTCCAGCCAGGCCCATTGCGATGGTGTCAAAGCCGACTGCTGTCCCAGCAGCGTGGACACCTGGTCCGCCGGCCCGACCCACAGGCACCGGACCACCCCCGCGGCATCGCGCAGCCGGGTCAGCCATGCCGCCGAAGCGCCGTCGCCTTCAGGCCAGGCAGCACCGGGCGCATGGTGCCCCGCCCGCGCCTGGGCTTGCGCACCGGCCAGGCCTACCGCAGCGAGCTGTCCTACCGCATCTTGCAGCTTGACCTTGGCCCGCAGCACGAACATGTTCAAGCGCTTGAGGGTGGGGGCCAGCACGCTGGCATCGGTCAGCAGCCAATACGTATCCGCAGCCGGACGCAAACATTGAAAGCTCGCCAGCATGCGGCCTTTAGGAGAGCAGTACGCCGCCAGCCGCGCTTGCTCGGGGGGCTGACTGGCCATGTCCTGGCTCAGTTGCCCATGCAAAAAGGTCGGCGCATCCGGCCCCTGTGCGACGATGATGCCCAGATCAGACAACGCCACGGCGCCGTCAAAGTGTTTTGAGTCAGGAATTTGGATCGGTTGCATGTTGCTCATTATGATCACGCGCCCATAGCCTTGGATAATTAAGGGATGTCTTCCAAACTGTTTGTACGCCTGGGGCGCACCTTGATCGCGATCGTACTGCTGGTTGCGGCCCTGATCGGCGCAGCAGCCTGGTGGTGGGTGCACCAACCCCTGACCCTGCGAGGCGACACGGTCGAGCTGTCGATCGAAGCCGGCCAGACACCTCGCGACGTTGCAAGGGAATGGGCCGAAGCCGGTGTCCAGGTATCGCCGTGGATGCTCTACCAGTGGTTCCGCTGGTCCGGCCAATCCAAACAGATCCGGGCCGGCAGCTACGAGTTGCGCTCGGGCTCCACCCCTCAGGACCTGCTGCGCATGCTGGTGCGCGGCGACGAGAGCCTGTCCACCGTCAAGCTGATCGACGGATGGACCTTCAAGCGATTCCGCCAGGAGCTGGCGCAAGCCGAAGGCCTGAAGCCCACCATCGCCACGATGTCTGACGACGCCGTCATGCTGGCCTTGGGCATGCCGGGCATCGCGGCGGAAGGGCGCTTCTTCCCCGATACCTACTCTTATGCCAAAGGCAGCACCGACATGGCCGTTTTGCGGCGTGCGCTCAAGGCGATGGACCGACAACTCAACAACGCCTGGGCCGCACGCGCCCCTGACAGCCCTTTGCGGACGCCACAAGATGCGCTGATTCTGGCCTCCATCGTCGAGAAGGAAACCGGCCACGAGGCTGATCGCGGCCTGATCGCCGGGGTCTTCAACAACCGCTTGCGCGTTGGGATGCCCTTGCAAACGGACCCCACCGTCATCTACGGCCTGGGCGAGCGCTTTGATGGGAACCTGCGCAAGGTCGACCTGCAAACCGACACGCCCTACAACACCTACACGCGTCGGGGCTTGCCGCCCACGCCCATCGCGATGCCAGGCAAGGCGGCTTTACTGGCCGCGGTTCGCCCCAGCCCCACAAAAGCCCTCTATTTCGTGGCGCGGGGTGATGGCAGCAGTGCCTTCAGCGCCACACTGACTGAGCATAATCGGGCGGTCAACCAGTACCAAAGAAAGCGTCCATGAGCCAGCCGACCGCCTTGCCTCAGACCACTCCAGGTGTCTTCATCACATTTGAGGGCATCGACGGGGCCGGCAAGACCACGCACATGGACACCCTGGAGCGCCTGCTGCAAAGTCAGGGCAGGGAGGTGGTGCGCACCCGTGAGCCCGGCGGCACGCCTCTGGCAGAGAAGCTCCGTGCCTTGTTCCTGCACGATGCGATGGACCCACTGACCGAAACCCTGCTCGTGTTCGCGGCACGCCGGGATCATCTGACGCAGGTGATTGCGCCGGCATTGGCACGAGGCGCCTGGGTGATGTGCGACCGCTTCACCGACGCCACCTTTGCCTATCAAGGAGGCGGGCGAGGCTTTGATCTGTCTGTCTTGAATACGCTGGAGGGCTGGGTGCAGCAGCAGCGGCAACCTGACCTCACTTTTCTGTTCGATCTGCCGCCTGCCGTGGCGGCATCCCGCCTGGCCGCCGCGCGCCAACCCGACCGGTTTGAAGCCCAGGATACGGCGTTTTTTGAACGGGTCAGGCAAGCCTACCTGGACCGGCGCGCCCAACAGCCGGCCCGGTTTGCCTTGATTCAGGCCGATGCCCAGCCCACCGTTGTGGCCGCGCAGATCGACGCGGTCATTCGCGCCAGAGGTTGGGCATGAGCAGCGTCCACCCCACCTGGCCCTGGCAGACCGAGCCGCTGCAGATTGCCCTGCAGCAATTGACCAGTCATGCCGTGCTGTTGCATGGCGTGCCCGGCATCGGACAATTCGAATTTGCGCTGGGCATGGCTCGTTCATGGCTATGCGAGGGCCATGGACCCCATGAGGCCCGTGCGCAGGGATCTGCCGGTCAGGCCGCCTGTGGCAACTGTGTCAGTTGCAAGCTGATTGACGCTGGCTCCCATCCCGACTTGATGGTGATCTTGCCTGAAGCGTTGCAAGCTCAGTATGGCTGGCAGACCGACGGCCAGTATGAGGCCGATGCCGCCGGGGACAAGGCGGGCAAGTCCAAGAAGCTGAGCCAGGAAATCAAGGTTGACGCCATCCGTGCGGTGGTCCAGTTTGCGCAGCACACGGCATCACGCGGTCGGGCTAAAGTCATTGTGATCCATCCGGCCGAAAGCCTGAATCTGGTGGCGGCCAACACCCTGCTCAAAACGCTGGAAGAGCCGCCGGGGCTGGTGCGCTTTGTGTTGAGCGGCTCGGCCTTGGACAGTCTTTTGCCGACCGTGCGCAGCCGGTGCCAGGCCTGGCGTCTGCCCCTGCCCGGGCAGGAGCAGGCGGTGCAGTGGCTACAGTCAGAAATCCCCGGCTTGTCCGAGGCCGATGCGCAGGTGCTGTTGCAAGCCTCTGGCGAGCAACCTCTCACAGCACGTGAACGGCACGCCTTGGGCGTGGACGGACGTTATTGGGCTCAGATCCCCAAAGAAGTGGCGCAAGGGCAAAGCAGCAAATGGGCGAGTTGGCCTTTGCCGCTGCAAGTCGAGATGCTGCAGAAGCTTTGCCACGACCTGGCCTGCGTCGCCGCAGGGGCCGCTCCGCGGTATTTTCCGGTGGTGTCCTTGCCGCCTGCGCCGGATTTGGGCCGGCTGACCGCTTGGGCGGTCGAGCTGCGCAAGGCCCAGCGCCATGCCGAGCACCCCTGGAATGCTGGACTGAAAACCGAGGCCTTGCTTCAGCAGGCTCGGCTGGTTTTGCGCGTCAAGCCAGCCACTGCGGCAAAGTAGCCATGCCTTTGAGCAGGTGGCCGCTGACCGACAACTCGACGGCCACGCGCTTGATGTCGTAATCGTCCCAGGCGCCCGTTCGCTGAAAGCCGCCGTTGTACGAATACCCGAAGCGGATACCGGCCTCAGCCAAGGCCAAACGGGTATTCGAATCGAACGAATGCTGGGTGCCGTAGGGATACGAAAAAATCGTGACCGGCGCGCCCAGTTCCGCCTCGATGCGCTTGCAAGAGCCCTTGATTTCGCGCAGCTGCTCGTCTTTTGGCAAGCGAGACAACTCCACATGGTTCAAGGTATGCCCCCCGATGGTCATCCCATGGCGATGCATCTCGCGCGCCATCTCCCAGGTCATCCACAGATTGGCACCTTCATCGACCGGGCAGCGTCCCGATTGGGACAGGTCAGCCAGTTCATCCAGGAACCCCGTCCGGCCCTCGTCCGACATCAGGTCGTACGCGTCGTTGAGCACCCGAATCGCCCGCAGCCGCCCCGCGTCTTGGAGCGACAAGGATGGGAAGCCCCGAAACGCAGGCAAGACGTCGATGGGTGCCCGCCGAATCATCCACGCCAACTCGTCCCACCAGGGCACGCCGCCGTGATCCAGAAAGCCTGTGCAGACAAAGAATGTGCCGGTCAAGCCATGTGATTTCAATATCGGGAAGGCGATATCGTGGTTATCCCGGTAGCCATCGTCAAAGGTCACCTGAACAAAACGGCCACGTCGATTTTGAATGTCCGCCAGATCATCGGCGCCAATGACATCAAATTCGGATTTGAAAAAACGCATCTGGGCATCAAACGCCTCGGCCGTCGCGCTGAACAAGTCCTTGTCCCAAGGGGACGAAACCCAGTCGCCCACCCGGTGGTAATTGAGCACCAGCAGGCCATCCCAGCTGCCCCATTGCCGCAGCAGGCCGCCTACGCCAGATTGCTGCAACACCCGAGCGAGCAACTCCCTCTTGCTCATGGGCAGCCCCTGGCTGTCAGGCAGGCACGGGCCGAACGGTGTGATTGCACCGTTGCCCCACGAAGTGATGCTGCGCTCGTCAAGCTTGCTCTATCCCGTCCCAGTACCATGCCGCTTATTTATTGCGAAGACGCCCATTAACTGAACGTCATCACTTTAATATTGATTGATGACATGTTAATGCCCAAACACCCCTTCAGTGAATCTGTCTAAAACGCCGCCACCAAGTGGTCCGCAAATAGGGGATTCATGCAAAAAGTGTCGGGTGTTTCAAACGGTAAGGCTATCTGAATAACGGGGGAAATTCACACCAGCCCCCTGGGGGAAGGGGGTACACTTTTCCCACGATGAGCGAATTTCAAACCACTGCCATGCCCTCTGCCTTTGCCGCTTCCGGCCCGGGCAGAACAACGGCCACCATGGGGATGCCAGGCAGCGCCCCAGCTGCGGCCGCCGCTCGCCCCAGCGTCATCCAACTGGTGTTCCGCGAAAAAGGGGCCCTGTATGCGGCCTACATGCCCGCCCTGACCGACGGCGGCCTGTTTGTTCCCACGACACGCGACTACATGCTGGGTGACGACATCTACCTGCTGCTGTCGCTGCCAGAAGACAACCAGCGCTACCCCGTGCAAGGCAAGATCGCCTGGATCACTCCGGCCAATGCGTCGGGCGGTCGCACCCAGGGGGTCGGCGTTCGCTTCCCCGCAGATGAGAAGACGCGCCTGTTGCGCCTGAAAATCGAAGAAATCCTGGGTACGGCGATTTCCTCACACAAGCCAACACAAACACTTTGAGGCAAGATTCGCGGACTCATCCAGTCCAACCGCGGTTTTGTCCTCATGTTTGTCGATTCGCACTGTCATCTCAATTTTCCTCAGTACGCTGAACACCTCGATCAGGTCCGCGCCGAGATGGCGCAAGCCCAGGTCGATCGTGCCTTGTGCATCAGCACCACGCTGGAAGAGTTCCCCCAAGTCCACGCCCTGGCAACCCGGTACGACAACTTCTGGGCCACGGTGGGCGTTCATCCGGACAACGAAGGCATCCAGGAGCCGACCTTGCAGGACCTGCTGGAGCGAGCCCGCCTCCCCAAAGTCGTGGGGATTGGTGAGACCGGACTGGACTACTACCGACTCGAAGGCCGCTCGACGGCAGACATGCAGTGGCAACGCGACCGCTTTCAGGTCCATATTCAGGCCGCTCTCGAGACCAATCTGCCCCTGGTGATCCATACCCGCTCGTCCAGCGAGGACACGCTCGCGATCCTCAAGGAAGCGGGGCAGGGCAAGGTGCGAGGTGTTTTCCATTGTTTCACCGAGAATCAGGCGGTCGCGCAGGCTGCGCTGGATCTCGGCTTTCACATCTCCTTCTCCGGCATCCTGACCTTCAAGAACGCGCGAGACATCCGGGAGGTGGCCGCCTACGTACCTTTAGACCGCTGCCTGATCGAGACCGACAGCCCCTATCTGGCCCCGGCACCATATCGCGGCAAGACCAACACCCCCGCCTATGTGCCCTATGTCGCCAAGCAACTGGCCGAGATCAAAAGGGTTTCCCCTGAGGAAATAGGTCGTGTGACCAGCCACAACTTCGAGCAGTTGTTCTCGGTTCCAGCCTCTGCATGAGTGCGTAAGCACGCCCAAAAACAACACCGTGTCAGACAATTTCTGACAGGCAGTTTGGTTGTGCGGCGACTATTCGCCACCGGCCGTGAAGCCTAAAGTGATCCCATCACGACGGACTTAATTCACACCGGAGGCACTATGCAGAAACAAGGTCTTTACGCCAATCCATTCGCACTGATGATGGATCCCAAGGGTGTTCTGGAGGCCATGGAGCGCTCCGAACGTCTGAACCGTCTGCAAAGCCGCATTTGCCGTCCGCTGGACAAGCCACTGATTCCCATCGTCAACGGTGAAGCCGTTGAGCAGGACCTGGATGACGCGTCCGACTCTGAAGAGTAAGAGACGCCAGGCCCACCGCAAGGTGGGCTTTTTTTTGTGTCAGCCTCGCGGCCAGCGTGCCTCTAATCGGCGCCCCAGCCACGCCAGAGACAGGCACATGCAGGCATAGACAGCGGCCACGAACAAATACGCCTCCAGGTAGAACGGACGCCAGATCGGGTCCCCTCCCAGGCTGAGCGACAACCCGCCTGTCAGTTCGTGCAAGCTGATCACCATGACCAGCGACGTGTCCTTGAGCAGACCAATGGTGTGGCTGACCAAGGCGGGCAACACCGCCCGCAGTGCTTGCGGCCAGACCACCCGCCATTGCGTACCCCAATACGACAAGCCCAGTACGGTCGCGGCCTCGGTTTGCTCATTGGGCACCGTTTGCAAGCCGGCCCGGATGATCTCGGCCAGATAGGCCGCCGAAAACAAGGTGAGCGCGATCGCCGCGCGCCACAACAGCGGGATCTGCCAGTCGGCTGGCAAGAGCGCGGGCAACAAGTAGGCGGCCAGAAAGAGCAGGGCGATCAGCGGCACCCCCCGCACGCATTCGATCCAGACCCGGCAAGTCCATGAAAGCCACGCGATGCCCGAGCGGCGCCCATTGGCCAGCAGCAAGCCCAAAGGCATCGACGCGGTCCAGGCCACCGCCGTCAGCAACAGCGTCAAGGGCAGGCCGCCCAGTTGATCAGCGCCCTCCAGCCCCCACAGAATCGGCCCCGCCTTTTCCGCGATGACGCCCCAGCAGGCCCCGGCGTGCTCCAATGCCTGGCACGCATCCGCATCTGGCCGAAACACCGCCTTCACGACGCCCCACTGCACAACGGTGTAGACCAGCCAGCCCAGCAGCGCCAGCGCGGGCAGGGTGAGCAGATGGCGGGTAGTCAGCCGCTTGATCATGCCGGCCCCTTCATGGCGTGACGCGCGTTGAAGGTGTTCATCAAAGCCGATGTGAGCAAAGACAGCATCAGGTAGATGGCCATCATCACACCGACACATTCCAGGGCCTTGCCGGTTTGGTTGGCGGCCGTGTTCGACACCGAGACCAGATCCGGATAGCCCACTGCCACAGCCAGAGATGAGTTCTTGATCAGATTGAGATACTGATTGGTCGCCGCCGGAATGATGGTGCGCAAGGCCTGCGGAAGGGTCACCTGCCGCAGAATCTGTGCTTTGGTGGCTCCCAGGGTTTGAGCCACTTCAGCCAGGCTGGGAGGAACCGCCTCCAGCCCACCGCGAATCACCTCGGCCAGAAAGGCCGATGTATAGAGACTCAAGGCCATTGCGACGGCCAGGTACTCGGGGGTGACCGCTGCACCTCCGCTGACATTGAAGACGCCTTGCGCGGGCCAGGACCATTGCCCCGCGGCCCCATCCCACCAAGGAAAGCTCAGCCCACCTTTGCTCAGCAGCACGCCCGGCGCCAGATGCCATGCCGCATTGGATTGCGGCAGCCACTCGATGAGCAGGAAGTACCACAGCAGCAATTGCACCAGCAAGGGCACGTTGCGAATGGCATCGGTGTAGAACAAGCCGACAGCCCGCAGAGCCTGGGCAGGCGAGCGCCGCATCAGCGCCACCATGGCGCCCAGCAACGTCGCCACCATCAATGCGGGCAGGGACACCCGCAAGGTGTTGGCCAAGCCAACCAGCACCGCGCGCCATAAGGGCTGGGTCGAGTCAAACAGCATCCATCCGGTTTCGCCAATGTCAAACCCGGCGGGTTGCAGCAGGAAGTCCAGCATGGGCATCAACGAATCGGCGGGGCGTAGACCAGCCCCCCTTGGCTCCACAGCTTGTTCAATCCACGGGGCAATTTCAGCGCCGACTGGCTGCCCACATTGCGCTCGAAGAGCTCACCATAATTGCCAACGGCTTTCACCGCTCGGTAAGCCCAGGCCTTGTCCAGGCCCAACAGCTTGCCTGTGTCTTCACTGACACCCAAAAAGCGCAACACGGCGGGGTCGGTACGGGTCTTGGCCGTGTCGATCGAAGCTTGTGTCAAACCCAGCTCTTCGGCTTCCTGCAGGGCAAAGACGGTCCACTTGACGATGGCGAACCACTCGTCGTCGCCGCGTCGTACCAGTGGCCCCAGAGGCTCTTTCGAGATCAGCTCAGGCAGGATCACGTAGTCCTGGGGGTTAGGCGCCTCTTTGTTGCGGACACTGGCCAGACCCGAGGCGTCGGTCGTGTAGGCCTGGCAGCGGCCCGAAAACAGAGCCTTGAAGGCTGCTTCAAAGGTGTCGAACACCACCGGCTTGATATTCAGACCGTGAGTACGCGAGAAATCAGCCAGGTTTTTCTCGGTGGTCGTGCCAGCCTGCACGCACACCTGCGCCCCTTTGAGTTGCTTGGCCGACGTGACCTTGAACTTCTTGGAGATCAGGAAACCTTGCCCATCGTAGTAAGTGATGGCGGCGAAGTGGAAACCCAAGGACCCATCGCGGGTCAACGTCCAGGATGTGTTGCGCGACAGCACATCGATCTGCCCCGATTGCAACGAAGCAAAGCGCTGCTGTGCGTTGAGTGGCACAAATCGAACCTTCTCGGGGTCGCCCAGGACGGCCGCGGCCACCGCCCGGCACACATCCACGTCGAGCCCCGCCCAGCGCCCTTTGGCCCCCGGTGCGGAGAAGCCGGCCACACCCGTGCTGACCCCGCATTGAACCTGCCCCCGCTGCCGCACTGCATCCAGCGTCTTGCCTGCGTGAGCCAGTGGGCTCAGCCAGGCCAGGGCAGCAAGGACGGCCGCTTGAGCGACAAGGCGTGGGATCATGATGGCGCGAGGTTGAACGTGACGCGCCAGCATAGCGCGAGAAGCGTTCAGAACAGCACCGGATCTTGCCCAGGCTGCCAGATCTCGTACTTGCCCATGACCTGATCGAACAGGGGTAAGGCCAGCAGTGCAGCCAGCCAGCGTTGCAAGGCGGGCAAGGGAGCCTGTTCAAACCAGGCCATGTCCACCTTGGCAAACTGGCGCACGAAAGGCATGAGCGCAAAGTCGACCAGGCAGGGCGCGGGCCCCATCAGGTAGGGGGTTTGACTCAGTTGCGCGTTCATGGGGGCAAGCATCAGGGCGACCGCTTCGTCTCGGTCAGACCAGGATGCGCCGTCGGGATGCCGGTCCGGATACTTGTAGCGGTCCAGACGCTGCTTGAACGGCCCGTCGTTGACCTCCAGCCACGTCTGCCCCGCCGCGCTCAAACTGGGCGCCAGCCAGTTTTGCGGGTCAGCCTTCGTGCAGGCCCAGCGCATGATGTCCAGGCTTTGCGCCAGCACGGTGCCATCCGGCAAGAGCAGTACCGGCACCGTGCCTTTTGGCGAGATCGCCAACATGTCTGCGGGCTTGCTGCGCAGGGCCACCTCACGCAATGCCACCACCTGGCCGGCATAACGGATGGCCAGGCGGGCCCGCATGGCGTACGGGCAGCGGCGAAACGAATAAAGAATCGGGTACCGGGACTGAAGCGTCATCGGCGACCGGTTTCCAAAATCGCCGTCAGGGCCTTTTCAAACTGCAGACCGATTTCTTCCAGTACACCGGTGATGCCGTCGGAATGGGCCTCCGCCTTGGCCAACCGGGGCACGCGGCGGATTTGGCCGGGCTCCGGCATGGCCAGTTCATCCACATGCCGCTGGTGCAAGTGAAAGGCGCGAATCTGTTGTTCTACCAACTGATTGATCTGATTCATGGCAAACCTCGCTGGTTCAAGCATTTGCCTTGATTAGACGCCTGAGGAAAAGGCAATGACGGGGCCGCGGTTTCTGACTCTCCCGGTTGATCGCGGCCGTCAGGGCGCAGCAGGGGGCCAGACGTCGCCCTCATGGAGCGCGCAATCCGGTGTACCGCTGGCTGCCTTGCGCAGAACTTTGCCGGCAGGCGTCAGGTTCTGAATGAAGAAGCACTGGTAGTTGTCATAGAAATGGCTCGCGGCGTAGTCCACATTGCTGCCATCGGCGAACTGCGCGAACACGTAGGCAGACCGGTCAGACGTGACGGGCAACTGCAGGTACCTCAAGCGCAGGGCCAGGCCGAAGTTGGGGTGGTGCACGTCAAAGCAACCGGGCGATCCGGGCTCGTAGCACAGCCCTTTGCGCTGATCTCCCCCGGCAACCCCAACGCCCATGCCGATCGGCGTGATCACCTGTTTCATGGGGTCGGTGGGGCTGCGCTCATAGCGCAACCACACCGGAGGGTCCGTGTTGTCCAGCTCGTTCAGCGCACTGCCACTGATGTGAAAGATCGGATCTTCCTTGTCGAAGTAGCAGTAATAGTTGAAGGTCGGTTGGCCGTCCAGGCAAGAGGGGAACTCCAGCGGCAGCGTGCTGATGGAGGCATTCGCACTGGCCGATGCATAAGGCATCAAGAACAGATCGCGAAGCTGGTTGTGTTTGTAGGTGGTTTGGGCCTGGACAGCAAAAGCAGCGCGCGGCTTGGATGAAAAGTACTGATAGTCCTGAAAGCCCGTGCCGGTCATGATCTGATCGGGCATCAAAGCGGTCAGCACACCCAGAGAGCCACGCGATTGGCCGAGCAAGAAGATGTTGTCCGCATCGATGCCCAGATCATCCGCGCGTGAGCGGGCCCACTGGACGGCTGTGGCGATGTCCGTGTTCGGGATCGAATACTCATCGCGACCGGGCTCGGGAGGAGGGGGCGGCGCCGGTGCCTTATACGGTGTGCTGCCGCGTGGATGGCGAAACTCGATGGACATGAACGCAAAGCCATTGGTGATGGCTGGCATGACTTTGCCCGTCAGATCGGGGTAGTTACCCGTGACGCCTTTGCCTTCCATGCGCTCTGTGCCCCCGTTGGGGTGGGCAAAGATGACCAGAGGCAGCCTTTGCCGCAGGGGCAGGTTGCCGGGCCGGAACATTTCGAAGCGCCGGTCCAGCGTCACGTCTGAGGTCTTGCCAAAGGCCTGTTCCGACCATTGCAGATAGGTGCCGTAGCAGAGGTTGCCAGCGCGCTGCGCGGTCACACCGTTGAAGGTGTAGGGCGAAAAATAGGGCGAGAACGGGTTGCTGCCGTCCGTGCTGCGGGGCACGACTGTGCACGGCTTGTAAGTCGTCTGTGCGCAAGCGACGTTGGCCATCGCGCTGATGACCAAGAATGCGGCAAGCGCCCGCCGCGGCGTTACAAAATGATGGGACATGTGCTTCCTCTGAAATTGTGGACAAAGTCATTCACTGACCAGGCCACGCGATTGCATCGTCCAGGCCATCGTCGGTCAATAGGCGCTTACGCAAACCGTCAATTTCGGATGCTGAACCGTCGATTTGCGCCGGTGAATGGCGACCGCCAACCGCTCACTCTTCGCGGAAAAGGCTCGCGCGACTGCGACTGGTCTCCACCGTGCCCCGCCCATTGCGCAACTCGATTGCGAAGCGCCCGTCAGGCAGCCGCTTGGCGACGGCGACCGCTCGCAGATTGATGATCGCGTTGCGATGCACTTGAACGAACATCGCGGGATCCAGCTGCGGCAGGAGTTCTCGCAAAGGTGTGCGAATGAGGGTTTCCGTGCTGGTCGTCACCACCTCCGTGTACCCGGGCACGGCGCGAAACGCCATGACGTCGTCCACCGAGATCAGGTGCGTGCTGGCGCCCGAAGCAGCCTTGATCCATTGGAGCCGCGGCGTGGTGGCTGGGTCAGGCCGGATCGCGCGCGTCAGCGCCTCTGTCACCGATTCCAATTGCTGAGCGATGTTGCCCGCTTGATGGCGTTCGCGCAATCGAGCCCGTAGGCGCGCAACGGTATCGGCCAGGCGTGCCGGCTCCAGCGGCTTGAGCAGGTAATCGACAGCGCGGTGCGCGAAAGCGGTGAGGGCGTGTTGGTCATAGGCCGTGAGGAAAACGATCTCGACCGAGCCCTTGAGCTGCGCCGCGGCATCCAGGCCGTTCATGCGAGGCATCTGCACGTCAAGAAACACCACATCGCATGCCAGTCGCCGTACGGCATCCACCGCCTCCAGGCCATCGGAGGCCTCAGCGGCAATGGTCAGTTCAGGCCAGTACACCCCCAGCTGCTCTCGCAAGTCGGCTCGCAGCCAGGGTTCGTCGTCAGCGATCACCGCCTTCCAGACGGGCGTTGTGTGCGTCATTCGGCACCTCGGTGGCTCAGGGGGATGATGATTTTTGCGCAGCAACCGCCGTTGGGTGCCGGACCGAGTCCCACCGAAGCGCGGGGGCCATGAACCACCCGGAGACGCTCGGCCAGCCATTGCAACCCCATGCCGGAACTGGGCGTCTCACCATGTCCGCCGCTTTCGCCGTCGGCGCCTCGCCCGTTGTCGATCACACTCACATGCAGGTCGTCGCCCAGGCGCTGCGCGCTGATCGTGACGCGTGCATCCGCACCGTCCTGCGGTGTCCCATGTTTGAAGGCATTCTCAAGCAGGGTCAACAGCACGGCCGGCGGCAAGCCGGCATCGCGCAAATCTGGCGCCACGTCGATGTCCAGGTGCAGACGGTCGCCCAGGCGCATGGCTTGGATGGCGCCGTACGCGGAGCAAAGCTCCAGCTCTTGTGCCAGGCTGACTTCGGTCTGGCGCAAACTCGGCAGCGCCACGCGAAAGTAGCGCACCAGCTGCTCAATCAGACGCTGGGCGAGCCCGGCATCGTGGCGCACCAGGTAACGAAGGTTGGCCAAGGCGTTGTAGATGAAATGCGGCTCGACCTGCGCCTGCAGCAATTGAAGCGTCGCGCTGGCACGTGCAGCCTCGGCTTCGGCCGCCTCAGCCTTGGCCCGCAGCAATTCCACCTGATATTCGTACAGCTGACGGGTCCGCTCGCGTTCATGGCGGCGCAGCCTCTCCAGCCACCACAGGCTGGTACCGATCAGCGCACCCGTCACGAGGCTGCCCGCAGCCAGGTGCCAGGCAATCGGCCGGGCAGCGAACTGGTCCAGTGGACGCCCACGCAGCAACGCGTTCAAACCCAGTCCCATGAGCCCACCGACGAGTCCACCCAGACCACACAGAACCGGGTAGCCTGAGAGCCGGTGGGCCAAGCGTTCCGACACAACCAGACAGGCGGCGAAAGTGCCCGCCAGCGACAGCACCAGGACCGGCAGCAGCAGCCGCACAAAGGGCCCCCAGGCACGCGGGCCCTCCAGCAGCACGAGAAGGCTCAGGCCGCATGCCAAGACGGCGACGACGACCGTGGGGCGCTGCGCCAAGCCGTCTGGCGGTGCTTGATGTGCATCACTGCGAGTCAGGGTGTGGGGTGCTTCAGGCATGACGACGTGCATCGTAACCGCACGCCATTCACCTGAGTGTTTCGACAGTTCAGGGTTCCGGGCCGGCGGCCCACCCACATGGGGCTTTACTGCAGAGGCAAGCTGCGGTCGAATCCCAGCATGACTGCACGCACTGATCCACTCGTCTCCAGCCCCCTTGTCAATCGCCGCACCATGATGCTGACGACGTTGGCAGCCGTATTTGCGTCTGCATCGTGCGGCGGCGGAGGTGGCAGCGAAGGCGAGGGTGCCGATGGCGGCCAGAGTAGCGGGCCCACGTCACCGGCGCGGCTCACATTGAATGGCTCGGTCATGCTCGACCCGAGCGGCAAGGCGATCGTGCTGCGGGGAATGAACGAGGGAACCTGGGGTGCCATGCAACAGCAAGACGCCAGCGTCATCGCTTCACAGGGTGCCAACGTGGTCCGCGTGCTCATCCGATGGTGGGGCTTGTATGGTGGCACCGATGTCGAAAGTCGCGACGACCTCGGGCGTGGACACTTCAAAGCCGATCACGTGACCGAGTTCTTGCAGAACATCCAATGGTGCATCGATGCGGGTCTGTGGGTCATTCCAGCCATTGACTCGAACTGCGGTCAAAACGGCTTGCAAAATGCGGGCATGGTGGCCTATTGCGACGCAGGCGGCGCCTATCCGGACGGCCATAACTTCTGGACAGATGCGAGCCAGCGTCAATTGTTCAAGGAGGCCTGGGTGTATCTGGCCGGTCTGCTGAAGGGATACCCCAACATTGCGTTCTATGAACTCTTGCCTGAGCCTCTGCAGAACCGGGACGCGTCCTATCGCGCCCAGGTGTCGGCGTTCTATCAGGAAGTGATGACCGCCATCGAAGACAGTGCTGGCGACACCCGGACGCCATTTTTGGTGGGCGCGCGGGACGCCTACAACATTCAGTTATGCGATGAGGCCTACATTGCGAACCCGCGGTGGACCAACCGGGTCGTTTATACAGGCAATCTGTTCATCCGCACCGGTGGCACGCAAACGCAGAACATCGCAGACCTTCACACGCGCATCGATGCACTGGCCACCATGAAAGCATCGCGCAACGTACCGGTCTTCATCCAGCAGTTCGGTGTTCGATCGGGCGACGATCCGGGGCAGTTTTACCTCGCCGCTGGCCTGAGCTACCTGCATGCGGCGGGCATCGGCTATGCCGGCTGGCAATGGCGCCAGAACACCACGAACCCGAACGAATACGCCATCGTCGTGCAGGACGCCGTGACCGGCGCTGACGTGGTGAAGACGGACGTTCTGGCGGTGTACTCGAAGGACTGGCGTCTGGCTTGATACACCCGGGTGATACAAAAGGCGGGCAACCTTGTTGTTGCGTGATTATCGTACTTGCTACGATGTATATTATGTCAACTCACAGAAGTTGTCATGCCGAGCCTTTGCAGGCGAAAGCCGGCCTCTCGTTTGCCTGTGTATCGGACCGCCGCCCGGCGCCCATTACAGGAGAACCCCATGCGTACGACCTACTTGCTTCCCGCCAAGCGACGCGCCACATGGCTGCTCGCCGCCAGCGTTTTGTCATGTGCCGCTCTGGCGGGCACGCAAACCGCCCCCGACACGGCGACGCCCAAAAGCGTCGAGCAGGCCATGAAGGACGGCATGCAGGCGATGCAAAGCATCCCCGTCTCGGGCGACGTCGACAAAGACTTCGCGGCCCTGATGAAAGCACACCACGAACAGGCTGTGAAAATGGCCGAAGTTGAACTGCGTGATGGCCGATCGCCCGAACTCAAGGCGATGGCCCGCAAAATGATTCACGACCAGCAGCACGAAATCGACATGCTGGGTAAGTGGCTGCAGCAAAAGCACTGACCGTGCCTATCGGTCTGGCTTTGCCCGTTGCAACCTCAGTGCATTGCTGATCACAGACACGGAACTGAGGCTCATTGCCAAAGCGGCGATCAAGGGCGACAGAAGCCAGCCTGTCACCGGGTAAAGCAGACCCGCAGCGATCGGGATGCCCAACGCGTTATAGACGAAGGCAAATGCCAGGTTCTGCTTCATGTTGGCCACGGTTGCCATCGACAACCAGCGCGCAGTGGCGATCCCTCTCAGGTCACCTTTCACCAAGGTGACTTGGGCGCTGTTCATGGCCACATCGGTGCCGGTGCCCATCGCCACGCCCACGTCGGCCCGAGCCAGAGCGGGCGCGTCGTTGATGCCGTCACCAGCCATGGCGACGACGCAGCCTTCTTTTTGCAGCCGCTCGACCAGCATCAACTTGTCCACCGGCTTGACTTCTCCGTGGACCTCGTCAATGCCCAGTCGTGCCCCGACCGCCTTCGCGGTGGTCTGCCCGTCACCCGTCGCCATCACGATGCGAATGCCAGCGGCCTTCAGCACGGCCAGCGCCTCCGGCGTGTTGGCTTTGACCGGATCGGACACGGCCAACAGCCCCGCCAATTGTCCGTCTGCAGCCAGGTACATGACACTGGCCCCCTCTGCGCGCAGGGTCTCGGCTTGCGGCACCAGTGCGTCAACCGACACGCCGACCTGCTGCATCAGGGTCGTGTTGCCCAATGCGAGGTGGCGTCCTCCAACCTGCCCTTGCACGCCAATGCCTGTGCCGGACTCAAAGGCCATTGGCTTGTCCAGACTCAGGCCACGCTCACGCGCGGCGCGCACAATCGCGTCTGCCAACGGGTGCTCGCTGCCCTGGTCCAGACTGGCGGCCAGCCTCAGCACTTCGGTTTCATCCCAGCCGGGGGCGGCCGCGGCACGGTCGAATGCGGGCTTGCCTTCGGTCAGCGTGCCGGTCTTGTCCACAATCAGGGCCGTGACCTGCCGCATGTGTTCAATCGCAGCCGCATCTCGGAAGAGGACGCCGTAAGTCGCACCCTTGCCTGTGGCGACCATGATGGACATGGGGGTCGCCAGTCCCAAGGCGCAGGGGCAGGCAATGATCAGCACGGAAACGGCATTGATCAGTCCATAGACCCAGCTTGGCTCTGGCCCCAAGAGGCCCCAGCCGAAAAACGTCAGCACGGCGATGCTGACCACCGCGGTCACGAAGTAGCCCGCCACCACGTCAGCCATGCGCTGCATCGGCGCCTTGGACCGCTGGGCCTGGGCCACCATCTGCACGATCTGCGACAGCATGGTCGCCGAGCCCACGCGCTCGGATCGCATCACCAGAGCGCCATTGGTATTGAGCGTGGCGCCGATCACCTTGTCGCCGGGCCGCTTGCTGACCGGGATGGGTTCACCCGTGAGCATCGACTCATCGACCGCACTGGCGCCCTCCTCAACGATGCCGTCCACAGGCACTTTCTCGCCTGGGCGAACGCGAAGCCGATCGCCCACATGAACGTGCGTCAAGGGCACGTCTTCCTCGGTGCCGTCGGCCTTGAGCCGTCGCGCCGTCTTGGGCGCCAGACCCAGCAGGGACTTGATGGCCGCCGAGGTCTGTGAGCGCGCCTTCCACTCCAGCATCTGCCCCAGCAGAGTCAGGGAGATGATGACGGCCGCGGCTTCAAAGTACACCGCCACGCGGCCCATGGCCATGAATGAGGCCGGGAAGGCCTGCGGGACGATGGTGGCGGCCACGCTGTACCAGTAAGCCGCCCCTGTACCCAAGCTGATCAGCGTCCACATATTGGGGCTGCGCAGCACGACAGATTGCCAGCCTCGCTGAAAGAAGGGCCAACCGCCCCACAGCACGATGGGCGTTGCCAGCGCCAACTCGACCCAACTCTGGGTGGACATGTTCATCAAGCCCAGATCGTGTCCAAACATCGCCAGGAGGAACACCACCGCGGTGAGCGGCAGCGTCCACCAGAAACGCCGCTGAAAGTCGCGTAACTCGGGGTTATCGTCATCCAGATCGGGCAGCATGGGCTCCAGCGTCATGCCGCATTTCGGGCAGTTGCCCGGGTGATCCTGGCGCACCTCGGGATGCATGGGGCAGGTATACAGCGTGCCTGCGGCCGGCTCCGCGGCGGTTGGCTCGGATGCAGGCGAGACGGGGGCTGGCGCATCTGACCCGGCATATTGCGCGGGGTTGGCCAGGAACTTCGTTTTACAGTGCTCGCTGCAAAAGAAGAACATCTTGCCCGCATAGCTTTCAGACTGGGCAGATTGCCTCTGAACGGTCATGCCGCACACCGGGTCCTTCGCCTCGCCGCCCGATGGACTGGCGCCCGCCTCATGTCCGTGATGGTGGTGGTGATGTTCTTCCACAGACGCTCTCCCTCATTGACTCACGGCTTGTTCTGATCAGACGGCGAACCACCTTGTGGGGCGTCGTCGCCGTGATGGTGCCCATGCCCGTGCCCGTGCCCATGGCCGAACAGGTGCATCAGCGGGCATGCCAGCAGCAGCAAATACGACAAATTGCCGACGACATGGGCCCAGTGCTCCCGCAGCACAAAAAAGCCTGCAATCACGCCCACCATCGCCAGAGCGATGCCGGGCGGCGATTTCCAGAACGAAGCACGACCGGTGTCGTCCTGATGATGGTGGTGTGGCTGGTCCATGTCGTCTCCTTGAGCCGCAGTCTTCAGATCGGCTGGATCATTTGTCCATGCCGCCCTGCATTTCCATGGGGGCCGAGGCGCCCCCGCCCATGCCGTTCTTCATCATGGCGCAGTCTTCGTCCTGCATGGCCTTCATGTGATCGTCCATGGCTTTCTGGCGCTTTTTCGGGTCTTTGATCTTCATGATCTTCTGCATCTCGGCACAGTGCTTGTCCATGTGACCATGCATGCCGCCGGACGCGCCCATCGCAGCAGGAGCCGCCTTGGCTGGCGTGGCCGCTGCCTTTTTGGTATTGGCCAATGGCGCTGATGCCGTCACGTCCGGATGATGCGCTTTGTGGTCCTCGTCCTTCGCGACCGGCTTCGTGGCCTGCGCCATCACGCCCGAAGTGAACACAGCAACAGCCAGGGCGGCAATCAGCTTGGAGGTTTGCTTCATGAAAAATCCTTCTGCGGTGGGTTGAATGGGGCAGGCCGCGGTGCGGGATGCTGGAATCACAGCGTAACGGCAAAGAGGTGTCCAACGCCTAACCCGCAGATGACAAGTCTGTCATCTTGGGGCCGCCGTCTGGGGTGACGGGTAGGCTGATTGATACAGGTCAAACGCCACGGCGAGGCGCTGGCATTCCGATTGCCTCTATGTCAACAGAGCCAGCCCGCTGAAAGGAGCGCCCATGACCATCACACCGACCATGCAAGCGGGGCTGTGGGGCCTGCTGGCAGGATTCGCCCTGGTGCTGGGTGCCGCTGTAGGTTACCTGGTCAAGGTACCCCCGCGGTGGGTCGCCGGCATCATGGCCTTTGGCAGCGGCGTGCTCATTTCCGCCCTGTCCTTCGAGTTGATGGATGAAGCTTTCAAACGCGGTGGTCTCAATGCCACAGCCATGGGCTTTCTCGGCGGCGCGGCGGTCTACACGGGCTTGAACTGGTGGTTGGCGCAACGCGGCGCCAAGCATCGAAAACGCTCCGGCGATCAGCAACCCTCTGAAGAGGAAAACGCCGGCAGCGGTCTGTCCATCGCGTTAGGGTCGTTGCTCGACGGCGTGCCCGAATCGGTGGTCATAGGTTTGAGCCTGTTGCAAGGGGGGGCCGTGAGCACCGTGGCGGTGGTGGCCATCTTCCTGTCAAACGTGCCAGAAGGTCTGTCCGGCGCCACCGGCATGAAAAAAGCCGGCCGCTCTGCCCTGTATGTCTTTGCCCTGTGGGGCAGCATCGCCCTGGCCTCCGCGGCCGCGTCGGTGGCCGGCTATGCGCTATTCGATACCGCTTCCGCTGAACTCATTGCCGCCACCACGGCGGTCGCCGCAGGCGCCATCCTGGCCATGCTGGTCGACACGATGATCCCCGAAGCCTTTCATGATGCGCATGACTTTGCCGGACTCATCACCGTGGCGGGATTCCTGGTTGCCTTTGCGTTGAGCCGCGCGTTCGGCGCTTGAACGCTGCGGGCCACGTGCCGCGGCACTTTTGCCAGATCGAGCGCTTCATTGGCGGGGCCTGTTTTTGCGCCAGATCGCCCACAGAATGAATCCGAAAGAGGCGAGTCGCACCAGATAGTGTTCCGGCCGGTCTTCACTCCAGCTGTGTCTGATGACCATCGCCACCCGATTCGCCGCTTCGATCGCGAATGACAGCGAGAACCACAGGAAGAAGGGGTCGCGTGTGCTCGACCAGAAACGCCAGAAAAAAAGCGCCACGACACAAGATGCACACGCGATGGCCCCCAGCAACATTTCATTCATTGCGCTGCCCCCTTCATTTGCGGTCGCTTTCCAGCACCAACCCGACGACGAGCAACATGACGGAAATCAGGGCCACGGACAGCCGCCATGTTGACAGGTCCAGGTCGGGTGGGGTGATGCGATCGATGATCAGGACCAGGTTGCTGATAGCCAACCCGACAAAACACAGGCCACTCCATAGCAGCAACCGGAAACCAGACGCCGCATAGCTGCGCAGCAGCAAACCGGCACACAAGGCCGCCGTCAGCGTGCACAGGGCATAAATGACTTTTTCCATGTCATCGGTCCTTCCTGATTTTGAATGCATCGGCGAAACGCGTGGCATTGCGCTGCGTCTGGTCATGCACAAGCTGGGTCATGAGGATGAGGTTCTCGCGGTAGGCCCGAGCGGTCCTGTCCAGAATGGATGCGAGCGTTGGGTCTTTGGGTGCGTAAATGAACTGGCCCTGGTTTTCCTGCACCACGCCCAGGTCCTGCAGATCCTGAAGGAGCTGGGCCGCGACCTTCTCAGGCAGGTACAAGGCCGAGGCCACATCCACAGCGGTGCGCCGGGTGGCCGGCGTTTCGTGGAACAGCAAGGCGGCCTCCATCATCGGGATGGAGGAAATGCCCGTCAACACAAAACGCCTGACATCATCGGGAATAGAGGCAGTCAATCTGGAATCGCCAAAAATAGGATCGCCATTCGCGTGCGGCGTGCAACAGATCAGCCACTCCACCGCTTTGCATTTGTCCAAATATAATCCAAGCGTCTGTTGAAAGCGTAGACTGAGCAGTGCACGGCTTCTGTGCTCACTGCGGAGGTGGATTTGCTCGCTGCGTACATCACCCATGGGGAATGCGCCCGGCACGAAATGGGCTCCCAGCACCCTGAGTGCCCTCAAAGGCTGGCGGCGATTCACGACTACCTGTTGATGACCGGCGTGCTGGACTACATGGTCACGCACGAGGCCCCTTTGGCCACGCCCGAAGAACTGGGCCGCGCCCACTCCGCGCTTTACGTTCAGGAGATGATGGCGCTGTCACCTGCAACCGGCTACGTTCAGGTCGACCCCGATACCGTGATGAACCGGTTCACCTTGCAGGCCGCCCGCCGGGCTGCAGGCGCGGCCATTTTGGCCACGGACCTGGTCCTCACCGGTGAAGCTTCGGGTGCCTTTTGTTGCGTCAGACCCCCCGGCCACCATGCCGAGCGAAATGCGGCCATGGGTTTTTGCTTTTTCAACAACATCGCCGTCGGGATCCGGCATGCGTTGGACGCCCATGGTCTGCAACGTATCGCATTGATCGACTTCGATGTTCACCACGGCAATGGCAGCGAGGACATCTTCCAGGATGACGAGCGGGTCCTGATGTGCTCGGTGTTCGAGCAGGGCCTCTACCCCTACTCGGGCGACCAGGCCAAGGGCCCCAATATGGTCAACGTGGGTCTGGCGCCGCGCAGCGGCGGCGAAGCGTTTCGCGAGGCTGTCACCCAACACTGGCTGCCAGCCCTGCACGCCTTTCGCCCTGAGTTGATCTATGTCTCGGCAGGGTTCGACGCCCACCGCGATGATGACATGGGCAACCTGGGCTGGGTAGACGCCGACTACGCGTGGGTGACCCAGCAGATCATGGCGGTGGCCCAGCAGCACTGCCAGGGCAAAGTCATCTCCTGCCTGGAAGGCGGCTACGTGATGAACGTGCTGGCGCGCAGTGTGGCTGCACATGTCAAGGTACTCATTGGTGCGGATTGAGACGCGAACATGGACAAACACTTTCTGACCCCCCTCTTCTCGCCGCAATCGGTGGTGGTATTCGCGGGACAGGCCGATGCGCCTGACACGTTGACCGCCCATGCTCAGGTATTGCATCAGGCTCTGCGCGCCCAGCGTTACAGCGGCACCTTGCAGTTTCTGGACATCCAGACCAGCGGCACCCTGGCCGATCTGGCACAAGCCCAAGCCGATCTGGCCATCATCGCCTTGCCTCTGCAGGATGTCGCGGCAGCGCTGGAGCTGGCCGGTCGCATGGCATGTCGTGCCGCCATGGTACTGTCCAGCGGCATTCAGGCAGATCAGGCAGAAGAGCTGAAGAAGGTCGCGCGTCAGGCTGGCGTGTACCTTCTGGGGCCCAACACCGTGGGCTTGCAGCGTCCGGCGTTGAATCTCAATGCCAGCACCGCCGGCCCCCTCGCAGCCAAAGGTGCGCTGGCGCTGGTGTCGCAGTCCGGTGCACTGACTTCGTCCATGCTGGACTGGGCCCGCAACAATGCGGTGGGTTTTTCGTCCGTGGTGTCGTTGGGGCCGCACACCGCCATCGACATCGCCGACGCCCTGGACTTCCTGGCCAGCGATGCCCAGACCCAAAGCATCATCGTGTATGTCGAGGGTATTGTCAGCGCCCGCCGCTTCATGAGCGCGCTGCGCTCGGCCGCGAGTGCCAAGCCGGTGGTCGTGCTGAAAGCGGGCCGCAAGCCGGCGGGCAACGAAGCCGCTCAAACTCACAGCGCCAGCATCGTGGGCAGCGACGATGTTTTTGACGCCGCCCTGCGGCGGGCAGGCGCCGTGCGTGTGCAGTCTTTTGTCGAGTTGTTCTCGGCCGCCAAATGCCTGGCCGCTCGGTATCGCCCCGTGGGCCGGAAACTGGCGATCGTGACCAATGGTGGAGGGCCCGGCGTGCTGGCGGCCGACTGGGTCAACGAAATTGGTTTGCAGCTGGGCAAGTTGTCTGCCGAGCATGTCAAGGCCCTGCAGGGACAATTGCCGCCTCTGGCTTCTTTGACCGATCTGATCGATCTGTCCGAAGAGGCGACGCCGGCCCACTATCAGGCCGCCTTGGAGGCCACCGCGCACGACCACGACATCGACGGTGTGCTGGTCATCCACTCGCCCAAAGCCGGGACGGACCCGGCTGCCGTGGCCAGCGTGCTGGCGCAAGTCAATCGCAGCATCGGCAAACCTTTGTTGACCTGCTGGATGGGAGACGCGTCGGTGCTCGGGGCCCGAGATCTCCTCAAAGAAGCGGCCATCCCCACGTTCCGTACACCCGAGGCAGCCGTCGGCGCCTTTGGCAACATCGCCAATTTTGCGCAGAACCAGTTGCTGCTGCAACAAACACCGCCGCCCTTGTCGACCTTGGCCAAGCCCGACATCGAAGGGGCTCGCCTGGTGATCGAAAGCGTGTTGACTGAGCGCCGCAAGGTGCTCACGGAGATGGAGTCCAAGACGCTGCTGTCGTCCTTTCACATCCCGGTGACCGAAACCATCCTGGCGCATTCGGCCAACGAAGCCATGATGATCGCGATGCAGCTGGGCTTTCCGGTGGCGCTGAAGATCGACTCGCCTGACATCAGCCATAAATCCGATGTGCAAGGGGTGGTCCTCAATGTCATGAGTGGCGTGGCGGCGCGGGACGCCTACAACGACATGGTCGAGCGAGTGGCCCGTCTGCTGCCCGAGGCCCGCATCAATGGTGTCACGGTACAGAAGATGGCGCGCGCACGGCGCGGTCGAGAGATCCACATCGGACTGGTGACGGATGCGCCGTTCGGGCCCGTGATTGTCTTTGGCGCGGGCGGCACCATGATCGAGTTGATCAACGACCGCGCCATGGAGTTGCCGCCGCTCAACCAGTTTCTCGCGCGCCGCCTGATCGAGCGGTCTCGCGTGGCCGAAACACTGGGCGATTGGCGCGGCGCCAGTGCCATTGACAGCGAAGCCCTGGAGCAAGTGCTGCTGCGGGTCTCTGAGATGGTGTGCGAGTTGCCGCAGCTTCGCGAGATGGACATCAACCCCATCATCGTCGACGAGTTCGGCGCGGTGGCGGTGGATGCGCGCATCGTCATCGACAGCGCGCCTCAAGCGGTCAGTGGGCGCTCCAACAGCTACAACCATCTGGCGATCCTGCCCTACCCTGCGCGCTTTGAGCAGGTATGGCCGCTGCGCGGTGGCGGTGAATACACCGTGCGTCCCATCCACCCCAACGATGCGTCGATGATGCAGGATCTGGTGCAGCATCTGTCGCCCGAGAGCCGCTACTTCCGGTTCGTGTCATCGATGAAGGAGTTGCCGGCTTCGATGCTGGCCCGCTTCACCCTGATCGACTACGACCGGGAGATGGCGCTGGTGGCCATCCTCAAGGAGCGCACCGCCAATGCAGACGGCGAGTTGGTCGAAACCGAGCGCATGGTGGGTGTCTCACACTACATCACCAACCCGGACCAGACCAGCTGCGAGTTCTCCCTGCTGGTGGCTGACGAGTTCAACGGAAAAGGCCTGGGCTCGCGCTTGATGGAGACCATCATGGATGCGGCCCGCGAAAAAGGGCTGGCCGAGATCGAGGGCCTGGTGCTGGCCAATAATGCCGGGATGCTCAAGCTGATGCGCAGCCTGGGGTTTGCGATCAAACCCTTCCCTGAAGACCCGGATTTCAAACTGGTGACGCATACACTGTGATCCATCCGATCCCTTTGCAGGAACTCGAACATGCTATTGCGCCGTATTTCCCTGGCCGCGGCCTTGTTGTCCGTCCTCCCTACCGCCCTGATGGCCCAGTCCACCCCCTCAGGTCTGTGGGAAACCTATGACGACAGCACGGGCGTGGCCACGTCCCACGTGCGGGTCAGTGAGACTGATCGCACCTTATCGGGCTCGATCGACCGCATCCTCGATGAAAGCAAGGCCACGGCCGTGTGCGCGGCCTGTGAAGACGAGCGCCACAACCGCCCGCTGATCGGCATGACCATCTTTCGAGATGTCAAAGCCAGCGCAGAAGTGCCGCTGACCTGGGAAGGTGGCGAAATCCTCGACCCCAAGAACGGTCGAACCTACAAAGTGCGGATCCGCCTGATCGACGACGGCAAGGTGCTGGAAGTGCGCGGCTACAAGGGCTCGCCGGTGTTTGGGCGCACGCAGTTGTGGCAACGCGTGGCCGAGACAACGCCAGCCGCGGCTCCCGCAAGCCCAGCGGCCTCAGCCGCTTCCGCCTCTCTTCAATGAGCCGAGCGGGCCCACAAGGTCTGCAAGGCCGCCTTGCGCCATGCCGGGCGGTCTACATCGCCTGAAATCTTGGAGCCCAGATTGCGCAGGATGCCATCGTGCACGCCGTAGATCAGGCCGTGCACTGACAAGGGCTGGCCGCGCCGCCAGGCATGCAGCACGCTGGGCAGGCGACTGACCTGCACCACCTGCTCGATGACATTGAGTTCGCACAGGCGATCTGCCCTTTGCTTGCGGTCGGGCAGAGAATCGATGCGCTTGGCGTGGATATAGCGCAAGTCTTCGACGTGCCTGAGCCAGCCATCGACCAGACCCAATTCCTTCTGGTCCAGCACCGCCTGCACACCGCCACATCCATAGTGCCCCACCACCATGATGTGCCGCACTTTGAGCACATCCACCGCAAATTGGATCACCGACAGGCAATTCATGTCGGTATGCAGAACCAGGTTGGCCACATTGCGGTGGACGAACACTTCGCCGGGGTCCAAACCGATGATTTCATTGGCGGGGACCCGGCTGTCCGAGCAACCAATCCACAGATACTGAGGGGATTGCTGTTCCGCCAGACGCTTGAAAAAATCGGCATCCCGTTCGCGCATTCGCGCGGCCCAGGCCAGATTGTTATCAAACAGCTGATTCAGGTCTCCGTTGTCTGGGCTGGTAGGCGTCATCGTGTGCGTTTGATTTGGCGATACCCCGAATTTAGCAAACACCGGCCTGCCCCTTTTCGGATGTGGAAAACGCCTTGACCCAATCGTGTCGCGCGTCCAGTGCCGTCGGCTTGATGTCGCCCGCGCGTTGCCCTGCCGCGACCAAGGTTCGCTGGAAGATCTGCCACCCATGAGCAACCGCCTGCGCTTGCAGCGGGCCCAGTTGCCCCAGGCGACGGCAAGCGGCGTAATGGTGCCCCGTCGCCAGGTGCGACTCGACTTGTTGGCCGATTCCTGCCAGCAAGTCGGCGCTCAAATCGCCGTCGATAAACAGGCGGTAATGTGGGGACGGCCCCCGCACGGGCGCCAGCATCGCAAAGTGCCACCGTGCGCCGGTGCTGTGGCGCGCCTGCGCCAGCGCGGCCTCGACCTGACTGGCGTGGACCTTCTCGCCACATAGGTCGCTGACGCGGTCCAGCTTGCCGCCAAACCGGACCTTCGGCGTGGCCGCGACATGGCCGACGCAGTGAATGACGTCCTTGAGGTGATAGCGATACAGTCCGCCACCGGTGCTCAGGATGGGGCTGTAGGCGCCGCCCTGTCGCAGTTCGTGGGCCAGCAATGGCGAACGAGCCGGGTGATCCAGATCGACGAACTCCAGGAAGTGGCTGTTGATGGCCAGCGGGCATCCCGTCCCGTCCTCTGGCAGCAAAGGCGCGGACACCACGCCCTCGGTGGCCAGCAGCCCCTTGCCTTGCAACGGCGTGTGAGGGAACCACTGTTGCAATGCCGGCAGAAAATCGGCTGCGATGCTGTCTGTCCAGCAAGAGATGAGCTTGAGATGGGGCCACAGTGCTTCGCCGGTCAGCCTGCCGGCTTGGTCTATCGCGTGCCGTATGCGTTGAGCCCGCTTGGCGGGCAAGGCCGGCAACAAGACATCCAGGTTGTGACTGATGTAGCCCATGAGCAGTGACAGATAGGTGGGGCTCCACACCGAGATCAGGCCCAACGATTCGGATCGCAGCAAGTGGAGGCACGTCTGCCAGCGCCACGCGTCCATGTCCGCCGCTTGGGCTACCGTATTGGGAACCGCCATCATGCGGTTCAGCGCCCACCGCATCAGCGGGCTGAAGTATTCGGTGTCGTCGTCAAACCCGATCGGCACCCCCCTTTCGGTCTGGCGAATGCCCTGCTTGGCCAACGAGATGGACCAGTAGCTTTGCGTCCCTTTCAAACCTTTGACGTGGCTGAACAAGTCATGCAGCCAAGGGTTGGTCGCACGAGCAAAGTCCTCCAGCAGGTCATCCGTATAGGGAATGTATTTATTGGTGGAGGTCGACCCGCCAGATGGCTCCAACATTCGTACGGGGGCTTGGGTCAGCACGGCCTGCTCGCCCATTGCGATGCGGTCGATCCAGGGTTGCACAGCTTCATAATCCACCACCGGCACTTTGCGTTGGTAGTCAGCCATCGAATGGATGCGGTCAAAGCCGTGTTGTCGGCCGTAGTCGCTCAGGGCGTTGGCCTGAATCAGGCGCTGCCACCGGGCGTGCTGGGCGGCCGCCGGGTCTTGAAACGCTGTGTGCAGCGCTTTGGCGGCAGGCTTGAGGCTCAGTGCGTGGCCAGACTGCAAGGCCCACAACAAGGCGTTCATGACGGGGTACTCAAGCCTCGCGGCAACAAAGGCCCACGAATTTGGTGGTCCACCGGCCAGGCCTGCTCAACGGGCTGGGGTGGCCGCCACAATTTCATATACGTCATCAAGTAGCCTTGTGTCGGCTGCGCTTGCGCGATATCGGCCATGTACAGCCACGGCACGTTGGGCGCCCTGTGATGTCCCAAATGGAAGTTGAAGTTCAAATACAGCCACTGCATGGGCCGCCACAGCTTGAGGTCAAACGCGCCTTCAATCAGGTGGCGTGGGGTGCGCACGTGATAGATGTACTGCTGGCTGGACCACGAGAACGCAAAAGCGGCATAGCAAATGGCCACGGCGTGCCAATTCAAACCGAGCAGAGTCCATGTCAGGGCCCAAAGCACCATGGCCAGGGCTGTCTCGGCGCGCACGCGGCTGGCGCCCGCCTTTTGGATGAAGGCCAGATAACGGGCCACTGAGCTGTTTTGTCCATTGGCAAAGGTTGCTTGCAGCAGGCGTGTCGGGGTCAGACAAATCACCAGGGTGACGACCGGCGCACTCAACCAGATCAGGCCGGTGATCAAGGCGTAAAACTGAATCGACTTGACCCAGACTGATTCACCGGGCTTGATGTAGTCCACCAGTTCTGCATCAGACCGATTGACCTTGTGGTGATTCAAATGCGCCACCGTCAACAACTGATAGCTGCCTGGGAACATGGCCGCACACACGAACCCCAACGCGTCATTGACCTTGCGGTCGGCGTGCAGCTTGCGATGTTCGGCCTCATGCAGCAAAGAAAACCCCGTCTGCATCACAAACGAGAACACCAAAGCGACCACAGCCACGGGCACAAAGGCATTTGCTCGCCAGGCCCAAGAGGCCGCAGCCAACAGGGCCAGGCTCACGCCGACCTGTGCCACGGTGATGGCCAGATTCAAGCGGCTGGGGATGGCAAAACGTCGGGCCACCGATGATTTGCGGTCAGATGCCATGGCCACACTCACAGCCCGTTGCCGGTACGCCGCGCGGGGTACACCTCGGGGTGATGGTCCAGATACCACTGACGCAGCTTGGGCAGGTTCTCCAAAGCCACTTGCGGATGCAGATGGTGAGCGATGTGAAAACCAATGTTGCGCGGAGCAAAGAACAATTGCCCCAACCAGTGCAGATTGTGGTCGACCGTGGTCTTCATGATGGTTTCCATCTTGCGATCGGTCACCGGCTGGTAGTTGTGCTCGACTAGCACGCGATGACCGGCAAACAGAGCGGCGACGAAAGCCGGCACGAAGTAGTAGAACCAAGCCGTGTCAGGCTGCATATAGGTGAAGGCAAACAGGCTGACATGCACGATGACCTGCCCCAGCTCGGCCTTGCAGCAGTCGATCAGTTCGGGCAGGTTGGTCAAGTCCTTGGCAGACTTGTCTTGCAAGAACACGCGGGCATAGCTGTTGCGCATACCTGGAAAGACGTAAGCCAGCAAGCCGTAAGGGCCGCGCACCATCCACAGCGGGATCAGCAAGATGTGCCGCGCCCAGATCAAAAAGAAGATCAAGGGGCGCCCCGCCACCGTCGGCTTGAAATAGGGGTCGGTCGACATGCCGCTGTCACGGTGGTGGCGAATGTGGTGATAGCGCATGGCGTTCAGCGTGGAGGCCATGGGGTAGCCCGCAAAGATTTCGACAAAGCGGATCTGCCAGCTTTTGTGTCGAATGGACTGGTGGGCCGCGTCGTGCAGGATGACCCCGAAGGAGTGGATCCGCCCCCCAATCAAGATGGCCCATACGGGGTAAGTCCACGCAGGGGCGTAGCTCATGGCGGCCCAACAGGCTGCAATCCACGCCCAGTCCATCACGGTGTACATCACCAGACGGTTGTTATTGGCTCGTCCCAACAGCTCCGCGGGCACGTTTTTTCGATCCAGGTTTTTGCCTTCGGACCCGGCCGCGACCAACGCGGTTTCCAGGTTGTCGACCAGATGCAGGTCGTCGTTGCTCAGTGCGGCTGATGGGGCTGACATGGGGCTCGTTCCGATGAGTTGGCGAGGTTTCATACGATCGAATGAAACAAACAGCAACGAACAAAAGCGAACACGCAATTCACCCTGCTCGAATGGCTTCGCAGTGTATTGAAACGAAAATCAAAATGGAACCAGCAATCCGCATTTACCCCTATTCAAGGGTTGATTCAGCGTTAACCCTGGCGGCATGATGCGGACCGTTGCGTTTCGTGCTTCAGCTTTTTTGTTGTTCGTGCTATTCGAATCACAGTAAACCTGCTTTCGTGCGCGATTCACGAATTTTCGTTTTGGTTGTTATTTGCGCGTTGACAGCGCCAGGAGTGATGCCGTGCAGGGAATGAAGCAAAGACATGTCAAGACTGGCCTGGTCGCCGTCGACAGCCTGCTCCCCGATCTCGCACACCAAGCCAGCGCCAACGGCGAATTGGGCGCACGGCGCGTGGCGGTGGGTGACCTGGATCGGGACACCATCGCGCAGATGTGGTCGGTGTTCCGCTGCTACTACGCCGACGTCAGCCGCGACCGCTTCTTGTCTGACCTGAGCGAAAAGCAATACGTCATCGTGTTGTTCGACCGGGGGGACCGCAGCGTGCAGGGCTTTTCGACCATCCAGGTCTTGCGTCGCTGCTTCAACGGCAAGCCCTACGTGGCCGTGTACTCAGGCGACACCATCATCAACCAGGCTTACTGGGGGCAGACCGCCCTGCAAGGCGAGTTCTATCGCTTTCTGATGGGGCTGATGCTCAAGAACCCGCTGACGCCGATCTACTGGTTCTTGATCTCCAAGGGCTACAAGACCTATTTGCTGGTCAGCCGCGGTTGCCCCGATCATTGGCCCCGTCATGACCGCCCCACCCCGCCCCAGGTGCTGGGAATGATCGATCAATTGGCCACCGAGAAGTTTGGTGACGACTGGAAGCCTGAGCTGGGCGTGCTGCAGTTTGCCGTGCCGGCGGGCCGACTCAAGGACGGCGTGGCCCCCATCAATGCGGCAGCCTTGGCTCATCCAGACATCCGCTTCTTTGCACAGCGCAACCCCGGCCACGAAAAGGGCGACGAGTTGTGCTGCCTGGCCGCCATCAACTTGAAGTTGGGCGTGTTTTACGTGGGCAAGTTGCTGCGCAAGAGCCTGCGTCGTCAACTCAACAAGTTCAAGGGCTGACATGACAACCGAACCCAAGGTCATCACCATTGCATCGGCCATCCCGTCGACCAGTCCCTGTTCGGGCTCACCCAGCGTTCGAGCCAGCGCCGTGCCCATGCGTGAGCGTTGTGGCGACTTGAAGAACTATTGGTACGCCGCCGCCGAAGCGCGCCATGTCAACGCCAAAAAGCCGCTGAGCATGGTCATCATGGAGACACGCATCGTGCTGTGGCGCAATGCGCAGAACCAAGCCGTGGCCTTGCGTGACCGTTGCCTGCATCGCAACACCTTCTTGAGCCCTGGCGACATCACCGACCAAGGCATCAAATGCCCGTATCACGGTTGGACATTTGACGACCAAGGCGTATGCGTGAACGTGCCCTCTGAAGGCGAAAACGGCAAGGCCTACCCGAACCGCAAGGTGGAGAGCTTCCCAACCCAAGAGGCCTATGGCCTGATCTGGGTGTGGATGGGTGGCGGTGAACCCGATCCCGAGCGCCAGCCCTTCCCCATGCCCCATTACGACGAGGCGGGCTGGAACACCTATTACATGAAGACCCACTTCGACAACGGTGTCACATCCCTGGTCGAGAACTTCATGGACGTGCCGCACACCGTATTCGTGCACAAGGGCTGGTTTCGTGACCGCAAAAAGCTCAAGGTCGACTCGACCGTGGAGCGCACGGCAAACAGCGTGCTGGTGACTTATCACGCGCAAGACTCCATCGGCTTCACCGAACGGGTGCTCAACCCCAAGGGCTTGCCCATGCAGCACACCGACAAGTTCTACATGCCCAATAACACGCGTGTGGACTACATCTACGGCGCAGACGAGCGCGGCTTCGTCATCACCAGCACCTGCACGCCCATCAATGAGCACGAAAGCACCGTGTTCACCCTGATCAGCTACAAGTTCGGCTGGGCCAATGCGGTCTTTCGCACCTTCTTGCCCTGGTACACCCGTCAGGTCATTCAGCAAGACGTCGAGATCATGGCGAACCAGGGCAAGAGCTTCAAAGAGCAAGGCCCCGACTTCAAGAGCACGCCTGCAGACACCTTGCACGTATTCATTGAATCTCTGCGCGAGCATGCTCAAAGCAATGGCTGCGATGCACAGGGCCTGCCTGTTCCAGCCCCCAAGCCCATGACCCGCGACGTGGTGTTCTGGATATGAGCGCACACCCCAAGCAGGCGGCGTCGACCGTCTTGCATGAAGGCGATGGCTGGCGCATGCGTCTGGCCACGGTGGCGGACAACGCTAGGCTATGCGAATTGTTCCGCCAGGTGGACATGTCGGCCGACTTGCGCCTGGCCGAGGAACGCGACCCCGACTTTTTTGCGCTGCACCGAGCCCAGACCCGGGATGCCTACAGCGTGCTGCTGGAAGACCTGACGCAGCCCGGCCGGCCTGCTTTTGGCTGTGCCAGCATTCTGGCGCGCCCGGCTTGGGTCTTCGGCGAAGTTCAACGCGTGGGATATGCGTGTGACTTGCGCATCGAGGCCGGTTTTCGAGGGGGACGGGTCTTTCCCACCGTGATCGACACATTCATGCGTTTCATGCAGGAGCATGAAGGCATCGAGTTGATGTACAGCGCGGTACTGAGCAGCAACACACGGGCTCGACACGCCTTGCTGAACCAGGGTGGCAAACGCCTGGGACAGCCGTCCGGGCAAGTCATGACGCCTTACAACATGACGTCGATCCAGTTCATTGGCAAGCGCATGCCCAATGACCCGCGGGTGCAACGGGCGCAAGAATCGGACCGCCCTGCCCTGGTCGCCTTTCTCGCAGCGCAACAGCAACAACGGCTGTTCGGCTACGTCGTCGACGACGCTTGGCTGCAATGCCGACTGGCCCAGTGGCCCGGCTTGAGCCTGAGCGACTTCTTCCTGCTCAAGGACGGCGATGGTCAGATCCTGGCCTGCGCGGCCCCGTGGGACACCGAAACGCATCTGCGGCGCTCAAGAGTGATGGGCTATCAGGGCGCCATGCAGTGGCTGCGCCTGGCCTACAACCTCGAAGCAGGTCTGCGCGGCTTCCCGTCGCTGCCATCAACCGGGCAGTGCTTTCACTTCATGTACCTGACGCACCTCGAAGTGGCGCAGAACGACCCCGCGACGTTGAACGCGCTGCTGCGCGGCATCTACAACGAACTGCGCCATCTGCCTCTGCACTTCATGAGTCTGATGGTGCCCCAAGGCAGCCCACTGGAAGCGGGTTTGACCGGCTTTCGCATTCGCCGCATCCCGATGGAGCTGGTGGCCTTCACCATCCCTGGCTCGCGTTGGCATGGCCAATCCCTGCAGACCTTGCATCCCGGCTTTGAAATGGCCTTGCACTGACCATGACACTTCAGCAGTACAAACAATTGCGCCGCCAACTGGCAAAGGCGGGCCTATTCCAGGCCCACGACGGCTTCGGCCTGCTGGTCGTGGCGCTGGAGTCTCTGTTCTTTCTGGGCGGTGTGTGTCTGCTGACACAGTTGGTACCAGGGTCCTGGCCTTTCATCGGCGTTCAAATCGTGCTGGGCAGTTCGATCTTTCGATTCTTTGTGCTGATGCATGACTGCGGCCACTACAGCCTGTTCCAGACGCGATCGCTCAACAACGCGGTGGGCACCCTGACCAGCATGTTCTGCATGACGCCGCTGCTGGCCTGGCGACGCATTCACTTCGAGCACCATCGCTGGGTCGGCATCCGCGACAAGGACCCCACCGCTGCCGGCCTGGTGACCTTCGAGCAAAGGCAACAGCACTCCAAACCGACGGTGGCCTTGCTGCGGCTGATCTGGGTTCTGCGTCTGCCGGTGCCCGCCATCACGTTCACCCTCAATGTGCTGTGGCTGTATCCGTGGCGCTTGTTGCGGCAGGGGCAATGGCGGCAAGCCGGCTGGGTCGGGGCCTCGGGCGTGCTGGCATTGGCTCCCCACGCCGCAGCCATTGCCATGTGGGGCTGGGCAGCCTATGCCCTTTACTTTCTGCCCATCTTGCTGGCCTCGTTCTTCTGGTACGAGATGATCAATCTGACGCACCACGCCGGCTTGTATCGGCTGGACTCGACACAGCACACCGGCCCGCTGCCTTTGCATGAGCAACACACCGTCAGCCGCTCGTGCTACATGCCGAGCTGGCTGTCCATGCTGCTGTGCTATCACTTCAACCTTCACGCCGAACACCACCTGTTCCCGGTGGTGCCCTGGCACCATCTTCCTGCGGTGCGGCGCGCATTGGCACAAATGGCCGTGCCGGACTATCTGGACGTGCCCTTCCCGGGCTTTCAAAACGCTCTGCGCCGAGAAGACCCCGTACAGGTTTTGCTCAACCGCCTGTCGCCCGCCATCGAGCAATTGCAAAAGCCGCTCGGTCAGGCCCGACCTTGAGCCAGCGGGCCGCCCGTGGGGCTGAGCTTGAAACGCCCCACCACGTCTGACAGCTTGCGTGCCTGGTCAGACGTCAATATCGGATAAGAAAGTCCTGACTAAAGCAGGGAAAAGAACTGAATAGTCAGACCGGATCCAGGTGGACCATCACGTCCAGAACGGGCAGTTTGCTGATCACCCGCTCGCGGGCCACGACGGCGATTTCGTGCCCTTGCTTGACGCTCAATGCGCCATCGACCTCCAGGTGGGCATCGACCATGATCATGTCGCCCATCTTGCGAGTGCGCACGTCATGGACGCCATGTACCCCTGGCGTCTGGCGCAGGGTGGCAATGATCTCTTCGATCTGGTCTTGCGAGGCAGACCGGTCCATCAGATCGTTGAGCGCATCCCAGCCAAAGTCCCAGCCCATCTTGGTCACCATCAGGCCCACGATCAGTGCGGCGACCGGGTCCAGCAAGGGATAGCCCATCAGGTTGCCAATGATGCCCAGCGCCACGACCAGCGACGATGCCGCATCGGAGCGGGCATGCCAGGCGTTGGCCACCAGCATGCTGGAGCGAACGCGCTCGGCTGCGGCCAGCATGTAGCGAAACAGGATCTCTTTGGACAGCAGCGCCACCACGGCCACCCACAACGCCACGGATTTGACCTTGGGGATCACGTCTGGATCGCTGAGCTTGTTCACCGCGCCCCAGAGCATGCCGATGCCGACGGTGAGCAACAACACGCCAAGAACCAGAGAGGCCGCGGTCTCGTAACGGTGGTGCCCGTAATGGTGGTCTTCGTCGGCTTCTTTGTGGCTGTGCTTGTTGGCAATCAGCACCACAAAATCGGCGATCAGGTCCGACAGCGAATGGATGCCGTCCGCAATCAGGGCCTGCGAGTGCGCCAGCACACCCACCAGTACCTGCACCGTGGTGAGCACCAGATTGACGACCACGCTGACCAGCGTGCTGCGTTGAGCGACTTGATGACGCTCGGGGGTGTCCTGCTCGGGATCGTCCCGAGGGGTCAGATCAAGTTCTGCCATGAAAGGTCAGCCCAGCCAATCGATCTGGTGACCCAGCTTGTGCAACTTGGTCGCGAGGTAGCGCTCGTTTTCGGGCTGCGTGTCACTTCGCACCGGCACGCGCTCGTCCACCGCAATGCCGTAAGCCTTGAGGGCGGCCACCTTGTCGGGGTTGTTGGTCATGAGGTTGACCGACTTGACGCCCAGGTAGTCCAGCATTTCACCGGCGATGTCGAATTTGCGCAGATCAGCAGGGAAGCCCAGCTCGATATTGGCCTCGACCGTATCGAGGCCCTTGTCCTGCAACTCATAGGCCTTGAGCTTGTTGATCAGGCCGATGCCGCGCCCTTCCTGGCGCAGGTAGACGACGATGCCGCTGCCGTTCTGGCCAATTTCGCGCATGGCGAAATCCAACTGGGGGCCGCAGTCACACCGCAAAGAGCCGAACACGTCGCCCGTCATGCACTCGGAGTGGATGCGGACCAGAGCGTGCTGCGTCACATCGCCCATCACCATGGCGACATGCTCCACGCCGGACTCTCGCTCTTGAAACACCTTCATGGAGAAGGTGCCGTACCGGGTCGGGATGCGTGCCTGTGCGACAAACTGAACCTGCTGCGATGCGGGGTCGGGCTGCTCTGACGGGTTAACGGGCTGACTGATGGGTTCCCCATGCATGCTTAAGGTCCTTGTGCCTCAACAAATGACGCGACCCTCTATTTTGGCAGGAGTACAGGGTTTTTGCCTGTGCCAGGGTCGAATGAGCCCATTTCGTTCCGGATTGCCTGATTTGTGGCGGGGAATTGCTGGTGAGGCACTTGACCGAAGTCAGCATTCTTTGTCAGACTGCACCGCATGACGAAACGCATCACCTCCTCGTGGCAACGACTAGCGCTAGCCTCCAAGCTGGCCCGGGTGGGTTGTGCTTGGCTGAGTGACACCGAGCAGTAGCCTGTCACTTAGCCCCATCGTCTACCCGCAACGCCAGCTCGAACGCTGGCGTTTTGCATGGTGGGTTGTTTTTTGCACATGCGGCGCCGGCCAACCGATTGGCCCCTTCACGTTTTGAAGAAAGTCGCCCGCCATGAGCATGCACCCCCACCCCGCCCAGAAGTACCGCCGCGCCACGACCGTCGATCTGGCTGATCGCACCTGGCCGAGCCAAACCATCGATGCCGCGCCGATCTGGATGAGCACAGACTTGCGCGACGGCAACCAGGCCCTGTTCGAGCCCATGGACTCGGCCACCAAGCTGAAGTTGTTCCAAACCCTGGTGGCCGTGGGCTTCAAGGAAATCGAGGTGGCCTTCCCTGCGGCCTCACAAACCGATTTCGACTTTGTGCGCCAGTTGATCGAAGAGGGCCACATCCCCGATGACGTCACCATCGAGGTCATCACACAAGCCCGAGAAGACCTGATCCGCCGCACCTTTGATGCCTTGCGGGGCGCACCGCGCGCCATCGTCCACCTGTACAACGCCACCGCCCCCGCCTGGCGCGAGGTGGTGTTCGGCATGAGCCAGGCGGAGGTCAAACAATTGGCCGTCAAGCATGCGGCCTTGATCCGCGAATTGGCCGAGCAACAACCCGGTACAGCCTGGACCTATCAGTACAGCCCCGAGACCTTCAGCTCCACCGAACTCGACTTTGCCTTGGACGTTTGCAATGCGGTGATCGACACTTGGGCGCCCACGGCGGAACAGCCAGCGATCATCAACTTGCCCGCGACGGTTGAGGCAAGCACACCCAATGTCTACGCCGACCAGATCGAATGGATGCACCGTCGGCTGGCTCGCCGCGATGCGGTGATCTTGAGCGTGCACCCCCATAACGACCGCGGCACGGCGGTGGCGGCCGCAGAGTTGGCTTTGATGGCCGGCGCCCAGCGCGTCGAAGGCTGCTTGTTCGGCAATGGCGAGCGCACCGGCAACGTCGACATCGTGACCTTGGCGATGAACCTCTACAGCCAAGGCGTGCATCCAGGCCTGGACTTCTCTGACATGGCCGGCGTGGCGCGCACCGTCGAGCAGTGCACCGCCTTGCCCATTCACCCCCGCCACCCGTATGCGGGCGAACTGGTGTTCACGGCGTTTTCAGGCTCGCATCAGGACGCCATTCGCAAGGGCATGGCGGCGCAACAAGCCGACACGATGTGGTCGGTACCCTACTTGCCCATTGATCCTCAAGATGTGGGTTGCAGCTACGAGGCCATCGTCCGGGTCAACAGCCAGTCTGGCAAAGGCGGCATTGCTTATGTGCTGGAGTCGGTCTACGGCTGGCACATCCCCCGCAAGGTTCAGATCGAGTTCAGCCAGATCGTGCAGGAACAGGCCGATGCCAGCGGCCAGGAGATGACCGCGCCCGTGCTGGCTGACTTGTTCAAATCGGAATACATGGCCCAGACCGGCCCCTGGCAATGGGTGGGCCATCAGGTGTTTGAAGAAGCCGGTATCACGCACATCGAGTTGATCGTCACGCGCCCCAGCGGCCAGCCACAACGGTGGACGGGCCAAGGCAACGGCCCGCTTGACGCGGCCTGGCATGCGATGCAAGCACAGGGTGTGACGGGCGATCTGCAATGGCGGGGCTACGCCGAGCATGCCACCGGCCAGGGTTCGGACGCAGCGGCCATGGCCTGGATCGAACTGGGGCGCGCCGGTCAGGCACGCAGCATCTACGGGGCAGGCCGCCATGCCAATCTCGTCACTGCCTGCCTGCAAGGGTTGATTCAGGCCGTGAACCGAGCGCAGGGAGGGCAGCCATGACGGACACCGCCCACCCTGCGCAATGCCCCTTTTGCCAGACAGCGGGGCCGTTCAAGCGCCATGCGTTGCGGGAAACCTGGTGGCGCGACGTGCCGGACAACTGCACCCCCCGCGTTCGGCGCGGGCACCTGGTGCGCTGGCGCTGTACAAGCTGTCAGCAAATTCATACACAAGCCCCGCCATGGGCAGCGACGCCTCGGCGCATGACCCAGGATCTGACCGGGTGGATCAAAGAGCAACTGAGTCAGGGTTTGCCCGTCAGCCGCATCGCCCAAGCGTCGGGGCTGGACAACAAGACGGTGCGGTCCATCCGGCAGCGGGATCAGACACAATAGCCCGGACGGCCCGTGGGGGCCGCCCTTTGTCTGTGAGCTGCGGCATGACGACTTTGACTCTTCGCGACAAGACGATGGCATGCGTGGCCATCATCCTGACCGCCTTGCTGGTGATATCGGGTCTGCATCCATACGACCGGGGCACCTGGCTGCTGGAGGTGTTCCCGGTCATCATCGCCCTGCCCTTGATGATCCATTTCTATCGCAGCTACCCGTTGACCCCGCTGCTGTACGCCTGCATCTTTGTCCACTGCGTCGTGTTGATGGTAGGCGGCGCCTACACCTATGCGAGGGTGCCATTGGGATTTGACATCCAGCACTGGCTGCATCTGAGCCGCAACCCGTACGACAAGATCGGGCATTTCCTGCAGGGCTTCGAGCCCGCCATCCTGGCGCGCGAAATCCTGATTCGGGGCGACCACGTCAAGGGCCGCAAGATGTTGATTTACGTGGTGCTCAGCATCGTGCTGGGCTTCAGCGCCACCTACGAGCTGATTGAATGGGGCGTGGCGGTGTGGCTGGGCCAGGGCGCCGATGAATTCCTGGCCACCCAGGGCGACCCATGGGATACGCAATCGGACATGCTCTTTGCGTTGATCGGCGCCACCTGCGCCCTGCTCATGCTGACCCGCCTGCATGATCGGCAACTGGCCAGGCTGCCGGCAAACCGCCGCGTGTGAGACATGTCGGATCAGTACGGATTGCCAGCCAGCCAGAAACGAATGCAAGATTTGCGGACATTCAAACACAAGGGGATCTGAATGGGGGACAAGGAACTCGGCACCCATCCCGAGCATCCGCACGTAGAAGAGAAGCTGCGCCGCATCCAGCTCATGATGGAGCGGACGGAGCGCATCGCGCAAACGGGCAGTTGGGAGTGGGACGCGATCAACGACGTGGTCACCTGGTCCAAGGAAACCTATCGAATCTTTGGACGCGACCCGGCGTTGGGCATTCCCAATCTGGCCGGGCAGAAAGAGCTCTATACCCCTGAAGACACCCAACGCCTGTTCGAGGTGGTGAGCAAGGCCTTGTCGGATGGTCAGCCATACGACATCGAACTGTGCGCCGTCCGACCCGATGGCGAAAAACGCCATTGCCACATCCTGGGCTTTCCCGAGCGGGACGACAAGGGCCGGATCGTGCGCCTGGCCGGCTCCTTGCAGGACATCACCGAACGCAAGAAGGCCGAAGAGGAACTGCGCCGCAGCCAGAGTCAATACCGACTGCTGATCGACAGCCTGCCGGGCGCCGCCGTGATCTTGTTCGATCACGATTTGCGCATTCAGATCGCGGGGGGAGAAGAGCTGGCCAAAGGCGGGTTCGACAAGCACCAGATCGAAGGCCGCACCTTGGCCGAGGCGTTTTCGCCCGAGGTGGCCAAGCTGTTTGCGCCGGTCTATGCCAAGGCCCTGGCGGGCGAAAAGCTTTCGTTCGAGCAGCAGCACCACGACTTTTACTTTCAGCATCGGGTGGTGCCCGTGCGGGGCGAGCAAGGACAAATCATCGCCGGGATGATCATTTCGCACAACATCACCGAACGCAAACGGGCCGAACAGGCACTCAGCGAAGCGAACGAAAACCTGGAGCGCCGGGTTCTGGAGCGAACCCGCGAGCTGGTGGATGCACGCAACCTCGCTGAAGCGGCCAACATTGCCAAAAGCGCGTTTCTGGCCAATATGAGCCATGAGATCCGCACCCCTCTGAACGCCATCAACGGGATGTGCTTTCTGACCCGCCGCTCAGGCGTGACCCCGCAACAAGCCGAATATCTGGACAAGGCCAACGCCGCGGGCGAGCATCTGCTCAAGATCATCAGCGACATTCTGGATATCTCCAGAATCGAGGCGGGCAAACTGATTTTCGACGAGGCGCCCGTCCATGTCGACAAGATCGCGACCGATGTCATCTCGATGCTGGTGGACAACGCCCAGGCCAAACGCCTGCGGCTGATCAGCGATATTCAACAAAGCCCCTACCCCCTGATCGGAGATGCCACGCGCATCCAGCAAGCGCTGCTGAACTACCTGAGCAACGCCATCAAATTCTCCGAAAAGGGCGATGTCACCCTGCGCTGCCGGGTGGAGCAAGAATACAGCGACAGCGTGCTCATGCGCTTTGAAGTGCAGGATCAGGGCATCGGCATCTCTGCGGCCGCCGTGCCGCGTCTGTTCACGCCGTTTGAGCAAGCAGACAACTCGATGACCCGCAAATACGGCGGAGCCGGCCTGGGCTTGACCATCACGCGGCGGCTGGCCGAGTTGATGGGGGGCAGCGCAGGCGTGGAGAGTGTTCTGGGCGAAGGCAGCACCTTCTGGTTCACGGTCCGGCTCAAGAAGGGCTTTCCCAAAGCGGCGGCACCTGCGCCGCTGGACTTGTCGGCCACCGAGGCCGAACAGGCCTTGAAAAAGACCTTGGGTGAACGGCGCGTTCTGGTGGTTGAAGACGATCCCACCAATCAGGAACTGGTGCGCATGTTGCTGGACGGCGTGGGGCTGTATTACGACCTGGCAGAAAACGGCACCCTGGCTGTGGACCTGGCTGCCAGGCAGGATTATGCCCTGATCCTGATGGACATGCAGATGCCCAAAATGGGCGGCCTGGAAGCCACTCGGCACATTCGCGCCTCCAGCAAGGGCCATCGGACCCCGATCATCGCGATGACCGCCAATGCCTTTTCAGAAGACCGCGAACTGTGCCTCTCGGTGGGGATGAACGACTTCGTCTCCAAACCTTGTCGGCCCGACAAGCTCTTTGAGATGATGCTCAAATGGGCCGCTGACCGCTAGTCAGGCGGTCGGATCGATGCCCCGCAACAGGCGCAGGCCATTGGCGACGACCAGCAGGCTGGCCCCCATGTCGGCAAAGACCGCCATCCACATGGTGGCCTGCGCCGACATCGCCAACACCAGAAACACGGCTTTGATCCCCAACGCCAGGGCCATGTTCTGCCACAGCACGGCGTGGGTGCGGCGCGATAACTGGATCAGCTGCGCAATGCGCCCCAGGTCGTCATTCATGATGACGACATCGGCCGCCTCCATGGCCGTGTCGGTGCCAGCAGCGCCCATCGCGATGCCCAGATCCGAACGAGCCAGAGCGGGCGCATCGTTGATGCCGTCTCCCACCATGGCCGTGGGCCCATGGGATTGACGCAGCGCCTCGATGGCGGCCAGCTTGTCTTGCGGCAACAGATGGGCCTGCACGTCGTCCATGCCGGTTTGCTGTCCCACCGCCTGAGCCACGCCGCCGTTGTCCCCTGACAGCAAGACCGTTCGCAAGCCCAGTTGCCGAAGCGCGGCCACGGCCTGACCCGAAGTCGGTTTGACCGTGTCGGCCACGGCAAAGACACCCAGCACGCCATCGTCGCAGGCCAGTACGGTCACGGTGCAGCCCGCTTGTTCGTGCTTGGCCAGCACGGCCTCCAGATGCGTGCCGCATTGTCCCCGGTCTTCCATCAGTCTATGGTTACCGAGCACATAGGTTCGCCCATCAAAGCGGCCTTGAACGCCATAACCGGGCAGCGCTTCAAAGTGCTGCAAGTCCAGAATGGGCGGGTTCAAACTATGCTTGAGTCCCTGCACGATGGCTTGAGACACCGGATGGTCAGAGCGGGCCGCCAGACTCAAGGCCAGTTGAGCCACCATGGGGCGCGCCTCATCGTCGTCTGCGGGCAAGGGGTCCCACGCCACCAGTTGCGGTCGCCCCTGTGTCACCGTGCCGGTCTTGTCCATGGCCACCACGCGCAGTTTGCGAGCCTCTTCCAGAAACGTCCCGCCCTTGATCAAGATGCCCCGGCGCGCCGCGGCGGCCAGGGCGCTGACCACGGTGACCGGCGTGGAGATCACCAGCGCGCAGGGGCAGGCTATCACCAGCAACACCAAGGCCCGATAGAGCGCTTGCCCCCAGGTCCAACCGAGCAGCCAGGGCGACAACACGGCTGCGGCGACGGCCATCAAGAAAACCGCTGGGGTGTAGATGGCGGCAAAACGATCGACAAAGCGCTGGGTCGGGGCGCGCGTGCTCTGGGCGCGCTCCACGGCCTCGATGATGTGGGCCAAGGTGGTGTCACTGGCCAGCGCGGTGGTTTGCAGCACCAGTTCGGCCGACTGATTGATGGTGCCTGCGTACACCGGGTCGCCCTCGGACTTGTCGACGGGCAGACTCTCTCCGGTGATGGGCGCCTGATTGAGGGCGCTGCGGCCGAGGATCACCACGCCATCCAGGGGCACGCGCTCGCCCGGGCGGATGCGTATGCGGGCGCCCCGTTCCACTTCACTGGATGGCATCGCGCGCCATGCGCCATCGGCTTGCTGTACCGTGGCTTCTTTGGGGGTCAGATCCAGCAGCCCCTGGATGGCGTGACGAGCCCGGTCCACTGAACGGGCTTCGATCAATTCGGCGACGGCATACAAAGCCATCACCATCGCTGCTTCCGGCCATTGCCCGATGACAAAGGCCCCTGACACCGCCACGGTCATCAGGGCCTGGATGTTGAGCTTGCCAGCCAGCAGGGCCTTCGCCCCCTTTTGATACGTGCCGAATCCAGCCAGCGCAATCGCTGTGGCGGCGAGGGCCATGCCCAGACTGCGCCACGCCAGCGTATCCGGGGCCATCCATCCCAGGCCTTCTGCGGCGGCAGCCAGCCCCAGGGCCGCGATCAGACGCAGCCAGATGCGACGCTGCGCCGGCGCATGCCCCTCACTGTGGGACGATGCAGCCACCGCTTGCGGGTCGAACCCTGCTCGACGGATCGCATCCAGCGCGTGGTCCAGCGCCTCACCCGATGCGTTGATGCCCACCGTGCGCGCCTGCAGCTGGAAACGCAAGCCGGCGATGCCTGCAACGGGCTCCAGAGCGCGCCGGATGTCCGCTTCTTCTCCCGCACAGTCCATGGTGTCAATGCGAAAGGTCTGCCAGTTCCCGCCCGCGGCGGATGGCGTGGCGGGCGGTTCGAGGCGAACGTCAGCGCTGCCGCAAGAGCCGCAACATTCGCGCTGCTGGTCGGTCTGGCTATCGGATGTTGAAGTCGACATAGGAAGATGTGGAATCTGCCCTCAGTGTAGAACCCCTGCTTCCGGACTGGCTGGACAAGGAACGGCCAATCACGCACAATACTGTATATGCATACAGTAGAAAAATCTCCCTTGGCGCTGCTGCCTGCACACCTGAGCCAATCGGTGTGGAGCGGCTTGTCGCTGGGCCAGGCCCATGGCCTGACGCTGCCCAGCGGACACGCCCTGCTGGATGCGCAACTTCCCGGAGGCGGCTGGCCCGCCCAGTCCTTGACCGAACTGTTGCAAGAGCAGGCCGGTCAAGGCGAGTGGCGTCTGCTCTTGCCCGCCTTGCGCCGGCTGGTCAAGCAAGGTGGCTCCATCGTGCTCATCGGCCCGGCACACCTGCCTTTTTTGCCCGCACTCCATCGCGAAGGCATCCCGCCTGAGCGACTCATCTGGGTCGACGCCAGCACGCAATCGCAACGACTTTGGGCGACCGAGCAGGCGGTCAAAGCCGCCTGCCTCACCGCAGTGATGTCCTGGCTGCCACATGCCCGCCCGGATCACATCCGGCGTTTGCAAAGCTGTGCCACCCGCCATCCCGGGTTGCTGTTTGTCATGCGCCCCTTGTCGGCACGGCACGAGGCCTCTGCCGCTCCATTGCGTCTTGTTTTGCGCCAAGCGGCGGCCCCTCATCCCTTGCTGGTTGACATCATCAAACGCAAAGGCCCCTTGCTCGACCACACCCTGACCTTGCCCCATTGGCACAAAGGCCTGAACGCTTTGATTCCGCAGGTATCCCATGCCACATTGGATCGCATTGATTCCGGGCTCCAACCCGTCCTTGCCCTGCACTGAGCCCGCTCCGCTGGATGCGCGCAGTCTGGGGTGGTGGTGTCTGCAATTCACACCACGCGTGGCGCTGCTCGATGAGGCTGTGGTGGCTGAACTGCAGGCCAGCCATCGCCTGTTTGGCGGCCAGGCCAAGCTGGTTCAACGCATTCAAACCCAAGCCCAGGCATTGGGCTGCCGGGCTAGCGCACAAGCAGCCACCGCAGCGGCTGCGGTGGCGCTGGCTCGGCATCATGGTCACCATACTCTGCGCCTCGACTGGCGCGCTGACGGATCGCACCCGTCGCCCTCATCGCCGTGGCAACAGGCCCTGCAACGGCTGATCAGCGCCCTGCCCTTGAACACCTTGCCTGGTCTGGCCGCGCATGAGCCCACCCTGGCGCGCCTGGGTTGCCGCACATTGGGAGACGTGCGCGCCTTGCCACGAGGCGGACTCAGCCGCCGCTTCGGGGCCGGGCTGCTCCAAGCCCTTGATCAGGCCGATGGCAAGCAAGTCCAGGCCTTTGACTGGCTCACCTTGCCTGCCGTGTTTGAGTCTCGCCTCGAATTGCCCGCGCGCATTGAATCTGCGCCAGAGATGGGACAGGCCGCAGCCCTCCTGTTGAACCAGATGTGCGCCTGGCTGGCCGGGCACCGATCTGGCGTCCATGCCTTCACCTTGCGGTGGCAGCATGATTTTTTTGCGCCACGCGATGCCGGCACGCATGGGCAATGCGAGATCCGCCTGGCCAACCCCAGCCGCGACCCCACGCGCCTGAAGCGATTGCTGCAAGAACACCTGCAGCGCATTGAACTCAGTGGCCCGGTGGGAGACATCCGTGTGCACGCGCATGAAATCTCGCCCCTGGCCGATGACTGCCGCCATCTCTTTCCAGAAATCAGTGGCGAGACCTTGTCGATCGAGCCTGACGCCTTGAGCACACCAGCGGCACGCAAGGCCCAGCAAGAAGCCTTGTTCAGCCTGATGGAGCGTTTGAGTGCCCGCTTGGGCGCCGAGCATGTTCAACAAGGTGTCCTGCAAGCCGACCATCGCCCTGAATTGGCGCAGGCCTGGTCTCCTGCGCCGCATGGATACGCTGCGCTGAAAGAGCGCACGCCATCTATTGCGCCGCCTGACTTGCCCCAGCCTTGCTGGTTGCTCAAAGCGCCCTTGCCACTGAGCCTGTCTCGCCTGGCACCTGGCCAAGCAGAGATGCCTTTTTACCAAGGGCGCCTGCGCTTGCTGGCGGGGCCGCATCGCATCGAGGCGGGCTGGTGGGACGACGAAGCACCCACGGCCCGCGACTATTACCTCGCCAGCAGCGAACGTGCCGGTCTGCTGTGGGTGTTTCGCGAACGTCATCCTCGCGATCCGTCTCTCAGCCCCTGGTATCTGCATGGCTTGTTTGCATGAGGCCCACCATGCGCCTGCCGCTCTATACCGAGTTGCACTGTGTGTCCAACTTTTCATTTCTGCGGGGTGCTTCGCATCCCGAAGAGCTGATCGCTCGCGCCATCGATCTGGGCTACAGCGGCCTGGCCTTGACCGATGAATGCTCCCTGGCCGGCGTGGTGCGGGCTCATCAGGCCTGGAAAGAGATCCGCGACGAAAAAAACGCGCACGATTTCAAGCTGATCATCGGCAGCGAATTTCTGGTCCATGACAACACGCCGTTCAAGCTCGTGGTGCTGGCTTGCCGCCGTCAAGGCTATGGGCAGTTATGCGAATTCATCACCCGGCTGAGGCGCGCGGCCCCTGGCAAAGGTCACGCCCCTTTGACGCGCCAAGGTGTGCAGCCCGATCTGCTGTCTGACTGCCTGTTGTTGCTGCTTCCGGATCGCAGCGCCATTCGCGCCCGTTCAGCCGAATGGTCTGACCCGGATCAGGCCACCCGCATCTGGTCCACCGTGAGCCAGCAAGCCCAGTGGATTCAATCGCAATTTGCCGGTCGATGCTGGCTGGGTGTCGAACTGCTCAACGCTCTGGATGACACCTGGTGGCTACAAGGGCTCAGGCACATCGGTACCACCACCGGGATCCCCTTGGTGGCCACGGGCGATGTGCACATGCATGTGCGTTCGCGCAAGCCCTTGCAGGATGTGCTCACCGCCACGCGTCTGGGCCACACCGTTCAGGACACCGGCCTGGCGCTGCAACCCCATGCCGAACAGCATCTGCGTAGCCGTCTGCGTCTGGTGCAGCGCTATCCAGCCGACCTGCTGGCAGCCACCCAAGACATCGCAGCACGGTGTCACTTCAGCCTGGACGAGCTGCGCTATGAATACCCGGAGGAAGTCGTTCCCCCCGGACTGACCCCAGCCGCGCAACTGCGGCAATTGACGGCAGAAGGCGCCCTCAAACGCTTTCCAAACGGCACGCCCGCTGAAGTACAGAACCAGATCGAGCATGAGCTGGCTTTGATCTCTGACCTGCGTTTTGAAAAATACTTTCTGACCGTGCACGACATCGTGCGCTTTGCGCGATCCCAAGGCATCTTGTGCCAGGGGCGCGGCAGCGCGGCCAACTCTGCCGTTTGCTATTGCCTGGGCATCACGGAAGTGGACCCTTCTCGCTCGACCCTGCTGTTCGAGCGTTTCATCTCCAAAGAGCGCAACGAGCCCCCCGACATTGATGTCGACTTTGAACACGAGCGCCGTGAAGAAGTCATCCAATATCTGTACGCCAAATACGGACGCGACCGCACCGCCCTCACCGCCACGGTCATCTCGTATCGCACCCGCAGCGCGCTGCGCGATGTAGGCAAAGCCTTGGGACTGGATGCCGAGGTCATCGAGCGCGTCGCCAAGCACCATGTCTGGTGGGATGGCAAAGGCATTCAGACTCAACGTCTGCTCGAACTGGGCCTGGACCCCCACAGCCGCCTCATTCAGCAATGGCAAGAGCTGAGCCACACGCTGATGGGTTTCCCGCGTCACCTGAGCCAACACACCGGCGGCTTCGTGATCGCCAAAGGGGCGCTGTGCCAGATGGTGCCCATCGAAAACGCAGCCATGCCAGATCGCTCCATCATCCAGTGGGACAAGGATGACCTGGACGCTTTGGGTCTGCTCAAGGTCGATGTGCTGGCGCTGGGCATGCTGACTGCGCTCAAGCGATCGCTGGCCTTCATCAGTCAGATTCAGGGTCGGACATGGGAGATGCAGGACATTCCCGCAGAGGACGTGGCCACCTACGACATGATCTGCCAGGCTGACACGGTGGGTGTCTTCCAGATTGAGAGCCGTGCCCAGATGAGCATGCTGCCACGACTGCAGCCCAGGCGCTTTTACGATCTGGTCATCGAAGTGGCAATCGTGCGTCCCGGGCCCATCCAGGGTGACATGGTTCACCCCTATCTGAACCGCCGCAAGGCGCTGCGAGAGAATCCGAACAGCGAGGTCCCCCATACCCACGCCGGTCTGGAAGAGGCCCTTGGGCGAACCTTGGGTATTCCCATCTTTCAGGAGCAGGTGATGCAGGTGGCGGTGATCGCTGCCGGTTTCTCACCTGGCGAATCCGATGCCTTGCGCCGGTCCATGGCTGCCTGGCGCCGCAAAGGCGGGGTTGAAAAATTCCACCAGCGTCTGGTCGATGGCATGACTTCGCGGGGCTATCCCGCCGAGTTCGCCGAGCAGATCTTCAATCAGATGAAAGGCTTTGGCTCTTATGGCTTTCCGGAGTCGCATGCCGCCAGCTTTGCCTTGCTGGTCTATGCCAGTGCCTGGATCAAATGCCATTACCCGGCCGCGTTTCTGGCGGGTTTGCTCAACGCGCAGCCACTGGGGTTTTACTCTCCCAGCCAACTGGTGCAAGACGCCAAGCGACATGGCGTCGAAGTCAGACCGCCCGATGTGATGCACAGCGATCATGACTGCACCCTCGAGCCGATCGACTCGGGACACGCCGTGCGATTGGGCCTGCGGCTGGTTGCAAGCCTGTCCAGATCGGCGATCGACCGCATTGTGCTGGCTCGCCAGCAAGGTCCGTTTTGCAACACCGAAGACCTGGCCCTGCGCGCGCAACTGGAGCAAAGCGATGTGCGCGCACTGGCTGCGGCCGATGCCTTGATGAGCCTGTCCGGCCATCGGCGTCAGCAAGTGTGGGACAGCGCCGCCCTGCACCGCGCCCCCGCCCTGCTGCGCGAAGCGCCGGTGCAAGAGCGCCCCATTGAACTGAGCCGCGCCCCCGAAGGCGAAGAAATCGTGTTTGACTATGCCTCGCTGGGTTTGACCTTGCGCCGCCATCCGCTGGCGTTGTTGCGCCCTCTTCTGACCGAGCAAAGGCTGATGACCGCCGAGGCGCTCCATGCTCGTCCGCATGGGCGGCTGGCCCGCGGGTGCGGCATCGTGACGGTGAAGCAGCAGCCTGCCACCGCAGCAGGGGTGGTCTTCGTGACGCTGGAGGACGAGACCGGCACCGTCAATGTCATTGTCTGGAAGAGCCTGCGTGATCGCCAACGATCGGTCCTGCTGCAATCGCGCTTGATGGCCGTTTATGGCGTCTGGCAGCGTGAAGGGGACGTCTGCCACCTCATTGCACACCACCTGCGAGACCTCACGCCTCTGCTGGGGCGCTTGAACACGGCCAGTCGCGACTTTCATTGATCCGGCCTAGAATCGCCGCATCACCGTCGGGTTGAACACCATGTTGCCAGCTCATTGTCGACGACTTCTGATTGGCGCCTTCAGCCTGTTGCTGCTGATCTGCGAGGGGGCAGGCATGGAGCGCATGCTGCCCTCAGCCCAAGCGGCGCTGCCGCCCGCGCCCACCCCCATTGACCGCACGGACAACGGAGATTGGCCACCCCCCGCGCAAACCAGCCCGGCCACCTCTTGCTCGACCGCACTCAAAGGCAGCCATGCCACCTACAACGTCGGCCCTGGGCAAACCTATACCGAGCTGACCGATGTGCCCTGGCTGCGTCTGCAAGCGGGTGACGTGGTCAACATCCATTACCGCAGCGCCCCCTATCGAACCAAATTCGGCCTGCGTGCACAAGGCACGGCACGCGATCCGATCGTCATCAATGGGGTCACCGACAGCACCTGCAAACGCCCGGAGATCTCAGGAGCCAATGCAACCACCGCGGCCGATGCGCAGGCCAGTGGTTTTGGCCAAGCCATCGAAGCCATGGGCCTGATCCAGATCTACCGCTTGCCCACCGACCCGTGGGATACCTACACGCCCGACCACATCACCATCCAGAACCTGAAGCTGACTGGCGCGCGAAGGGATCACACCTTCACCAACCAAGCTGGCGACGTCACCCGGTATGACAGCTTCTCAGCCGCGATCTATGCGGTCCGCGTGCATCATCTGACGGTCGAGAACTGCGAGATCACCGGCAACGGGCTGGGCGTCTTCACCAACACCAAAGGCAGCACCCCGCAGGACTACAGTGCCCATGTGATCATTCGGCGCAATGTGATCCATTTCAATGGCAATCCAGACCGGCAGACCGAACACAATCTGTATGTGCAGGCTCGCCGCGCCTTGTATGAAGGCAACTTCATTGGACAGGCTTATGGCGGCTCGTCCCTCAAAGACCGTAGCAGCGGCACCGTGATCCGCTACAACAAGATCCTGGCGAGCGCACGGGCGCTCGATCTGGTCGAAACCGAAGAAGAGAACCATCCAGTCTTGCAGCAAGACCCGCTCTACCCGCATGCCTGGGTCTACGGCAACATCATCATCAACGACCACAAAGCGCCTGCCGGATACGCGGTCAACCTCATTCACTGGGCCTTCGATAACACCCAGGCCCGATCGCGCACGGGCACGCTGTTCTTCTACGCCAACACCTTGGTCAACAAGCTCCCGCAAGCCACGTTCTGGTATTTCTCGCCCTTTCAGATCGGCCACGACGGCCTGGCCGATCCGGGCAGCCGCATCGAAGCCTCGTCCAACATCTTCTGGCAGCAAAGCGACACCGAATGGCGTTTTCTGAGCGACAAGGCCGGCAGCCTGCAGTTCAGAGGTCGCAACTATGTCCCCCGCAACTGGTACCCCACCACGCCGGGCAAGAAGGCCAATGTGCAAACCGGTGGCGCCACCCTCCTGACCGGTCAGGCGCCCCTGCTGGACGCCAACCTGGTGCCCCGTGCGGGCTCGCCCGTGCTCGACCAGGGCGGCGTGGGCCCCAGTTTCACGCCAGCGGGCGCCACGGCGGCCCATTTGCTGGTGACGCACCAATACCGCGAAGGCGCAGGCATGGCGCTGCGTCCCGTCACAGGATCAGCCCTTGATTTAGGCGCGCTTGAACGGCCTTGAACCCCGCCTGCGCCAAGTCATCACACCCAGGCCAGACAAGGCCAGAGCCACCGTTTGCGCTTCTGGCACCGCCCCAACATCCCCATCGCGCACAAACCATGCACCGGCATCCATACCCTTGTCGTAAACGCCTTGGCGCCCGTAAGCAAAGTCCATGACCAAGGCGCCACCCGGCCGAGGCGCCCCTCCGTAGGAATAGGGGTCTTCGGTCTGGGTCCAGTAATTGACTGGAAACACATGTCGGAACGGCCCGCTGTTGCCATCGAGCACCCACCCCCCTTGAGGCCCGCCAATGGCGGCCGGGTCGCTGTCGTTAGGGATGTCGTACCCCGCGCGACCCAAGGTGACATAGAACAGATGCCCCAACTCAGAGCGCTGCCCCCAGCCCACACCGGTTCGGGCCGTACCCTGATCGGTGCTGCCATTGTTGGCAAACTGGCTCGCGAAAGAGCCGTCCGGCCCGCTGAACGTCACAGTCGGCAGGCGCCAGCCCTTGATGCCGTAGACATCCAGTTGAGAGGCCCGCGTCATGGCGGTGTTCCATTTGTAGCCGACATACGGTGGCCCGCCCGGTTGCAAGAACATCACGTCGGCCAACCACGAAATGTTTAACTGCGTATCGTAGTAGGCGTCTGCGACACCATCGCCATTGAGATCGCGCGCCATGAGCGTCGACTCCCAGCTACCTTGCCCCGCCACGGGTGCGGCCTGCGCACACCAGGGCAGCACGGCGCCCATTGCCATGACAAGGGCCCTGAACCGGCCCTCCCTGAACCCACCAAAGCGGCGTCCTCGCATAGGGATCTCCCTCACCATGTTGACGTGTAAACGCCCATCGTATGCAGGCTGGCGCACTCTGCCAAGCACCTAGTTTGTCAGTCACCTTGGCGCCTGCCCGATCACGGATAAGATCTTTTTACCCTGATCCTGCACGCCGAGACCATGACCGCTTCCGCCCTGCCCGCCCTCACGCCTCAAGCTCTGGACGACCTGATCGACCAGGCCATTGCAGCGCTCGAACGGGGGCAACTGGATGCGGCCAAGGCGGCGTTCCACACGGTGCTGGGCCATGACCCTCAGCAGTTCGACGCTTTGCATCTGCTTGGGCTCATCGCCATGCGGCAGGGGGACACTGCCCGGGCGATTGAATTGATCACACAGGCTGTGGCGATCTACGACGACGTGCCCGAGGCCTACACCAACCTGGGCCTGGCCTACCTGGAAGCCCGACAACCTGACAAGGCGGTGCCTTGCTTGGATCGCGCTCTGGCGCTGGATCCCGCCAATGCGGAGCTGGCGCTTCTCAAAGGCAATGCGCTTCTGACCTTGCAGCGCCACGCCGAGGCGCTTACCTGCTTCGATCAAACCCTGTCACCCCAGCCGCAACATGTTGCCGCGCGGGTCAACCGGGGCCACGCCCGCGCCGCCTTGCAGCGCCACAGCGACGCGATTCAAGACTATGACGAGGCACTGCGCTTGCAGCCCGACCGCACCGCCGCGTGGGTAGGCAAAGCCGACTCGCTCATGGCGCTCAAGCGTCACGAAGAGGCTCTCACCCATTACGACCGCGCCCTGGCGCTGCAAGCCGATCAATTTCAAGTCTGGACCCATCGTGGCAACGCCCTGCTCAAGCTCAAGAGGGTCGACCAGGCCATCGCCAGTCACGAGCAGGCGCTCAAACTCGCGCCGCAGCATCCCGCTGTCCTCGTCAACCTGGCGGGCGCCTTGCGAGAAGCCGAACGCTGGGACGAGGCCCTGATCCGATGCGACCAAGTCATCCAGGCACACCCCCAATTGGCCGAGGCGCACATGAACCGGGGCAATGTCTTGCTGGACATGGGACGTCTGAGCGCCGCCCGCGAGGCGTTTGCCACCGTCGTGGCGCTGCAACCCACGCACGCCGACGCCCAATGGGGACAAGGCTGGTGCGACCTGCTGGCAGGAGATTGGCAGCGCGGCCTGCCCCAACTGGAATGGCGCTGGAAGAAGGACTCGTTCACGTCCAAGCCCCGGCATTTTTCGCAACCGCTGTGGCTGGGCGACGCGGATGTGCGCAACCGTACCGTCCTGCTCCATGCCGAGCAAGGGCTGGGCGACACCCTGCATTTCTGTCGCTATGCGCCGAGCCTGATCGCCCAAGGCGCGCAGGTCATCCTCGAAGTCCAGCCCGCATTGAAAAGCCTCATGGCCTCATTGCACCCTGAGGTCCGTGTGCTGGCGCAGGGTGAAGAGCCCCTGCCGCCTTTCGACTTTCACTGCCCTTTGATGAGCTTGCCGCTGGCCTTCCAAACCACGCCTGAAACCATCCCGGCGCCTGGTGCCTACCTGCATGCCAACGCGACTAAGGTTCAAGCGCGGGCGCACAGTCTGGGCACGGCGACTCGCCGGCGCATCGGGCTGGTTTGGGCGGGCAACGCGGCCCACAGCAATGATCGCCATCGCTCCATGGCGCTGGCCACGCTGCTCGCTGCGCTGCCCAGCGACGCTCAGTACGTCTGCCTGCAAAAGGACATCCGCGAGGCGGACCTGGCCACGCTCAAAGCCCATCCGGAAATCATCTGGCAGCCCAGTTGGCTGGAGACCATCGACGATACGGCCGCGTTGATCGACAACATGGACCTGGTCATTTCAGTGGACACCTCCATGGCCCACCTGGCTGCGGCCATGGGCAAACCGACATGGATTGTGCTGCCCCAGATGCCCGACTGGCGGTGGCTGATGGCGCGCACCGACACCCCTTGGTATCCGTCGGCACGGCTGTTCAGGCAGAGCACCTGGGGCCAATGGGACGAGCCCCTGCGCCAACTGGCCCAGGCACTCGCCACCTAACATCAGCGCTTGCGAACCGGCATCAAGTCGGTGCAGGCGCCGTGTGCGGCCTCTGCCGCCAGGCCGACGCTTTCGCCCAAGGTGGGATGAGGATGGATGGTCTTGCCGATGTCCAGGTCATCAGCGCCCATTTCAATGGCCAGTGCCACCTCGCTGATCAAGTCACCGGCGCCCACACCCACAATGCCGCCCCCGATGATGCGATGGGTTTGCGCATCGAAGATGAGCTTGGTGAAACCTTCTGAGCGCCCATTGGCCAGCGCGCGCCCCGACGCCGCCCATGGGAACAGCCCTTTGCTGATCTCGATCCCCTGGGCTTTGGCCTGCTCTTCTGTCAGTCCGACCCAGGCAATCTCAGGGTCTGTGTAGGCCACGCCCGGTATCACGCGGGCATCAAAGGCAGACCGTGCCAGTGCCTGGTCATGGAGCAGTTCCCCCGCAATCACTTCGGCGGCCACATGCCCCTCATGCACGGCCTTGTGGGCCAGCATGGGCTGCCCCACGATGTCGCCGATGGCAAAGATGCTGGGCACATTGCTGCGCATCTGCTGGTCGACCGCAATGAAGCCCCGTTCGTTGACTTGCACGCCCGCCTTGTCGGCCCCCACCTTGCGGCCATTGGGACTGCGTCCGACGGCTTGCAAAACCAGATCGTAGGTCTGCGCCTCTGGGGCCGCTTGCGATGGGTCGACGGCCTCGAAACGCACTTCGATGCCATCGGTTTGGGCACGGGCAGCCACCGTCTTGGTGTTGAGCATGATGCGGTCAAAGCGGTGCGCGTTGTACTTTTGCCAGGCCTGCACCAGATCACGATCGGCTCCGGGGATCAGCGCGCCACTCATCTCCACCACGTCCACGCGCGCGCCCAGGGTCGAGTACACCGTGGCCATCTCCAGACCGATGATGCCGCCGCCGACCACCAGCAGGCGTTGCGGCACTTTGGGCAAAGCCAACGCACCGGTGGAATCGACCACCCGTTCGTCGTCCGGCATGAAAGGCAAACGCATGGCTTGCGAGCCCGCAGCGATGATGCAGCGCTTGAAGCTCAAGGTCTGCTTGTCACCCGACTTGTCCTGCCCTTTGCCGGTGGTGCCCTCCACCTCGATGTGATGGGCGTCAACCAAGCTGCCATAGCCCCGCACCACCTGCACCTTGCGGGCCTTGGCCATGCCAGCCAGCCCCGTCGTCAACTTGCCGGTCACACTGGACTTGTGCGCGCGCAGCTTGTCCAGATCCAGACTCGGCGCGCCAAAGCTCACCCCCAGCTTGTCGAAGTGCTTGACCTCGTCCATCACGGCGGCCACGTGCAGCAGGGCTTTGGAGGGGATGCATCCCACGTTCAGGCACACACCGCCCAGTTCTCTGTAACGCTCCACCAGGATGACTTTGAGCCCCAGATCGGCCGCACGAAACGCTGCGCTGTACCCGCCTGGTCCCCCACCCAGCACCAGCACATCGCAATCGGTCTCGTCGGGCGCGTTCACGCTGGCGGTCGCCGACGGCGCCACAGATGCCGCGGCCGCGGCAACGGGCTGAGCCGCGGTAGGCGCTGGCGCAGGCGCGGCGGCAGGTGCGGCGTTCGTGGCCCCAGCCGCGTCCGCCTGAGCCACATCCATGGCCAAGATCACCGTCCCTGTACTGACGCGATCGCCCAGTTTGATCTTGATCTCGGACACCACCCCGGCTTGCGGGCTGGGTACTTCCATCGATGCTTTGTCCGACTCGAGTGTGATCAGGCTTTGTTCGGCTGTCACGCTCTGGCCCGGCTTGACCAGGATCTCGATCACCGCCGCGTCGGCAATGTCGCCAATGTCTGGAACACGAATGTCAATGATCGCCATGGTCACACCAATGCACGGCGGAAGTCCGCCAACAAAGAACCGAGGAAGGCGTTGAAGCGGGCCGCGGCCGCACCATCAATGACCCGATGGTCGTAGCTCAAGCTCAAGGGCAAGGTCAGGCGGGGTTCAAACACCGAGCCGTTCCAGATCGGCTTCATGGCCGATCGGCACACGCCCAGGATGGCCACCTCGGGCGCATTGATGATCGGCGTGAAGGTGGTGCCGCCAAAGCCCCCCAGAGACGAGATCGAGAACGTGCCGCCTTGCATCTCGGCGGGCGACAATTTGCCCTCACGCGCCTTGGCCGCCAGGGCCGCGCTTTCGGTGGCCAGTTGCGTCAAGGACTTGGTGTCGGCATCGCGAATGACGGGCACCACCAGCCCATTGGGCGTGTCTGCGGCAAAGCCGATGTGCACGTATTGCTTGAGAACCAGGTCATCGCCATCCAGCGAGGCATTGAACTGCGGGAAGCGCTTCAACGCCACCGCACAGGCCTTGATCAAAAAAGCCAGCAAGGTGAATTTGGTGCCCGCCTTGGCGTGCTCTTCATTGAGCTTGACACGAAAGGCTTCCAGTTCGGTGATGTCAGCCTCATCGTTGTTGGTCACATGCGGAATGCGAACCCAATTGCGATGCAGGTTGGCGCCGCTGATCTTCTTGATGCGCGACAGCGGCTGGCGCTCGATGGGGCCGTACTTGGCAAAGTCCACTTGCGGCCAGGGCAGCACCTCCAGCCCACCTGCAGCCACGCCGGTCGACGCGGCAGCGGGTTGGCCCTGAGACAAGGCGCCCTTGACGTACTGCTGGATGTCGACATGGGTGATCCGCCCCTTCGGCCCGCTGCCCGAAACCCGGTCCAGAGGCACGCCCAGCTCTCTGGCGAACTTGCGCACCGATGGCGAGGCATGCGGCACGCCCTGCGATGACGGAGGCTCCACCGGCCCCAGCGCAGCCGTCGGGGGCACGCGGGTCGTGGGTGGCGGCGCCACTTCAGCGGCACGAACAACAGGCGCAGTGACCGGCGCGGCAACAGGCGCTGCGGGAGGCTGCGAAGCCGTCGCCACGGGGGCTGGCGGGGCCGCCGTTGCCGCCGCATCCGCTGTTTCCAGAATCCCGATGATCGAGCCTTGACTCACTTTGTCGCCGAGGTGCACGCGCAACTCTTGCAGCACACCGGCGTGAGACGAAGGCACCTCCATCGAGGCCTTGTCCGACTCGATGGTGATCAGGCTTTGCTCGGCCTTGATCGTGGCGCCTGGTTTGACCAGGATTTCGATGACTGCGGCATCGCGCACATCGCCGATGTCGGGAACACTCAATTCAATGCGTGCCATAGGGTGAGGCCTCAGGCAAAAAGCGGATTGATCTTATCGGGGGCGATGCCATAGCGCTCGATGGCCTGTGCGACCACCGTGGCAGGGACCGCGCCTTCATCGGCCAGCGCCTTGAGCGCCGCGACGACGATGTAGTGCCGATCGATTTCGAAATGCTCACGCAAGCGATAGCGGAAGTCACTGCGACCGAAGCCATCCGTGCCCAGCACCTTATAGCTGCGTCCCTTGGGGATGTAGGCGCGAATCTGCTCGGGCAAGGCCTTCACATAGTCGGTCGAGGCCACCACCGGCCCGTCGTGGCCTTGCAACTGCTTCGTCACGAAGGGCACGCGCTGTGCCTCAGTCGGGTGCAGCAAATTCCAGCGTTCGCAGTCTTGCCCTTCACGGGCCAGCTGGTTGAAGCTGGGGCAACTCCAGACATCGGCAGCCACGTCCCAATCGGTGGCCAGCAACTCGCGGGCCGCCATCGACTCGCGCAAGATCGAGCCGGCGCCCAGCAAGTTGACGTGCAACTTCTTGCCGGCCGGCGCGTCCTGCAGCAGATACATGCCGGCAATGATCTCGGCCTCGGTACCTTGCCGCAAGCCGGGCTGCGGGTAGTTTTCGTTGAGCAGCGTCAGGTAATAAAAGACGTTTTCCTGCTTCTCGACCATGCGCTTGAGTCCATCCTGAATGATCACGGCCACTTCGTGCGCGAAGCTGGGGTCGTAGCTCAGACAATTGGGGATGGTGCCGGCAATCAGCTGACTGTGGCCGTCCTCGTGTTGCAGTCCTTCGCCATTGAGGGTCGTGCGCCCCGACGTGCCGCCCAGCAAGAAGCCGCGCGCCTGCATGTCGCCCGCTGCCCAGGCAAGATCGCCGACACGCTGCAGGCCAAACATCGAGTAGTAAATGTAGAACGGGATCATGACTCGGTTGTTTGTCGAGTACGACGTCGCCGCCGCGATCCACGAGCTCATCCCACCGGCCTCGTTGATGCCTTCCTGCAGGATCTGACCGGCCTTGTCCTCGCGGTAGTACATGACCTGATCCTTGTCGACCGGCGTGTACTTCTGCCCTTCGGGAGCGTAGATACCGATCTGGCGGAACAGGCCTTCCATACCGAACGTACGAGCCTCGTCCACCAGGATGGGCACCACGCGGGGGCCCAGATCGGCGTCCCGCAACAGCGGCGTCAGGCAACGGACAAAAGCCTGCGTCGTCGAAATCTCACGGCCCTCGGCGGTGGGCTCCAGGATGGACTGGAACGCCGCCAGATCAGGCACCTTCAAAGTCTCATCGGCCTTGACCCGGCGCTTGGGCAGGTAACCGCCCAGGGCTTTGCGGCGCTCCTTCAGATAGGTCATCTCCGGCGTGTTATCGGCGGGCTTGATGAAAGGCAGATTCGGGATGTCTTCGTCCGGCACCGGGATGTTGAACCGGTCGCGGAAGACCTTGATGTCCTCGTCGGTGAGCTTCTTGGTCTGGTGCGCGGTGTTCTTGCCTTCTCCGCTCTTGCCCATGCCAAAGCCCTTGACCGTCTTGATCAACAACACGGTGGGCTGCCCGGTGTGATTGGCCGCGGCGTGATAGGCCGCATAGACCTTCTGCGGATCATGGCCGCCCCGGTTCAGGCGCCAGATATCGTCGTCCGACAGACGGGCGACCATCTCGGCCGCGCGGGGGTCTCGGCCAAAGAAATGCTGCCGTACAAAGGCCCCATCGTTGGCCTTGCAGGCTTGATAGTCGCCGTCGACCATCTCCATCATGATCTTGCGCAGCACGCCGTCCTTGTCACGCGCCAAGAGCGGGTCCCAGTACGAGCCCCACAGCAACTTGATCACGTTCCAGCCCGCGCCGCGGAATTCGCCTTCCAGCTCCTGGATGATCTTGCCGTTGCCCCGCACCGGGCCGTCCAGCCGCTGCAAGTTGCAGTTGACGATGAAGATCAGGTTGTCGAGCTTTTCTCGCGCCGCCAGGCCAATGGCACCCAGCGATTCGGGCTCATCCATTTCGCCGTCACCGCAGAAGACCCACACCTTGCGGTTGGACGTGTCGGCAATCCCACGGGCATGCAGGTACTTCAGGAACCGTGCCTGGTAGATCGCCATCAAGGGGCCCAGCCCCATGGACACCGTGGGGAACTGCCAGAACTCGGGCATCAATTTGGGATGCGGGTAGCTGGACAAGCCCTTGCCGCCCACTTCCTGGCGGAAGTTGACGAGCTGCTCCTCGGTGATGCGCCCTTCCATGAAGGCGCGGGCGTAAATGCCGGGGGCGGAGTGGCCCTGCACATACAGCAGGTCGCCGCCGTGCCCTTCATGCTCGCCGTGCCAGAAGTGGTTGAAGCCGCAACCCAGCATCGTCGCCAGCGAGGCGAACGACGATATGTGCCCGCCCAGATCTCCGCCGTCTGCAGGGTGATGGCGGTTGGCCCGCACCACCATGGCCATGGCGTTCCAGCGCATGTAGCTTCGCAGGCGTTCCTCGATCTCAAGATTGCCCGGGCAGTGCGCCTCGTCTTCCACCGCGATGGTGTTGACATAGGCCGTCGTGGCAGAAAACGGCAGGTCGATCCCGGCTTGCCGGGCGTGGTCCAGCAGGTGCTCCAGCAGATCGTGGGCCCTGGCCCGCCCCTCGGTTTCAATCACCCCGCTGAGGGCATCGAGCCACTCTCGGGTTTCTTGAGGATCCAGATCCATCGAAGAAGATGGCAGCGGATCGTTCGCAGACATAAGCAAGCCTCCAAAGATGGGCACATCGTCGCAATCAGTATGAGCGACAACACGCCACAATGGGGAAAATTGAACAAATCGATAACACCAGATTTACCCATCTATTCGCAATCAAATCCATTGTGGGAGACCACACGGATAATCACGGCATGCCGTTTTCTGCCTCGACCAATACCTCCACCCCCGTTGTCACGCCGGTACAGGGCCAGACCAGCCGCCTGTTCTGGCGCTGGTGGCGCAAACAATCGCCCAGCCAGCAAGACCGCTACGCCACCCTGGGGCCGCTGGTATCGGTGCTGCTCTTCCTGGCGGCCATCATCACGGCCTTCTGGTACCTGCGCAACGAAGAGCTGGAGCGGGAACAGGAGTCGGTTCGGCGCGACACCGAGGTGGTTCAGCAACAGTTGCGCCTGCGCCTGGTTGAAAACCAGGAGCAGTTGCTGCGCCTGGCTCGCGAAATCAGCCTCAAACAGGTCAACCCGGACCAGTTCATGCATCAGGCCAGTGACTTCGTGCGGGCGCGCCCCGAGGTCATCAGCTTGTCCTGGGTCCAGGCCAATGCCAGCGTCAAAGCCACTCATCTGGCGCTGAACCTGCCCATGCAGCCCAACCAGGGGCTGGAGTTGCACACCGACAACTCGCACGACGACATCTACGATCCGCTGCAGCAGGCCACGGAGCCCAAAAGCGCCTTCAAGCTGGCCCGCGAGCGCGGGCAGCCGGTGTACACCCAGCCCTACACCAATCAGCTGGCATCCAAAGTGATCCTGCTGCACATCCCCCTGATCGACCGCAGCGGCTTCAACGGCACGTTGGTGGCCGAATACTCGCTCGAAGCGCTGATGCGCTACCTCGTGCCCCGAGACGTGGCCAGCCGCCATGCCATGAGCCTGGTTCAGATCAGTGGCGAAGTCTTGACCAGCACCGTCGGCGGCACGAGCGAGACCACCACCCGCCCCACCTTCGTCCACGAAGTGATGGTGACCCCGGTGGGCAATGGTCTGATCCTGCGCGGCATGGGGTTCCGCACCTCATCCAAGCTGATTGGCAACACGCTGTTCTGGATGGTGATGGCGCTGTCTGCCTTCACGGTGTGGACCTTGATGGGCACACTGCGCCACATGCGCCGACGTGCCCAGATCCAGAAAACCCTGGTGCAGGAGACCAACTTCCGCCGGGCGATGGAAAACTCCATGCTCACCGGCATGCGCACCATCGACCTGGAAGGCCGCATCACCTACGTCAATCCGGCGTTCTGCGCCATGACCGGTTTCTCTGAAGAAGAGCTGATCGGCTGCGTGCCCCCCTACCCCTACTGGCCCAAGGACCGGCTGGACGAGTTCAACCGCATGTTCCAGCAAGAACTGCTGGGCCGCAGCCCCATGGGCGGCGTCGAAGTGGTCATGCAGCGCCGTGACGGCAGCCAGTTTGATGCGCGCCTCTATGTGTCGCCCCTGATCGATGCGCAGGGCGACCAGACCGGCTGGATGACCTCCGTCACCAACATCACCGAAGCCAAGCGCGTGCGCGACCAGTTGACCGCCGCGCATGAGCGCTTCACCACGGTGCTGGAAGGCGTGGACGCCGCCGTGTCTGTGGTCTCCGTTCACCGAGGCGAATTGTTGTTCGCCAACCGCACCTACCGCCTGTGGTTTGGCGCCAATCCGGATGCCCACAGCTTGCTGACGGGGGGCGAAATGCCCATGAACGTGTTTGGCGAAGACGATGCCGTGGACGGCTTTGGCGGCCTGCCGGCGCAGGAGCTGACCGACGCAGGCAGCGATTCGCGCGAAGTGTTCATGGAGAACGTCCAGAAGTGGTTCGAAGTCCGCGCCCGCTACGTGCAGTGGACCGATGGCCATCTGGCTCAGATGCTGATCGCCACCGACATCACCTCGCGCAAACAGGCCGAAGACGCCGCCGCGCGGCAGGCAGAGAAGGCCCAGTTCACCAGTCGCCTGATCACGATGGGCGAAATGGCTTCGACGGTGGCCCACGAGCTGAATCAGCCTCTGGCCGCGATCTCCAATTACTGCAGCGGCATGATCAGCCGGGTCAAGGCCAACAACATCGAGCAGGAGCAATTGATCGGCGCCCTCGAAAAGACAGCCCGGCAGGCCCAGCGAGCGGGCCAGATCATTCAGCGCATTCGCCAGTTCGTGAAGCGCAGTGAGCCGCAACGGCAGACCACCCGCGTGCGGGACATCACCGACGCGGTGATGGATCTGGCCGGATTCGAGATGCGCCGGCGCCGCGTCACCCTCAACACGGTCGTCGCCAACCGGCTGCCGCTGTTGCAGGCCGACCCGATCCTGATCGAGCAAGTTCTGCTCAATTTGCTCAAGAACGCCGCAGAAGCCATCGATTCGGCCAATATGCCCCAGTCTCGCCGCCTGGTCGAACTGCGGGTTCAGACCCGCAAGACCGAGGAAGGCGACCGCGTCGTCGAGTTCGCCGTGACAGACACCGGCCCCGGAATGAAGGAAGAAATGCTGAGCCGGCTCTTCGAGGCCTTCCACTCGACCAAGGCGGAGGGATTAGGGATAGGCCTAAGTCTTTGCCGCTCCATCATTGAGTCACATCACGGCCGGATCAAGGCCGAGAACATCTACAATGGTTCAAACGTGGTTGGGTGCCGATTTGTCTGCACCTTGCCCGTGGAAAGCGGGGCGGCATCGGATTTCACCGATACCGTCACCCCACCGTCTAACGACCTGCTTGCCGATAACCCATGAGTCTGATCCCCAAAAAAGGCACCGTGTACGTGGTTGATGATGACGAGGCCGTTCGCGACTCGTTGCAATGGCTGCTGGAGGGCAAGGACTACCGCGTCCGTTGCTTTGACTCTGCCGAGTCCTTCCTGGCTCGCTTTGACCCACGAGAAGTCGCCTGCCTGATTGCCGACATCCGCATGGACGGCATGAGCGGCCTGGAACTGCAAGACAAGTTGCTCGAGCGCAAGTCGCCCCTGCCCATCGTGTTCATCACCGGCCACGGCGACGTGCCCATGGCTGTGAACACCATGAAAAAGGGCGCGATGGACTTCATCGAGAAGCCCTTCAAGGAAGACGCCCTGGTGGCTTTGGTCGAGCGCATGCTGGATCAGGCTCGCGCATCTTTCTCGCAATCGCAAGAAGCCGCCAGCCGCGACGCCTTGCTCTCGCGCCTGACCACCCGCGAAGCCCAAGTTCTGGAGCGCATCGTGGCCGGTCGCCTGAACAAGCAGATCGCCGACGACCTGGGCATCAGCATCAAAACCGTTGAAGCCCACCGCGCCAACGTGATGGAAAAGCTCAACGCCAACACCGTGGCCGATCTGCTCAAGATCGCACTGGGTGCCAACGCACAACCCGGCGGCGCCCCTGCCAAGAGCTGACCCAGCGCCGATCCGGCACACGCCCCGAACACAAAGGCCGCCCGTGCGGCCTTTTTCAATCTGAAGTTAGAAAGTCGCACCATGACAGCACACATCATTGACGGCAATGCCCTGTCCAAACAACTGCGCGGCGAAGTCGCCCAGCGCGCCGCAGCCCTGACCGCCAAGGGCCTCAAGCCCGGCCTGGCCGTGGTGCTGGTGGGAGACAACCAAGCCAGCCAGGTCTATGTGCGCAACAAGGTCAAAGGTTGCGAAGAAGCGGGCATGCACTCCGTGCTGGAAAAGTACGACGCCACCATGACCGAGGCCGAACTGCTGGCCCGCATCGACGCGCTGAACAACGACCCGACCATTCACGGCATCCTGGTGCAATTGCCCCTGCCCAAACACATTGACGACCACAAGGTCATCGAAGCCATCTCGCCTGAAAAAGACGTCGACGGCTTCCACGTTGCCAGCGCCGGCGCCCTGATGGTGGGCGAGCCCGGCTTCAAGGCCTGCACCCCCTACGGCTGCATGAAGATGCTCGAATCCATCGGCATGAAAGACCTGCGCGGCAAACACGCCGTGGTCATCGGGCGCTCCAACATCGTGGGCAAACCCATGGCCATGATGCTGCTGCAAGCCAATGCCACCGTAACCATCACCCACAGCGGCACGGCTGACTTGGGCGCCATGACCCGCCAGGCCGACATCGTGGTGGCCGCCGTGGGCAAGCGCAACGTGCTCACCGCCGACATGATCCAGCCCGGCGCCGTGGTGATCGACGTGGGCATGAACCGCGACGACGAAGGCAAGCTGTGCGGCGACGTCGACTTCAATGGTTGCAAGGAAGTCGCCGGCTACATCACCCCTGTACCAGGTGGGGTCGGCCCGATGACGATTACCATGCTGTTGGTCAACACCATCGAATCGGCCGAGCGCGCAGCGGCTGCACGTTAAGCCGCTTCGACGCTTTCAGCCCCACGCTGCACACACCATGAGCCAAAACCCATTGCTTGACACCTCCGGCATCCCGCTGTTTGACCAGATCAAACCGGAACATGTCACCCCCGCCATCGATGTGCTGCTGGCTCAGGCCGAAGCGGCGCTGGACAAAGTCACCGGCCCCGATGTGCCGGCCGACTACGACGCTTTGTCCTTGATGCTGGACGTCGCCACCGAAAAACTGGGCCGTGCCTGGGGCGCAGTGGGTCACCTCAATAGCGTGGCCGACACGGCCGAATTGCGGGCGGTGTTCAATGAGAACCTGCCCCGCATGACCGAGTTCTACACCCGTCTGGGTGCGGACGAGCGTCTCTACGCCAAGTACAAGGCGCTGGCCAAGTCAGAGCAAGGCATCACGCTGAGCGCACCGCGTAAACGGGCGCTGGACAACGCCTTGCGCGGCTTTGTGCTGGGTGGCGCCGAATTGCAGGGCGCCGCCAAAGAGCGCTTTGCCGCCATTCAAGAGCAGCAAGCGGCCTTGTCGCAGGCGTTCTCTGAACACGTGATGGATGCCACCGACGCCTTTGCCCACTACGCCACCACCGACGAGCTGGCTGGCGTCCCGGAAGACGTACAAGCAGCCACCGCAGCGGCGGCCCAGGCAGAAGGCAAAGACGGTCACAAGCTGACGCTGCACATGCCCTGCTACCTGCCGGTCATGCAGTACGCCACCAACCGCGACCTGCGCGAAACCCTGTACCGCGCCTACAGCACCCGCGCCAGCGAGCAAGGCCCCGCCGAGCGCGACAACACGCCGCTGATGCAGCAAATCGTGGCCCTGCGCCAAGAAGAAGCGCAACTGCTGGGCTACCCGACGTTCGCAGATGTGTCCCTGGTGCCCAAGATGGCCAGCAACCCGCAACAGGTCATCGACTTCTTGCGGGACCTGGCCAAGCGCGCCCGCCCCTTTGCTGAAAAGGACATGGCTGAGCTGCGTGAATTTGCCCGGACCGAATGCGGTCTGACCGATCTGCAGGCCTGGGACGTGGCTTTTGTGGGCGAAAAGCTCAAAGAAGCCCGCTACGCCTTCAGCGACCAAGAGGTCAAACAGTACTTCACCGAGCCCACCGTGCTCAAAGGCCTGTTTGGCCTGATCGAAACGCTGTTTGACGTCACCATCACGCCCGACACGGCTCCGGTGTGGCACGAGTCGGTGCGCTTCTTCCGTATCCAGCGCGGTGCCGAGCTGATCGGCCAGTTCTACCTGGACCCCTACGCCCGCCCCGGCAAACGCCCCGGCGCCTGGATGGACGACGTGCGCGGCCGCTGGAAGCGCCCCGATACCCACCAGACTCAGACCCCGGTGGCGCATCTGGTCTGCAACTACGCCAAGGGCGTGGGCGACAAGCCTGCCTTGCTGACCCACGACGATGTCACCACCCTGTTCCATGAATTTGGACACGGTCTGCATCACATGCTGACCAAGGTCGAAGACATTGGCGTCTCTGGCATCAGCGGCGTCGAATGGGATGCGGTCGAGTTGCCCAGCCAGTTCATGGAGAACTTCTGCTGGGAGTGGGATGTGGTGCAAAAACTCACCCACCACGTCGACACGGGTGAATCTTTGCCCCGCGCCTTGTTTGACAAGATGACGGCGGCCAAGAACTTCCAAAGCGGCATGATGACGCTGCGCCAGATCGAGTTCTCGCTGTTCGACATGCGTCTGCATGCCGAGCCGGGCAACGATCAACGCGTACAAGCCGTGCTCGACGAGGTTCGCCAGGAGGTCGCGGTCAACATTCCGCCTTCGTTTAATCGCTTCCAGCACAGCTTTTCACACATTTTTGCTGGCGGCTACGCGGCAGGCTACTACAGTTATAAATGGGCTGAAGTGTTGTCTGCGGATGCTTACGCGGCCTTTGAAGAAGCAGCCGATGGGCAGTCTGGCGTGCTCAACACGGACGTCGGCAGGCGCTACCGCGAAGAGATCCTGGAAGCAGGCGGCAGCCGTTCGGCCATGGAAAACTTCAAGGCCTTTCGGGGCCGCGAGCCACAGATCGACGCGCTCTTGCGCCACCAGGGCATGAGCTAAATACAAAAGCAGGCTATGACCGTATTGCGTTTGACACGTCCTCTCACACTGGCAACGGCTTTACTTCTGGCGAGCGTTCCTGCTTGGGCGCTCTACAAAGTGGTGGGGCCCAACGGCGAAATCACCTACACCGATCGCCCGCCGGTGGACGCCAAAAAAACGCAACCGGTCAAAGTCGCAGGCGATTCGGGCCCGTCCATGGACGGCCTGCCCTACCAGCTGCAGCAATTGGTCAGCCGCTATCCGGTCACGCTGTACAGCAGCAACCGCTGCAGCCCCTGTGACGCGGGTCGTCTGCTGCTGACACGCCGCGGCATCCCCTTCACTGAAAAGACGGTCAACTCCAACGAAGATCTGAAGGCCTACAGCGCGCTGTCAGGCACAGATCAGTTGCCCTTGCTGAAGATCGGCGGCCAGCAACTGCGGGGCTATGCCGAGCAGGAATGGTCGGAGTACCTCACGGCTGCCGGCTATCCCGAGCAGTCCGCTCTGCCATCAGCCTACAAAGCCCCGGCCGCCACGCCGCTGGCTGCGACACCCGCCGCGGCCAAAGACACCAGCCGTGCGGCCCCTTCCGCTGCACCCAATCCATCCACGTCAGCCCCTCCGGCTGGCAACGCGCCCCCCGGCTTCCGGTTTTGACTGATTCCTCTTTGAAAAATGCCTCCGCCATCGTGGTCGGGGGCGGTCCTGCTGGCCTGATGGCCGCCGACGTGTTGTCCCGCCACGGCGTGCAGGTGGACCTCTTTGACACGATGCCCTCCGTGGGGCGCAAATTCCTGCTGGCCGGTCGTGGGGGACTGAACCTGACCCACTCGGAACCGTTGCCCCAGTTCATTGGCCGCTACAGCGATGGCCAAAACCCGTTGCGGCCCCTGATCGAGCGCTTCTCGCCCGAGCATGTGCGCCGATGGGCGCAAGACCTGGGTATCGACACATTTGTCGGCACGTCGGGCCGGGTCTTTCCCACTGACATGAAGGCTGCCCCGCTGCTGCGCGCCTGGCTGCATCGTCTGCGCCAGCAGGGCGTGCGTTTTCACATGCGCCATCGCTGGACAGGATGGGGTGCAGACGGCGCTTTGCAATTCACCGGCCCGCAGGGCCCAGTCAGCCATCAAGCCGATGCGGTGATCCTGGCACTGGGCGGCGGCAGCTGGTCACGCCTGGGCTCAGATGGCGCCTGGCTGCCCCTTCTGCAAGCCAGGGGCGTCGAGTCGCATGCGCTCAAAGCCTCGAATTGCGGCTTTGAAGTCGATGGCGGCTGGACGGATCACCTCAAAACCAAATTTGCGGGCCAGCCGATCAAGCCGGTCGCCCTGGCCTTCCGACACCCGAGTGGCGAGATCGACCGCCAACAGGGGGAGTTCGTTCTCACCGAAACCGGGGTCGAGGGGAGCCTGATCTATGCGTTCTCCCACCGCATTCGCAACGCAATCGAGCGGGACGGCCACGCCACCATCGAACTGGATTTGTTGCCTTCTCACACGGCAGAAAAGGTGCTGGCCGAAACCAGCCGCCCCAAAGGGCCGCGCAGTTTGTCCACGCACCTCAAAAGCTGCCTGGGGCTGCATGGGATCAAGATGGGGCTGCTCTACGAGCTGCTGCCAGCCGAAACCTTGGCCAACCCCACTGCCCTCGCTCAGGCCATCAAGGCCCTGCCGGTTCGCCTGGTCAAAGCTCGCCCGATCGACGAGGCCATCAGCACCGCGGGCGGCGTGTGTTGGGACGCCATCGACGAGCATTTGATGGCCAAGGCCCAAGCTGGGCTGTTCGTTGCCGGCGAGATGCTGGATTGGGACGCCCCCACCGGCGGTTACCTGTTGACCGCTTGTCTGGCCACAGGGCAGCAGGCCGGCCTGGGCGCGCTCAACTGGTTGAAAGGCGCTGAGCAGGCCGCTCGGACCAGGCAACAGACTTAAAACGTCAGTGTCTTGACGCCCTGGGCGGTGCCCAACAGGCACACCGCTGCCTTGTTGCGGGCAAACACGCCCACGGTGACCACGCCGGGCCACTGGTTGACATCCGCCTCGAACTGCGCGGCGTCGGTGATCTGCAAGCCGGTCACGTCCACGATGACGTTACCGTTGTCCGTCGTGCACCCCTCGCGCACCTTGCCCTCGCCGCCCAGTTTGGCGAACGCGCGGATCACCTGCGCGGCCGCCATGGGGATCACCTCCACCGGCAGGGGGAACTTGCCCAGGGTCTGAACCAGCTTGGACTCGTCGGCGATGCAGATAAACTTCTCGGCCAGATCAGCCACGATCTTTTCGCGGGTCAGGGCCGCACCACCGCCTTTGATCATCGCGCCCTGGTGGTTGATTTCATCGGCGCCATCGATGTACACGCCCAAGGAGGTCACCGACTCAGCCGGCATCACCTTCACGCCCAGCTTTTCCAGACGTTCCGTGCTGCGAACCGAGCTGGACACGGCGCCAGCGATGAAACCTGGGTTTTGCTGCAAAGCGGCACCCAGTGCGTCGATGAATTTGTCCACGGTCGAGCCCGTTCCCACCCCCACGATGCTGCCAGGCTGAACGTAGTCCAGGGCGGCGCGGCCGACCAGGGTTTTCAATTCGTCTTGGGTCATGGGTGTGCTCATGCGGGGTCACTCAGCAGGTCAAATCTCGATATCAGGATCAGGGCAAGGGACGACCTTGCCACAGCATCCACGCGGACAGCGCACCAATCAGGATCGGCTGGTGCACCATGTAAAAAGTCAGGCTCCAGCGCCCCAGCAAGCTCAACAGTTCGCCGGGATGCAGGTAGCGGACCATACCATGTTGATCAGGGTAATCGCTAGGCTGCCCGGTCAACCATGTGGCACGGTTCTCGATGATCCATTGCGTGGCCGCCAGGCCCCACAGCATCACGCCGATCCAGGGCAGCAGGGGCACATAGTCTTCCGTATAGGGCTTGTGGGTGATCAGGCCCACCCAGTTGGTCAGGCGGCTGTCAAAAAAGGGATCCTGAATCAGCCGGGGCAAGGCCAGGGCCACCGCACCAGCCGGCCACAGCACCCAGCCCTTGAGCCACTTGAAATGCGCAATCACGCGCACAAGCAGCAACATCACGGCCATGCCGTGCAACACGCCAAAGTAGATATACGTGTCGGGGAACATCTGCATGCTGCCCACGGTCACCAAGGCCGCGCATCCGGCGACCTGAGCCCAGCGCCGCCAGAACCGCCGCCAAGTCTGCCCCTGCGCCGTAGCCACCGCCTGCCCCGCCCCCGCACAAAGCAGAAACAAAGACAGGATGCAGATGCGCTGCGTGGTCCAGAAGGAATCCACATAAAAATTGGCATTGATCAGCCGGTAGTAGCTGAGATCGAAACAAAAGTGGAAAATCGCCATCCACACCAGTGCCAGACCCCGAAGCCTGTCCAGGCGCGCATAACGCGAGTTCGTGCGTGCTTTCATGGCGATAGTATCGGCCTTGTTTTGCCCCATTTTTCGCCCCATTTTTCGCCCCTTTTTTCGCCCCATTTCGCTCCCCTGAGGCCCCACCATCCATGTCCCTTGCCCGCCACGAAATCGAACTGCTCGCCCCTGCCAAGACTGCCGACATCGGCATCGAGGCCATCAACCACGGGGCAGATGCGGTCTACATCGGCGGGCCCTCATTCGGCGCCCGCAGCAACGCCAGCAATGAGGTGTCCGACATCGCGCGGCTGGTCAAGCACGCACACCGCTACAACGCCAAGATCTTCACCACGCTCAACACCATCTTGCGCGACGACGAACTGGAGCCCGCGCGCAAGCAGATCTGGGAGCTGTATGACGCCGGTGTCGACGCCCTGATCGTGCAGGACATGGGTGTGCTGGAGCTGGGCCTGCCCCCCATCCAGCTGCATGCGAGCACGCAGACCGACATCCGCACGGTTGAAAAGGCCAAGTTCCTGCAGGACGTGGGCTTCAGCCAGATCGTGCTGGCGCGTGAGTTGAACCTGCAGCAGATCCAGGAGATTGCAGCGGCGACGCATTGCGCCATTGAGTTCTTCATTCACGGCGCCTTGTGCGTGGCCTACAGTGGCCAATGCTTCATCAGCCATGCACACACGGGCCGCAGCGCCAACCGGGGCGACTGCTCACAGGCTTGCCGTCTGCCCTACAACGTCACCGACGGCACCGGCCAGGTGGTGGCGTTTGAGCAGCACGTGCTGTCGATGAAGGACAACGACCAGAGCGCCAACCTGCGCGCTTTGATCGACGCGGGCGTCAGCTCCTTCAAGATCGAAGGTCGCTATAAGGACATGGGCTATGTGAAGAACATCACCGCTCACTACCGCATGCTGCTCGATGAGATCCTCGAAGAGCGCCCCGAGCTGCAACGTGCCTCGTCTGGCGAATGCACTTTCTACTTTCAGCCCGAGCCTGAGCGCAACTTCAACCGCGGCAGCACCGACTACTTCGTCAATGGCCGCAAGGAAGACATCGGTGCCTTCGAGTCACCCAAGCATCTGGGCCTGCCCATCGGCGAAGTGGCCAAGGTGGGCGACAAGTGGTTTGATGTGGCGATTGATGATGCCCAGGCGCAAGAAGCCGGCGGCATCCACAACGGCGATGGGCTGAACTACCTGACGCTCACCAAGGACATCGTGGGCGTGCAGGTCAACACCGCAGAACCCGTGGGCAAGTCTGGCCGCCTGTGGCGCGTGTTCCCCAATGAAGACATCGCCGCCCTGCCCGATCTGAAGTCCGGCGTGGCCATCAACCGCAACCGCGACCGCGCCTGGGAAAACACCCTGTCCAAGAAGTCGTCCGAGCGCCGCATTGGCGTGTGGATGCAACTGGCCGACACACCCGATGGGCTGGCTTTGACCGTGACCGATGAAAACGGCCACATGGGGCAAGCCCAGGTCACCTGCGACAAGCAGGCGCCCCAACACACTGACAAGTCGGAAGCCAGCCTGCGCGAGAACCTGACCAAGCTGGGCGCCACGATCTTTCACGCACATGACCTGACGCTGTCGACCGCGCAGCCGTGGTTTGTGCCTGCCTCGGCCATCAACCAATTGCGTCGCGATGCGATTGCGGCGCTGGAATCGGCACGCTTGCAGGCTTACATTCGCCCAGAGCGCACGCCCGCTGTCGAGCCACCGGTGGCCTACCCTGAAGACTCGTTGAGCTATCTGGCCAACGTCTTCAACCACAAGGCCCGCGACTTCTACGCCAAGCATGGCGTCAAGGTGATCGACGCTGCTTACGAAAGCCATGAAGAATTGGGAGAAGTCAGCCTGATGATCACCAAGCACTGCGTGCGCTTCTCATTGAGCCTGTGCCCCAAGCAGGCCAAGGGTGTGACCGGCGTGCAAGGCACCGTGAAGGCAGAGCCGCTGCAGCTGATCAACGGCAAAGAAAAGCTGACGCTGCGCTTTGATTGCAAGCCCTGTGAAATGCACGTGGTGGGCAAGATCAAGAAGTCGGTGCTCAACCAGATTCCGGCTGTGCCCGTGCAGTTCTATCGGACCGCGCCGGCGCGGTAAGGCGCGGCAAATGTCAACGAAGGGAGGCGAGCAACGTAGCCACGCGCGTCTTTTCTTCGGGTGACACGCCAAGATGGTCAGCTCGCAACACCGCGTTCAGCGCGGAGGTGAACTCGGTTTGCCCCGATAGCGTTTGGCTGGCCAGGCGCGATTCGATGAGGCTGTACATCTCTTCACGAACCCTTGGGGTGCCATCCAGTATGTAGCCCCCCAGGGCCGCGATGTTGTCAGACTGGTGGTGCGCGAGATACCAGATGCGTTGCGCCGCGGCAGCATCATGCAGGGCCGGTTCGGGGCTCAAGGCCAACTGCGACAGGTACAGATCGATCGGAGCCGAATAGGGCACGTCTTTCTGCGTCCCCAAGTCAGTAATCAGGTCGACGATGCGCTGCTTGGTCAAGACGTCCGAGCGCCCGCTGTCGCGCTGTATCAAGTCCTCAACCAGTGTCACGTCTTTGACATCCGCGTCCCGGATCAGGCCATACAGAGATTGCGCCAGCTGTGGCTCATTGGCAGAGAAAAACATCTCGACGATGAAGCTTCGCCCCAAGGGCTCATTTTTGAGCGCACGCAGCCAGCTGCGAATCTGCCTTTTCTCTTCTGACGAGATGGCGCCGGAACGGTATCGAGTCAGCAGTCCTTCGAACCTTTGTAGATCAGACTGCCCCGCCTCGGGCCTCAACCATGGAAACGAGCCTGCGACATCCCGCCCCGCGGTATCCTCTTCGGCAGACCGCCATGGCCTAACATGAAATGCGGGGTTGACCGCCGACACCGAATCCGGCGCCGGCGCGGGGCCCCATAGGTACCAGGCCATTGCAAGCAGCCCGACACCCCAGGCGGCTGACCATGCTGAGCGCCTTTGAAACATGCCTGCCACCCCTGCCCCATGTCACCGTGGTTTGATGGTCAGGGAAACCAGGGCGTCCTTGCAACTGGACGCACCGGCACCATTGGTGCGACGCACACCGGTCGGGCCGTCTGCGGTCAAGACGGTGCCATACATGAACCCCGTCTCGTCCGTACCGACCACATAGCCAAAGGTCGTCATGCCACTGGGTGCGCCAAACTTGTCCTTGCTGACCGGGTCGTCGAAAGATTGAGACAACAGCAGCATGTCGCCTTTGCGGCCATCCACCGATGGGAACAGACTGTCGGCATCGCCATCACAGCCCTTGTTAGCCCATGCCCTGACGGGCGAGATGGTGTCCGCCCCGCGCAAGGTGGTGAGGATCGCCCAACCTGGCTCGCCGGTTGAATCCTGATTCAGGTCGAAGGTATACGAGGCCGGCTCGCTCGAACCTGCCGTGCGGGTGAACACCACCTGAGCGAGGTCGCGGCCGTTGTACTTCCCTTGGAAGCGGGTGCAGAAGTTGCCAGAAATGCTGGTGCAATCCGAGACGTTCAAGCACTGATAGCCGTTGTCTTCCTTGTAGCACTCGGCGCGGCGAGTCCAGCCGTTGACAGCGAACGGCAGCAAGTCATCGGTGCGGTGCAAGACCAGCACCATCAAATCACCAGCCGCCGTGTTGGCCGGCTTGGCGATGTTCATGCCTTGACCATTGGCATCCCAGACCTGTGTCGTGCCGACGTGGCTGATACCGGTGGTGCCGCCGCCCGTGCTGCCGCCACCAGCCTGTGCCGTATTCGTGCTCCACACCGCTGCGTTGGTGGATGTGTAGAGAACAAAGTTGCCATCGCTTTGCAGCGTCGCGCGGGTGGCGCCTTTGCCATTTGTTCCAGTTGCCCAAACCGCTTGACCGCCAGCGGTGTACATGACCAGATTGCCATCACCTTGCATGCTGAGAGCGACGCCACCCTTGCCATTGGTGCCAGAAGCCCACAAGGCCGTGGAGGCTGCGTTGCGCAAGACCAGGTTGCCATCGCCCTGCATGTACAAGCGATAGCCGCCGGTGCTGGACTCCAGGTAGCCGTTTGTGACGAGGCGCTCATTCACATTGAGCGTGTCCTTGGCGAATGCGCCGACCGCTCCCAGGAGCAGCGCAGAGGCCGTGATGGCCAGTTTGATGAATTCACGCATGGCTCAAAATTCTCATAGAGATGAAAGAAGGGGCCTTCCCTTCGATGGGAAGGCACTTGTTGAAATCAGCGAACATTGCCCCAAGGCCCGCGAGGCCAGGTCTTCTGCCCCCAATCGATCAGGCTTTGGACGGCGCTCTCGGACACGCCGATCTGGCGCAAAGCCGGAATCACGCGATACGTGTTGCGGCCTTGATAGGGCCCCAGATCGAAAGTGCATACGCCTGAGCAGGGTGAGAAGTCTGTGCTGTAGCGGTCCTGGACTTCACTGTTGCCAGAGGCATTGGCCCAGTCCTGCGCGGTGGCGTTGTTGGCATCGGCCACAAAGTTCTCCACCATGGCTTGCGCCAGATAGCCCCACAGCGGTTGCCCAACCCCACCCTGCGCATCGGTTTTGGTCTTGTCGCGGGCCGTGCCGTAATAGACATAAGGTTGCGCGGTCCGAAGGTCCAGCCCTTCTTCGACACCATAGTGACCATTGGTTTGCAACTGGCGCTGCTTGATCATGGTGGCCCAGAAACGGTAGCCCTGATCCACACCCGAATACTCACGCAACAGCTCGATATGGCTGTAGGTATACGCAAAGTGCGATGGCATGGTCACGCGATAGCCCGGGTTCAAGACCATGTTGAGGTGATACCAGGTGTTGGACTCAAAAATGCCCAGCATCTCGCTCTGAGTCAGGTACTTGCGACGAGGGTCCACGCCAGTGAAGTGAGGCGGCCGGTCAAACACATTGCGGCCATCGGCCTGCCAGCCCCGCAGCTCGCTGGCGTCAATGCAACGGCCACTGGAGCAGATCGACTTGCCGACGTTCTTCACGCGCTCTTCCAGCCCTTGCTTGTGGTTGATCTCCCAAAGCTTTACGGTGGCCCATGCGGTCAGCCCCCGCTTGGCCAGCTCGATGTTGCCCAATGTGGACCGATCAATCGTCTCGCAATTGCTGGTGGTGACCTTGGGGAATGGAAGGCGCAAAGAGGTCATCACCGCGCCATTCAATGCGCGATACGGGTCGGTGTTGCCCAGGCCATTGCTGACACAGGTCAGATCGCGCTGCAGCCAGACCTTCAGCCCCTTGGACAGGCCGCCCAGGTTCTCTGGGGTGGGATTGGCCTGCGCATCGTTGTACAGCTTTTGGTAGTACGGCATGCCCACGTTCTGGCCGCGGTAGTCGGCATTGATCGCTGCGGCCGATGTATTGAACGCATCGTCTGGATGGATCAGCGGCAACCATTGGTTCCACTCTGGCATCGGGATGTTGACCGGCAGTTCCCGGAAGTTGAGGGTGCGGTAACGGTCGACGACGGCACGCACCTCTGTCAGCGAGGTGCCTCGGGGGAACAGGTAAGGTGCCATGTCGCTGGCTTTGTCCAGAATCGCGTCCACCCCCGCGCCGGCAGCCCACTCGTAAACCGGCTTGGCGTCCAGTCCCACGCCGGGTTGATAGGTGGGGTTCCAGGGCCGAGCCTGCTTCACGATGGGCAGGTTGATGCTGCGAATATAGGACGCGATTTGCTCGCCTTCGGCCTGCGTCAAGGCGTGGAACTTCGCGCGCTCGATGATGGATTCATTGGAGAAATTGAAGTACTTGAGGTCATGCCCATCGCTGGTGTGGCAATTGGCGCAAGACGCTTGCATTCGCCCGGTGCCCGCACCGTCGATCTTGTCCAGGCCTGGGTCGTACAAGCGGTTGCGCTGCTTCCACAACGCGGCGCCCGCTGCAATGTCTGTGGCGTTGTTGCGTGGCGCGCGCCACAAAGACGGATCATCTTGAACAAAGGCCGTGCCAGTCAGGACTTTGCGATAGATGTCACTGTTTTCAACGAAGTTCAAATCGATGATCCGAAAGCCAAGGCTGGGCGCTTCCGCGTTCACGTGCGCGAAAGTGAGCGTATTGGCACCCACCTTCAAGCCGGTAACCGGGACCATGAACCGCACCGTTCTGAAAGCGCCCCCAATGCCACCGTATGAGGCCTCTCCCCCGATGACTTTGATCTGCGCATTGCCATACACCGTGCTGCCTTCGGTGAACTGCTTGAGCGCGATCGGGGTGCCGCCGTTGACGCGGACAGTGGCTTTCACCTTCAAGGTGCTCTTGTTGAGCGCAATGTCGTCGTAACCGCAGGCATTGCAGCGCAGGTAGAGGTGGGTGATGCGGGAGACGTCACCCAGATTGACAGTGACCGTTTTTGACGTGCCGGCCGCCCCTAACACCTCAACAGGCAAGATGATCTTGTTGGCGACACCAGAACTGATCACCGTCACCGCACGGGTCACCGTGGTGGCGGCATTGCCGGCCGCATCTTTGACGTTGTAGGACAAGGTGTAGGTGCCCACCACGCCTGTATTGACACTGCCGGTCACCACCACTTTGCTGTTGATGTTGCCATCGCGATCGTCACTGGCTGTGGCGCCTGGATCGACGAAGCTGCTGCCCTGCGTGACCGACAGCGTGGCGCTGCCATTCAGCGTGATCACAGGCTTGACCATATCGGCGGCCACCCCGCCACTGGTGCCGGTGGCCCAAACGGCCGTGCTCGTGGAGGTTCGCATCACCAGGTTGCCATCGGTCTGCATGGTCACCTTGACGGCCTTCGATCCGCTCGTGCCCGTTGACCAGACCGCCGCACCCGCCTGGGTATACAGGACCAGATTGCCGTCGCCCTGCATCGTCAGGCGCTGACCGCTCTTGCCATAGGTGCCAGACGCCCACAGCGCCGTGCCGCCTGAGTTTCGAAGAACCAGGTTGCCATCGCCCTGCAGTCTCAATGCGTACCGGCCATCACTGGAGGTCAGTGCTTGGTCGGCATACAAGCTCTGATTCGTCAGCAGCGCGTCTGCGGCTTGCGCGGCCTGAGGCACGATCTGTAGCCACACAGCCAAAAGAGAGAGCAGAATCCGCACAACTGAAAACATCACCTCGGCTCCAAAAAAAGAACGGGCATCCCAACCATGGGAGGCACTGTAGGTAGGATGTTTTTTTTGCGCATGAACAAACAAACGACTTCCCTCTGAACGAGTGATAGGGATAACGCGAATGACCCATTCATGCCCTGCACGCCTGGTGCTGGCCTTCGGTGCCTTGACCATGATCTGGGCCGATGTGACCTGTGCGCGGCCCTCGGCCGGGCAGCCTTATCACGTCCAGTCTTGGCACATCGCCGAAGGGGTGGACGTGGATGTGTTCAGCCCCACCTCGTCGCAACCCGGCGCAGCCCGCCCCGCGCTGTTGATGATTCCGGGCGGTGGCTGGTCGACCAGCGACAAGCAAGCGATGTATCCGCTGTGCGACGCCTTCGCACGCCAGGGCTTCGTGACCGCGACGACCACGTACCGCCACGCCCCTCAACACGTCTGGCCTGCACAGTGGGTCGATGTGGCCCAGGTGGTGTGGCACATGCGTGAGCATGCCCAGGCCCTGGGTATCGATCCCCAACGCATCGGGGCCATCGGCGCGTCGGCCGGTGCGTTGCTGGCCGGCCAATTAGGGTCGGTTGATATGCGTGCACCTGGCACCGGCGTGAGCAGCCAGGTCCAACGCGTGATCTCGATCGGAGGACCCTGGAATCTGGCCCATGTGCTGACCACTTTTCAGCGATACAAGGGACAAGCCAATCCGGAGTACCCCAACACCGACGCGCTGGGCATGATCAGCAACCTCTTTGGTCACATCCCCACTGAACAGGAGGCCGCGCAGGCCTCACCCTACTACCGGGTCAGCGCCCACAGTGCGCCCACGTTGATGCTGCATGGCACCGCCGATGCTTTGGTGCCCTCGCTGCAATCGACTCAGACATGCAAACACATGCGAGACGTTCATGCTCGGTGCGAGGTCCAATTGTTCCCAGGCGTCGGCCACACCATCACGCCAGACTTCCTGCCGCCCATGGCGCGATTTCTGAGTGACCTCTGAGCGACTTCTGAGCGATCAGGCCTCAGCCCCTCGCTGACGCAGGTTCACGGGCGCCTCGTTCAGCGCCGCCCACCCATCATGCGCAAGGGCAAGCTGGGGGCCCGGTCCGCATCCACCCACTGGATGAACTCGCGGACATAGCTGGCGATCAATTCGGGACGCTTGCGGATCACCCAATGGGTGTCGGCGACATCACGGCGCCACAGGACCGGCACAAAGGGGATGGCCGCCTCAGCCAGGAACGAGCGGACGTAAATGTCCTGAGTCGGCACGATGATCTGAACCGGGGCATGGGCCACACGAATCCGCGGCTTGACGAGCGTTTTGAGAACGTTGGCCCGATACATGCCCAGTCCGTTCAGGGCGTCAGGCAGCTGCCGGGGGCCAGGCGTCATGGGCTGGTGCTCGGTCCACTTGAACCAGGTCGGCCATAACTTCTTCCAACCCAGGCGCCACGTCATCTCTGGCAGAAGCGGCAGCTGAAAAAAGAGCACATACAGCGACGCCACCATCTGACGCAGCACCAGCCAGAGGTTACGAGGCGTGGGCTTGGTGAGCTTGCTGCGCATCCACAAGGCGAGGTGGTCCAGACAGGGCCCGGAGATGCTGGTGAACGAGGCAATGCGGCCCTTGAGCCGCTCTTCGGTTACCGACTCCCAACTGTGGACAGAGCCCCAATCGTGGCCGACCAGGTGGAAGGGTTGGTCCGGCGAGACCAGATCAGTCACGGCCACCAAATCGTCTTCGAAGCGCCCCAGCGCGTAACCGCGCGTGTGAGATGGGGCACTCGATTGGCCGGCACCCCGGCAGTCGTATGCCACCACCACGAAGTCCTTGGCCAGATGGTCTCGGACGTCCTTCCAGACTTCGGCGTTGTCCGGGTAGCCATGCACCAGCACCACGGTCGGCGCGTCGTCCCGATCAGCCGGAATCGAGACCTCGACCGACAGATTCACGCCCCGCGAGCGCACCCATACATGCTGGATAGCCCCCATCCTGTCCCCTTTGCCAAAGTGCCGACACAACAAGATAGCGTCATCGTACGTGTCTGGCAACCGGGGGTGTCAGATGGTAAACACCATGCTCATTGCAGGCTCACACCCGTTGGGGTCAGGTCGATCAGGCTGGCACCGGTCAAGGCAGAGACCTCGCCAGACGCGTTCTGCCCCCAACCCGCAATCAACCCTTCACCGAACAGCACCAGCGTATGGGCGGTGGCGGACGGAGACACGGCCAAGCTTTGCACGCCAAATGCGTCCCCCAGGATCAAGGTCGGTGCGGTGCCCAGGCCGCCGATGGAAGTTGATTTGACACGGCCGTCCAGCAGGCCCCAGCCATACAAAGCCCCTGAGTCGGTGATCGCATACGCGGCACCCGCAGCCGTCATCATCACCTTGCGGGCCTTGGGCACGTTGACGATCAATGGCGCCGTAGAGGCCGATCGCGTGCCATCACCCAATTGGCCGGCATCGTTGTTGCCCCAAGCCATGACCTGGCCTACCCCATCGACGGCCAGACAGCTGGACACCGAACAGGCGGCTTGCGAGATCTGGCTGAGCCCGGCCACCGCGACACCATGCGCCTGAGTCGGCACACCTGCGGCATCCACCGGGTTGCTGGCCTGCAATTGCCACACGCTGCCGTCTTGGCCAATGGCCAGCATGCCGGAGCAGGATGCGTCGGTGCCCTCACCCAGCGCCTTTGCCACGCCAACGTTGGCGACAGCGAAGCCCTTGCTGGCTGGCGTGATTCCCCAGGCGGGCACGGCCCATACGGTGCCGTCGCTCTTCAACACATACAACAGCGCGCCCTGGCCCGAACCGCAAGCGCGCACTGCAGCGACCTGGCCCACGCCGCTCAACACCACGGACTGGGCAGTCAGCTTGCCTGCGGCATCGTCACCCCAGTACAGCAAGTCACCTGTTGAACTGATGGCCCAACTGGCATGAAGCTCCGTACCCCAATGGGCGGTGCCCACCGCCGCAATCGGCAAAGAGGTCGCGATGGTGCCATGCATGCCACTGCCCCAGGTCTTGATCTGGCCCGTTGAGGTCACTGCCAGCGAGTAGCCCGTGCCCGCTGCCAGGACCTGGCTCTGCACCGGCACCGCAGCAGGGGTGGCGGGCACCACGGCGCCGCCGTTACCGGAGGGGCTCGCTGCCGCGCCATTGCTGCTTCCGCCGCCACCACATGCGCTCAAAGTCAGCATGGCGAATCCGGTCGCCACGGTCAACCAAGCCTTTGCCTGCAACACCCACTTCATGACATTCCTTCCAACTGCAAACTGCTTCGCCACCCCCGCACACCATCCGATGTGCTCATTCGGGCCTGACGTTTTTGTGACAGCGCCTACCGCCCGCTTGTCGGGTGTCAAGAATGATGTGAAATTGTTACGCTGGCGTGACCGCCGATTCCCAATTCGTCGCCCTTGCCTGCAAACTGGCAAAGGCCCCTTGATTTTGGGGGGGACAGGTGACCCAGCATGAGTCTTGAAACGGTCAAACCCACATCCGACACGCCCTTGCTGCAAGTTCGCAGGGTGGCCATCGACACCTACCGCGAAAACGTGGCCTACCTGCACCGCGACTGCGCGGTCTACCGGGCCGAGGGCTTCCAGGCTTTGTCAAAGGTCGAAGTGCGCGCCAATGGCCGGCGCATCCTGGCCAGTCTCAACGTGGTCGACGACGACCGGATCGTGAGCTGTCAGGAGCTGGGTCTGTCCGAAGACGCCTTTGCCCAACTGGGTGTGAAAGAGGGGCATCCCACGTCCATCAACCAGGCGGAGCTGGCCTCCTCCATCCCCGCCCTGCATCGCAAAATCGCCGGCGAACGTCTCAGTGAAGAGGACTTTCGGGCCATCGTCAAGGATATCGCGGACCACCGCTACTCCAAGATCGAATTGACGGCCTTCGTGGTGGCGTGCAACCAAGGGCAACTGGACCGTGAAGAGGTCTACTACCTGACAGCTGCCATGGCGTCGGTCGGGCGCAGACTGGACTGGCGCGAACACCCGGTGGTCGACAAGCATTGCATCGGCGGCATTCCAGGCAACCGCACGTCCATGCTGGTCGTGCCCATCGTGGCCGCGCACGGCATGCTGTGTCCCAAGACCTCATCACGCGCCATCACCTCGCCGGCCGGCACAGCGGACACCATGGAGGTGCTGGCGCAGGTCGAGCCGCCTTTTGAGCGCCTGTGGGACATCGTTCGCGAGCACCGTGCATGCCTAGCCTGGGGCGGCACCAGTGAGCTGTCCCCCGCGGATGATGTGCTGATCGCGGTCGAGCGCCCCTTGTCGATCGACTCGCCCGGGCAGATGGTGGCCTCCATCCTGTCCAAGAAAATCGCAGCCGGCTCCACCCATCTGCTGCTGGACATCCCGGTCGGGCCCACGGCCAAGGTCCACAACATGCCCGCTGCACAGCAGTTGCGCAAGCTCTTTGAGTTCGTTGCCAGCCGTCTGGGGCTGACGCTGGACGTGGTCATCACCGATGGCCGCCAACCGGTTGGCCATGGCATCGGCCCTGTGCTGGAAGCACGCGATGTGATGCGGGTGCTGCGCAACGCCCCCAGAGCACCGCAAGACCTGCGCCAGAAGGCGCTGCGCCTGGCGGGCCGTATGCTGGAATTCGATCCCGATGTTCGAGGCGGCGACGGCTATGCCATCGCCCGAGACATCCTGGACTCCGGGCGTGCACTGGCCAAGATGCAGGCCATCATCGAGGCTCAAGGCGCCAAGCCCTTTGATCCGGATGCGCCGGCGCTGGCCCCCTTGAGCTTTGACGTGGCCGCAGACCGCGATGCCATCGTCACAAGCATCGACAACCTGCAACTGGCCCGCATTGCCCGTCTGGCCGGTGCCCCCAAGGTGCAGGGTTCGGGCGTTGATCTGTTGCGCAAGCTGGGCGAGCCGGTCCGGGCCAACGAAGTGCTGTACCGCGTCTACGCCGCCTATCCGGCTGATCTGGAATTTGCCAGACAGGCGGCCCAAAAACAAAGCGGCTTCACGCTCGGCCAAGCCGACGAGGCGCCCAAACTGTTCGTGGAGTTCTGAATGACCGCCACACTGCTGCATTTCGATGACGAGCGCGTCGCTGCCCTGCGGCTGGCCCAGGCTTGCGAATTGACGCCCCAGTGCGTGGAGGTGCATCGCTTCCCTGATCAGGAATTGCGCCTGCGCCTGCCCGTGGACGGCCATGGCCGCATGCCGGACACCCTGGTCATCTACCGAAGTCTGGACCGGCCCAACGACAAGCTGGTTGAATTGCTATTGACGATCGAGCAGGCCCGCCAATTGGGCGCCCGCCGCATCTTGCTGGTCGCGCCTTATCTGGCCTACATGCGCCAGGACATGGCGTTCCATCCCGGAGAGGTCGTCAGCCAACGCATCGTGGGGCCCTTTCTGGCGCGCATGCTCGATGGGCTGATCACCGTCGACCCGCATCTGCATCGCATTGCCACCCTTCAAGAAGCTGTTCCGCTGGCGTTCGCCGTCAGCCTCTCTGGCGCCCCGGCATTGGCCGACGCCATTGCCCAGCATCACACCCGACCCGTGCTGATGGGGCCCGATGAAGAAGCCGCTCAGTGGGTCACCACCGCCGCATCGCGGCACGGCTGGGAGCATGGGGTCTGCACCAAAACCAGACTGGGCGACCATTCGGTACAGATCACCCTGCCCGACCTGCCGGTCAAAGGCCGCCAGGTCGTACTGCTCGATGACGTGGCCAGTTCGGGCCAGACACTGGCCACCGCAACCCGATTGTTGCTGGCAGCGGGGGCCACGACGGTGGACGTGGCCGTGACCCACGCGCTGTTTGCCGACCACGCACAGGCGGTCATCCGAGCTGCGGGTGTGCGGCACATCTGGAGCACCGACTGCATCGCACACGACAGCAACGCCATTGGCATGGCGCCCATCCTGGCGCCCGATGTGCAGGCTTGGCTGCGCCAGCCGGCGTCACATCCGCGACAATGAAGGCCTTGTCATCCCTGCCCTTTTTGAATTGACCATGGCTTTCGCAGACAACCTCAAACAACTGCCCTCCGTTGCCCATCTGGCCGCACTCCAATTGCTGGATGCCCAAGGCCAGGTAACCGCCACCATCGAGAACAAGCCCGGCCAAGCCGGCTCCCTGGCCGTGTACGCCGCTTTGGCCGCCAAGCACGGCTCGATCAATGCTGCAGCTGCCGCAGAGGGCATGGAGATCTACGCGGAGCACACGGCTGATGCCGTGGCCTATCCTGGGAAGCACCCCAACATCGACCGCTTGATCGCCATTCGCGACGGTGGCGCAGCCCTGACAGTGAAGCTGATCCCAGCCTGACCCTTTCGTCAAGCACCATCAAAAAAGGGCCCGAGGGCCCTTTTTTTATCCATCACGCGACCCACTTGCGCGCGTTGCGGAACATGCGCAACCAGGGGCTGGCGTCGCTCTTGTCGCCGCTGGTCCAACTCATCTGGATGTTGCGGAACACGCGCTCTGGGTGCGGCATCATGGCCGTGAAACGCCCGTCTGCCGTGGTCACGCCGGTCAAGCCGCCTGGCGATCCGTTCGGGTTGAACGGGTACACCTCGGTGGCCGCGCCGGTGTTGTCCACAAAGCGCAAGGCCTTGTGCACCTTGGCAGCATCACCCCGTTGCGAGAAGTTGGCAAAGCCTTCACCGTGGGAGACGGCGATCGGCATGCGGCTACCGGCCATGCCTTCAAAGAAGATCGAGGGGCTTTCCAGCACTTCGACTAGGCTCAAGCGGGCTTCAAAGCGGGTGCTCTGGTTGTGCGTGAACTTGGGCCAGTCGTGCGCGCCGGGGATGATCGGGCTCAGCGCGGCCAGCATCTGGCAGCCGTTACAGATACCCAGGGCAAAGGTGTCGTTGCGGCCGAAGAAGGCGGCGAACTGGTCGGCCAGCTTGGGGTTGAACATGATCGAACGGGCCCAGCCCTCACCAGCGCCGAGCGTGTCGCCATAGCTGAAGCCGCCGCAGGCGATGAAGCCTTGGAACTGGTCCAGACGGGCGCGGCCCGCTTGCAAATCGCTCATGTGCACGTCAAAGGTGTCAAAGCCACCTTGCGCCATGGCGTAAGACATTTCCACGTGCGAGTTCACGCCCTGCTCACGCAAGATCGCCACTTTGGGACGCGACTTGTTGATGAACGGGGCAGCCACGTTGTCCAGCGGGTCAAACGTCAGGCTGACATGCATGCCAGGGTCGTTGGCCAGACCAATGGCAGCGTGTTCGCTGTCGGCACAGGCGGGGTTGTCGCGCAGTTGGGCAATGCGCCAGCTCACGTCGTCCCAGGTCTTTTGCAGCTGTTCCAGCGGTGCCGAGAAGATGGACTTGGCATCGCGCCACACTTGCACGCTGTCCTTGGCCACACCCGACAAGATCGGCTTGCCGATCACGTGGCTGTGCTTGCTCAGACCATGCTCGCGCAAGGTTTGCAGCACGGCATCGCGGTCAGCGGTGCGCACTTGCAGGACCACGCCCAACTCTTCATTGAACAGCGCCTTCAAGGTCAACTCGTTGCGGCGCTCGCCCACTTGGCCAGCCCAGTTCTTTGAGTCGCCGGTATCAGCGCGGCTGTCATTGATGCCATCACCTTCGGTGACCAGCATGTCCACATTGATGCTCACGCCCGTGTGACCAGCGAAAGCCATTTCACACACGGTGGCCCACAAGCCGCCATCGCCACGATCGTGATAAGCCAGCAGCTTGCCTTGGGAGCGCAGCGCGTTCACGGCAGACACGGTCTGCTTGAGCATCTCGGGGTTGTCGCAGTCGGGCACGACGTTGCCAAACTGGTTCAAGACCTGAGCCAGCATCGAGCCGGCCATCCGGTTCTTGCCTTCGCCCAGATCGATCAGGATCAGGCTGGTATCCAGGGCTTGACCGTTCTCAGCGGTGATCAGTTGAGGCGTCAGCGTGGGGCGCACGTCGTCGATCGAGGCAAAGGCCGTCACGATCAAGGACACGGGCGCGGTCACTGACTTGGCTTGCCCCTGGTCTGACCACTTGGTGCGCATGGACAGCGAGTCCTTGCCCACGGGGATGGACACGCCCAATGCGGGGCACAGCTCCATGCCCACGGCCTTGACGGTGTCGTACAAGGCCGCGTCTTCGCCCGCTTCACCGCAAGCGGCCATCCAGTTCGCAGACAGCTTGACCTTCTTCAGTTCAATGGGCGCGGCCAGCAAGTTGGTGATGGATTCGGCCACCGCCATGCGGCCCGATGCAGGCGCATTCACCGATGCCAGCGGCGTGCGCTCGCCCATGGCCATCGCTTCACCGGCAAAGCCCTTGAAGTCAGCCAAGGTCACAGCCACGTCGGCCACGGGCACTTGCCAAGGCCCCACCATCTGGTCGCGCGAGTTCAAGCCACCCACGGTGCGGTCACCGATGGTGATCAAGAAACGCTTGCTGGCCACGGTCGGATGACGCAGCACGTCCAAGGCAACCTTGTCCAGCGACACGCCGGTCAGGTTGATCTGGCCGCCATCCCATTGCACGCGCTTGACATCGCGGTGCATCTTGGGCGGCTTGCCCAGCAGCACGTCCATGGGCATGTCCACCGGCTTGTCAGCTTCGGGCTGGGTCGTGTCTTCCAGGATCAGCTCGCACGCCTCGGTGGCAACACCGATCACGCCAAAGGGGCAGCGCTCGCGGTTGGCCATTTCCGTGAAGATGGGCAGCGACTCGGGCGCAATGGCCAAGACGTAGCGTTCCTGGCTCTCGTTACACCAGATCTCCTTGGGCGCCATGCCGGTTTCTTCCAGCGGTACCTTGCTCAGGTCGAAGCGTGCGCCCTTGCCTGCGCCGTCCACCAACTCAGGGAAGGCGTTGGAGATGCCACCTGCGCCCACGTCATGGATTGCCAAAATAGGGTTGTTTGCGCCAAGGCCCCAGCAGTGGTTGATGACTTCTTGCGCGCGGCGTTCGATCTCAGGGTTGCCGCGCTGCACGGAGTCAAAGTCCAGCGCAGCCGAATTGGTGCCCGCCGCCATGGACGAGGCTGCCGCGCCGGCCATGCCAATGCGCATGCCGGGTCCGCCCAGTTGAATCAGCAAGGTGCCAGCATCGAACTGGACCTTCTTGGTCTGCTCGCTGCTGATGGTGCCAATGCCACCGGCAATCATGATGGGCTTGTGATAGCCACGGCGGATGGCGCCAGCGCCTTCGCCGACCGTCTGCTCGAACACGCGGAAGTAACCACCCAAGTTGGCGCGACCGAATTCGTTGTTGAACGCGGCGCCGCCCAGCGGGCCTTCGATCATGATCTGCAGCGGGCTGGCGATGTGCTCAGGCTTGCCAAACTGTTCAGCCTCCCAGGGCTCGCTGGTGCCAGGCAGGTTCAGGTTGGACACCGAAAAGCCCGTCAGACCCGACTTGGGGCGCGAGCCACGGCCGGTCGCGCCTTCGTCACGAATCTCACCGCCAGCGCCCGTCGACGCGCCGGGATACGGCGAAATCGCGGTGGGGTGGTTGTGGGTCTCCACCTTCATCAGCACATGGGCCAGCTCTTCACGGGCCTGGTACTGCGGAGCGTTGGTGTAGCCGGCCGGCATCCAGCGTTCGATCTGGTGGCCTTCCATCACAGATGCGTTGTCCGAGTAAGCCACCACGGTGTGTTGTGGGTTCAGCTTTTCGGTGTTGCGGATCATGCCGAACATGGACAGCTCTTGCGCCTGACCGTCGATCGTGAACTGGGCGTTGAAGATCTTGTGGCGGCAATGCTCGCTGTTGGCCTGGGCGAACATCGTCAACTCAACGTCAGTCGGGTTGCGCTTGAGGCCCGTGAAAGCCTTCACCAGGTATTCGATTTCATCATCTGACAAGGCCAGACCGAAGGTCACGTTGGCTTCGTCCAGCGCCTTGCGGCCTTGGCCCAGCACGTCCACGTGCGCCATGGCTTGACCCACTTGCTCGTCAAACAAATGACGGGCTTCGTCGCGCGACAGCAGCACGCTTTCGGTCATGCGGTCGTGCAACAGGGCTGCGCAGGCTTGCAATTCGTCGGCCGACAAGGGCTTGGCGCCGCCGGTCAAGGTGCCGATCAGGCCAGCTTTGACGGTCAGGCGGAACTCGGTCACCCGCTCGACCCGGCGAATGGCCAGACCGCAGTTGTGCGCGATGTCGGTTGCCTTGGACGCCCAGGGCGACACGGTGCCCAGACGAGGCGCCACCACGATCAGGTCGCCATCGACGGGGCCCTCATAGGCGTCGCCGTAAGTCAGCAGAGCGGCCAGCTTGTCCAGCTCCGCGTGATCGAGCGACTTGTCCATCCCCACCCAATGCACGAAGCGCGCATGCACGCCTGAAATCTTGGGATTGATGGCTTGCAACTTGGGCAGCAGAGCCTGGACTTGGTGAGGAGCCAGGGCATTGCCGCCCTCAAAGTGCATCAAAGTGGACATCACGGAGGGGGTGCGGTCGGTCACGTGTGGAGCCTGCGGTCATCAGGAAAAACGCGAATTTTACCGGGCTCGGGCCCCAAACGCCGAAAAACTGTCATGAAACCAATTTCCCTGCGCGCGGCATTGCCCACAACAATTGCGGATAATTCCCTCCCATGAGCATCACCATCAAATCAGGCGCCGACATCGACGCCATGCGTCTGGCCGGCCGTCTGGCTTCCGAGGTGCTGGACTACATCACCCCCTTCGTTAAAGTCGGTGTCACCACCGAAGAGCTGGACAAGCTCTGCCATGACTACATGGTCAACGAACAAGGCTGCGTCCCTGCCCCTCTGAACTACGCCCCGGGGGGGCACACGCCCTACCCCAAGTCGATCTGCACCTCGATCAACCACCAGGTCTGTCACGGCGTGCCCAATGACCGCCCTCTCAAGGACGGTGACATCGTCAATCTGGACATCACCGTCATCAAAAACGGCTGGCACGGCGACACCAGCCGCATGTTCATCGTCGGCAACGGCTCCATCGCCGCCAAGCGCCTGTGCGCCTTCACCTACGACGCCATGTGGAAGGGCATTGCCAAGGTCAAGCCGGGCGCCCGCCTGGGCGACATCGGCCATGCCATCCAGACCTTTGCCGAAAGCAATGGCTTCTCGGTGGTGCGCGAGTTCTGCGGTCACGGCATCGGCCAGAAATTCCACGAAGAACCGCAGGTGCTGCACTACGGCCGCCCTGGCACGCTGGAAGAACTCAAGCCCGGCATGATCTTCACCATCGAGCCCATGATCAACGCCGGCAAGAAGGACATCAAGTCCCTGGGCGATGGCTGGACCATCGTCACCAAAGACCGCTCGCTGTCAGCCCAATGGGAGCACACCATCCTGGTCACCGAGACCGGCTACGAGGTGCTGACCCTGTCGGCCGGCAGCCCGCCGATTCCGGACTTCATCTTGCAAGCTCAAGCCTGAGTTTGATCGGACCCAGCCCTGGCGCGATACCCCTCGCACAGGGCTGTTCTCCTTCAGGGCCACCCTCCCGACATGACGATCGACATCGCCGCCCACCGCACCCAATTCCGCCAGGCCAAAACAGCGCTGCTGGATCAGTTTGCCCAAAGCCGCCCGACCACCTCGTCGGCCAGCCGCTTGTTGGGGCATCTGGCCAAATTGGTTGACCGCACCTTGCATGACCTGTGGCTGGCGCATCACCTGCCTCGGGGCGCTGCCCTGGTGGCTGTTGGTGGATACGGACGGGGCGAACTCTTCCCTTACTCGGACATCGACGTGCTGGTGCTGATGCCACAGTCCCTGGCCGATGTGGGGGACGAAACCGTGATCGCCGCAGTCGAAGGCTTCATCAGCGCCTGCTGGGACATCGGGCTCGAGATCGGCTCCAGCGTGCGAACGGTGCAGGAATGCGGGCAGGAAGCTGCGGGCGACGTGACCGTGCAGACCTCGCTGCTCGAAGCGCGGTTTCTGTGCGGCTCCAAGCCGCGCTTTACCGAACTCATGCGGGTGACGACCCAGAAAATGGACGCCCAGGACTTCCTGACGGCCAAATTGCTGGAAATGCGCCAGCGCCACACCAAATACGAAGACACGCCCTACGCGCTGGAGCCCAACTGCAAGGAAAGCCCCGGTGGCCTGCGTGATCTGCAAGTCGTGCTGTGGTTGGCCCGCGCCGCCAATCTGGGCAAGACCTGGCACGAACTGGCCCAGAAGGGCCTGCTGACCGCCTTTGAAGCGCGCCAATTGCAGCGCAACGAGGGCGTGCTCAAATTGATCCGAGCCCGCTTGCATCAGGTGGCCGGTCGTCGCGAAGACCGGCTGGTGTTTGACCTGCAAAACGCCGTGGCCGAGACCTTTGGCTACACCAACACCCCGGCCATGCGCGCCAGTGAAACACTGATGCGCCGCTACTACTGGTCGGCCAAAGCCGTTACCCAGCTCAACCAGATCCTGATCCTCAACATCGAAGAACGGGTGCACGGATCGCAAGATGCGCCGATGCGCGTCATCAATGAGCGCTTTCTCGATCGAGGCGGGTTTCTCGAAGTCGTCAGCGACGACCTCTACCAGCGCGACCCTCATGCCATCCTCGACACCTTCCTGAGCTTTCAGCACGACAACACGCTCAAGGGCCTGTCGGCCCGCACTCTGCGCGCGCTGTACAACGCGCGCGAAGTGATGGATGGCCCGTTCAGGCGGGACCCGGTCAACCGTCAGACCTTCATGGAGATCCTGAAGGCACCCCAGGGCTTGACCCGTGTCATCCGGCTGATGAATCAGACCTCGGTGCTGGGCCGCTATCTGTGGGTGTTCCGCCGCATCGTCGGGCAGATGCAGCACGATCTGTTCCATGTCTACACGGTCGATCAACACATCCTGATGGTCGTGCGCAATGTGCGTCGATTCTTCATCCCCGAGCACGCCCACGAATACCCGTTTTGCACCCAACTGGCCTCGGAGTGGGAAAAGCCGTGGCTGCTCTACATCGCCGCCCTTTTTCATGACGTGGCCAAAGGCCGCGGGGGCGATCACTCGGATCTCGGAGCGGTGGAAGTCCGGCGCTTCTGCAAGGACCACGGGGTCGTCGGAGAGGACGCTCGGCTGGCGGAGTTTCTGGTGGCCAGCCACCTGACCATGTCCCGTGTCGCCCAGAAAGAGGACCTGTCTGATCCCGACGTCATCCAGGCCTTTGCCAACAAGGTGGGCAACGAGCGTCACCTCACGGCGCTGTATTTGCTGACCGTGGCTGACATCCGGGGCACCAGTCCCAAAGTCTGGAACGCCTGGAAAGGCAAGCTGCTGGAAGACCTCTACCGCCTGACCCTGCGCGCCCTGGGAGGATCACGCCCCCACATGGACGCGGAAATCGAGACCCGCAAGCAGCAAACGCGCCAGACCCTGTCGCTGAACTTCCTGCCAGAAGGCATCGAGACCGCGCTGTGGAAGACCCTGGACATGAGCTACTTCGCGCGCCATGAGGCGGCAGACATCGCCTGGCACACGCGCGTGTTGTGGCGCCACGTGCAGACCGACAAGCCGGTGGTCGCAGCGCGCCCCTCCTCGGTGGGTGAAGGCTTGCAGGTGCTGGTATACGCACCCGATCGTCCAGACCTGTTTGCCCGCATCTGCGGCTATTTTGACAAGGCCAGCTTCAACATTCAGGACGCGCGCATTCACACCTCGTCGACCGGCTATGCGCTGGACACCTTCCAGATTCTGGGAAGCGATGCCCATTTGTACGAAGGTGTGCACTATCGCGACCTGATTGCCCTGGTTGAAACCCAGTTGGCCGAAGCCGCCGCCTCTGACTGCCCCTTGCATGATCCCAGCCGAGCCCGCGTGTCTCGTCGGGTTCGCTCCTTCCCCGTCAAACCTCGGGTGAGCCTGCGCCCCGACGAACGCGCGCAACGGTGGCTGCTCAGCGTCTCGGCGAGCGACCGTTCAGGCCTGCTCTATGTGATCGCGCGCACCCTGGCCCGTCACCACGTCAACGTGCAACTGGCCAAGATCAGCACGCTGGGCGAGCGGGTGGAGGACACCTTCCTGGTCACGGGAGACGTCCTGCGCCAGGACAAGGCGCAACTCGCTCTCGAAACCGAATTGCTCGACGTGCTCAACTCTGACTGACAATGCCGGCCGGCTGTCAGGCCAGCTATCAGGCCGGCTCTTTGGGGTCCAGCATCACCTCCAGCTTGGAGATCTGGTCCTTGAGCATCAGACGCCGCTTTTTCAGACGGCGCAAAGCCAATTCATCCACTGGTTGTTTTTCGACCGCGAGATCAATCAGATTGTCGAGATCGGCATGCTCAATCCTCAATTCGATCAACAGGCGATGAGGAGAATGCAGGTTTTCTAGCATTGAACTGGCCAAATGGCTCACGAACTGGCGCAAATAGGGGGATGAACCGAGGGATCGCCTCCCCTCGGGCCCGGCCGTTTCCGGATTATAGTTTTCCCCATGATGTCATCACCGTCCAGTTTCCGCCTGGTTGCAGCAACAGGTATCCATCGAGGCGACCGAGCCTACCAGCAAGACCAAGTCGAAATCCTCGTTCACCCTCGGACACAAGGCTGTCTGCTCGCTGTCGTCGCAGACGGCATGGGGGGCAAAAGCGGGGGGCGCAAAGCCGCCGATCAGGTCATCATGACCGCCCACCAGGTCTTCGATCGATTCGTGCCCAGCAAAGACGACGGTGAGACCACCTTGCGGCAGCTGCTTGAAGAGGCGCACCTGATGATCAAGCTGACCGCCATCGCCTTTGAGGAAGAGCCTCACAGCACGCTGGCGGCGTTCATCGTCAGCCCCAACCTGTCTGCTGACCTGATCCACGCCGGGGACTCACGGATCTATCACTTCCGCGGGCCGGAGATGATGCATCGAACCACCGACCACTCCTTCGTGCAGAAGCTGGTCAACGAAGGCCAGATCACCGAAGAAGAAGCCAATGTGCACCCACAGTCCAATTTGCTGACGGGCTGCCTGGGCACCCAGCAGGACCCACCGCAGGACACGCATCACATCTACCAGCTGGAAGTCGGCGACACCTTGCTGGCCTGCAGCGACGGTCTGTGGCACTACTTCACGCCCAAGGAACTGGGCGCCATCGTCCACACCTTGCCACCACGAGAAGCCGCAGAGATGCTGGTAGGCAAGGCGCGCCATCGCGCTCGTGGAGGCGGCGACAACCTGTCATTGGCACTCGTGCGCGTGGAGCCCGCTCGCTGAAGTACTGGATCGCGCCTGTGAACGCAAAGACATACTGGCCGTCGTTGGACGGCATCCGAGGCCTGGCGATCTTGTTGGTCATCGCGCACAACGCGCAAATGATCGAGCCCATCCCCCCGGGGCCGGCCGGCAAGATGGCAGCCTATCTGCTCAATATCGGTTGGATCGGTGTGCTGCTGTTTTTCGTACTCAGCGGCTTTTTGATCACTGGCATCTTGCTCGACACGCTGCAGCAGCCACACGGCATGCGCAATTTTCTGGCACGCCGGGCGTTGCGCATCTTTCCGCTGTACTACGGCACGCTGGCGTTTTTCTTTGTGCTGTTGCCGGCATTCGGCGCGCAGCCCGAGTCGGTACAGGCCAGCGCGCCGCATCAAGGCTGGCTGTGGGCCTATCTGGGCAACTGGACGCATTACGAATGGGCCTTGCCGCATTTGTGGTCACTCGCCGTGGAAGAGCAGTTCTACCTTGTCTGGCCACTGGTGGTCTACCTCTTTCGCACGCCTCGCGCGGTGGCTGTGGCCTCCGCTGTCGTGGCGCTGGCGAGCGTCGCGGCGCGGGCTGTGATGTGGCACCAGCAGGCTGATCCGAGCTTCATCTACGCGTGGACGCCCACGCGGCTGGATGCCTTGGCCCTGGGCGCCCTCGCAGCGGCTGCCTGGCGCCTGGACGGTGCTTCTGAGTGCTTGAATCGACTGGGACGCTGGCTGCTGCCCGCCGGCGTAGCGGTGCTGGCCATCGGCTTCGTGCTGACCAAGGGCTATGCACGTTTGAGCGCCATCGGCCAGATCCTGGGCTACGCTGCGCTGGCGGCGTTCTTCACTGCCCTCGTCTGGCGCGCCGCCTGGCAGGATCAACAGGCCGCCAGCACCGCGCCGACGTGGCATCGCGTGCTGACGTGGGCCCCTCTGACCAGCGTGGGCCGATACAGCTATGCCATGTACATGTTCCACAAGCCCTTGCATGACTTTTTCAGTCCGGCTGCATTGAAGGCCTTGAACATTCAAACGGCTGGCTCTCCCTTTTGGGCCACCCTGCATGTGGCCGGCGTGTCGCTCGCGGCCTACTGCCTCGCCTGGCTGTCCTGGCACCTCTACGAGGTGCATTTCCTGCGGCTCAAGCGGCTGTTCGAGTGAGGCGCTCGCTCACGTCAACGACGTGTCGACATTGCGCTTTTCTTCGCTGAGGTATTCCTTGGACTGCATCTCGTTCAGCCGAGACACCGTCCGGGGGAACTCATGCGCCAGCGGCCCCTCGGTATACAGCTGCTCGGGCGGCACCGCAGCCGACACCACCAGCTTGACCTTGCGGTCATACAGCACGTCCACCAGCCAGGTGAAGCGGCGTGCTTCGGACGCCAGCCGCACCGGCATGTGCGGCACATCGCTCAGCATGATGGTGTGAAACCGTGAGGCCAGCTCCAGGTAGTCATTTTGTGAGCGTGGCCCGCCGCACAAGGTCTGGAAGTCGAACCAAACCACCCCGCCTGCACGTCGGCGTGCCTTGAGCACCCGGTGTTCGATGTGCAGGGCCGGATCTTCGTCTGCCGTCTCAGCCAATTGCTCGAAGATCTGCGTCATCTGCTCATGCACCTGAGGTGTCAACGGTGTCAGGTACAGATTGGCCAGTTCCAGCGTGCGCCGACGGTAATCGGTGCCGCTGTCCACATTGATCACTTCGAGTTGGCTCTTGAGCAATTCGATGGCCGGCAAGATGCGATCGCGGTGCAAACCGTTGGGATACAGCTCGTCGGGATGGAAATTGGAGGTCGTCACGATGCTCATGCGATGCCGAAACATCGCATCCAGCAGGCGATGCAAGATCATCGCATCGGTCAGGTCCGCCACGTGGAACTCGTCAAAGCAGATCAGCCGGTGCCGCCGCGCCATGCGCTTGGCCAGCACATCCAAGGGGTCCGCCACGCCTTTGAGCTCATGCAACTGCCGGTGCACCTCACGCATGAACTCATGAAAGTGCAGCCGGGTCTTGCGCTGCAGCGGGACCGCATGAAAGAAGCAGTCCATGATGAAGCTCTTGCCGCGCCCCACGCCGCCATACATGTACACGCCCCGGGGCAGATTGGGGTAGCGCAGCATCTTGGTCAGCGCGTTCGAGCGCTGCGACTTGTAGCCCGCCCATTCGTCCTGGCAGCGCTGCAGGGCCGCGATGCCTTTGAGTTGGGCGGCATCGGCTTTGTAGCCGCGCTCGGCCAGACTCTGCTCATACAGCTGGGTGACAGAAATGGCGGGCGTGGGCATGGTCAGACTTGTGGGGTACCTACGAAAAAGGGGCAGCCGAGCCGCCCCTGGTCAGAGATCGTCGCAGCAAACTCAGAAGTTTAAGGTGCGCTTGTCCACCGCAAGGGCCGCTTCCTTGGTCGCCTCACTCAAACTGGGGTGGGCGTGACAAATGCGCGCGATGTCTTCGGCACTGGCCTTGAACTCCATGGCCACCACGGCTTCAGAAATCAGTTCGCTGGCGAACGGACCAATGATGTGCACGCCCAGGATCTCGTCGGTTCCCGCATCGGCTAGGAATTTGACGAAACCGGTGGTGTCTCCTAATGCACGGGCACGGCCGTTGGCAATGAACGGGAAGGAACCGGCTTTATAGGCCCGTCCTTCCGCCTTCAACGCCTGTTCGGTTTTGCCGACCCAAGCAATCTCTGGGCTGGTGTAGATCACCCAGGGAATCGTGTTGAAGTTGACGTGGCCATGCTGGCCGGCAATGCGCTCGGCCACCGCCACGCCCTCTTCTTCAGCTTTGTGCGCCAGCATGGGGCCACGCACCACATCACCCACCGCCCACACATTGGGCAAGTTGGTCTTGCAGTCGTCGTCCACCACGATGGCACCGCGTTCATCCAGCTTCAGGCCCACCGCCTCGGTATTGAGCCCGTTGGTATTGGGCACCCGGCCGATGGAGACAATCAATTTGTCGCATTCGAGCTTTTGCGCGTCGCCCTTGGCGTCGGTGTAGCTCACCGTCACGCCCTTCTTGGCCGCCTTGACCTCGCCGATCTTCACGCCCAATTGCAGCTTCAGACCTTGCTTGGTGAAGATCTTCTGAGCCTCTTTGGCGACTTGTTCATCCACCGCGCCCAGGAAGGTTGGCAAGGCTTCCAGCACGGTCACCTCGGCACCCAGACGGCGCCACACTGAGCCCATTTCCAGGCCGATCACGCCCGAGCCAATCACGCCCAGCTTCTTGGGCACTTCACCAATGGCCAAAGCGCCATCGTTGGACAGAATCAGCTTTTCATCAAAAGCGGCGCCAGGCAATTGACGGGCATTGGAGCCCGTTGCCACGATGACGTGCTTGGCGCTCAGGGTGTCGGGCTTGTCACCGGCAACGGCGATCTCATAACCGCCATCGGCCGCCTTGACGAAGGAGCCACGGCCGTGAAAGAACGTCACCTTGTTCTTCTTGAACAGGTACAGAATGCCGTCGTTGTTCTGTTTGACGACGGTGTCCTTGCGGGCAATCATCTTGGCCACGTCCATCTTCAGGCCTTCCACGGTGATCCCGTGGTCAGCGAAATGGTGCGAGGCTTGATCGAAGTGCTCCGACGATTGCAACAAGGCCTTGGAGGGGATGCAACCCACGTTGGTACAGGTGCCACCGGGCGCCGCGCCGCCTTTGGCGTTCTTCCACTCGTCGATGCAGGCCACCTTGAAGCCCAGTTGTGCCGCGCGAATGGCCGCGATGTAGCCACCAGGGCCGCCGCCGATGACGATGACGTCGAATTGATTGGACATGGTTTGTGCCGCAGGTTGGTGTGTGTTCATTCGTCGGGGACGAAGATCCACAGCAGGATGTAGAGCAAGAGGCCAGCGCCCCAGAACAAGAACAGCAGAGTGAAGACGAGCCGCCAGACCCAGGATTCCATGCCCGTCAGACGGGCCACGCCACCGCAAATGCCACCCAGCCAGCGATCTTCACGCGAGCGGCGCAATTGGTTGACCAAGGCCGCTTTGTCGCCACCGATCACAGGCACCACGCCGCCTTCGATCAGGCGCGCTTTGAGCCGTTGGAATTCTTCGGCCGAGATCACCCCGCGCTCTTGCAGAGCGGCCAGGCGTTCCAGTTCGTCAGCAATGGACATGGTTTCCTCAAAGAGTCAGGCTTGCAGAACCAGAGCGGGCCCTTGTGAGGCCCGCCCGGCCGCAAAACTCAAATCAGATGTCAAACAGCAAGCGGGCTGGGTCTTCCAGCGCTTCCTTCATGGCCACCAGACCCAGCACGGCTTCGCGGCCGTCGATGATGCGGTGGTCGTAAGACATGGCCAGATAATTGATCGGGCGGATCACGATCTGACCGTTCTCCACGACAGGGCGGTCTTTGGTCGCGTGCACGCCCAAGATGGCCGACTGCGGCGGGTTGATGATCGGGGTCGACAACATCGAGCCGAAGGTGCCGCCGTTGGAGATCGAGAACGTCCCGCCGGTCAGCTCTTCCAGGCCCAGCTTGCCGTCACGGGCCTTGGCACCGAATTCAGCGATCTTCTTTTCGATCTCGGCAAAGGTCATCTGGTCAACGTTGCGCAGCACCGGCACCACCAGACCGCGCGGCGAGCCCACCGCCACGCCAATGTCGAAGTAGCCGTGGTAGACGATGTCATTGCCGTCCACCGACGCATTGATCACGGGGTACTTCTTGAGCGCATGCACGGCCGCCTTGACGAAGAAGCTCATGAAGCCCAGCTTGACGCCGTGTTCCTTCTCGAACTTCTCCTGGAACTTCTTGCGCATTTCCATCACGGGGGCCATGTTCACTTCATTGAACGTGGTCAGGATGGCGTTGGTGGCTTGCGATTGCAGCAGACGCTCGGCCACACGGGCACGCAGTCGGCTCATCGGCACGCGCTGTTCAGGACGATCGGCCAGGTTGTTCGGGCCGGTGGGCGCCTGCACCTGCGGCAGCGACTTGGTCGGCACGCCCGTGGGGATGGCAGGCGCAGCAGCGACGGCGGCCGCTGGCGTGGCTTGCGCACCGCCTGCCACCGCTTGCAGCACATCGCCCTTGGTCACACGACCATCCTTGCCGGTACCGGGCACTTGCGATGCCGTCATGCCGTTATCGGCCAGCAGCTTAGCCGCAGCGGGCATGGCCACATCGCCCTTGCTGCCGCCGCCAGCAGATGCGGCTGCCACAGGCGCCGCTGCCACCGCAGCCGCTGGGGCCGCGGCGGGGGCGCTGGCTGCACCCGCTTTGCCTTCGGTGTCGATCTTGGCGATCAACTGATCCGAGACAACGGTGCCGCCATCGCCCACCACCAGCTCGGCCAGCACGCCGGCACCCGGAGCGGGCACTTCCAGCACGACCTTGTCGGTCTCGATCTCAACCAGGATTTCGTCCATCGCGACGGCGTCGCCGGGCTTTTTCTTCCATTGCAGCAGCGTGGCTTCTGCGACGGACTCGGACAGTTGTGGAACCTTGACTTCAATGATTGCCATTTTGAATTTCTCCGTTGCGAGACGCTGGACCGGCTTTGCTGGCGCATTCATGCGCGACATGCATGCAACAACCGGTCACCGCGTCATGACGCTTTGACTGTTATTTGGTGAGGACAAAGCCCTTGAGCTTGGCGAACGCCTGATCCAGCAAGGCTTTTTGCTGTTCCTGGTGCAAGTGGGCATAGCCCACCGCTGGCGAAGCCGATGCGGGACGGCCCGCATAACCCAGCTTCTGACCATCGGCCATGTTCTCGTGGATGTAGTGCTGCACGAAGAACCAGGCACCCTGGTTCTGCGGTTCGTCCTGGCACCACACCATTTCAGTCAGGTTCGGATACTTCTTCACTTCAGCCGCAAAGGCTTTGTGCGGGAAGGGATAGAGCTGCTCGACGCGCACAATCGCCACGTCGGTCGCCTTCTTCTCTGCACGCTTCTTGACCAGGTCGTAGTAGACCTTGCCCGAGCAGCAGATCATGCGCTTGACCTTGCTGGTGTCGATGGCCTCGTCCACCTCACCGATCACGGTGCGGAATTCACCGCGCGTGAAGTCGGTCAACGGCGAGGTCGCGTCCTTGTTACGCAGCAGCGACTTGGGCGTCATGATGACCAATGGCTTGCGGAACATGCGCACCATCTGACGACGCAGCACATGGAAGATCTGGCTGGCCGAGGTCGGCTGCACGATCTGCATGTTGTTGTCGGCGGCCAGTTGCATGAAGCGCTCCAGGCGGGCCGAGCTGTGCTCGGGGCCTTGGCCTTCGTAGCCGTGGGGCAACATCAGCGTCAGGCCATTGGCACGGCCCCACTTCACTTCGCCCGAGGCGATGAACTGGTCGATCACCACTTGAGCGCCGTTGACGAAGTCGCCAAACTGCGCTTCCCAGATCACCAGGCTGTTGGGGTCAGAGCCGGCGTAGCCGTACTCGAAGCCCAACACGGCCTCTTCAGACAGGATCGAGTCGATGACGACAAACGGCGCCTGGTTCTCGGCAATGTGCTGCAAGGGCACGAAGGTGCCTTCGCTCCACTTTTCGCGGTTTTGATCGTGCAGCACGGCGTGACGGTGGGTGAAGGTGCCGCGACCGCAGTCTTCGCCCGACAGGCGGACCGGGTAGCCCGACGCCACCAGCGAGGCAAACGCCATGTGCTCGCCCATGCCCCAGTCCACGTTCATCTCACCACGGCCCATGGCAGCGCGGTCGTCAATGACCTTCTGAACCAGCGGGTGAGGCTTGAAATCCTTGGGGATGGTGGTGATGCGTTCGGCCAGGCGGCGGAACTCGGCCAAGGGCAAGGCGGTGTCCGCGCTGTCTGTCCACTTCTTGCCCAGATAGGGCGTCCAGTCCACGGCGTACTTGCTCTTGAAGTTGGTCAGCACCGGATCGACCGTGTGCTTGCCGGCTTCCATGGCCGCACGGTATTCCTTGACCATGTCGTCCGGCCCGTTGTCCGGCAAGGTGCCGCCGCCGACCAGCTTGTCGCCGTACACCTTGCGCGTGCCGGGGTGCTGGCCGATCTTCTTGTACATCAGCGGCTGGGTCATGGCAGGGGTGTCCTGCTCGTTGTGGCCCAGTTTGCGGAAGCAGACAATGTCCACCACCACGTCCTTGCTGAATTCCTGGCGATAGTCCAGGGCCAGTTGGGTTGCCAGCACCACGGCTTCCGGATCGTCGCCATTGACGTGCAGCACGGGCGCTTCGATCATCTTGACCACGTCCGAGCAGTACAGCGTCGAGCGCGTATCGCGGGGGTCCGACGTCGTGAAACCGATCTGGTTGTTGATCACGATGTGCACCGTGCCGCCCGTGTAGTAACCACGGGTCTGGGCCAGTGCCAGGGTCTCCATGACCACGCCCTGGCCAGCAAAAGCCGCGTCGCCGTGCACCTGCACGGGCAACACTTGCGAGCCCTTGGTGTCACCCCGGCGATCCATCCGCGCCTTGACCGAGCCCTCGATCACGGGGTTCACGATTTCGAGGTGGGACGGGTTGAACGACAGCGACAAGTGGACGGGACCGCCAGGGGTGGACACGTCAGACGAGAAGCCTTGGTGGTACTTCACGTCGCCGGCGGGCAGGTTCTCAGGGGCGGTGTGTTCAAACTCGGAGAACAGGTCCTTGGGCTGCTTGCCCAGGGTGTTGACCAGCACATTCAGGCGCCCCCGGTGGGCCATGCCGATCACGATCTCTTGCACGCCCTTCTCGCCCGCACGCTGGATGAGTTCGTCCATCGCGGCGATGAAGCTTTCGCCGCCTTCCAGCGAGAAGCGCTTTTGGCCGACGTACTTGGTGTGGAGGAAGCGCTCCAGGCCTTCGGCCGCAGTCAGGCGCTCCAGGATGTGCTTTTTCTGTTCAACGCTGTAAGTGGGCTTGGAGCGAATGCTTTCCAGGCGCTCTTGCCACCAGCGCTTTTCACCGGGATCGGTGATGTGCATGTACTCGGCACCGATGCTGCCGCAATACGTTTCACGCAAGGCTTGCAGGATCTCCCGCAGAGTCATGTGCTCTGCCTTGGTGAAGTAGGTGTTCGTGGCGCTGAACGTGATGTCCATGTCGGACTCGCTCAGGTCGTAGAACGCCGGCTCCAGCTCGGGGATCTTGGGGCGCTCTTGGCGCTTGAGGGGATCGAGGTCCGCCCAGCGAGAGCCGAGGAAGCGATAAGCAGCAATGAGGGACTGAACGTGAACCTGTTTGCGGGCCACAGCCAGATCAGCCGAGCTGGTCTTGACCATGAAGGCGTTGGCCTTGGCGCGTTGCGCAAACGATTCGACAACCGGGGCGTGTGCCACATCGCGGTGGTCTGTGCCATCGGTGGCAGGAACGTTCTGGAGGGCATCGAAGTACGAACGCCAGTTGTCTGGCACCGAACCGGGATTGTCGAGGTAAGCCTCGTACAACTCTTCGACGTATGGGGCATTGCCCCCGAACAGGTACGAGTTCGACCTGAACTGCTGCATCATTTCGCTTACCTCACTCCCGGGTCTGCCGGGGCATTGGCTGGTTGAAAACCTTCCGCGACACGGCTTGACCGGTTGGCGGATTGCGACCCGCCTTGCTGACTGCTTGGAAACAAAATCCAGCAAGGGCGACGGGAAGGGCCGATAAGAACCGGTGTCACTGTATCACTGGATAGGGGGCAATTCCACTTTCCAGTTCGGATTCCTTTGAGTCAACGTGGATTGGATGCGGCGGCGCAGCATCGCAGTCAAAGAAAAAGCCGGGCGATGCCCGGCTTGTGTGCAAAAACAACGGATGCCGTTCTGCGGCATCCCGAGGGCGATCAGCCGAAGTTCTTGGCAGCGAAATCCCAGTTGGCCAGATGGTTCAGGAAGGTTTCCACGAACTTGGGACGGGCATTGCGGTAGTCGATGTAGTAGGCGTGCTCCCACAGGTCGATGGTCAGCAAGGCGGTGTCGCCCGTGGTCAGAGGGGTGCCTGCGGCGCCGGTGTTGACGATGTCGACCGAGCCGTCAGCCTTCTTGACCAGCCAGGTCCAGCTCGAACCGAAGTTACCCACGGCCGACTTCGTGAAGGCTTCCTTGAAAGCCTCGAAGCTGCCCCACTTGGCGTTGATGGCATCGGCCAGCTTGCCGGAAGGCGTGCCGCCGCCGTTGGGCTTGAGCGAGTTCCAGAAGAAGGTGTGGTTCCAGATCTGGGCTGCGTTGTTGTACACACCGCCGCTGGACTTCTTGATGATGTCTTCCAGAGACATGTTCTCGAATTCAGTGCCCGGGATCAGGTTGTTCAGGTTGGTCACGTAAGCCTGGTGGTGCTTGCCATAGTGGTACTCGAAGGTTTCCTTCGAGATATGGGGGACCAGCGCGTCTTGCGCAAAAGGCAGAGGAGGAAGCGTGTGTGCCATGGACTTGTTCCTGTTGGGTTATGAGTGAACGTGTGAACGTGCGGCTGCGATTGTAGGCATCTCACCACCCCTTTTGATCCAGCGCAACAAATGTCCAATGGATGGGAAGGGTTTGAAGAGCGATCAGGAAGCGGTCGAAGAGGCGGCCACCCTGACCGCCGCGACGTCCAGATCGAGCTGGCCGTCCGCCAGGACAGCCTGAATCGACTGACCGATGTTGACCTGTCCCACCGACACCACGGGCCGGCTGTCTGGGCCGGTCAGCCAGGCATATCCTCGCTCGAGCACACGCTGCGGGTTGACGCTCTGCAAGCGTGCCTCCAGGCCGTTCGTCACGGCGCGCTCCCTCTGCAAGTGCTGTGCAAGCCCCCGCGCCAGACGCTGCGCCAATCCGGGCAGGGCCAGTCGCTCGCCGCGGCATTGCGCCCGCCCTGCTTCATTGAGGCGGTGATTCAGCGTCAGCAAGCTGCGGTGGTGTGTGTGCAACACCGCCGCTGGCGCCCGCAGGCGCGACGACAGCTGATCCAGCGTCTGGGCAGCTCCGTCGAGGCGACGGCACATCCGGTAAGACAGCGTTTGTTCAATCGCCTCCAGATCGTTCAGAAGGTCGGAGCGGTCCCGGGAAACCAGTTCGGCCGCAGCCGTCGGTGTCGGAGCCCGCACGTCAGCGGCAAAGTCCGCCAGCGTGAAATCGGTTTCGTGCCCGACCCCGCAGACCACTGGCAGACCGAAGGCGGCCACCGCTCTCACCACCCTTTCGTCGTTGAATGCCCACAGGTCCTCCAACGAGCCGCCGCCGCGGCAGAGGATCACCGCGTCCACGTGATGCCCCGCCATCTGCAGAAAATGAACCTCATTGAGCGCCTGAACGATCTGCGCCGGTGCCTCTGCGCCCTGCACGGAACAGGGAGACACCACCACCTCCACATGGGGCGCACGGCGACGCAAAGCTGTCAGCACGTCGTGCAGGGCGGCGGCGGCCAATGAGGTCACCACCGCGATGCGGCGCGGATAGGCCGGCAAAGGGCGCTTGCGTGACGGGTCAAACAACCCCTCCGCCTCCAGTCGGGCTTTGAGACGCAGGAATTGCTCGAACAGGGCGCCCGCCCCTGCCCGAGTCAGGCCCTCCACCACCAGCTGCAGCTCGCCACGAGACTCGTACACCGACAAACTGCCCCGGGCCTCGACCAGCATCCCTTCCGAAGGGGTGAAGTCCACGCCCGACAAGGCCCGGCGGAAGATGGCACAGCGCAAACTGGCCCCACCGTTTTCGTCCTTGAGCGTGAAGTAGCCATGTCCGCTGGCCGCACGGGTGAATCCGCAGATCTCGCCGCGAACCACGACCGACGCGAACCGGGCCGACAACGTGTCGGCGATGGCCTGTACCAGCGCACTGACGCCCCACACCCGGGCGGCAGGACGGACGGACGACAACCAGTTACTCATGTTTCGCTCCCACTCTTTCGCGATGCCGCCGAGGCCACGCGGCTTGCCTGCGCCACGAAACCCTGGAATGGTCCGGATCCCGCATTGACAAAGCCCGGATTGTGCCGTTAGTCCACATTCAGCCAGATTCGGCCTGACGCCTCGACAAGCCTGTCACGCAACTGAAATATGGTGGTAAGCCTTTGATTTGTATAGAGAAAACGCTGCTTAAAAAAGCAGCAAACCACCCCACACCGTTTATTTGTGCGGCTTGCAGCGCGATTGCGTCGCCTTACCCACAAAGTTATCCACAGGTTCAGTGGATGAATGCGGCGGCGCAGCAAACATGCGTTCCAAAGGCACATTCGGGCGACCTAGGAAAAGCACTAAGGTGTGACAACAAGAGGCCAGCTTGACCGGCCACTCCCCTATTTCAAGGACATAATCCGGGACCTCCATCGCACTCGACCGGGCATAGCATCCGGCTCTCGCGATGTCATAGATTTTTCAGTTTCCCAAGGGAGTTTGCGTTGCTGTCGATCCTTCAAGCTGCCGGCTGGCCCATTATTCCGCTCGTCTTGTGCTCCATTGCATCGCTGGCGCTGATCATCGAGCGCTTCCTGAGCCTGAGAAGCACCCGCGTCGCGCCAGCACGCCTGGTCGACGAGGTCATCTCGGTGACCCGTACCAGCATGCCGACCGTGGACACGATCAACAAGCTCGCTGAAAACTCGACCCTGGGTCTGGTTCTGGCCCAGGGCTTGCGCGCTGTGGCCGCCGAGCCCCGTATCACCGAACTCAATTTGCGTGGCGCCTTTGAATCGGCCGGTCGCGATGCCGTCCACGAACTCGAACGCAATCTCAACGCCTTGGGCACGATCGCCAGTGCGGCGCCCCTGCTGGGCTTGCTGGGCACCGTGATCGGGATGATCGAGATTTTTGGCGCCTCAGGTGCCGCGACGGGGACATCGGGCGCCAACCCCATGGAACTGGCCCACGGCATTTCCGTGGCGCTGTACAACACGGCGTTTGGCCTGATCGTCGCCATTCCGTCGCTGATGTTCTTCCGCCACTTCCGCGCTCGCGTGGATGCCTACACGCTGACGATGGAACAGGCATCGGAGCGCATGGTGCCGCACCTGCTGCGCCTGACCGGCATGCGTCGTTGATCCTTCAGCCCAAGACGGAGGGATCCCCATGCCCATGAATTTCCGAACCCGGCGTCAGGAAGAGCCCGAGATCAACTTGATCCCGTTCATCGACGTGCTGCTGGTCATCCTCATCTTCTTGATGTTGACCACCACCTATGCCAAGTTCACTGAACTGAAGATCAACCTGCCGACGGCCAATGCGCAGTCTGCCAAGCCTCGCCCCAAGGAACTGGTGGTGCTGGTGACCGCCGATGGCCGCTACGTGTTGAACCAACGGGTGCTCGAAGCCCGTGGCGTGGACACGCTTGCAGCGGCCTTGAACGCCGCAGCAGGGGCCGCCAAAGACACCGTCATCGTGGTCACGGCAGATGCGTCTGCGACTCACCAGAGCGTGATCAATGTGATGGACGCGGCCCGGCGAGTGGGCCTGTCCCAGCTGACCTTCGCGACCCAGGGCCAATCTGATTCGGCTGCGGCAGAGGCCGCCCCTTCCGTCGCTGCCCCGTAGTCCTGCCTCGACGTGGCCTTTGACATCACTTCCATCTGGCGCCAACGTGGCCCAGGTGCCCTGCTGCTCTGGCCGGTGTCTTGCCTCTTTGGCGCACTGGTTGCACTGCGCCGACTCGGGTATCGCCAAGGGTGGTGGTCGGCCACGCGATTGGCCGTTCCGGTGCTGGTGGTTGGCAACCGCATCGTCGGGGGGGCGGGCAAAACACCCACCACCATCGCGATTCTGGCCCACCTGCAAGCAGATGGCTGGCGCCCCGGGGTGCTGACCCGTGGCTACAAGGCCGAAGCCTCGCGGCATCCCCGTCCCTTGCTGCTCGACGCCGGATCGCAAGCCGATTTGACCGCGCAGGACACCGGCGATGAGCCCTTGCTGATCTGGCGCCGCACGGCGGTGCCTGTGATGATCGACCCCTTGCGCGTGCGGGGCGGCCAGGCGCTGCTGGACCGGCACCCCGAGATCGACATCCTGGTCTGCGACGATGGGCTGCAGCATCTGCCCCTGCGCCGCGACATCGAGGTGATCGTCTATGACGAGCGAGGCCAGGGCAATGGCTGGCTTCTGCCTGCAGGCCCGATGCGCGAGCCCCTGACCACCACTCCGACCCCGGGCCTGGTTGCCCCGCCCATCGTGCTCTACAACGCCAGCGCACCCAGCACACCGCTCAGGGGCCACTGCGCCCGCCGCAGCGCGGCCCCGCTGGTGGCCCTGCAAACCTGGTGGCAAGGGGCGCCCAGCCCCCACAGCACGACACCCATCTTGACACCCGCGCAGCAGGGCACCGAGCCGATCTGGGCGCTTGCAGGCATCGCCCAACCCGACCGTTTTTTCACGGAGTTGAAGGCGCAGGGCTGGCGCATTCATGGGCTGCCTTTGCCTGACCATGCCGACCTGAGCGAGCTGCCTTGGCCGTTAGAAGTGGCCCACGTCTTTGTGACAGAGAAAGATGCTGTCAAACTATCGCCCGACGAGGTCCGTCGGCAACGCCCTCACACCACCGTGTGGGTGGTGTCACTGAATTTCCAACCCGAACCTGCTTTTTGGACCGCGCTGGACCTGGCTCTGGCCAGATTGCCCCGCCCTGCTCCCTCAAACGATTGACATCATGGACACACGCCTCATCGAACTGCTGGTCTGCCCCCTTTGCAAGGGCCCGCTGCAACGCCCCGCTCAGAGTCAATATCTGGTGTGCGCTGCAGACAAACTGGGCTTTCCCATTCGTGATGGCATCCCCGTGATGCTGGAGAGCGAAGCGGTCGCGGTCGACGATGACCTCAAGCCCATCCCTCACATGACTCCCATGCCCGCTGCCGACTGACATGAGCTACACGGTCTTGATTCCGGCTCGGCTGGCATCTACCCGCCTGCCAAACAAGCCGCTGGCTGACATTGCCGGCATGCCCATGGTGGTACGGGTCGCGCAGCGAGCCCGCTTGAGCCAGGCCAGCCAGATCGTGGTCGCGGCCGACGATGAGCGCATCGTCGAGGCCTGCCAGATGCACGATGTTCGCTGCATTCTGACGCGCGCAGACCACCCGACCGGCAGCGACCGCCTGGCTGAGGCATGCCACATCCTGGGCCTGGACGGCGACGATGCCGTGGTCAATGTGCAAGGCGATGAGCCCCTGATCGACCCCGCATTGATAGACGCCTGCGCCCATCAACTGGCGCAGCGCCGCGACTGCGTGGTCAGCACCGCAGCGCACCCCTTGACCGAGGCCGACCACTTCACCAACCCCAATGTCGTCAAAGTGGTCACCGACGCGCAGGGGCGGGCCTTGTACTTTTCGCGCGCACCGATCCCCTGGTGGCGCGACGCACCCACGCCCGGCATGCCCTGCTCGGATCTGGCGCCGGCGTTGCGTCACATCGGCATTTATGGATATCGGGCCGGCTTCCTGCGGCGGTTCCCCGCCCTGAGCATCAGTCCGCTGGAGCAGATCGAATCGCTGGAGCAATTACGCGTCCTGTGGCATGGCGAGCGGATCGCCGTTCATGTGACGCCCCACGCTCCCGGCGCCGGCGTCGACACGCCGGAAGACCTGGCCCGCGTGTGCGCCCTGTTTGCCAAAGCTTAAGTTCCATTTTGGTGCACAGTTCACCGTTCTACGGGCTGTCCCGCGACTGCATAAAAGACACGCGTGATATCCTCGCAGGTCGACGCAGTCTGAGCGGGCTGGGCCCACTCAGTACCGGATATAGAGGAGATACATGAGACTCATTCTGTTGGGCGCCCCCGGCGCCGGCAAGGGCACCCAAGCCACTTTCCTGTGCCAGAAATACGGCATTCCGCAGATCTCGACTGGCGACATGTTGCGCGCTGCGGTCAAGGCAGGCACCGAAATGGGTCTGGCCGCCAAGAAGGTGATGGACGCTGGCGGTCTGGTCAGCGACGACATCATCATCGGCCTGGTCAAGGAGCGCATCGCTCAGCCCGATTGCGCCAAAGGTTTCCTGTTTGACGGCTTTCCTCGCACCATCCCTCAGGCCGAAGCCATGAAGGCGGCAGGCGTGAAGATCGATGTCGTGCTCGAGATCGACGTGCCAGACTCGTCCATCATCGAACGCATGAGCGGCCGTCGTGTTCACGTGGCTTCGGGCCGCACCTATCACGTGGTGTTCAACCCGCCCAAAGTGGCCGGCAAGGACGATGCGACAGGCGAAGACCTGATCCAGCGCGACGACGACAAGGAAGAAACCGTGCGCAAGCGCCTGGAGGTGTATCACCAACAGACCCGCCCGCTGGTGGACTACTATTCGCAGTGGGCTGCCACCGGTGACGCAGCGGCCCCCCGTTGCCGCAAAATCAGCGGTGTCGGCTCGGTGGACGACATCACCGCCCGCGCGCTCGAAGCTCTGGGAAGCTGATCAAGCCACTCCACCGGTTTGATCGCAAAGGCCCCGCCGCCCTCCAGCGCCGGGGTTTTTTAATTGGCCCATCCCTGGGCCGAGAGTGACTCAAGTGATCCCTCAGTCCTTCATCCAAGACCTGCTGGCACGAACCGACGTCGTTGACGTGGTCGGTCGGCATGTCACGCTCAAAAAGGCCGGGATCAACTTCAAGGGCCTGTGCCCCTTTCATGGCGAGAAATCGCCCAGCTTCATCGTCAGCCCCAGCCGCCAGACCTATCACTGCTTTGGCTGCGGCGTCCATGGCAACGCCCTGGGCTTCCTGATGGAGAACGCCGGCTTGAACTTTGTCGAAGCCGTCAAAGAGCTGGCCCAGATGCAAGGCATGCCGGTTCCTGATGACGACACGCGCCCCGAAGACCGCGAGCGCGCCAAGGCTCAGAAAGAAAAGCAGGCCACGCTGACCGATGTGATGGCGCAAGCCAGCAAGCACTGGAAGCAGCAACTCAAGACCACGCCCCGCGCCGTGGCCTACCTCAAGGGCCGAGGCCTGACCGGCGAAGTCGCGGCCCGTTTTGCACTCGGATACGCCCCCGACAACTGGCGGGGTCTGGCCAGCGTGTTCCCCCGATACGACGACCCGCTGCTGGTCGAAGCCGGCCTGGTCATCACCCAGGACCCGCAGCCGGGCGAATCGGAAGGCAAGCGCTACGACCGGTTCCGCGACCGCATCATGTTCCCGATCCGCAACCCCCAAGGCGAGGTCATCGGCTTTGGCGGACGGGTCCTGGACAAGGGTGAGCCCAAATACTTGAACTCGCCCGAGACGCCGGTGTTTGTCAAAGGCCGGGAGCTTTACGGGCTGTACGAAGGCCGCTCCGCCCTGCGCAACAAAGGCTACGCCATCGTCACCGAGGGCTACATGGACGTGGTGGCGCTGGCGCAATGGGGCTTCGGCAATGCCGTGGCCACGCTCGGGACGGCGTGCACGGCAGACCATGTCCAAAAGCTGTTTCGCTTCACCGAGCAGGTTGTCTTCAGCTTTGACGGCGACGCTGCCGGGCGGCGTGCAGCCGGCCGCGCTCTGGAGGCCTCCCTGCCCCACGCCACGGATACCCGGCGCATCAGCTTCCTGTTTCTGCCCACCGAACACGATCCGGACAGCTACATCCGCGAATTTGGCCCGGAAGCATTTGAGGCCTGCGTCAAAAAAGCGGTGCCCTTGTCGCGCCAGATCCTGGAACATGCCAGTGCCGACTGTGACCTGGACACCGCCGAAGGCCGCGCACGTCTGCTGGCACAGGCCATCCCCCTGATCCGCCAATTGCCGGATGGTGCACTCAAGGGCCAGATCGCAGACGACCTGGCCACACAGGCTCGCTGTCCGGCAGAAGACGTTCGGCGCCGACTCATCGAGGCCTCGGGCCATGCCCAGGGCTCACACCGCCCGGCACGGTCTTCGTCTTCGCAAGAGGGCCCTGACGACATTCCGGCCTTCGAGCCGGATGGCCACGGCAGCGATGATTGGACCGGCACGCCCGGTGGCGACTACGGCGAATACGACACAGGCACATCGGCCAAGCGCTCGGGCTCCTGGTCAGGCAGCAAAGGGTATGGCAAAGGCGGCGGCAATTGGCGGCGGGATGGCATGCGCTGGCAAAAGCAAGGCAGCCCCGTTGCACGCCGCCCCCTGCCCCAGGCCACCACCCCATTGGATCGCATGGCCTGGATCCTGGTCTGCCACAGTGACTTCTGGGAACAATTGCCGCCGTCGACACACGACCTGCTGTGCGAACAGTCGCTGCCTTATGGCGAGTTTTTCCGCTGGCTGGATCGCGTGATTCTGGACCAGGGCCCCGTCTCAGCGACCGAGTTGCTGCGCCTGATGCGAGGCCAGTCGGGGCCGGACGAGAGCCCGTCTGCTGACGCAGAAGGCCCCTTTACCCAGTTGGCAGACCGAATGGGCCGCTTCCTGGATCTGCCGGACAACAAAGAGTCGGTGGACGACCTGATGACCATGATCAAGCCGCTGGAACTCGACGCCATCCGCGAAGAGCTGGAACTTCTGAACCAGTCAGGCGAACTATCGGAGGCCGCCGAGGCTCGAAAAATGGAGTTGGTGCGTCTTTCGCTGGCGATGAAACTTGAAATCAGCCAGAAGCGCCCCATCTCGGGATAAGAAAATCCGCCATCCGGCCAATGCTTTGACGCCCTTCCCCGCTTAGGGGATAATGGAGGGTTCGACAAGCCCAAAGAAATTTCTTTCGAGGACCCGCATGACCGCGAAAAAAGCCGCGAAGAACGCTGACGCTGCAGAAGTGACTGAAAAGAAGACAACCAAAGCTGCAGCCGCAGCCACCGATAGCGCAGCAACCGCCAGCGAACCGAAAAAGCGCGGCCGCAAGCCCAAGGCCGCCACTGAAACCGCGGCCGCCAAGGCACCCAAGAAAGATGCCAAGAAAGCATCGTTTGACGAAGACGATGTGGGTGACATCGAAGCCGAACTCGAAGGCGAGCTGGACGCGACCGAAGCGGAAGCGGCCACCGAAGAAGCCGCTGGCGAAGACAAGCCCAAGGCCAAGCCTCTGCGCATGAAGGTGTCGCGCGCCAAAGAGCGCGCCCTGATGCGCGAGTTCGGCATTGACGACACCACGCTGACCGAAGACGAAGTCAACAAGCGTCGCCAAGACCTCAAGACACTGATCAAGCTGGGTAAGACCCGTGGCTTCCTGACCCATCAGGAAATCAACGACCACTTGCCCGAAAAGCTGGTTGAGGCTGAAATCCTCGAGGCCATCATCTCCATGTTGAACGACATGGGTGTGGCGGTGTACGAACAGGCCCCTGACGCGGCCACGCTGCTGATCTCCAACAGCGCGCAATCGACCGCCACCGAAGAAGAAGCCGAAGAAGCCGCCGAAGCCGCGCTGTCGACGGTGGACTCCGAATTCGGCCGCACGACCGACCCCGTCCGCATGTACATGCGCGAGATGGGCACCGTCGAGCTGCTGACCCGCGAAGGCGAAATCGAAATCGCCAAGCGCATCGAAGGCGGTCTGCAAGCCATGATGCTGGCCATCTCGGCCTCGCCTACCACCATCGCTGAAATCCTGTCGCTGGCCGACAAGATCCGTGCGGGTGAGCTGCCGATCTCCGACGTCGTGGACGGCTTTGTGGCCGAAGACGAGGCCGACGACTACGTGGCCGAAGAAGACTTCGACGAATTCGACGAAGACGAAGACGACGATGGCAACGGCGGCTCCAAGGCGCTGACCAAGAAGCTCGAAGAGCTGAAGAATCACGCCCTGGAAAAGCTAGACGACCTGCGCGTCAACTTCGACAAGATGGCCAAGTCCTTTGAGAAGGACGGCTACAAGTCCGCCACCTACAACAAGGCCCAAGGCGCCATCAGCGACCAGCTGATGACCATCCGCTTCACGGTCAAGACCATTGAACGCCTGTGTGACGTGCTGCGCTCACAGGTGGACGACGTGCGTCGCTACGAGCGCGAACTGCGCAAGATCGTGGTCGACAAGTGCGGCATGCCGCAAGACCAGTTCATCAAGACCTTCCCGCCCAACATCCTCAACCGTGAGTGGGCCGTCAAAGAGTCGCAAGCCAACAAGCCTTACAGCGCCGTGATGGGCCGCAGCCTGCCCGCCATTCAGGAGCTGCAGCAAAAGCTGATCGACCTGCAGGCCAAGGCCGTCGTGCCCATTGAAGATCTGAAACAGATCAACAAGCGCATGAACGAAGGCGAAAAGGCCTCGCGCGATGCCAAGAAGGAAATGATCGAGGCCAACCTGCGTCTGGTGATCTCGATCGCAAAGAAGTACACCAACCGTGGCTTGCAGTTCCTGGACCTGATCCAGGAAGGCAACATCGGCCTGATGAAGGCGGTGGACAAGTTCGAATACCGTCGCGGCTACAAGTTCTCGACCTATGCGACGTGGTGGATCCGTCAAGCCATTACCCGCTCGATCGCCGACCAAGCCCGCACCATCCGTATCCCGGTTCACATGATCGAAACGATCAACAAGATGAACCGCATCTCGCGTCAGCACCTGCAAGAGTTCGGTTTCGAACCCGATGCCCCCACGCTGGCCGCCAAGATGGAAATGCCGGAAGACAAGGTCCGCAAGATCATGAAGATCGCCAAAGAGCCGATCTCCATGGAAACGCCGATCGGGGACGACGACGACAGCCACCTGGGTGACTTCATTGAGGACACCAACAACACCGCCCCGATCGAGGCTGCCATGCAGGCCGGTCTGCGCGATGTGGTCAAGGACATCCTCGACAGCCTGACGCCACGCGAAGCGAAGGTGCTGCGCATGCGCTTCGGTATCGAAATGTCGACCGACCACACGCTGGAAGAAGTCGGCAAGCAGTTCGACGTGACCCGCGAGCGGATTCGCCAGATCGAAGCCAAGGCCATTCGCAAGCTCAAGCACCCCAGCCGCTCGGACAAGCTGCGCACCTACCTGGATAACCTCTGATACGAGGTTTTTCCTGGTGACCCCACTCAGCCCGGCTCGTCCGGGCTTTGTTTTGCCTGCTGAAATCGAATCGGTGGGCAATTTGTGCGCATTTCTTCACACTACGAAGTCACGATTCGGGTGAAGATGCCACCATGAGCAACACCAAGCAATGTGCGGTGCTGTTTGCTGACCTGCGTGGCAGCACGGCGCTGTACCTCAAACTGGGCAACAGCGAGGCCGCCACGGTGGTCACGCACAGCCTGGCCATGCTCGGTCAAATCATCGCCCGCAATGGCGGCCGCGTCATCAAAACCCTCGGCGACGGCCTGATGGCGGTGTTCCGGGACGCTGAACGCGCCGTCGAGTCGGCAGCCAGCCTGCAGGAGTCGCTGGAGCGATCAGCCGTGGTACCCGGTGGGCTGCCCGGCCGGGAAACGGCCGTCAAACTCAAAACAGCCGTGGCCTGGGGCGAGATTGTCGAATTGGACAATGACTGCTTCGGGGACGCGGTCAATGTTGCGGCCCGCATCCTGGACCTGGCCGGCGACAACGAAACCCTCATCACCGGGCCCCTGCACCGACAGCTGCCGTCCGATCTGCAATCGCGCTTTCGCAGCATTGACAAATTGCACCTGCGGGGCCGCAAAGAGCCAGTGGCCGTCCTGCGGATGGAAAACCGACGCTTTGGCGACACGGTCACCACCATGCACATCGAGCTGTCTGGCGCAGACGTCCCCGATGGCATCCGGCTGATCAGCAGCGAGGCCGATCAGGTCTTCACCAGCGCCGAAATGCCGCTGGAACTCGGGCGCAGTCCGCAGGCCGGTTTTTGCATCAACGACTCGCGCGTGTCGCGAACCCACGCCCGGATCGAGTCTCACAGCGGCCACTTCTATCTCAGTGACCAGAGCTACAACGGCACGCATGTTCAGTTCGATCACGACGAACAGATCCTGACCCTCAGACGCGGCACCTGCACCTTGCACGGCACCGGCACCATCTACCTGGGCACCTCGCCCAACGACCCCAGTGCGGCGCGTGTCCGATTCGAGGTTTTGAGCTTCGACTCGCTCGGTCAGTATTGACCTGTACGCCCAACTCCGCCGGCTTGCGCTAGAGTCAGGGGCAGTCACTTCACGGCGCTTTTGACAATGCCCACTGTCTCTGTGGACGAATCTGACCGTCTGGCTCTGCTGCACACCAGCAAACTGCTCGACGCCGAGGTCGATCCGGCCTTCGATGCCCTGGTGCGACTGGTGGCGGCTCATTTGCGCTGTCCGATGGCCGCCATCAATCTGCTGGACGGGCACCGTGTCTGGGCCATGGCGCGCATCGGCATCGAGCATCGCCAGTGTTCGCGCAACGAATCGTTTTGCGACATCACGATCAACCAGAACGGGCGCCTGCTGGTGTCGGACACCCGACTGGACCCCCGATTTGCCCACTTGCCCGGCGCGCAGCAGACCGACGCGCCTTTGCTGGCCTACGCCGCCATGCCTCTGGTGGTCGAGGGTCACGCCTTGGGCACCCTGTGTGCCTGGGATACGGCCGTGCGTGAATGGACGAACGCCGAGGTCACCTGCCTCAAGGATGCGGCCATTGCCGCCACCTCATTGATCGAGACCAAGATCCAGGCCCAGCGCATTCGCAAGCTGGAGGCGCGCATCCGCACTGCCAGTCTGGCCGGCAGCGACTGGTTGTGGGAGACCAATCGCAAGGGGCAGATCGAATGGGTGTCGGCCAGTCTGCTGCAACACACCGGGGTCGACCCGGGCAGCGAAATCGGCCTGTCGGCGGGTGACATCTATGTGCCCCGTGATGACCACACGCGCGCCTCCTGGGAGCGCTTTCAACAAGCGATCTCCCGACGTGAGCCGTTTACCGAGGCCATTGCCGAGCGTGACACGCCTCGGGGCCGCATCACGGTGAGCATCAGCGGCACGCCGGTCTTCACCAGCCAGGGCCAGTTCATGGGCTATCGCGGCGCCAGCCGCAATGTCACGCGCCAGATCGACGTCGAGCAGCAGGCCCGATTGTCCGACCTGTTGCTGCGCCAGGCCATCGAGTCCTTTGAAGCCAGCGTGATGATCAGCGACCCGCAAGGCATGGTCGCCCTGAGCAACAGCCGCTGGCGAAGCAATATGGGGGAGTTCTTCGACCCGCGCGACCCGCATTGGCCCACCCTGCTGCGTCGATTGATCCGCGAAGGGGTGTACCCCCAGGCCATTGGCCAGGAAGAGGCCTACTTCCAGTGGCGAATGGGACTCAAGCACACGGAAGATCCGCATGAGGTCCAGTTCGGCAACAAGTGGCTGTTGATCAAGGATCAGATGCTGCCTGACGGGGGGGCCGTGCACTTTGCGATGGACATCACCCAGAGCAAACGGGATGAATTGGATCTGGCTGCGCAACAAAAGGCCGTGAAAGAGTCGGAAGCCCGCCTGACTTCGGTCTTGCAGGCGCTGCCTGACTCGTGGCTGGTGGTCGATGCCCAGGGCGCTTATGTGGACGCGCAAGACAATCACACCATGCTGGCGCAGCCCATTGCGGAACTGAAAGGGCAAGCCTTTGGCACCGCGATGGCGGCTGACAACCTCGATGCCTTGCGAGCTGCGCTGGAACAAGTCCAGCAGACCGGCAGGCCGCAGCGCGTGGACTATACGCAACAGGCACCATCCGGCGGCCTGAAGCATTTCGAGGCCCGCATGGCCGCCATGCCCAACGGACTGACGCTGGTGCTGGCCCGCGACATCACCGAGCGAGAAACCAGTGCCGAAAAGCTGCGCGTCAGCGAAGAGCTGTACCGGGCCGTGGCCACCACCATCAGCGATGGTCTGGTGATCCTGGAGCTCAGCGGTCGGGTCGTGGCCATCAATGCCGCCGCCACCCGGATTCTCAGCCTGGAGCCCAACATCCGGTGGGATGCGCCCGAGCACAGCAAGCTGGGCATCCAACTGCTGGAAGACGACCTGATGACGCCCCTGCCGCTGGACCAGTGGCCGATGAACCAGACCATCAAGCAAGGCTTGCGCGTCACGGATCGGGTGCACGCGCTGCGCCGCAACGATGGCGCCATCGTGTGGGTGCGGGTGTCGAGCAACCTGTTGCGCATCGGCCCACACGGCGAGCCTTTTGCCGCGATGGCCACCTTCCGCGACATCACGCAAGAGCAGCGCGCCGTGCAGGCCCTGGCCCAAAGCGAAGAGCGCTGGAAGTTCGCGCTCGATGGCGCAGGCGACGGCGTGTGGGACTGGAACGTGCTGACCGGCGAAGTGTTCTTCTCAGCCCGCTGGAAAGCCATGCTGGGCTACGGCGATGACGAGATCCTGGGCTGCATGGCCGAACTGACCCAGCGCATCCACCCCGATGACCGCGCCCGGGTGGAAGACGCTCTGCAGGGCTATCTTCAGGACAATGGCGGGGTCTTCCAGTCCGAATTCCGTCTGGCGCACAAGAGCGGCCACCACATCTGGATCCTGGCCCGCGGCAAGGTCATGGCGCGCGACGAGATCGGGCAAGCCACCCGCATTGTGGGCACCCATTCAGACATCACGCCCATCAAGCGGGCAGAACAGGCCCTGCGTGAGAAGCATGCGGCAGAAGCGGCCAGCCTGGCCAAGACGCAGTTCCTGTCGCGCATGAGCCATGAGGTGCGCACCCCTCTCAATGCCGTCAATGGCTTTGCCCAATTGCTGAAACTGCAGCAGGACCAAAGTGGCTTCACGGACGTCACCCAGCGGGGCTATGTCGAGCACATTCTGCGGGCCGGCCAGCATCTGATGGGCGTGGTCAACGACGTGCTCGATCTGCAGCAAGTGGAGACGGGCATCCTCAGCCTGAAGTCAGAAGTGCTGACCTTGTCTGACGAAGTACGCGAATGCGTCAACCTGCTGGGGCCCCTTGCGCAGGCGCGCCACGTGTCCCTGTCATGGAGTGCCAAGCAGGATGGCCAGGTCTGCGCCGACCGGCAACGCTTGCGCCAGGTGCTGATGAATGTCGGCTCCAACGCCATCAAGTACAACCGCAGTCAAGGTGACGTGCTCTTCACCATTGAGAGCCAGAGTCAGGAAACACTGTCAGTGAACATCACCGACACGGGCCCGGGGATGAACGAGCAGCAATTGGCGCGCCTGTTTCATCCCTTTGAGCGACTGGGACGTGAAACTTCTAACATCGAAGGCACGGGCTTGGGCCTTATCATTACGAGATCGCTGATCGAAGCCATGGGGGGACACATGGAAATTCGCAGTCAACCGGGTGCCGGAACCCGGGTGACCCTCACACTCCCCCAGGCGATCAACCCATCGGCTCCATCTATTGCTGGCTCCCCGGCCTCAGCCAGCCCGTTGTCCCCCGTGGCCATGAATCACTCTTCGTCTCCAGCGTCTGACGCTTCCACTCCCGCACGCCCTCTGCGTGTGATGTACGTTGAAGACAATCGCATCAACGCCATGCTTTTTGAAGAAGCATTGCGTCCCTTTGCCCAGCTTGAACTGGACGTCGCAGAAGACGGCCAGATGGCTTTGTCGATGGCACGCGACAAGACCCCCGATGTCCTGGTGCTCGATGCGCACTTGCCCGGCATGTCAGGTTTCGAAGTCCTGCGCGCCTTGCGCACGATCCCCGGCCTCAAGGACGTGCCGGCTTACATGTGTTCGGCCGATGCCATGCCGGAAGACGTGGCCAAGGCGCACGATGAGGGCTTCACCGGTTACTGGACCAAGCCCATTGATATCATCGAGGTCACCAACGTTCTGTGTCGTCTGGCTGCAGAGCCACGCCCCACTTCTTCATGAGCTTTCGCCCCGAGCCTGCGTTCCAACACGGACAGAGTCCTCAAACCGCCATCCTCCTGGTCAATCTGGGCACCCCCGATGCGCCCACGCCCGCCGCCCTGCGACGCTACCTCGGTCAATTCCTCAGTGACCGACGAGTGGTGGAGATCCCTCCCCTGATCTGGAAGGTCATCCTGCATGGGATCATCTTGCGCGTGCGCCCGGCCAAGTCCGCAGCCAAATATGCCAGCATCTGGACGCCAGACGGCTCGCCCCTGCGGGTCTGGACCGAGAAGCAGAGCAAGCTCTTGGAAGGCTTCGTGGGTGAGGCGGGACACCGTGTGGTGGTGCGCCATGCCATGCGCTATGGCCAGCCCAGTATCTCGGCAGAACTGGACGCCTTGAAACAGGCCGGCGCCACCCGCGTGCTGATCGTGCCCTTGTATCCCCAGTACTCCGGTGCCACCACGGCTTCGGTGATGGACGACGTCTACCGCTGGGGCTTGACGGTACGCCATCTGCCAGAGATGCGGGTGATCAACCATTTCCATGACGATGCCCGCTACATCGACGCCTTGGCGCAACGCATCGAGCGGCACTGGCAGCAGAACGGTCGCAGCCAGAAGCTGTTGATGAGCTTTCATGGCATGCCCCACCACACGCTGCTCAAGGGCGACCCGTATCACTGCGAATGCCACAAGACCGCCCGCCTGCTGGCCCACCGTCTGGGTTTGGCAGCCAATCAATATGTGGTGACCTTTCAGAGCCGCTTTGGCAAGGCCAAATGGCTGGAGCCCTACACCGAGCCCACGCTACAGCAACTGGCCAGCGATGGCCTGGAGTCCGTCGACGTGGTCTGCCCCGGCTTTGTCGCCGACTGCATCGAAACACTGGAAGAGATCGCCATGGAGGGCCGCGCAGCCTTCCTGAACCACGGCGGCAAGCAGTTTCACTACATTCCCTGCCTCAACGACGATCCGCAATGGATCCGGGCCCTGACCGGTCTGGTCGAGCAACACATGCAGGGCTGGCCGACCCGCCAGCAAGATCAACCCAGTTCTGACGCCTTAGAAGCGCAACGCAGCCGCGCTCACAGTCTTGGCTGGCGCGGGTGATTGATCGGGCCCGTAGCGGCTCACCCAATCCCGTGCCACCGAGGCCTCCAGCGGCCGGCTGAACACGAAGCCCTGCACCACGTCGCAGCCATTGCGGGTCAGCCACTCGACGCTCTCTTCGTGCTCGACCCCTTCGATGGTGACCGTCAACCCCAGCCGGTGCCCCACTTCGATCATCGCCTCCAGCACCGCCTGTTTGCGCTCGAATTCGCCGATGTCGGTCACAAAGCTGCGATCGACTTTCATCTCATCCAAAGGCATCTCCTGCAAGATGGCCAGGGATGAGTAGCCCGTCCCGAAATCATCGAGCGCGATCTGAACCCCTTTGGCGCGCAACTCCGACAGAATCTCGGTCGCACGATCCTGATCGCTCAGGGCCGCCGATTCGGTGATCTCCAGGATCAACCGGTTTGGCGGGCATCGCTCCAGCGCCAGGATGCCCAGCACCTTGCCCACAAAGTGAGGCGTGGCCAGATCGAAGGCCGTGATGTTGACCGAGACACGAACGCTCTCATCGGGCAGCGTCAACAAGAAGCGAGCCGCTTCACGGATGGCCCACATCGTCAGGCGATTGATGGCCCCGGTGGCTTCTGCCTCGGCGATGAATGCGCCCGGCGGGATCATGCCGCGCACCGGGTGCCGCCATCGCACCAGCGCTTCGAATGAGACCGTCCTGCGCGATGGCAGCTCGATCTTGGGCTGGTAGTGCAAAACCAGTTCACCGCGCTCGATGGCGCCTTCGAGGTCCAGCGTCAAGCCGTAGGCGAGCTGCTCCCGCTTCATGCGATCGGCGTCGAATCGAACCACGCGCCTGTGCGCACTGCACCATTGCAGCGCCACGCGGGCTTCTTCCGTCAGGCCGGTGGTGCGCACGTCTGCGTGACTCAGCATGCCAATGCCGACATGCGGATCCCACGCGACAAACAAGCCATTGTGTTCAAAGCGCCGCGTGACAAAGCCGGACAGATCCGCCTGTACCTGTGCATGAGGCTCGCCGACCGTGACAAAGCACAAAGTGCCATCGTCCAGCGCCGCCATGCGGTGCCCGCCATCGATGGCCAGCAAGGCTGGGCCGCCGTTTGCGACAAACCATTGCGACACCTCCTGTGCGTAGGTCTTGACCAGATCGGTCAGCGTGTCCCGAGGCAGGATGGATTCGAGAAAGGCAAAGCGGTTGAGGCGCAGGATCCAGACCGCCAGCCCAGGCGCAGGCACATCCGGCAAGGACACGCGAATCGACTCTTCGAGCAGCGCCTGGTTGGGCATGCCATAACGCGGATGGTGCGAGACCGCATGCCGCAACTGCTCCTCATACGCGACGCGGGTTTCCAGCTCCATCAGGTGATTGGCCTGCGCCAATTCCCGCTCGGCGCGGTCGGCCTTGAGTCGATACGCCATGGCCACCGCGAGGGCGCCGCCCTTGACCACGCTGGCATACAAGCTGGCCAAGGCATAGCCCGAAGCGATGTAGCCCAGCACGCCGGCTGCGTTGACGATCAATCCCACGAGCTGAACAGTCAGCCCGGCGGCCACGATGCGCGGCAGGAAACCTTCGTGCCAGTGCCTCAAGCAGATCCACACGAGCGTCACGGGCGCCAGCACCGACAGGTACTGCACCACCTCACTGATCTGCACAGACAGCACATCAAAGCCCAGGACGGGCAGCAACAACAAGGCACAGCCCCAGATGAGGGCCCGGATGATGCGACCTTCGACCCGATTGAGCGCCACCAGCCGCAGAAACACGACCGACGCGGCGATCAAACCCACCAGAATCAACGAGAACGGCGGCAGATTCCAGGCGGGCGTGTTGGGCCACAGCAGCGCGAAGGCATCACCCTCGCGGGTGGTCGTCGCCAGCAGGACGGGAAACAACTCCGCGATCAACAAAACGGGCAGCCACTGCCGCTGGATCCATGCCACCAGCATCACACACACGATGGCAAATACCAAGGCGCCGTAGCACAGCGCGCGCGCGAACTGCAACTCACTGTCGACCTGGGCATAGCGCTCGGGCCGCCACACCTCGAACGCCACGGTCACCGAGCCGTTGTTGCGGATGTAGCAGTGAAATTCGACCTGGCCCCGGGCCGGCACGGCAAGCGGAATCAAGAACCGGGTCGACAAAATGGGGCGTGAGGCATAGGGTCGCTGGTCGCCGGTTCGGTAGGTGTGAATGAGGCCTTCGCTGTCCCGTGTCTGGCAATCCACCTGGTCCATGAAGGGCTCAGCCACCAGCAGCCACCGGCTTTGCGCCGCTTCAGACGAATTGCGCAACACGCCACGGGTCCAGAGACCCTCTCTGGGAAACCCCAGCGCCCGCGCGCCCTCTGGCGCCCAAGCCCAGGGTTGGGCATCGTCCGGAACAGACAAGGCCCCCTCCAAGGGAACCCGCTGCATCGCTTGCAGCGTCTGAACACGCACTTGCGCGCCCTCGCCCCGGTCTGTGGCCAGATCCAGGGCTGGCACATTGCCCGCCCAGTCCAAGCTCGCAAAGAGCATGAACCCGAGGGCGATCAAGGACAGCAAACGCAGACGAGACTTCACGCCGACTTCAACTCCACAAGGCTCCCGTGACCGACATGCAGGGCAACATCGGTATATCGACCGTTTGGGTGAAATCTTGAATCAAGTTGTTTCGTCGTCCTCGCCCAGCACCTCACCGGGCAACAATGCCTGCGATTGCGCCTCGGGCATGGCCTCCACCTGCTTGAGCGCGCGCCCCATGACGCGGGTGCGCGTCTCCACCGACGAGATGACGTTGCTGGCTTCGTCCAGCTTCTTGCGCGTCTTGGCCAGCACATCGCCAAACTTGGCGAACTCCGTTTTGACGGCACCCAGCACCTGCCAGACCTCGGACGAGCGCTTTTCCAGCGCCAGGGTCCTGAAGCCCATTTGCAAACTATTGAGGGTGGCGAGCAAGGTCGTGGGCCCAGCCAGCATCACCCGGCATTCACGCTGCATGGCCTCGACCAGGCCTGGGCGGCGCAAGGCCTCTGCGTAAAGACCTTCGGTCGGGACAAACAGAATGGCGAAGTCGGCCGTGTGCGGCGGCGCCAGGTACTTGTCCTTGATGGTGCGGGCCTCCTGGCGCAGCCGCTGCTCGATGGCCTTGCCAGCCAGGTCGACCGCAGCCAGATCGGCGCGCTCTTGTGCGTCCAGCAAGCGCTCGTAGTCTTCACGCGGAAATTTGGCATCGATCGGCAGCCACAGCGAATGATCGGCATCCCCGCCCCGGCCTGGCAGCCGAATGGCGAACTCGACCCGCGCGCCGCTGCCGGGCACCGTCTCGACGTTGACGGCGTACTGCTCCGGGGTGAAGACCTGTTCGAGCAAGCCCGCCAGCTGTACTTCGCCAAAGATGCCGCGTGTCTTGACGTTGTTGAGCACGCGGTTCAAGGACCCGACGTCGCTGGCCAGACGCTGCATTTCGCCCAGCCCGCGGTGCACCAGCTCCAGACGCTCGGCAACCTGCTTGAAGCTTTCGCCCAGTCGGGCCTCCAGCGTGGCATGCAGTTTCTCATCCACGGTCTGGCGCATCTGCTCCAGTTTTTTCTCGTTGTCCGCCTGCAAGGCCTGCAGGCGTGTCTCGACGGTGGTGCGCACCTCGGTCAGCCGGCGTTCATTGGCCTCTGACAGCCCCCTCAACTGGTCACTGACGCCTTCGCCGAGTCGACGCAGCGCCGCCTCTTGCGCCTCATTGAAGCGAGCCAAGGCGGCGGACTGGGCTTCCCGCAAAGCGGCCGCTTGCTGCCCTTGCTGATGCGTGGTGTCACGCAGGCTGTCGCTCAGGCCCTGCTGCATCGACGCCAGTTGGATGCGAAAGCTGTCGAGCTGTTCGTTCTGGGTCCGGGTCGCATCGCCCTGCTGCGTCACCAGCGTTTGCTGGAACAAGCCCAAGGTGGCACCCAATTCCTGCCGGGTGCCGCCTGCGCTGCGAGCCAGTTCGTCACGCAGGTCGCGTTCCAGGCGCTCACTGCGCTCACGCAATTCATGGCTCAGGTCCGCACCCAGCTTGAGCACCGCCTCATCGTTCTGGCGCACAGGGCGCCAAACCAGCCACACCAGCAGCGCCAGATTGAGCGCCAACAAAATCAAGGTCATCCAGTTCATGGGGGCGATTGTCTCAGAGCCCCATTCAACAAAAAGGCCACCCGAAGGTGGCCGGCTCATTCACATCGAATCCGGATCACGCCAGCAGGTGCGAGACGTGCACATGCGCCCCGGTCTTGACGCGAATTTCTTCCTCGGTCACACCGGGGGCCAGCTCCACGCACTTGAAGCCGTCGGGTGTCACATCGAGCACGCACAACTCGGTGATGATGCGATCGACCACACCCACGCCTGTCAAAGGCAAGGTGCATTTCTGCAGCAGCTTGTGCTCGCCATTCTTGGCGGCGTGCTCCATCAGCACCACGACGCGGCCGACACCGGCAACCAGGTCCATCGCGCCGCCCATACCCTTGACCATCTTGCCCGGGATCATCCAATTGGCGAGATCGCCCTTTTCAGACACCTGCATCGCGCCCAGGATGGACAAGTTGATCTTGCCGCCGCGAATCATCGCAAAGCTCTCGTGTGAGCCGAAGATCGACGAGCCAGGCAGACAGGTCACGGTTTGCTTGCCCGCGTTGATGATGTCCGCATCGACTTGGTCTTCCGTGGGAAACGGGCCGATACCCAACATGCCGTTTTCAGACTGCAACCACACTTCGATGTCTTCGCGAACGTGGTTGGCCACCAGGGTCGGCAGGCCGATACCCAGGTTCACATAGAAACCGTCTTGCAGCTCCTGAGCGGCACGCGCCGCCATCTCATCATGTGTCCATGCCATCTTCAGGCTCCTGCTTTTTCAGTGAGGGTGCGCTTTTCGATGCGCTTTTCGGGATTCGGGTTGTGCACGATGCGGTGCACGTAGATGCCAGGCAAATGCACCGAATCAGGATCGATCGCGCCGGTCTCGACAATCTCTTCCACCTCAACCACCGTGATCTTGCCAGCCATCGCGGCAGCGGGGTTGAAGTTGCGCGCCGTGCGGCGGAACACCAGGTTGCCCGACTTGTCAGCCTTGTACGCCTTGACCAGGGCCACTTCGGGGCACAAGGCCCGCTCCATCACATAGGTCTCGCCATCGAACTCGCGGGTTTCCTTGCCTTCGGCCACGATGGTGCCCACACCGGTCTTGGTGAAGAAAGCGGGGATGCCAGCGCCCCCTGCCCGAAGCTTTTCAGCCAAGGTGCCCTGAGGGGTGAATTCCAGCTCCAGCTCGCCGGCCAGGTATTGCCGCTCGAACTCTTTGTTTTCGCCCACATAGCTGGAGATCATGCGTTTGATCTGCCGCGTATTGAGCAACTTGCCCAGGCCAAAGCCGTCGACCCCCGCGTTGTTGGAAATCACCGTCAGACCTTTGACGCCGGTGGCTTGCAGCGCATCGATCAGAGCCTCAGGGATCCCACACAGGCCGAAGCCCCCTACCGCGAGCAATTGCCCGTCTTTCACAATCCCAGCCAGCGCACTGGCCGCATCGGGATAGACCTTGTTCATCCGTTCACTCCTAGCTCGGTTTGTTTTGGGCCGTGCAGCCGGCATCGAGCCGTTTCGCTGCACTGCAACATGGAAAGAGTACACCGGCTGAAGATAAAAAAGCCAGAGAACAACATGAAAAAAGGGCCGTCATTTGCGCGAAGCAAACGCGGCCCCATGCTTAGCCCCTATTGACTCATCCCGGCAAGGCCGGAGGCGCCTCGGAGCCAGGTAAGGCAGGCGCAGCGCCACTGAGCTTGCGAATCACATCTGGCAGCGGAGCGGGTCGACCGTCCTTCAGGCTCACCCACACCAAGGTGGCGCCGCCCGCGGCGTAAACGACGCCGGGGTCATCGGCCCGCTCGATCGAGACGAAGGTGTCAATGCTCGTCCGACCCGGGTTGGTCACGTAAAGCTTGATCGACAACGCGCCGGGAAACACCAAAGGCCGATAGAAATTGCAGAAGGTGTTGGCAATGACCGGCCCTTCCTCGCCATCATTGAGGCTGCCGTTGATCGCCGTGATCCACGACACGCGGGCCTGCTCCATGTAGCGAAAGTACACGGTGTTGTTGACATGCCCCAGTGCATCCATCTCACCCCAGGCGATGGGATGAGACAACTCGTACACCAGAATCTTGTGTTCAGGGATATCCAGACGCATGGTTCGATCTCTTGGTAAATACAGATGACAAATGCAAACTGCCCTCGCAGTTGAGGGCAGTTGAGGACATTTTCAAGCGGCGCGAGCCTCTTCGATCAGCTGGCCACCATGCCATCGTCGGCAGAGATGATGGCGCCGTTGATGAAGTCGCTCTCGGCTGCGCACAGTGTCACCAGCATCGAATCGAGATCTCGTGGCTGCCCCACGCGCTTGCGCGGCAGCATGCTGATGAGCTTCTGACCCGCTTCGGTGCCCCAATGGTGGTGGTTGATCTCCGTGTCAATGTAGCCCGGGCAGATGGCATTGGTCGTGATGCCATATCGGCCCCATTCGGCCGCCATCACCTTGGTCATGTGAACCACCGCGGCCTTGCTCATGCAGTACACGCCGATCTGCGGCATGATTCGCAGCCCGGCTGCCGAGGCGATGTTGACAATGCGCCCGCCGGTGAAGGTGCCAGGCGCCGAGCCTTTGGCGCGAGCCAGCATGCGCTTGGCCACTTCCTGCGCCACGAAGAACGAACCACGGGTGTTGGTGTTGAAGACGAAGTCATAGCCGTCTTCGGTTACATCCACCAGCCGCTCGGTGGTGCTGACGCCCGAGTTGTTGATCAGGATGTCGATCGCGCCGACTTCGGTCTCGGCGTGGGCCACCGCGGCGCGGATGCTGCCGACATCGGTCACGTCCAGCCCGACCACATGTGCGTCGCCGCCATTGGCTTCGATTTCAGATCGCAGGTCTTTGAGTCGTTCGACCCGTCGCCCGGCCAGCACCACGGCAGCACCCGCCTTGGCCAAGGTGTGGGCGAACTGCGTCCCCAGGCCACTGGATGCACCGGTGATCAGGGCCACGCGGCCAGAAAGGTCAATCGTGTAACTCATGAATTTGCTCCTCAAGCGCACTAGATGCTGCCACTTTTTGACAGCTGAAACCTCGGAAACCTTATCACGCGGCTTGCGACATAAACGGATGACGTCCGCCGCACACCACATGTCATTTCATCGCCATAAATTTGACAAGACATCTTGCCAGATTTTTACGAACGATCGTGCTATTTCGTGCGCAAATATTGGCTCTCGAACCCTTAGAATTGCGCACCTATAAAGAATCACCGACAACCACAAGTCACAAGATAAGGAACCACGATGACGCCACAGGAAATCCTTGAACAGTTTGGTCCGCGCGAGTCGATGGAGTATGACGTCGTCATCGTCGGCGCCGGCCCTGCTGGGCTGTCCACTGCCATCCGCCTCAAGCAATTGGCTGAAAAGGCTGGCAAGGAAATCTCGGTCGTCGTGCTGGAAAAAGGTTCGGAAGCCGGCGCGCACATCCTGTCCGGTGCGGTGATGGACCCCATCGCCATGAACGAGCTGTTCCCCAACTGGAAAGAGTTGGGTGCCCCGCTCAATCAGCCGGTGACGGCCGACGAAGTGCTGGTGCTGACCGAAAAGGGCGCGATTGCCACGCCCAAGGCCCTGATCCCCAACAACTTCCACAACGAAGGCAACTACGTCATCAGCCTGGGCAATGTGGTGCGCTGGCTGGGCCAGCAAGCGGAAGCCCTGGGCGTCGAGATCTTCCCCGGCTTCGCTGCTGCCGAGGTGCTGTACAACGACGACGGCTCGGTCAAGGGCGTGGCCACGGGTAACTTGGGCATCAACAAGGCCGGCGAACCCACGGACAACTTCCAGCTGGGCATGGAGCTGCTGGGCAAGTACACCATCTTCGCCGAAGGCGCGCGTGGCCATCTGGGCAAACAGTTGATCGCCAAGTTCAAGCTCGATCAAGGCAAGGACCCACAAAGCTACGCCATCGGCATCAAGGAATTGTGGGAAGTCGATCCCGCCAAGGCCAAGCCCGGCCTGGTGATCCACACCGCTGGCTGGCCCATGGACACGGCCACCTATGGCGGCGGCTTCCTGTATCACCTGGAAGACAACAAAGTCACTTTGGGCTTTGTCACCGGCCTGGACTACCAGAACCCCTGGCTGTCGCCATTTGAAGAAATGCAGCGCTGGAAGACCCACCCCAGCATCAAGCCTTTGCTGGAAGGTGCCAAGCGCCTGAGCTATGGCGCGCGCGCCATCACGGCCGGCGGCATCTTGTCCTTGCCCAAGACGGTGTTCCCAGGCGGCGCGCTGGTCGGTTGCGATGCCGGTTACCTCAACGCTGCCCGTATCAAGGGCTCGCACGCCGCGATGAAGACCGGCATGCTGTGCGCCGACGCCTTGTTCGAAGCGCTCACCGCCGGCCGTCAGTATGACGAATTGACCGCTTACCCCGCGTCGTTCGAGAAGAGCTGGCTGAAGGAAGAACTGGACACGTCCAAGAACTTCAAGCAGTGGTTCAAGAAGGGCATGTATGTCGGCATGATCATGACCGGCATCGAGCACTGGCTGCTGCCCAAGCTGGGCGTCAAGGTCGCACCGTGGACGATCCACCGCACCGAAGCCGACCACACCCGTCTGCTGCCTGCCGCTCAGTGCGCCAAGATCGACTACCCCAAGCCCGATGGCAAGATCACGTTCGATCGCTTGAGCTCGGTGTTTGTCTCCAACACCAACCACGAAGAACACCAGCCCGCGCATTTGACGCTCAAGGACCCATCGGTTCCCGTCAAGATCAACCTGGCCAAGTATGCGGGCCCTGAGCAGCGCTATTGCCCAGCCGGTGTGTACGAGTTCGTGAAGAACGAGGACAACTCCGATCGCCTGCAGATCAACGCCCAGAACTGCGTGCACTGCAAGACCTGCGACATCAAGGACCCGACGCAAAACATCGTCTGGGTCACGCCTGAAGGCGGTGGCGGCCCTAACTACGCCGGCATGTGATGCCCAACTGAAAAGGGAGCCTTCATGGCTCCCTTTTTTTTGGCCAGGCCCGCCGCACGGGCGGTGCTCAGGCTTCTGGTTCGTCAGGTGACTCGATCGCCTGCCCCACAGGAATGGGATCGGGCTCTTCGATGACCTCGACCCCATGCAAGGCCTGACGCGACGCCACCGCGCGTCGCTCATCTCGCAGCGCCTTGATCTGGGCGCGGCGCTCCGCAAAAAACTGTTTGAGCAACTGGCTGCTCGCATCCGCCAGCACACCGCCGACGATGTGGGTGTGGTGGTTCAACTGCTTGTTGGCAAACAGGTCGATCACCGAGCCGGCGACCCCGGTTTTGGGGTCGGTCGCGGCAAACACCACCCGTTTGAAACGGGCATGCATCAGCGCCATGGCACACATGGCGCAGGGCTCCAGCGTCACATACAGCTCGCACTCTGGCAGCCGGTAGTTTTCAAGCAATTGAGAGGCATGGCGCAAAGCCACGATCTCGGCGTGCGCGGTCGGGTCATGCGTGGTAATGGGCCGGTTGTAGCCCGTGGCGATGACCTGTCCCTGACGCATGATGACCGCGCCCACCGGCACCTCACCGGCCAGCCAGGCGTTGTGCGCCTGATCGAGGGCAATGCGCATCGCATATTCGTCCGCCAGGACGGTCGAGGTTTGCAGGTCACTCATGCGGCATCCCTCAAAGGCCAGCAGCCCTCTGGGCGGTGCAAGCCCGCGCCATGCACACTGCTGAGCAGGACCAGTTCTGTCGCTCGCCAGCCGATCGGCTCAATGGCCCGCTCTGCCACCGTGCGGCCATAAAACAAGGTCAGATGCGGCGTGAAGTGCCCCCGCGACTCGCCGTGCACCAAGCCCGCCCGTTTCATGCGGTCATCAAGACCGGACTGAAAGCGCATCAGTGCATCGCAACGCTCGGCACCCCGCAAGACGATCGGCAAGTTGCCTGATCGACCTGAAAAACTGGCCACCTTGTCAAAGACGACCGGGAAAGACTGGACCTCTGCAGCAAATTGAGCGCACGCACTCGCAGCCGCCAGGGTGCTGGCCGGGATCTCACCTTGAAAGTGCCCCACATGGAACAAGGTCACGTGAAAGCGGTCGATCCGGTCCTGTTTGATCTCGACGCCCTGCTCACGTCCCAGCAGCCGCGCCACCTCAGCCGATTGCATGGCGGCTTGCTCATCGGGTTTCAGCGCAAAGAACAGGTTGATCAACGGCAAAGGTCGCTGCTCGAATCCATCTAAAGACAATTGGCCAGGCATCGTCAACGGGCAATCCTCGGAGCCAGCCCCAACGCGGCTCATGGGCGGCATCTTGCCATACGGCGTGAGCCGCAGCGGCACGCCGCCTGCTGCAATTCATGTGGCCACCGACTGGGTGACCGCTCAACGTTTTCGAGGAAGCCCATCATGAAAGACACCGAAGCCCTGAAGCGGGAAGCGCTGCGTGTAGAGGGCAAACGCCGCAAGCGGCACGAGCGCGTGCCGACCTACCAGGAATTGCTGGACGATGCGCTGGATCAAACCTTCCCGGCCAGCGACCCCATCTCGCCGACAGCGGCGATGCATGCCGACAAGCAGATCAGCACATCCAAGGACGACACGGACTGGCAACTCCAACCCGGTGGAGACAAGCCCTGCCCCTTGTGCGATGAGCCGCAGGCCCGTACGCGACATTGAATACCACTGGTGTGGCGCCAGGCACGCCGTTTGCTAACCAGATAGAGGTGTACTCATTCATCAGGGATTGATATCGATGCAAAGGGTTGTCCCCGACCATTCACCAAGTGCGCGTGCGCGCACAGGCATTCCGGGCCTGGATGACGTCCTGCAAGGCGGGCTGATTCAAGACAGGCTGTACCTGATAGACGGCAATCCGGGCGCAGGCAAGACCACCCTGGCGCTCCAGTTTCTGATTGAAGGCGTGCGCCTGGGCGAGCGCAGCCTCTATGTGACCCTGTCGGAGACCCGCGAAGAATTGCTGGCTGGCGCCGCGTCACACGGGTTCAGTCTGGAGGGCATTGAAATCGTCGAGCTGATCGGTCATGAAAACGACCTCAGCAGCGACGCCCAATTGACCATGTACCACCCGTCCGAGGTGGAACTGACCGAGACCACCCGCGAAGTACTGCAAGCCATCGACCGGATCAATCCGCATCGGATGGTGTTTGATTCGCTGTCTGAATTGCGTCTGCTGGCGCAAAGCTCGCTGAGGTACCGCCGGCAGATCCTCGCGCTCAAGCAATTCTTTGCGGCCAAGCGGTGTACCGTGCTGTTGCTGGATGACCGCACGGCCGAGGGCCCCGACCTGCAACTGCAGAGCATCGCGCACGGCGTCATCTCGCTGGACCACCGCTCACCTCCCTACGGGCAGGCGCTGCGCCAGCTGCAAGTGGTGAAGTTTCGGGGCAGCAACTTCCGAAGCGGCTACCATGACATGTCGATTCGCCACGGGGGCCTGGAAGTGTTTCCACGCCTGATGGCTTCGGAGCATGAATACGTCTTCGAGCAGGAAACGATGGACAGTGGCGTACCCGCCCTGGACGCCCTCCTGGGCGGCGGTGTGGACCGCGGCACCAGCACCCTGCTCATCGGCCCCCCGGGCTCAGGCAAGTCCACCCTCGCCTTGCAATATGCCTATGCCGCCGTCTTGCGAAACGAACATGCGGCGATCTTCACATTCGACGAATCCCGGGCCATTTTGCTGGGACGCGCTGGCAGCCTGGGCATGCAGGTCTCCGAGGGGAGCGGCCCTGGGCAATTACTGATCCGCCAGATCGATCCGGCAGAAATATCGCCCGGCGAGTTCGCCTCGCTGGTCCGCCAGGCCGTTGAAAACGATCAGGCTCGCGTGGTGGTGATCGACAGCCTCAATGGCTACTTGCACGCCATGCCCGATGCGCGTTATCTGACCGCCCAATTGCACGAACTGCTGAGCTATCTGAGCAATCGCGGCGTGGCCACCTTCCTGGTCGCGGCGCAGAGCGGGATGCTGGGCCCCAATGCGCGCTCTCCCATTGATGCCAGTTACCTGGCGGATGCCGTGATCGTGCTGCGCATGTACGAGCACCAAGGGCGGGTCAAGAAGGCCATTTCAGCGCTGAAAAAGCGCAGCGGTCCGCATGAGGAATCCATCCGACAAATCTGGTTCGACGGCGAAGGCGTGCACCTCGGTGAGCCTTTGACCAATCTGAGGGGCGTGATGCTCGGCGTGCCAGTCGACACCCAGGCCAGCTCCCATGATGCCCACCCTATCGACAACCGCTCTTGAAGGCCCCAGGTGCACAACGACTCCGAGCGCGTCCTGATTCTCGCGCCGACCCTGCGCGACACCGACGTGACCGTCAAGCTATTGGCAGGCGCAGGTTTACAGGGCGAGCCCTGCGCCAACATGACCGCCCTGGTTGAGGCCCTCATCCAAGGCGCTGGGGCCATCGTCCTGACCGAGGCCGCCCTGCACGAGCCTGCTGTCCCCCGGCTGCTGGAGGTGCTGCGCGCCCAACCGACCTGGTCAGACATTCCCATCGTGATGCTGGCCAAGGACCGCGCGCCCCACCCTGAGTTGAGCGCCACGCTCGAGGCCTTGGGCAACCTGACCTTGCTGGACCGACCGGTGTCTCCCCGTTCGATGCTCAGCGCGGTACGGGCGGCCTTGATGGCACGCCGCAGGCAATACCAGACCCGTGCCCACATCGACATGCTGGCCCAAGCACAGGCCTCCCTGCGCGAAGCGGACAAGCGCAAGGACGTGTTTCTCGCTACGCTGGCGCACGAATTGCGCAACCCGCTGGCTCCATTGCGCACAGGCATTGCGGTGCTGAAAGCCGCACCCCGAGGTGGCGGCAGCATTCCGGCGTCCCGCATGCTGGAGATCATGGAGCGCCAGATTGACATGCTGGTCAAGCTCATTGATGAGCTGCTGGATGTGGCGCGCATCTCCAGCGGCAAGATCGAATTGTCGTTCGAGAAAGTCAATCTGTGCGATGTGGTGGACCGGGCCCTGGAGAGCATCGGCGCCGGCGTGCGGCCCCTGACGCATGCGCTCACGGTGGATTTGCCGCCCTATCCCGTCTGGGTGCGAGGCGATCGCTCGCGGCTGGTTCAAATTGTCGGCAACCTGCTCAACAACGCAGTCAAGTACACGCCGGATAACGGCGCCATCAGTCTGACCCTGCGAACCGATGGCCCCCACGCCTGCATCGAAGTGAAGGACAGTGGGCTGGGCATTCCGAAGGACATGCTTCCGCGGGTGTTCGAGATGTTCGCGCAGGTCGAAGGATCGCGCAGCCGTTCTCAGGGCGGGCTGGGGCTGGGCCTGTCCCTGGTGCGCAGTCTGTTGACCTTGCATGGCGGCAGCGTGGCGGCCCACAGTGAGGGCCCCGGCCAAGGCAGCACCTTCACCGTGCGGTTGCCCCTGAGTCTGCCTCAAGAGGACGAGACGCTGGCACGCCTTCCCTCTGACGGCGTGACCGCACCGGGCCTGCGTGTGCTCATCATCGACGACAACGCAGACGCCGCCGAGGCGCTGTCCTTGTCACTGCTGCACCGCGTTCATGAGACGCGTTGTGCATACAGCGGCGCCGAAGGATTGAAGGCCGCCGCGGACTTCGTCCCCGATGTGATCTTCTGTGACCTGGGCATGCCCGGCCTGGACGGCTATGAACTGGCCAGGCAGATCCGATCGAACCGCGCCATGGACGCGGTCAAATTGGTCGCGCTGACGGGCTGGGGAAGCGAAAAAGACAGGCTCAAAGCATGTGAGGCCGGCTTTGACCACCATCTGACCAAGCCAGCCTCCTCATCGGCCATCGACAGCGTGCTGCGAGCGGACGATGCCCGCTCTCGTGGCCCGGCCGTTCAGCCCAAGCTGGCGGCCTGGCGGTAAAACTTGCAAGCCGCCAAAATGCTGCGGTCAGATTTACCACCGGCCCGCCGGGGCATCACTCCCACTCGATTGTGGCGGGCGGCTTGGACGACACGTCGTAGGCGACGCGATTGATGCCCCGGACCTCGTTGATGATGCGGCTGGACACCTTCTTGAGCAAGCTGTAGGGCAACTCGGCCGAATCGGCTGTCATGAAATCGCTGGTCTCGACGGCGCGCAACGACACCACATACTCGTAAGTGCGGCCGTCACCCATCACACCGACGCTCTTGACAGGCAGGAACACCGTGAAGGCCTGGCTCGTCAAGTCGTACCAGCTCTTGCCGGTCGCCGGGTCGATGGCTTTGCGCAATTCTTCAATGAAGATGTGATCCGCGCGCTGCAGCAGAGAGACGTATTCTGGCTTGACCTCGCCCAGCACGCGCACGCCCAAACCCGGTCCTGGGAAGGGGTGACGATAGACCATGTCCGCGGGCAAGCCCAGCGCCACGCCCAGTTCGCGCACCTCGTCCTTGAACAGCTCACGCAGCGGCTCCAGCAACTTCAGACCCAGAGTCGCGGGCAAGCCGCCCACGTTGTGGTGGCTCTTGATGGTCGCCTTCTTGGTGTGCGTGCCGCCCGACTCGACCACGTCCGGGTAAATCGTGCCTTGAGCCAGCCACTTGGCATTGGTCAGCTTCTTGGCTTCGGCCTGGAAGACTTCAACGAACTCGCGCCCAATGATCTTGCGCTTTTGCTCCGGATCGGTCACGCCTTTGAGGTGGCCCATGAACTGGTCCTGGGCCTGCACGTGCACCACCTTCGCATGCAAGCGACCGGCGAACATGTCCATCACCATCTGGCCTTCGTTGAGACGCAGCAGGCCATGGTCGACGAACACGCAAGTCAACTGGTCGCCAATGGCGCGGTGAATCAGCGCCGCAGCCACCGACGAGTCCACCCCACCGGACAAGCCCAGAATGACCTCTTCCTTGCCGACCTGCTCACGGATCCTGGCAACCGCTTCTTCGATGTAGTTGCCCATGATCCAGTCGCCCGAGCAGCCGCTGATGTCACGCACGAAGCGGGTCAACATGGCATGGCCCTGCACGGTGTGGGTCACCTCGGGGTGGAACTGGACGGCGTAGTAACGCTTGTCTTCGTTGGCCATGCCCGCGATCGGGCAGCTGGGCGTCGAGGCCATCAGTTTGAAGCCCGGCGGCAGCGTGGTGACCTTGTCGCCATGGCTCATCCAGACCTTGAGCATGCCGTGGCCTTCGGGCGTGGCGAAGTCTTCGATGCCATCGAGCAAGCGGGTGTGACCATGGGCGCGCACTTCGGCGTAGCCGAATTCACGGGTGTCGCTCCACGACACTTCACCGCCCAACTGAACCGCCATGGTCTGCATGCCATAACAGATACCCAGGACCGGCACACCCAGATCCCACACCGCTTGCGGTGCCCGCAGTTGGTGGTCTTCGTAGGTCGAAGCATGGCTGCCCGACAGAATGATGCCCTTGGGCGCAAACGACTTGATGAACTCGTCCGACACGTCGTTGGGATGGATCTCGCAATAGACGTGGGCTTCGCGCACGCGGCGAGCGATCAACTGAGTGACTTGAGAGCCGAAGTCGAGGATGAGGATCTTGTCATGCATGAGAAAGCAACCTTCGAAAAACCAATCAAGCCACGGCGCGCTGCCGCTGATTGAAGAACGAAATACCGATGAAAGCAGCGATGGACTGCAGCGCGGCGCACAGATAGAACGGGGCCCCGACACGCCAGTCGCCGTGCGGGTAATGTGAGACGGTGGCCAGCACCGGCGCACCCAACAATGGCCCCAGAATCGCGGCGACGCTGTTGATGGACGAGATCGCGCCCATGCTCTCGCCCTGCCGCGTGGCGTCTACAGAATTCGAAACCACGCTCTGGATCGCCGGGTTGACCGTGTATCCGAACACATTGACCACGATCACGACATACATCATCCAGCCGGCTGGCACCGCACCGTAAGCCGCAAACGCCAGGGTGGACGAAATCAAGCCGATGCTGGCCAGCTTGTTGATCGGCATGGTCTTTTGCAATTGCCGCAACAAACCGCCCTGCACGATCACCGCCATGATGCCGACGGCAAACAAGGACATGCCATTGTCGCGAGGCGACCAGCCGAACTTGAACTCGGTATAGAGCATCCAGCTGGTGTGCAGGACGAACTGCGCCAAGGTCGACAGGCCAATGACCCACAGCAAGGGCTCGACCCCTTCGAGTTGACGCAAGCGCCCTAAGGCTGCCAGTGGGTGGACTTTGCTGACATCGAATGCCCGTCGCCGTTCTTGCGGCAAGGACTCCGGCAGAACCAGCCAGCCATACAGCGCATTGAGCAGCGACAGCGCGCCCGCCAGGAAAAATGGCCAATGCACATTGTGATCACCGAGCAGGCCGCCGGTGATCGGCCCCAGGATGAAGCCCAGGCCGAACATGGCGCCCAGCATCCCGTAGTTGCGGGCGCGGTCCTTGGCTTGCGTGATGTCGGCGACATAGGCATTGGCCACCGCCACGTTGGCGCACAAGGCGCCACCGATGACCCGCACGGTCAAGAGCATCCAGAACTCGGTGGCCATCGCCGTGGCCAGGAAGTTCAGCGCCATGCCGGCCAATCCCAGCAGCAGCACCGGACGACGGCCATACCGGTCAGACAAGGCGCCCAAAATGGGCGCGCTGATGAATTGCGCCAGGGCAAAGGCGACCTGCACGGCACCATAAGCCAGCGAGGTGCTGGCTCCGGAATCCATGAAGCCGCCCACCAACTTGGGCAGCACCGGCGAAATGATGCCGATCGACATCATGTCGAGCAGCACCGTCACCATGATGAAAGGCATGGCCGCCTGGCGGCCGCGGGTCGTGCTCATTGGCTGATCCTGGCCGATCTACCCAGGAGTCAATGCCCTTGCGGGCATCACTCCATGCGGTAGTTAGGCGCTTCCTTGGTGATTTGCACGTCGTGCACGTGGCTTTCACGGATACCGGCTGCCGTGATCTCGACGAACTCGGCGCGGTTGCGCATGTCGTCGACGGTACCGCAACCGCAGTAGCCCATGGAAGCGCGCAGACCGCCGGCCATCTGATACAGAATGGTCAGAACGGAACCCTTGTAAGGCACGCGGCCTTCGATGCCTTCAGGCACCAGCTTGTCCGCGTTGGGGTTCGTCGTCTCGTCGTTTTCCTGGAAGTAGCGGTCGGCCGAGCCGTCCTTCATGGCGCCGATCGAGCCCATGCCGCGATAGCTCTTGTAGCTGCGACCTTGGTACAGGATCACTTCGCCAGGGGCTTCTTCGGTACCGGCAAACATGCCGCCCATCATCACGGCGCTGGCGCCAGCGGCGATGGCCTTGGCGATGTCGCCCGAATACCGGATGCCGCCGTCAGCGATCAAGGGCACGCCCGTGCCTTGCAGCGCGGTAGCGACGTTGTCGATGGCAGTGATCTGAGGCACGCCCACGCCAGCGATGATGCGGGTGGTGCAGATGGAGCCGGGGCCGATACCGACCTTGACACCGTCGGCTCCCGCTTCAACCAGCGCCAGAGCAGCCGCGCCGGTGGCGATGTTGCCGCCGATGACGTCGACTTGAGGGAAGTTCTTCTTGACCCAGCGCACGCGCTCGATCACACCGTGGCTGTGGCCGTGGGCGGTGTCCACCACCAGCGCATCGACGCCGGCCTTGACCAGCAACTCGACGCGCTCTTCGGTGCCCTCACCCACGCCAACGGCTGCGCCGCAGCGCAGTTTGCCGTGGGCGTCGCGCGCCGCGTTGGGAAAGCTGTTCTGCTTGGTGATGTCTTTGACAGTGAACACGCCGCGCAACTCGCCAGCGTCGTTGATCATCAGCACACGCTCGAGCTTGTGCTTGTGCATCAAGGCCTTGGCTTCAGCCTGGGTGGCGCCGTCCTTGACGGTGATCAGACGCTCACGGGGCGTCATGATTTCGCGCACGGGGGCGTCCAGACGGGTCTCGAAACGCAGATCGCGGCCGGTGACGATGCCGACGACCTTGCCGTCGTCCACCACCGGGAAGCCCGAGATGCCGTGCTGCGTAGACAGCTCGATGACATCACGGACCTTGACGCCCGATGAGATGGTGATCGGGTCGCGCAGGATGCCGGATTCGTAACGCTTGACGCGTGCGACTTCGGCGGCCTGCTGCTTGGCCGTCAGGTTTTTATGAATGATCCCGATGCCGCCCTCTTGCGCGATGGCGATAGCCAGACGCGATTCGGTCACGGTATCCATGGCAGCGGACACCAACGGCAGATTCAACTGAATATTGCGGGACAGACGGGTGGCCAGCGAAGTGTCACGGGGCAACACTTGAGAATACGCGGGCACCAACAACACGTCGTCAAACGTGAGGGCTTTACCAAGCAGGCGCATGAACGGGCTCCAGACGCAAAAGCGGATTATACGCATAGGACAGCCCAAGTGCGAAACCGCCGAGATGCGTGGCAGATTGGACATATTCCCGAAGATCGCCAATTGTTGTCAGGGCTAAACTTCGCTGCATGAAAAACGTGCGCCCGCTGCCTTCCGTGCTTGTGTCCACGCTGATCGCCAGCGCGGCCTTGCTGACTTCACCCACATCCGCTGTGGCCGGCATGCAATGGAAGTGGCGTGATGCCACTGGCGCCGTTCAATACAGCGACCGCCCCCCACCCAGCGGCACGCCCGATAAAGACATCCTGAGCCGCCCCGCTGCTGCCCGAGCGGCAGCCGCAGCGGCCATGAAGGCGGAATCTGACTCGGCGGCACCGGCTCAGTCGGCCAGCGCCGCGTCGAAACCAGATGCCAAGGCGACCGACCCCGACCTCGAAGCCAAACGCAAGAAAGCCGAGGACGAGAAAAAGGCCGCGCAAAAAGCCGAAGAAGAGAAAGTCGCCAAGAACCGTGCCGAGAACTGCCAGCGAGCCCGCAGCTACCAGCGCACACTCAACGACGGGATACGGGTTTCGCGCACCAACGCCAATGGCGAACGCGAAATCCTGGACGACAAGGGCCGCGCAGACGAGCAGCGTCAGGTTGAAGAGATCATTCGCAACAACTGCAACTGATCAATATTTGCGTTGACCCCATTTGGGCCGCTTGTCGCCATTGACGCGATAACGCAGGCGCCGCGCCTCTTTGGGGTCGACCTGCAAACCGCGATACAACTCGACCCGGTCACGCTCGCGCAGGACATGAGTCAACTCGGCTCGCCGGCCCCATACGCCGACAAACCACTGCCCGGATGAGATGAGCGCCCAGGTAGGCCCCCCAGGCAGGTCGAGCAGACCGCTGGCCGCCAAGGCATCGCGGACGGTGGCGCCGGCTGGCAAAACCAGCCCTCGGCGAGTCACCTGCCGAGGCGCCATGCCAACGGCCACTTCGATGTTCATCGTCCTGGATGCACTCGGGCAACCCGGATCGGCAGCCGGCTCAGCGGGGGCCATACACCTGCTCCGCCCGTTTGACGAAGGCGTCGACAAATGTGTTGGCAATGCGATCAAACACCGGGCTGATCACCATCTGAAGCGGGCGGCTGGAAAACGCGTACCGCAGCGAAAACTCCACCTTGCAGGCCGGAGAGTCTGCGGGTGATGCGGGCGCGTCTGCGGTTTGCCCTGGCTTTTGCAGCGGCAAAAAGCGCCAGACGCCCTCCAGGTGCGAAAACGGACCGTCCACCAGTTGCATGGTGACGCTTTCGTTGGCGACATGGACATTCCGAGTGGTGAAAGCATGCCTGACCCCGGCGATACCGAGGTGAAGCCGCGCGGTCACGCCGTCCGGATGGGTCTGGATCACCTCAGCGCGATCGCACCAGGGCAGAAACTTGGGATAGTCTTCAAGGCCGGTAACCAGCGCGTACATTTCACGCGGGGAATACCAAAGCAAGACTGACTTTTGAACGTGCTTCATAGAATGTCGCTATTTTAAGGAGCACGGCGCGCCAAAAGCGTGTCATCCGGCACACTGAACAACATGACGATCGCAGAAAACCGAAAAGCCCATTTCAACTATCACATCGAGGAGCGCTTTGAGGCGGGCATCGTGCTGGAAGGCTGGGAAGTCAAAGCCATTCGCGACGGGCAAGTTCAGTTGACCGACGGCTACGTGGTGATCAAGGATGGCGAACTGTTCCTGATCGGGCTGCGCATCAACGCGCTGCGCTCGGCTTCGACCCATGTGCGGCCTGATGCCGATCGCACCAAGAAGCTGCTGATGCAGCGCGCCCAGATTCGCCGCCTGATTGGCAAGACGGAGCAAAAGGGCTACACCCTCGTCCCGTTGAACCTGCACTTCAAGGGCAGCTATGTGAAGGTGGAGGTCGCGCTTGCCAAGGGCAAGGCCGAGCATGACAAGCGCAACACCGTCAAAGAACGCGAATGGGAACGCGAAAAGGGCCGGCTGATGCGACACAAAGTGTCGTCAGGCGGCAAGGACTGACAAGGCCTGGTCCAGATCGGCCAACAGGTCTTGCACCCGCTCCAGCCCGATGGCCAGACGCACCAAGTTGCCTTGGGGCGCCCCTGCCAGGGCACGCATGTGCTTGAGCTGGTAAGGCACGGCCAGACTGACCGGACCGCCCCACGAGTAGCCGATCTTGAAGACCTTGAGCGCATCGACGAACGCGTCGACTTGCGCTCGGGTGTAGCGGCTGTCAAAGACGACGGACACCAGCCCGCCAGCGGCCCCGCACAGGTGCGCCCAGTATGCATGCCCGGGAGACTGCGGCAAGGCCGGATGCAGGACCTGGCCGCATTCCGGCCGTTGAGCCAGCCACTGCGCCACCTCACGGGTGGCCTGATCATGCGCGGCATAACGCAAAGGCAAGCTGGGCAAGCCCCGCAAGATGGCTTCGACGTCATTGGCGCCTACGCCCAGTCCCAGGCGCATGTGCGCCAGCTTGATCCGCAGGTGCAAGGATTCGTCCCGCGTGACGACCGCGCCCATGAGCACGTCAGCACCGCCTGAGGGGTACTTGGTCAGGGCGTGAACCGAGATGTCCACCCCTTTGGGCAAATCTGGCCCGGGGTCGAGCTCAAACGCTGGGAATGCCAAGCCCGCACCCCAGGTGTTGTCCAGCGCCACCGTGATCTGCGGATGGGACCGCGCCACCCGGAGCAAGCCAAGCAAATCCGGGAACTCCAGCGTGACCGAGCCCGCCGCCTCCAGCCACAGCAAACGGGTTTGCGGCGAGATGAGACCCGGCAGCAAGTCGGCCCGCAGCGGGTCGTAAAAGCGATGGGTGATGCCCCACGCCGCCAATTCATGCAGGGCCAACTCTTTGTTGGGCCCATAGGCGTTGTCAGGGATCAGAACCTCGTCGCCGGCCTTGAGCAAGGCCATGTCGACCAGGGCGATGGCTGACAAGCCACTGGGCGCCAGAACGGTCTGCAAACCGCCTTCCAGCGTGGCCAGGCGCTCTTCCAGGATGAAGGTGGTGGGTGTGCCGTGCAGGCCGTAGGTGTAGCCGCTTTTGTCCTTCCATTGCCGGGCATGCAGAGCGGCCGTGTTCTCAAAGATCACGGTGGACGCCTTGTGCACGCCAGGCATCACCGCATGAAAACCACCGGGGGCTTCATAGGGATGATGGATCAGATCCGTGGAAGTCGGCAGCTTGGTCACCGGGTGCGCTCCAGGGCGTCAGATCGGCAAGCCGATCAGGTCATGGCCTTCAACCGCCACGATACGCGCCTTGGTGAACTCGCCGACCTTCAGGGTTTTGCTGGCCTTCTCGGGCGGCAGCAGGCGGACGGTGCCGTCGATCTCGGGCGCGTCCGCATAGGTGCGCCCCACCCCACCCTTGCGGCCCAGTGCGGGGGCGCTGTCCACCAGCACCTGCATGGTGGCGCCGACGCGCTTGGCCAGCTTGTTGATGGACACTTCTTCGGCCACGGCCATGAAGCGGGCGCGCCGCTCTTCACGCACCTCGTCAGGCAATGCACCTTCCAGCTCATTGGCCGGTGCGCCTTCGATGGGCGAATAAGCAAAGCAACCCGCGCGGTCGATCTGCGCCTCGCGCAGAAAGTCCAGCAGGTGCTGGAACTCTTCTTCTGTCTCGCCCGGGAAGCCGGCGATGAAGGTACTGCGGATCACGATCTCCGGACAGATCTCGCGCCACTTGCGGATGCGGTCGAGGTTCTTCTCGCCGTTGGCGGGACGCTTCATGCGCTTGAGCACATCGGGATGCGAGTGCTGGAACGGCACATCCAGGTAGGGCAGAACCAGGCCTTGCGCCATCAGCGGGATGATCTCGTCGACGTGCGGATAGGGGTAGACGTAGTGCAAGCGCACCCAGGCGCCATGCTCTTGCGCCATCTTGCCCAGTTGTTCGACCAGGTCGTACATGCGCGTTTTGACGGGCTTGCCGTCCCAGAAGCCGGTGCGGTATTTGACATCGACGCCGTAAGCGCTGGTGTCCTGGCTGATCACCAGCAACTCCTTGACGCCAGACTCGAACAAAGCCTTGGCCTCAGACAATACCTCGCCCACGTTGCGCGAGACCAGATCGCCACGCATGCTGGGGATGATGCAGAAGCTGCAGCGGTGGTTGCAGCCTTCGCTGATCTTCAGATAGGCAAAGTGCTTGGGGGTGAGCTTGATGCCGGCCACGCCGCGTGCTTCGGGGACCAGATCAATGAAGGGGTCGTGGGGCTTGGGCACATGGGTGTGCACGGCGTCCATCACCTCTTGCGTGGCATGGGGGCCGGTCACAGCCAGCACCTTGGGGTGCACGCCCTTGACCAGGTTGCCGCCGCCCGCGTCGGCCTTGGCACCCAGGCAGCCGGTCACGATGACCTTGCCGTTTTCGGCCAGGGCCTCGCCGATGGTGTCCAGGCTTTCTTTGACGGCGTCGTCAATGAAGCCGCAGGTGTTGACGATGACCAGATCGGCACCGTCGAAGGTCTTCGCCGTTTCGTAGCCCTCCGCGCGCAATTGCGTGAGGATCAATTCGGAATCCGTCAGGGCCTTGGGACATCCCAGGGAGACAAAGCCAATCTTGGGGGCAGGACCGCCAGCCACGGGCGCGGGAGAGGTGTTCAGTTCGGAGCTCATGGGGCGACATTGTCCGGGAAATCCGCAGCGGCGTGCGCGGCAAGGCGTTTCACCAGCTGATAAAGTGCCCGCATGACTGCCAACGCCTACCGCTTTTGCCCTCAATGTGCCCAACCGCTGCAGGATCAAGACCATGGCGGCTTCTCTCGGCGGGCCTGCGCCACCCCGGATTGCGGCTTCGTTCATTGGGACAATCCCACTCCGGTGGTGGCAGCTGTGGTCGAGCACGAGGGCCAGATCATTCTGGCGCGCAACAAGCTGTGGGCCGTGTCGTTCTACGCCTTGATCACGGGGTTTCTGGAGCGCTCCGACCCCAGCCCGCATGAGGCCATCGAGCGTGAAGTCAAAGAAGAGCTGGGGCTGGACGCCCAAGGTGCCCATTTCATCGGCCACTACCCGTTCGCGCGGCAAAACCAGATCATTCTGGCCTATCACGTGCCCGCCACCGGCACCGTCACCTTGGGCGACGAACTGGCGGACTACAAACGAATCGACCCGGCCCGGGCGCGCTACTGGCCGTCATCGACTGGCCTGGCCCTGCGCGACTGGCTGGTGCAACGGGGGCACCAGCCTGAGGCGATGGAGCTGCCCAAGCTGGGGTGAGCGAACGGTCGTCGTCAATCTGAGCAGAAGACGCGGCATTTTTCCTTGAGCTTCATTTTGCTCAGGAAGTCGTCAAACGTGGCCTGATCTCGCTGGGCATAGTGAAGTTTGGGGGCCAGGTAGCGCACCAGCCAGTAGTCCCCTTCGTGGACAAAGCCGATGGCCTGGCTGCGGTATTCGAGCCCCCAACTGTTGTAGCTGCGGGTCTCCAGCATGAAGGCATCGCGCCCATCGACCTTGAGCGGCTTGATGGCCACCCGCTCGGTGGTGCCAGCCAGAGGTTTGGCGTTGTTGACCGGAAACAGGCCCAGCACCCCCTTGGTCTCGGCCTTTTGAACCTGCACCAGATCGGGCTCTTCTTCTCGCAAGCGCTTGTATTGCAGCAAGGCCAGCTCTTGCGGAGGCGTGTCTGCGCTGATCTTCTTGTCGGGGAAGGCCTCGCTCAAGCTGTGCCGGACCACGCTGATCTGCTGTAAGAACAGGCCATCGCGGGTGATGAGCAAGACATCGCTGTCCGTCGGCGCGCGCTTCCAATCTTCGGGCAAGGCTGCGGTGTAGGCTCGGGCAGGCCCTTTGAATGTCTCCTGCTTGCGCAGGTTTTGCCAGTTCGGCGAGCATGCCGCAAGGCTCAAGCCGGCCACAACCACATGGATGGCAGATCGAATCATGATTGAGCGGCCTTCTGTTTTTGTGCCTGACGCAGGTACTGCTCGATGAAGCCCCGCTCGTCTTCCGAGTCTGCGGCTTGCAAGGCTTGCTGCAAATAGTCCTCTGCCTTCGCGGCCTCGCCTCGCTTGAGCGCCATCTGGCCCAGCAGCTTCCATCCGCGCGCGTCGTCGGGGTGCGCCTGGCAATACTGTTGGGCAATGGCCTCGCCGCGCTCGGACTGCTTGGCACCGGGCATGGCCCACAGGCTTTCTGCCAGAATCAGCTGGGCGCGATGGGGCAAGGTGACGCCCTCGCGTGTGCGCTCGATGTTGAGGGCGGCGCGAGCCCAATGTCCGGCTTCCAGTTCGGACTCAACCACCGGCAAGGCGATCTGGCTCAGCAACTGAGGGTAGCTGAATCTCTCTTCGGCCATGACCTCGGCGAGCGGGCGCACACCGGTTGAATCTTCGTCTTCCGAATCGGCCAGCACGACCGCCACAACAGGACGCCCCGCCTCGATCACGATCGAGTCCGAAGCCAGCTCAGCCCCTGCTGCGACCGGTGCTGGGGCATTTGAAACCGCCGCATCAGGGCCATGGGGGCCTGGCCCGGCCAGCCCCGCGCGCTTGTCTTTTTTGGCATCGAATTCGGCTTGATAAGACAGGCGCGCCTTCATGCGCACCTCGTTGCCATAAAAGGCCGAGAACTTCTTCTCATCCACAGCCGCCTCGTCCGCCAGCCTTTGCATGACCCGCTTGAAGGCATCGGTCTGGCCATAGGCTTTTTCGAGTAGCAGCAAGGCGTACTCGTCCGACTCGGTCTCCAGGGATTCGGAATAGCCGAACAACGAGGTCTTGACCATCGCTTCAAAGCCAGTGGCGGACATGCGACGCAGGAAGTTGTCGGCCATGTTGTCCCGGATCTTGGTCAACTGCGCCTGCAAAAAGGCCTTGCCGCCATCGGCAAGCAGCATTTCAGGTGCGACCTGGAACGAACCCAGCACGCTCATGGTCCCCATGAAAGAGCTGGCATTGACTGCGGCCTGAAACACGGTGTTGGCCCCGGCCCCCAGTCGGGCGGCGTAGACCGAACGCACGGCGTGGCGTTTGAGCACGTGGCTCACTTCGCGTGCCAGGATGGCGGTCAGTTCTTCATCCGTGTCCGCGCGCATCAGCATGCCGGTGCTCACGATGATGTCGCCATTGGCGCTGGACAGGGCCAGCACATCTGCATTGTCGATGACGTCAACGTGGACCTTGTCCACCATGTCAGGCCAATGCTTCTTGATCAGTTTGCGTGCATGGTCCGCCAAAGCGGCTGCCTGAGCAGACGGCGCGCCACGGACAAATTGCCCGCGAGAGGCTTCCGCCTCTTGCCAGATGCGCTCTTCCAGTTCGTCACTGGGATGAACGCTCGCACCGTTGGTGAAATCGTCATAAAACAGCGCATGGGCCGGCGCCATGCAGGCCAAGCTTGCCAGACCCACGAGGGCGGCGATGTAGGCGCGACAGGATGTCATGGGGCAGCCTCTGTGGGGACCAGACCTTGGCGCTTTTTGAGGGTGTGCCGGAAGTCGGTCAGGACCGCCTCACCCATGGCCTTGACGTCGGACTCGTCGGTCAGCGCCTTGCGTGTCGCCGTCTCGTTGTCGAACATCAGGATGTTGCCCGTGGCCAGCTCGACCACCCCGACCGCCACGGCGGCCGGCTGTGCGCTGAGCGATTCACCAATGGGCAGCACACTGCTGAAGGTGTCGAGCACTTTGCGTGAGGTGCTGCGAACCTTGTCCTTGCCCACGATGAAGATGGCGGTTTCAGCGCCGGTCTGCGCGGCAAGCTCAGCCATTCCCGGGCCCAAGGTGTAGTCAAAGTAGCGCAACTTGCTGGCCCATACATCGACCGCGTCTTCCTTGACCAGCAGCAGCTGACTGACCATCGTGGCGAAAAGGGCCCGATGCTGCAACAGGATGTCTTGCTGGGCCTTGCTGAGTTGCGAGAAGTCGGCCACGGTGAACGCGCTTTGCTGGCGACCCAACTCAAGCACATGCCTGGACAAGGTTGCGGCAGCCTGGCGCTCGGCGGCCACCACGCGCTCTTCCGTCTTGCCGAAAGTGACCTCGGTGATCACGAAGTCAGCCGGCACCACCACGACTTTTCTGGGCCCCTCATTGGAGCGGCCGGCGAACTCGGATCGCACCAGTCCGCGGGGGCCGCAGCCGCTCAAAGCCAGGCAAACACCCAGGATGAATATGATCTGACGCATGCGACAAAGCAAGAAAGGGCCACGCCAATGTGCGCTTCACCCCGTTGCCAGCCAACCAGCCAGCTCCGCCGCCGAGCGCACACCCAGTTTAGAAAACACGCGGGCGCGATGCACCTCCACCGTGCGCACGGCAATATGGAGTTCATCGGCAATCACCTTGTTGAGCTTGCCTGCCGCCACGCGTGTCATGACTTCACGTTCTCGGTCACTGAGGCTGGCTAATCGAGCCCTGCGCTCCGATTCCCGTGCATCGTTCACGTATGTCGCGGCTTCAACGGCCAGGGCCTGCTCAATGCGGTCGACCAGCGTGTTGTCACTGTACGGTTTTTCCAGAAAATCGAAAGCCCCTTTTTTCAAAGCTTCGACCACCATCGGGATGTCGCCGTGGCCACTCAGGAACATCACGGGATTGCGGACATCCAGGGCCTTCAACTCGTCATGCAGACGCAAGCCCGACATGGGCTCCATGCGGACGTCCAGCACAAACACCCCTCGGACGGGATGCCGGGCCTGCCGCATCACGTCCAGCAAGGCCGGGCCGCTGTCAAAGGTGTGAACCAGCAAGCCTCGCGAGCCCAGCAAAAACGCCAGGGCGTCCCGCACCACGGCCTCGTCGTCCACCAGGTACACCTCACCCACATCATGCACGTTCATCACTGATCCTCCGCGACAGGCAAGGAGAAGGCAAACGCGGCCCCGCCCAAGGCGCTGTCCTCGACATCCAGCACGCCATAGTGCAGCTCAATGATCGAGCGGCAAATGGCCAGCCCCATGCCCATGCCGTCCGATTTGGTCGAATAAAACGGCGCACACAACAAATCGATCGTCTTTCCGTCCAGCCCAGGCCCGTTATCGGCCACCACGATCTTGACGAACCCGGCCTGGGCGCTCTGGCCGCCATGGATGAGGATGCGTCGGGGGCCGCTCTGGTGCGCCATGGCGTCCACGGCGTTGCGGATCAGGTTGATGAGCACCTGCTCCAGCAGCACCGCGTCGGCCTGTACCTTGGGTAAGCCCGCATCCAGTTGCACGGCCAGCTCCACACTTTGCTTGGCCAGTTCGCGTTGCAGCAGCGCTGTCGCGTCGTGCACGATCCGGTTCAGGTCGCAGGCTTCCAGATCCGGCTCGTGGCGGGTCAGAAACTCGCGGATGCGTTTGACGATGCGCCCCGCATGGGCCGCCTGCTCACCCATCACCTGCAACGGCTTGACCAGGGTCTCATTGACCGGCGCTTGTCTTTGCAGCGCGTTGAGCAGGCCCGTGTTGTAGCTGATGATCACCGACAGCGGCTGATTGAGCTCGTGCGCCAGGGTGGACGCCACCTCACCCAACATGGTGAGCCGGGCATGGTGCGCCATGGTCTCGAACTGCTTGCGTTCGCGCTCTTCGAGATGTTTGCGCTCGGTGATGTTGACGATCGAGGCCATCCAGCCGATTTGCCGGCCGGCGGCGTCCACCAGAGGCGCCTCGTACACCATCACATCGACGGTGCGGCCGTCGCGGTGGCGCCAGCGAGACTCGTAACCCTCGCGCGGCGCGTGCCCCGCCATGGTACGCCGGTGGCGGGACATGGTCTGCTCCAGCTCGTCGGGCAGCCAGTACGGCATAGGCGGCAAGACGCCCACCAGTTCGTCGGGCGTGTAGCCGACCATGTCAGCCATGGCCTTGTTGACGTAGACCAGCTTGCCGTCCATGTCGCGAGCCCGGATCCCGATGGCCAGTGAATCCTCCATCGCCTGGCGCCAGGCGGCCTCGGTGCGCCAGGCCACTTCGGCTCGCGACACGCTTTGCATCTGCTTTCGCAACATCACACTGGTCAGCATCACCAGCGCCACAAAGCCCACCATCAGCGCGACCGGCAGCGTCCGCCACCACGGGACGATGACGCTGCGCGCGGTCAGCTCCAGCCAGGCATTGGGCATGGTGGCGCCCAGTGCCACCCGATACCACGCTTGCCGGGATGTGCGTTGGGTGTCGACCGTCGACGCGATCACATCGCCTGATTCGTCGACCAGGCGGATGTCGTATTTGCTGGCCAGCCACCAAGGCACCTTCTGGCGCAGCATGGCGGCCGCCGAGTACCGCGCAATCACGGCGCCTTTGACCTGCCCGGCCCGGTCCAGCACCGGGACCATCAGGTGTCCCGCCAGGCCACCGTCGTCCCCCGAGCTGCGGACCACATCACGGCGACTGGTGTCGTCGGGCGGTGCCGTTGCCACGATCCGCCCGGCCTGGTCCAGCCAGGTCACATTGACCCAGAACCGGCGCAGTCCATCGAGCACCATGGCCTCACCCGCAAAACTCCGGGGCGTGATCGACTGCTGCCCCAGCCCGTCGGCCAGGATCTTCAGACGGGATGTCTCCGCATCGAGGCGCCCGCCAATCTGCGCCTCCAGAGACAGCGCGTCGGTGATCATTTCAGCCCGTTGGGCGTCCAGATCCGCGCGCTCGACCGCGCGCAACCACCCCATCACGGCCCCCACAAAGACCAGTGACAGCACCAGCGGCCAGGCCCACAGGCCCGGCAGAGCGGTCACCATGCCGCCAAGCAAGCGCAGACGCGGCTGCGGTGGCACAGCGAGCGTGGGACGAGGAGGGGCAGAGACAGGTGCACTCACCACGCCAGTCTAGTAGGCCCCCAGCCAGACGCAGCGCACAAAAATGCGAAATGTGGAACTCCACAATTCCGGGCAAGCGGCCAGACACGAACAATCCACTCATTGACATCCCACTTTGGAGACCTTCAATGAGCATGCGCCTGACTACCCCCATCCTTCGCCGCGGCCTGCTGGCCCTGGCCACCTCACTGGCCTTGGCACCTGCGGCGTTTGCCCAGTCACCCATCGTCATCAAGTTCAGCCATGTGGTGGCGACAGACACCCCCAAGGGCAAGGCCGCCGAGTTCTTTGCCAAGCGGGCCAGCGAGTTGACCAAGGGCCGCGTCAAGGTCGAGGTCTACCCCAACAGCCAGCTCTACAAGGACAAGGAAGAGATGGAAGCCTTGCAGCTGGGCTCGGTTCAGATGCTGGCACCCTCGCTGTCCAAGTTCGCCCCGCTGGGCGTGAAGGAATTTGAAGTCTTCGACCTGCCCTTCATCTTTGACGACTACAACGATCTGCACAAGGTCACGCAGGGTGCCGTCGGCCAGGGCCTGCTCAAGAAGCTGGAATCACGAGGCATCACGGGCCTGGCCTTCTGGGACAACGGCTTCAAGGTGATGTCGGCCAACAAGCCTTTGAAGACAGTCGAAGACTACAAGGGCCTGAAGATGCGCATCCAGTCCTCCAAGGTGCTGGACGCCGAAATGCGTGCACTGGGCGCCCTGCCCCAAGTGCTGGCCTTCTCTGAAACCTACCAGGCCTTGCAGACGGGTGTGGTCGACGGCACCGAGAACCCGCCGTCCAATCTCTACACCCAGAAGATGCATGAAGTGCAAAAGCATGTGAGCGTCACCAACCACGGCTATCTGGGCTACGCCGTCGTCGTGAACAAAAAGTTCTGGGACGGTCTGCCTCCCGACATCCGCACCGCCTTGAGCAAGGCCATGCAGGAGTCGACCAAGGTAGCCAATGACGTGGCCTTCCAGGACAACAAGGAAGCCCTGGAAAAGGTCAAGGCTTCTGGCAAGACCCTGATCTACACACCCACGATGGCCGAGCGCTTCCTGCTCAAGAAGGCGCTGGTGCCGGTGCACAAGCAGATGGCTTCTCGCATTGGCGAAGAGACACTGCAAGCCATCTACAAGGAAACCAACTTCGACCCCAGCAAGCTGTGAGGCCGGGGGACTGAGTTGACCTGAACCCACGCGGTGCCGTGGGTTTTTTTGTACCGAGGAGTGACCACCATGAAGTGGCTTGATCATCTGGAAGAGTGGCTGATTGCCACTTTCATGGGCGCCGCGACGCTCATCATCTTTGTGTCGGTGCTGCACCGCTACCTGGTTGGGATCCAATCTCCCCTCCAGGACTGGCTGCTCACCCTGGACATGGCCTGGGCGCAAGAGGCCACCATCTACCTGTTCGTGTGGATGGCCAAGTTCGGCGCGGCCTACGGCGTGCGCACCGGCATCCACGTGGGTGTGGACGTGCTGATCAACCAGCTCTCACCCTCCCGGCGCAAATTCTTCGTGCTCTTCGGCCTGCTGGCCGGCGCGCTGTTCACCGGCACGATCGCCACGATGGGCGCCCGCTTTGTCTGGCACAACGGCGCCGACTACGCCTTCCACCAGTTCTTCCATTTGGACATGGGTGACCTGATTGAGGGCCCCACCACGCCTGATCTGGAATGGCACACCTGGATCATCTACATGGCCATTCCGCTGGGGTCGTCGCTGATGTGTTTCCGATTCCTGCAAGTGGCCTGGAACTTCATGCGCACTGGCGAATTGCCCCATCACGACCACGGCCACGTCGACGGCCTGGACGAAGAAACTGCCACCGCTTGAGGATCACACCATGAACGGCATCATTATTTTTGGCGTGTTGCTGGCGCTGATGCTCACGGGCATGCCCGTGTCCATCTCGTTGGGTCTCACGGTTCTGACTTTCATTTTTGGCTTCACGCAGGTTCCGGTCGAATCCGTGGCCCTGAAGCTGTTCACCGGCATCGAGAAGTTCGAGATCATGGCGATCCCGTTCTTCATCTTGGCTGGCAACTTCCTGACCCATGGCGGCGTGGCGCGGCGCATGATCAATTTCGCCACCAGCATGGTCGGGCACTGGCATGGTGGCCTGGCCTTGGCCGGTGTGCTGGCTTGCGCCCTGTTTGCCGCGGTGTCGGGCTCTTCGCCGGCGACCGTTGTGGCCATCGGCTCGATCCTGCTGCCGGCCATGACCAAGGCTGGCTTCCCCAATAAGTTTGGCGCGGGCGTGATCACCACCTCGGGGGCACTGGGCATCCTGATCCCTCCGTCCATCGTGATGGTGATGTATTCCGTGTCGACGAACACCTCGGTGGGCGCCCTGTTTCTCGCTGGTGTGATCCCAGGGGCCGTTTTGGCTTTGATGCTGGGCTTCACCACCTGGTGGCGCGCTCGCAAGTTTGGCTACCCGCGTCAGCCCAAGGCCACCATGGCCCAGCGTCTGAAGGCCTTGCGCGAGTCGTTCTGGGGCTTGTTGCTGATCGTGGTGGTAATGGGCGGGATCTACACCGGCCTGTTCACGCCCACGGAAGCCGCGGCCATGGCGGCGGTCTATGCCTTCATCATTGCGGTGTTCGTCTACAAGGACATGGGGCTCAAGGACGTGCCGCGCGTGCTGCTCAACTCGGCCAACATGAGCGCGATGCTGCTCTACATCATCACCAATGCGGTGTTGTTCAGCTTCGTGCTGGCCAACGAGAACATTCCCCAGCAACTGGCCGATTGGCTGGTGGGCATGGGTCTGGGTCAGATTGCCTTCTTGCTGGTGGTCAACATCCTGCTGCTGGTTGCCGGTAATTTCATGGAGCCTTCGTCGATCGTGCTGATCATGGCGCCGATCCTGTTCCCGGTGGCGACCAAATTGGGCATCGACCCCATTCACTTCGGCATTCTGATCGTCGTGAACATGGAGGTGGGCATGTGCCACCCACCGGTGGGACTGAACCTGTATGTGGCCTCGGGCATCACGAAGATGGGGATCACGGAGTTGACCGTTGCCGTCTGGCCGTGGCTGCTGACCATGCTGGTCTTCCTGGCGCTGGTGACCTACTGGCCTGCCATGTCGCTCTGGTTGCCCCACATGCTCATGAAGTAACACCCGGTTCATTTCTCCCGCAAGCCACGGCCCAAAAGCCGTGGCTTTTTTTGCGCCTGGAATAAACCCTAGGGGGTATCGAGATTCATTCGCATTCATCCTCCCTTAAGCGCCCCAGATTAACAAAGCTTTACATGGTTCAAGGAAATTGATGGCCCTACATTGAAATGTGCGTTCTACACTTTTCGAATGCAAAAGACTCATGCCTCGCCATCATTCGCCTCGCCCACCTGGCCCACCGCCTTGATTGCGCTTCATTGGATCACGGTGCTGCTCGTGGTCACCTTGTTTGCCCTGGTCATCAGCCGGGAATTCGCTGAAGACAACGCCATTCGCGAAACCCTCTTGCAATGGCACCGCCATGGCGGCCTCACCGCCTTCTGGCTGGTGCTGGTTCGCATCACTTTGCGCCTCGGAGCGGCGGTGCCCTATCACGACCTGCCGCCTGCTGTTCGAGTCGCATCCCGGGCCGGCCACGGCCTGATGTACGTCGCCTTGCTGGCTTTGCCGCTGGCGGGCTACTTCCTGATGTGTGCGCGCACCGGGCATGTCGACTACTTCGGCATCCACCTGCCCTCATTGATCGAGCGCGATCGCGACCTCGCCGACACCCTGGAAGCCGTTCACAGCTGGATGGGATGGACGCTGCTCGGCCTGGTCGGGCTTCATGCGGCGGTGGCCCTCTGGCATCACCACGTATTGAAAGACAACGTGCTGCGCAGCATGTTGCCAGCCGGTCGACGCGCCGCCTGACCTCTTCTTTTCTTCGTCACTTAAGGACCTTCAAGACATGTTCCAACGCGTCACCTTGCTCAAAAGCCTGAGCTGGATCGCCACCACGCTGGTGGTCGGCCTGGCAACCCAACCGGCTCAAGCCGTCCCCAGTTATGCCCGCCAGACCGGTCAGGACTGCGCCGCCTGCCACATTGGCGCGTTCGGCCCGCAACTGACCCCCTTCGGCATCAAATTCAAGCTCGGCGGCTACACCGATTCAGACGGCAAGGATGGCAAAGTGCCCTTGTCTGCGATGGTCGCCGCCTCTTATACGAACAACAAGGACAACACGGTAGACGGCGGTCGCAAGAGCGCATTGGATGAAGCTTCGATCTTTCTGGCCGGTCGATTGACGGACCATCTGGGCACCTTCATTCAGGTGACCCACAGCCCGGTCGAACACCACACCGCCTTGGACCAGATGGATGTGCGCCTGGCCCTGCCTGTCTCGATCGCGTCCAAAGACAGCATCGTCGGCGTTTCCGTCAACAACAACCCCGGCGTTCAGGATCCGTTCAATACCCTCTCGCCCTGGAGCTTCCCCTTCCAGCCCAGCCACGGCGGCAACGCCATTGGCGCTGAACGCGCGGGCCTGGGCGGCATGGAGGGCAATGTGATCGGCGTCAACGCCTACACCCTGTGGAACGACCGCGTCTACGGCGAAGTGGGCCTCTACAACAGCTTGTCGCCCACCATGCAGTCCAGAACCGGTGTGGCCACATTGGAGGACGCGCTGGCCAGCAGCCGCCTGAACAATGGCACCTACTGGCGAGCCGGCTACATGGAAGACCTGCGCACCTCGGCCTGGTCCGTGGGCCTGGTCGGCTTCAACGGCAAACTCAAGGACCGGGGCGACGGCTCGACCACGGCTGATTTTTCCGACCTGGGCGTCGATGCCTCTTACAAACTCCTGGGCACACGTCAGCACATCGTCACCTTTGACGCCAGTTACATCCGCGAACACGAAGCGGTCAGCGGCGTCAACACCGACGACTACAAACTGTCGACCACTTACCAGTACCGCAACCAGTGTGGCGGGACGGTCGCGCTGTTCAAAGCCTCCTCGTCCGATCACGCCAATGAGAATGGCGGCTACATCGTGCAGGCAGACTGGACGCCATGGGGCAAGGAATCGTCGTGGAACGCACCTTGGGCCAACCTGCGTCTGGGCTTGCAGTACGTCGGCTACAACCGATACATCGAAGAAGGCACCAAGCTCAAGGCCAGCGACAAGAACACGACCTACCTGTTTGCGTGGACGGCTTTCTGATGAAGACGACTCGCATCTCCTGCATCTCCTACCTGGCGGCCTTGGCGCTGAGTCTGCTGTCGACCCTCGCGCAGGCAGCCGGCAGCCCAGAACGCGGCGGCGATGTCTTTGACAGCCAATGCGCCGAATGCCACAGTGTGAAACCCAGCAAAAACAAGAAGGGCCCGTCCTTGTTCGCCAGCATCGGACGCAAGGCCGCTTCTGTTCCAGACTACGTCTACTCCGACGCCATGAAGCAAAGCGGGATTGTGTGGACGCCCGACAAGCTCGCGGCCTACATCGATGCGCCCAAGACGGTGGTACCGGGCGGCAAGATGAAGTTCGACGGCAAGTTGACGCCGCAAGACAGTGCCGACCTGCTGGCTTTTCTGGCCACCTTGCATTGAGTCATTTCGTTAACGAAGTGACTAGCACGCAGGGCCAAGACAGCCCCCTGCCAGTCAGGGGGCTTTTTTATTGCCCGCCTCGCAGGCAGGTGACATACAATCTGCGCTGCCAGGAGAGAGCCGCGACCACACCCTTGTGGCACGCAAAGAGGCCGCCGAAGGCGCAGGGCCATTCAACGCGAGTTGGACGCCCGAACGCTCAGGCAAAAGGACTGGCAAACATGGCCGCCATGCGTAAGCAGGTGGCCATGATCCTCACTGGAGAGAGTCCGGAGGCTTGTCACCAAGCGAGCCGGACCACCGAAGGGGCAAGCCCACAACGCGTCGGCCAAGCTGGCGCGAGGGGTCAATCTCTCAGGTAAAGCGGACAGAGAGGGCAGCACCGGCCAGGTGTTCCTGCATGGGCAGGGAAACCGGGTCGGATCCACTCAGATTGCCCTCTACTCTGGCCTCGCCGCCAGCGCCAGCCATGTCCGCTGACTCGCCCGACACCCTGCTCAAGACCCCTTTGCACGCGCTGCACATCGAACTCGGAGCCAAGATGGTTCCCTTCGGTGGCTACGACATGCCGGTGCAATACGCTTCGGGCATCCTGGCCGAACACAAGCACACCCGCGCAGCAGCCGGCCTGTTTGACGTCTCGCACATGGGCCAGGTCCTGCTCAAGGGTCAGGGTGCCGACACGGCGCTCGAATCCCTGGTGCCCGTGGACATCGTCGACCTGCCCCCGTTCAAGCAACGCTACGCCCTGTTCACCAATGAGCAAGGCGGCATCCTGGACGACCTGATGGTCACCCGCCGCGAAAACGACCTGTTCGTGGTGGTGAACGCTGCTTGCAAGACGCAAGACATCGCCCACATGCAAAAGCACATCGGCAGCCGCTGCACCGTGCAGCCCCTGCCCGACCAGGCCCTGCTGGCCTTGCAAGGCCCGCAAGCCGTGACCGCCCTGGCCCGCCTGAATGCCGACGTTCAAAAGCTCACCTTCATGACCGGCGGCCACTTCGTGCTGGACGGCATCGAGTGCTTCCTGACCCGCTCGGGCTACACCGGCGAAGACGGTTTCGAAATCTCCGTGCCCGCGGACCGGGCCGAACAACTGGCCCGTGCCCTGCTGGCTCAACCCGAAGTCAAGCCCATTGGCCTGGGTGCCCGCGACACCCTGCGTCTTGAAGCCGGCCTGTGCCTGTACGGCCACGACATCGACACCACCACCACGCCGGTTGAAGGCAGCATCACCTGGGCGATCCAGAAGGTGCGTCGCGCCGGTGGCGCCCGTGCCGGCGGCTACCCCGGCGCCAGCGTGATCGACGCCCAATTGGCCAACGGCGCAGCTCGCAAGCGCGTGGGCCTGATCAGCACCGAGCGGATGCCTGTGCGAGAAGGTGCCAAAGTCGTCGACACCCACGGCGCAGACATCGGTGTGGTCACCAGCGGCTCGCCCAGCCCCAGCCTGGGTCAACCCATCGCTCTGGCCTACGTCACCACCGCTCAAGCGGCCGTGGGCACCCAGGTGTTTGCCATCGTGCGCGACAAGCGTGTCGCCATGACCGTGACCACGCTGCCCTTTGTGCCCAATCGCTACTACCGCGGCTGATCGCCTGCCCCCTCTTCGCCAGGGCTGAGATACTCACGCCCGTTCGGCACATCAACCATTTTCATTTTGAGGACGTCAACCATGACCATCAAGTACACGCCCGACCACGAATGGCTGCAAATCAACGCTGACGGTACCGCCACCGTGGGCATCACCCATCACGCACAGGACGCCCTGGGCGACGTGGTCTTTGTGGACCTGCCCGCCGTTGGTGCCACCTTCAACCCCAAGGACGTGGCCGGTGTGGTCGAGTCCGTGAAGGCCGCCGCTGATGTCTACATGCCCGTGACCGGCGAAATCACCGAAGTCAACGAAGCCCTGCGCGATGACCCTGCCCTGGCTAACAGCGACCCCACCGGTGCGGGCTGGTTCTTCAAGGTCAAGCTGGCCAACGCTGCCGAGCTGGACGCGCTGCTGGACAAGACCGCTTACGACGACCTGCTCAAGAACGCCTGATCCCTCCAGCACCCCTGCCGCCGAACACCATGCCGAACACCGCTTTGCCCACCCTCGCTGAACTCGAAAATGCGACCGAATTCCAGGCCCGCCATCTGGGCCCCTGGGACGCTGAACAAGCATCCATGCTCAACGTCATCGGCGTGGCATCGCGTCAGGCACTGATCGACGGCATCGTGCCCGCCTCCATCAAGCGCGGCAACCCCATGGCCTTGCCTGCGGCTTTATCCGAAGCCCAGGCTTTGGCAGAACTCAAGGGCATCGCCCAACAAAACAGGCTGATGCGCAACTTCATCGGTCAGGGCTACTACGGCACCCTGACCCCTGGCGTCATCCTGCGCAACATTCTCGAGAACTCTGCCTGGTACACCGCCTATACGCCCTACCAGGCTGAGATCTCGCAAGGCCGCATGGAAGCCCTGGTCAACTTCCAGACCATGGTGACCGACCTCACCGGCATGACCATCGCCAACGCCTCCATGCTGGACGAGGCCACTGCTGCGGCCGAAGCCATGACCCTCGCTGCCCGCGGCGGCAAGAGCAAGTCGACCCGCTTCGTGGTCTGCCACGACGTTTTCCCCCAGACCCTGGAAGTGATCCAGACCCGCGCCAAGCCCCTGGGCATCACCGTGGACGTGGTGCATGCCGCCAAGCTGGCTGAAGACCTGCAAAACAATGACTGCTTCGCCGCCCTGATGCAATACCCCGGCGTCAATGGCCAGGTCCGTGACCTCAAGCCTCTGATCGACGCTTTGCACGCCAAGGGCGCCCTGGCCATCGTGGCCGCCGACCTGCTGGCTTTGACCCTGCTGACCTCGCCTGGTGAATTGGGCGCCGACATCGCCTGCGGCACCACCCAGCGTTTTGGCATGCCCATGGGCAACGGCGGCCCCCACGCGGCCTACATGGCCACGAAGGACGAATTCAAGCGCTCCATGCCCGGCCGCCTGGTGGGTGTCAGCGTCGACAGCCATGGTGACCCCGCCTACCGCCTGGCCCTGCAAACGCGCGAACAACACATCCGCCGCGAAAAGGCCACGTCCAACATCTGTACCGCTCAAGTGTTGCCAGCCGTGATCGCCAGCATGTACGCGGTCTACCACGGCCCTGAAGGCCTCAAGCGCATCGCCTTGCGGGTGGCCAGCTACACCGCCATACTGGCCGAAGGGCTGAAGGCACTGGGCTGCCAACTGATTCATGACACCTATTTCGACACCATCCAGGTTCTGACGCCCAACCGCGATGCCGTGGTCGCCGCTGCGGCCAAGGCTGGCATCAACGTGCGCCTGGCCAGCGCCGACACGGTGTCGGTGTCCCTGGACGAAACCACGACGCGCAACGACATCATCGACTTGTGGGCCGCCTTTGCCGGCAACAAAGCGCTGCCCTCGTTCGCCGCATTTGACAATGGCGTGAGCCTGGGCCTGCCCGCGGCTCTTCGTCGCACCAGCGCTTACCTGACGCACCCGGTGTTCAATACGCACCACTCTGAAACAGAGATGCTGCGCTACATCCGTGCCCTGTCCGACAAGGATCTGGCTCTGGACCGCACCATGATCCCGCTGGGCTCGTGCACCATGAAGCTCAACGCCACCAGCGAGATGATCCCCATCACCTGGCCTGAGTTCGCCAACATCCACCCCTTCGCGCCCCGCGAGCAATTGAAGGGTTACGAGCTGCTCAATGAGCAACTGTGCGCCTGGCTGTCGCAAGCCACCGGCTATGCCGGCATCAGCCTGCAACCCAATGCCGGCTCGCAAGGCGAATACGCCGGCCTGCTGATCATCAAGGCCTATCACGAAGCCAAGGGCCAGGGTCATCGCGACATCTGCCTGATCCCTGAAAGCGCCCACGGCACCAACCCCGCCAGCGCCCACATGGTCGGCATGAAGGTGGTGGTCACCAAGTGCGATGCCGATGGCAACGTCGATCTGGACGACCTCAAGGCCAAGTGCGAACAGCACAGCGCCAACCTGGCCGCCGTGATGATCACTTATCCCTCCACGTATGGGGTCTTCGAGACTCGCGTGACCGAGCTGTGCAAGCTGGTGCACCAGCACGGTGGCCGCGTCTACGTGGACGGCGCCAACATGAACGCCCTGGTCGGCCTGGCCGCCCCTGGCCAGTTCGGCGGTGACGTCAGCCACCTGAACCTGCACAAGACCTTCTGCATTCCCCACGGCGGTGGCGGCCCCGGCGTCGGTCCCGTCTGCGTGGTCGAAGACCTGGCCCCTTACCTGCCCGCCCACCGCTCGGCCGGCATCGGCTCTGAAGTGCAGGTCGGCGCTGTCTCCGCAGCCCCGCTGGGCAACGCGGCTGTGCTGCCGATCAGCTGGATGTACATCCGCATGATGGGTGCCGATGGCCTGAAGGCCGCCACCGAAGTGGCCATCCTCAACGCCAACTACGTGGCCGCCCGCCTGGCCGATCACTACGACATCCACTTCAGCGGCGGCAGCCAGACCATCAAGGGCGGCGGCGTGGCCCACGAGTGCATTTTGGACTTGCGCCCCTTGAAGGACACCAGCGGCGTGTCTGCCGAAGACGTGGCCAAGCGACTGATCGATTACGGCTTCCATGCGCCCACATTGAGCTTCCCGGTCGCGGGCACCTTGATGGTCGAGCCCACCGAGAGCGAATCCCAATTCGAGCTGGACCGTTTCTGTGACGCCATGATCGCCATCCGCGAAGAAATTCGCCAGATCGAAAATGGCCAGCAGCCCAAGGACGACAACGTTCTGAAAAACGCTCCCCACACGGCAGCCGCCCTGCTCAAGACCGAATGGCCGCACGCCTACAGCCGCGAGACTGCCGCGTACCCTGTGGCCAGTCTGCGCAAGCAGAAATACTGGTCGCCCGTGGGCCGGGTAGACAACGTCTATGGTGACCGCAACCTGTTCTGCTCCTGCCTGCCAGTAAGCGACTACCAGGCCTAAAAAACCGCAAGCCATCCATGCAGCGCCATGCTGCAGTGCCGCAAATCCAAGCCGCCTTCGGGCGGCTTTCCCCCTTCTTTCAGGGGTTGACACTACCCCCAGTAGACGTCACGAACCGAATCAGATAAAAAGATCACGAAACCCGTGCGTGGTCGCCAAAAGCGGATTAAACGCACCCCATCGAACTCAGACTGACAACGGTCAAAGAGGTGCGCGCATGCGAGGTCACCCCCTCATCCCTACAGCAACCCGTTCTACGAAAGGGTCTTCCCGGGGATCAGCTCATCTGCTTTCGCCAGCATCTCGCCTGGCGATGGATGCGCGCGCTACACAGTTGTTCGACGCCACGCCGGCCCCATCTCTGCTGATTCGGCCCAATGGCGTGATCGTTCACGCCAACCCCTCGGCCTGCCAACTCTTTGGCCAGCCCCCCAGCCAGATGACGGGCATGCGCCTGGAGTCCATTCTGCCCGGCGCCGTCTTGCCTCACCCTTCTGCCGATGGCCAGCACCCCGCGCGATGCGCCTCCACTTTTCTGGCCCAATCCAGCCTGCACCCACCCAGTTCGACCCGGCAAAAAGCCATCACGGCCAATGGCCGAGCCCGCGTCGTGGACTTGGCACTCAACACGCTGTGGGACGGCAAGGAGTTGTTGATGGTCGCTTCTCTGACCCTGGTGCCAGAGCTGGATCAGCAAACCTACAACCAGACCGTCATCGAAGAGTTGCAAACCGCCCGCGACGCCGCCCAGGCTGCGGTGGAAGCCAAAAGCGCGTTTCTGGCCAACATGAGCCACGAAATCCGCACGCCCCTCAATGCCATCGTCGGCATGGCGCAGGTCGGCGAGCGCAACATCGCAGGCTCGCCCTCCGCGAAGACCTTCCATCAGATTCTCGAATCCGGACAGCACCTGCTGGCGCTGATCAATGACATCCTGGATTTCTCCAAGATGGAGGCCGGCAAACTGAACGTGCAAGACGATGTGGTTCAGACATCCGAGTTGCTGCGCCACCTGGTCTCCGTTTGTGCGACCCGCGCACAGGCCAAGGGACTGACTTTCACGATCGATGAGTCCCCTGAAGTGCCCGTGCGCTTCGTCGCCGACGAGACCCGTTGCGCCCAGGTGCTCATCAATCTACTGACCAATGCCATCAAGTTCACGCTGTATGGCGCCGTCCGCTTGCGCCTGTCGGTCGAAGACGGCGAACTGATCTTCGATGTGGGCGACAGCGGACCGGGGCTGACAGAGTCCGAGCGCACTCGCCTGTTTCAGCCTTTCGAACAGTTCCACACCCACATCCAGAATGTCGGGGGCGGCACCGGTCTGGGTCTGGCCATCAGCAAGCGCCTGGCAGAGCTGATGGGGGGGCAACTGCAGTTGATCCGCAGCAGCCCCAACGGCACGGACTTCCGCTTTGCCATCCCCCTGCGCCAGGCGCAGCGGGCCAACTGGCAAGCGCTGGCATCGGTTCATGCCTGGGGCCTGGACCACGAACTCCACCAGCTCGCGCCCGCCCTGGCCCAACGCGACTGCGCTGTGCGCGCCATTCGGTCGCTGGAAGACGCGCCCGCCAGCACCATCCGTGTCTTGCTGGCCTCACCCAAAGCCATCAACCGCGCCGATCAGCCGCATCTGCTGGACCTGGTCCGCCGCGGTGTCAAAGTGATCATCGTCGGTCCAGAAAGCGATCTGGGACACCTGCCCGAAGACGTGCTCAGCATGGCCACCCAACTGGCCGCCCCTGCCAGCCCCCTGCGGCTGTTGCAGGCGGTCGAACACATTCAGGCGCCCATGGCCAGCACCGCCCTACCCCGACGGCTGGCCGGCCTCCGGGTTCTCGCCGCCGAGGACAATCCCGTCAACCGACTGGTGCTGGAGCAAATGCTCGTTCAAGAAGGCGCACATGTCGCCTTCGGCCACGACGGCGCACAAGCGCTGGAGTTGGTGCGCACCCATGGCGCTGGCGCCTTCGATCTGGTGCTCTGCGACATTCAGATGCCGGTGATGGACGGCTTTGAGACCACCTTGGCGCTGGCTCGCATTGCGCCGGGCCTGCCCGTCGTAGGGCTCACCGCCCACGCATTCGAAACGGCCAAGGCGCATGCGCGGGAAGTCGGGATGGTCGACTATGTGACCAAACCGTACATGCTGGACACCCTCGTGGAGGTCATCCTCAAACACACGCAGAAGCAGCGCGGCACACGAACGGCCTCGCAGCATGCCCCCGCAGCCGCGACGCAGCCAGCGGCCGATGAAACGGTTCCGGCAGCCGACGCCGCAGACGCCGACTGGCATGCCATGCACGACCACTTCGGCACCAATCCCGCGCTGCTCCAGCGGCTCATCCAGACCCTCTGCGATGCCGGGCAAGAAATCCTGACGAACCTGGAGCAAGCCATCGAGGCCCGCGACTTCGTCAAACTGCGCAGCGAGGCCCACAGCCTCAAGGGTGCCGCGCTGAACTTGCATACCCCCCGCCTGGCCAAGCAGTCGGCTGAGCTACAGAACCTGGCCAGCCTGCAGGCCCCGGTGGCCTTTGCGGTTGCCAAGGACCTCAGCCAGGCGCTCGCCCATTTCTTGGCGCACGCCAGACATCCCGACCAAGCCACGGCCCAGTAAGGGCGACATCGACCCAGCGCTCGATTCAGTAGATCAGACGGTCAGGACGAATGTCGCGCAAGATCGTCGTGGCGATCTCTTCAATGGACTTGTGCGTCGATGACAACCATGCGATGCCTTCACGTCGCATCATCGACTCTGCCTGATTGACCTCGGCCCGGCAATTTTCCAGGCTGGCGTACTTGCTGCCAGGGCGGCGTTCATTGCGAATTTCAGACAGCCGCTTGGGGTCGATGGTCAAACCAAAGCACTTCTTCTTGTACGGCTTGAGCATGCTGGGCAAGAAGCCGCGATCGAAATCTTCTGGAATCAGAGGCACGTTGGCCGCCTTGATGCCGTGCTGCATGGCCAGATAAAGGGACGTAGGCGTCTTGCCGCTGCGACTCACCCCCACCAACACCACATCGGCCACTTCCAGATTGCGGGACGACTGCCCGTCGTCATGCTCCAGGGCGAAATTGATCGCCTCGATCCGGTCGTTGTATTCCCGATCCACCGCCACGTCCGAGAACCGGCCGACACGGTGGTTTGACTTCATGTTGAACTCTTCTTCCAGGGGCTCCACGAAGGTTTTGATCATGTCGAAAACCTTGCCCTGGCAGGTCACCAAGATCGCCAGCACATCGTCCTTGGCCAGCGTGGTGAACACGATCGGGCGCTTGCCCTCACGCACTGCGGCGGCATTGATTTCGCGCACGACCTGATGCGCCTTGTCCACCGTATCGATGAACGGCCGCCGCACATGTCGGGGCTTGATGGCGAATTGCGCCATGATGGAATTACCGAAGGTTTCGGCGGTGATACCCGTGCCATCGGACACGAAAAAGACGCTGCGATCAGACATAAGTGGCCAGGCCGCCGCGAGGTTTGCACGCAAACCCCCATCTGCAGGCCCCGGGAAATGAAGAGTTGTAACCCGCGATCATAGGCCTGCCCCTACAATTCGTCCAACCGATGCCCTGCCCGGATCGCTCGACTGGACGCCACACAAATACAACAACAGGCCGCCGTCGCACTGCAGGACATCAGACAGATTTTTTACCATCCTGGAGCTTCTATGACTAACCGCTTTGAGCCGACCGCCCTGGTCGTGCCCTTCGAGCAATTGCGCATGTCCGACGTGGAAGTCGTCGGCGGCAAGAATGCCAGCCTGGGCGAAATGATTTCCCAGTTACCCAACGGGGTGCGGGTGCCCACCGGCTTCGCCACCACGGCCCATGCCTTCCGCGAGTTCCTCAAGCACGACGGTCTGGCTGATCGCATCAGCCAACGCCTGGCCGCCCTCAATACCGACGATGTGCGCGCCCTGGCAGAAGCCGGCGCCGAAATCCGTGGCTGGGTGGAAGCCCAACCCTTCCCCGCCGACCTCGAAAAGGCCATCCGCGAAGCTTTCGTCACCCTGGCTGGCGGCAACCTGCAAGCCTCGTTTGCCGTGCGCTCGTCGGCTACCGCAGAAGACTTGCCCGATGCCTCTTTCGCCGGTCAACAAGAAACCTTCCTGAACGTCGTCGGCATCGAAGACATCCTGCACAAGATGAAGGAAGTGTTCGCCTCGCTGTACAACGACCGCGCCATCTCCTACCGCGTGCACAAGGGCTTCGCCCATGACGTCGTCGCCCTGTCGGCTGGCGTTCAACGCATGGTGCGCTCCGACCTGGGCGCCGCCGGCGTGATGTTCACCATCGACACCGAATCAGGCTTCCAGGACGTGGTCTTCATCACCTCCAGCTACGGCCTGGGTGAAACCGTCGTGCAAGGCGCGGTCAACCCCGACGAGTTCTACGTCCACAAGCCCGCCCTGAAGGCCGGCAAGCAGGCCGTGATCCGCCGCAATCTGGGCTCCAAGCTGATCAAGATGGAGTTCGCCACGCCCGAAGAAAAGGCCGCCTCAGGCAAGCTGGTCAAGACCGTGGACACCACGGTCGAGGCCCGCAACCGCTACAGCCTGACCAATGACGATGTGACCGAACTGGCCCGCTACGCCGTCATCATCGAAGAACACTACGGTCGCCCGATGGACATCGAATGGGGCAAAGACGGCACCGACGGCAAGCTCTACATCCTTCAAGCGCGCCCCGAGACCGTCAAGAGCCAGCAACAAGGCAAGGCCGAACAGCGCTACAAGCTCAAGAGCACCGGCACCATCCTGGCTGAAGGCCGCGCCATTGGTCAAAAGATCGGTACCGGCCCTGTGCGCATCGTGCACAACATCTCCGAGATGGACACCGTCCAGCCCGGCGACGTGCTGGTCACCGACATGACCGACCCCAACTGGGAACCTGTCATGAAGCGCGCCAGCGCCATCGTGACCAACCGTGGCGGCCGCACCTGCCACGCCGCCATCATCGCGCGCGAGCTGGGCATCCCCGCTGTCGTGGGTTGTGGCAACGCCACCGAACGCTTGACCGACGGCACCCTGGTAACCGTGGCCTGCTCTGAAGGCGACACCGGCTACATCTACGAAGGCCTGCTGGAAACCGAAGTCACCGAAGTCACCCGTGGCGAAATGCCCCACATCGGCCTGAAGATCATGATGAACGTGGGCAACCCTCAGTTGGCCTTCGACTTCGCCCAGATGCCCAACAGCGGCGTCGGCCTGGCACGTCTGGAGTTCATCATCAACAACAACATCGGCGTGCACCCCAAGGCCATCCTGGACTACCCCAATATCGACAGCGACCTCAAGAAGGCCGTCGAGTCGGTGGCCCGTGGGCACGCCTCGCCCCGCGCCTTCTACGTCGACAAGCTCGCTGAAGGCATCGCCACCATCGCCGCTGCTTTCTGGCCCAAGCCCGTGATCGTGCGCCTGTCGGACTTCAAGTCCAACGAGTACAAGAAGCTCATCGGCGGCAGCCGTTACGAGCCGGAGGAAGAAAACCCGATGCTGGGCTTCCGCGGCGCCTCACGCTACATCAGCGCCGAATTCGGCGAAGCCTTCGCCATGGAATGCGAAGCGCTCAAGCGCGTGCGCAACGACATGGGGCTGACCAACGTCGAAATCATGGTGCCCTTCGTGCGCACGCTCAAACAGGCTGAACGCGTCACCGGCATGCTGGCCGACCACGGTCTGGTGCGCGAATCCAAGGGCGGCAAAGACGGCCTGCGCGTCATCATGATGTGCGAAGTGCCCTCCAATGCCATCCTGGCCGAGCAGTTCCTGGAATACTTCGACGGCATGTCCATCGGCTCCAACGATCTGACCCAGTTGACGCTGGGGCTGGACCGGGATTCGGGCCTGGAACTGCTGGCACAGGACTTCGACGAGCGCGACCCGGCTGTCAAGGCCATGATCTCGCGCGCCATTGCGGCTTGCCGCGCCCACGGCAAGTACATCGGTATTTGCGGCCAAGGCCCCAGCGACCACCCCGACTTTGCCGACTGGTTGGCGGCCGAGGGCATCGTGTCCATTTCGCTGAACCCGGACACCGTGGTCGACACCTGGCAGCGTCTGGCAGCCCAGTAACTGACGCCCCGGGCGCTCAGCCTGCACATTGCCACCCTCAGGTGGCAATTTTCGTTCTATAATCGCAGGCTTTCCCATTGTCATCCCGTCTGGGGTGACCCTTGCCGTCTGCGGGTTTGACGCTTCGCAACGGCTTCCATCAACTGGAATCCACAAGGAGAATCCATGCGTCACTATGAAATCGTCGTGCTGATCCACCCGGATCAAAGCGAACAAGTTCCGGCCATGCTGGAGCGCTACAAGACCCTGATCACCACCAACGGTGGCCAGGTTCACCGCGTTGAAGACTGGGGCCGCCGTCAACTGGCATACCAGATCAACAAGCTGGCCAAGGCGCACTACCTGTGCCTGAACGTCGAAATCTCCAAGGAAACCTTGGCTGAAATCGAAACCGGCTTCAAGTTCAACGATGCCGTGCTGCGTCACCTCACCGTTCAGAAGGACAAGGCTGAGACCACTCCTTCCGTGATGATGAAGCAAGTTGAGCGTGAAGAGGCCCGCAAGGCCCAGCAAGAGCAAACCGCTGCCTGATTGATGCCGCAAGGCGTCCAGGCGTAGCGTCTGATACGACTGGCTGATCCGTCCCATGAACCGCGTGCTGCTCACAGCTCAAGTTCTGGAACGCAAAGCCCTGAGATACACCCCCGCAGGCCTGCCTGCCCTCGACTTGGTGCTCAAGCACGAATCCGAAGTGGTAGAGGCTCAACTGACCCGCAAGGTGCAGTTGGAAGTCCGAGCGGTGGCCATCGGCCCGATTGCAGAGCAGTTGAGTCGACAAGCCATCGGCGAAGCGATTCAAGTCGCCGGCTTTCTGGGTGCAACGCGTACCGGACGTGGCGTACTGCTCCACATCACCGAACTCAACGAATCGTTTTAATCCAATCCATCTGGATACTGAGAGGTCATCATGGCTGCTCCCCGCTCCAAGAACGGCAAGTTCTCCAAAGACCGCAAGGGTAAGCGCAACACGCAATCCCTGCTGTTCCGTCGCAAGCGCTTCTGCCGCTTCACCGTCGCCAACGTCGAACAAATCGACTACAAGGACGTTGACACCCTGCGCGACTTCATCGCTGAAAACGGCAAGATCATCCCCGCACGCCTGACCGGCACCCGCGCGATCTACCAACGTCAGCTGACCAACGCCATCAAGCGCGCTCGCTTCCTGGCTCTGCTGCCTTACAGCGACCAACATCGCGTCTAAGGAGTATTCGACATGCAAATCATCCTCCTCGAAAAAGTCGCCAACCTGGGCAACCTGGGTGATGTGGTCCGCGTGAAGGACGGTTACGCTCGTAACTTCCTGATCCCCACTGGCCAAGCTCGCCGCGCCACCGAAAAGGCTGTCGCTGAATTCGAAGCTCGCCGCGCTGAACTGGAAAAGGCACAAGCTGAAAAGCTGGCCGCCGCACAAGCCCTGGGCGAAAAGCTCGGCGGCAAGACCGTCACCATCAGCCAGAAGGCTGGCGTGGACGGCCGCTTGTTCGGTTCCGTGACCAACTTCGACATCGCCGAAGGCCTGAAGGCTGCTGGCTTTGAAGTGGCCAAGCACCAGATCCGTCTGCCCAATGGTCCTCTGAAGACCACTGGCGAACACCCCGTGTCCGTGTCGCTGCACACCGACGTGGTCGTGGAAGTCAGCGTGGCCGTGGTTGGCGAAGCCGACTGATCGCTCCTCGCGTTCTCCAACAAAGCCGACCTTGGGTCGGCTTTGTTTTTTCTAAGACGGACTGGTGCCCGGTCGATTTGACTTATCCACGGCCGTCCCCAGGATTTCCCACGAAAGCCCACAGACTTGTCCACAGGGCGAATCACGCGGGCACCTTATCATTCGTCCATGGCTGCCGTATCCCCCTCCCCGTTCTCCTCTTCTCCTGCCAACGATGAAGTCGCCAAGCTGCGCGTTCCTCCTCATTCCATCGAGGCGGAACAAAGCGTTCTGGGCGGCCTGTTGCTGGACAACTCTGCCTGGGACCGCGCGGCGGATCTGCTCGTCGACAGCGACTTCTACCGCCATGAGCACCAACTGATCTACACGGCAATCCGTCAGTTGGTCAACGCCTCCAAACCCGCTGACGTCATCACGGTGTTTGAGCAACTGCAGATGCAGAGCAAGGCCACCGATGTCGGCGGCCTGGCGTATCTGAATGCGTTGGCGCAGTCGATGCCCAGTGCGGCCAACATTCGTCGCTATGCAGAAATCGTGCGCGAGCGTGCGGTGTTGCGCAAACTGGTCACGGCCAGTGACGAGATCGCCACCAACGCCTTCAACCCGCAAGGCAAGAGCGTCTCGGACATCCTGGACGAAGCCGAAGCCAAGATCATGAAGATCGGCGAAGAAGGCAGCAAGAACAAGCAGGGCTTCTTTGCCATGGATGGCCTGGTGGTCGACCTGCTGGACAGGGTTCAAGAGCTGGCCGATAACGGCGCAGAAGACGTGACCGGCGTGCGGACCGGTTTCATCGACATGGACAAGATGACGGCTGGCCTGCAAAAAGGCGACCTGATCATCCTGGCAGCCCGACCCTCGATGGGTAAAACCGCCTTCGCGCTGAACATCGGGGAGAACGTGGCAGTCAACGAAGGCCTGCCAGTGGCCGTGTTCTCCATGGAAATGGGCGCGTCACAGTTGGCACTTCGGATGGTGGGCTCCATTGGCCGCATCAATCAGCAGAATCTGCGGACGGGCCGGCTGTCCGATGATGAATGGAGCCGGTTGAGCGAAACCGTCGAGAAGCTGCGCTCCGCCAACGTTTTCATTGACGAAACCCCCGGGCTGTCGCCTAACGAGCTGCGTGCCCGCGCCCGCCGACTCGCCCGCCAGTTTGGCGGCACGTTGGGGCTGATCATCGTCGACTACCTGCAGCTGATGAGCGGATCGGGCGGCAACGAAGAGAACCGTGCGACGGTGATCGGTGAAATTTCCCGGGGC
>JBLNAI010000018.1:0-39123 GCA_050259275.1 Acidobacteriota bacterium
CCATGGTGATCACCTCGTCTTGCTCCTGCTGAAAAATGCAGCAGGCACGTGATACACCCTGGTCAATTTTGGGTTGGCACAACCCTCAAAAAATGGTCAGTTTTCGGTTGGCGTCAACAGCTACTGAGTCTGTCGGATACCAAGCGGATGGAAAGCCATCCTCCGCCTCCTGCTTCTGACTTCAGTGCATGGGTGGACTATGACCTGGTGTCGAACTACGCTGTCCCAGCGGGAGAGGCTCTGGCCAATCACTTAGATGGTGTGATGAAATTGGCCAAGCCTGTAACTGGTGACGGATTGGTCACGCTGCAAATCCTGAGAAAGCCGGCGAAGGGTTTCGAGTACGACTACTCATTCAACGTGTACTGCATTTGGGATGGCGAAGAGTCGGGAAGCGTGCAGAAATATCTTGACGACCCGAGCCAACAGCCAACCCTACAGGAGCTGCGATCATTCCTGCTGACGCGACGCTACTCATTCCGTCGTGACATCCAAGAGGCGTTCGAGGATCAGAACCGGGTCACCGCGCTTGAGTTACTGACGCGTCCGATGCACGAGGCACTGCTCGGGCTGCCGGAGGCAATCACGCAGAACGGCACTCGCGTCCCCTATGCATCCAAGAACGCCACAGGCGCACAGGCCGCGCGGTTGACATTCAATTTGCGAGATCTCATGCCCGCAACCGGTGCGCCTCAGGGCGTGCGCTGGGAACGCCAAGGGGGAGGCCTTCCAGATGTGTACGACAAGCCACCTCATTGGACCGTAGAAGGTGTGCGCTCCGAGACAAAGGCACTCGGTCAAGCCTCACTGCCGCAACGGTACCGACTATGGATCACCGCCGTCGACATTTTCGAACAGGAGTCTGAGCCGATTCCGGTCATTGGAGCGGAACAGAGCGATCGAACGAACCCTTACGTGTTCACGCCAAGATGGCGCTCACCGCCCCCGCCCGCAGAGTCTCTAATGTGTAGCTACACCAGCGGTCAGTTGCTCGTGGGGTGGAAAGTCGCAGCGCAACTTTTGATTGGTGCCGCGTCCGAAAAGTACGTCAGATCGCCTCTGGACGCCCACGTTGCTGTCCTGCGGCGAATCATTCGCGATGTCCAGGAAGCGACGACGTCGAACCTCGCTGCACTGAGCGAGCTCAATCCAGTGCTCGAGCGACAGGTGGCCGCACTGTGCGATGAAGGTTGGGAGGTCTGGCAAGCGCTTACCACTGCCGTCGATGCCACTAAACCGATGCAATCGCAGACGTTTGCGATCAAGGAAGGTGACACAGGCTTTGAGTACATGGCTCTCGTCTCGCACGAGGTTCCAATCTCGATGCGCAAGTTCGTTCAGCGCGACGAGGTCCAGACGCTGCGATACCTGCAGCAATCTGGAGAAGGTGATACCGCCAGGTTCGATGAGAAGCACTGGTCGATTCCTGTAACAGGCACGGAGTCAAAGTATCGTAACTACCCAGCCTATGGGCCTAACGCCGCGAGTCCATCAGTTTCTGTCCTGCCGGAGGCATCGCAGCGGCCTGCGCTCAAGCTAGATGGCTTTGCAGCGGAACTCGTCCGGGCTACGCCAGTACGCGGCGTGCTAGGGATTGAACGCGATCAAGTTCTCTCGAAAATCATCGAACTGCGAGATCAGGTGCTGCCGCCGGACGGCCTAACGTCCGCTCACTGGCTGATGATGTCCACAGCCATGGAGCGACTCAAGCCGCAGATGGATACAAGCAACGGGGCGGAGATGGTACTGGACCTGCTTAAGAGCGAGTTCGTCACACATGCGGCTGGCGCGAACATCGCCAAATCGCACCCAATCATCGGCATGCGAGGTGCAGTCCGACTCAAATGGGGGGCAAAGCGGTTCGCAGACACTGTCCCGGTAGTCCAGTACCGGCTCTATCGCGCCGTCTCTGCTGCAAACGAGCCAAGCACACATAAGGCGCAGTTGAATAACGAAGTGCTCGCGTTCTCCGGACAAGCGCCTTCGCTTGCAGAGATGCGGGCTTACATGGTTGTGCTGAGCAGCCAATCCGGCGTCTGGACTGGCCTAGCAAGTTGGGATGGAACGGCAGTCCGTGTCTACGGTCTACGCGCAAATGGCTTTGCCGCTGGCAAGCAGAGCCCGCCTCCGAGGGAGGTTCTTGACGTATCGCTAGTTGCAGGCGAGCTCGTGAAGGCGGTGCCCGCGTCAAGCAGCACTGAACCGCACGAGTATCTTGCGGCTCTTCCGGTCGGTGGCGGCTACCGCGAGTACGCCGCTTGGTGGGTCGTGGCCACAGACTGCATGAACAAGGAACAGTGGGTGGACGGATCGGGTAACCCTCAGATGTTCGTCGCGGCATTGCCCGCAACCATTACGCCTCTGCCAATTGCAAGCCTGGCGGTGTCTGCGCCGAAGGACTTCCTGCGTGACGCGCCCGACCCAGCTACTTTCGAAGTGCTACGTGAATACCTGCCAACGCAGCTTCCCAAGGAAGGGCTACCACTGTTCCCGCGCACGATCCTTACATGGGACGCAAAAGAAGTTGCTGGGGCCGAGGAATACCTCTTCATTGAGCGCGAGACTGAGAGAGAGACCCTGACTGTTGCGGCTACGCCGGACGTGGCATGGGCCCTACTCAGCACGATTCAGTCCTCGCCAGTTGGATCACCTTGGGACGTGAGGTATGACGCGCTGCGCCCGTGGCTCAATGGTGGGCCACCTCCTTCGCCAGGTGACGGCTTTGAGCATCAGGATCCGAAGTTTTTCTTCCCTACCACCAACGCCGCTGCATGGAATCTCAAGAGCACGTCCATGCTGCAAGGGAAAGCGCCGTCTAGCTTTGTGGATTACTTCGACTCTCCGCCAACGGAGCCTGGCGGCGGCCTTCAGCCTGCATTTGGTGAAACACGGGTGAGGTACCGTGCCTACAAACTCGTGGACCTGACGCCAGAGATCGCTCAGCCTGATCATGCAGGGATCGGAACGCGTTACTTGTTATCCGAACCGTCTGCATGGACCGCTTGGGCTCGCCAGGAGTGGCCGCCCCTGCGCATTTCCCATTCTGCAAAGACAACTCGCCGCGAAGGAGCGCCGCTTGTGCAATTCTCGGCGCGCAGTGGGTATGTAAGCGGTGCGCGCGCCACTCGGTTGGGCGTTGAGGATCCGTTCTTCTTCAGGGTCACTCTTCGCCGCGACGTCCCGCAGGGTTTCGCAGGTAAGCAAAGAACTGGAGCTCGCGACGGCAAACTCCTGATCGGGCAGATGCTGCAAGTCCCTCTAACACCCTCCGTTCAAACAGAGGCCCAAGTCACGGCCGATCACTCATTGGAGAGAGACACCCCTTTGGCTGATCGGGATGTTTTGTATGTTGTCGCCTCGGAGTTGGTTTGGCGGCATGCCAGTTCGGAGCGAGTCCTCCGGATGTTCGACGATCCGTACGAGTTCCGCCAAGTGGTGCCAGGAACTGTCAACGGCACCGAAGCGAGGGTTGATATCGCATTGACCATCGATGTCGGCGTCAAGGGTCCTTAGTTGTTGATTGAGTCGCACCGGTCTTCCTCGGCGCATTTCAGTGCAAAACCAGAGACCGAATGGCGCCGCCCCAGTGCGGCGGCGATTGGCCGATAGTAGCCCGCCGGACCAATCGTGCGACCTGCAGCACCAACTGCTAAACGGAAGTGCACTTGGCCTAAGTAAAAGACTAAAAGACCACTGCGGGAGATTCGGGACGGACGGCTCCGTTCAATGCATAAACTGATGGCCACCCTTTGGCTAAGCCAAGTTCGCTGAAAAGCGCTACAGATAAAGCGGACGGCGCGGTCTTGTCCACCTGGACATTGCACTTATGCGTAAGCAGAACACAAAGCGAAGCTGCAAGAACTGCAAATCAATGAACCAGAAACGGCAACCGAACGGCAACCAGAACAAAGATCGGAAGCCAGAAACACGAAAGGGTTAGTAGGCGCTAACCTACTAACCCTCGTGAACTTTGGTCGGGGCGGCGGGATTCGAACTCGCGACCCCTTGCACCCCATGCAAGTGCGCTACCAGGCTGCGCTACGCCCCGACGAAGACTTAGACTATAGCATGCTTTTGAGACATTTCAAGCAAGCAGGTCGCGAATTTCCAACAATGCGTCGCGCAAGGACTGGATCTCCTGGGGATTCAGGCCCGACAGATCCAGGCGCAATCCGGCCCAGCCGGCCTCCGCCGAAGAACTCATCGCCGCTGAGGCCTGCAAAGCCCGAGCCGCCACGGGCGCCGCTCTGGCCGCGGCGACCAGAGGCATCTCAGGCAACAGGTCTTCCGATACATCTGAACCGTCATCCGGCCCAGGATCGGCGGGCAGGGCCAAGCCATGGCGACCACCCTGCTCGGCCAGCTGATTGCGGGCACCGCTGATGGTGAAGCCCTGGTCATACAGCAACTCGCGAATCCGGCGAATCAACAGCACTTCGTGATGCTGGTAATAGCGCCGGTTGCCTCGCCGCTTCATGGGCTTGAGCTGAACGAACTCCTGCTCCCAATAACGCAGAACATACGGCTTGACCAGACACAGGTCGCTGACCTCGCCGATCGTGAAATATCTTTTGGCAGGAATGGGCGGCAAGCCGCTGTCAACATCATCCATGTGAGACCCAGTGGCGCCCCGGCACGCCAAGAAGGACACCGAACTCGATTTTCAATTTCTTCTTGAAAATCAAAGAGATCGCAGCGGGGCCTGAGACTTTACTCCAAGTCGTCCTCAGTGGGAATGTCCCCCTGCACCATTCCCTTGAGTTTTTGACTGGCGTGGAAGGTCACCACGTGACGCGCCTTGATCGGAATCGCCTCGCCGGTACGCGGATTGCGACCTGGGCGAGGTGCTTTGCGCCGAATCTGGAAGTTACCGAATCCCGACAGCTTGACGTCCGTCCCCTGCACGAGGGTGTCGTTGACCAGTTCGAAGAACGCTTCGACCATGTCTTTGGACTCGCGCTTGTTCAGGCCCAGGCGCTCAAAGAGCATCTCCGACAACTCCGCCTTGGTCAGCGTGGGCGTCTCGATCGACGGCAAGAAAATGCCGTGCTCCGGCGTCGTGCTCTCAGTCATGGATACTTCCTCATCACTGCGCGATCACGCGCGAACACGGCCGCCGACGGACTGGCCAACGGCTTCAATCACCTGCTTGATGCACTGATCAATGCGCTCATCATTGAGCGTTTGCTCGTCGTCGCGCAATTCAATGCGCACCGCCAGGCTGCGCTCGTTCTCGGCCATGCCGGCAACAGGCGACTTGGGTTTGTAGATGTCGAACAAGCGTGCGCCACGCACGAGGCCGCCCGTTTCAGATTGGGTGATGGCGGCAATCACGGCATCGTGGGCCGTTGCGTCGGTCACCACCAGGGCCAGATCACGGAAAACCGACTGCATCTTGGGGACGCTGGTAAAGCTGGGCACCGCCCGGTAAGCCAACGCCGAGGCGTCCAGCTCGAACAGGACCGGTGCCTGTGGCAGCTCATACGCCTGGCGCCACTTGGGGTGCAATTCGCCCACCACGCCCACAGCCACATCGTCCACCCACACCTGCGCACAGCGGCCGGGGTGGAAGGCTGGGTGCTCGAACACCACAAAACGAGCCTGACGGGGCGCCAGCAAGGCCTCCACGTCGCCCTTGACGTCGAAGAAATCGACTGGGCGGGAAGCGGTGCCCCACTGTTGCGCATCAGCCGGGCCGTAAGCCAAACCGGAGACCCGCACGGGTTGATCGAAACCCGCCACGGTCTGGTCGCCGTCCTGTACCGTGGCGTCTCGCTTGAACACACGACCGATTTCAAACACGCGAACCCGGTCCGCCTTGCGTGCCAGATTGGTACGCAACACTTCAACCAAGCTGCCAATCAAGGTCGAGCGCATCACGCTCAAAGGGCTGGCGATCGGGTTGAGCACGCGAATGGGCTGGGTATTGCCGGCAAAGTTCGCCTCCCAACGCTCCTCCACAAAGCTGAAATTGATCGTCTCTTGATAACCGCGCTGAGCCACCGCGCGACGCACCGCATACGAACTGCGCTGCGCTTCGGGGCGTACCCGCGACACCACCGGCGCTTTGGGCGCACGCTTGGGCAACTGATCGAAACCGATCACGCGCACCACTTCCTCGATCAGATCCTCTTCGATCTGGATGTCGAAGCGCCAGCTTGGCGGCGAAACGATCAGATGCGTGTCTTCACCAACGGCTTGCGTGCTGTAGGGCAAGTCCAGGCGCTGGAAGACTTGCTGGACCTGCGGCAAGGTCACCGGCATGCCGATCACGCGTTGGGCACGCGACAGCCGCAGCGTCACGGCATCCCGCTTGGGCTGCGCCAGGATCTGGTCCACGACCGGACCGGCCTGCCCGCCACAAATGTCCAAGATGAGCTGCGTGATGCGTTCGAGATACTGAGCCGTGGGAGCGGGATCCACGCCCCGTTCAAAACGATGAGACGCATCGGTCGAGAAGTTATAGCGGCGAGCACGCCCCGCGATCGCCGAAGGCCACCAGAAAGCGGCTTCCAGATAGACGTTGCGGGTGTCGTCGCCGACAGCTGTGGCATCGCCACCCATCACGCCAGCCAGGGATTCGACCTGGTTCTGGTCGGCAATCACGCCCACCTGCTCGTCCAGAGTCACCGTCTGACCATTGAGCAGCTTCAGGGTCTCGCCTGCCTTGGCCCAGCGCACATTCAAGCCTCCGTGGATCTTGTCCAGGTCAAACACGTGTGAGGGCTGCCCCAGCTCGAACATCACGTAGTTGGAGATGTCCACCAGCGGAGACACCGATCGCTGGCCGCAACGCGCCAGACGCTCGACCATCCAGTCGGGCGTCGCCGCCTGGGGGTTCACACCCTGGATGACGCGACCGACAAAACGGCCACACAGATCAGACGCCTCAACCGTCACAGGGACCGTGGCATCGATCGACGGCTTGACCGGCGCAATCGCCAATGAGGTCATGGGGGCGCCCGTCAGTGCGGACACCTCACGCGCAATGCCTTGCACGCTCAAGCAGTGCGCCAAATTGGGCGTGAGCTTCAAGGTAAACAGCGTGTCATCGAGCTTGAGATGCTCACGGATGTTCTGGCCGATCGGGGCATCTTCCGCCAGGATATGCAAGCCATTGGACTCTTCCGAGATACCCAATTCGCGAGCCGAGCACAACATGCCCTGGCTTTCCACGCCACGCAGCTTACCCAATTTGATCTTGAAGGTCTTGCCATCGGCACCCGGGGGCAACTCGGCGCCCACGGTGGCACATGGCACCTTGATGCCGGGACGCACATTGGGCGCGCCACACACGATCTGCAGGACGGACCCGGTGCCTGCATCGACCTTGCAAACATTCAAGCGATCGGCGTCAGGGTGCTTGGCCACTTCCAGCACATGACCCACCACGACACCGGTAAACGGAGGCGCAACACTCTCCAACTCTTCCACTTCCAGGCCTGCCATGGTCAGCAGGTCGGCCAGTTGTTGCGTGTTGAGATCAGGGTTGCAGAAACTACGCAGCCAGGATTCAGGAAATTGCATGAAAGGGTCCTTGATTCTTGTTCGTCAACGGGCCGTACCAGACGCGAAATCCGCATCCAGCACCACCCGGTAGCGCGCCTTCCCGGCACGCAAATGTTCCAACGCATCGTTGATGCGGCTCATGGGGAAATGCTCGGTCTGAGGCGCAATGCCATGGCGCGCAGCGAACTCCAGCATGGTGTCGATGTCCTGACGCGAGCCCGTGGGTGAGCCTGACACCGAGCGCTGCCCACCAATCAACACACCGGCTTCGATGGCCATCGGCTGCGGGATCACACCGACCACATGCAGACGCCCTTTGGGACGCAAGGTCCGCATCAGGTCTCGCCAGTTGAGCATCACGTTCACGGTGACCAGCACCATGTCCAACTGCCCAAAGATGGGCTTCATGGAGGCCGCATCCACACTGGACACCACGCGATGCGCGCCCATCTGCAGCGCTTCGTCGCGCTTGGCCTCGCTGGAGGTGAAGGCTGTGACCTCACAGCCCCACGCCTTGGCAAACTTGATTGCCAGATGCCCCAGACCACCAATGCCGACGACCCCCACACGGTGCGTCGGTTTGATGTCGAAATTCAGAAACGGCGAGAAAACAGTGATGCCACCGCACAGCAAAGGCCCAGCCTTGGCCGCATCCAAGCCGTCAGGAATGGGCGCAGTCCACAACCAATGAGCCCGCACGCGCTCGGCAAAGCCGCCGTGATGGCCGATGATCGTAGCCTGAGCCGACCGGCACAGCTGGGGTTCACCGCCCAGGCAAGGGTTGCAATGCATGCAGCTGGAAGCATTCCAGCCAATGCCCACCCGCTGACCCAGCTTCAAACCCTGCGCCCGTTCGCCCAACCCCACCACGCGGCCAATCACTTCGTGACCCGCCACGACCGGATAGGCCGTGGGCCCCCATTCACTGTCAATGACCGACAAATCGGAGTGGCACAGCCCGCAATGCTCGACGGCCACCTCCACCTCGTCCACACCCAACGGGCCGGACTCATAGGTGTACGGCACCAAAGGTTGACCTTTGGCGATGGCTGCCCAAGTTTGGATGCGTTGGTTCATGGTGCTCTCCGGTTCAGGCCGTGGCCTGGGTTACTGGAATTGCTGCAAGAAGCGCAGGTCGCCTTCAAAAAACAAGCGCAAGTCGTTCACGCCATAGCGCAGCATGGTCAGACGATCGGGGCCCAGGCCAAAGGCAAAGCCGATGTATTGCTCAGGATCCAGGCCAAAATTACGAACGACATTGGGGTGCACCTGCCCGGCCCCCCCCACTTCCAGCCAGCGACCCTTCAAGGGGCCGGACGAGAAGGCGATGTCCACCTCCGCCGAGGGCTCGGTGAACGGGAAGAAGGACGGACGGAAACGGATGTCCAGATCGTCGGTCTCAAAGAAGGTGCTGAAGAAATCACCCAACACCGCCTTCAAGTCGGTGAAGCTGACCGACTCCCCAATCCACAAGCCTTCGCACTGGTGGAACATCGGCGAATGGGTGGCATCGCTGTCGACCCGGTAAGTGCGGCCCGGCGCGATGACGCGGATCTCAGGCATGCGCTCGCCCTGGGCGATCAAGTCAGCGTGACGCTTGACGTGCTGCACGGCATAACGCACCTGCATCGGGCTGGTGTGTGTGCGCAGCAGGTTGCCCCCCTCCACATAGAAGGTGTCGTGCATGGAGCGCGCAGGGTGATCAGCAGGCGTGTTCAGGGCCGTGAAATTGAACCAGTCGGCTTCGATCTCCGGGCCATCGGCCACATCGAACCCCATCGAGCCAAAAATACCTTCAATGCGCTCGATGCTCAGGGACACGGGATGCAAACCGCCCTCGCCGCGACGGCGGCCAGGCAGCGTCACATCCAGGGACTCCGCACGCAGCTGTTGCGCCAGCTCGGCATCCGCCAAAGCCTGACGGCGTGCGTTGAGCGCAGCTTCGACCTGTTGCTTGGCCTGGTTGATGGCAGCGCCACGGGTCTTCTTCTCTTCAGGCGAGAGGGCAGCCATGCCTTTGAGCAATTCCGTCAGGCTGCCGGATTTACCCAGAAAGCGGGCCTTGGCATTTTCCAGATCAGCGGGCGTAGCAGCAGCGGCAAATGCCTCCTGGCTTGCTTGCACCAATGCGTCGAGGTCGTTCATTTTTTGTGTCGAAAAAAAAGGCCAACAAAATTGTTGGCCTTCAGGTTACTGAGCCACCGGCTGACACCGAAGTGTGTGACCGATAGCCAGAAACGGCATCACGCTGCTCTCATCAAGCAGCCAACTGAGCCTTGGCCTTTTCAACGATGCTGGCAAAAGCAGCAGGGTCGTTGACAGCCATGTCGGCCAGCACCTTACGGTCGATTTCAATCGAAGCCTTCTTGATGCCAGCAATGAACTTGCTGTAGGTCAGGCCCAAAGCACGGCTACCGGCGTTGATACGTGCAATCCACAGGCGGCGGAATTCACGCTTCTTGGCGCGGCGGTCACGGTAGGCGTATTGGCCTGCCTTCATGACTGCCTGTTTGGCGATGCGGTAAACGTTCTTACGGCGACCACGGAAACCCTTGGCCAGGGCGAGAACTTTCTTATGACGAGCGCGGGCTGTTACACCACGTTTGACGCGAGGCATGGATGACTCCTTCGGCGTTAACTATCTAAACCAGATGTGAGACTGTTCTTTTGCGAGCCGATTACAGGCCAGCGAAAGGCAACATTTGAGCCATGTGGCCCATGTTGGTCTCGTGCACGTTCACAGCGCCGCGGAGCTGACGCTTGTTCTTCGTGGTCTTCTTGGTCAGGATGTGACGCTTGAAGGCTTGACCGCGCTTGACGGTGCCACCTGGACGCACGCGAAAACGCTTCTTCGCACTGCTCTTGGTCTTCATTTTGGGCATGTTCTGCTCCTTTTAAGTTGTTCCTGCCAGGCGCCACGGATACCACTTCCGTGTCTTGATAGCCCACAGGCACTTTGAGCCAATGGTGAAGGCGACCAAACCCCCACCTTGGCAAACCACACCGCCGAAGCGACGAGGTTATTTCTTCTTCTTCGGGCCCAGCACCATGATCATCTGGCGCCCTTCCAACTTCGGCATGTTTTCCACGACCGAGACGTCTGTCAGATCGTCGCGAACGCGCTCCAGCAACCGCATACCCAGTTCCTGGTGAGTGATTTCGCGGCCACGGAACCGCAGGGTCACCTTGCCCTTGTCACCGTCTTCCAGGAAGCGTCGCAAATTGCGCAGCTTGATCTGGTAGTCGCCTTCGTCCGTTCCGGGACGGAATTTGACTTCTTTGACTTCAATGACCTTCTGCTTGAGCTTGGCATCATGAGCTTTTTTCTGCTCTTGATATTTGAACTTGCCGTAGTCCATCAAGCGACACACAGGTGGGTCGGCTTGGGCAGCAATTTCAACCAAATCCACATCGCGCTCAGCAGACAGGCGCAACGCCTCCTGGATGCTGACGATACCCAGGGGTTCGTTATCAACCCCGTTCAGGCGCACTTCGAGCGCGGTGATCTCACGATTGAGCCGGTGCTTACGCTCGACATTGGGCGTCCGGCGGTCAAAAAAGTTAGCGATGTCGAATTCCTTCAGGCCACGGGCCCGTCTGCCCGCATACCAGTTGTCCTAAATCACGCACCCAGTGAACCTGACGTCAGCGCGCGCCCCGTCAAACGGAAACGCACGCTGTCGCCTCAGGCCTTGCTGGCGATGTCTTGAGAGATCTTCTGGGAGAAATCATCGAGTGACATCACGCCGAGGTTCTGATTGCCCCGGGCGCGCACGGCGATGGTGCCATCAACCTTCTCTTTGTCACCGACAACGACGAAGTAAGGCACCTTCTGCAACGAATGCTCGCGGATTTTATACGTGATTTTCTCGTTTCGCAAATCCAATTGGACCCTAAGTCCTTGTTTTTGCAGTGATTTGGCAATCTCTTGAGCGTAATCAGCTTGCGCATCGGTGATATTGAGCACCACAACTTGCACTGGCGACAGCCAAACAGGCAGCGATCCGGCATGCTGCTCGATCAAAATCCCGATGAAACGCTCCAGGCTACCCAGAATCGCACGGTGCAGCATCACAGGATGCTTGCGCTCGCTCGATTCAGTCACGTACTCGGCCCCCAGGCGCTGAGGCATCGAGAAGTCAACCTGGATCGTGCCGCACTGCCAATGACGGCCCAAAGCGTCCTTGAGCGTGTATTCGATCTTGGGGCCATAGAAAGCACCGTCACCCGGGGCGATGGTGAATTCGCTGCCGGTCGCGCGCAGGCTTTCCATCAAAGCCTGCTCAGCCTTGTCCCAGACCTCATCCGAACCGATGCGGTGCTCAGGGCGAGTGGCCACCTTGTAGATGATGTCCGTGAAACCAAAGTCCTTGTAGACGGCTTGCAGCAAAGCCGTGAAGTCCACGCACTCCTGCAGGATCTGGTCTTCGGTACAGAAGACGTGGCCGTCATCCTGCGTGAAGCCGCGCACACGCATGATGCCGTGCAGGCCGCCCGAGGGTTCATTGCGGTGGCATTGACCAAACTCACCAAAGCGGATCGGCAGATCACGGTAGCTCTTGATGCCCTGGTTGAAGATCAGGATGTGGCCCGGGCAGTTCATCGGCTTGAGCGCGTAATCGCGCTTTTCCGACTCGGTGGTGAACATGTTGTCGCGGTACTTGTCCCAGTGACCGGTCTTTTCCCACAGCGTCTTGTCGATGATCTGCGGGCCTTTGACTTCTTGGTACCCGTTGTCGCGGTAGATCTGGCGCATGTATTGCTCGACCGCCTGCCACACCGTCCAGCCCTTGGGGTGCCAGAAGACCACGCCCGGGGCGTGATCGTCAATGTGGAACAGATCCAGCTCGCGGCCCAGCTTGCGGTGGTCACGCTTTTCCGCCTCTTCAAGACGAGTCAAATACAACTGCAGGTCGTCCTTGGTCGTCCAGGCCGTGCCATAGACACGCTGCAACTGCTCATTGCGATGGTCGCCGCGCCAGTACGCGCCCGCCACCTTCATCAACTTGAAGTGCTTGAGCTTGCCCGTGCTGGGCACGTGCGGGCCGCGACACAAATCGGTGAAGGCACCTTCGCTGTACAGCGACACGTCTTGATCGGCCGGAATGCTCTCAATGATCTCGGCCTTGTAGTGCTCACCCAAGCTCTTGAAGTAGGACACCGCCTCGTCGCGCGGCAACACCTTGCGCTCAACCTTCTCGTCCTTCTTCGCCAATTCGGTCATCTTCTTTTCGATGGCAACCAGGTCATCGGGCGTGAACGGGCGCTTATAGGCAAAGTCGTAATAGAAGCCATCTTCGATCGTGGGCCCGATCGTGACCTGGGCTTCCGGAAACAGCTCCTTCACCGCATAAGCCAGCAAGTGGGCAGTGGAGTGGCGAATGACATCCAGCCCATCCGCATCTTTCTCGGTGATGATGGCCAATTGCGTATCGGCCTCGATGCGGTAGCTGGTGTCGACCAAGCGAGCGGCGTCGCCCTGCCCCACACGCCCGGCCAAGGCGGCCTTGGCCAACCCCGCACCAATGGAGGCGGCGACTTCTGCAATGGTCACAGGACCCGGGAATTCACGTTTGGAGCCATCCGGCAATTGAATCGAAATCATGGTTCAACCTGTTATTTGGGGCGCCTGCATCGACGCCGAGCATTCAGACAACAAAAAAGCGCGGTGGTCGCCGCGCTTTCTGGTGTGGGTAAGAAATGCGAAAGCAGCGGCCAGCCGACTAGACCTCGGTCGAGGTAAAAGTGGGGGTCGAAGTTCGCGGTGTCATAACCGAATGTGCCTTTCTACGCTTCTTACCGGTTGCACTGGACACCCATACTCTGCAGGTGCCAATCTCCACATTGTAGTCGCACAATGAAAAAACCCGACGCCTTTCGGCATCGGGTTTTTGAATTCCATCACTGGCTTGAAGCCAGCTTGACGCCGGCCTCAGGCACAGATCAGTGGAATTGTTCTTCTTCGGTCGAACCGGTCAGGGCCTTCACGGAAGACGAACCACCTTGGATCACGGTGGTCACGTCGTCGAAGTAGCCAGCGCCCACTTCTTGTTGGTGCGACACGAAGGTGTAACCCTTTTCGCGAGCCGCGAATTCGGGCTCTTGCACCATGTTGGTGTAGTGCTTCATGCCTTCGCCGCGAGCGTAAGCGTGGGCGAACTGGAAGGTGTTGAACCAGTTGATGTGGATACCAGCCAAGGTGATGAACTGGTACTTGTAACCCAGAGCCGACAACTCTTCCTGGAACGAAGCGATTTGCGAGTCGTTCAGGTTCTTCTTCCAGTTGAAAGAAGGCGAGCAGTTGTACGACAGCAGCTTGCCAGGGCAAGCAGCGTGAACGGCTTGAGCGAATTCACGAGCGAAGCCGATGTCAGGCACGCCAGTTTCACACCACACCAGGTCAGCGTAAGGAGCGTAAGCCACGCCACGGCTGATGGATTGCTCCAGGCCGTTCTTGACGCGGTAGAAGCCTTCTTGAGTGCGTTCGCCAGTCAGGAAAGGCTTGTCGTTTTCGTCGTAGTCGCTGGTCAGCAGGTTGGCTGCTTCAGCATCGGTACGAGCCAGAACGATGGTGGGCACGCCCATCACGTCAGCGGCGAAACGAGCAGCGATCAGCTTCTCGATGGCTTCACGTGTAGGAACCAGCACCTTGCCGCCCATGTGACCGCACTTCTTCACGGCAGCCAATTGGTCTTCGAAGTGAACGCCAGCAGCACCTGCAGCGATCATGTTCTTCATCAGTTCGAAGGCGTTCAGAACACCACCGAAACCGGCTTCAGCGTCAGCCACGATAGGCAGGAAGTAGTCGACAAAGCCTTCGTCGCCGGGGTTGATGCCACGCGACCATTGGATTTCGTCAGCACGCTTGAACGTGTTGTTGATGCGACGAACCATCGTGGGGACGGAGTCGTAGGCGTACAGCGACTGGTCGGGGTACATGGTTTCCGACGTGTTGCCGTCAGCAGCAACTTGCCAGCCCGACAGGTACACGGCTTCCAGACCAGCCTTGGCTTGTTGCATGGCTTGACCAGCAGTGATCGCGCCGAAAGCGTTCACGTAGCCCTTCTTGGCACCGCCGTTGACCTTTTCCCACAGCTTTTCAGCGCCGTTCTTGGCCAGCGTGTAGTCAGGCTGCAGGCTGCCGCGCAGACGCACGACGTCAGCAGCGGAGTAACCGCGCTTAACAAGCTTCCAGCGGGGGTTTTCGGCCCAGTCTTTTTCCAGGGCAGCGATTTGCTGTTCACGGGTGAGTTTCGTCATGACGATCTCCGAGGGGGGTTGGTGGGGGGATACTAGAAAACCCGCAAGTCTACCGTGTTTCTACCAAAATGCCAAAGACTTGTGTCTTATATAAGACTTGCCCCTTCAAACGCGGGGCACGTCAAGCACAACAAACAAAAAAGCCGCCCCGATCGCTCCGGGCGGCTCTTGCGTCAGATCTTCGACGGATCAGGCGTGGTCTTTGGCGTAGGCAGCCAGACCGGTGGTCACTTCGGCTTTCGCGGCCTCAATGCCTTCCCAGCCCACAACCTTCACCCACTTGCCGGGCTCGAGGTCCTTGTAGTGCTCAAAGAAGTGCTTGATTTGCTGGATCAGCAATTCAGGCAGGTCTTCGAGCTTCTGAATGCGCTTGTACATGGCACAGATCTTCTCGGTGGGAACCGCGACCAGCTTGGAGTCGCCGCCTGCCTCATCTTCCATCTTCAGAATGCCCAAGGGGCGGCAAGGGATCACCACACCGGGGATCAAAGGAAACGGCGTCACGACCAGCACGTCCACGGGATCACCGTCGGCCGCGATCGTCTGCGGCACATAACCGTAGTTGCAGGGATAGTGCATGGCCGTTCCCATGAAACGATCCACGAACACGGCGCCCGTTTCATGATCGACCTCGTACTTGATCGGATCGGCGTTGGCGGGAATTTCAATGATGACGTTGAATGCGTCGGGCGCCTTGGCGCCGGGCTTGACTTGCAGCAGGCTCATGATGATGTGATCACAAGGAATGAGGATTCTGGACGCGCAAGTGTAGGCGATGCGCGCAATGGCGGGTCACCCCACATTCCGGCGACAGGTCATCGCGCGGTTTTTGACACTGACACAACGATTTTGCTGCACTGCACAAAACCCTCTTGCATAAATTTTCAGCCGCGCTAAACTACGCCCTATGTTGCAGTGCAACACAACCCAATCATCATCCAACGGAGATCTGACATGCTGACCGCTGAACAACTGCTGGCCACCCACAAAGCCAACGTCGCAACCCTGTTTGACCTGGGCCAGAAGGCGTTTGAAGGCGTGGAAAAGGTTCTGGAACTGAACCTGCAAGTCGCCAAGACCACGCTGGATGAAGTTGCTGAGCACACCAAGGCTGTGATGGCTGTCAAGGACGCCCAAGAGCTGTTGGCTCTGCAAACCAGCCTGATGCAGCCTTCGGCTGAAAAGGCTGCCGCTTATGGCCGTCATCTGTATGACATCGCTTCGAGCACCGGCTCTGAAGTGAGCAAGTTGGCTGAGTCGCAAATCGCCGAAGCTCAACGCAAGTTCGTGTCCGTCGTGGACAACGCTGTGAAGAACGCTCCTGCTGGCACCGAGAACGCCGTCGTTCTGGTGAAGTCGGCCGTTGCTGCTGCCAACAACGCCTTTGACACTGTTCAAAAGGCTGCCAAGCAAGCTGCTGACGTCGCTGAAGCCAACTTCCAAGCCATCACCAACACCGCAGTGAAGGCAACTCAAGCCGCCACGACCAAGGCTCCTCGCAAGGCTGCCTAATTGGGGCGGAGAAGGTCAAACCTGTTCGCTTGCTTACAAAACTTTGCAAGGTTTTGAATTGAGGATGATGAACTTTTGACCTGCAAACCGTATCTGAGAGATGCCGCCTTGAACAAGCGGCACTCCCTGAAAGGTTGTCTCCTCGGTACCCTTGAACCTTTCTAAGGTACCTTTAAGCCCGGTGGCTCGCCATCGGGCTTTTTTTTGGATCAACGCAATATGATCCCCTGGTTGGAACCCGGCGCTCCCTTCCCTCCTACTCAGCAGGCGCTTGGCGCCGACTCGGACGCGCCAGGCCTGCTCGCGGCGAGTTCTGAACTGACCCTGGCTCGGCTGCAAAGCGCATACCGCGCTGGGATCTTTCCGTGGTTCAGCCCCGGTCAGCCCGTCTTATGGTGGTCCACCGACCCTCGGATGGTTTTGCCAACCGCCGAGTTCAAGGTTTCCCGCTCCTTCAAAAAGACGCTTCGCCGGTTTCAGTTATCCGACCGCTGCGAGATCCGCATTGACCACGCTTTTGATTCGGTGATTCAGGCCTGCGCGCAAACCGCACGTCGGGGCCAAGCCGGCACCTGGATCGTCAGAGACATTCAGCAGGCGTATCGGCAGTGGCACGAGCGAGGTGCCGTCCATTCTTTTGAAACCTGGATTGACGATGAACTGGTGGGCGGTCTGTACGGCGTCAGCCTGGGCCGGATGTTTTTTGGTGAATCGATGTTTGCATGGCAAACCGATGCCTCCAAGATTGCCCTGGCTGCGCTGGTCTGCTTTTGCCGCGCCAACCACATCGACGTGATCGATTGCCAGCAGGAAACCAGCCATCTGGCATCCATGGGCGCCCGTCCGTGGCCCCGAGATAAATTCGAAGAGCATTTGAGGGGGGTGGTCGATCTCGAACCGCCTTCAAATTGGTCCTATGATGTTTCTCTTTGGCGCCATCTGCTGGACGAGTGACTCACCTCAAAGATCTTCCACTGGCTTCGTTGCAGTTTTACGCAACAGCCCCCTACCCTTGCAGCTATCTGGAAGACAGGGTTGCAAGGTCGCAGGTGGCCACGCCCAGTCAATTGATCAATGCCGATGTCTACTCGGGTCTGGTCGCCAATGGCTTTCGGCGCAGCGGCATGTTCACCTACAGGCCCTATTGCGATGGATGCCAGGCTTGCGTCCCGCTGCGCGTCTGCGCCGATCGCTTTGAACCTGATCGCAGCCAGCGACGCGCTTGGCGAGCCCATCAGAATCTGGAAACGCGCGTCCTGCGGCTTTGCTTCAGTTCAGAGCACTACCAGTTGTACCTGCGCTACCAGAACGGGCGTCATCAAGGCGGCGGGATGGACCATGACTCGGTGGACCAGTACACCCAGTTCCTGCTGCAAAGTCGGGTGAATTCTCGGCTGGTCGAGTTTCGCGAACCGGCGGGCCCCGGGCAGCAACAGGGGGCGCTGAAGATGGTGTCGATTCTCGACATCCTCAATGACGGCCTGTCGGCGGTCTACACCTTTTATGAACCACAGGCGCACACCAGCTATGGGACCTACGGGGTGTTGTGGCAGATCGAGCAGGCCCGCACACTCAACCTGCCTTATGTCTATTTGGGCTACTGGATCTCGCAGAGCCAGAAAATGGCCTACAAAACGCAATTCCGCCCACACCAGGTCCTATTAGGTGGCAAGTGGCGAGACCGTGCAGAAAACGGCACCGGTTTCGTCACCACAGCACCCGGCGCCCTCGGGTCTTGAGCGTGCGCTTCACGGCGCCAGAATCACCTGACCCGACACCGTCACGGACAGCATGCCTTTACCGGGCTCAACGGGCAGGGGCGCGTCTGCGACCTCGGCGGATTTGGCTCGCATGGCGTACATCACAGGGCGCCCCTCAAAGCCAGGATCAGTCGAGGAGACAGAAATCTCACCGAGACTGTAGGACTTGAAGCCAAAATCCCGAGCCATTTGCTGCGCGCGAGTGCGAAAGCGTGCAATGGCTTGTGAGGTCAAGCTCGATTCATGGGCCTCACGCTGTGCCCGCGACAGCCCATAGCTGACGCCCATCACATTGAGCTGGTTCAGTCGGCCCACCAACTGGCTGATGCGCGGGGCATCTGTTCCTTCGACGATCAACTGCGCACTGCCTTGCCAGCCATTGATCTTGCCCGTGTTGCCGTAGCGCGGCGATACCGAGAAGCCACCGGTCTTGACGTCCAGCGCGCCGTTGGGCAACACGGCTTTGCGGGCCTCAGCCAAGGCCGCATCCAGAGCCGCCTTGAGCGAGGACTGAACGTCCGCCGCCGCTGCGCCTTCTTTGAGAACCTGCAGCGTGACCGTCATCTGGTCCTGAATCAGCTCTTCAGAGGCCGAAGCCGTGAAGCTGATGGCATTGTCGCGGCCGGCATCTCGCGGGGCCGCCTGGGCGCTGGCACCCGCCACCGCGGCACTCATCATCAACAGAGCGAGCGCCGCAGTGCGGGGGCGTTGGATGGCGTCCATGCACAGGGTGGACGGTGCTTTCATTGATGGCTCCTTCGGCATGTGAGGTGGGGATGGAGGGATAACGCAGGCAAGCAGGACCTCGCCGACTGCAGCGACACTCCATTGGGATCCATCATGGCGCATAAAACGCCCCGTCTTGACGAGTGCGTCTTGATCCCGCAATATTTGTAACAGCTGGTCAATGGCATGGTTTTGGGTCGCTCAAACTGCGCACAATCTGGCTCTGTTACAAATAACGAGGACCGAATCATGACTTCGACGCCCGCACCGCAGCGTCCCGACCGCGTTCTGGTGGTCGACGACGATGCCCGCATCCGAGACCTGCTGCGCCGTTATCTGAGCCAGGAGGGATTCGAAGTGCTGCTGGCGGAAGACGCCAAGGCGCTCAACCGCCTGCTGACCCGTGAAACGGTCGATCTGATTGTGCTGGATCTGATGTTGCCCGGTGAGGATGGCCTGTCGATCTGCCGCCGTCTGCGCGCTGCCAATGACGTCACCCCCATCATCATGCTGACCGCCAAGGTGGAGGACGTGGACCGCATCGTGGGTCTGGAGGTGGGCGCCGATGACTATCTGCCCAAGCCCTTCAACCCGCGTGAATTGCTGGCCCGCATCCATGCCGTGCTGCGCCGTCGCCCCGCCCAAGAAGCCCCTGGGGCCCCGGCAAAGGAAGCCCAGACTGTGCAGTTCGGCCCGTTCGAGTTCGATCTGGCGCTGCGCCGTTTGAGCAAGGAAGGCGAGCCCATTGCGCTGACCACGGGCGAGTTCTCGATGCTCAAGGCTCTGGTGCGCCACCCACGTCAGCCCTTGTCGCGCGACAAGCTGGCCCAACTGGCCCGTGGCCGCGAGTTCGAACCGTTTGACCGCAGCCTGGACGTTCAGATCTCCCGATTGCGCAAAATGATCGAGCCAGACCCCGCACAACCGCGTTATATCCAGACCGTCTGGGGCGTAGGCTATGTGTTCGTGCCGGATGGCGGCGCTTGATTTGGTGACGCATGCCTAGAAAACGTTTCGCCCTCAGTCTGTTTTGGCGGACGTTCATTTTGTTGGCGCTGCTGTTGACGGCTGGGATCTTTGCCTGGGTGCAGACCTTCCGTGCTCTGGAGTTTGAACCGCGCGCGGTTCAAGCCGCCCAGCAGATTGCCAGCTTGGTGAACCTATCTCGCGCAGCACTGCGCTACGCAGACAGCATCAATCGGGTCACACTGGTCAAAACCTTGTTTGACCAGGAGTCGATCACGCTCAAACCGCATGAACCCAATGACCGCTTCGAGCCTTTCGAAGTCAGTCGATTCACGCGGGCCATTGGGCGCGAATTGCGATCTCGGCTGGGCCCCACGACGGTGGTCGCCAGCAATGTGAACGGCACCCAAGGGCTGTGGGTGGGCTTTCAGATTGAGAAGGACAACTACTGGCTGCAAGCTGACAGCAGCCGGGTCGAGCCCATGACAGGCCGAACGTGGTTCATCTGGGTGGGCATCGCCTTTGTGGCCACGATTTTGGGATCGGCCGCGATTGCGCGCCTGATCAACCAGCCGCTGAAAGAGCTGTCGTTCGCGGCCAGCCGCATTCGCGAAGGCGAGTACGACTCCATACTGGACGAAACGATGATCACTCGTGAGATCCGCGAGGTGAATCAGGGCTTCAACCGCATGGCGCGCGAACTGGCCAAGGTCGAAGAAGACCGGGCGGTGATGCTGGCTGGGATCTCACACGACCTGCGCACGCCGCTGGCCCGTGTGCGGCTGGAAGCCGAGATGAGCGTGGAAGACGAAGAGGCCAAGCGCAACATCGCGGCTGACATCGACCAACTCGACGCCATCATCGACAAGTTCATGGACTACGCTCGCCCCGGCGATGTGCAGTTGGTGCCGGTGCATGTGTCGACGGTGGTGGACAAGGCCATCAGCCAATTCCGCGACACCAAGCGCATTCGCATCTCGGCCAAATTGCCCATCGACACCAAAGTCATGGCTGACGAAACCGAGTTGGGCCGCGTGTTGACCAACTTATTTGAAAACGCCCGCCGCTATGGCCGCAATACCTACACCGGCGTGACCAATGTGGAAGTGAGCTACACGCGTTCAGGCTCGTGGGTGATCTTGTCTGTTCGGGATCACGGCCCTGGCGTGGCGCCGGAGAAGCTGCACCAACTGACGACCCCGTTCTTTCGGGGCGACGCCGCCCGCACGGCTGCCACGGGAGCCGGCTTGGGCCTGGCCATTGTGGACAAGGCGCTGCAGCGGATGGGTGGAGGGCTGGAGCTGGCCAATGCGCCGGATGGCGGCTTGATTGCCCACATCAAACTGAAGCGGGCGCCCTGATCAAGCAGAGCGAATCAGCAGGCAGACGGCGCGGGCCTCTATGGCCTGGCCCTCGCCCACCGGCCCCATCTTCTCAGCTGTCTTAGCTTTGACGTTGACGGCATCGGGCGCCAGACCAACCGCCTCGGCAATCTTGATGCGCATGTGCGGAATGTGCGGCGCCATCTTTGGCGCCTGCGCCACGATCGTGCAGTCGACGTTGTTCAGGGCCCAGCCGGCCTGATGCACCCGCGAGACCGCCTCGCGAAGCAGCACCACCGAGTCCGCTCCCTTGAACTGCACATCGGTGTCAGGGAAATGCCGGCCGATGTCACCCAAGCCGGCCGCGCCCAATACGGCGTCGGTGATCGCATGCAACAACGCATCTGCGTCGGAGTGGCCGAGAAGCCCATGGGTATGCGGGATCTGGACCCCGCCCAGAATCAGAGGGCGCCCCGCCACCAGCGCGTGCGTGTCCCAGCCTTCTCCAACTCGAATCTGCATAGTGATCTTGTCTGCGTTTGTCACGGGAGAGATTATCCCGGCGAAACACGCCGGCGTGCGCGCACCAAAATAAGGCATCCCATCAGAGAGCCGGGGCGATGCGCACCACATTGGACGCACAGCCTGTTTCGTCTGATAAAAAGCATGGCGCCCATGTTGGATCCGGCAGCCGATCACCAAATTGGCCCATTTATTGCTTGCGGTTGGTGCACTCAACGCACCAAACCCGTGGGCGAGTCACATTGCCCTCATTTGGTGCGACTGTTTTTCATTTATCCGACAGCACAATCAAATGGATCAACTCAAACAAGGCGCTGATACGCTGTTCATCTTGCTGGGCGCAGTCATGGTGCTGGCCATGCACGCGGGCTTTGCGTTTCTGGAACTGGGCACCGTCCGTGGCAAGAACCAAGTCAATGCGCTGGTGAAAATCCTGGTCGACTTCTGCGTGTCGACCATCGTCTATTTCTTTGTGGGCTACACCGTGGCCTACGGCGTCGACTTTTTCAGTGGCGCCGGCACGCTGGCGCAGAACAATGGTTATGCCTTGGTCAAATTCTTTTTCTTGCTGACCTTTGCTGCGGCCATTCCCGCCATCATCTCGGGCGGCATCGCTGAGCGCGCCAAGTTTGGCCCACAGTTGATTGCCACGGCGGTGATCGTGGGTGTGTTCTACCCACTGTGCGAAGGTGCGGTCTGGAACAACAAGTTTGGTTTTGAAGATGGGCTGCAGCACCTGACCGGCGGCCAGATGCACGACTTCGCTGGCTCGGTGGTGGTCCACGCCTTTGGCGGCTGGATTGCTTTGCCTGCGGTGCTGATTCTGGGCGCCCGCCGCAACCGCTATCGCAAGGATGGCGCCATGTCGGCTCACCCCCCATCCAGCATCCCCTTCCTGGCTTTGGGCTCGTGGATCCTGGCCGTGGGCTGGTTCGGCTTCAACGTGATGAGCGCGCAGACCATCGACAAGATCTCGGGCCTGGTTGCCGTGAATTCGCTGATGGCCCTGGTCGGCGGCACCCTTGTGGCCGTGCTGATGGGCATGAACGACCCGGGCTTTGCCTACAACGGTCCCTTGGCCGGCCTGGTTGCCGTGTGCGCGGGCTCGGACATCATGCACCCCGCTGGCGCGCTGGTGGTCGGTGCCATAGCCGGCGCCTTGTTCGTGGTGATGTTCACCCTGGTCCAGAACAAATGGAAGATCGACGACGTGCTGGGTGTCTGGCCTCTGCACGGCATGTGCGGCGCCTGGGGCGGCATCGCGGCCGGCATTTTTGGCCAGACCAGCTTGGGTGGCATTGGCGGCGTCAATCTGGCTACCCAGGTCGTCGGTACGCTCTGCGTGGTCAGCTTAGCCTTGTTGACCGGTGGCTTGGTGTATGGCGTGCTCAATAAGGTGGCTGGCCTGCGCCTGACGCATGAAGAAGAGTACGACGGTGCGGACTTGTCCCTGCACCGCATCAAGGCCACCCCTGAACAGGAAGTATCCTGGTAAACAGGCAAGTCTGTGCGGACCATCACGAGGCGCCAAACAGCCAAAGTGGACAAAATAGCCAATTCAGCTAAAATAGCCATATCGTTTGCTGGAGGTGTCTCATGACTGCCTTGAATCTGCGCCATTTCAGAGGTGATGAAGTGGCGGTGCCCGAGTTCTCTGCCACAGAGGCTAAAAACAGTTTTGGTCGGGTTCTGGACACGGCGTTCAGTCAGGGCATGGTGGCCATCACCAAACGCGATCGCGCCACCGCCGTGGTGCTGTCGCTGGATGCTTATGAAGCGCTGGTGAGCGCCCAGTCGCACCCATTGACCCGTTTGAGTCATGAATTTGATGACTTGCTGGCCAGCATGCAAACACCCAAGTCACGCGATGCCATGATGGATGCCTTCAATGCCTCGCCAGAGGAATTGGGGCAAGCCGCAGTGGCAGCGGTGCATCGCTGAAGCGACACTGACTGCTCTGGAGTTTTCATACTCCGACAAGACAAGCGCACTTCGGTGCGCTTGAGTCTTTTCAGAACACATCAAAGCAGAGAGACAAGAACGTGGCCCATGTCCAAACAGTGGATGACACGGTCAAGGCAGCACCCCGCCTGTTGGTGCTGGCCGGCACGAATGGCGCCGGCAAAAGCAGCATCGGCGGGGCGACCATTCGCGCGCGTGGCGGGCAATATTTCAACCCCGACGAGGCTGCCGCACGCATCCGCGCCGATCAACCGCATCTAAGCGCCACGCAAGCCAATAGCGCGGCCTGGCATGAAGGCAAGCGGCTGTTGCAGCAAGCCATTGCACACGGGCTGGACTACAACTTCGAGACCACCTTGGGCGGGCGCAGCTTTGCCAAGCTGCTCAAAGAAGCAGCGGCCCAGGGGTTTGAAGTCCGAATCTGGTACGTGGGCCTGGCCAGCCCCGAAATGCACCTGGCGCGCATCAAGGCGCGCGTCAAACAAGGCGGACACGACATCCCGGAGGCCGATGTGCGCAGGCGTTTTGACCAAAGCCGCTTGCAACTCATTGAGCTGTTGCCGCATCTGACCGAGCTACGCGTATATGACAACAGCCATCAGGCCATTCCGCACAAGGGGCAAGCGCCCAAGCCACTCTTGCTCTTGCATTGGCAAAAGCTGAATACGCCCGCCAAGAACGGTACCACGCATCAGGTGCTGGCGCCCCATACGCCGGATCAGTTGGCGCAGACGCCCGACTGGGCCAAGCCCGTGGTGATGGCGGCAATCAAGTCCGCAGCAGGCGCTCGGCCAAAGCAAAGTCGCCCGGCCAAGTGACCTTGAAGTTTTCGTAGTCGCCGTTGACCAGCAAGGGTTGGTGTCCCAGACCCTCTACTGCGCTGGCCTCGTCGGTGATGGCTGCCGCCAGGTCAGGGTGACTCAAGCCCAGCATCAAGGCGGGCCGCAGCAAACCGATGCGGAACATCTGTGGTGTCTGGGCGGCCCACTTGGCTGAGCGGTCAATGGTTTCGCTGGCACGGATTCGCCCTGCACCGTCCGTGACGGAAGTCTTGAGGGTGTCGGCCAACGGCAATGCCAGGATGCCACCCACTTCGTCCTGCATGCAGGCATCGATCAGTCGGTCGACCCACTGGGGCTGAATCAGACAACGTGCCGCGTCGTGCACCAGCACCCAATCATGAGGCTGGGCACCGCGCGCCAGCAATTCATCCAGCCCATTGGCCACGCTGTGCGCACGGGATGCGCCACCTACGCGCGCCACCCAGGCGTCATCGCCGTGCCAGTGCGGCACATGGCGCTCGAACTGTTGATCTTCAGGGGACAAGACCACCAAAGTGGCCTCCAGCCGTTCAACAGCCCGTAAGGCCGCCAAGGTGTGCGCAACCACCGGCTTGCCAGCCACGGGATGGTACTGCTTGGGGCCGCCCACCCCCGCCCGCTCGCCCACCCCGGCGCAAGGGACCAGAGCAAAACAACGCGGCAGAAACTCGTGAGTAGCAATGGACATCGACATGAGGATATTGTCGCGCACCTACAATCACAGACCATCTTGTTCACGCCTGCACCCACCTCCACTTTGGCGGTTTGCGGGCGCTTTGTCATTTCTGCGCGGCCATGCTCCCAAAGCTCTCTCTCCCCAGTTTGACCACCGGCAAGCGTTTTGCGCTGCCCCGCCCCATTGGCTCGGCCGATGCCTTGCTGATCAGCCGCTTTGCCGCCGCCCAAAAGCATGGCGGCAAGTTGACCGCCGTGGTGGTGGCAGACCCGGCGGATGCGCCACGTCTGCTGGATGAGATCGCGTTCTTTGACCCGTCGCTGCGCTGCGCCGTCTTCCCGGACTGGGAAACGCTGCCCTACGACACCTTCTCGCCGCACCAGGATTTGATCTCGGAGCGCTTGGCCACCTTGTGGCGCGTGCAGCAAGGCGTGAAGGCCGATACCGGGGTGGACCTGGTCTTGCTGCCCGCCACCACGGCGTTGACGCGTCTGGCGCCACCCTCCTTCCTGGCTGCCTACACCTTTCACTTCAAGCAAAAGCAGAAGCTCGATGAAGCGGCGCTGAAGTCGCAGCTGACCTTGGCCGGCTACAACCACGTCAGCCAAGTCGTGTCGCCCGGCGAATACGCCGTCCGGGGTGGCTTGATCGACCTGTACCCCATGGGCTCGCCCGTGCCGTATCGGGTCGACTTGTTCGGAGACGAGGTTGATTCCATCCGCACCTTTGACCCCGACACCCAGCGCAGCCTGTACCCTGTGCCCGAGGTGCGTTTGCTGCCCGGTCGCGAGTTCCCGATGGACGAAGCCGCGCGCGGCGCCTTCCGCAACCGCTGGCGCGAAAAGATCGAGGGCGACCCGACCAAATCACGCGTCTACAAAGACATCGGCACCGGCGTGGCCACGGCAGGCATCGAGTACTACCTGCCCCTGTTCTTTGACGAGACGGCCACGATCTTCCAGCACCTGGGTGCGGACGCCCAGATCGTGCTGCACGGCGACATCGACGAAGCCTTGCGCCGCTTCTGGGTCGAGACCCGCGAGCGTCATCGCTTCTTGCAGCATGACCCTGAGCGGCCCATCTTGCCGCCTGAAGAGCTCTTCCTCAAAACCGAAGACTTCTTCGCGCTGGCCAACGCCCACGCGCAACTGGCCTTGCGTGGCAACGAGCCGCTGGACTGGGCCCGCCCTCTGCCCGATTTGAGTGTCGAGCGCGGTGGTCAAGACCCTCTGCGCAAGCTGGAGCAATACCTCAGCCGCTCGCCCAACCGCACCCTGATCGTGGCGGAAAGCGCCGGACGGCGCGAAAGCCTGCTGGAGTTGCTGCGCGACCACCGCATCGAGCTGCCCAGCATGGATTCGCTGCAAGCCTTTGCCGACAGCGATCACCAACGCGCCATCGTTGTCGCACCGTTGGCTGGCGGCTTCATCTGGCTGGAGCCGGGATCCGATGAAGGCGGCTTGCAATTCATCACCGAAACCGAGCTGTTTGACGCGGCACCCACGGCCCGACGCCGTCGCAAGGCCGATCAGGCGACCGATGTCGACTCGCTGATCAAGGACCTGTCGGAGTTGAATGTGGGCGATCCTGTCGTCCACAGCAACCACGGCATCGGGCGCTATCAAGGTCTGATCAATCTGGACCTGGGTGATGGCCCGTCCGAGTTCCTGCATCTGGAATACGCCGACAAGGCCACGCTGTATGTGCCCGTGTCGCAACTGCATCTGATCAGCCGCTACACCGGCGTCAGCGCAGAAGAAGCCCCGCTGCACAAGCTGGGCTCGCCCCAATGGGACAAGGCCAAGCGCAAAGCCGCCGAGCAAGTGCGCGACACCGCTGCCGAGCTGCTGAACCTGTACGCCCGCCGCGCGGCCCGTGAAGGCTACGCCTTCCGCTTCTCGGCACAAGACTACGAAGCCTTTGCCGCCAGCTTTGGCTTTGAAGAAACCGCCGACCAGTTGGCCGCCATTCATGCGGTCATCCAGGACATGATCAGCCCCCGCCCTATGGACCGACTGGTCTGCGGCGACGTGGGCTTCGGCAAGACCGAGGTGGCCTTGCGTGCGGCCTTCGTGGCCGTGACCAGCGGCAAGCAAGTGGCCCTGCTGGCTCCCACCACCTTGTTGGCCGAGCAGCATTACCAAAACATCTCAGACCGCTTTGCGCAGTGGCCCGTGAAGGTGGCCGAGATGTCGCGCTTCCGCTCTGCCAAAGAGATCAAAGCGGCCATGCAAGGCCTGGAAGACGGCACCATCGACATCGTCATCGGCACGCACAAATTGCTGAGTGACACGGTGCATTTCAAGCGCCTCGGCCTGCTCATCATCGACGAAGAACACCGCTTTGGCGTGCGGCACAAAGAAGCGATCAAGGCCATGCGCGCCGACATCGATGTGCTGACACTGACCGCCACCCCCATCCCCCGTACCCTGGGCATGGCCATGGAAGGCCTGCGCGATTTGAGCGTGATCGCCACCGCGCCACAACGGCGTCTGGCCATCAAAACCTTTGTGCGATCAGAGAGCAGCAACACGATTCGCGAAGCGGCGCTGCGCGAGCTTAAGCGTGGCGGCCAGATCTATTTCTTGCACAACGACGTCGAGACCATCGAGAACCGACGCGACAAGCTGGTCGAGCTGCTTCCCGAAGCCCGCATTGCGATTGCCCACGGCCAGATGCCCGAGCGTGAGCTGGAACATGTGATGCGTGATTTTGTGGCCCAGCGCTACAACATCCTGCTGTGCTCGACCATCATCGAGACGGGTATTGACGTGCCATCGGCCAACACCATCATCATCAGCCGGGCGGACAAGTTCGGCCTGGCGCAGTTGCACCAACTGCGCGGCCGGGTCGGTCGCTCTCACCACCAAGCCTATGCCTACCTGTTGGTGCCCGATGTGGAAGGCTTGACCAAGCAAGCCTCACAACGATTGGAAGCCATCCAGAACATGGAAGAGCTGGGATCGGGCTTCTATTTGGCCATGCACGACCTGGAGATTCGTGGCGCAGGCGAAGTGCTGGGCGACAACCAGAGCGGCAACATGATGGAGGTGGGCTTCCAACTCTACAACGAGATGCTGGGCGAAGCCGTGCGCTCGCTCAAGGCGGGCAAAGAGCCTGACCTGCTGTCACCCCTGGGCATGTTTGGCAGCAACACCGACATCAACCTGCATTCCCCCGCCCTGCTGCCAGATGCCTATTGCGGTGACGTTCATGTGCGTTTGAGCCTGTACAAGCGCCTAGCTACCACCGACTCATTGGACAAGATCGAGACCATGCTGGAAGAAATCGTGGACCGGTTTGGCAAGCTGCCGCCCCAAGCGCAGGCTTTGTTTGACACCCACAAGCTCCGCGTGATGGCCAAGCCTTATGGCGTGGTCAAGATTGATGCAGCGCCCGGTGTGATCAACGTGACCTTCCGCCCCAACCCGCCGGTCGAGCCCATGCGCATCATCGAGCTGGTGCAAAAGAACAAGCACATCAAGCTGGCGGGCAACGACAAGCTGCGCATCGAAAAGGAGTTGAAAGACCCCAAAGACCGCGCTCAATATGTGCGCGACCTGCTGCGCACCTTGGGCCAGTCCATCAAACAGTGAGAGGCCATGACTGCCCAGTGCCAGTGGTTTCGCTGGCCTATTTCTTGACCGTGCCCGACTTGAACTCGCGCTGCACATCTTCCAGCGCCATCAGCAGACTGGCCCGATCTGTTTCGGCCACCTGCTGCCAGGGCCGACCTGACAGCGCGCCCTCCAAAGCCCAAAGCAAGTTCAAACTGGCTTGAGGCCAGATGGCCTTGGTTTTGACGTAGGCCATGACCGCGCCCAACTGGCGCAAGGCTTCCACATCGGTGATCCCGGCCTTGGCCAGCATCTCCTGGCTCTTGGGCCCGAGGTTGGGCAAGGCATCCACAGAGGTGATCGCTGCGTTACCCGCAGGCGCAGCCGAAGAATCGGCATCCGCGTGAGTCACCTTGCCGGACTTGCGTCTGCTCGCAGGCTTGGCCTGTTGACGCACCGCACAGTCATAGCCCAATCGCGCCCACTTGGCCATTTCATCGGCCTCGTCATAGACCTCGGGCGGCGCCAGGTAGTAACTCAAGGAAGACTTGGTGCCCTTTTTGGTCTCGTACCGAAAAGGCTCCAGCCCCCGGTTGGTGAACAACGCAATCGACTGATCGTCTGCCTTGAAGTAGAGCTGGTCATCCACAATCAGGGCGAACATCAGGCCATCGAGGTAGATGCCAAAGCCGCCGAACATGGCCTTGGCTTGCACAGTGGCAAACCCCGCCATCTGACCGACCACATATTGCGCAAAGGCCTGTTTGTTGGCGTGGATGGGTGAGCGAGCCATCTCAACCTCACCGGCGATTCAGCGTGGGGTGGAGGGCGCCGTCACCCCCAGGATGCTGGCTCCGACCGCCTCGGCCACTTCGATCCCGTCCACTCCAGCAGACATGATGCCGCCGGCATAGCCCGCGCCCTCCCCAGCCGGATACAGGCCTTTGACGTTGAGGCTCTGGTAGTCCCGACCCCGGGTGATGCGCAGCGGCGATGAGGTGCGTGTCTCCACCCCAGTCAACACCGCATCGGGCATGGAGAAGCCCTTGATCTGCTTTTCAAACGCAGGCAAGGCCTCACGAATGGCAGCCAGGGCGTAATCGGGCAAGCTGCCGTTACCTGGCTGTGCCAGATCCGTCAAATGCACACCGGGCTTGTAAGACGGCAGCACATTGCCCAGCACCTTGCTGCGCTGGCCTTTGATGAAATCGCCCACCAACTGCCCAGGCGCCTGGTAGCCGCCACCGCCCAGCACATAGGCGCGAGATTCCCAGAAACGCTGGAAGGCCATGCCATCGAGCGGATTGACCGGGCCATCGGTCTTGCCATCTTGACGGTAGTCCTGAGGCGAGATCCCGACCACGATGCCCGCATTGGCGTTGCGCTCATTGCGCGAGTACTGGCTCATGCCGTTGGTGACCACGCGCTCGGGCTCCGATGTCGCCGCCACCACCGTGCCGCCTGGGCACATGCAGAAGCTGTACACCGCCCGGCCATTGCTGGCATGGTGGACCAACTTGTAGTCCGCCGCGCCCAATATCTCGTTACCCGCATTGGGACCGAAACGGGCGCGGTCGATGACACCTTGCGGATGCTCGATGCGGTAGCCAATCGAGAAAGGCTTGGCTTCCATGTAGACGCCGCGCTCGTGCAGCATCTTGAACGTATCACGCGCGCTGTGCCCCAAGGCCAGCACAACATGGTCGGCCCGGATTTGCTCGCCGTTTTGCAAGGTCACGCCGCGAATCTGGCGGGCGTCGCCCTTGCCCTCGACCAACACGTCGATGACGTGGTGCTCAAACCGGATTTCGCCACCCAACTCTTCGATCTCGGCCCGCATTTTCTCGACCATGCTGACCAGGCGGAAGGTGCCGATGTGGGGCTTGGCCACATAGAGGATCTCTTCGGGGGCACCGGCTTTGACAAACTCGGTCAACACCTTGCGTGTCAGGTGGCGTGGGTCACTGATCTGGCTCCACAGCTTGCCGTCCGAGAAGGTGCCCGCCCCGCCTTCACCAAACTGCACGTTCGACTCGGGGTTGAGCACGCCCTGACGCCACAGGCCCCAGGTGTCCTTGGTGCGTTGGCGCACTTCCTTGCCGCGCTCGAGCACGATGGGGCGCAAGCCCATCTGGGCCAAGATCAAGGCCGCAAAAATGCCGCAGGGGCCAAAACCGATCACCAAGGGGCGCAGCCGCTCAGGCGTCTGGAAATCCGCTGGCGCATGTCCCACAAAGTGATAAGAGGTGTCCGGCGTCGGCTTCACATGCTGATCGGCGGCAAAACGCTTGAGCAAAGAAGCCTCCAGGGCCTCGGATTCGAGCTCGCAGTCAATTGTGTAGATCAGGACAATGGCCGACTTCTTGCGCGCGTCATAGCTGCGCTTGAAGACCGTGAATTGTTTGAGTTGGGCATCCTGTAGCCCCAAGCGAGCCACCACAGCCGGGCGCAAGGCGTTCTCGGCATGGTTCAGTGGCAGGCGCAGTTCGGTGATTCTCAGCATGTCAGTCAAAGGGTTCCAGCGCCGATTAGGCCACAAAGCGGGCACGGTCTGGCTGGTTCGGCGCCCCGCAAAGTGCCGCTGGCGCCGTAAGAGATGTCGAATGACGGATGCCAGCAGAGCGACGATAATCACCCCTCCCGCTCATGCCTCGTATTCACGCGCTCCTCCCAGCCATCCCTTGCCATGTCTGCACAAGAATTTGCCCCCGGCCTGGTCATCCAGCACTTTGCCCCTCCGTTGACACTCAGCGGGTTCAAGGCCATCGCGTTCGACATGGACTCCACCCTGATCAGCATCGAGTGCATTGATGAAATCGCCGATGCCGTGGGCAAAAAGGCCGAAGTGGCCGCCATCACCGAAGCGGCCATGCGCGGCGAGATCACCGACTTCAAGGACAGCTTGCGTCGCCGGGTGGCCTTGCTCAAGGGCGTCCCGGCCGAGTCGCTGCAAGAGGTCTACGACCAGCGCCTGAAGATCAACCCCGGCGCCCCTGAATTGATCAACGCCGCCAAGGCCGCAGGCCTGCAAACCTTGCTGGTGTCGGGTGGCTTCACCTTCTTTGCCGACCGCGTCAAAGCGCGCTTGGGCATGCACGAAGCCCACTCCAACACGCTGGAGATCGAAGGCGGATTGCTGACCGGTCGGGTCCTGGGCGACATCGTGGACGGCGAAGCCAAGAAACAGCACCTGCTGGCTCTGTGCGCCCGCATTGGCTGCGATCCCAGGCAGTCCATTGCCGTGGGCGACGGCGCCAACGACCTCTTAATGATGGGCGTGTCAGGCCTGAGCGTGGCTTATCACGCCAAGCCCAAGGTGCGCGAGCAAGCCATGATCGCCATCAACGAAGGCGGACTGGATCGCGTGCTCGAAGTGGTGCGTTAAGAGCCATGCTGAGCCCGGCGATGACACAACTGGGCCAGCGCATCAGTCGCGCCCAAGGCGACGAGTGGCCCGCCGCGGCCTGGTCCTTCACCTACTTCTTCGCCCTGCTCGCCGCCTATTACGTGCTGCGCCCGCTGCGGGATGAAATGGGCATCCAGCTCGGCCCGGACGTGCTCAAAGAGCTGTTCTCGTCCGTCTTCGTCAGCATGATCGTGCTGGTGCCTGTGTTCGGTTGGCTGACTCGCCGCTTTGAGCGCCGCCAACTGCTGCCCTGGCTGTACGCCTTCTTTGCGTCGAACCTACTGGCCTTTCACGGCGTGCTGCTGTTTGAAGGTCACCAGTCGCCCACGGTCGCGCGGGCTTTCTTCGTGTGGGTCAGCGTGTTCAATCTGTTTGCCATCTCCGTATTCTGGAGCTTGATGGCCGACATCTTCACCACCGAGCAAGCCAAACGCCTGTATGGCTTCATCGCCGCGGGCGGCACAGCGGGCGCCTTGTGCGGCCCCGTGATCACCGCCGTGTTGGTCAAACCTTTGGGTCCCAAAGGACTGGTGCTGGTGTCAGGGGCTTTGCTGCTGGCTTGTGTGGGCGCCATTTGGCAATTGCGCCGCTGGCATGCGGCCCATCCTCGTTACGATCTGAAAGTCGATGCAGCCAATGGCCCAGCCAACTCAGAAGCTGCCTTCCAAGGCAGTCTGTTCAGCGGCGTGATCGACGTCATCCGCTCGCCCTACTTGCTGGGCATTTGCGGCTTCTTGTTTGCCTACGCCCTGCTCTCTTCCCTGTTGTACTTCCAGCAAACCGAACTGGTGCCCCAAGCCTTTCACAACAGCACGGAGCGCACGCAACTGCTGGCTGGGGTTGACTTGCTGGTCAATGTGCTGACCTTGTTGATTCAAGTAGGCGCCTTTGCACCCTTAATCCGGCTGCTGGGCACGCGAGCGTTGCTGATCACCATGCCGGTGGCCTCGGTGGTGGGCTACACCGCCCTGGCTCTGATGCCAACGGTCGTCGTGCTGTTGGTACTGGGTGTGGTTCGCCGAGCGGGTGAATACGCCATCAGCAAGCCCTCGCGCGAAACTTTGTTCAACGTGCTGCCCCCAGAGCAAAAGTACCGCGCCAAGAACGTGATCGACACGCTGGTGCACCGCACCGGTGACACCAGTTCGGTGTGGCTGCTCAGTGGTCTGCGCAGCCTGGGCGTTCAATCGCAAGCCATGATCTGGCTGGCCGTGCCGATCAGCGCCCTGTGGCTGGCCATCGCCTGGGCCCTGGGCAGCCAGGCAATCAAACTGCAAACCCAGGTGGCAGACGAGACGATCTGATCAGACCATCGACCATTGATCAGATCAACGGCGTGGCGGACACCACGATGCCGTCTTCATCGGCATACAGATAGTCGCCGGGCCGCACCCAGACACCCTGGATCTGCACGGCGATGTCCTTTTGACCTTCGTTGCGCTTTTCGGTTGGCAGAGGCACCGACGCCAGCGCCCGGATCCCGACATCGCATTCGGCCAGCTCGGCCACATCACGCACACAGCCGTCCACGATGACGCCGGCCCAGCCGTTCTTGGCCGCCGCTTTGCCCAGGTTGCCGCCCACCAACGCCCGACGCAGCGAAGCACCACCGTCCACCACCAGCACGCGACCATTGCCCGCGGAGTCCACCGCGGCCTTGACCAGAGTGTTGTCCTCAAAGCACTTCACGGTGCTGACCTGGCCAGAGAACTTCAGCTTTTTGCCAAAATCCCGAAAAACCGGAGGCAAGACGCGGAAGACGCCGTCGGTGTCGTTTTTGTGTGCGTCGCAAAAGTCGCAAGTGGCAAAAGAAGTCGTCATCACAGGGCTCCATCTCTCAAATCAAACGATATCTCGACATTTTGACGCGACAAAACGCCCGCACAATGTCACCGCTCAACGAATTGACCACATCGCCCATGACCCGTATCGCGCTCGTGACCCCCATGCTGCCCGTCCCTCACGATCAGACTCGGGGGCGCTACATCCACGAAACCGCGCGATCCCTGTCCAAGCTGGCCACGGTCAAGGTGTTCTTTCAGCAGTCGCGTTATCCCAAGCTGCCCTTTGTCGCCCCTCGCAGCTTTCTGGACGGCCAGGTCGGCCCCGACTACCGCATCGACGGCATCGATGTCGAGACCTTCACCTATCCCGTCTTCCCGGTCATATCAAGGGCCATCAATGGCCACGTGAGCAGCGCCCTGCTCACTCCTCGTGTCAAAGCCTTCAAGCCCGATCTGGTTCTGGCCTATTGGGTCTACCCGGATGGCTACGCCGCCTTGCGCACCGCTCGCAAGCTGGGCGTACCTTGTGTGGTGGGCGCCCTGGGATCTGACATCCATGTGCGCTCGGGCATCAGCGACCGGATGACACGTCAGACGATCGAGGGTGTCAACGCGCTTCTGACCGTCAGTGAGGCGATGCGCCAGACCGCCATCCGGGACTTCGGCGCCAAGCCAGAAAAGGTCCATACCATCGTCAACGGTTTCAACACCAGCGTCTTCCATCCACGCGACCAAGCCGCCATGCGGCACAAGCTGGGCATTGCCGCCGATGAGCAAATGATCATCTACGTGGGTCGCTTTGTCGAAGCCAAGGGCATGCGGGAGTTGATCACCGCCTTCCAGGCCATGTCACAGCGCAATCCCCAAGCCAGCCTGGCGCTGATTGGCGACGGCGTCATGAAAGACGAACTGACGGCCCTGGTCCAGAGCGCAGGACTGCAAAATCGCGTCCGCATCCCAGGCGGTCAGCCCCCGGAGCAAGTTGCGGAGTGGATCTGTGCCAGCGACGTGCTGACGCTGCCGAGTTGGTCTGAGGGCTATCCCAATGTGGTCGTCGAAGGCCTGGCCTGCGGTCGCCCGGTCGTTGCGACCGACGTCGGCGGCACACGCGAAATCCTCAACGAACACAACGGCATCCTGATCCCACCCAAACAAGCCGATGTGCTTCAGACAGCCTTGGAATCGGCCCTGGCCCGTGATTGGGACCGCGAAGCCATTGCGCGGGCCATGCAACGCACCTGGGACGATGTAGCGCGCGAGACCTTGCAGGTCTGCCAGCAAGTCATCGGGCAGGTCCCTGCCTGAGCAAAGCGGTCGAGACCATGCCTGCCCATCATCCGCACAGCCATCTGCCAGCCGCTCGCGCACACTTGAACATCGTCCACGTCGTCGACTCGCTGGAGGTCGGCGGGCTGGAGCGCGTCACCACCGATCTGGCCAAAGCGCAAAAGGCCGCGGGCCATCGGGTCAGCGTTTTCAGCATCAACAGCACCACCGGTCTGAAGGCTGAACTGCAGGCGGCCGGCATCGAGGTCATTGAAGGGCACAAAAAGACATCGCTGGACCGACAAGTCCTGGGCGCGCTACGCAGCTGGATCCGCAGTCAGCACATCGACGTCGTGCATGCCCACAACTTCGTACCCAACTATCACGCGGCTTTCGCCACGCTGGGTCTGCGTCACCGCCCCGTTCAGGTGTGCACCTGCCACGACATGGGCATGCGCCTGAGCAATCGAAAACTGCGCTGGCTGTTCAAATGGTCGCTGACCCGCACGGCAGAAGTCGCGATGGTCGGCAAACAGGTATACGACCGCTATCTCAGCCTCGGATTGGTCCGCCCCGAACGCGCCCATGCCGTACTCAACGGTATCCCGGTCGATCGCTTCATGGCTTCAGCGGAACGCCGAACGGCAGCACGCTCCGACCTGGGGCTGACGGAACAGGACCTCGTCATCGGCTGCGTCGGCCGCCTGGTGCCGCTCAAGAACCACCAGCGTATGATCGATGTGATGCCCGCCCTGCTGGCTGGGCATCCTGACCTCAAGCTTGTCATCGTGGGCGATGGTGAACGCCGTCAGGCCCTGACGGATCAGGTCAAGCAACTGGGCCTGGAGGGCCATGTGCTGATGGCCGGACAGCGCAGCAATGTCTCGCAGCTGCTGCCCGCCTTCGACATCTTCGCCTTGCCCTCACAAACCGAAGGCGTCTCCATTGCGTTGCTGGAAGCCTGCGCCACCGGCCTGGCTGTTGTGGCCACTCGCGTAGGTGGCAATCCGGAAATCGTGCAGGACGCACTCACCGGTCTGCTGATCCCACCGGATGACAACGCCGCACTTCAGGCCGCGCTGAGCCAGTTGCTGGATGCCCCACTGAAGCGGCAAGAGATGGGACATCAGGCCGCCAAATGGGTGCGAGAACACGCCTCCGATCTGGCGCTGCGAGAAGCTTACGACCGGTGTTATGCCAGAGCGCTCAGTCGCCGGTAGTCGAGCCGCGGCATCAGCCGCGGCACAGGCGCTCATCTCACGCTTTGCGTTGATCCCGCCAGAACTGGAATGAACGCTGAATCGCTTCTGGCGTGCTGACGCGTTGAGTCCAGCCAATGGCCTTCAGTGCAGCATTGCTGTAGCGCAAAGGCCGGTACATCGAGTCCACCACATAGGGCGTGAACACCGCAGGCAGTTGCCCCTTTGACCGCTTGTGATACCACACCAGAACCTTGGCGCCCAGGCGAAAGGCCCAGAACGGCACCGGTATGCATCGCATCGGTTCGACATCCCTGCAATAGCGCTTCAGATAGGCGCGGCAGGTTGGCAGATCGTCATCCACCACGCTGAAGGCGCTGCCTGCCGGCGCGCTCAGCGCGGCTTTGGCGACTGCATCGGCACAGTTATCGACATAAGTCAGAGGCAGCAAGGCATCACCGCCCAGCGCAAAGAAAAAACCGAGAGCCCGAATGCCCACCCGTGACGACAAGGCTCCGCCACCCGGACCATAAATCACGCCGGGCCGCAAGATCACCGACTCAAAGCCGTGCTCCCGCTGGAACTCATTGAACATGTGTTCCTGTCGCGTCTTGGCATAGCCATACGCACCCCGATCGACCCCGACCTTTTCAATGGGCGTGGCCTCAGATAAGACCTGGTTCTTCTTCAGGGATGCGGCCTCGTAGACCGAGAACGAGCTGATCAACACAATGCGGCGCACCTTCTGGGCCACCGCCGCTTCCAGCAAGTTGCGGGATGTCAGCACCGTGTTGGCAAACATGTCGGCGGCCGCGCCCTTCATGCCAGCCGCCGCATGGACGATGCAATCCACGCCCTGCACCAAAGGCTCCAAAGCGCCTCGGGACAGCAAGTTGGCCTGGGCCACTTCGATGGTCGCTTGGGGATACTGCGCCTGAAGGCCTTCGATCATGCCTGCAGGCGGCGCTTGCCGCACATGCACACGCACATGCGTCACACCCTGCCGCAACAGACTGTCCACAATGCGGCGTCCCAGGAAGCCCCCTGCACCGGTTACGAGCACCTTCATGCTTGAGCCTCCATGCCCACCACCAACTGATCAATCACGCGACACACCCGCAGAATGTGATCGGGCGGAATCGGATCACTGCCTTGATGCTCAATCGCATCGTAGAACCGGGTCAGCAAAACCCGCATGCACTGGAAATAGTGATATTCGTGGCGCCGAAACAGTCCCACATTGCGCCAGGCATTGCGCCAGAACGCCTTGGCTTGCACAAAAGCGGGGAAGAGGCGTCCCAAAGAACTGGGCTGCGACCAGTTCACCGACTTGATCAACGTCCGGGCCGTGTAATCCAGCTCGACAGTGTCCTTGGTGCCCACCACGCGCAAGGCATGCGCAACGGGGCGGCCGTGCGCGCTGATCAGCCCAGTGACGGTGGTCCCGCCACTGCGCAAAATGAAACGCAACTCGTCTGACAAGGCATCCAGCGTGGGGTTACCGGAGGCCGGGCGACGCCGAAACGCCAACACCTTCACTTCGGTGTCGTCGCCGATGTGCGCCACCACCTTGGCCAGCACGTGATCCAGCACATTGTGAAAAAGTTTGCCCGGCAAGCGATGTACCCAGTGGTTGGGGTCCGACATGACAGCCAAGCCGTAATCGCCGTTCAAGTTGTAACCGTACAGCGTGTCCAGATGGACCACATCGCCCAGCGCGCGCTTGGCCAGCAGGCCCTCTAGCTCCAGTCCCGGCGGCTCGAAGTTGTACAGGTAATTGACGCTGACCTTTTTACCGGCCGCCTTGGCTGCATCGAGAATGATCTGAGCATCGGGTGCAGTGAGGGCAAAAGGTTTTTCCACGAACACGTGGCAACCGGCCTTCAGTGCCAGGCAAGCCAGCATCACGTGGGATTCCGGCGGCGTGGCGATATGGACCACATCTGGTCGGCACACCCGCAGCATTTCGTCTGCATCAGTAAACCGGCCAGGGATGCCCATGCGCACTGCCAGTTGTTCCACCATCAATGGCTCACGGTCGCACACGGCAACGACTTCGCCACGGCCAATGGCCCGTATCTGTTCGACGTGACCATCGGCAATCTTGCCGCAGCCAATGATGGCAATCTTCAGCACAAGCCCCCCGTTTCATGCAACTCATCCAAGAGGGGGAATTCTATCTGCCGCCGCCCCCTTATACTGTCGCGCCAGACGCCCATCCATGGGATGGAAGTTCAGCGCCGGAACCGGTGGTGAGTCGATTCGAGACATGAAACAAACTCGAATCAGGAAAAGGACTGAAAGGCCTGCCCTTTTCACCAAATCATCACAATCCAGATCTGTATCAGCCGCTTGAAAGATATAAACGGCCCATTAATTCGGGTCAGTTTTGGTATTTCCAAAATCATTTCGCCCGCAATTACAAAATGAAACAAATTGAGGTCTGGTTTGTAAAACAAAACCTTACGAACCCTTACAACGGTTCGTGACGGATTACCGGGTATCACTGGCCATACTTCTACAAAATACGATCCCAAGACGCCTCCACAAGTGTCAAGCCCCTGAGTAAAGGGCTCTGACTGGAGCCGTAGTGAGTCACCCAAGCGAGTTGAATATATATGTCGATTTCTAAGCTTCTGTCCCCTTCGCGAGCCGCCATCATCACCGCGTGCTCGGCAACCCTGGTCGCTTGTGGTGGCGGCGGAGACGCTGGTGGTAATACCGGCGTGAATACCGCCGGCAACAACGCCCAAGCTCAAGGCCTTTTGGCACTGGGTGGCGCACTGGGGTCCACAACGACACAAGCTCCTGCCCCTGCACCGGCTCCTGCTCCTGCACCGGCTCCCGCCCCCGCACCAGCCCCCGCTCCTGCACC